>NZ_JOFJ01000004.1 GCF_000718255.1 Spirillospora albida
AACCACCCGTTCTGGGCTCCGGGCGCGGGGGAGTGGATCGGCGCCGGGCGGCTCGTCTTCGGGGACGACCTCGCCACGCCGGACGGCGGCCGGGCGATGATCGTCGGCTCGCACCGCTACACGGCGGAGCGTCGCGTCCACAACCTCACCGTCGCCGACCTGCACACCTTCTACGTGACCGTGGGCGGACGCCACCTCCTCGTCCACAACACCCCGACGCCAGGCCCCGGTGACGCCTGTGACGTCGGCGGTCCCACCCCCACTCCCACACCGAAGCCGACGAGCAGGGTCCCGGACGACTCCCATCTGCCGCCCGCGAGCGACCTCATCAAGAACGGCCAGCAGTTCAACGGACGCAGGCTGCCGCAGCGGAACGGACCGCCCAACGGAACGCTCTACAAGAAGGACCCGCAGACGGGACAGGTCACGAACTACACCGTGTACGACGCGAATGGGAACCCCATCAAGCGCGTCGATATCATAGGCCGTCCCCACGGCGGGGTGCCGACACCGCATGTTGTGTACTATGAACACAATGTGAACCCTAAGACCGGCCAGATATTCCCGGAAGAACAGAGAACCGTCCGCCAGGCCCGTCCCGATGAGATTCCATGACCACGACCAAGCCGACGCTGACAACCCGCTCACTGCCGGAGTTCTTTCTTGACTGGCGTCAGGATTTCGTTCCCGGCGGTGAATTTTTTTCACCTCTGAATTTCCTTAACCAGCAAGCGGCCATCCCGTTCCTCATTTCCGCCGCTTGGCTGTTCTGCCCCGAGGTCACCGAATACCGAGGGGGCGTTTTCAGAGTCGCGCGCTTCGATCCCGAGAATGTGGACCAGTGGCTTGCGGACACAGCAGGCGAGGTCAGCCGAACCGAAGCGGTCGTCAACGAACTTCACGTCTACAGTCTCTTCGGGAACTGTGACATCGACGCATACTCGGATGCGGAGCTGATGCAGTTCGCCATGGCGATCGGAGAGTGCTGGCAGGGCGTCCTCACGCGGCGTTTCCCGGCCCGGGAGGTGGTCGTGGAGGTCTCCGGCGAGGAGGACGGCGAGTACGGGCCGACGATCACCTTCTACACGCGTCCGGGTACGTAACGCTCGTCTGCACGGTGACCTGACGCATCCGGGTGCTGGGCAACGTCGTCGGCGGGTGACGCGGGGGTGTCCGGTTCGGGCGTGGCGGCGGGTGCAGGCTCTAGAGTCGTCCTGTAGGCGGACCCACACTGGAGACGACGGCGATGACGAACCCCTCCGAGCCCGGTCACCCTCCGCGCCCTCCGGCGCCCGGCGGACCGTACGGGCCACCGCCGCTCCCGGGACCCGGTCCCGGCACCGGTCCCATCCCCACCCAGAGGCCCGCCGGCCCCCCGGGGCAGGAATGGGTACCTCCCCAGCGCTCGGAGAAGGGGCTGGTGGGAGCGCTCTTCGACGCCAACTTCAACTATCTGGTGACGCCGAAGCTCATCAAAATCGTTTACATCCTCTCGATGATGCTGGTCAGCATGACGTCGCTGGGGGTTGTGGCGATCGGCCTCTGGGTCGCGCAACTGCGGAACGGCTGGCTCCTCGGACTGATCATCATCGGCGCCTCGCCGGTGCTGTGGTTCTTCCAGCTGCTGCTCATCCGCATCTTCATGGAGGCGGTGGTCGTCCGCTTCAAGGGGGTCGAGCACCTGCGGGTCATCAAGGACAAGATCTAGACGGGCGGGCCGGTGGGTGACTTCGATGGGACGCCGCCGCGGGACACCCGGCGCGACCCCGGGGTGACGCGGCGGGACGCGGCCGTGCCGTCGCCGCGGCCGGGCGAGACGCGGCGGGACGGGGCGGTGCCGGAGGGGCCGCTGATGCGGTTGCCGGCGGCGCTAGCCGAGCGGTACAGCGTGGTGGCGGAGCTGCCGGTGCAGGGCGCCGAGTCGGATCTGCTGCTGGTGCAGGACGGAGAGGGCGCCGATCTCGTCGCGAAGATCTTCAGGCGGGGGTACGACGCCGACCGGGAGGTCTGGGGGAAGCTGCCGGAGCTGCGGTCGCCGCATGTGCTGCGGATCCTGGAGACCGGGCACGCGGACGGGCGCGACTACGAGATCACCGAGTACGCGCCGGGCGGCAATCTGCGGTCGCTGATGGACGCGCCGCTGGCGGCCGGCGCGGTCGCCGAGATCGCCGCGCAGCTCGCGGACGGGCTGACGGCGCTGCACAGGGCGGGCATCGTCCACCGTGACCTGAAGCCGGAGAACGTCCTCGTTCTGGACGGGGAGTCGGTTCGGGTGGCGATCGCCGACTTCGGGTTGAGCCGGGTGCTCGACCAGAGCGTGGTGTTCGCGTCGTCGTCGCGGACGCTGGCGTACGCGGCCCCCGAGTCGCTGTCGGGGCAGGTGTCGCCGGCGCGGGACTGGTGGTCGCTCGGGATGATCGTCCGGGAGCTGGCGACGGGGCGGCCGCCGTTCCTCGGGCTCAGCGAGACCGTGGTGGTCGATCATCTGGCGACGCGGCCGGTGAGCGCGGACGATGTCGCGGATCCGCGGCTGCGGCTGCTGTGCCGGGGGTTGCTGATCCGCGATCCGCGGCGGCGGTGGGGCGGCGCGGAGGTCGCCGAGTGGCTGCGGGGCGGCGCCCCGCCGGTTCCGGAGGAGGCGCCCGCGGCGGTGCCGCCGGGGACCGGGCTGCCGTTCCGGGGGCGCCGGTACGCCGACCGCGGTGAGCTCGCGCGGGTGCTCGTCGAGGAGTGGGAGCACGCGGCGCCTTACTTCTTCGGGCGGGGCGAGTCCGGCGAGGCGTGGCGCAGCCTGCGGGAATGGCTCGCCGAGGTGCCGGACGACAGCCGCATCGGCCTCATCGACGGCTACCTGGCGACGGATCTGCCGCCGGACGTGAAGCTGCTGCATCTGGTGCGGTGGCTCGATCCGGCGATGCCGCCGCATTTCCTCGGACGCAGGGTCGCACCGGATGACCTGCCCGCCCTCGCGGCGCTGGCGGAGGATCGGCGGCATCCCGACCATCGCACCGCGTGCCTGCTCGGACGGGCCTTGTGGGAGCAGGACCTGCTGCACGTCCTGGCCGGGTTCGAGGGCGCCGGCGAGCTCGGCCGCATCGACGGGCGGTGGCGGGCGCACGTGGCGGCGTGGGACGACCTCGTGCGGTGGCTGCGCGGGCAGCCTGGGGTGCCGGCGGCGCGGCTGCCCGAGGCCGGGGCGGCGGGCGACGATCCGCCGGTCGTTCTGCTCACGCTGCTGGCCCTCGCGGCGCGTCCGGCGGAGGCGCAGCGGGCGCTGGTCGAGGGCGCGGCGCGGGCGCGGGCGGCCGTCGCGGAGCCGGTGCCGTGGTTCACGTGGCTTTCGGACGGGGCGGGCGACGATCCGCTGCGGCTGCTGTCGGTGGTGCGCGCGGCGCCCGAGGCCGTCCTTGAGGTCGAGGGACGGGCCAGGGACCGGCGGGCCGCCGAGGAGCGGTCGGCGGCCGAACGCGCGCGGTGGGCGCAGCGGGAGAGCGAGCGGCTCGCCGGGCGCGGTGCGGCCGTCGCGCGGGCGGTGCTGTGGTCGCTGCCGCTGCTCGTCCTGTGGCTCGGCGGGAGCTGGGTCGTGGGCGGCCTGCTCGGCGGGGACGACTCGGGCGGCACGTCGTCGGTCGGGGGTTTCCAGGGCGGCGGCGGGATTCCCTTCGCGGCCCTGGCTCTGTTCTCTGTTCTCGCGTGGGGTGTGCAGTGCGGCGCCGAGGTCGTGGTCGCGCGCGCGCAGGGCGGCGAGTACCTCCGATTCGGGCCGTGGTCGTGGTTGTCGCGGCTGGCCGGCGCGAGCGGGCGCGGGCTGTCGAAGGCGTCGCAGACGATGTCCGGGGCGGCGCGGCGAACCGGAAGGCGGGGTTGCGGCGTCGTACTCCTCGCCGGGACTGTGCCGCTGTTGCTCCTGTTGCTCTTGCTGGGCGCGGTGACACCCGTCCTGAGCCTGCTGTGGGTGCTGCTGCTGGTCGCGGCGGCCGCCGCGCACGCCGTCGCGGCGGGCGTGCGGCTGCACCGCTGGCGGCAGGCCCGCTTGGTCCGACCGGAAGGAGCGGTATGAGCAGCGGCGTCGAGGCCGACATCGCGCTGGACGCGGCCGTGGTCCTCACCCTCGGCATGAACCGGGTGCTGGGGCGCGGCGCGGGTCTCGCGGGGCGCGGCGCGGAGGCGCTGGCCGCGCTCGCGGAGGGCCGGGCGGAGGCGCGGGCGGCGGCGCTCGCCGAGGTCGAGACGCACGAGCGGGCGCTCCGCGAGGTCGCCGGCCGCAACGCGCGCATCGCGGCGCTCGCCGAGACCCGCGCGAAGCTGGGCGCGGACGTGGCGCTGCCGGAACCGCTGCGGCCGGACGAGGAGTCGCCCGCGGAGCTCGCGGCATGGTGCGGCTCCGCCGACTCCGCGCTGGACGCGGCGGAGCGCGCGCTGTCGGAGCACCTGGCCGCGCAGGTGACCGAGCAGGTCTTCGCCGTCCCGGCGGAAGGGCTGCACAGGGACACCGGCCGGATCCGGCCGCCCGGCGACGCGCACAAGGACCTCGAGCGGATCCTGGCGCGCCTGCTGCCGGACGCGGCGGACGACGAGCGGCAGGCGGTCGCGGACGCGGTCCGGCTGCTCGCCGACGCCGGCACGTCCGACGAGGCGGAGGGCGTGCTCCAGGAGGTGCGGCTCCGGATCGGGGACGCCAACCGAAGGGTCGAGGAGCGGCGGGAGGCGCAGCGGCGGAGGCGGGCCGAGGCGGACGCCGCCGCGCAAGCGGAGGTCGAGCGGCGGTACGTCCTCGACTCGATCACGTCGGCGTTCGAGGATCTCGGCTACGAGGTGCGGGCCGGGTTCGAGACGGTGACGGCGGCGGGCGGGGCGCTCGTCCTGAGCCGCGGGAACTGGCCCGACCACAGCGTGCGGATGCGAGTCGAGGACGCGCAGGTCCGCGCGTCGCTGACGCGGGAGCGTCCGGCGGAGAGCGAGGACGACCGGCGGCTCGACGTCGAGCGGGAAGAGGAGTGGTGCGCGGCGTTCGAGGCGGCGCGGGAGCGGCTCGAGGACGCCGGCGTCCGCGCCGCGGTGTCGTGGCGGCTCGACCCGGGGATACGTGAACTGCCGGTGTCGGAGGCGGCGCGGCAGACCAGGACCCGTACCGGGCACCGCGAGCGCAGCCGGGAGCGTGACCAGTGAGCATCGAATCGCCGACGCTGGGCGGACGGCTGCAGGGCTGGCCGCCGTTCATCCGCGAACTGGACGCGACGCTGTCGGTGCACTCCCAGTACGTCCTGTCGGGGAACCTGCACGACAGCTTCCTCGCGCCGCCGCCGGAGGGCGCCGGACCGGCCCGGCTGCTGCCGCTGCGCGCGCTGCTGTGCGAGACGCTCCGGTCGAGCGGAGCCTCGTTCCTGGCCGTGTACGACCCGGTGGACGGGTTGCAGATCGTGCCGGGCGCCGGGGAGGACGGCGGCGACGAGGCGGCGCGGGCGGCGGAGCGGCTGCTCGGCAAGCGCAAGGGCGACGACAAGCCGTCGCTGGAGGGGCTGACGCGGTTCCTGGCGGCGGTGGCGCGGCCGGAGGAGAACGTCCGGGCCGCGTTCGTGATCGACTCGGCGTCCCGGATCGCTCGGACCCCGACCGACCTGGAGCCGGCGGAGCGCGACTTCTTCCGGTTCTGCGCGAAGCTGTCGCGCTCGGCGCGGCCCGTCCGGGTGACGGGGGCGCGGCCGAAGCCGCTCTACAACCCGGTGATCTGGCTGGTGGAGCGGCCGGGCGACCTGCCGCCGTGGCTGACCGCCGACAACGAGAACATCCGCGAGATCACGATCCCCCGGCCGCATCTCGGCGATCGGCAGGAGACCGCGCGGCTGCTGGCCCGCGCGTTCGGGGTCGCCGACGTCGGCGCCGACGAGGTCGCGGCGGCGGCCTGCGACGCGTTCGCCGAGCAGGCGGACGGCCTCACCCTTCAGTCGATGATCGAGGTGACGCGGCTGGCGAAGGAGCGCAACGTCGATCTCGCCGACCTGCCGGACGCCGTCCGCACCTACAAGCTTGGCGTGCTCGACAACCCGTGGAGCCGCGGCCATCTGCGGCGCCGCGTGCTGGAGGGCGAGAAGCGCGTCCCGGAGCGGGTGATCGGGCAGCCGCAGGCCGTCACGAAGACGCTCGACATCCTGAAGCGGGCGGTCCTCGGGCTGTCGGGGGCGCAGGCGACGCGGTCGGGCAGCCGGCCGCGCGGCGTGCTGTTCTTCGCCGGGCCGACCGGCACCGGCAAGACCGAGCTGGCGAAGTCGATCACTGAGCTGGTGTTCGGGGACGAGTCCGCGTACCTGCGGTTCGACATGAGCGAGTTCTCCGGCGAGGGGTCCGGCGACCGGCTGATCGGGTCGCCGCCGGGTTATGTCGGGCACGAGGCTGGCGGGGAGCTGACGAACGCCGTCCGGGAGGACCCGTTCCGCGTCATCCTGTTCGACGAGATCGAGAAGGCGCATCCGCGCATCCTGGACAAGTTCCTGCAGATCCTCGAGGACGGGCGGCTCACCGACGGGCGGGGGAACACCGTCCACTTCTCCGAGGCCATCCTGGTCTTCACGTCGAACCTCGGGATGTACGTGCCGGGCAGCGACCTGACGGCCCGCGACGCCGGCACCGGGTACGGGTCGGCGCACCGTGTGCAGAACATCACACCGGAGATGGCCTACGACGAGATCGAGCAGCGGATCAAGGCGGCCGTAGCGGAGCACTTCACCGAGGTGCTGAACCGGCCCGAGCTGCTCAACCGGTTCGGCGACAACGTCGTCGTGTTCGACTTCATCTCCGCCGAGGCCGCGCACAAGATCTTCGATCTGCAGTTCGCGAACATCTGCCGGCGGGTCACCGACGAGCACCGGCTCGTCCTCACGGTGAAGGGGGACGCGCTGCAGACGCTGCGCGACTGGTGCACGGCCGAGCTCGACAAGGGCGGCCGCGGCATCGGCATGCGGCTGGAGTCGCTCTTCGTGAACCCGCTGGCCCGCGCGCTGTTCGACCGCGAGCTCGTCCCGGACGAGCGGATCACCGTGTCGGGCATCCGCCGCGAGGGCGGCATCGTCCATCTGGACCTCCGGTGAGCCCGCCGCCGCTGCTGCTCGCGAAGGCGCACTATCCGGTGACGGCGCTCGGTCCCGGGACCCGCGCCGGCATCTGGACGCAGGGGTGCACGCTGCACTGCCGGGGGTGCCTCTCGCGGGACACCTGGGACGCCGATCCGGGCAAGGCCGTGCCGGTGGACGCCGTGCTCGGCTGGCTCGCGTCCCTGCCCGGACCGGTGGACGGGGTGACCGTCTCCGGCGGCGAGCCGTTCCAGCAGCCCGCGGCGCTGGAGGCGCTGCTCGCCGGGATCCGCGCGTGGCGGGACGACCGCCGCCATGAGACGATTGCGATGGACATATTGGTCTACAGCGGATATGTCTACTCCCGGCTCTCGGGCTCCGGCACGACGCGCCGGATCCTGGACCTGTGCGACGCCGTCATCGCGGGGCCGTACGTGGACCGGCTCAATCCGGAGGGGCGACACCCGGAGGGTGGATCCCTACTCTGGAGAGGATCGGCCAACCAGCGCATCGTGCCGCTGTCCCCGCTCGGGCGGGAGCGGTACGGGGCGCCGGAGGACGCCGGCGAGATGGCGGAAGGAGCAGGGCCCCGAGTGCAGGTGGCCGTGGACGAGGGGCCGGAGGGAAGGCGGGTGTACTACATAGGGATCCCGCGGAGGGGTGACATGGAGCACCTCACGTCGAGGCTTGAACGCGCCGGGGTGCGCTCGGGGGATGTGTCATGGCGACCTTGAACTGTCCTGTCTGCGACGAAGCCGTCCAGCCGGGCGATCTGCTCTGCCTGAACTGCGGGGCCAATCTGGCCCGTGCGGGCGGCGCGCGCCCGCAGGGCGGGCCGGGCGGGTACGACGCCCAGCCCCCACGGGGCCCCGGCGGCGCGCCGGGATACGGCGACGCCCCCCAGTACGGTGACGCGCCCCAGTACGGTGAGCAGCCCCAGTACGGCGGCGCCCCGCAACCCGGTGGGCAGCACGGTGGGCAGCAAGGAGCGCCCCAGCAGTACGGGCAGCCGGGCCAGCAGCAGTGGGGCGACCCGTACCAGCAGGCGCCCGACCCCTACCAGCAGCAGGCCCCGCAACAGCAGCAGCCGCCCCAGCAGCAGCCGCAGCCCGACCCGTGGGGCGCGCCGCCCCAGCAGCAGGCGCCGCAGCAGCAGGCACCCCAGCAGCAGGCGCCGCAGCAGGACGCGTGGAACGCGCCCCCGGCCCAGCAGCAGCCCCAGCAGGACCAGTGGGGCGGCGGCGCGCAGCAGCAGTACGGCGCCGGCCAGCAGCAGGACCAGTGGGGCGGCCAGCAGCAGGCCCCGCAACAGCAGCAGCCCCAGCAAGACCCGTGGAACGCGCCCCCGGCCCAGCAGCAGCCCCAGCAGGACCAGTGGGGCGGCGGCGCGCAGCAGCAGTACGGCGCCGGCCAGCAGCAGGACCGCGCCCGCCGACCCGTTCCCACCGCAGCCGCAGGACCAGCGGCCCCCGATTCCGCCGCCGCACGGCCGCGAGGCGACGCTGCTGCCGCCGGAGCACCAGGCCGGGCGTCCCGCGCCCGACAGCACGGCGTTCATGTGCCCCTACTGCGAGACGGTGCTGAGCAACCCGAGCGCCGTGCAGTGCGACGCGTGCCTGCGCCCGCTGCCGGGCAAGGGCCCCGCCGCGGCGCCGACGCTGCGCGTCCAGTTCCCGACGGGCGAGCTGAAGGTCACCGCGGGCCAGCACCTGGTGCTCGGCCGGGACGCGGGCCAGTCGCCGGTGGCCTCCACGTTCACGCAGTACGACAACGTGTCTCGGCGCCACTCGACGGTGTGGCTCGACCCGTCCGGCACGGCGTGGGTGCGGGACGAGGGCTCCACCAACGGGACGTTCGTCAACGGCGAGCGGCTCCCGCGCGGCGTCGAGGCGCCGCTGCGGGACGGCGACCAGCTCCGGCTGGCCGCCGACGTGACCGGCACCGTCCAGCTGAAGTAGCGGCCGCCGGGGAGCAGCGAACGGAGAAAGGGCCTCGCGGATGACCGCGAGGCCCTTTCCGTTGCCCGGAGCCGGGTCAGTCGGCGCGCTTGGTGCGGGCGCGGGTGCGCTCGCGCTCCTTGGCGTCCAGGACGACCTTGCGGATGCGGACGGCGGTCGGGGTGACCTCGACGCACTCCTCCTCGCGGCAGAACTCGAGGGCCTCCTCCAGCGACAGGTTGCGGGGCGGGGTGAGCCGCTCCAGCTCGTCGCCGGTCGAGGACCGCATGTTCGTGAGCTTCTTCTCCTTGGTGATGTTGACGTCCATGTCGTCGGAACGGGAGTTCTCCCCGACGATCATGCCCTCGTACACCTCGGTGGTCGGGCCGACGAAGAAGGTCCCGCGCTCCTGGAGGTTCGTGATCGCGTACGCGGTGGCGGCGCCGGAGCGGTCGGCGACCAGCGAGCCGGACGGGCGGGTGCGCAGCTCGCCGAACCACGGCTCGTACGACTCGAAGACGTGGTGCGCCATGCCGGTGCCGCGGGTCTCGGTCAGGAACTCGGTGCGGAAGCCGATGAGGCCGCGCGCGGGGACGAGGAACTCCATCCGGATCCAGCCGGTGCCGTGGTTCGTCATGTGCTCCATGCGGCCCTTGCGGACCGCCATGAGCTGCGTGACGGCGCCGAGGTGCTCCTCGGGGATGTCGACGGTGAGCCGCTCGACCGGCTCGTGCTTCTTGCCGTCGATCTCCTTGGCGACCACCTGGGGCTTGCCGACGGTCAGCTCGTAGCCCTCGCGGCGCATGTTCTCGACCAGGATGGCGAGCGCCAGCTCGCCGCGGCCCTGGACCTCCCAGGCGTCCGGGCGCTCGGTCGGCAGCACCTTGATCGACACGTTGCCGACGAGCTCGCGGTCGATGCGGTCCTTCACCATGCGGGCGGTGACCTTGGTGCCCTTCTCGCGGCCGGCCATCGGGCTGGTGTTGGTCCCGATGGTCATGGAGATCGCGGGCTCGTCCACCGTGATCAGCGGCAGCGGGCGCGGGTCCTCCGGGTCGGCGATGGTGTCGCCGATCATGATCTCGGGGATGCCGGCGATCGCGATGATGTCGCCGGGCCCGGCCTCGTCGGCGGGCTTGCGGGCGAGCGCCTCGGTCATCAGCAGCTCGGTGATCTTCACCCGCTCGATGCTGCCGTCATGCCGGCACCAGGCGACCTGCTGGCCCTTCTTGATCGTCCCGGCGTGGACGCGGCACAGCGCGATGCGGCCGAGGTAGCTGGAGGCGTCCAGGTTCGTGACGTGCGCCTGCAGCGGGGCGTCCGGGTCGAAGGCCGGCGCCGGGATCGTCTCGGTGATGACCTTGAACAGGGGCTCGAGGTCCTCGCTGGCCGGCAGCTCGCCGTCGCCCGGCTTGGTGAGGGACGCGCGCCCGGCCCGCCCGGAGGCGTACACGATCGGGAAGTCGATCTGCTCCTCGTCGGCGTCGAGGTCCATGAACAGCTCGTACGTCTCGTCCACGACCTCGTCGATGCGGGCGTCGGGACGGTCGGTCTTGTTCACGACGAGGATCACCGGCAGCCGCGCGGCGAGCGCCTTGCGGAGGACGAAGCGCGTCTGCGGCAGCGGCCCCTCGCTCGCGTCGACGAGCAGCACGACGCCGTCCACCATCGACAGGCCGCGCTCGACCTCGCCGCCGAAGTCGGCGTGGCCGGGGGTGTCGATGATGTTGATGGTCATGCCGCCGTGCTTGACGGCGGTGTTCTTCGCGAGAATGGTGATGCCCTTCTCGCGCTCGAGGTCGTTGGAGTCCATGACGCGGTCGTCGACGTCCTGGTTCTCGCGAAAGGCGCCGGACTGCCAGAGCATGGCGTCGACCAGCGTCGTCTTACCGTGGTCGACGTGGGCGACGATCGCGACGTTACGGAGGTCGTCGCGGGTGGATGTAGGCATGCGTGGCTCGCCTTGCGTGAGAGTTCGGGAGTCGCCGCAGATTCGCGCGGCCCTTCCATTCTACGTCCCGGACGCGCCGCCCCGTCCGAGACGCCCGTATCCACGGCTCCCACGGGCACCCGATTCGTCTTCTTTGCCGGATGTTTGTACTGTGCGCGGGACCCCGGTGAGAAGAGGAGAACAGCGGTTTGGCTTCGGATTCCCTGCGGTTTCCCCGGCATCGGCGCGTCCCCGCGGGCACCGCGGCCGCCCTGCTCGTCATCGGTCTCGCCGCCGCGCCGGCCGCGGCCGAGCCGACCCCCGCGCCGTCCCCCCTGCCCACCACGGAGCAGGGGTTGCGCAAGAGCCTGGACGCGCTCAACACCGAGGCCGAGATCCTCACCGAGAAGTACAACAAGACCCGTGTCGACCTGGCCGCCGCCCGCAAGGCGGAGCAGGCCGCGGCCCGGACCGCGGCCGCCCTGCAAACACAGGCCGCACCGGCCCGCGAGCGGCTCGGGCAGCTCGCCGCGGCCAGCTACATGAGCGGCTCCCCCGATCTCGTCTTCGGCGCGGGCGGCGGCACCGGCGGCCTGTCGGACACCGAGTACCTCGTGCGGAACCGCGCCGCCACCGTCGCGGCGCTGCAGAAGCAGATCGACGCGGCCGAGCAGGCCCGCAAGGACGCCCAGGCGCGGACGGCCCAGGTCCAGCGGGCCGCCGCGCAGGCCGAACAGGCCCGCAAGGCCGCCAAGGCCAAGGTCCTGGAGGTCGTGAAGCGGCTCGACAAGCTGACGACGACCCACGTCAAGGACCCGCGCAGCGGCCTGTCGGTCACCGTCCGGGGCTCCGACCTGCCCGCGAGGATGGCCCGCGAGGCGCTCACCAAGCTCGGCGCCCCGTACGTGTGGGCCGCCGCCGGGCCGCGGACCTTCGACTGCTCCGGCCTGGTCGTCTGGGCCTACGCGCAGCTCGGCAAGCCCGGCCTGCCGCACTACACCGGCGCCCTGTACGGGCTCGGCCGCAAGGTCGGGAAGGGCGAGCTGCGCGCCGGGGACCTCGTCTACTTCGGCGGCGACCTCCACCACATGGGGATCTACCTCGGGCAGGGCGCCTACGTGCACGCGCCCCAGACCGGCGATGTGGTGAAGATCTCACGATTGGCCGACCGGTCGGACTACGCGGGCGCCAACCGCATCTCCTGACCCGCCCCGACTCTCAGGCCGGATCCACGCCGAGGCCCTCGCCCGCGAGGACGTCCACCACGGGAAGGTCGCCGGGCAGCCAGTCGACGTCGTACAGCTCGCCGGGACCGAGCCAGCGGAGCGCGAGATGCTCCAGCGCCCGCGGCTCGCCCGCGACGATCTCCGCCGTCCACACCCGCAGCAGCGCGCTCGCGCCGAGCCGCCAGTCACCGCCGACGCGGCGGCCGAGACGGACCGTGACGCCGAGCTCCTCACGGCACTCCCGGACGAGCGCCGCCTCGTCGGTCTCCCCGGGGTCGACCTTGCCGCCCGGCAGCTCCCACCGGCCCGCCATGTGGGGCGGCTCCGCACGCTGGGCGCTCAGCAGCCGCCCGTCCGCGATGATCGCCGCCCCCACCACCACGAGCACGTCCGCCATCAGTCCCCTTCCGTGCCACGGCGCGCCGCCGCGACCTGCCGCACCGCGCCCCTGACGATCTCCTCCAGCCGGGCGCTGTGCGCGCCCGGCCAGTACACCCTGCCGCAGTCGGCGCACCGCCCGTACACGTCGTAGCCGCGCCGGGTGCCCGGTTCGAGGACGTCCGCGACGCTCGCCTTGTCGGTGGCCACCAGGACGCCGTTGCACGCGGTGCAGCGCGTCCACGGCCGGAGCCGGGGCGCGAACCGGTCGAGCATGTCGCGGAGCTGGTCGTCCGGCAGCGAACCGCGCACGAACGCCCCGCACCACAGCGCGCGGCGGCGCAGGAGCCCCCTGTCCTGGGTGAGCAGCACCCGCCGCTCCGCGTTCGCCTGGACGACGAGCGCCGGGTCGTCCATGTCGTTGTCGTAGGCGGTGTCGAGGCCGAGCAGCCGCATCCGCCGCGCCAGGGTGCCGAAGTGGACGTCCAGCAGGAACCGGGGCACCTCCCGGCCCGGCTCCAGCGGGACGGCCTGCGGGCGCGGCACCGCCGCCACCTCCACCTCGTCGCCGTCGCTCAGCCGCAGGGACGGCTCCACGCGCGCGCCGCGCAGCGTCATCGGGCCCGCCTCGGTCAGCGGCACCCCCAGCGACTCCACGATGTGCCCGAGCGACGACGTCCCGTCATAGGGCACGCGCCGGACCGGCTCGCGCCGCGCCGCCGGCAGGAACATGAGCAGATCGTCGGCGAATCGGATGGTCACTTCGGCCCGCACGCCGCCAGCATCCCACGCGCCCCGGCTCAGCCGCCCGGCTGCCGGGCGGCCGCCTCCGCAAGCCGGTTCTTGAACTCGGGGCGGGCGAGCGGACGCGTCGTCCCGACCCAGTCGGACCGCTTGTAGGGCTTCACGCCGATGTTCGGGACGCACGTCGAGCAGCTCGCCACGATCATCTTCCCGTCCCCGATGACCATCCCGACATGCCCGGGGTTGTTCGAGGACGTCCCGGGCCCGGAGTTGAAGAACACCAGGTCGCCCGGCTGCTCGTCACCCTTGTCGATCTTCACGCCGAACGGGTACTGCTGGAACGTCGTGCGCGGGATCGAGATGCCGACCGTCCGGTAGGCGGCCTGCAGGAGGGAGGAGCAGTCCCACGCGTCCGGGCCGTTCGCGCCGAACACGTACCGCTTGCCGCGCTGCGCCAGGGCGAACGCCAGGACGCGCCGCACCACGTCGCCCGCGTTCGCGGGGAGCTCGTTGTCCTTGCACTCGACGCCGTTGGACTGCACGACCGTGAAGTCGCCGCCGACGTAGCGCTTCGCCCAGTCCAGGACGAGGTTCACGTAGTCCCAGGAGTGGTTGTACATGAACAGCGCGGTCCGCATCCGCTGCGGGGCGCCGTTGTGCTTCAGGTACGCGGCCGCGGACGGGATCGCGTCGTCGGGGTCGTAGCGGTCCTTCTTGCCGTCCTTGTCGCCGTCCACCGCGAACGCTTTGAACGTGGCGGCGAGGAACTGCATGGGGCCGCCCGCGCCCGCGTAGTTCTCCCCGCTGCTGACGCCGGGCAGCCGGGACGTGCCGTGCCCGGTCTCGACCTTCCCGATGCCCGCGATGACGTTCCACGGGATGCCGTACGCCCTCCCCGCCTTCTGGTAGAGCTCCAGGTAGTTCGCCGGGATCGCGCCCGCGTCCGCCGCGGCGGCGGGCTGCGCGCCCGCCCGCGAGGTGTCCACGCAGTTGCCGGAACCCGCGCCGCCGCCACCGAACATGAACTGACTCGCGCCGAACAGCACCGGCACGAAGATCAGCGCGACGAACAGCAGCGCCGCGGCGCCGAACGCGCCGGCGAACAGCAGCCGCCGGGAGGTCATCAGATTCCTTCCGTAGATAGCCCTGCCTTCGGGCAGGGGAGGAAACGGGTTCCTGCCGAGCAGGTCAGGAATGGTCGGTCCGCCCCCCGAGGCGGGCCGGTGGGGAAGCTCGTAATACGCGGGACTCGGCTCGAACAGGTGTGCTAGCTTGCGGATCGTGACCAGACGTGTGCACCGGGCGTTCAAGTTCCGCTTCTACCCGACTGCGGAGCAGGCGCATCTGCTGAACCGGACGTTCGGGTGTGTGCGCAAGGTCTACAACCTGGCCCTGGAAGCCCGCACCACAGCCTGGCACCAGCGCCGGGAACGGGTGAACTACAACGCCACCTCGGCGATGCTGACGGGGTGGAAGAAGACCGAAGACCTGGCCTACCTCAACGAGGTGTCCTGTGTGCCGCTGCAGCAGGCGCTGCGGCATCTGCAGGGCGCGTTCACCGCGTTCTTCGACAAGCGCGCCGGGTACCCGCGGTTCAAGTCCAAGCGCAAGTCGCGGGCGTCGGCCGAGTTCACCCCGTCGGCGTTCCGCTGGAACGACGGTCAGCTCATCCTGGCCAAGATGGCCGAGCCTCTGGACATCGTGTGGTCGCGGCCGCTGCCGGAGGGGCCGGCGCCGTCGACGGTGACGGTGTCGCGCGATGCAGCGGGCCGCTGGTGGGTGTCCCTGCTCTGCCAGGACACCATCACGCCCCTCCCGGCGTCCGGGAACGTGGTCGGTATCGACGCCGGCCTGCATCATCTGGTGACGCTGTCGAGCGGGGAGAAGGTCGCCAATCCCCGGCATGAGCGCTCCGACCGCGACCGCCTCGCTCGCGCTCAGCGGGAGCTGGCGCGCAAAGACAAGGGGTCGGCGAACCGGGCCAAGGCCCGGGTCAGGGTGGCGCGGATCCATGCCCGGATCGCCGACCGCAGACGTGACACCCTCCACAAACTGTCCACGAGACTCGTGCGTGAGAACCAAACGCTCGTGATCGAGGACTTGGCCGTCCGCAACATGGTGAAGAACCACTCGCTGGCCCGCGCCATCAGCGACGCGGGCTGGCGTGAGCTGCGCAGCATGCTGGAGTACAAGGCCGACTGGTACGGCCGGGAACTGGTGGTGATCGACCGCTGGCACCCCTCGTCCAAAACCTGCTCGGCGTGCGGTGCCATCGCTGAGAAGATGCCGCTGAACGTGCGGTCCTGGACCTGCCCCTGCGAGGCGGCCCATGACCGGGATGAGAACGCGGCGCGCAACATTCTGGCCGCCGGGCTGGCGGTGACGGCCTGCGGAGCCGGTGTAAGACCTCAACGGGACTCCTCCCGAACGGGGCGATCGGCTGCGAAACAGGAAACCCGAGGGTGACCACGGGAATCCTCGCCCTTCAGGGCGGGGAGAAAGTCAACCGGTATCACCCTCCTGGCCCTGGTCGGCGGGCTGGAACGCGTAGACCCGCAGGGAGTTGCCGTCCCGTGCGACCGTCACCGCGTACTGGCGGCTGTCGGTGCTATCGACACCGCCCTTGCTGACCCGCTGCTTGCCGGTCACCAGGAAGATGATCGAGTTGTCCTCGATGTCGCGGACCCGGTCGAGGGTCGCCGAGCCCTGCGCGACGACCTGGTCGCGGCGCCGCTCGTCCAGGATCCCGGGGGTGGACGCGCCGCGCTCGAGCTCGGCCAGCAGCTCGTCGGTGACGAACCCGGACAGCCGCCCGGTGAAGACCTTCGGGTCCTCGTCGTAGCGGTACGTCCCGTACGCGGCGATGAAGCGCTGCGCCTCGTCCGCCGCCGTCGCGATCTCCCGCTGGGAGAACGGCAGCAGCCGGTAGATGTCGAACGCGTCCGGGTTCACGGTGCTCTGGATGCCCGGCGGCGGCGACGCCGGACCCACCGGCCTCGCCGACGCCGCGACCTTCGGGCGCTCCTTCGCACCGTCCGGCCCCGCCTGGGGCGACGCGACCGTCAGGTAGATCCCCACGCCGGTGAGCGCCACCACGATCCCTCCGAACAGGACCTTGCGGCGGCGGTCGGTCAGGTTCATCCCTCGTCCCGTTCCGGCTCACCGTTCGGACGGTCCACGGGCCGCAGCCAGAACGGGATCGGCGGTTCCTGCTCCGGCGTCCGCCGGCCCCACAGCGGCGGCGGCGCCGTCCGGCCGCCCGGCCCCGCGGCGCCGCCGTCACCGGCGCCGGCACGCGGCTTGGGCACGTTCGACGCGGAGTCGCCCCCGCCGTTGGACGGGGCCGAGGGGGGCGGCTTGGGCGCCGGGGCGCCGCCGGAACCTCCCCGGCCGCGCGCGCGGGCACCGGAACCGGCGCCCTTGCCCGCACCGGAGCCGGCACCGCCGGCCGCACCCGCACCCGCACCCGCACCCGAGGAGCGTCCGCCGCCGGGGAACCAGCCGCCGCGCCCGCTCGAACCGCTGCCGCCGCCGTTGCCCGACCCGCTTCCGCCGCCCCACGAGGTGGGCCGGGCGACGCCCTTGCCCGCCCCCGTACCGGTCGTCGGCTTCGCGCCACCGCCCGTCACGGCACCGGCTCCGGCTCCCGCGGCCGCTCCGGCGGCGCTCCCGCCGGTGCCCGCGCTCGCGCCCGAGGCGCTGTCCGGACGCGCCGCCACCGTGCCCGGGTCCCCGGGCGGACCGCCCCGGGAAGGCAGGTTCAGCGGTGGCGCGCCCCGGCGGGACCGTCCCTGTCCGGCCGCCGCACCGGCCGTGCGCGGCTTGGCGGCGAGGACGGGCGCCGCGTCCGGCGACGGGGCCTCGCCCGCGCCCGGTGCCGTCCCGGCCGTGCGCCGGTCGACCGCGACCCCCGTGCCGGCCGCCGCCGCGTCGCCCGCGGCCGCGGCGCCGCCCTCGGGCAGCTCGCGGTTGCCCCGGCGGCCCAGCCGGTAGCCGGCCGCGCCGGGCACCACCGCGCCCGCGACCGCCGTCGTGCTCTTGCGCGCCTCCACGATCGACTTGTCGAGCTGCGCCTCGCCCTTCTCACGCGCCCCGACCGCCGAGTAGCCGACGGCCGAGAACAGATGCTGGAAGGGCTTGCGGTAGATGAACGCCGCGAACGTCACCAGCGCGATCAGCAGGATCTGCAGGCCCCACGGGAGCGTCTCGCCGAGGATCAGCCCGTACGCCCACAGCAGCAGCGCCAGGACGCCGATCAGCGCCGCCTGCTTCAGCAGCATGGAGAGCAGCAGCTCCAGCCAGCGGACCGCGATGACGCGCCCCACGCCGGGATGGATCCCGATGCCGAGGAAGATCGGCCCGGCGACCAGCAGCAGGAGGAAGGCGATCTTCACGACGATCAGCGCGATCGCGATCACCATGATCAGCAGACCGGCGACGAGGGCGGCGAACAGCGCGCCGAACGAGACCGCCAGCCGGTTGGTCCAGTTCTTGCCCTGGAAGAGCGGATACGCCCCTGGATGCTCTTCCTTGATGTTCTTGGTGACGTCCTTGTAGGCGTCGGCCTTCTTGCCGAGATCGGCCTTGTTCGTCCCGTACGTCTCCGGCAGGTCGACCGCCTGCGACCACAGCAGCTTGTCGGCGTTGTCCTTGACGATCTTCGCGTTGGGGTCGGTCGTCCCGAACTCACCCTGCAGCCACGGCTTGCAGACCAGCGCCACCCAGAGCCGGTTCGAGTTGCGCGTCGTCGCGTCCAGGTTCTGCGACGCCGACGGATCGGGCCGGCCCTCGGGCGGCGGCACGCACGTCCCGCCCTTGGTGTCGCTCTGCGGCAGCGCCGCGTTGAACGCCGCGCTCGTCGCCTCCGACACCTTCGTGCCGAGCGTGGTGAAGTCGGCGGGCCGCGCGACCAGCCAGATCAGCGCCACCATCGCCGCGACCATCCAGATCACGCCCTCGGTGACCTTGCTCGCCCGCCGCCGGACCAGGCCCCACCAGGCCAGCCACATCGCGCCGAGGATGACGACCCACGACCAGTAGCGCGCGTTGAAGGTCTCGCCCATGCCGCTGATGACGCCGTCGACGGTGTCCTTCAGCCAGGACAGCAGCGACTCCGACGCCGCCGCCTGGTACACGCTGATCGTCGTCCGGTCGATCGCCCGGACGAGCGTGAACGTCGTGTTGGCGAGGGCGTTGCCCATCATCGCCATCGCGTCCGAGCAGCCCATGTCGACCGCGTACCAGGTCTGCCCGGCCGTCCCGTACCGGTCGTAGTACGTCAGCTGCTCGACGGGCGTCTTCTGCAGCTTCTCGTCGGGGTAGTCGGGCGGCTTGATGAGCCCGTCCGTCCCGGACCCGTACTGCTCCGGCGGGGGATTGTCGGCCGGACGGCAGGTGTCGCCCACGCTCGGGAACGGAATCGACGCGGATGCCGGCGAGATCGGGCTCAGCAGGAACAGCGCCATCAGCGTCAGCAGGACGGCCGAGCGGCGGGTGCGGGGGTGGTGGCGGCGGGCGCGGGGGCGGCGCAGGTCGAGACCTTCGCCGGGCGACCGCTGCAGGCGTGCCGTCCGGTGCCGGGACGACCTCATCGGCTGACCTCCTGAACGTCGGCCCCCGCGGCGGTGAGCTCCTGCCGGCCCGGGTGCGAGCGGGTCGGGTTGGTGTCGAGCCAGCGCCGCAGCTCCTCGGAGATCAGGTCGACGCCGATGCGCCCGGCGCGGCCGTCGAGGTCGCGGAAGACGCACTCGCCGTTGCCGAGGTTGCGCAGGACGGCCTTGTGCTCCTCGGACGCCTCCACCCCCAGCAGCGACATCACGTCGCCCACCTCGACGCGCTCGGTCGAACGGAACGAGAACACCGAGGACAGGCAGTTGGTCACCTGTTCATTCAAGAGGTCTCCGGCGTTCTGCGAGACCAGAATCAACGCAGTGTTGCGAGAACGCCCCATACGCGACACTTCCGGCACCAGCTTGGCGCCCTCGGGTGTCGATGTGATGGCCCACGCCTCGTCCAGGAAGATGGCCTTCGGGAGCCGCCGGTCCAGGCCGTGCATCAGCCTCCGCGCGAACTGCGACACCAGGTACATCAGCGCGACCGAGAGGCGCTGCTCGTAGGAGTAGTCCTCCCGGTTGATCGCGACGTCCGGAAGGGTGAGGCCGCCGAGCGTGAACACCGTCGTCCAGCCGGCGGTGTCGATGCGCTCCCCGCCGGACGGGTCGAAGCACAGCCGCGCGAGCCGCATCTCCGACATCGACCGCAGCACCGCGCCGAGGTTCTTGGACGCGGGGTCCTCCGCGCCCTCCAGATGGTCGACGACCTTGCCGAGGGACGGGCGCTCGCCGTTCGCGACCGCGCCGACCGCCTGGATCATCGCGGACTCGCGCTCCTCCGACATCCGCGGCAGCAGCAGCCGCAGCGTCTCGGTCGCCATCGTCTTCTTCGCGGCCAGGTCGTCGCCGAACGAGAACGGGTCGAGCAGGCCCGGCGCGGCGGACCCGAGCGGCAGGGTCCGCGCCTTGCGGCCGCGCGCCTTCAGCAGCTCCACCAGCGACTCGGCGTCGCCCTTCGGGTCGATCGCGGCGACCGTGACGCCCCGCAGCGCCATCTGGTAGATCAGCAGCAGCGCGAGGGTCGTCTTGCCGCCGCCCGGCTCACCGGTGATCGCGACCGCGGTCGGCCGGTTGCGGGCCGCCGCGACGAGCGGGTCGTAGTGCACGATCGCCCGCGCGCGGCCGAGCGTCTCACCGATGTACGGGCCGACCCAGCCCTCGCCGTTCTCGTCCGGGCGGTCGCCGAGGTCGACGGTCGCGACCGGCATCCCGCCCGCGATCGTCCGCAGCGGCTGCCGCTGCGCGTACGCGTTGAGCCGGATCCGGTCGCCGGGCAGCGACTCCAGGAACAGGGAGAACTGGTCCCCGGTGGAGTTCACGACGTCGATGCCGATGTCGCGGTAGTGCTCGATGACCGCGTCGACCCGCTGGGCGAGCAGCTCCGCCGTCGGCGCCGACACGATCAGCCGGTGCCATCCGTACACGAACGGCAGCCGCTCCTTGGTGATGCCGTGCTCCAGCATCCGCGCCGCGTCGATCTGCTCCGCGAGGGCGATCGGCGCCTCCGCGCCCGCCTCCCGGATGTGCTGGTCCATGTCGCGGGCGTGCGCGAGCTTGCGCGACACGTCCTTGGACGCCTTCGCGGGCGGGATCAGCTTCATCCGCGCGCTGATCTCCACCGGGAACGGGAGCGCGTCGGCGTAGTGCAGCCACGGCTCGCCGTCCGGGAACGGCATCAGGTCGGGGAACCGCGCGAACGACAGGTACGCCACGTACGACGCGGCCGTGGCGGCCTTGCCTGCGCCGGTGACGTCGGGCTGCTCGACCTTCAGGTACGAGCGGCCGTTGTGGATGGCGCCCTCCACCAGCGACTCGATCTCGCCCTTGCCCCACGTCCGGCGCGACACCGCCGACGGCGGCGGATCGGCGAGCGAACCGGTGACCGCGTGCTGGAACAGCCACGCCACCTCGGTCGAGGTGGCGTGCCGGGCGTAGAGGGCGGAGCCGCCGAGCGCCCGGCCTATCCGCTCCGCCTGGTCGGTCCAGCGCGCGATCTCCTTCTTGTCGATGGCGTCGTCGGTCACGCCGAGGACGTTCTCGCTCCGCTTGTAGAACCCGAGGAGCTGAGCCAGGACGCCGCCCGACAGGGTGCCGCCCATGCCGCGCGGCCCGAGCCTGACGCCGAGGTAGACCTCCTTCGTCCAGAAGTCCTTGGCCCACACGTGCGCGTAGGACTCCTCCAGGTAGGCCCGCCAGCCTGGGCCGTCGTCGGACGTCCGGTCCAGCGCGAGCGCCCAGTCGGCCGCCGGGTACGTGCGGTGCGCGATCCGGAGGTGCACCTCGGCGTCCTGCATGCGGATGCCCGCGAGCGCGATCGTGATGTTGGTGGCGAGCGCCTCGCGCTCCTCGCCGGTGGTGAACTCGTACGACACCGTCGGCAGCCGGAAGTACGCCCACGCCGCGTTGTCGGTGAGCAGGACCCTGTCGTCGAAGTACCGGACCGCGAGCCGGCTGGACTTGCTCATGCCGTCCTCCCGCGCGGGGCGATCATCGCGTGGCCTCCTGCTCCTGCTGAAGCTCCTGGTAACGCTCGGGCACGACGGTGAACCCGCCGGCGACGACGCCGGCGAGGGCAAGATAGGCACGCCGCGTCGGCGCGCGCAACGACTTCAGCTCGTTGCGCGGCGCACGGTCCATGCTCAGGTGATCGTCCCACGGGATCCGGACGAGGGCCCGGCAGCGGCCGCGCGCCACCGCCTCGGCCTCCTCGACGTCCTCCATGCTGCGGCGGCTCACCCCGTTGATGACGGTGACGGCCCGGGACCGCAGTTCTTCGTAGCCGTGCCCGTCCAGCCACTCGTACGTCATCGCGACCGCGCGCGGGGCGTCCGCGCTGGCCGGGGCGACCAGGACGATCTGGTCCGCGTACGGCAGGACGCGGGCGACGACGGCGGCCGCCGCGTCCAGCAGCGTCACCGAGTAGAACCGGTCGATCGTCCGGATGGCGAGCGCGTAGTCGCGGTCGTCGAGCGCCTGGAGCGGGTTCTTGCCGGCCGCGATGACGTCCAGCCCCGACTTGGCCTGGGACGTGTACCGGCGCATCGCCGTGAGGCTGCCGACCTGGTCGGCGCGCGTGATGAGGCCGGTCAGCGTCTCGTTCGTCTCGCTGCGGGTCCGCCGGGCGAGCGCGCCGGGGCCGGGGTTGACGTCGACGGCGACGACCGGCTCGCCGTTGTGCTGCGCGAACGTGTGTCCGAGCATCAGCGCCGTGACGGTCTGCCCGGCACCGCCCGTGCATCCGAGGACGACGATGTGCCGCGTCCCGTGGAACGGCTGCTGCAGCCGCTGCTGGTATTCGGCGTCGACCTCGCCGTGCCCGCCGCCGACGGCCTGGATGAGGCGCCGCAGCCCGCCGCTGGTGACCTCGTGCTCGGGATCCGGCGGGGTGATCGCGGGCCCGGACGGCGGCGCGGCCGGAGGCGGCGGCAGCGGCCGGGGCCGGACCGGCGACGCGGGCTGCGACCGCACCTCGCGCGGCGGCGCCTCCTCCACCTCCGGAGCCGCGCCCGGCGCCTCCTGCGGCGGGTCCGGGACGCGGTCGGGAGTGGGCGGCCACAGCAGGTTGTCGGTCGTCGCGGCCCGGAGCGGCTTCGACAGCCCCTTCGTCCAGGGCTTGGGCGGATCGATGCGGGTTGGCGCCGCCGCCCCCTCCCCCTCGGCCGCGGACTCGCCCGCCGCCCGCGCCCGAGGCTCGGCCACCGGCTGGGACTGCGGCTCGGGCTGGAGCTCAGGTGCGGACTCGCCCCTCTGCTCGTCCTCGCGCATCCCCGCGGGCTCGGCCGCAGCGCGCGATGCGTGCTCCGCCGCAGGCTGTGCGGCGCCCTCGGCCGCAGACTGAGCGGCGGGCTCGGCCGCGGGCCGCGATGCGAGCTGTGGTGCGTGCTCGACGGCGGGCCGCGGTGCGGGCGTCGGGGCGGATTCGGCCGCCGGCTGGGGCGCGGGCTCGGCCGCGGGCTTCGGGGCGGACTCCTGCGCGGGATCCGGGGCGGGCTCGGCCGCGGGCTTGGGTGCCGGGTCGGTTTCGGGCTGTGGTGTGGGGTCGGCCTCGGGCCTGGTGGGGAGGGGCGGGGCGTCGGGGTGGGCGCCGAAGGCGCCGGGGACCATGGGGATGTCCGGACGCGTCGGCGCGGCCTGGACGGGGATGTCCGGACGCGTCGTCGGGGGCGGCGCCACGGGGCGCTCGGGGGGCCTGCGCGTTCCCGCGACCTTCTTGTCGCCCGGCTCTCCGTTGAAGGGCGGCTCGGTCGCCGCCTGCGCGGTTTGCTTCGGCGGTTCCTGCACGGGAATGTCGGGACGGGTCGTCGGGGGCGGGGGCTGGTTCTCGGGCGAGATGGCCTTCCAGAACTCGGCCTGGGCACCCGGGCGGCGGACGCCCGAGGCCAGGGCGCGCTTGCCGGATCCCTGAGCTGGGGGCGCCTCGAGGCGGGGGGTGGCCGGAGGGCGTTCCAGTTCGGCCGGGGACGGCTGCGGGACGCCCGCCTGGACGTCGTCCTCGTGGACGATGTCGCGGGCCGTCCGGCGCCAGGGCTTGGCGGTGGGCGGCGCGGCGAGGCCGTTCGCGGCGGCCGGCACGCGGATGTCGTGGCCGGTGCCCGGGGAACCGGGGACCGGCGCCTCGGCTCGTGCCGGTTCGCGCTGCTCGGCGTACCCGGCGAGCGGCGGGGGCGCGTCGGCGACGGCCGGGCGGGGCATGGGCACCGGCTCCGGGTGCACCGGTTCGGCCTGGAGCGCCTGGATGGGGACGGCGGCCGGCGCGGTCGCCCCGCGCTTCTCGCGGACCCTGCGGCGCGACTCCTTCCGGGCGCGCTCCGGGGCGGGGGCGCGGCGCCAGACCCGGGCGACCACGACGACCTCGCGGGGCTCGCGGATCGGGGTGAGGCGGCACCAGGTGCGGGGCTCGGCCAGGAAGCGGCCCTGGGACAGCAGCAGCTCGGTGAGGCGCTTGCCCTCGATCACCGGACGGGTCGCGAGCCAGGTGAGGACGCCGGGCGGGACGACGTACAGGACGTGCCAGGGCGACTCGAACGGGAGGCCGACGAGGCGCATCAGCACGATCCACGGCACGAACACACCGAGGAACACACCGATCTGGACCAGCGGCAGCGGCATCGGCAGCCGCAGGTCGTACAGCTTGTAGAGCCGTTTCTCGATGCGCCAGATGTTCGTGTAGGTGGGAAGATCCACGCCCCTACTCCCCTAACCGTGCGAGCACAGCGTCCCTGTCCGGTGCTTCGTGAAGCCGCCGGCGGGCCGTCAGTCGGCGACCCCGAGGGCCTTGGCTATCGCCTTGGCCGTGGTCTCGATGATGTTGGGCACGTAGAAGACCACCCCGATCCCGATCGCGAGGACGATGAACTGGACGAAGCGCGTGATCTCACGGGTGAAGAGGAAGAAGATCGCCACGATGGAGACGATCACCAAGAAGAGCGGGCCGAAGATTCCGCGCAGCCAGTCGGCCAGCTGGTCGGTCTTCAGCTCGTCGTCGGGCGCCGCCAAGAGCTCGTGCGGAATCGACGCCATGATGTGGTGCAGCATCGACGTTGCTACCTTCCTGGGTCGGCGAATGCGTGGGGGGTCGTCATGATGCGGCCGGTCCGGTTCCGCCGCTGATGTCGCGCACATACCACGTGGCGGCCTTCTTGACCAGCGTGAGCCGGTAGGACTGCTCCAGCTCGCCGCCGGCGCCGGTGCCTGGCAGTTGCCACACGACGGTCGCGGTGACGGTGCGGGCCGAGGCGTCCCCGCGCGGCGCGACGACCTCCCTGACCTGGACGAAGTTCACCGAGCCGGCGAGGCCACCGACCGCGGTGCCGTCCGACATGCGGGACAGGACGTCCTGGTCGCCGCGCGCGTACGCCGCGAAGAAGGTGCCGAGGACGGACTGCAGGTCGCTTTCGAGGGCGGTGTCGCGGTCCTGCACGCCGCTCTGGGGAAGGGCCGCCTTGGCGGGCGGGGGAAGCAGTGCGGGGCGTCCGGCGATGACGAGCGAGCCGCCCTTTCCGGCGTGCACGGGCACCGCGAGCCGAAGCCATTTGTCCTGGTTGCGGGCGAGCAGCGTGACGGTCGCGGTGGACGCGTCGCGGGCGTCGACGCCCGCGACCTGGAGGGATTGCACCTGGAGCTGGCCGACGCCGTTCCAGCCGAACTGCGGATCGGTGCCGTCGGGGAGGAACGTCCGCAATTGCGCCTCGCGGGCGGCGGCGTTCTTCTGGTCGTAGTTGAGGTAGACGGTGGCGAATTGGAGCGCGAACGCGCTCGCCTCGCCGGAGGGGAAGCCGGTGCTCTTTCCGCCTCCGGACGCGCCGGAGGCGGGCGCGTCGTCCGCGGTGAAGCGCTCGAACGGCGCGCGGATCCCGTTCACGAGGATGACCAGGATGAGGGCCCAGAGGACGGCGCGTCCGGTCCAGACCCACCAGCGCCCGCCGGAGCCGCCCCACCGCCCGCCGCGCCGCCGGGCCGCGCCGCCGGGCGCGTCCCAGGGGTCGCCGGACGAGCCGAGCGCATGGCCCGGTCCCGCCGCGCTCTCGGCGACCGCTGTACCACGGCCTCCGGCGGCGTCACGGCCGCCCTCGGCGGCCGACTTGCGAGCCATCCTGCCTCCGCTCGCGCCTCACCCCCGATGATCGGCGCGGTCGTGTCCCAGTTCCCGATTCCCGTGCTTCCTGTGCGTGTGGCCCGATCCGGACCCCGCGCCCAGGGTAACCACGAGCGTCAATTCTTCCAGCGCATCCAAGGGAAACACACCCCCGGCGCGCGGTCGTGGACGGGGCGATCCGGCCCGCGGGGGTCGGATCGGATTGCCGAACGGTGACGATCCCCTATCCAGGGCGCCGAAGGGTGCGTCTGACCAGGTTCTGGACAAGCATGTCGGTTCGGCCGGTGATTGGTTACCCGGTGTCCGCGGCGCCCGGAATCTCTTTCCGAATCAAATCCGCACAGTGTCGAATAAGCGACATTCACGTCTAAAACACCCAGACGCGGAGGACGTGCCGTCCCCCGCGTCCATCGGCTGTATCGAACATCACACCCGGCCCGCCCGCCCCGGGCGCGCTCACACGTTGAAGCGGAACTCCACGACGTCGCCGTCCTGCATGACGTACTCCTTGCCCTCCATGCGCACCTTCCCGGCCGAGCGGGCGTCGGCCATCGAGCCCGCCTCGACGAGATCGTCGAACGACACGATCTCGGCCTTGATGAAGCCGCGCTGGAAGTCGGTGTGGATGACGCCGGCCGCCTCCGGGGCCGTCGCGCCCTTCCGGATCGTCCAGGCCCGCGTCTCCTTGGGCCCCGCCGTCAGATACGTCTGGAGGCCGAGGGTGTCGAACCCGATCCGGACGAGCTGCGACAGGCCGGACTCCTCCTGCCCCATGCCCTGCAGCAGCTCGAGGGCCTCGTCGTCCGGCAGCTCGATCAGCTCCGACTCGATCTTGGCGTCCAGGAAGATCGCCTCGGCGGGGGCGACGAGGTCGCGCAGCCGCGCCCGCAGCGCCTCGTCGGTGAGCTCCCCCTCGTCGAGGTTGAAGACGTACAGGAACGGCTTCGCGGTCAGCAGGTGCAGCTCCCGCAGCAGCTCCAGGTCGATCCCCGCCTTCGCGGCGCCCGCGAACAGCGTGGTCCCCTCGTCCAGGAGCTTCTGCGCCGCGTTGACCGCGTCGAGGACGGCGAGCTTGTCCTTGTCCTTCTTGGTGCGGGCCTCCTTGTCGAGCCGCGGCAGCGCCTTCTCGATCGTCTGGAGGTCGGCCAGGATCAGCTCGGTGTTGATCGTCTCGATGTCGCGGGACGGGGCGACGTCGCCGTCCACGTGCGTGACGTCCGGGTCCTCGAAGGCGCGGATGACCTGGCAGATCGCCTGGGTCTCGCGGATGTTGGCGAGGAACTTGTTGCCGAGCCCCTGCCCCTCGGACGCGCCCTTCACGATGCCCGCGATGTCGACGAACTCCATCGTGGCGGGGAGGATCCGCTGCGAACCGAAGATCTCCGCCAGCCTCGCCAGCCGCGGGTCGGGCACCCCGACCACGCCGACGTTGGGCTCGATGGTCGCGAACGGGTAGTTGGCGGCCAGCGCGTCGTTCTTGGTCAGCGCGTTGAACAGGGTGGACTTGCCGACGTTGGGCAGCCCGACGATTCCGATGGAGAGGCTCACGGCGGTCAAGTTTATGGGCGCCCGCGAGCGCCGCCGACGGACACCTGCCGGAACGCCCGGCACCGTCCGGTTCGTGGGGCGCCCCGGCGCGTCGCGGGCGCGCCGAGCGGTCGCGCTGCCACGATGGCCGGATGGACCTCGCGGTGTTCGCCGGCCTGTTGATCGGGGCCGTCTTCGGCGCCGTCGCCGGGTACGCGGTCGCGACGGGCCGGCAGGGGACGCTGATCGCGCGGGCCGAGGCCGCCGAGGAGAAGCTCGCCTACGCCGAGGGGCGGATGGCCGAGCACTTCGAGAGCCTCTCGGCGAAGGCGCTGGACGCCAGCAACCAGCGGTTCCTCGAACTCGCCGACGCCCGGCTGCAGGCCGCGGGCGTCGAGGCGGCGGGCGAGCTGCGGCGTCGGCAGCAGGCCGTGGAGCACCTCGTCGCGCCGCTGAAGGAGACCCTCGCGAAGGTCGAGGAGCAGCTCCGCGAGGTCGAGACGGGACGCCGCGAGTCGCACGCGATGCTGGCCAAGCAGGTCGAGTTCGTCCGGCAGAGCTCCGACCAGCTCCGCCGGGAGACGCAGGCGCTGGTGCGCGCCCTGCAGCGCCCCGAGGCGCGGGGGCGGTGGGGCGAGCTCCAGCTCCGCCGCGTCGTGGAGCTCGCGGGCATGGCGCACCACTGCGACTTCGACGAGCAGGCGGGGGCGGCGACGGAGAACGGCACCGTCCGTCCCGACATGGTGGTGCGGCTGGCGGGCGGCAAGAGCATCGTCGTCGACTCCAAGGTGTCGCTCGCCGCGTACCTGCAGGCCGCCGAGACCGGCGACCCGGTCAGGCTGGACGCCCACGCCCGCCATCTGCGCGACCACGTCGAGCGCCTGTCCGCGAAGGCGTACTGGGCGGCGTTCAGCCCGGCGCCGGAGTTCGTCGTCCTTTTCATCCCCGGTGAGGCGTTCCTCGCGCCCGCGCTCGACCGCGACCCCGGACTGCTGGAGTACGCGATGCGGCGCCGCGTCCACATCGCCACCCCCACCACCCTCGTCACCATGCTCCGGACGGCGTCGTACGCGTGGCAGCAGGCCGCGCTCTCGCGCAACGCGCAGGCGGTCTTCGAGCTGGGCAAGGAGCTGTACGAGCGGCTCGGCACGATGGGGCAGCACGTCGATGAGCTGGGCCGGGCGTTGACGTCCGCGACGAAGGCCTACAACCGGACGGTCGGCTCCCTGGAGACGCGGGTCCTGGTGAGCGCCCGGCGGCTGAACGAGCTCGGCGTCGTCGAGGACGCCCTGGACGGGCCGCGCCCGGTCGAGGAGAGCCCCCGGGCCCTGTCGGCCGCCGAACTCACCGGACATGACGGACCTACCGGGCACGACACGGCGGAGCGCGCCGGCGGCACGAGTGGATCTCAGGGGGAAACGGCCACCGAACCGGTAGGTTTCAGCGGACGGACCGTCCCGGAGCAGTCCGACGGGCGAGAGAGGTGGCGATGAGCACACCGACGGCGAACGACGCGCCGGGAGGCGGCGCCACGGCCGCCGCCCCCAGGGGGCGCGCCCGGGGGCAGCGCGGCGCGGCGGCCGCCCGCTCCCGCGCGGCCCGCGCCCGCGAGCGGGCCCGCGACCGCGGCGGCCCGGTCACCCTCACCGGGCGCGGCGGCGTCGTCGTGGTGTTCGGCACCGCGTTCGTCTGCGCGGTCCTGTCGCGCTGGCTCGACCTGCCGCTGCTCGCGGGCGGCGGGTTCGCGGTCGGCTGCGCCCTCGCCGCGTTCGCGACCCGCCCCGCCGACCTGCTCACGCTCGTCGTGTCCCCGCCGGTCATGTTCTTCGCGGCCACGTTCCTCGCGGTGCTCGTCACGTCCCTCGGCGACGGGTCGCTGCTGCGCGCCCTCACCGTCGGCGTGTTCACCGCCCTCGCCGCGACCGCGCCGTGGCTGTTCTTCGCGACGCTGCTCGTCCTCGTCATCGCGATGGCGCGCGGCCTGCCCGCGAACGTGCGGGAGCTGCGCGACAAGCTCGCCGGGGTGCGGCTGTTCGAGCAGGAGGAGAACGAGAACCCGGTGCGCTGGGACGACTCCCCGCCGCGCCGCGCCCGGCACCGCGACACCGACTGACCCGGCCCAGGCCGGACCGGTCAGACGGGCGTGATCCGCAGGTCCTTGCGCAGCTCGTGCGGGAGCGCGAACCGCATCCTCTCCTGGACCGACTCGATCTCCTCCGCCGCGCCGAACCCGCGCTCGGCGAGCCAGGCCAGCACGCCCTGGACGAGTTCGTCCGGCACGGACGCGCCGCTCGTGACGCCCACGGTGGACACGCCCTCCAGCCACGCCTCGTCGATCTGCTCGGCGTAGTCGACGAGGTGGGCGTCGTCGGCGCCGTGCTCCTTGGCGACCTCGACGAGCCGCACGGAGTTGGACGAGTTCACGGAGCCCACCACGATCACCAGCTGGCACTGCGCGGCCATCTCCTTGACCGCGACCTGCCGGTTCTGGGTGGCGTAGCAGATGTCGTCGGACGGCGGGTCCGTCAGCTTCGGGAACCGCTCGCGCAGCTTCTCGACCGTCGCGATCGTCTCGTCCACCGACAGGGTCGTCTGGGACAGCCACGCCACCTTCTCGGGGTCGCGGACCGTCACGTTCGCGACGTCGTCCGGCCCGTCGACGAGGTGGATGTGGTCGGGGGCCTCACCGGTGGTGCCGATGACCTCCTCGTGCCCCTCGTGCCCGATGAGCAGGATGTCGTAGTCCTGGGCGGCGAACCGGACCGCCTCCTTGTGGACCTTCGTGACCAGCGGGCACGTCGCGTCGATGGTGCGCAGGTTCAGCCCCGCCGCCTCGTCGTGGACGACCGGCGCGACGCCGTGGGCGGAGAACACCACGATCGAGCCCTCCGGGACCTCCTCGGTCTCGTCCACGAAGATCGCCCCGCGCTCCTCCAGCGTCTTCACGACGTGGACGTTGTGCACGATCTGCTTGCGCACGTAGATCGGCGCCCCGTACTTCTCCAGGGCGATCTCCACGGTCTCGACGGCCCGGTCGACGCCGGCGCAGTAACCACGCGGCTTGGCGAGCAGGACACGGCGCTGGCTGTTGGCGGTCATGCACACCATCGTACGAGAGCGTGCCGGACGCGCGGCACATCGGACGATCGGGGCGCACCGCCCGCTCGGGTCCCCCGGACGGAAGCTCAGGTGGAGCCCGCTATGTGACCCAATCCACGCGCTTCCGGACAGAAATCCGCTAACCCGGGGTGACCGCATTCGCACGCATGGGGCAAAGTGAAGACGGCACTTTCCATAGCCGCACCGCCCGGTTCGCAGACCAAGGACGCCAGGAGAGGGAAGACGATGACGAGATCGCCGCGCCGCCTCAAGCAGCACGTCCAGGACACGGTGGGCGAGCAGGTGCGCGACCTTCCGCTGCACGCCGTCCGCCTCGCCATGTTCGGGGTCGGCCGCGCCCTGCTGCTCAGCGACCGGGTCACCAAGGACTACAAGGAGATCACCGAGGGCGGCGGCGTGAAGCCGGTGCTCGGCCGGCTCCGCACCGACGTCCAGCACACGGCCGAGAAGGTCGTCGGTCGGGTCGTGGAGCGCGTCCGCGGCGACCAGGAGCCCGAGCCGGCCCCGGCGCCCCGCGCCGCGCGCCCCGTCCGCACGGCGCCCGAGCGCCGCGCCGGCCAGGAGATCTCCATCGGCAAGCCCGCCGCCGCGAAGCCGGAGCCGGGCAAGCCCGCGCCCGCCGAGGCGGAGCCCGCGAAGCCGAAGGCGGCCGAACCGAAGGCCGCTGAGCCGAAGGCCGCGGACGAGGCCGTGTTCGAGCCGCGGCCCGAGAGCAAGCCCGCCGCGCAGGCCGAGGCCGAGCACATCGCCGAGGAGCTGCCGGTGCCGAACTACGACACCGCCACGCTCCCGCAGCTGCGCGCGCGGCTGCGCGGGCTGTCCGCCGACCAGGTGAAGCTGCTGCGCGAGTACGAGCGCAAGCACGCCGCCCGCCCGGACGTGATCCGCATGTACGAGAACCGCATCGCGAAACTGAACGGCCTGAGCTGATCCGCCGTCCCTGACGCGGTGAAAGAGTCCCTACGGCCATGGAGAGTGATCCCGACGCCGTAGGCTGCCGGGCATGGCGATGGAGACCACGGCGGAGGCGCCGGTCCCGGTCCGGACCGTCCTGCAGGCGGTGGGCGGCTGGATCGGGAGGCTCGGCCGGATCTGGGTCGAAGGCCAGATCACCGAGCTGAACGCGCGCGGCGGGACCGTCTACATGACGCTCCGCGACCCCGTGGCGAACATGTCGGTGCGGGTCGTCGGGCCGCGCCCGGTGTTCGAGGCGGCCGGGCCCGCCGTGACCGACGGCGCGCGCGTCGTCGTGCACGCCAAGCCCGACTTCTGGATCAACCGCGGGACGTTCTCGCTCAGCGCCCTGGAGATCCGGCCGGTCGGCGTCGGGGAGCTGCTCGCCCGGCTGGAGCGGCTGAAGCGGGTCCTCGCGTCCGAGGGGCTGTTCCGGCCCGAGCGCAAGCGGCCGCTGCCGTTCCTGCCCGGAAGGATCGGGCTGATCTGCGGCCGCGACTCCGACGCCGAGCACGACGTCCTGCAGAACGCGCGGCGACGCTGGCCCGCCGTCGCGTTCCGCGTCGAGAACACCGCCGTGCAGGGCTCGTACGCGGTCGGCGAGGTGATGGAGGCACTCCGCAGGCTGGACGCCGACCCCGAGGTCGAGGTGATCGTGATCGCGCGGGGCGGCGGCGCGATGGAGGACCTGCTGCCGTTCTCGGACGAGACCCTGGTGCGCGCCGTCGCCGAGGCCCGCACGCCGGTGGTCAGCGCGATCGGGCACGAGCAGGACACCCCCCTGCTGGACCTCGTCGCGGACGTGCGGGCGTCCACCCCGACCGACGCGGCGAAGAAGGCCGTCCCGGACGTGCGAGAGCAGCTCCAGCTCGTCCGGCAGCTCCGGGACCGGGCACGGCGCTGCCTGACCGGCGGGCTGGAGCGGGAGGCCGCCTGGCTGAAGGGCGTCCGGTCGCGGCCCGCGCTGGCCGACCCCGTCCGGGAGATCGAGCGGCAGTCCGAGCAGGTCCTCGCGCTGCGGGACCGGACGCGCCGCTGCCTGTCCGCCGCCCTCGACCGGGCCGGTGACGAGCTGTCGCACACCCGCGCCCGGCTCCTCGCCCTCTCCCCCGCCGCGACGCTGGAACGCGGCTACGCGATCGTCCAGCGCGAGGACGGGACGGTCGTCCGGAAGCCGGCGGACGTCGCGGAGGCGGAGCGGCTCCACGTCCGGCTCTCCGGCGGGCGCCTCGACGTGGACGTGGCGGGCCGCGCGGACGCCTAAGGTGGTGCGCGTGGCCGAAGAGAAGCTGTCGTACGAGCGCGCCCGGGACGAGCTGACCGACGTCGTGAAGCGGCTCGAGGCGGGCGGGCTGACGCTGGAGGAGTCCCTCACGCTGTGGGAGCGGGGCGAGAGGCTCGCCGCGATCTGCGAGGAGTGGCTGGAGGGCGCCCGCGCCCGGCTGGCCGCCGCGATGGCCCCCGCCGAGGACGGCGACGCCCCCGCCCCCTTCTGAGGCCCCCGCCGCTTCCGGAGCCCGCCGCTACGGCGTCGCGGAGGGCGACGGGTTCAGCGGCGCGTCCTGCTTGGGCTGCGGCTTCAGCGCCGCCGCCAGCACCGCGAGCTCCTCGTACGTCGCCGTGCCCGTCACGACCAGGCTCACGCCGTTCGGCAGCGTCCGGGCCAGGGAGTTCGCCTTCTTGTCCTTGCGGTGGTACTTCTGCCACGTGACGCCGTTCACCTGGTACGTGCCGAGCGCGTTCCGGTTGTTCGTCATGCGCGGCACGTAGTCGGACGGCTTCTCGTTGCTCTGCTCCAGCGCCGCGTACTCGTCGCCGGGCGTCACGAACCCGAGATGCCACGCGACGGGCTTCCTGCCCGACTCGTCGTCCAGCCCGTGGACCCGCGAGCTCGTCGGCCGCCACCCCACCGGCAGCCCCTCCGGGGCGTGCACGGTGTACGGAGAGGCGTTCCGCAGCGCCCACAGCTGCGAGGCGTAGTCGACCGTCGGCAGGACCTCCTTGGTGCTGCGCGGCGTGATCAGGTAGATCGCCAGCACCAGCAGCAGGCAGGCGCCCATGGCCATCGTGAAGCCGCCGAGCCCGGTGGTCAGGCGCTTGTGCACACCGGGACTCACCTGGACCACGGCGGGCCGGGCGGGCGTCCCGGTCTCCCGGGACGCGGCCTCGCCGGTCTCGGTCTCGTCGGTCTCGGGAGCGGTGGCAGGGGTCTTGTCCGTCACCCCACCAGGATCCCGCACGGTCAGAGCTGCTCCGTACGGGGGTTGCGGATCGTCGCGACGATGTTCATGATCTCCTCGGCGAGGCGGCGGGCGGCGGCCTCGTCCTCCAGCAGCGAGATGTCCGACACGGCGCCCGCCATCGCGCCCGTCAGCACGATGACCAGCGCCTCGTCCACGCCCCCGTCGGCGGTGTGGAACAGCGCGGCGTTGCGGCGCGCCCACTTCCCGAGCCGCTGGCGCATCACGCGGTCGAACCCGGGCGGGCCGTCGCCGGAGATGAACAGCCGAGCGACGTCCCGCTCCTCCAGGCAGCCGCCGAGGTAGGCGCCCGCGCCGGCGATGAACAGCCGCATCGGGTCGGTCTCGCCCGCGTCCCGGACGGCGCTGATCGCCTCGCGGGTGCGCTCCTGCTGCCGGGCCTGGAACTCCTCGAACAGGGTCAGGTACAGGTCGGCCTTGCCGTTGAAGTGGTGGTAGAGGCTGCCGACGCTGGCCCCGGCCTTCGCGACGATGTCCGTCACCGCGGCCTGCGCGAAGCCCGACTCACAGAAGACGTCCCGGGCCGCCGCCAGCAGGGCTCCGCGGGTGGCGGCCCCCCGGTCGGAGGTCCGCGCGGGGGCGTCGCCGGCACGCGCCCCGCGGTTCTGGGCCACCCCGCCGGACGGGACGTCGATGTCGCTGCTCATGGGGCTTGAGATTACGCCCTCCGTCGAGGGGGAAACGATCCCTTACCGGTGTGACCGTCGAAACGTCGCCCTGGGACGGCCTCCACCGGTTGGTCTGGTCCAATTTGTGACGCGGCGTCCCGTCCACGGACAATCCCAGTCACCATCGACCGAAGGGGCTGCCTCGCATGTCCGACGAAACGACCGTCTCCTCCCCGCTCGAGACCGAGCCCGCGGCGCCCGACCGCAACCTCGCGATGGAGCTCGTCCGGGTGACCGAGGCGGCCGCGATGGCCGCCGCGCGCTGGGTCGGCCGCGGTGACAAGAACGGCGCCGACGGCGCGGCCGTGAACGCGATGCGCCAGCTCATCAACACGGTCTCGATGCGCGGCGTCGTCGTGATCGGCGAGGGCGAGAAGGACAACGCCCCCATGCTCTACAACGGCGAGGCCGTCGGCGACGGCAGCGGCGCCGAGTGCGACGTCGCCGTCGACCCGGTGGACGGCACCCGCCTCACCGCGCTCGGCATGAACAACGCGATCGCGGTGCTGTCCGTCGCGCCGCGCGGCTCGATGTTCGACCCGTCCGCCGTGTTCTACATGGAGAAGCTCGTCACCGGCCCCGAGGCGGCCGACGTCGTCGACATCGAGCGCCCCATCGGCGACAACATCCGCGCGATCGCCCGCGCGAAGGGCTCGTCCCCGCACGACGTGACCGTCTGCATCCTCGACCGGCCCCGCCACGAGGGCATCGTCAAGGAGGTCCGCGAGGCGGGCGCCCGCATCAAGTTCATCATGGACGGCGACGTCGCGGGCGCCATCATGGCCGCCCGCGCGGGCACCGGCGTCGACCTGCTCCTCGGCATCGGCGGCACCCCCGAGGGCATCATCGCCGCCTGCGCCATCAAGGCCCTCGGCGGCGTCATCCAGGGCCGCCTGTGGCCGCAGGACGACGCCGAGCGGCAGAAGGCGATCGACGCGGGCCACGACCTCGGCCGCGTCCTGACCACCGACGACCTCGTCACGTCCGACGACGTCTTCTTCGCGGCGACCGGCATCACCGACGGCGAGCTCGTCGACGGCGTCCGCTACCGCCAGGGCACCGCCGTCACCCACTCCCTGGTCATGCGCTCCCGCAGCGGCACCATCCGGACCGTCTCCAGCGAGCACCAGCTGAACAAGCTGCGCGCCTACAGCGCGATCAACTTCGACACCGCCGTGTAAACGGCTTTTCGGCCCCGGCCTGCGGACACCCCGGGCCGGGGCTCGTCACTTCCCACGGGTCAGGCGGCCCCGGACCCGTGATCTCAGGGTGCGCTTCGGGGAACGGGCCTTGATCGAGCCGAGGACCATGGTTCCGGTGATCTCCACCGTGGGGCCCTCGGTGGTGGGGCGGGTGCGCACGTCCCTCGGGGTGAGGAAGGTGCGGCCCGTCACGTCCACGCGGACGCCCTCGGGGACGAGGAGGCGGATGCGGCCCGCCAGGAGCGTCGAGTCGACCACGACGTGGCGGCGCTGCAGCACGGCCTCGCGCAGGTCGAGTTCGACCGTGCCGAAGAGGGCCAGGAGGGGGAGGCGGACGGGGACGACCCAGCGCCCCTCGCGGTGGGCGCGGCCGAAGAACACCGAGACGGGGCGGTCGTCGACCAGGATCGGGTCGGGGCCGAGGTCGCCGGTGACGCCGACCAGGTCGCCGAGGGTGCGGGCCTCGTAGACGCGGGACGTGCGGGCGGCGTGCTCGTCCATCGTGATGCGGCCGTCCGCGAGGGCGTCGCCGAGGACGGCGGCGACGCGTTCCCGGTCGGCGTCGGAGGCGCGCAGGTCGCGAACGCGCGTGACGGGCTCGGGGCGGGACATGTCCACTCCTAGAGGGTAGCGGCCGCGGGGAAAATCAGTAGGTCGCGGCGGAACCGGTGCCTAATGTGGAACGGATGACGGTGCAACGAGTCGAGGAGACCGGCGGCGGGCGGGCGGTCTCCGCCGCGATCAGCCTGCGCGGCGTCGTGAAGCGGTTCGGCGGCTTCACGGCGGTGGACCGCCTCGACCTGGAGGTGCCCGCGGGCAGCTGCCTCGGGCTCCTCGGGCCGAACGGGGCGGGCAAGTCGACGACCATGAAGCTGCTCACCGCGCAGGCGCGGGCGGACGAGGGGTCCATCCGCGTCCTCGGCTTCGAGGTGCCGCGCGAGTCCAAGCGGGCGCGGGCCGCGATGGGGGTCGTCCCGCAGCAGGACAACCTCGACGAGGAGCTGACGGCGCGGGAGAACCTGGAGGTGTTCGCGCACCTGTACCGGGTGCCGCGGGGGCGGCGCCGGCAGGCGGTGGACGACGCGCTGGCCCTGGCGCACCTGACGGAGCGGCAGCGGACGAAGGTCGACGACCTCTCCGGGGGTATGCGGCGCCGGCTGCTGATCGCGCGCGGGCTGGTGCACCGGCCCGCGCTGGTGCTGCTGGACGAGCCGACCGTCGGCCTCGACCCGCAGGTCCGGGCGGAGCTGTGGGGGCTGATCGACGGGTTGCGAGCGGGCGGCACGACCGTGCTGATGTCGACGCACTACATCGAGGAGGCCGAGCGGCTGGCGGACGAGTGCGCGCTGATGTCGCACGGCCGGGTGATCGCGCGCGGGGCGCCCGCCGAGCTGGTCGCGGCCTACGCGGGCGAGCGGGTCGTGGAGCACTACGGCCCGCCGGACCGGCTCGTGGAGGTGGAGCGGCTCGCCCACGAGGCGGGCCTGCCGACGCGCCGGACCGGGCCGTCGGTGTCGGTCCTGAAGGCCGAGACGATACCGCCCTCGCTGGACGATCTGCTGGGCCCGGACGGGGTCCGGCGGGCCGCCAGCCTGGAGGACGTGTTCGTCGTGCTGACCGGGGAGCGGGTGGAATGAGCGCGCAGGCCGCGGAGCGGTTGAAGAGGTTCGAGCCGGCGGCGGTGCGCGGCATCTGGCGGCACGAGCTGGCGCTGTACAAGCGGTACTGGCGCTCGCAGTCGTTCGCGTCGATGGTGGAGCCGACGTTCTTCCTGCTGGCGTTCGGCTACGGGTTCGGGTCGATGGTGGCGGCGGTCGGCGACTACCGGTACCTCGACTTCGTGGCGACGGGCGTGGTGGGGACGGCGGCGCTGTTCACGTCGGTGTTCCCCGGCATGTTCAACGGCTACATCCGGCGGGTGTTCCAGCACACCTACGACGCGATGCTGGCGGCGCCCGTGGACGTCCACGAGCTGGTGACCGGCGAGGCGCTGTGGATCGCGGCGAAGTCCTCCGTGTACTCGTGCACGCCGCTGGTCGTCGCGCTGTTCTTCGGGCTCGACCCCGCGCCGGGGATGCTGCTGGTGCCGTTCATCGCGTTCGTGACGGCGCTCGGATTCGGGCTGTTCGGGATGTGGACGTCGTCGGTGGTGCCGTCCATCAACTCGTTCGACTACGTGATCACCGGTGTGGTGACGCCGCTGTTCCTGGTGGCGGGGACGTTCTTCCCGGTCGGGACGCTGCCGGAATGGGCGGAGAAGGCGGCGCTGCTCAACCCGCTGTTCCACTGCGTGGAGCTGGTGCGGCACGCGGTGTTCGGGCTGCGGCCCCTCGCCGACCTCGGGCATCTGGGCGCCCTGGTGCTGTTCGCGGCGCTGATGTGGCTGATCGCGGTGAGCGGGATGCGCAAGCGCCTGATCGATTGACCCGGGGTCGCGGCGCTCTTAGGCTGACGCGAATATTCTTCGCATTTGCGCAGTTCTGAGGGGCGGCCCATGAGCACCACGACGCGCGACCGGCGGGCCAGGTTCGCCGCCTACACGGGCTTCGCCGTCCAGGGACTGTGCTTCGCGTCGCTGGTGACGCAGGTCCCGCAGATGCAGAAGGCCCACCATCTCAGCGACGCCACGCTCTCCCTGGTGCTGCTGATGGTCCCCCTCGTCGCGGGCGTGGGCAGCGTGATCTCCGGCGCGCTCTTCCCCCGGGTGGGCAGCGGGCTCGTGCTGCGGGTGTCCCAGCCCGGCGTGGCGCTGTCGATCGTCGCGATCGGGCTGACCGGCGACAACGACCCCGCGCTGTACGCGGCGGTCGCGCTGTTCGGCCTGTTCGTCGGCGCCGTGGACGCGTCGATGAACGCGCAGGCCGTCGCGGTCGAGCGGCGCTACGGGGTGTCGCTGATCACCGGGTTCTACGCGGTGTGGAGCGTCGCGGGCATCCTCGGCGGGCTGTGGGCCGCGCTGTCCAACAAGGTCGACCTGCCGCTGGCGGCGTGCTTCGCGGCCGCCGCCGCCGTCGGGATCGCCGCCTCGCTGGCCACCGGCCACCGGCTCTACCGCCGGACGGAGGAGGGCGACGGCCCCACCCACGCGGAGCTCAAGGCGGCGGGACGGCGCGTCCCGTGGCGGCCCATCCTCATCGTGGGGGCCGCGATGGGGGTGGCGTACCTGGCCGACGCGGCGATCTCCAGCTACGGCGCCAAGTACCTGGACGACGAGCTGGGCGGCAGCGACTGGGTCGCGCCGCTCGGCTACGTCGCCTACCAGGTCGCGATGGTCGCGAGCCGCGCCGTCGCGGACCTCGCGGTGCGCCGGTCGGGGCCGGTCCGGGTCGTCCGGATCGGCGGGCTCGTCGGCCTCCTCGGCATGATCGGAGTGGTGGCCGCGCCGAACCCGGGGCTCGCGATCACCGCGTTCGCGGTGGCCGGGCTCGGGCTCAGCGTGATCGCGCCCGTGTCGTTCACCGCCGCCGGGAACGTCGACCCGACGGGCCTCGGCGTCGCCGTGGCCCGGGTCAACATCTTCAACTACGTCGGCTTCGTGCTCGGCGCCGCCGTGGTCGGCGCGATCGCGCCGGTCAGCGCCGACCACGGGCTGCGGCTGGCGTTCATCGTCCCGACCGTGCTGATCCTGGTCGTCTTCGCGACCGCGCGGGGCTTCGCGCCCGAACCGGTCGAGGGCGCCCGGCCGGACGCCCCCGCCATGGAACGGCCCGTCGTCTGAGCCCGCGCGCGGCCGGCCGTACGAGCCTGGGCTGTTATTGGCGCCCGGCGGGCTCCTCGAGCAGCGAGACCGCGTGCTCGCCGGCCTCCTGGGCCTCCTCCGGGGTCATGTCCGTCAGGGCGCGCGAGAGGGCCACCTCGGCGGCGTCCGCCGCGGCGCGGAGCGTCACCGCGTGCTCCTGCGCCCTTTCGAGGTCGCCCAGCCCCACACAGTCGAAGGCCACCTGGGCATCGTGCGCGGCCATCTTGAGCTGGCGTGCGGCCTCATCCAGAGACATCCGTACCTCCTCCACCGTGGTTCGTTGTCCTACCCACGAGCACCCTGGGTAACCGCGCGTCCGAGCAGCTCCGCCGCCCTGGCCAGGCGGGACTCGCTCAGCCCCGCGTAGCCGAGGACGAGCGCGGGCCGCGCGGCCGCGGCCCGCGCGGGCGACCACATCGGGCGCGCACCGGTCACGCGGACGCCCGCGTCCGCGGCGCGGGCCACGACGGCCGCCTCGTCGGTGCCGGGGGGCAGGTCCACGTACAGGTGAATGCCCGCTGAGACGCCGTGAACCGTCGCGCCGGGCAGATGTTCGACCAGAGCGGCGGCGAGGGCGTCGCGGCGGGCGCGGTAGCGGCGCCGCATCGTGCGCAGATGCCGGTCGTAGGCGCCGCTCTCGATGAGCGTGGCGAGGGTGTGCTGCTCCAGGACGGCGGTGCCGAGGTCGTGGTGGCTCCGGTGGACGCGCAGCCCCTCCGCGAGGGCGGGCGGGGCCACCACCCAGCCGAGCCGCAGGGCGGGCGCGAGGGACTTGCTCACCGAGCCGAGCAGGACGACGCGGTCGGGGTCGACGCCCTGGAGGCAGCCGACGGGCTCGCGGTCGTAGCGGAACTCGGCGTCGTAGTCGTCCTCGATCACGATCCCGTTCACGTCGCGCGCCCAGGCGATGAGCGCGGCCCGGCGGGCCGGGGACAGCACGACGCCGGTCGGGTACTGGTGCGCGGGCGTGACCAGGACGGCCCGCGCGCCGGTGCGCTCCAGGGCCGCGACGTCCAGGCCCTGCCCGTCGACGGGCACGCGGACGAGCCGGACGCCCGCCGCCGCCAGCATCGGAAGCTGCCGGTCGCTCGTCGGGTCCTCGACGGCGAGGGTGCGGTGCCCGGCCGCGGCGAGCACCCGGACGACCCCCGACAGCCCCTGCGCCACCCCGTTCATGATCACCAGTCGGCCCGGGTCGGCGTGCGCGGCGCGGACGCGGCCCAGGTACCCGGCGAGCTCGGCGCGCAGGGCGAGCGCGCCGGCGGGGTCGGGGTAGCCGAGCTCCTCGCGCGGGAGGACGCGCAGCGCGGCGCGGGCGGCGGCGAGCCAGCGCTCGCGGGGGAACGCCGACAGGTCGGGGTGGCCGGGCCACAGGTCGTAGGCGGGCACGGGGCCGGGGGCGTCGTCGGGGCCGCCGGTGGCGCCGCGGCGTGCGGCGCCACCGGAACCGGCCGCGTCACGGGTTCCGCCCGCGCCGCCGGAGCGCGCCGCGCCGCCGGTGCCGCCGGTGCCGCCCGTGCCGTCGGAGCGCGCCGTGCCGTCGGAGCGGGCCAGGGGCGCGACGCGGGTGCCGTCGCCGCGGCGGGCGAGCAGGAAGCCCTCGGCGATGAGCTGCTCGTAGGCGGTGACGACGACGCCGCGGGAGACGCCGAGATCGCGGGCGAGGTCGCGGCTGGACGGCAGCCGCGTGCCGGCGGTGAGCCGGCCCGACCTGACGGCGGCGCGGAATCCGGCCGCGATCTGCGCGGAGAGCCGGCCGGCGGCCCGGTCGAGGGGGAGATGAAGGTCGGTCACGTCAATTCAGCGTTCAACGGTGTGCGGAGCGTCACCCGCCCGACCGCGCCCGGCACCGGCCGACGTCCCGGGGTGCGGACGGGCCGGGGACCGGCGGGCCGTAACCTGGGGGCGGCCCCACCGGAATCGCGCGAGGATCCTCCAAAGATGCCTGAATTCTCCTACACCGATCTGCTCCCGCTCGGCACCGACGAGACGGAGTACCGGCTCCTCACCTCCGACGGGGTGTCCACGTTCGAGGCCGGCGGCCGGACCTTCCTCCAGGTCGAGCCGGAGGCGCTGCGGCTGCTCACCGAGACCGCCATGCGCGACATCGCGCACCTGCTGCGGCCCGCCCACCTGGCGCAGCTCCGGCGGATCCTGGACGACCCCGAGGCCTCCCCCAACGACCGGTTCGTGGCGCTCGACCTGCTGAAGAACGCGGGCATCGCGTCCGGCGGCGTCCTGCCGATGTGCCAGGACACCGGCACCGCGATCGTGATGGGCAAGCGCGGCCAGCACGTCCTCACCGACGGCCGCGACGAGGAGCACATCTCGCGCGGCGTCCACGACGCGTACACGAGGCTGAACCTGCGCTACTCGCAGATGGCGCCGGTCACGATGTGGGACGAGAAGAACACCGGGAACAACCTGCCCGCGCAGATCGAGCTGTACGCGGCGCCCGGCGGGTCCTACAAGTTCCTGTTCATGGCCAAGGGCGGCGGCAGCGCGAACAAGTCGTTCCTCTACCAGGAGACCAAGGCCGTCCTGAACCCGAAGCGGATGCTCCAGTTCCTGGAGGAGAAGATCCGCTCGCTGGGGACGGCCGCCTGCCCGCCCTACCACCTGGCCATCGTGGTGGGCGGCACGTCCGCGGAGTACGCGCTGAAGACGGCGAAGTACGCGTCCGCGCACTACCTGGACACGATCCCGGCGGAGGGTTCCCCGCTGGGCCACGGGTTCCGGGACGTGGAGCTGGAGCAGCAGGTGTTCGAGCTGACGCAGCGGCTCGGGATCGGCGCCCAGTTCGGCGGGAAGTACTTCTGCCACGACGTCCGCGTGATCCGGCTGCCCCGGCACGGCGCGTCCTGCCCGGTGGCGATCGCGGTGTCGTGCAGCGCCGACCGGCAGGCCCTCGCGAAGATCACCGCGGAGGGCGTCTTCCTGGAGCGGCTGGAGACCGACCCGGCGCACTACCTGCCGGACACCACCGACGAGCACCTGGACGACACGGTGGTGCGGATCGACCTGAACCGTCCGATGGACGAGATCCGCGCCGAGCTGACCAGGTACCCGGTGAAGACGCGGCTGTCGCTGACCGGGCCGCTCGTCGTGGCGCGCGACATCGCGCACGCCAAGATCAAGGAGCGGCTGGACGCGGGCGAGCCGATGCCGCGGTACCTGCGCGACCACGCCGTCTACTACGCGGGCCCCGCGAAGACCCCCGAGGGCTACGCGTCCGGCTCGTTCGGCCCCACCACGGCCGGGCGCATGGACTCCTACGTCGAGCAGTTCCAGGCGGCGGGCGGCTCGCTCGTCATGCTCGCCAAGGGCAACCGCTCGCAGCAGGTCACGGACGCCTGCGCGGCGCACGGCGGCTTCTACCTCGGCTCCATCGGCGGCCCGGCGGCCCGCCTCGCCCAGGACTGCATCAAGAAGGTCGAGGTCCTGGAGTACCCGGAGCTCGGCATGGAGGCCGTCTGGAAGATCGAGGTCGAGGACTTCCCCGCCTTCATCGTGGTCGACGACAAGGGCGGCGACTTCTTCGCCGACACCACCGGACCCGTCCTCACGATCGGCCGTCGCTGAAAGCTCGCCGTCCCGCGACCGATAGGTCACAGTATTGGCCCGAAATCTAAGTTGGTCCCGCGGTCTCGCCGATGACCACGCGGCCACTCCGGTATCTTTTCCGCCATGTCTCAGTCAGAGCGCCTCGTGCTAGCGACGCGCTACCGGCTGGTCTCGGAAATAGGCCAGGGCGCCAACGGCACCGTCTGGAGAGGGCACGACGAGCTCCTCGATCGCGCCGTCGCGATCAAGGAGCTGCGGCTCCCGGAGGCCCTCTCCGAGGACGACCGGGTCGTCTTCTACCGGCGCACGCTCCGCGAGGCGCGCGCGCCGGCCCAGCTGCGCACCCACTCGATCGTCGAGGTCTACGACGTGGTGATCGAGCAGGGCCGGCCCTGGATCGTGATGGAGCTGATCGAGGCGCCCAGCCTGGAGCAGCTCATCGAGCGGTCCGGTCCGCTGCCGCCCGAACAGGTCGCGCACATCGGCCGCAAACTGCTGGACGCGCTCGCCATCGCCCACAAGGCGGGGATCGTGCACCGCGACCTCAAGCCCTCCAACGTGCTGCTGGACGGCGACCGGGTGGTGCTCACCGACTTCGGGCTTGCGTTCTCGTCCGGGTCGGCGAGCCTGACCAAGACCGGGCACTTCATGGGGTCGCCCGCGTACGTGGCGCCCGAGGTCGCGGCCGGCGAGAAGGCCACGCCGCGCTCGGACCTGTGGTCGCTCGGCGCGACGCTGTACGCCGCGCTGGAGGGCCGTCCGCCGTTCGAGCGCGAGAACGTGATGGCGACGCTCAGCGCCCTGGCGAACGAGTCGACGCCGTCCCCGCAGAACGCCGGGTCGCTCGCCCCCGTGATCACCGGGCTGCTGGACAAGAACCCGACCCGGCGGCTCAGCCACGCCCGCGCCGCCGACCGGCTGGAGCGGGCGCTGACCGGGCCGCGGGCGGGCCGCCGGCCGCCGCCCACGCCCCGGTACCGGATGCTCGCCGTGATCGCGCTGGTCGGCGCGACCGTGGCGTCCTGCGGGATCGGCGCGACCGCGCTGGTCGTCGGGATGATGAAGGAGAGCCCGGGGCCGTCCCCGACCTCGTCCGCCACGTCCCCGACGGGCGATCCGGGACGCGCCGCCCCGCCCGGCGTCGCCGACAGCACGCTGGTGATCCGCGCCCGCACCGCGCCCTGCAAGATCTTCGTGTCGGTGCCGGGGAACGCGAGCACGGTGCTCAGCGACGAGACGCTGAAGCCGGGCGAGGCCCGCAAGTACAGCGAGCCGCGCATCAACGCGGTGCTGTACGACGCGTCCGCCTGCGACGTGTGGGTGAAGGGCGCGCAGCAGCCCGCCGGGGCGCCCGGCGAGCGCAAGAACATCACCCTCAACGAGGAGGGCTCCGGAGGCTGATCCGGGAATTTCCGCGGGAATGCGGGAACCACCCCGTGTGCTGCCCGTAGGGCAGGACGAGAGCGGAGAGGTGGCTTGCATGACCGAGCACGGGGACTTCCGGGTCGAGCACGACTCCATGGGCGAGGTGCGGGTGCCCGCCGCCGCCAAATGGCGGGCGCAGACGCAGCGCGCGGTGGAGAACTTCCCGATCTCGGGCCGGGGGCTGGAGCCCGCGCACATCGCCGCGCTCGGCCACATCAAGGCGGCGGCGGCGACGGTGAACGCCGAACTGGGCGTCCTCGACGCGGACCTCGCGGCGGCGATCACCGAGGCGGCGCTGGAGGTCGCGGCCGGGCGGTGGGACGACCAGTTCCCCATCGACGTGTTCCAGACGGGGTCGGGGACGTCGTCCAACATGAACGCGAACGAGGTCGTCGCGACGCTCGCGCAGGAGCGGCTCGGGCGGCCCGTCCATCCCAACGACCACGTGAACGCCTCTCAGTCGTCCAACGACGTGTTCCCGTCTTCCATCCACATCGCGGCCACCGGGGCCGTCCTGGGCGATCTCATCCCCGCCCTGAGGCATCTGGAGGCGGCGCTCGACCGCAAGGCGCGCGCGTGGGCGTCCGTCGTGAAGTCGGGCCGCACCCATCTGATGGACGCGACGCCCGTCACCCTCGGCCAGGAATTCGGGGGCTACGCCGCCCAGGCGCGGTACGGGGTGGAGCGGCTGGAGGCCGTCCTGCCCCGGCTGGCGGAGCTGCCGCTCGGCGGCACGGCGGTCGGCACCGGCATCAACACCCCGCCCGGGTTCGCCGCCGGCGTCATCGCGGAGATCGCGCGGGCGACGGGGCTGCCGCTGACGGAGGCGCGCGACCATTTCGAGGCGCAGGGCGCGCGGGACGGCCTGGTGGAGGCGAGCGGCGCGCTCCGCACGATCGCGGTCGGCCTCACCAAGATCGCCAATGATCTGCGCTGGATGGGGTCGGGGCCGCGGGCCGGGCTCGCCGAGATCCGGCTGCCGGACCTGCAGCCCGGCTCGTCGATCATGCCGGGCAAGGTGAACCCGGTGATCCCGGAGGCGGTCGCGCAGGTCGCCGCGCAGGTCGTCGGGAACGACGCGGCGGTCGCGTTCGGCGGCGCGTCCGGGACCTTCGAACTGAACGTGATGCTGCCGATGCTCGCCCGGAACGTGCTGGAGTCGATCACCCTGCTGGCGAACGCCTCCCGCCTCCTCGCGGACCGCTGCGTGGACGGCATCGAGCCGGACGAGGAGCGGATGCGCGAGTACGCGGAGTCGTCGCCCTCGATCGTCACGCCGCTGAACCGGTACCTCGGCTACGAGGAGGCCGCGAAGATCGCCAAGCAGGCGCTGGCGGAGCGCAGGACGATCCGGGCGGTGGTGCTGGAGCGCGGGCACGTCGACGAGGGGCGGCTGACGCTCGAGCAGCTCGACGAGGCGCTGGACGTCCTGCGGATGACGCGTCCGCCGTCGGCGCGCCCGTAGGACCGAACGGGCGCGCCGAGGGCGCGGGGCGGGGGCGGGAGGTCAGTACCAGCCGACCCGCTGGGAGTGCGACCAGGCGCCGCACGGCGTGCCGTAGCGGTTCTTGATGTAGCCGAGTCCCCACTTGATCTGGGTGGTGGGGTTGTTCCGCCAGTCCGGACCCGCGCTCGCCATCTTCGACCCGGGGTTCGCCTGCGGGATGCCGTAGGCCTCGGACGAAGGGTTGTCGGCGTGCACGTTCCAGTGGCTCTCCTTGTTCCACAGCTTCACCAGGCAGCCGAACTCGCCGTCGCCTGAGAACCCGTAGTTCGGCATGAGCGCCTTGGCGATCCGCTGCGCCTCGCCGGCCGGGACCGGGTCGCCGGCGGGGGCGCCGCCGCCCTGCGAGGGTTCGTCGTCGGGCTTCTTCGTCGGGATGGGGGTTCCCTTGGGACGGAGAGCCGGGGCCTTCGCCTTGGTGCGGACCTGCTTGGACGCGCGCTCCAGGGCGAGCTTCTTGCGCGCCGCCTCCAGCACCTTCGGGTCGACCCGCGGGGTCGGCTCCGCGGCTGCGGCGTCGTTGAGCGGGGACGAGGCGACGGTCGCCTTGTCGCCGTCCTCCGCGTCGCCGCCGGTCATGGCGAACGCGGCGACCGCGCCGCCGCCGAGCACCACGGCCGCGCCCGCGGCCACCGCCGCGACCCGCAGGCCCTTGCGTCCGGTGCCCGCGGCGCGGGGGCGGCGGGACGGCCCGGGGCCGGCCGCGAGCTCGTCGCGGGGCGCGCCCGCGTCCGCGAACGCGGGGCCGGGGGCGCCGGGGAAGGGGGCGTCGGGGTGCGGCAGGGTGTCGCCTGCCGGGGACGGCTGCGGCGCCGAGCCCGCGACCCGCACATCGTCCTCGTGGGAGGCGCCGGCGTAGGGCTCGCCGGTGCCGGGGACGTTCGGCGGGGGGCCGAAGGTCTGTCGATCGTCTCGCCCTGAAGACCCGGGATGGTCTCCGTACAAGGCGGTCCTTCCGACGGTCGCACGCACATGGACGCGCGTGCGAACTGCTTCACCCGGTGGGGCGCGCACGTCCCGGTGCGCTCTCGCGAGGGGGTCGCGCTGCGGGACGGCACCGCTCGGGGGGTGCTTACGGGGAGACACAATGCCGGAGGGCGCGGGCTGCTCCGCAACCGAAACGAGATAAATGCTTAGAGTGCCGCACTTGTCAACCGGCGCGGCAGATCTCCGAAACGCCGGAGAGAACTGCGTTTCCTGCGCATTTGCACGGGGATTGTGACCTTCATCACAGATACACGTTAAGTATCTGGAGAATCACTTTGTGTAGACAGAAACCCGGCGCCCGATCGGACGGGTCGCCGGGTTTCCGGCCGCATTCCGCATGCGGAACGTCAGGCTTCGATATCAGCCGGTGACATCCCCCAGCATGTCGGTGACCAGCGCCGCGATCGGGGACCGCTCGGACCGGGTCAGCGTCACGTGCGCGAACAGCGGATGGCCCTTCAGCCGCTCCACCACCGCCGCGACCCCGTCGTGCCGGCCGACGCGCAGGTTGTCGCGCTGCGCCACGTCATGGGTGAGGACGACCCGCGACCCCGCCCCGATCCGGGACAGGACGGTCAGCAGCACGCCCCGCTCCAGCGACTGCGCCTCGTCCACGATCACGAACGCGTCGTGCAGCGACCGGCCGCGGATGTGGGTCAGGGGCAGGACCTCCAGCATCCCGCGATCCAGGACCTCGTCGACGACCTCCGGCGTCGTCACCGCCGACAGCGTGTCGTAGACGGCCTGCGCCCACGGCGACATCTTCTCGTTCTCCGACCCCGGCAGGTAGCCGAGCTCCTGCCCGCCGACGGCGTAGAGGGGGCGGAAGACCACGACCTTCCGGTGCCTCCGCCCCTCCAGGACGGCCTCCAGCCCCGCGCACAGCGCGAGCGCCGACTTGCCCGTCCCGGCCCGGCCACCGAGCGACACGATGCCGACCGACTCGTCCATCAGCAGGTCCAGCGCGATGCGCTGCTCCGCCGACCGGCCGCGCAGCCCGAACACCTCGCGGTCGCCGCGGACGAGCCGCACGGACTTGTCCGGCATCGTCCGGGCGAGCGCGGAGCCGCGCTCCGACAGCAGCCGCAGCCCCGTGTGGCACGGGAGGTCCCGCGCCTCCTCCAGGTCGATGGAACGGTCCTCGTACAGGTCCTCCAGATGGGCCGCGGGCACCTCCAGCTCCCGCATCCCCGTCCAGCCGGACTCCACGACCGCGAGCTCGGCCCGGTACTCCTCGGCGGCGAGCCCGACCGCGGACGCCTTCACCCGCATCGGCAGGTCCTTGGAGACCAGGACGACGTCCCGGCCCTCCCTGGACAGCCAGGCCGCCACCGACAGGATCCGGGTGTCGTTGTCGCCGAGCCGGAAGCCGTCCGGCAGCACGCTCGGATCGGCGTGGTTGAGCTCGACGCGCAGGGTCCCGCCCTGGTCGCCCTGCGGCCCCGCGATCGCGACGGGCTCGTCCAGCCGCCCGTGCTCGACGCGGAGATCGTCCAGCAGGCGGAGCGCCTGCCGGGCGAAGTAGCCCAGCTCGGGGTGGTGACGCTTGGCCTCGAGCTCGGAGATGACGACGATGGGAAGTACGACCTCGTGCTCGGCGAACCGGGTCATCGCCCCCGGGTCGGCGAGCAGGACGCTGGTGTCGAGGACGTACGTGCGCCGGTCCGGAACGGGTGCTCCGGAGGGGATCCCGGGGACGGGACGGCGCGGGGAGGTTGTGGCCACTCGATCTCCCTGACTGTCGGGGGACTCTCGGTGGCGCCGCGGCCCTGCCCGCGCGGGACGGCCCGGAGGTCCGGGAAGTCCGTGGGTGGAGGCCTGCCGTCAGGAACCGTAGCGCCGGTGCCGCGCGGCGTAGGAGCGCATCGCCCGGAGGAAGTCGACCTTGCGGAAGTCCGGCCAGTGGACCTCGCAGAAGTAGAACTCCGAGTGGGCGCTCTGCCAGAGCATGAATCCGGAGAGACGCTGCTCCCCCGACGTCCGGATGACCAGGTCGGGGTCAGGCTGGCCGCGCGTGTAGAGATGCTCGGCGATGTGCTCGACGTCGAGGCTCTCGGCGAGCTCCTCGATGCCGATGCCCCGGCTCGCCTGCTCGACGAGCAGAGAGCGCACCGCATCAGCGATCTCACGCCTACCTCCATACCCAACCGCGACGTTCACAATCAGGCCGGGGGCTCCGGATGTCGCCTCGCCCGCGTCCTTCAGCACGCGGGCGGTCTTGTCGGGCAGGAGGTCCAGCGCGCCGACCGGCTTGACGTGCCAGCCGTCCGCGGCGAGCTGCCGGACCGTGTTCTCGATGATCTGCAGCAGCGGGTCCAGCTCGTTCGCGGGCCGGTTGAGGTTGTCGGTCGACAGCAGCCACAGCGTGACGTGCTCGACCCCCGCCTCCCGGCACCACTGCAGCAGGTCGGAGATCTTGTCGGCGCCGCGCTGGTGGCCGGTGTTGACGTCGGCGAGGCCCATCGACCGCGCCCAGCGCCGGTTGCCGTCCAGGATGACCCCGACGTGGCGGGGCGTGATGTCGGTGGGCAGGGACGCCTCGACGCGCCGCTCGTACATGCGGTACACCGCGTCGCGGATCGCCGCGTAGGGGCCGCTGCGCCTGAGCGCGGACGTGAGCGAGCGCGCGTCGACGGGGGTGCGGCGCACCCCGTCCCGCCGTGAGATCCCGCGCCGTTCCCCCATGTGGACTCCCCTTCGAGCGGCCGTCCCGCACCGTGGGAACGACGCTCAATTATGACCCCGTGGCCATGGCCGTCCCACCGTTTCGGCGATATCGGCCTATTTCAGGGTACGGGGGCCGGTTCTCAGCGCACGGAATCGGCGGGACGCGCCGTCCGCTCCGCCTCAGCGACGAGATCGGCGAGGAAGCGGGCGAGGTCGGCGGAGGTCAGCACCGCCCGGACGCCCCGTCCGGCGGTGCCCCACGCCTCCAGGACGGCTCGGCGGGCGACCCGCCACCGGCCCTCGGCCGAGTCGTGCCCCCCGACCCAGAGGGACGACGTCCGGAGGGCGCAGCGGAGTTCCCCGGTGGCGGCCACGTCGCCGCGGTCCCGGTAGCGGAACGCGAACAGCTCGGGCTCGCGGACGCCGCTTTCGGGCTCCGGGAAGCGGTCGTCCGGATCGGGCCAGCGCGCCGCCTGCGGGGATCCGTCGGCGCGGGCCGCGGCCACCAGCCCCGCGAGCTCGGCGAGGAAGTAGCCGCACCGCTCCCCGACCGCGCCGAAGACCTCGCCGTCGCGCCACAGCTCCAGGGTGACCTCGAACGGCCTGCCGCACCGGTCGCGCGAGGGCACCGGCACGACCGCGAGGTCGGACCCGTCGACGCACCGGACCCTCCGCACCGTCCACCCCCAGCCGACCGCACCGTTACCAAGGCACATTAGGGCAGGTCGATACCACGGTCACACTCTGTGAAACCGGGTGTCGGGCGAGGGCGCTACGGCCGGGGGCCGGCCGCGCGGGCGCGCTCGACGTGCTCCAGCGCCGTCCGCAGCTCCTCCAGCCAGGCGTCGGTGTTCTTGCCGACCAGGCGCACGCACCAGGCGAGCGCGTCGCTGCGGCTGCGGGCCACGCCCGCCTCGACGAGCGTGTCGAGGACGCGGCGCTCGGGCTGGCGCAGCCGGGTCATGACCGGCACGGACAGGTTGGTGAACATCTGCCGCTCGCCGCCGCACTCGGCGCCCCACGAGACGCGATGCCGGAAGCGCTGCTCCGCCTCCCGGGCGATCGCCATGCGCTGCTCGCGGGTCTCCTCGCGGAACCGCTGGATGTGCCCGGCCAGCTGCGCCGCCCGCTCGGTCTCCGACACGCCGGGGCTCGCCTTCGGCTCGGGAAGGCGGCCGACGACGTTGACCTCTTCGCGGTCGACGGTGACCTCCAGATCCTCGAACCACTCCTCGGGAAGCCGTCCGTGGAACCAGCCGCGCACCACTTCCAGCGTTTCGCTCGTAGTCACGTAATCAAAATTACAGCCATGAGGGCGTACGAAACCAGAGGGCGCCGCGGATCGGCGTCCCCTGACTCGGGGGCGTGCTCTCGGAGGGGGAGGTGCCGGGTCTCAGCCGGCGACGCCGCGGGCGATCCTCGGGCTGACCCGGACCGCGCCGCGCATGTTGCGCGTGTAGACGTTCTGGACCTGGACGACCGAGCCGCGCCGGGGCGCGGCCAGCATCTTGCCGTTGCCCAGGTAGAGGGCGATGTGCGAGATGTAGCCGGGGGCCGTCGGGTCGTTCGCCCAGATCAGCATGTCGCCCGGCTGCGCCTGGGCGTACGGGATCACCCAGCCCGTGCGGGCCTGGTCGGCCGCGACGCGCGGTAGCTTGACGCCCGCCCGCGCGAACGCGTACTGCATCAGGCCGGAGCAGTCGTAGCCGCCCTCGGCCTCCGACTCGCCGCCCCACACGTACGGCCAGCCGAGCCGCGTGTGCGCCGCCCGGATCACCGTCTGCACCTGCTGCGCCGTCATGACCTGGCCGCTGGACGCGGGGAGGTCTCCGCCCGCCGACGGGAAGTCGACCACGGGGTTGACCTCGACGGCCTTGGCGCCCTTCGGCAGCACCTTGCGCAGCTTCGCGATGAAGGTCTTCGGCCGGGTCTTCGGAACGCTGATCAGCATCGCGTTGCCGGACGGCATGCCGAGCGCCCGCGCGGCCGTCCGTGAGATCACGGCGTCCACGTCGCCGATGCCCATCGTGGCGTAGGCGCCGACGCGCAGCGGGGTCCGCGCGTTCTTCCCGCCGACCGGAACCTGCGCGCCGAGCCGGATCCCGCCGTCTTCGCCCATGGTGAACGAGATCGCGACATCGCCCCCGGCCACGTTGCGCCAGAGGGCGTCGGACTGGGCGGTCGGCTTGGGCGTGTAGTTCCGGAAGGTGGAGGGGTCGACCCCGAGGATGCCCACCCGCTTGCCCGCGACCGCGCCCTGCACCGCGTCCACGATCTCGACGCCCTGGACGCCCTTCGCGCCCCGGACCCTCGCCACCAGCGCGGACGGCAGCGTCGCGGGCGCGGCCACGAGGACGTGCGGCGTGAGGCGCTTGCCGAGCGGCGCGACCGCACCGGGCGCCAGCGGGGAGTTGCCGGACGCGGCGACGTACCGCGCGCTCTGTCCGGTCCGCGGTTCGGCGGCCGGGGTCGCGCCGTGGTGCGCCACGAGGACCGCGCCGTTGACCGAGAGTGTCGCAAGCACCGAAACGCCGATGGTCGTCGGAAGTATCCGGCGGTTCGGCTTTCGCACTGCATCACTCCCTTGTCCGGCTGCCCGCAGCGAGATCCACATCACAGTGCCACAAAGTGGACGTCTAATCCAATTAACCACGTAGTTCGCGGGCCAGGTCCGCCGGCGCCGTCACCGGCAGCCGGCACGTGAACCCCCGGCACACGTACGCGGCCGGCGCGCCGTCCACGAGACCGCGGCCCGCCAGAAGAGGCACCTGGTCCGTACCCGCTTCCGCGACGCTCACCACCGTCCCGGGCATCCCGGACATCAGGGCGGTGCGGTGCAGGGCGAGCGTCCGCTCGTCCGACCGCGGACCCACGATGGCGACCTCCAGCGGCCCGGCGACCCGCGCCTCCGCGACGGCGAGGCCCCAGCCCGCGAACCGCGCGTGCTTTCGCGCGAGCGGAGCCACCGGGCCGAGCGCTGCCTCGGCCGCCTCCCGGTGCCGCTCCGACCCCGTCAGTGCCGCGTACGACAGCAGTGCCCCGGCCGCCGCGAACTGCCCGGAAGGAGCCGCGTTGTCGGTCGGGTCCTGCGGCCGGCGGAACAGCCGCTCGGCGTCGTCGGCGGTGTCGTAGAACCCGCCGTCCCCGTCGCCGAACCGCTCCACGACGGTGTCGAGCAGCTCCCCCGCGAGCCGGACGTGCGCGGGGTCGCCCGTGACGGCGTGCAGGGCCAGCAGCCCCTCCGCCACATCGGCGTAGTCCTCCAGGACGCCCGCGTTCGCCCCGGCCTCCCCGGCGCGCGACGTGCGCGCGAGGCGTCCGTCCGTGACGTGGACGTCCACCAGGAGCCGGACGACCTCCTCCGCGCCCCTGACCAGATCGGGACGGTCGAACAGGGCGCCGCACTCCGCCAGAGCGGCCACGGCGAGCCCGTTCCAGGCGGCGACGACCTTGTCGTCCCGCGCGGGCGGCACCCGCTCCGCCCGCGCGGCGAGCAGCGCCGTCCGGACCCGCTCGCACCGCTCGGCGTCCTCCGGGTCGCGCAGGAGCTGAAGCACGGACGTCCCGTGCTCGAAGGTGCCGGTGACCTCGAACGACCGCGCCGCGAAGGCCCCGTCGTCCTCCCCGAGGACCTCCCGCAGCTCCTCGGGCGTCCAGACGTAGTACCTGCCCTCGACGCCTTCGCTGTCGGCGTCGAGGGCCGACGCCAGCCCGCCCTCGGCGGTCCGCAGGTCGCGCAGCATCCAGTCGCACGTCTCCAGCGCCACCCGGCGTGCGAACGGCGTTCCCGTGAGCCGCCACCAGTGCGCGTACACCCGCGCCAGCAGCGCGTTGTCGTAGAGCATCTTCTCGAAGTGCGGGACGACCCACTCCGCGTCCACGGAGTACCGCGCGAACCCGCCGCCGAGCTGGTCGTACATCCCGCCCCGCGCCATCGCCTCCAGGGTGTGCGCGGCCATGGCGAGCGCCTCCGCGCTCCCCGTCCGGGCGTGGTGCCGCAGCAGGAACTCCAGCGCCATGGACGGCGGGAACTTCGGCGCGTCCCCGAACCCGCCCCGCGCCCGGTCGTACGACCCGGCCAGCACCGTCACCGCGTGCGCGAGACGGCCCTCGTCGGGCGCCCCGGCCCCGGCGGGCCCCGGCCCCCGCGACGTCAGCGCCCGGACGACCTGCAGCCCCTGCCCGACGACGTCCTCCCGCTGCTCGTTCCACGCCTTGTGGACGCCCTGCAGCAGCGCCTGGAACTGCGCCCGCGGGAAGTACGTCCCGCAGTAGAACGGATGCCCTTCCGGCGTCATGAACACCGTCATGGGCCATCCGCCCTGGCCCGTCATGGCCTGGGTCGCCTCCATGTAGACGGCGTCGATGTCGGGCCGCTCCTCCCGGTCGACCTTGATGTTGACGAACATCTCGTTCATGAGCCGGGCAGTGGGCGCGTGCGAGAAGGACTCGCGCGCGAGGACGTGGCACCAATGGCAGGCGGCATACCCGACAGAGAGGTGAATCGGGACATCGCGCTCGCGCGCCTCGGCGAACGCCTCGTCCGTCCACTCCCACCAGTCGACCGGGTTCTCCGCGTGCTGCCGCAGGTAGGGGCTGGTCGCGTCCTTGAGCCGGTTCATGCGTCAGATCCTCCCCCATCCGTTCGCCGCCCCACTCCCCACCTCAGGAGTCGAGAGCGGCGAGGGCGGTCTCCAGGGTGCGGTGGAACGTGGGGTAGGCATAGATCATTTCGCGGAGGGTCCGCGTCGGGATCTCGGCGTGGACGGCGAGGGCAAGGGCGGAGATGATCTCGCCGCCACCGGGGGCGGCGGCCGTCGCGCCGACGATGGTGCCGCGTTCGGCGTCCTCGACGAGCTTGATGAAGCCCTCGTTGCCCACCTTGTGGATCCAGCCGCGGGCCGACTCCGGGATGGGGGCCTTGCCGGTGCGGATGGTGAGGTTCCTGTCGCGGGCCTGGGCCTCGGTGAGGCCGACCGAGGCGATCTCCGGGTCGGTGAACGTGACGCGCGGAACCGCGTGGTAGCGGGCGGGCGGGCCGGACTCGCCGAGGATGTCGCGGGCCGCGATGTTCGCCTGGTACATCGACATGTGGGTGAAGGCGCCCTTGCCGGTGATGTCGCCGATCGCCCAGACGCCGTCGGCGGCGCGCATGCGCTCGTCGGTGTCGATCGCGCGGGCGTTCTCGTCGAGGCCGACGGCGTCCAGGCCGAGGTCCCGCAGGTTGGGGCGGCGGCCCGTCGCGACGAGGAGGCGGTCGGCGGTCACGCTCCCGTCGCCCAGGCGAAGGGTGAACCCGCCGTCCCCGTGGGACGCGCCGGTCACCTTCACGCCGGTGCGGACGTCCAGGCCCTCGTTCCGGAAGACGTCCCGGACGAGTTCGCTCGACTCGGGCTCCTCGTTCAGCAGGAGGCGGTCGGCGGCCTCGACGATCGTGACGCGGCTGCCGAAACGGGCGAAGACCTGCGCCATCTCGGCGCCGACCACGCCGCCGCCGAGCACGAGGAGGGAGTCCGGGACCTCGGTGGCCCGCACGATCTCGCGGTTGGTCCAGAACGGGACGTCCGCCAGGCCGTCGACGGGCGGGGCGGCCGGGGCCGTCCCGGTGCTCAGGACGATGCCGCGGCGGGCGCGGAACACCCGTTCGCCGACGGTGACCTCGCGTGGGGCGGTGATCGTGCCGTGGCCGCGGGCGAGCACCACGCCCTTGCCGGTGAGGCGGTCGGCGGCGACCTTGTCGTCCCAGGAGTCGGTGGCCTCCGCGCGGATGCGGTCGGCGACCGGCGCCCAGTCGGGCCGGACGGACGCGTCGCCCGCCATGCCGGGGATCCGGCGGGCCTCGGCGAGGAGCCCGGCGGCGCGCACCATCATCTTCGTGGGGACGCAGGCGTAGTACGGGCATTCGCCGCCGACGAGGCGGGATTCCACGGCGGCCACGGCGAGGCCGGCCTCCGCGAGGGTGCCGGCGAGGTGCTCCCCGCCGGGTCCGAGTCCGATGACGACGACATCCACTTCTTGGGCCATGGCTGGACTCCTGCCCATGTCGGCGTGTTTTGTCACGTGCGGCGGCGCGGGAGCGGGAGGCGGTCCAGATCGTGGACGAGAGTGATCTCGCCGGAGAAGACGGCGGACGCCTCGTCCAGGAAGAGGTGCTCGTCGGCGACGGGGTAGCGCTCGGAGAAGTGGGTCAGGACCAGGTGCCGGACGCCCGCGTCCGCGGCGGCGCGGGCGGCCTGCGCGGCGGTGAGGTGGCCGTACTCGGTCGCGAGGGCGCTGTCGGCGGACAGGAACGTCGACTCCATGACGAGCATGTCGGCGCCGTCGGCGAGCTCCGCGACGCCGTCGCACAGGCGGGTGTCCATGACGAGGGCGAACTTCTGGCCGGGGCGCCGGACGCTGCACTCCTCGAGGGTGACGGTGCGCCCGTCGACGGTGAGGCCGCCCTCCTGCTGGAGCCTCCGGACGAAAGGGCCCTGGACGCCGCGGGCCCTGAGCTCCTCGGGCAGCATCGTGATGCCGTCCGGCTCCTCCAGGCGGTACCCGTACGCCTCGACGGGGTGGGAGAGGCGGCGGGCGGTCAGGGTGAACGGCTCCTCGGCCAGGACGGCGCGCTCGCCGGACACGGGCCGTTCGCGGATGACGCCGGTGTCCCGGAACACGGACGCGTGGCGGAGCCGGTCCCAGTACGTCCGGCCGCTCGCGGGGAACGCCGCGCGGACCTCGTGCTCGACGCCGTCGCGGGCGATGCGCTGGACGAGGCCGGGGACGCCGAGGCAGTGGTCGCCGTGGAAGTGGGTGAGGCAGAGCCAGGTCACGTCGGTCGCGGAGACGCCGGCGCGGGTCATCTGCCGCTGGGTGCCCTCGCCCGGGTCGAACAGGAGACCGTGGCCGTCCCAGCGCAGCAGGTAGCCGTTGTGGTTGCGGGTCTTGGTGGGGACGGCGCTGGCCGAGCCGAGGACGGTGAGATCGCGAACCGACATGGTTCCATGGTGCCGGGTTCGCCCCCGGGTAAGCGCTTGTTTATTCTGAGGCGTCGTCGACCCGAGGAGACCGCGGTGGCCAGTGCGAAGCGTGACAGGATCAAGATGACCCCGGACGAGGTGGACGCCTACCTCGCCGCGAACTTCAAGGTGCAGGTCGCCACCGTCGGCAAGGACGGCGAGCCCCACCTGGTCACGATGTTCTACACGCTGTACGAGGGCAAGATCGCGTTCACCACGTACAAGTCGTCGCAGAAGGTGCTGAACCTGCGCCGCGACCCGACGATGACGTGCCTGGTCGAGGACGGCGTCGAGTACAACGAGCTGCGCGGCGTCGCCCTCTACGGCAAGGGCGCCGTCATCGAGGACCCGAAGCCGCGCAGCCTCGTCGGCGCGGTCGTCGGGTCCCGGATGGCCGGGCTGCCCGTGCCGGAGCTGGGCGAGCCGATCGACCCGGTGATCATGGAGGGGATCGAGCAGGCGATCGCCAAGCGCGTCCTGATCGTCATGGAGCCCGACCGGATCGTCAGCTGGGACCACGGCAAGCTGTGATCACGCCGTGAGGGCCGCGCGGCGCTCGGCCGTCCGCGCCGCCTTCGGGGACGGGACGGACGCGTAGAGCTCCACGGCCCGTTCCAGCGCGGCGCCCTCCGCCGCGGGGTCGCCGCGCAGGTGGGCCGCGTCGGCGAGGTGGACGAACGCGTCGCCCTGCTGCTCGACGGCGTGCTCGGTCCGCATGATGTCGAGGGCCTGGCCGAACAGGTTGATGGCGGTGACCGGGCGGGACGCGCCGAGATACGCCTCGCCGAGCGACGTCAGCGCCTCCGCGCGGCCCCGCCGGTCGGGGTCGGGGAGGGCGGCGAACGCGTCCGGGAGGGGCCGCAGCAGCTCCAGCGCCCGGTCGACGTCCCCGGACCGGACGAGCGCCCGCCCGAGGTCGTGGCGGATCCTCAGCGTCGTCCGGGCGTCGCCGCCGGCCCGGGCCGCGTCGAGCCGTTCGGTGAGGGCGTCGGCGGCCTCCGTCCAGCGTTCCCGGTCGAGGAGCGCGCGGGCCTGCGCGAGGTCGCCCGTCCCGGCGAGGTGGTGGTCGAGGGCGCGGCGCAGGGCGGCCTCCCGTTCGGCGGGCGGCTCGTCGCGCTCGGCCAGGCGCCGGGCGAGGTCGCGGACGGGGCCGGGCAGCCGGTACCGGCCGGCGTCCGACTCGCTCAGCAGCTCGCGCGCGGCGAGTTCCCGGAGCAGGTCGCGGGCGCGGGAGGGCGGCAGGTCCGCCAGGACGGCGGCGGCCCCGGGCCCGACGTCGTCGGGGGGCACCAGGCCCAGCAGCCTGAGCAGCCGGGCGGCGTCCGGGCTCAGCTCCCCGTAGCGGTCCTCGATGTTCGCGCGCACGGTGGGCTTTCTCCCCGGTCGGACGGGAGTCCACACCGGCCGCCCCCGCCGCGCTCCGGGAACGCGGCGCCCAGCAGGCCGAGGAGGGGGGCGGCCTTCACGGCGGTCTCCTCGAACTCGGCCGCCGGGTCGGACAGGCGGGTGATCGCGCCGCCCACCCCGTACCGGACGCGCCCGCCCCGGGCCGCGAGCGTCCGGATCGCGATGCTCAGGTCGGCCGCGCCGGTGAGGGAGAAGTAACCGATGGCGCCGCAGTAGACGCCGCGCGGCCCGGCCTCCAGCCCGTCGATGATCCGCATGGTGCGGAGCTTCGGGGCGCCGGTCACCGACCCGCCGGGGAACGCCGCCCGGACACAGTCGACGGCCGACACCTCCGGCCGCAGCCGGGCCCGGACCGTGCTGACCATCTGGTGGACGGTGGCGTAGCTCTCGATCGCGAACAGGCCGTCGACCTCGACCGTGCCGGGCACGGCACCGCGCGCGAGGTCGTTGCGGACCAGGTCGACGATCATCAGGTTCTCGGCCCGGTCCTTCTCGCTGCCGCGCAGGCCGGCGCGGTGCCGGGCGTCCTCGGCGGGGGTCGCGCCGCGCGGCCGGGTGCCCTTGATCGGCCTGGACTCGGCGTATCCGGCGGCGTCCACCCGCAGGAACCGCTCGGGCGAGGTGCTCAGCACCGAGAGGCCGCCGAACCGAAGGTAGGCGGCGAACGGCGCCGGGTTCGCGGCGCGCAGGGCCCGGTAGGCGGGCCACGGGTCGAGGTCGGCGTCCGCCTCCAGCATGTTCGTGAGGCACACCTCGTAGGTCTCGCCCGCGCTGATCGCCGACTGGCAGGCGCCGATCATGTCGAGGTAGCGGCGGCGGCCGTGCCGGAGCCGGGGCACCGCCGGGGCGGCCGCGGGCACGGGGCCGGGCGGCTCGGCGGCGTCGAGCCGCTCCCGGACGTGGTCGAACCAGTCCGTGTCCAGGGCGAGCAGGTACAGCTCGCCGTCCCGGTGGTCGTAGACGACGGCCCGGTCGGCGAACACCATCGCGGCGTCCGGGTCGGGCGAGGCGTGCGCGGCGTCGCCGCCGCATTCGGCCTTCAGCTCGTAGCCGAGGTAGCCGACCCAGCCGAGGGCGAACCCGAACGGCAGGTCGGGAGCCTCGACGGGATGCGCGCGGATGTCGGCGTCGAGCCAGTCCAAAAACGGCGACGTGTGGACGGCGCCGTCCACGGTGACCGTGCCCCTCCGGACGTCCGCGTAGGCGACGCGGGCGCGGGGGCCGGACGCGTCCCCCATGATCGAGAACCGCCCGGTGGCGTCGTCGGCCTTGCTGCTGTCGAGCCAGAAGGCCGTGTCGCCGTCGCCGTAGAGCGCCCCGAACACGGTCTCCGGGTCGTGGACGGCGGGCAGCCGCCGCACATGCACCCGGAGGGGTCGCGGAGCGTTCCGCCGCGGACGTGCCCGCGCCAGGTCGATGACGACCCGTCCGGGCGCCTCGTGGGGGCGCGCGAGCCGCAGGAAGTTGCCGATGAGCCGATGCCCGTGCTCGGTGCGGATCGACTCGGGGTGGAACTGCACGCCCCACTGCGGGAGGTACCGGTGCCGGAGGCCCATGAGCACGCCCTCCGGCGCCCACGCGGTCGCCTCCAGGACGTCCGGCAGCTCCTCCACCGTCAGGGAGTGGTACCGGACGGCGTCGAACGGCGACGGCAGCCCCGCGAACAGGCCCGTCCTCCCGTGCGTCACCGGCGACACCCGTCCGTGCCGGGGCTCGGCGGCCGGGCCGACCTTGCCGCCGTGGACGTGCGCCAGCCCCTGATGGCCGAGGCAGACGCCCAGGATCGGCAGCCCGGAATGCCGGACGATGTCGGCGCAGACGCCGAAGTCGGCGTCCCGCTCCGGCGTGCCCGGCCCCGGCGAGATGATCACGTTGCCGAACGCGCGGACATGGCGGAGCCGCCACCCCGGCTCGTCGTTGCGGACGACGACCGGCTCGGTGCCCGTCACCTCGGCCACGTAGTGGGCCAGGTTGTGGGTGAACGAGTCGTGGTTGTCGACGATCAGCGTGCGCGGGGCGGCGGCCAAGGGACCCGCGTCAGGGCAGGGCCGACCCGTCGCCGGGCTCGGTCCCGGCGGCGGGCTCGGTCGTGGACTCGGCCTTGGCCCGGCCCTTCCTCTCCTGGGCGCGTTCCCACTCCTGCTGCTTGAGGTCGGCCTCGCGGGGCGCCTGGATCCGCTTCATCTGCTTGTTCATCGAGCGGATGAGGAACACGAGGGCCAGGGCCAGGGCGAGGAACACGCCGAACCCCAGGAAGCCCGGGGTGACCGTGTCGTCGTTGAGGGGTATGGCGAGCGGAGACACTACAGAGACACCTTCTCCCGGATACCGGCGAACAGATCGTCCTCCGGCAGCTCGGTGTCGACCAGGGACCTGGCCAAATGGTAGTCCTCCGTCGGCCAGGCCTCGCGCTGGACGTCCATCGGGACGGCGAACCAGAACCCGGTGGGGTCGATCTGGGTGGCGTGGGCGAGCAGCGCCTTGTCCCGCGTCTCGAAGTGGTCGGCGCAGGGGACGCGGGTCGTGACGTCCCAGGGAGACGGCTTCTCGAACCGCTCGATCCAGTCGCCGTAGGGGGACTCGAGCCCGGCCTTCTCCATCGCCTCGTGCAGGGTGACGATCCGGTCCCTGTTGAAGGTCATGTGGTAGTAGAGCTTGAGCGGCTGCCAGGGGTCGCCGGCCTCGGGGTAGCGCTCCGGGTCGCCCGCCGCCTCGAACGCCTCCACCGAGACCTCGTGGCACTTCACGTGGTCGGGGTGCGGGTAGCCGCCGCGCTCGTCGTAGGTGAGCATCACGTGCGGGCGGAACTCCCGGACGGCCCGCACCAGCGGCTCCGTCGCGGTGCCGAGCGGCTCGAGGGCGAAGCAGCCCTCCGGCAGCGGGGGAGGCGGGTCGCCCTCGGGGAAACCCGAGTCGACGAAGCCGAGCCAGCGCTGCTCGACGCCGAGGATCTCCCGGGCGCGCGCCATCTCCCGCTCCCGCACCCGGCCGATGTCGGCCTTGATCTCGGGCCGGTCCATCGCCGGGTTGAGGATGTCGCCGCGCTCCCCGCCGGTGCAGGTCACGACGAGGACCTCGACGCCCTCCGCGACGTACCGGGCCATGGTCGCGGCCCCCTTGCTGGACTCGTCGTCCGGGTGCGCGTGGACGGCCATGAGGCGCAGCGGAGCGGACCCGCCGTCCCCGCCGGGTCTCGCGTACGTCGTACCGTCGATGACATCCGGCGACGCCGGCCCGGGGGGCGTGGGGGGTGGTCCCCCCTCGGGAAGTACGGACACGTGGGGCTCTCCCTCTCAGCGCTGTACGGACGTCTCGGGCACCCCCGGTGCGGGGCACCCGGCACGACAGACGAGAATTGTCCCTGACAACGTCCGCACACCGCACGGAGATTCCCCGCCATGACGACGAGCGAGCCGGAAACCGCGAAGCCGCAGCGCGGCCGCCTTGGACTGATCGTCATCGGGGTGGTCTGCGCGGCGGCGGCGGGCGGGTTCGGCATCGTCTCGGCCAACGTCGGGCAGACGCCCGGCATCGCCGCGCAGACGGTCACGTTCGACGTCGTCAGCGACACCTCCGTCGAGCTCAACTACCGCGTCGCGAAGCGCAAGGGCGCCGAGGTGCACTGCACCATCGACGCCTTCGACGACCGCCTCAACATCCTCGCCGCGCGGCGGATCATCGTGCCCGCCGGCACGTCCCGGATCACCGGCAACGCGACCTTGCCGACGCCGCGCCGCGCCACCGGTGCGCGCATCCGCGACTGCCGCGACGCCTGACGGCCGCAGCCGCCCCGGCACCGTCGAAACGCCAGGTGAAGCCGAAACACGATTGCCGGATTGCGGGCGCTCGGTTCAGGGAACCTTTACCCGCACACACCGGATAGGCTAGAGGTTTCACCCGGCCGCACTTCATGTCGATGTGGCGTCCATCCCCCATGGGACGGGCGAGATCGCAACATGTGGATGAGGAGTACCCGTGACCGAGACCCGCGCTGACAACGTCACCTGGCTCACCCAGGAGGCGTATGACCGGCTCAAGGCTGAGCTGGACCACCTGTCGGGCCCGGGCCGCATCGAGATCGCGCAGAAGATCGAGGCGGCGCGGGAGGAGGGTGACCTCCGCGAGAACGGCGGCTACCACGCGGCCAAGGAGGAGCAGGGCAAGATCGAGGGCCGGATCCTCCAGCTCCAGGGCATCCTGGAGAACGCGCGGGTCGGCGAGGCGCCCCGCACCGAGGGTGTCGTCGGGCCGGGCATGACCGTCACGGTCTCCTTCGAGGGCGACGACGAGGAGGTCACGTTCCTGCTGGCCTCCCGCGAGGAGAGCGGCGCCCCCATCGACGTCTACTCCCCCAAGTCCCCGCTCGGCGCGGCCATCAACGGCAAGAAGGTCGGCGAGAAGGCCACCTACAGCCTTCCCAACGGCCGCAGCATGACGGTCGAGGTCCTGGACGCGACCCCGTACGTCGGCGGGTAGGCGACAACGCGGCATCGCACGGCGGCCCGGGTGCTCCCGGGCCGCCGTGTCGTTTTCATGCCGTCTCGCTTACACGCACAGGGTCGTGTTTCATGCCTCCACCGCCGCTCTCACCAGCGGGAGCGTCCGGTAGGGGACCTGCGTGGCCAGGGAGATCACCGAGGACGCCCGTTCCACGCCCGCGACGTCCACCACCGCGTCGATGACGCGCTGGAGGTCGGTGTTGCTGCGGGCGACGATGCGGCAGAACATGTCGCCGGGGCCCGTGATGGTGTGGGCCTCGATGACCTCCGGGATCCGGGCCAGGCCCTCCCCGACGGGATCATGGCCGCCCTGCCCCTGGCCCCGGCTCTGCCTGATCTGCAGCGTGACGAACGCGGTCACGCCGTAACCGAGCGCGGCGGGGTCGATGTCGGGGCCGAAGCCGCCGATCACGCCGTCGCGCGCCAGGCGGTCCAGGCGGGCCTGGACGGTGCCGCGCGCCACGCCCAGGCGGCGGGACGCCTCCAGGACGCCGACGCGGGGCTCCGCGGCGAACAGTTCGATGACGCGGCCGTCCAGCTCGTCGATCGGCACGGCTCCTCCTGGTCATGGGCATCCTGTGCAGGGCGTCCGGTGGCGATGGTATTCCACTGTACAAGTTGCTCAGTGACCTGGGCCACACTTGCGCAGCCTGCGGCTGACTCCCGACATTGGGTGCCATGGATGAGTTTCCGGTCAAGGGCATGGACGCGGTCGTCTTCGCGGTGGGCAACGCCAAGCAGGCGGCGCACTACTACTCGACCGCCTTCGGGATGCGCAGGGTCGCCTACCGGGGGCCGGAGAACGGCAGCCCGGAGGAGGCGGCGCACGTGCTGGAGTCCGGCGGCGCCCGGTTCGTCTTCCGCGGGCCGGTACGCGCGGGCACCGAGCTCGGACGGCACGTCGCGGCGCACGGCGACGGGGTCGTGGACCTGGCGATCGAGGTCCCGGACGTGGAGCACGCCTACCGGCACGCGCTGGCCAAGGGCGCGAAGGGCCTCCAGGAACCGCAGGTCCTGGAGGACGAGTACGGCAAGGTGGTCGTCGCGGCGATCGCGACGTACGGGCAGACGCGGCACACGCTGGTGGACCGCTCGAACTACACCGGCCCGTACCTGCCGGGCTTCGAGGCCGCCGACCCGATCGTGGCGCCGCCGGAGGGGAAGGCGAGGTACTTCCAGGCGATCGACCACTGCGTCGGGAACGTCGAGCGCATGAACGAGTGGGCCGACTTCTACCACCGCGTCATGGGCTTCACCGACATGGCGGAGTTCATCGGCGACGACATCGCCACCGAGTACTCGGCACTGATGTCGAAGGTCGTCGCGGACGGCACGCGCAAGGTGAAGTTCCCGCTGAACGAGCCGGCGGAGAGCAGGCGCAAGTCGCAGATCGACGAGTATCTGGAGTTCTACGGCGGGCCGGGCGTCCAGCACATCGCGCTCGCGACGAACGACATCCTCGCCTCGGTGGACCGGATGCGGGCCGCGGGCGTCGAGTTCCTCGACACACCGGACTCGTACTACGAGGACCCGGAGCTGCGGGCCCGGATCGGCGCGGTCCGCGCGCCGATCGAAGAGCTGCAGAAGCGCCGCATCCTCGTCGACCGCGACGAGGACGGCTACCTCCTGCAGATCTTCACCAAGCCCGTCCAGGACCGGCCGACGGTGTTCTTCGAGCTGATCGAGCGGCACGGCTCGCTCGGGTTCGGCAAGGGCAACTTCAAGGCGCTGTTCGAGGCGATCGAGCGGGAGCAGGCGCGCCGCGGCAACCTGTGACGTCCGCACCTCCCCTCGCCGGGCCGCCCATCGCCTGGTAGGGGGCACACTTGGGGCATGAGCGAAACCCCTGACAACGCCGGACGGCCCGCGGACGCGCCGCCCGGCGGCACCCCCGGCGACACCCCCGGCGACCGCCCGCCCCCCTTCGAGGGCACCTACGGCGCCCAGACCGGGCCCGACCTGCCGCGGTACCCGCAGGCCGGGCCCGGCGAACCCGGCTACGGCCCGCCCGCCTACGCCGCCGCCCGCCCGGAGGACCTCCTCGCCGGGCGCTGGGCCCGGCTGGGAGGCGGCATCCTCGACGGCCTGGTCGTCGGCTTCGTCTCCGTGCCGCTGGTCCTGCCGGCGGTCCGGTGGGGCCGGCTGCAGGACGCGGCGGAGACCGGCGAGACCCTCGGCGTGACGGAGATGTACAACATCCCGCTGCTGATGATCGGGTACGCGGTCTCGTTCCTGCTCGGCTTCGCCTACTACACCGTCTGCCACGTCAAGTGGGGCCAGACGCTCGGGAAGAAGGCGGTCGGGATCCGGGTCGTCCGGGCGGAGGACCACGGCGCCGTCGGCTGGGGCCGGAGCTGCGCGCGGCAGGGGTTCGTGTACCTGTTCGGCGTCGCCACGGCACTGCTGAACCTCGCCGGGCCGGTCGGCGGCCTCGCCGGGCTGGCGGGGCTGCTCGACAACGCGTGGATCCTGTGGGATCCGAAGCGGCAGGCCGTCCACGACAAGGTCGGGCGGACGGTCGTGATCAAGGCGGCGCCCTGGTTCCCGAATCCGTACAAGAAGGCGTAACGGCGGGTTCGGCGGGGACGGGCGGAAACGGGCGGGGCCGCGGAGTTGCCCCGCCCCGCCTCGTCCGGGCAGGCTTGACGGCGTGCATATGGCCGGAGACACTTCGCAGCCCAGCCCCCGCCGCGCGTCCCGCACGGCCGCCGGGCTGGCCGCCCTCGCCGTCGCGGGGTCGCTGACCGCCTGCCAGATCCGGACGGGCGGCGACGACCCGGCGCCGGACGGGCCGCCCGTCGTGGACGGCCCCGCGGGCCGCACCACGGCGGGCGACGGGTACGTGCCCGGCGACGGGAACGGCGGCTACGACGTCCAGCACTACGCGCTCAAGCTGGCGATCACGCCGCGGGAGGCGAAGCAGCTGGCCGGCACCGCGACCATCACGGCGGTCGCGACGGAGCGGCTCGCCCGCTTCAACCTCGACCTGACCGGCCTGACCGTCGAGTCCGTGACGGTGGACGGCCGTGCCGCGCGGGAGCAGCGGTCCCGCAGCGAGCTGGAGATCACGCCCGCGAAACCGCTGGCCAAGGGCGCGAAGTTCACGGTCGCGGTCCGCTACTCCGGGACGCCGAAGCCGGTGAACGACCCGACCCTCGGCCGGTACGGGTGGATCCAGACGGCCGACGGGGTGTTCGTGGCGTGCCAGCCGAGCGGCGCGCACACCTGGTTCCCGAGCAACGACCACCCGAGCGACAAGGCCACGTTCGACTTCGAGCTCACGGTGCCGCGCGGCCTGACGGCGATCGCGAACGGCGAGCCGGACGCGCCGCCGGAGGACACCCGCAGCACGCCGCCGGAGACGCCGGGCGGCGGCTCGACGGGCGGCCCGGGGGTCGTCCCGGCGGGCCTGGGGCGCGACGCGGTGACCAGCCGGTGGCGGGTGAAGGAGCCGATGGCGACCTACCTCGCGACCGTGGACGTCGGCCGGTTCGCGGTCCGGTCGGGCCGCACCGCGGGCGGCGTCCTGAACATCACGGCGGTCGACCCGACGCTGACCGTGCGGGTGGACGACTTCCACCGGCTGAACGGCGAGATCACCGACGAGTGGGCGAAGCGGTTCGGGCCGTACCCGTTCACGTCCACCGGCGGGCTGATCGACGACGCGGCGGTCGGGTTCGCGCTGGAGACGCAGACCCGCCCGGTGTACGGGTCGTTCGGCCTCGACCCGAACATCGTCGCGCACGAGATCGCGCACCAGTGGTTCGGCGACAGCGTCAGCGTGACGAAGTGGAAGGACATCTGGCTGAACGAGGGGTTCGCGACCTACGCCGAGTGGATGTGGGAGGAGCGGTCCGGCGGCCGGCGGGTGCAGGAGCAGTTCGACGACCGGTACCGGATGGCGGACAACCCCGAGCTGTGGGACGTCCCGCCGGGCGACCCGGGCCGGGCCGAGATGTTCGGCCGGTCGGTGTACGACCGGGGCGGGATGACGCTGCACGCGCTCCGCACGAAGGTCGGCGACGGGCCGTTCTTCAAGATCCTTCAGACGTGGACGCGGGAGAAGCGGCACGCGTCCGCCACGACGCCGGAGTTCGTCGCGGTGGCCGAGCGGGTGTCCGGGCAGCAGCTCGACGCGCTCTTCGACGCCTGGCTCTACAAGAAGGGGCGCCCGGCGCGGTGACCGCGTCGGGGCGCGGTGAACGGGCGGCAAGGGCCGGGTAAAGCACCGCCGGGTTCGCGGGTGGCGGAGTGGCCACCGGGTCACACTCGGGCCGTGATCCTACGAAGCGGACGATCGACGATTGCGGTGGCGGCGGCGGGCGCGGCGCTCCTGGCGCTGACGGGGAACGCGCCGGCCGCACCCCGCCCGGCGGGGGCGCCGGCGGAGGCCGGGCCGGGCACGCCGGGCAGCGCGGGCCTCGGCGACGAGTACTTCCCGGCGACGGGCAACGGCGGCTACGACGTCCGCCACTACGACGTCCGGCTCCAGTACGCGGGCAGGGACACGGGCCGGATCACCGCCAGGGCGACCGTCATCGCGACGGCGACGCAGGACCTGTCGGCGTTCAACCTCGACTACCGCGGCCCCGCGATCGGCAGTGTGCGGGTCGACGGCCGGGTCGCCCGGTTCGAGCGGGAGGGCGGGGAGCTCACCGTCACGCCGCCGGCGCCGATCCGGAGCGGAGAGTCGTTCACGACCACCGTCCGGTACAAGGGCAAGCCGGGATCGAGCGACAATCCGGCGCTCGGGACCAGCGGGTGGGTCGCGACCCGCGACGGCGCCGTCGCGCTGTCCCAGCCCGACGGCACCCCCACCTGGCTGCCGGTGAACGACCACCCGCGCGACAAGGCCACCTACGCGTTCCGCGTGACGGTGCCGCGCGGCCTGCGGGTGCTGGCGAACGGGCGCCCGGGCCCGATCCGGCACGGCTCCCGCACGACCACGTTCACCTGGACGGAGCAGGCGCCGATGGCGTCCTACCTCGCCATGGTCGCGATCGGGCGGTTCCGGGTGCGGACCGCCACCACCGGCAGCACGCTCGTGGTCACGGCCGTGGACCCCCGGTTCAAGGACGCGGCGGCCCGTCTCCAGCGCGACACGATCCGGGTGCTGCGGTGGGAGGAGCGGGTGTTCGGCCGGTACCCCTTCCCCACGTCCGGCGGCATCGTGGACGACCCGAACCTCGGCTACGCCCTCGAGACGCAGGAGCGCCCCGTCTACGCCGGGTTCGCGCCGAGCATCGACTTCGTCGTCCACGAGCTGGCCCACCAGTGGTTCGGCAACAGCGTCAGCCTGCACGACTGGAAGGACATCTGGCTGAACGAGGGGTTCGCGACCTACGCCGAATGGCTGTGGAGCGAGCAGCACGGCGGCCAGACCGCGCGGGCGACGTACCGGCGGTACCTGCGGCAGCCCGCCGACTCGCCGGTGTTCACGCCGCCGCCCGGCGATCCGGGCGCGAAGCGGCTGTTCGCGGCCTCGGTCTACATCCGGGGCGCGATGTGCCTGCACGCGATCCGGGAGCGGATCGGCGACCGCGCGTTCTTCCGGACCCTGCGCGCCTGGACGGACCGGAGGCGCGGGGGGACCGGCACCACGGCCGACTTCATCGCGCTCACCGAGCGGATCTCCGGCGAGCGCCTCGGCAGCCTGTTCGACGCCTGGCTCTACGCGTCGGGCCGGCCGGAGGAAAAGCGCGCGCTGCGGGATCTCCACTCTTGATCGGAGGCGGGCGACCCGAAAGTCTGGTCACGTCCGTGCAGTAACGTGCTCTTCAATCCCGAGGATGAGGTCGATGAGCAGATCCCCCCGAGTCCTGGCCGCCGTCTCCGCCGGCGCCGCCGCGGCCCTCGTGGCCACGGCGGCGCCGGCCGCCGCGTCCCCCGGAGCGCAGGTCCGCTTCGGGCCGGGCGCGCCCGGCGCCGGCGACCCGTACTTCCCCGACATGGGCAACGGCGGCTTCGACGTCGCCCACTACGACATCGGCCTGTCGTACGACCCCGGCACGAAGGGCCTGCGGGGCGTCGCGAAGATCACCGCGCGGGCCACGCAGAACCTGTCCCGGTTCAACCTGGACTTCCTCGGCCCGCTGACGATCTCAGCGCTCACCGTGGACGGCAGGAAGGCCGCCCACACCCGCACCGGCGCCCAGGAGCTCGTGATCACGCCGCGCAAGGGGCTGCGGAAGGGCACGCGGTTCACGGTCACCGTCGCGTACGCGGGCGTCCCGCGGACGATCGACGACCCGGCGCTCGGCAGGTCCGGCTGGATCCCGACCGCAGACGGCGGCCTGATGCTGAACCAGCCGTTCGGCGCCGCGACCGTGTACCCGGTGAACGACCATCCCACCGACAAGGCCACCTACACGTGGACGCTGGCCGCCCCGAAGGCGCTGACCACGCTCGCGAACGGCGACCTCACCGGCACCTGGTCGCGGGGCGGCTGGACCGCCACCCGCTGGCAGATGCGGCGGCCGATGGCCAGCGAGCTGTCGATGATCGCGATCGGGAGGTACGACGTGCTCAAGGGGCGCACGCCCGGCGGCGTCCCGAACATCACCGCCACCGACCAGGCCATGAAGATCACGGCGGAGAACGCCCGGAGGTTCCACGACCAGACCGCGGAGGTCACCGACTTCCAGTCGACGCTCTTCGGCCGGTACCCGTTCGGCTCGACCGGCGGCGTCGTCGTCAAGGCGGGCGTCGGGTACGCGCTGGAGACGCAGGGCCGCCCGGTGTACGACCTCGGCCGCCGCCCGGGGGCGATCCCGAGCGGGGCGCTGCTCGCCCACGAGCTCGGCCACCAGTGGTTCGGCGACTCGGTGACCCCGAAGCGATGGGCCGACATCTGGCTGAACGAGGGCTTCGCGACCTACGCCGAATGGCTGCACGCGGAGAGGTTCTCCGGGACGCCCGTCCAGAAGAGCTTCGACGACGTGTACGCCACCCCGGCGGACGACGACCTGTGGAAGGGCGAGGTCGCCGACCCGGGCCGCGACGGGATCTTCAACGGGCTGGTCTACGACCGGGGCGCCATGGCGGTGCACGTCCTGCGGACCACGATCGGCGACAAGGCGTTCCACCGGCTGCTGAGGGAGTGGCCGGCGGCGTACCGGTACCGGAACGCGTCCACCGCCGACTTCGTCCGGTTCGCCGAGCGGCTCTCGGGCAAGGACCTGGACGGCTGGGCGCGGTCCTGGCTCCACTCGGAGGGCAAGCCCGCCCTCTGAGCCGGGCACGGAGCGGCGGGACCGGGGACGGACCGCTCGCGGGGCGGCTCGTGAAAAGATCGTGGCATGGCGGTCGTGAGCTTCGATGACATCCTCGCCGCGCGCGAGCTGCTCCGCGAGGTGGTCGTCCCCACGCCCCTGATCCGGTCCCGGGTGCTGTCCGAGATCGTCGGCGGGCCGGTGCTGCTCAAGTGCGAGAACCTGCAGCGCACCGGCTCGTTCAAGATCCGCGGGGCGTACGTTCGGATCGCCCGGCTCAGCGAGGCCGAGCGGGCCCGGGGCGTCGTCGCGGCCAGCGCGGGCAACCACGCGCAGGGCGTCGCGCTGGCCGCGTCCATGCTCGGCAGCAAGGCGACGGTGTTCATGCCGGCCGGGGCCCCGCTGCCGAAGGTGGCGGCCACCCGCGGCTATGGCGCCGACGTCGTGTTCCCGGGGCCGACCGTGGACGACTGCCTCGTCGCCGCGCAGGAGTACGCGGACGAGCGCGGCGCCGTCCTGATCCACCCGTTCGACCACGCCGACGTCGTCGCCGGGCAGGGCACGCTCGGCCTGGAGATCCTCGACCAGTGCCCGGAGGTCCGCACGATCGTCGCGCCGGTCGGCGGCGGCGGGCTCGTCTCCGGGATCGCGGCGGCCGTCGCCGCCGACCCCCGCACCCGGGGCGCGGAGGCGACCGGCGCGGGGCGCGTGCCGGTCGTCGGGGCGCAGGCGAAGCGGGCGGCGGCGTTCCCCGCGTCGCTCGCCGCGGGCCGCCCCGTCCGGATCCAGCTGGAGCCGACGATGGCGGACGGCATCGCCGTCGGCCGCCCCGGCGACCTCACGTTCGCGCTGGTCAGGGATCTCGTGCGCAGCGTCGTGACGGTCAGCGAGGAGTCGGTGTCGCAGGCGCTGCTGCTGTGCCTCGAACGCGCGAAGCAGGTCGTCGAGCCCGCCGGCGCGGCGGGCGTCGCGGCGCTGCTGGAGCACTCCTACGCCTTCGAGCCGCCCGTGGTGGCGGTGCTGTCGGGCGGCAACATCGACCCGCTGCTGCTCGCGAAGGTGCTGCGGCACGGGCTCGCCGGCGCGGGCCGCTACCTGGTCGTCCGGTGCCGGCTGAAGGACCGTCCGGGCGCCCTCGTCACGCTGCTCGGCGAGCTCGCCGAACTCGGCGTCAACGTGCTGGACGTGATGCACGAGCGCGTGGCCGCGCGCCTGCACGTCGAGGAGGCCGAGGTGCTGATGCACCTGGAGACGCGCGGCTCCGCCCACTCGGAGGACGTCATCGGCCGCCTCCGCGACAAGGGCTACACGCTGACGTTCGGCTAGTCGGCGCTCCAGTAGCGGTCCCCGCCGTAGATGAGGGCGGCGGCGCCGATGAGGCCGGCGGTCTGGCCGAGCTCCGCCGGGACGACCTGGACCTGGCGCGCGAACTCCATCCGGGCGTGCGTCCGGAACGCCTCCTCGAGGGGGTCGAACAGCAGCGCGCCCGCCTGCGACAGGCCGCCGCCGATCGCGGCGACCTCCAGGTCGCACAGGTGCGTCGCGGACGCGATCGCGATGCCGAGGGCGCGGCCCGCCCGGCGCATCGCGGCGACCGCGAGGGGGTGGCCGCGGCGGGCGTCGGCGGCGAGTTCGACGCCGGTGACGTCCCGGCCCTCCGGCCGCCAGCCCTGCTCCCGCGCCCACGCGACCAGGCCGGGGCCGCGCGCGATCGCCTCCAGGCAGCCGCGGCCGCCGCACTTGCAGGGCGGGCCGTCGGGGTCGACGACGACGTGCCCGATGTGCCCGGCGTTGCCGCTGGCGCCGTCGACGAGCCGCCCGTCCAGGACGAGGCCGCCGCCGACGCCGGTCGACACCACCATGCCGAGGACGTTGCCGCGGCCCCGCCCGGCGCCCCGCCAGTGCTCCCCCACCGCGACGCACACGGCGTCGTTGTGGATGCGGACGGGCGGCCCCGGGTGGCGGGCGCGGAGCCGGTCGCGCAGCGGGAATCCGCGCCACGCCGGGATGTTCAGCGGCGACACCTCCGCGGCGGGCCACGTCATCGGCCCGCCGCAGCCGACGCCGACGCCGACGAGCGGCGGCGACCCCGCGTCCGCGAGGACCTTGTCGAGCAGCGCCTCCAGCGTCCGCCACAGCCCTTCGGCGTCCAGCCCGGCGTCGTGCGGGGTGGGGACGCGGGAGTAGCCGGCGATCCGGCCGCCGGGATCGACGACGGCGGCGGCGAGTTTCGTCCCGCCGATGTCGACGGCGAGGACGCTCACCCGGCGTCCCCCGTCCGGCCGAAGGCGAGGATGGACGCGGTGAAGCCGTGCACGTGGTTGCGCCCGGCCACCGGGCCGATCTCGCCAGCGGCGAAGAAACCGCCCACCCCGGCGGGACCGAACGCCCGGCCGAGGACCTTCGCGTCGTGGTCGGAGTCGGGGAACATGGCCTGGCCCCTGCCGTTGCAGGAGAACAGCAGCGCGCCCTCCACCGGGGACAGGTCGAACCGCTCGAGCAGCGCAGAGAGCTCCGCCTCGGCGGCGCCCGCGTCCCGGACCTGGAACCGGACGGTCCGCCCCACGTCGACGACGTCGCCGATCGCGATCGCGCCGCTGTCGGTGTCGGCGCCGACGACCCCGCGCACCAGGAAGTCGCCGCGCTCGTGCTCGTCGGCGTACTCGTCCAGCGCGACGCCGATCAGCAGCCCCTGCCCGGCGAGCTCCTGCTCCTCGGCGGGCAGCCCGACGACGATCTGCTCCAGCTTCTCCAGCGCGGGCGTGCCCGCCAGCTCGTACAGGACGTTCTCGTCGGCGCGGGTCACCACCATGTCGGGGCCGATCGGGCGGGCGCCCTGGCTGACCACGGTCGCGGCGGTCACGCTCCCGCCGATCACGACGCCCACCGCGCCGTCGTCGTGGACCTCGCCGCCGACGAACAGCCTCGCCTCGCCCGGACCGTCGCCCGCCGCGAGGCCGCCGACCAGCGGCAGCCCCGGAAGCGCGTCCTCGGACCGCTCGACGAACGCGTCGACGGGGAAGCTGAACGGGTCGGCGAGCAGCACCCCGACCACGTCGTCGGCCTGCGCCTCCGGCATCCCGACGACGATCAGCTTGTCCTCGGCGCGGAGCGTCTCCAGCCGGAACGGCTCCAGCCGCGCGCCGGGCAGCACGGCCGCCCACGCGCTGACCGCGCCGGCGTCCTCCACCCCGTGACCGGCGCCGATCACGCCGGACGCGCGGCAGCCGAGCAGCACCGCGGGCCCGGCGGCCTCCGCCGCGCGGCGGGCCGCCGCGGCCGCCTCGTCCGGGTCGTCGCCGGAGATGAACACGCAGACCAGGTCGGGCGGTGCCGTGAGCGGCGCCAGCGCCTGCCGCACCGCCGCCTCGGCCGCCGTCACCAGGTCGGGTCCGAGGGCCAGGCCATCACCGAAACGCGCCATCGGCGCCGCCTCCCTCACCGCGTTCTGAGCGTCGCATCACACCTCCAGTCTCCCCCTCCGGGCGTCCCCCACCCAAACGGGCGCGGCCCCGGGGAATCCCGGCGGGAGGGTGCGATTCCCCGTTCCGGCGACGTAATGTCGGTCGCGTGCCTCCATCCACACCACGTGAGACCCCACCGCACCAGAGAGCACCGCGTCAGAGCACCCTGGGCGAACTGCGCGCCACCGGGCACGTCCAGCGGACGGTGAAGGCGGAGATCCGGCACAATCTGCTGAACCGGCTGAGATCCGGCGAACCGCGGTTCCCGGGGATCGTCGGCTTCGACGAAACCGTTTTGCCCCACCTGGAGCGGGCCCTGCTCGCCGGGCACGACCTGGTGCTGCTGGGCGAGCGGGGGCAGGGCAAGACGCGGCTGATCCGCACCCTCGGCGGCCTGCTGGACGAGTGGACCCCGGTCGTGGCCGGCTGTGAGATCAACGATCACCCGTACGCGCCGGTGTGCGTCCGCTGCCGCCGGCTCGCCGCCGAGAAGGGCGAGGACCTCCCGGTCGCCTGGCGGCACCGGGACGAGCGGTACGGGGAGAAGCTCGCCACCCCCGACACGAGCGTCGGCGACCTGATCGGCGACGTCGATCCGATCAAGGTGGCGGAGGGCCGGACGCTCGGCGACCCGGAGACCGTCCACTACGGGCTGGTGCTGCGCACCAACCGGGGGATTTTCTCCATCAACGAGCTGCCCGACCTCGCCGAGCGGATCCAGGTCGCGCTGCTGAACGTGCTGGAGGAGCGGGACGTCCAGATCCGCGGGTACGCGCTGCGGCTGCCGCTGGACGTGCTGCTCGTCGCGTCCGCCAACCCGGAGGACTACACCAACCGCGGCCGGATCATCACGCCGCTGAAGGACCGCTTCGGCGCCGAGATCCGCACCCACTACCCCCTCGGCCTGGACGCCGAGCTTGAGCTCATCCGGCAGGAGGCCGACTTCGCCGACCTCGCGGGCCTGCCCGCCGAGGTGCCCGATCACCTCGTCGAGGTGATCGGGCGGTTCACCCGGCTCGTCCGGGAGTCGGCGGCGGTGGACGCCCGGTCCGGCGTGTCGGCCCGGTTCGCATTGGCGGGCGCCGAAACCGTCGCGGCGGGCGCGGTGCGGCGCGCGGCGCTCACCGGCGAGGAGCGCGCGGTCGCGCGGGTGTGCGACCTGCCCGCGGTCGTCCCGTCGCTGCTGGGCAAGGTCGAGTTCGAGGTCAGCGAGGAGGGCCGCGAGCAGGAGGTGCTGGAGCACCTGCTGCGCCGCGCGGTCGCCGAGACCTACCGGCGGACGCTCGGCGCCGCCGATCTGACGGGCCTGCTGGACCGGTTCGACGCGGGCGAGAGCGTGGAGTCCGGGGAGCTGGTCTCGGCGGCGGAGCTGCTGCGCAGGATCGGGCCCGTGCCGGGCCTCGCGAAGATCATGGAGCGGCTCGGCATGTCCGGGGACTCGCCGGGGCAGGCGGCCGCCGCGCTGGAGTTCGCCCTGGAGGGCCTCTTCCTCACCCGGCGGCTGTCGAAGGACGTCGCCGAGGGCCGGGCCGACGGGACGGCCACCTACCGAACCTGAGGGGGCTCGAATGAGCCGGTACCGGTACGGCGCCTACGAGGACGGGCCCGATCCGCTGGCCCCGCCCTACGACGTACGCGACGCCCTGGACGCGATGGGAGACGCGGTGCTGGACGGCGCCCGCCCCGACGACGCGCTGCGCGAGCTGCTGCGGCGGGGGCTGCCGGGCGCGCAGGGCGATCCGCGGCGGGGGCGGGGCCTGGACGACCTGCTCCGCGACGTGCGGCGGCGGCGCCGGGAACTGCGCGAACGGGGCCGGCTGGACGGCACCCTGGAGGAGGCACGGGCACTGCTCGACACCGCGATCGGGCAGGAGCGCGCGGAGCTGTTCCCCGATCCGCGCGACGACGCGCGGCTCCGGGAGGCCGAACTCGACACGCTGCCCGCCGACACGTCGCAGGCGATCCGGCGCCTGTCGGACTACGACTGGCGGTCCTCCGCCGCCCGGGAGACGTTCGAGCGGCTGAAGGACCTGCTCCGGCGCGAGGTGCTGGACGCCCAGTTCCAGGGCATGAAGCAGGCCCTGGAGAGCCGGGACCCGGCCGCGATGCAGCGCGTCAAGGACATGATGGCCGCCCTCAACGGCATGCTGGGCAGGGACGCGCGCGGCGAGCACACCCAGGAGGACTTCGACCGGTTCATGCAGGAGTACGGGGACATGTTCCCCGACCGTCCGCGGAATCTGGACGAGCTCGTCGACACCCTCGCGCGCCGGGCCGCCGCGATGGACCGGCTCCTCTCCTCGCTCAGCCCCGAGCAGCGCGAGGAGCTCGCCGGGCTCATGGACCAGGCCATGCGGGACGCGGGCCTCGCCATGGAGATGACCCGGCTCGGCGACGCGCTGCGCACCCGCCGCCCCGACCTCGGCTGGGGCTCCGGCGAGCAGATGACCGGCGACGACCCGCTCGGCATGGGCGACGCGACCACCGCGCTCGCCGAGCTGGCCGACCTCGCGGAGCTGGAGGCGTCGCTCGGGCAGGACTACCCCGGCGCGCGGCTCGACGACGTCGACGAGGACGCCGTCCGGCGGGCCCTCGGCCGGCGCGCCGTCGACGATCTCGCCGCGCTGCGCCGCCTGGAGAGGGAACTGGAGCGGCAGGGCTACCTCCAGCGCCGCAAGGGCCGGCTGGAGCTGACCCCCAAAGCCGTGCGGCGGCTCGGCGAGACCGCCCTGCGGCGGGTGTTCTCGCAGCTCACCGACGGCCGGGCGGGCGACCACGACCAGCGGGACGCCGGGCAGGCGGGCGAGCTCACCGGGTCGAGCCGGCCGTGGCGGTTCGGTGACGAGCAGCCCCTCGACGTCGTCCGGACGGTCGGAAACGCCATCCGCCGCACCGCCATGGAGGGCGCCGGCGGGCCCGGCGTGACGCTCGCCGTGGACGACTTCGAGGTGCACGAGACCGAGCGCCGCACCGGCGCGGCCGTGTGCCTGCTCGTCGACCTGTCGTACTCGATGGTGCTGCGCGGCACGTGGGCGGCCGCGAAGCAGACGACGCTCGCCCTGCACACCCTCGTCACCAGCAAGTTCCCGCAGGACGCCATCCAGATCATCGGGTTCTCCAACTACGCGCGGGAGTTGCACCCGACGGAGATGGCGGGCCTCGACTGGGACATGGTGCAGGGCACGAACCTGCACCACGCCCTGATGATCGCCGGACGGCATCTGGACCGGCATCCCGACTTCGAGCCGATCGTCCTCGTCGTCACCGACGGCGAGCCCACGGCGCACCTGCGCCCGGACGGCCGGTCGCTGTTCGACTATCCGCCGTCCGCCGACACGCTCGTCCTCACGCTCGCGGAGGTCGACAAGATGACGCGGCGGGGCGCCCGCATGAACTTCTTCATGCTCGCCGAGGACCGGCGGCTCGTGTCGTTCGTGGAGGAGGTCGCGCGCCGCAACGGCGGGCGGGTGTTCGCCCCGGACGCCGACCGGCTGGGCGAATACGTCGTCAGCGACTACCTGCGCGTGCGGCGGGGCCGCTGACGAGGGGGCGCACTAAGGTCGGATCATGGCCGACCACATCCTGCTCACCCTCCACATCGGTTTCGCGATCTTCACGCTGGGACCGCTGACCGCGGCGACCATGTCCACGCCCCGGTACATCCGGCGCCGCAACCCGACCGTCCTGCGCTACCTGCACCGCACCACCCAGGTCTACGGCTTCACCGCCCTGGGGATCTTCCTGTTCGGGCTGCTGCTCGCCGAGGGGCGCCTCGCGCAGGTGTGGCTGTCGGCGTCGATGACGCTGTTCATCGTCGCGCTCGTCCTGCTGCTGCTCGTGGACCGCGACCAGCGCAAGGCGATCCACCTGCTGGAGGGCGCCGCCCCCGCCTCCCCCGTCGCCGAGGGCGAGGAGGAGCAGCCGGCGGCGCCCGCGCAGGGCGAGGACGTCGCGCAGGTCGAGCGCGGCCGGATCGCCGCGCTGTCCGGCGTCATCGCCCTGATCTGGCTGGTGATCCTCGTCCTGATGGTGTGGAACGGTTGATCCGCGCCCGGGTCACCGGACCCGGGCGTTGATCCAGTTCAGGATCTCGGGGTAGGCCGTCTCGTCGTCCAGCAGCGATCCGCCGTGCCGCGTGCCGGGCAGGACCCGGACCGTCGCGGGCACCCCGGCCGCCCGCAGCGCGGACGCCAGGCCGGTGCTCTGCGTCGCCGGGACCATGTCGCCCTCCGCGTGCATCAGCAGCATCGGCGCGTCGTCCGGCGTGACGTGGCTGGTGGAGTTCGCGTCGTCCACCTTCGTCCAGCACTCCGCGTCGGCCTCGCTCGGCTCGCAGCCGACGAGGGAGACGACGGCGCGGCGCAGCTTGCGCTGCCCGGCGGTCGCGTCGGCCTTCGCGCCGTCCTGGTAGGCCAGGTACGGCGTGTTGACCGGGGAGAGCGCGACGACGCCGCGGACGCCCCCGCCGGCGGTCCCGGCGGTGCCGAGCTGGGTGGCGAGCATCCCGCCCGCCGACGACCCCACGATCACGATCCGGTTGGGGTCGACGTTCCAGTGCTTGGCGTGCTTCTTGATGAAGGCCAGCGCGGACGTGACGTCGTCGCGCTGGGCGGGCCACCTGGCGGCGGGCGCGAGCCGGTAGTTCGCGGAGAAGACGGCGAAGCCCTGCGTGCTGAGGCGGCGCGCGAAGTACTTCCAGCCGCTCTTGTCGCCCTCCAGCCAGTACCCGCCGTGCAGGACGAGGACGGCGGGACGCAGGGGGGCCGTCCGGGCGGCGGCCCCGGCCGCGGGGCGGCGGAGCGGCTCCCAGTAGGCGTCGATCCGCTGGTGCCCGCTCCTGCCGTAGGCGTAGGTGCGGGTCTTCGGCGGCTTCGGGGTGACCATCACGGCCCGCGTGCTGACGACCGCGTCGGTCCGGCCGCCGGCGGCCGGGGCTTCGGTGCCCGGTGCGGGCGCCGTGCCGGGGACGGACGGCTCGGCCGAGTCGTCCGGCGTGCCGGGGGCGCTCGGCGGGGTCGTGCCGGGAGTCCCGGAGGGGACGGGGGACGGGACCGCCGGCGTCGCGGCCGGGGGGGACGGCGTCGGCGTGGGATCGGCCTGGGCCCCCGCGGGGACGGCCACGGCCGCGATGCAGGTCGCGGCGAACGCCGCACCGCTCACCAGTACTTTGCGCACTCCGCACCCTTTCTTGATGCTCCTGCGGCCACATCATAGATGTTTGATCAAGTCGGGTGCGGGAATCGGGTCCGGTCGCGTCCGGACGGCGGGCGGCGGACCGCCCGCCATCCTCGGCTTCCTCAACTCAGCGCGTTCTCCAGATCACGCAGGAGATCGTCGGCGTGTTCGATGCCGACCGACAGCCGGACGAGGTCGGCCGGCACCTCCAGCGGCGATCCGGCCGCCGACGCGTGCGTCATCCGGCCCGGGTGCTCGATCAGCGACTCGACGCCGCCGAGCGACTCGCCGAGCGTGAACAGCTCCGTCCGCTCGCAGACCCGGACGGCCGCCTCCTCCGACTGCATCCGGAACGAGACCATGCCGCCGAACGCCGACATCTGCTTGGCGGCGGCGTCGTGGCCGGGGTGGTCGGGCAGCCCGGGGTACAGGACGGCCCGCACGGCGGGGTGCCGGACGAGCAGCTCGACGACCTTCTCGGCGTTGGCGCAGTGCCTGTCCATCCGGACGCCGAGCGTCTTGATGCCGCGCAGCGTCAGCCAGGAGTCGAACGGACCGGCGACGGCGCCCATCGCGTTCTGGTGGAACGCGAGCCGCTCCCCCGTCTCGGGGTCCGCGGCGACGAGGGCGCCGCCGACGACGTCGGAGTGGCCGCCCAAGTACTTCGTGGTGGAGTGGACGACGACGTCCGCGCCGAGGGTCAGGGGCCGCTGCAGGTAAGGCGAGGCGAAGGTGTTGTCGACGGCGAGCAGCGCGCCCGCGTCGTGCGCGACGGCGGCGAGCGCCGCGATGTCGGCGATGCCGAGCAGCGGGTTCGTGGGCGTCTCCACCCAGATCAGCTTCGTCTCGGGGCGGACGGCGGCGCGCACCGCCTCGACGTCGCCGAGCGGGACCGGGTCGAACGCGACGCCCCAGGGCCGCGCGACCTTGGCGAACAGCCGGTAGGTGCCGCCGTACGCGTCGTTCGGGATGATCACGTGGTCGCCGGGCCTGCAGACCGTCCGGATGAGGGCGTCCTCGGCGGCCAGGCCGGACGCGAACGCGAGCCCGCGGGCGCCCGCCTCGATCTCGGCCAGGCACGTCTCCAGCGCCGTACGCGTCGGATTGGCCGACCGGGAGTACTCGTAGCCGCCGCGGAGCCCGCCGATGCCGTCCTGCTTGTAGGTCGACACCTGGTAGATGGGCGGGACCACCGCCCCGGTCACCGGGTCCGGCTCCTGCCCGGCGTGGATGGCCAGCGTCTCGAAGCCCAGTTGAACGTCATTGTCCATGCGAACGAGGCTATCGACCGTTCCACCCTCCTGGAGGAGGAGGTCATCCCCCGCAGGTATCACCTTGCATTTCCGCATGCGGGGTGATCACAGGGGACCGTCCGGTGCCTACCGTAAGTGTGGCATCTACAAGACTGACCCACATCTAAGGAATCCCGCATGTTCGCACGGCTCGCGCGCTTCGTCGTGGGGCACCCGTGGTGGACGATCGTCTCATGGCTCGCCGTGGCCGCGGTCGTCATCGCGTTCTCACCCAAGCTCACCACCGAGTCCGACCAAGGCGACTTCCTGCCGTCGAAGTACGAGTCCGTGCAGGCGATGAAGATCGCTGAAGAGGCCTTCCCGCAGCAGGAGGACACCTCCTCGCTGATCGTGGTGAAGCGCACGGACGGGCGGCCCCTGGCCGCCGCCGACGTCACGAAGGTCACCGAGGTCGCCAAGACCCTGAACGCCGACAAGCCGGCGACCGTCCAGGGCTTCATGGCGAGTCCCGAGACGGTCGCGCCCAACAAGGCCGTCCAGGTGATCATGATCCCCATGAAGGGGACCTCGCAGGAGGAGAACAAGAAGCAGACGGAGGCGATCCGCGACATCCGCGGCGACCTGCCGAACCTGCTCAAGGGCACCGGCCTGGAGGCCAAGGTCGGCGGCGAGGTCGCCAGCTTCGCCGACAACGAGGACTCCTTCACCAAGTCCTTCGAGATCGTCGGCATCGCGACCTTCATCCTGATCATCGGACTGATCCTGCTGATCTTCCGGGCGCCGATCGCGGCCGTCCTGCCGATCATCGTGATCACGGTGACCATGCAGGTCTCGATGGGCCTGATCGGCACCGCCGCGAAGATCTTCGGGTTCTCCGGCGACGACAGCCTCGCCACGATCATCCTGATCGTCCTGTTCGGCGTCGGCGCCGACTACTACCTGTTCCTGATGTTCCGGTTCCGGGAGCGGCTGCGCGCCGGCGACGACAAGAAGACCGCGATGATCACCGCGGTGGAGCGGGTCGGCGAGGTCATCTCGTCCGCCGCCGCCGCGATCGCCGTCACCTTCCTCGTCCTGCTGCTCGCCAGCTTCGGCGTCTTCAGCGCCTGGGGCCCCGCCCTCGCGATCTCCGTCGTGGTCATGGGCATCACCTCGCTGACGCTGTTCCCCGCGATCGTGTCGCTGCTCGGCACCGCCGTGTTCTGGCCGTCCAAGGCATGGAAGAAGCAGCCGAAGGGCTCCATCTCCGCGAAGATCGGCGAGGGCGTCGCCAAGCGGCCCGCGGTGGCCGCGCTCGCGTCCGGCCTGGTGCTGGTCGTGCTGGCGCTCGGCTCGCTCGGCTTCAAGGCCGACTACGACTTCGCCGCGGGCTTCCCGCAGGACACCGAGTCGGCGAAGGCCATGAAGGAGATGGAGAAGGGCTTCCCGCCCGGCCTGACCACGCCGGTCCAGGTGATCCTGAAGAGCGAGAACGGGCAGCCGCTCGCCAAGGCCCAGATCGACAAGTTCAGGGCGGACGCCGAGTCCGCTCCGGGCATCGGCCGCGTGCAGGAAGCGGTCCCGGGCAAGGACAAGTCCATCGCCCGCGTCGACCTCGTGCTGTCGAAGAACCCGGTGTCCAACGAGTCGATCAGCCTCGTGAAGGACAAGCTGGCGCCCGCCGTGCACGACATGGCGCCGGACGGCGTCCGGGCCTACGTCGGCGGCACGACCGCGATCTACGCGGACATCAACGCCGTGAACAACCGCGACCTGTCGGTCATCCTGCCGGTCGCCGCGGTGCTGATCGCGATCATCCTGGCGCTGCTGCTGCGCTCGGTCGTCGCACCGATCTACCTGGTGATCGCGGTGCTGCTCGGCTTCGCCGCGACGCTCGGCTCCGCCGTGTACGCCTTCCAGGGCATCGCCGGCGAGGCGGGTGTGACGTTCCAGCTGCCGATCATCCTCTACCTGTTCGTGCTCGCCATCGGGACCGACTACAACATCCTGATGACGGCGCGGCTGCGCGAGGAGGCCAAGGAGGGCAACGAACCGCGCAGGGCGGCCGCCCTCGCCATCCACCACGGCGGCCCCACGGTCGCCGCGGCGGGCCTCATCCTCGCCGGGACGTTCGCGGTCATGCTGCTCGCCCCGGTGTCGATGCTGCAGCAGATGGGCTTCTCCGTCGCGGTCGGCATCGCGCTCTCGGCGTTCGTGATGTCGATGTTCCTCGTCCCCGGCATCACCGCGCTGCTCGGCCACAAGGCCTGGTGGCCCGGCCACGGCGACGAGCCGTCGAAGCCGCAGGGCGGTCCGGCGCTGGAGAAGGAGTACGCCCCCTCCAGCACCTCCTAGCCGTCGGGTCGGGGGCCCGGCGGGTAAACGCCGCCCACCGGCCGAGCCCTCGACCCGGCTCCTGAAAAGGCGAAGCGCCGGAGACCCCACCGTCTCCGGCGCTTCGCCGTTCCGTCAGCCCTCGGCGTCGGCCAGGAAGGCCAGGAGGTCCTGGCGGGTGACGATCCCGGCGGGCTTGCCGTCCACGAGGACCACCGCCGCGTCCCTCCCCTCAAGCACGGACATCAGCTGCGAGACCGACTCGCCCGACCCGACGACGGGCAGCGGCCGGCTCATGTGCTTCTCCAGCGGGTCGTCCGCGCCGGCCTGATCGGTGTAGAGGGCGTGCAGCAGGACCCGCTCCTCCACCGCGCCGATCACCTCGCCGGCCATCACGTCGGGGTGTCCGGCGCCCGGCGCCACCACCGGCATCTGCGAGACGCCGAACTCGCGCAGCACCTTGACCGCCTCTCCCACGGTCTCGGCGGGGTGCATGTGCACGAAGTTCGGGATGCCGTCCGACTGGGCGTCCGCCTTGTGGGCCAGGACGTCCCGCACGGCCGCCTCGGTCGTCGCCTGGTCGCTGAACCCGTACTGGCCGAGCCACTCGTCGTTGAAGATCTTGCTCAGGTAGCCGCGGCCGCCGTCGGGGAGCAGGACGACGATCACCGCGTCCGGGCCGGCCTCGGCCGCCACCCGCAGCGCCGCGACGACGGCCATGCCGCAGGAACCGCCCACCAGGAGGGCCTCCTCGCGGGCGAGGCGGCGGGTCATCCCGAAGGAGTCCTTGTCGGAGACCGCGATGACCCGGTCGCAGATGGTGCGGTCGTAGGTCTCGGGCCAGATGTCCTCGCCCACGCCCTCGACCAGGTAGGGGCGGCCCGAGCCGCCGGAGTACACCGAGCCCTCCGGATCGGCGCCGATGATCTGGACGCGGCCTCCCGACACCTCCTTGAGGTACCTCCCGGTGCCGCTGATCGTCCCGCCGGTGCCGATTCCCGCGACGAAGTGGGTGACGCGGCCGTCGGTCTGCTCCCAGATCTCCGGGCCGGTCGTCTCGTAGTGCGAGCGGGGGTTCTCCTGGTTGGTGTACTGGTTCGGCTTCCAGGCGCCCGGGATCTCGGCGGCGAGCCGGTCGGACACCGAGTAGTAGGAGTCGGGGTGGTCGGGCGACACCGCCGTCGGGCACACCACCACCTCCGCGCCGTACGCGCGCAGGACGTCGATCTTGTCCTTGGCGACCTTGTCGGGGCAGACGAAGACGCAGCGGTAGCCGCGCTCCTGCGCCACGATGGCGAGCCCGACCCCGGTGTTCCCGGAGGTCGGCTCGACGATGGTGCCGCCCGGCGCGAGCGCGCCGGACCGCTCGGCCGCGTCGATCATGCGGACCGCGATGCGATCCTTCACCGAGCCGCCGGGGTTGAAGTACTCCACCTTGGCGAGGACCTGCGGCCCTCCGGCCTCGGTCACCTTGCGCAGCCGAACGAGCGGGGTGTTGCCCATCAGTTCGACGAGCGAGTCGTGTACGCGCACCGTACGTCCTTGTCGGTTCCGTGAGTCGGTCGTGGACCGCCTTACTTCCCTGCTCAGCCGGTTTCAGCGGCGGGATGGCGGCGGGGTTCGATTCCCGTTTCCGAAGGTAGCCGAGATGGCGCCGTGCGGGCATCAACCAGGGAGGCGGGGGTACTCCACCTTCATCGCAGAGAGTGAGCGGGCATGCTGAGAGCGTTGACGGCGCGCCGCATCGCGACGGCCGCGGCGTACGGGGGCGGCGGGATCACCGCCCTCGGCGGCCTCACGTTCGGGCTGGTGGTGCTGGAGGCGCGGCTGGCGCGCCGGCTCATCGGCGCGACCCCGAACGGCGGCCCGCCGGCCGCCGACGGGCTCTACGGCCCGGTGGCCGCCGGGCGCCCCCTCTCCCTGGTGGTCCTCGGCGACTCCACGGCGGCGGGGCTCGGCGTGGCCGCACCGGAGGAGACCCCCGGCGCGATGCTGGCCGAGGGGCTCGCCGCGACCGCTGGACGGCCCGTCCGGCTGACGATCGTGGCCCGCTCCGGGGCGCGGTCGCACGCGCTCTCCGGGCAGGTGGACGCGGCGCTGCGGGTGCGGCCCGACCTCGCCGTCATCATGATCGGCGCGAACGACGTGACGTCGCGGACGCCGGCCGCCGAGTCCGTCCGGCATCTCGCGGACGCGGTCGAGCGGCTGCGCGGCGCGGGCTGCCGGGTCGTCGCCGGCACGTGCCCCGACCTCGGGACGGTGGAGCCGCTGATGCAGCCGCTGCGGTGGATCGCGCGGCGGGCCAGCCGGCAGCTCGCCGCGGCGCAGATGATCGCGGTGGTGGAGCACGGCGGCCGGGCGGTGTCGGTCGGCGACCTGCTCGGCCCGGAGTTCGCGGCCGATCCGCCCGCGATGTTCAGCGCGGACCGCTATCATCCGTCGGCCCGCGGGTACGCGACGGCGGCCGCCGCCCTGCTGCCGTCGATGGCGCACGCTCTCGGGCTGGTGCCGGACCCGGTCGTCGCCCGGCTGGGCGAGGACGTCCTGCCGGTCTACCTGGCGGCGGCCGCGGCGGCGGAGGTGTCCGGCACCGAGCTGTACGGGGTGTCGGTCGCGGGCCGCGAGCGGGGCCGGTGGGCCGCGCTCCTGCGCCGCCGTCCGGCGCCGGCCGGCGCCCGGCCGATCGGGTCGGCGTCGCCCCGCGTCGCCTGAGCCGCAGGCCCCGGCGCGGGCCCGGCGCGGACCGCCGGACGTAAGCATTCACTTATGAACGTGCACGTCAGCCCCGGGATGGGTGGGCGTGCGCACAGCGGCTAGATTGCTCGTGACCGGCGGGTAACCACGCCGGGGACGACCGGACGCTGAGACAGGAGTCATCATGCCCGAGGCAGTCATCGTCGCCACCGCGCGCTCGCCCATCGGACGCGCCTTCAAGGGATCGCTGAAGGACATGCGTCCCGACGACCTCACCGCACAGATGATCACCGCCGCGATGGCGAAGGTGCCGCAGCTCGACCCGGCGCAGGTCGACGACCTCCTGCTCGGCTGCGGCCTGCCCGGCGGCGAGCAGGGCTACAACATGGCCCGCGTGGTGTCGGTGCTGCTCGGCTGGGACACCGTGCCCGGCGCGACGATCACCCGCTACTGTTCGTCGTCGCTCCAGACCACCCGGATGGCGCTGCACGCGATCAAGGCCGGCGAGGCCGACGTCATCGTGTCCGCCGGCGTGGAGACCGTCAGCCGCTTCGCCAAGGGCAGCAGCGACGGCCTGCCCGACACCCAGAACCCGCTGTTCGCGGACGCCGAGGCCCGCACCGCCAAGGCCGCCGAGGGCGGCGCGCCGGTGTGGCACGACCCGCGCGAGGACGGCGCCCTCCCCGACATCTACATCGCGATGGGCCAGACCGCCGAGAACGTCGCCGCGCTGCGCGGCGTGTCCCGGCAGGCGCAGGACGAGTTCGGCGTCCGGTCCCAGAACCTCGCCGAGAAGTCCATGGGCAACGGCTTCTGGGAGACGGACATCACCCCCGTCACGCTGCCCGACGGCTCCGTCGTCAGCAAGGACGACGGCCCCCGGGCCGGCACGTCCTACGAGAAGGTGTCGCAGCTCCAGCCCGTGTTCCGCCCCGACGGGACGGTCACGGCCGGCAACTGCTGCCCGCTGAACGACGGTGCCGCCGCGGTCGTCATCATGAGCGACACGAAGGCCGCCGAGCTCGGCATCACGCCGCTCGCCCGCGTCGTGTCGACCGGCGTCACCGGCCTGTCCCCCGAGATCATGGGCCTCGGCCCGGTCGAGGCGTCCCGCAAGGCGCTCGCCAACGCCGGCATGACGATCGCCGACATCGACCTGGTCGAGATCAACGAGGCGTTCGCCGCGCAGGTCCTGCCGTCCGCCGAGGACCTCGGCATCGACATGGACAAGCTGAACGTCAACGGCGGCGCGATCGCGATCGGCCACCCGTTCGGCATGACCGGCGCGCGGATCACCTCCACGCTCATCAACGGGCTGCGCTTCCACGACAAGCAGTTCGGCCTGGAGACCATGTGCGTCGGCGGCGGCCAGGGCATGGCGATGGTGCTCGAGCGCCTCTCCTGACCCGGTTCGCACGGCCCGCGGCGGCGTCTCCGGACGGCGCCGCGGGCCGGCGACGTTCCGGGTTCGGAATGATCTACGTAACGTAATAGATAGGTCCCCGTTAGGGGGTTGTCACATCCACGCGGTTGTTGCAGAGTCGGCAGCAAGAAGGCCCCGCGACCTGGAGGTGCCAATTGTCACTGAACCACTCGCCGGAGACGCACAGCAAGCTGATCGCCCGCATTCCGCAAGTCACAGGACGTGACATCCCCGAGTGGTTCACCACCATCGAGAACGGCCCGTCGTTCACGCGCTGCGAGGAACGCTGCTCGTGGCTGGCCGACGAGCACAACCTGTCGCACGGCTACGCGGCCGCGCTGGTGCGCGAGCACGAGCGCACCCGCCGGGCGCGGCACTACTGACGCCCCACCGCTGAGCCGGCCCCGCTCGCCGCATCGAGCGGGCGCCCGCCGCCCCAGAACTCCAGACCGCTTCGCGGGATCCCGCCAACGGATCACCCCGCCGTCGCGCCCGCTGCGCGGGCCCGACCCCGGCGCCGAGATCCCGCAAACGATCAGCCCCCCGCCGGGACCGGCGGGGGGCTGATCGTCATGCCCGGGGACGCGGGGTCAGTCGCGGCCGGAGAAGTACGACAGGAAGCGGAGCAGCTCCAGGTAGATCCACACAAGGCTCAGCACGAGGCCGAACGCGCAGTACCACGCGAACTTCTCGGGCGCGCCCGTCTGGACGCCGCGCTCGATCTCGTCGAAGTCGAGCAGCAGGAAGAAGCAGCCGACGAGGATCGCGACGACGCTGAACACGTAGGCGAGCGGGTTGCCCGCGTCCCGGATGCCGATGCCGTCCTCGGCGCCGAACAGCTGGACGACCAGGTTGACGAGCATCAGGCCGATGAGACCGAAGCCGGCCGCGATCACGAACCGGGTGAACTTCGGTGTGACCCGGACGATCCGCAGCGCGTACACGGCGAGCGTCGCGCCGAACGCCAGCGCGGTGCCGATCAGGGCCTGGAACACGACACCGTGGTACAGGTCGTTGTAGGCGTGGCTGATGATCCCGACGGCGACGCCGTAGACGGCGGCGAACGTCAGCACCATCGGGGCGTTGGCCTTGCGGCCGAACGTGATGAACGCCCAGATGCCGATCTCAGCGAGCAGCGCGACCACGAGGACCGGCACGGCGAGCCGCGGCGGGACCAGCGCCCAGGCGAGCCCGGCGGTGACGATCAGGGTGGCCAGCGTCAGGAAGCCGCGGACGACGACGTCGTCCAGCGTCATCGGCCGGGTCGCGGCCGGCGGCGCGTACTGGGCCGGCGCACCGTACTGCGGCCCGTACTCGGCCGCGCCGTACCCCGGGCCGGGGGCGCCGTACGCCTGACCCCCGTGGCTCTGCCTGTTGAAGGCGTCCCCCCGGAATGCCGGGTTTCTGCTCTCCATATCATCCTCCGCAACACGATGACGCGCCTGCCTGAACGCCCAGTCTAAGCGTTGGAAGGCGATTCGGGCGCTTCCTGTTCCGCCGGGCGGCGGCCCGGCCTGCGGCGACGGCCGCGGTCACACGTCCCGGGCCCGCCCCGCGGCGAGCTCGAACTCCTGGCGCGGCCACTCCAGCTCGCCGAGCGAGACGATCTCGCGCCGGAAGAACAGCGCGAGCGTCCAGTCCACGGTGATCCGGAACTTGCGGTTCACGGTGGGCATCCGGGACAGGTGATAGGTCCGGTGCATGAACCAGGCGGGCAGCCCGCGCAGTTTGATCCCGTACACGTTCGCGACGCCCTTGTGCAGGCCGAGCCCCGCGACCGACCCCACGTAGGCGTGCGCGTACGGCTTGCGGGGCTTGCCCCGCAGGTCCGCGACGATGTTGTCGGCGAGCCGCTTCGCCTGCCGGACGGCGTGCTGGGCGTTCGGCGCGGTGAACTCGCCGTCGGCGGTGAGGTCCGGCACCCGCGCGTTGTCACCGGCCGCGTAGACGTGCTCCAGGCCCTCGACGGTCAGGTCGGCGGTCGCCCTGATACGGCCCTTGTCGTCCAGCGGAAGGTCGCTGTCGCGGACGACCGGATGCGGCTTAACCCCGGCGGTCCACACAAGCGTGCCCGCGTCGAACTCGTCGCCGTCGCTCAGCACGATGTGCCGGCCCTCCGCCGACTTCAGCAGCGTGCCGAGCTTCACCTCGATGCCGCGGCGGCGCAGCGCCTCCACCGTCCAGCGGCCCATCTCCGGCCCGACCTCGGGCAGCACCCGGTCGGTGGCCTCGACCATCATCCAGCGCATGTCGGCGGCGTCGATGTTCGGGTACCAGCGGCACGCGTCCCGCGCCATGTCCTCCAGCTCGGCGAGCGCCTCGATCCCGGCGAATCCGGCGCCGACGAACACGAACGTCAGCGCGCGCCGCCGCACCTCCTCGTCATCGGGGTTGGACGCGGCGACGTCGAGCTGGTGCAGGACGTGGTTGCGCAGGAAGATGGCCTCCTCGATCGTCTTGAACCCGATCCCGCAGGTGTCGAGGCCGGGGATCGGCAGCGTCCGCGACACCGACCCGAGCGCGACCACGAGCATGTCGTAGCCGATCTCCCGGCGCGGGACGTCCGCCGACCGCGCCCCGGCCGGACGGACGGTGACGCGCCGGGAGGCGTGGTCGATCCGCGTCACGTGCGCGTTCAGCACGCGGCAGCGCTTCAGCACCTTCCGCAGCGGCGCCACGACGTGCCGGGGCTCCAGGTTCCCGGCCGCCGCCTCCGGGAGGAACGGCTGGTAGGTCATGTAGGACTGGGGGTCGATGACGGTCACGACGACCTCGCCGCGCCGCAGCTCGGACCGCAGCCGGCGCTGCAGCCTGAGGGCGGTGTACATGCCGACGTACCCGCCGCCGATGATCACGATGTGCCGGGCACCGTCCGGAGCGCGAGCGGAATCCCGGGTGGGTGCGGTGTCCGGAACGCGTTCGGTGTCCGGAGTGCGCGGGGCGTCCGTTGTGGGGTCCGTTGGGGGCATGGAGGAACCGGTACCCCGATTTCCGGTGCGAACCCGTCCGCCACTGTGAACTTCCCCGCCCGTCCCGGCATCTCATGTCATGGAGCACCGGACCAGGCGGCCGGGGCAGGGCCCGACGGGGGCGCCCTGCCCCGCCGTCCCCTCCCGGCACTCCACCGGGCCGCCGGCTCCTACCGGTACTCCTTCGCCCTGGCCAGGACGGTGTCGAGCATGGTCTCGGTGACCCGGCCGGTGAAGGTGTTCTGCTGACTCGGGTGGTAGCAGCCCAGCAGCAGCACGGGGGCGCGGTTCGGCGCCGACGGCGGCGGATCCAGCTCGACCTCGACCCCGTGGCCGAACTTCGGGCGGGGCCGCGGCAGGCCGAAACCGGCCTGCCCGAGCGCGGGCCACACGCCCTGCCAGGCGAACCCGCCGAGGCAGACGACGCACCGGACGGACGGCGCGGTCAGCTCCACCTCGCGGGCCAGCCACGGCAGGCACGTCGCCCGCTCCAGCGGGGTCGGCTTGTTGTCGGGCGGGGCGCACCGGACGGTCGCCGCCATCCGCGCGCCGATCAGCCGCTGCCCGTCCCCCGCCCGGACGCTCGTCGGCCGCGCGGCCAGGCCGACCCGGTGCAGGGACGCGAACAGCCAGTCGCCCGACCGGTCGCCGGTGAAGATGCGGCCGGTGCGGTTGCCGCCGTGCGCGGCCGGGGCCAGCCCGACGATCAGGACATGCGGCTCGGGATCGCCCCAGCCCGCGATGGGCCGGCCCCAGTACTCCTCATCGGCGAACGCGCGGCGCCGCTCCACCGCGACCTTCTCCCGCCACGCGACGAGGCGGTCGCAGGCGCGGCATACGGACTGGCGGGCGCAGAGCTCGCCGAGGCCGGGCGACGCCGCGGCCAGCTCGCCGACCTCGCCCGCGCCGTGCGCGACGGGCGTGTCCGGGGCGGCGGGGTCGTCCGGCCAGCCGGTCCCGGGCGGGACGAAGGGTGCCCTGCCGGTCGTCATGCCCTCGATCCTCGCATGTCGCCGGGCGCGTGCGGCGCCGGGGAGCGGCGGGGGTGCCGGTACGATGCCCTCGCCGGTCGGGGAGGCGGATGCCCGGCATGCCCGAAAAGCGGAGGCCCCCCTTGTCCGGACCCGGCTGGTATCCCGATCCCTACGGCACCGGAAGCCTCCGGTGGTGGGACGGCCGTACCTGGACCGAGCGGCTGAACCCCGAGCCGGCCGCGCCGCCCCGCCGCCCCGCCGTCCCGGTCCCGACGCCGGTCGCGACGCCGGTGCCCGCGCCGGCCGTGCCGGCGGAGCCGGGGCTGAGCGCGGTCGTCCGAGGGCTGCACCTGCGGGCCGACGACCGGGGCCTGACCTACGGGACCGCGCTGCCGTGGGCGCACGTGGAATGGGTGGCGTACTGGCCGACGCGGCGCCCGGCCGTGCCCGGCCGCGCCGACATCGAGCAGTGGATCTTCCAGGCGGGCCGGTACCCGTTCCACGGCGGCCACCGCCTCGAGATCGTCGTGGAGCCGGAAGGGCAGGCGGGCCGGCTCCCCGTCCCGCCGGGAGAGCCCGATCCGCTCTGGGCGGGGCTCGTCGGGCTGTGCCGCAGGTACGCGGAGCCGCGCCTGGTCGCGGAACTCGCCGGACGGGTCCGCGCGGGCCACTCCGTGGACGTGGCGCAGGGCCTCACCGTGCATCCGGGCGGGGTGCGCGGCAACCGCGTGTCGCTGAGCTGGACGTCGATCTCCCACGCGTTGATCGAGGGCGGCCGGGTGTGGATCCGGCAGGCGAGCGGGACGTCCGCCGTCCTCTACGTGCCGCAGCAGAACCCGAACGCCGTGCTCATCCCGGCGCTGATCGCGGAGCTGAAGCGGCGTCCCTAGACGAGCGACCAGGCGATGCCGTCGAGGATGTCGTGCTCGGACACCACGACCGCGCCGAACCCGTACTCCCGCATGATCCGGTCGAGGATCAGCGCGCCCGCGCCGATGACGTCGACCCGGCCGGGGTGCATGACGCCGAGCGCGGCGCGCTCCGCGCGGGTCGCGTGCAGCAGCCGCCGCGTCACGTCGTGGACCTGCGTCGCGGTGATCCGCGACAGGTGGATCCGGGACGGGTCGTACTCCGGCAGGTCCAGCGCGATCCCGGACACCGTCGTGACCGACCCCGCGAGCCCGACCAGCGTGCGCGCCTCGTCCACGGGGACGGTCTCGCGGACGCGGGCGAGCGCCGCGTCGATGTCGGCGACCGCGTTGGAGATCTGCTGCGGCGACGGCGGGTCGCCGTCCCTGAGGTGCCGCTCGGTCATCCGGACGCAGCCGATGTCGACGGAGCGGGCCGCGTCCACGGTGGAGCTGCCGAGGACGAACTCGGTGGAGCCGCCGCCGATGTCGACGACCAGGTAGGGGCGGGCGGGGCGGAGCGCGGCCAGCTCGCGGGTCGCGCCCGTGAACGACAGCGCGGCCTCCTCCTCCCCGGTGATCACCTCGGGCACGACGCCGAAGATGTCGACGACGCCCGCGACGAAGTCGGCCCGGTTCTCCGCGTCCCGGGTGGCGCTGGTCGCGACGACCCGCGTCTTGATCGGTCCCTCGCCGGTCTCCATACCGTGCCGCTCGATCAGCCCGGCGTAGCCGCGCATCGCGGTGAACGTCCGGTCGAGCGCGGCGGGCGACAGCCGGCCGGTCTCGTCGACGCCCTCCCCCAGCCGGACGATCTCCATCCGGCGCTCGACGTCGGTGAGCCCGCCGTCGCCGGGCGCGATGTCGGCGATGAGCAGGCGGACCGAATTGGTCCCGCAGTCGATGGCGGCGACCCGCGCCGTCTGGCCCGTCACGGCTTCTCCTCGGTTCGGGGCGCGCCGGCTCCGGGCCTGGCGCCCGTCTCGACGTGCGCGCAGGGCCCGGCGCGCCACCACTCGGGCAGCGCGTCGAGGGCCTCGCGGCCGAAGGGGTTGGCGCCGGGCACGGCGAGTTCGTGCGCGATCAGGGCGTGCAGGCACTTGACGCGCTCGGGCATGCCGCCCGCGCTCTGCGTGCCGGCGGGGAGCGGTTCGATGCCGTCCGCGCGGGCCGCCTCGTCGCGGCGGCGGAGGTAGTCCTCGTGCGCGGCGGTGTAGGCGGCCCGCAGGTCGGGGTCGCCGGCGAGCCGCTCCTGCATCTCCCGCATCATCCCGCCGCCCTCCAGCGTCCCGATGGCGGACGCCGCCTTGGGGCAGGTCAAGTAGTACAGCGTCGGGAAGGGGGTGCCGTCCGGCAGCCGCGGCGCCGTCTCCAGCACGGCGGGCTGCCCGCACGGGCACCGGTACGCGACGTTCCGGACGCCGCGCGGCTCCCGGCCGAGCTGGGCCCGGACCGCGGCGATGTCCGCCGGGTCGATTTCGGTCATTGGTTCCCCACCAGATCCTCGGGGCCGGCCCCACCGCCGGTCGTGCCCGTCACCTTCGTCCCGCCGCGCCGCGGAGAACGGATCAGCGGGGTTCGTCGGCGGCCTCCACGGACCGCCACAGCGTCTCATACCACGGGGGCTTGCGCGCCGGGCCGTCCCCGCCGGGCCGCTCCCGGTCCCCGGCGCCGCCGTCCAGGACGATGTAGCACTTCACGTCCGGCCGGCAGTAGTGCAGCCGCCGGGTGGCCTCGCGCTCGATGTACGCCTTGTCGCCGAGCTGCTGCTTGCGCCGGGCGAGCTCGGCCACCTGCGCCCGCGCGACCCGCTCCCGGTGCCGGAGGTCGGCGATCTCCTTGCGCTGGGCGATGTACTCCCGGACGGGGTAGGCGAGGCTCAGCGCGATCGCGCAGACGACCACCGCGAGGATCGCGGCGCGGCTGGTGAGCGCCGGGTTGCCCCGGCGGCCCGGTGCGGGCCGGTCGTCGTGCTCGTCCTGCGCCATCGCGTGTCACCTGACCTGTGGGGTGCGGTCCGTGCGGAGGGGCGCCGGGGGCCCGGCGGCGGCGCGCCGCCGGGCCGTGCGGCTCAGCCCTGGGCGTCGAACCGGGGGAACGCGGCGGCGCCGGCGTAGCGGGCCGCGTCGTCCAGCATCTCCTCGATGCGCAGGAGCTGGTTGTACTTGGCGACGCGGTCGCTGCGGGCCGGGGCGCCGGTCTTGATCTGGCCGCAGTTCGTCGCGACGGCCAGGTCGGCGATCGTGGTGTCCTCGGTCTCGCCGGACCGGTGGCTCATCATGCAGCGGTAGCCGCTGGTCTGCGCGAGGGACACCGCGTCGAGCGTCTCGGTGAGCGTGCCGATCTGGTTGACCTTGACCAGCAGCGCGTTCGCCGCGCCGGACCCGATGCCGCGGGCGAGGCGCTCGGGGTTGGTGACGAACAGGTCGTCGCCGACGAGCTGGACGCGGTCGCCGATGGCGGCGGTAAGGCCCTCCCAGCCGGCCCAGTCCTCCTCGTCCATCGGGTCCTCGATGGAGACGAGCGGGTAGGCGGCGACGAGCTCGCCGTAGTAGGCGGCCATGTCGTCGGCGGACAGCTTCCGGCCCTCGAAGGCGTACCGCCCGTCGGCGTGGAACTCGGTGGCGGCGACGTCGAGGGCGAGCGCGATGTCGCGGCCGGGGGTGAAGCCGGCCTTGCCGATCGCCTCCATGATGAGGTCGAGGGCGTCGCGGTTGCTGGGCAGCTCGGGCGCGAAGCCGCCCTCGTCGCCGAGGCCGGTGTTGAGGCCCTTGGACTTCAGCACGGACTTCAGCGCGTGGTAGGTCTCGGCGCCCCAGCGCAGCGCCTCCGCGAAGGTGGCCGCGCCGATCGGCGCGATCATGAACTCCTGGATGTCGACGTTGGTGTCGGCGTGCGCGCCGCCGTTCAGGATGTTCATCATCGGGACGGGCAGCAGGTGCGCGTTCGGGCCGCCGACGTAGCGGAACAGCGGGAGCCCGGCGGAGTCGGCGGCGGCCTTCGCGACCGCGAGGCTGACGCCGAGGATCGCGTTGGCGCCGAGCGAGGACTTGGCCGGCGTGCCGTCCAGGTCGATCAGCAGCTGGTCGATGAGCCGCTGCTCGGACGCGGGGTAGCCGACGAGCTTCTCGTCGATGGTCTCGGTGACGGCCTTGACGGCGCCGCGGACGCCCTTGCCTCCGTACCGGTCGCCGCCGTCGCGGAGCTCGACGGCCTCGAACTGGCCGGTGGAGGCGCCGCTCGGGACGGCGGCCGAGGCCTCGGTCCCGTCGGCGAGCAGCACCTCGACCTCGACGGTCGGGTTGCCACGGGAGTCGAGGATCTCCCGGGCGATGACGGCCTCGATCGACGACACGGTGTACTCCCTGGTTGGTCGCGGCGAATGTCCTGCGGCAACCGAGCCTATCGACGTCGGCCGCGCGCCGCCCAACTGGCTCGCCGTCGAACCCGTCGGGGAGCCGTATCAGGACAGAGGGTGACGAACACCTTCCGCTCCGGCAGCTTGACGTGCACCTTTCCCCCATTGTCTACTTGGCATGCCAAACAGACTCATTTAGTGGAGAATAGCCGTCATGCCGCACCGCAGACCCCGCGCGCGCCTCGCCGCCGCCGCCCTGATCGTTCTGGCCGGAGCGGGGACGCTCACCGCCTGCGGCGGCTCCGACGACGAGAGCGGCGAGGAGCCGCGGCTGCGGCTCGGGTACTTCCCCAACATCACGCACGCGACCGCGCTGGTCGGCGTCCAGAAGGGCATCTTCGCCAAGCACCTCGGCACGGCCCCGAAGACGGCGACGTTCAACGCCGGCCCGGCGGCCGTGGAGGCCCTGTTCTCCGGGGCGGTCGACGCGACGTTCGTCGGCCCCAACCCGGCGATCAACGCCTGGGCCAAGTCGCGGGGCAAGGCCGTCCACATCATCTCGGGCGCCGCCTCCGGCGGCGTCTCGCTGATCGTCAAGCCCGGGATCAACGGCGTCCAGGACCTCAAGGGCAAGAAGATCGCGACGCCGCAGCTCGGCAACACGCAGGACGTGGCGATCCGCCACTGGCTGAAGCGCAACGGCCTCACCGCGAACGAGGACGGCAGCGGCGACGTGAAGGTCGTCCCGCAGGAGAACGCCCAGACGCTGCAGACGTTCGAGCAGGGCACGATCGACGGGGCGTGGGTGCCCGAGCCGTTCGCGTCCCGGCTGATCCTGGAGAGCAAGGGCAAGAAGCTGCTGGACGAGAAGACCCTCTGGCCCGGCGGCAAGTTCGTCATCACCAACCTCCTCGTCAGCCAGAAGTTCGAGAAGGAGCACCCGGAGGTCGTGAAGAAGCTCCTCCAGGGCGTCGTGGAGGCCACCGACTACGTCAACCGGGACGAGGCCGGCGCCAAGGCCGCCGTCAACGAGGCGCTGAGCAGGCTCAGCGGCAAGCCGCTCAAGCCCGCCGTGCTCGACGCCGCGTTCAAGGAGATCGACTTCACCGTCGACCCGGTCGCGTCCTCGCTGACGACCGGCGCCCGGCACGCGGAGGAGGTCGGCCTGCTGGAGAAGACCGACCTGAACGGCATCTACAACCTCGCGCCCCTCAACGAGGTGCTGAAGGCGCGCGGCGAGGAACAGGTCAGCGACCGATGACCGCCGTCGCCACGGACACGAGGGTCCGGCTCACGGGTGTCTCCAAGGCGTTCGGCAGCGGCGCCTCCTCTCTGCTGGCGCTCGACCGGGTGTCCCTGGACGTCGCGCCGGGTGAGTTCGTCTGCCTCCTGGGCGCGTCGGGCTGCGGGAAGAGCACCCTCCTCAACCTGGTGGCGGACCTGGACCGGCCGAGCGCCGGGACGATCGACACCGGCGGCGCCCGGGTCGCGCTCATGTTCCAGGAGCCGGCGCTGTTCCCCTGGCTGACCGTCACGGGGAACCTGGAGCTCGCCCTGAAGATGCGGGGCGTCCCGAGGCGGGACAGGCGCGCGCGGGCGGCCGGGCTGCTCGACTCCGTCCGTCTCGGCGGGTTCGCGAAGAAGCGCCCGCACCAGCTGTCGGGCGGGATGCGGCAGCGCGTCGCGCTCGCCCGCGCGCTGGCCCTCACCGAGGACGACACCGGCTCCGGACAGGACACCGTCCTGCTGATGGACGAGCCGTTCGGCGCCCTCGACGCCATGACCCGCGACCTCCTGCACGACGAGATCGAGCGGATCTGGCGGACGCGGGGCCTGACCGTCCTGTTCGTCACCCACAACGTCCGGGAGGCGGTCCGGCTCGGCGACCGGGTCGTCCTGCTGAGCAGCCGCCCGGGACGCGTCGTCGAGGAGTTCCCGGTGCCGATGGAGCGTCCGCGGCGCATCGACTCGGCGGAGGTCGCGGCGCTCGCCGCGACGATCACGGACCGGCTGCGGGAGGAGGTGAGCCGCCATGGTGCATGACACCACGCGCGACACGGCGCACGACCCGGCCACGGAGACGGCTCCGGACACGGCGCGCGACACCGGGCGGGCCCCGGCGCGGCTCGACCGGGAGCTCGCGGGCCTGGACGCCCTCGAGCTCGGCGGCGCCGGGCGGCCGCGCCGCCTGGCGATACGGCTCTGGTCGGCGCTGTGGCCGATGGCCGCGGCCGTCGGGATCGCGCTGCTCGCCTGGCAGGCGGTGGTGTGGAGCGGCTGGAAGGACCCCTGGGTCCTGCCCGGCCCCGCCGACACGCTGCCGGTCTTCTGGGACCAGATCCGGACCGGCCGGTTCTGGGACGCGATCGCGCTGACCATGTGGCGCGCGGTCGTCGGGTTCGCGGTGGCGGTCGCGATCGGCCTCGCGGTCGGCGCCCTGGTGTCGCGCTTCCGGGTGCTGCGGCGCGCGTTCGGGTCGCTGATCACCGGCCTGCAGACGATGCCGTCGATCGCCTGGTTCCCGCTCGCGATCCTGCTGTTCCAGCTGAGCGAGAGCGCGATCCTGTTCGTGGTGGTGCTCGGCGCGGCGCCGTCCGTCGCGAACGGGCTGATCGCGGGCGTCGACTACACGCCGCCGATCCTGCTGCGCGCCGGCAAGGTGATGGGGCTGCGCGGCGTCCTGCTGTACCGCCACCTGATCATGCCGGCGTCGCTGCCGTCGTGCGTCGCGGGCCTGAAGCAGGGCTGGGCGTTCGCGTGGCGGAGCCTGATGGCCGGCGAACTGCTCGTCATCATCGGCGACACGACCTCGCTCGGGGTGCTGCTGGCGCAGGCCAGGGAGCTCAACAACACCGCCGACATGATCTCCTACATGATCGTGATCCTGGTGATCGGCATCGTGATCGACCAGCTGTTCGGCGCCGCGGACGGCGCGCTGCGCCGCCGCTGGGGCGTCGACCAGGACTGAGGAGGGTTTTACCCGGCGAGCGGTCCGCTTCGCCCGCGACGGGGCATCACCCCGGGACGATGAACCTGCGCCGCGCGCTCTGGGGCCCCATCCGGCGTCACCCGGAGATCCGGGTCCGGGTGACGCTGTGCGCGGCCCTGGTCGCGTTCGTGCTGTCGGCGGCGGCGTTCATCGTCCTGCTGGTGCCGCGCCCGGTCGCCGCGGTGCTGATCGGCCTCGGCGTCCCCGCCCTCACCGCCCTCACCGCCTTCGGGGCGTGGCTGGCGGTGGGCCGGACGCTGCGCCCGGTCAACCGCATGCGCCTCGAGCTGAACGAGATCACCGCGACGGACCTGGGGCGGCGCGTCCCCGTCCCGCCCCGCCACGACGAGGTGGCGCTGCTCGCCGAGAGCGTCAACGCCACCCTCGACCGGCTGGAGCGGGCCGTCGCCCGGCAGCGGGCGTTCGTCCTGGACGCCTCGCACGAGCTGCGCACCCCGCTGACCGGGCTGCGGATGCAGCTGGAGCTCGCCCTCGCCGACCCCCGCGACCCCGAGGTCCCCGAGACCCTCCAGGCCGCGCTGGCCAGCGCCGACCGGCTCGCCGCGGTCGTGGGCGACCTGCAGGCGGTCGCGCGGGTCGAGTTCGGCGGCCGGTTCCCGCGCGACCCCGTCGACCTCGCCGCGCTCGCCGACCAGGAGGTCCTGCGGACGCGGCACCGGACCCGCGTGACGGTCCGGGCGGAGCAGCCCGTGGTCGTGGCCGGGGGGCGGGCCGAGCTGGCGCGGCTGCTCGCCAACCTCATCGGGCACGCCGACCGGCGCGCGGCGACCGCGGTGACCGTGCTCGTTTCCCCGGAGGCGCCGGGCACGGCGGCCGTCCACGTCCTGGACGACGGCCCACCCGTCGCGCCGCACGACCGGGAGCGGCTGTTCGAGCGGTTCACCCGGCTGGACCGGGACCGGCACCGCGACGCCGGGGGGACCGGCCTCGGCCTCGCCGTGGCCCGCGACATCGCGGAGGCGCACGGCGGCGCGCTCCTCCTCGCGGACCGGCCGGACGGGTCGGACGGGGCCTGCTTCGTCCTGCGGCTCCCGCTGGCGGGCTAGGAGAGGCCGAGCTCGTCGCGCAGGCGCAGCCGCTCGTCCTCCAGCTGCTCGATCTGGCCCGACAGCTCCTCGCGCGCGGTGAGGTTCTGCCCGGCGTCGACGTGGTCGTGGGCGTCGGCGAGGGGCGGGGTGAGATCGGCGCGGAGCCGGTCGAGGTCCTCGTCGATCACCCGGAGCCGTGCGCGCTTGTCGTCGTCCGTCATGGTTCCTCTCCGATCGTCAGATGCGGATCACGGTCTTGCCCCGGGCGCCGCCCGCCCGGTTGTCGAGGAGCGCGGCGGGCGCGTCGGCGAGCGGGACCGTGCGTTCGATCCGGACCTCCAGGCCGCCCGCGTCGATGAGGGCGGTCAGCCGGCCGAGCAGCTCGGCCGACGGCCGGACCTCCGGGTTCCCGCCCCGGATCTGCCGGGCGGCCATCGCGTCCGGGTTCACCGACCAGGTGGTGCTGAGGTAGACGCCGCCGGGCCGCACCAGCTGCGCGAGCCGCTCGGTGCCCTGCCGGTCGCTCACCATGTCGAGGACGATGTCGACGCCGTCCGGATGCGCGGCGACGACCCGCCGGTTCAGCGGCCCCACCCCGTGGTCGACGATCTCGTCGGCGCCCAGCCGGCGCAGCTCGTCCGCCATGTCGGGGCGGGCGGTCGCGATGACCCGGGCGCCCGCGCCGGCCGCGAGCTGCACGGCGCACTGCCCCACGCCGCCGGTCGCGCCGACGATCAGGACGGTGCGTCCGGGCCCGCAACCGGCGTCCTCGACCAGCGTGAGCGCGGTCATGCCCGCGGTCGGCACCGCCGCCGCCTCGGTGTAGAGGAGACCGGCGGGCATGGGGGCGAACGGGCCGTCGGCGGCGGCGACCGTGTACTCGGCGTAGCTGCCGAGGCCGCGGGCCACGCCCTGGAACGCGCCGTACACCTGCTCGCCGATCCGGGGCCCGGTGACGCCCGGTCCCGTCTGCGCGACGACGCCCGCGCCGTCCTGGCCGAGGATCAGCGGGAACGACGCGTCCACGGCGTCCTTCAGCCGGCCCTCGGCGATCTTCCAGTCGATGGGGTTGAGCCCGGCCGCGATGAGCTTCACCAGGATCTCGCCGGGGCCCGGTTCCGGCCGCGGGACGTCGACGAGCGCCGGCGTGGCGCCGTACTCCGCGATGGCGATGGCTCGCATCGGCGAATCGCTCCCCCCGATCGGACGCGCGGGCGGCGTGCCCGTGCCCTCCATCGCCTGGCCCCTACCCGGCGTCCGGACGATCACACGGCGCGCGGCCGGGCGGGCGATCAGCGGCGGCGCCGCCGCTCGTCGCGCTGCTCCTTCTTCTTTTTCTTCTTCTGCTGCTGCTGCTTGGGCCGCTCCTCACCGGTGCCCCGGACGAAGAACCTGCCCTCGGGCCGGTGGAACGACGACGCGCGCGTGCCCGCCAGCGCCCCGATCATGCTCTGCCGCCAGATCGGCGCGGGGATCGTCGCCCCGAACACCGCGCCGTAGCAGCGGCCGTTCATGCACAGGCCGCTCATCGGGTACTTGTAGCCGCCGCGCGGGTCGCCCACCCACACGGCCGACGCGAGGTCGGGGGTGTGCCCGGCGAACCAGGCGGCGGAGTAGTTGTCGACGGTGCCGGTCTTGCCCGCGGCCGGCCGGCCGATGCCCATGCCGCGCGCGGTGCCCTTCGTCAGGACGCCCTGCAGCACGTGGTTGACGGCGTCCGCGACGTCCTTGTCCAGCACCTGCGCGCAGTTCGCCGACGGCACCTTCAGCCGCTCGCCGGAGTGGTCGGTGATCCGGGTGATCGCGACCGGCGCGCAGTAGCGGCCGCGGGCGCCGAACGCGGCGTACGCGGCGGCGAGCCGGAGCGGCGACACCTGGTTGAAGCCGAGCGTGAAGGACGAGAACTGCTCCAGCGGCTTCCCGTTGGCCTGCCGCATGCCGAGCCGCTCCGCCATCCGGACCGTGTCGCACAGCCCGACCCTCTTCTCCAGCGCGAGGAAGAAGGTGTTGACCGAGTGGTGGGTGCCGGTGACCAGGCTGAACTGCTTGCCGCCCTCGCCGTCGGCGGCGTTGCGCAGCGACGCGCCCGGGTCGCCGACGCGGTTCCCCGCGCAGTCGCGGAACCCGACCGGCGTGTAGCGGCGCGGCGCCATCAGCCGGGCGCCGAACGGCATGCCCTCGTCGAGGGCGGCGGCGAGCGTGAAGACCTTGAACGTCGAGCCGGCCTGCATCCCGATGCTGGACCCGTGGCTCGCGTCCGCGGCGAAGTTGATCCAGGTCCTGCCGCGCTCCTGGTCGGGGCCGAGCTCGCGGTCGACCACCATCGCCTTGATCCGGCCGGTGCCGGGCTCGACCATCGCCTCGGCCGCCGCCTTGTGCGCCGAGTTCTTCGGCGGGACGTGCCGGTCCACGGCGCGCTGGGCGGCCCGCTGAGCCCGCGGGTCCATGGTGGTGTGGATCGTCAGGCCGCCCCGCTTGAGCAGGTCCTCCCGCGCCTTCGCGGTCTTCCCGAACACCGGGTTCGTAAGGATCTCCCGCTGGACGTAGTCGCAGAAGAACGGCGCCTTGCTGCTGACGCACCCGTTGCGCGTCTCCTTCACCCGCAGCCGTACGGGCTGCCGCGCGGTCTCGTCCGCCTCCCGCCTGGTGATCCACCCGAGCTCCGCCATCCGGGCGAGGACGACGTCGCGGCGCTCGCGGGCCGCCTCGGGATGGCGCGTCGGGTCGTAGGCGAAGGGGTAGCGGATGACGCCCGCGAGCAGCGCCGCCTCGGCGAGGTCCAGCGTCGCCGCCGACTTGGTGAAGTAGTGCCGGGCCGCCGCCTCGATGCCGTACGCGCCGTCGCCGTAGTACGCGATGTTGAGGTAGCGGCGTAAGATCTCGTCCTTGGAGAACCGCTTCTCCAGCGCGACCGCGTACCGCAGCTCACGGATCTTGCGGGCCGCGGAGATCTCCCGCGCGGCCTGACGCTCGTCGTCGGAGTCGGCCTGCACCAGCAGCAGGTTCTTCACGTACTGCTGGGTGATGCCCGACCCGCCCTGCGTGACCTCGCCGCTGGTCACGTTCGCGGCGAGCGCCCGGAGCGTCCCCTGGTAGTCGATGGCGCCGTGCTCGTAGAAGCGGCTGTCCTCGATGGCCAGCACCGCCCTCCGCGCGACGGGTGCGATCCGCTCGAGCGGGACGTCCACGCGGTTCTGGGAGTAGAAGGTCGCGATGGTGGAGCCGTCCGCGGCGAGGATGCGGGAGCGCAGCGGGACGCCCGACGTGGAGAGCCCGGCCGGTTCCGTCTCGAACCAGTCGGCGGTGTCGCGGGCCGCGACACCGCCCGTGCAGGCGGTCGGCAGCAGCATGCACGCGACCAGCAGCCCCGCGAGACCGGCGAGCCCGGCCAGACCGCGGACGGCGCGCGCCTTCTCGGCGCGGCTCGTCGACCGGGTCAGGAACCGGCCCCCGGCCCTGCCTCGTCCCGTCCGCGCCGACACGCGTCCAGGGTAGACAGGCGCCCCGCGGCCGGCCACCCCATTGACGATCTTCTGGGGGCCATCCGGCGATTCACCCGGTTCGGCCGCTCCGCTCCCAAGATCTGACACGGTCCCGGAATACCCTGGAAACCGCTCGCAACTCGGCCTCCGGATCCAACCCTTGGTCAGCGGCCTCCCGCACCAGCGCGAAGAGCCGGTCACCGAGGCCCGGGCCGTCCGGCAGCAGGTCGGCCGGGGCGCCCAGCCGGCCCGCGCGCCGGTTGAGCTGCGCCGCGAGCGACAGCGCGGGCTGCGCCATCGGCACCCCGTCCAGCGCCGACGCCTCCGCGCCGCTCTTCTCCGCGCGCTCCGCCGCCTTGATCTGCTCCCAGTTCGCGACGACCTCGTCCGCGCCGGACACCGCGACGCCGGAGAACACGTGGGGGTGCCGCCGGACGAGCTTGTCCACGATCGCGCCCGCGACGTCGTCGATGGTGAACGCCGTCTCGTCGGTGCGCTCCGCCGCCACGACCGCGTGGAACGCGACCTGCATCAGGACGTCGCCGAGCTCCTCCCGCAGCGCGCCCAGGTCGCCCGCCTCGACGGTGTCGGCGACCTCGTACGCCTCCTCCAGCAGGTACGGGACGAGCGACGCGTGCGTCTGCTTTCGGTCCCAGGGGCATTCGCGGCGCAGCGTGTCCATCACCGCGACGAGGTCGAGCAGGCGCGCGCCCGGCAGGTCGTAGGACCCGTGCAGCATCTCCACGTCCAGGGGCTCCTGGACGATCTGCGCCCCGATCTCGCGCATCAGCGCCTCGTCGCCCTCCGGCGCCGCGACCCACACCACGCTCTGCGACCGCGCGGCGGAGACGAGCGCGGCCGGATCAGGCTCCGCGACCTCCTCCACCGCGATCCCCGCGTCGCGCAGGTAGGGCGTCAGCGGATGCTCCGGCCGGGCGAGCACCCGCCCGGCCGTGCGGAGCGTCTCCCATGCCCGGAACGTCAGCAGCCCCGCCGCCACCCGGTGCGTCGTGGCGAGCAGCGTCAGCATCACGCCGTCCCCCCGCGGGTGGACCGCTCCGCGCGCCGGCCGGTCACGGCGCGATGCCCGCGTCCGGCGACGACAGCCTCGTCACCGCGGGCGTGATGATGGACTGGCGCTCGTCGAACTCGCCGAACCGCGGGTTGACGCGTATGTCGAGCTCGCGCGCCGTGCGGACGAACAGCTCCTCCGCCTGGACGGCGGCCCGCCGCGTCATGGGGTTCGTCGGGTCGCCGGTCGCGCCGTACCGCTTCACGACCTCGGTGCGGGCCGCGAGGAACCGCGCCATCTCACGGCTGTAGGAGCGGGGCAGCCCGTACGCCAGCGTCGCGGGGCCCGCGCCGCCCGCGCGCTCCAGCTCCGCCTCGACCGCGTCGACCTGCCCCTCGGTCAGCGGCACGCCGGCCCGCTCCAGGGCCCTGTCGGCGACGCGGAAGTTCACCAGCAGCGCCAGCGCGCGCCGCATGTCGGCGTCCCGCCCGTCGGCGGCGAACTCCGGGAACTGCGCGGCCAGGCTCGCCCGGATCCGGTTCGCGACCGGGTCGGTGCCGAACTCCTCCCGGCCCTCGCGGACCGCCTCGTCGAGCGTGCCGACGGTGATGCGGTCGTCGCCGACCACGGCCGCCGCGCCCGTCTTCAGCGGCCCGCCGCCGCAGCCCGTCAGGGCGCCGGCCGCGAGCAGCGCGGCCACCCCGATCCGCAGGGACTTACCGATCACGTGTGCCCATCCTCTCTGTGGCCGCGCCGGCTCAGGCGCGGGCGGGTTCCAGGAACAGGGCGTCCACCAGATCGGTCGCCCACCTCAGCAGTTCCTGGTCGCGCAGCGGCCGCCCGCCGAGCGGCGCCGTCTTCGGCGCCGGGACGAGCAGCGTCTCGGTCGCCGGCTTGAGGATGCTCTTCGGGTACAGCCGCTGCAACCTCACCTGCCTCGAGTCGGGCAGGTCGACCGGCGCGAACTTGATGAAGTTCCCCTGGGCGGTGACGTCGGTGAGGCGGGCCCCGCGGGCCTTGGCGCGGAACCGCGCCACCTCCAGGAGGTTGAGCACCGGGACGGGCGGAGGCCCGAACCGGTCCTTGAGTTCGTCGTGCACGGCGGCGATCTCGTCCTCCGACGTGATCGCCGCGATGCGGCGGTAGGCGTCCAGCCGGAGCCGCTCGCCCGGCACGTACTCGTGCGGCAGGTGCGCGTCGACCGGCAGCTCGACCTTCGTCTCGACGTGCTCGGGCTCGCCGCCGCCCTCCTTCAGGTCCCGGACGGCCTCCCCCACCATCCGGACGTACAGGTCGAACCCGACGCCCGCGACATGCCCGGACTGCTCCGCGCCGAGGATGTTGCCCGCGCCGCGGATCTCCAGGTCCTTCATGGCGACGTACATGCCCGCGCCGATCTCGGTGTGCTGCGCCAGGGTCGCGAGCCGCTCGTGCGCGGTCTCGGTCAGCGGCGCCTCCGGCTGGTACAGGAAGTAGGAGTACGCCCGCTCCCGGCCGCGCCCGACCCGGCCGCGAAGCTGGTGCAGCTGCGACAGCCCGTACATGTCGGCGCGGTCGACGATCAGCGTGTTCGCGTTCGGGACGTCCAGCCCCGATTCCACGATCGTCGTCGCGACCAGCACGTCGAAGTTCTTCTCCCAGAAGTCGACCATGACGCGCTCGAGCTCGTGCTCGTTCATCTGGCCGTGCGCGGTCGCGACCCGCGCCTCCGGGACGAGCCGCTTCAGGTTCGAGGCGACCTTGTCGATCGACCGGACGCGGTTGTGCACGAAGAACACCTGGCCCTCGCGCAGCAGCTCGCGGCGGATCGCGGCGGCGATCTGCTTCTCCTCGTACGGGCCGACGAACGTCAGCACCGGGTGCCGCTCCTCCGGCGGGGTCAGGATCGTCGACATCTCGCGGATGCCGGTGAGGCCCATCTCCAGCGTCCGGGGGATCGGCGTCGCCGACATCGCGAGGACGTCGACCTGCGTCCGGAGCCGCTTGAGCTCCTCCTTGTGCTCGACGCCGAACCGCTGCTCCTCGTCGATGATGACGAGGCCGAGGTTCTTGAACCGGGTCCGCGACGACAGGATGCGGTGCGTCCCGACGACCACGTCGACGGACCCCTCGGCGACGCCGTCCAGCGTCTCCCCGATCTCCTTGTCGGACTGGAACCGGCTGATCGGCTTCACCACGACGGGGAACGCCGCGAACCGCTCGGTGAACGTCGACAGGTGCTGCTGGACGAGCAGCGTCGTCGGCACCAGCACCGCGACCTGCCGCCCGTCCTGGACGGCCTTGAACGCCGCCCGCACCGCGATCTCGGTCTTGCCGTAGCCGACGTCGCCGCAGATCAGCCGGTCCATCGGAACCGGCCGCTCCATGTCCTGCTTGACCTCGTCGATCGCGGCGAGCTGGTCGGGCGTCTCGACGTAGGGGAAGGCGTCCTCCAGCTCGCGCTGCCACGGCGTGTCGGGGCCGAACGCGTGCCCGGGGCTCGCCATGCGCGCCGAGTAGAGCCGGATGAGCTCCCCGGCGATCTGCTTGACCGCCTTGCGGGCCCGCGACTTCGCCTTCTGCCAGTCGGCGCCGCCGAGCCGGTGCAGGCTCGGCGCCTCCCCGCCGACATAGCGGGTGAGCTCCTCCAGCTGGTCGGTCGGGACGAACAGCCGGTCGCTCTTGGCGTACTCCAGGATCAGGTACTCGCGGGTCGCGCCCTGCACCGTCCGGCTGACCATCTCCACGTACCGGCCGACGCCGTGCTGCTCGTGCACGACGTAGTCGCCGGCCTTGAGCTGGAGCGGGTCGATGCCGCCGCGCCGCCGCGACGGCATCCGCCGGACGTCCTTGGTGGACGATTTCTGCCCCGACAGGTCGGTCTCGGTGAGCACGGCGAGCCCGGCCGACGGCCATACGAACCCGTTCTCCAGCAGCCCGGTCGTGACGGTGACGACGGACGGCTCGGGCGGCGCGGGCAGGTCGGCGAGGCGGGCGCCGAGGCCCTCCTCCCCCAGCAGCTGGACGAGGCGCTCGGCGGGCCCGTGCCCGGCGGTGACCAGCACGACGCGCCGGGACGCGTCGAGCCACCCCTTGAGCTCGGCGACGACGCGCCCGGTGTCGCCCCGGTACGCCTCGGCCGGCTGAGCGCCCAGGTTCAGCGCCTCGCCCTCCGACGTCAGGGCCGTGATGCTCCACCTGGTCAGCCCCAGCGCGTCGCTGTGCGCGCGGACCTCGTCGAGGGAGCGGAACGCGGCGGCGCCGAGGTCGATCGGCGCCTCGCCGCCCGCGGCCGCGTTGACCCAGCTCGCCTCCAGGAACTCCTGGCTGGTCCGGACGAGCTCGTCGGCGCGCGTGCGGATCCGCTCCGGCTCGCACACCAGCAGCGCCGACCCGTCCGGCAGCAGGTCGGTGAGCAGCTCCATGCCGTCGGCGAGGACCGGCGAGAACGCCTCCATGCCCTCGACCGTGTCGCCGTCCGCGATCCGGGTGAGGATCTCCGCCAGCGCCGGGTGCTCGCCGGCCAGCAGCTTCGCGCGCTCGCGCACCGACGCGGTCAGCGGCAGCTCGCGGCACGGCGGCGCCCACAGCCCCGCCTGCGCCACCTCCAGCGAGCGCTGGTCGGCGGCCTTGAAGTAGCGGATCTCCTCGACCGTGTCGCCCCAGAACTCGACGCGGAGGGGGTGCTCCTCGGTCGGCGGGAACACGTCGAGGATCCCGCCGCGCACCGCGATCTCGCCGCGCTTCTCAACGAGGTCGACGCGGTGGTAGCCCGCCTCCACGAGCCGCCGGACGGCCTCGTCGAGGTCGGCGTCCGCGCCGCCCTCGAGGCGGACCGGCTCCAGGTCGGCGAGCCCCGACACGATCGGCTGCAGGACGGCTCGGATCGGCGTGACCACCACGTCCAGCGTTCCGCCCTTGCCGGCGCCGGCGTCCGCGTCGGCGTCGGGGTGGGCGAGGCGGCGGAGCACGGCGAGCCGCTGCCCGACCGTGTCGGAGCGGGGCGACAGCTTCTCGTGCGGCAGCGTCTCCCACGCGGGGAAGTGCGCGACCCGGCCCGGGTCGAGCAGGCTCGTCAGCGCCGCCGTCAGGTCCTCGGCCTCCCGCCCGGTCGCGGTCACGGCGAGGACGGTCCCGCTCCGGCCCGCGGCGGCGCCGGTGGCGCGGCTCAGCGCCGCGGCGAGGATCGGCCACAGCGAGGGCGGCGCGACGATCTCCTGGTCGGAACCCGCCCGCTCGAGGGCGCGGCCCAGGCCGGGATCTGCGCATGCCAGGTCGACAAGTCCAGAAAGCGTCATCTTCGCCCGCTCAGTCCTCTCCCCGCGGCCGGCGGGAGTACCGGCGTCAGGGCAGCCAGAAGAGCCGGAGATCCCACCGGGTCCGGTACGGATCCCAGGGTACGCGCCCCGGGCGGCGGCCGGGCGCGCGGGTGAGGGAGTCCCCGGCGCGACACGTCCGGGACCAAGAATGGACAAACAGCGGACGGAGAGCAGTCGAGTGATTACGCTGCGAAACTGTGACCGATCTGCGCACGCCGCCGGTCGACGACGGCGAACTCTTCTCCGCACGCGCCCGCCAGTACGCCAGGGAGAGACCCCTGCACCGGATCCACGTGCTGGAGGCGGGCTGCGGCTGGGGTCCCGGCCTCGACCTCGGCGACCGCGACCACCTCGTCACCGGCGTCGACATGGAGGCCCCGGAGCTGCGCGCCCGCACCCTGGAGCGCACCGACCTCGACGACTGGCATCTCGGCGACCTGCGGACCGTTCCACTGCCGCCGCGCGCCTTCGACGTCGTCCACGCGTCCTACCTCATCGAGCGCGTCCCGCACGCGGAGCTGGTGCTCGACCGCTTCGTCGCGGCGCTCAAGCCGGGCGGGCTGCTGCTCGTCCGGCTCCGCGACCGCGACACCGCGTTCGGGTTCCTCGACCGGACGCTGCCCGGCCCGCTGCGGGGCGGCGCGCCCGCGCACGACGCGCCGCCGCCCGCCGTCTACGACCGGGTCGCGTCCCGCGCGGGCATGCGGTGGTACTGCGCGATGCGCGGACTGGTGATCGCCGAGGAGCACACGGCACGCCGCCCGCTCGCGGCGGCCGCCGGCCGGGGCGAGTCGCTGTGCCGGCTCGTCGCGCTCGCCAGCCGGGGCCGGCTCACCGCCGCGCACAGCGAGCTCGCCCTCGTCATCCGCAAGCCGGAGAACCGCTTCGCCCGGGTCATCTGAGCCGGTCCGGGCGGAGTTCGGTATTTTCAGCGGTATCCCTACTGGCCTGGATCAGCCCGGCGCGGACCGGGCGGGATCGGAGATCGCGGTGACCGCCGAAGCCGGCCTTCCCGACACCCTGCGCGACCTGCCCGTCTGGACGCCGGACGCGGTCGCGCTCGCCGACCTGGAGCTGCTGCTCGCGGGGGTGTACCGGCCGCTCACCGGGTTCCTCGGCTCGTTCGACGCCGCCATGGTGATCGGGGGCGGGCGGCTCGCCGACGGCACCCCCTGGCCGGTCCCGGTGACGCTGCCCGTGCCGAAGGACCTCACCGCGCACGACCGGGTCGTCCTGCAGGACCCGGAGGGCGTGCCGCTCGCCGTGCTGGACGTCGCGGAGGCCTGGCAGGACCCGACCAGCCAGGGCTGGCGGCTCGCCGGCCCCCTCACCGCCCTCCGCGCCCCCGCGCACGGACCGTTCCACCGGCTGCGCCGCCGGCCCGACGAGGTCCCGGCCGCGGACGGCCCGCTGCTCGCCGTCGCCACCCGTGAACCGCTGCACCGCAAGCAGCTCGGGCAGCTCCGCCAGGTCGCCGAGCGGCTCGGCGCCCGCGTGCTGGTGCTGCCGCTGCTCGGCGGCGGGCATGACGAGTCGCTCGTCCGGGCGCTGCTCGCCGTCCGCCGGGAACTGCCCGACGGCGCACAGGTCGTCCCCGTGCCGCTGCCCGTCCGGGAGGGCGACGACCCCGCGCGCGACGTCCTGATCCGCGCGCACGTCGCCGCCGCGTACGGCGCCACCCACCTGCTCGCCGACGAGGAGGTCGAGGGCACCGCGATCCCCGTCGTCGTCCCCGAGCCGTGGGCCTACGACGCCGACGTCGAGGTGTGGCGGCCGGTCGCCCGGATCGAGCCCGACCACGTCCAGGCCGAGCTGACCGCCGAGCGGCTCGGCGCGCTGCTGGACGCGGGCGAGCCCGTGCCCGACTGGTTCACCCCGCCCGCCGTCGCCGCCGAGCTGGCCAGGGCCCGGCCGCCCAAGCACTCGCGCGGCCTCACCGTGTTCTTCACCGGCCTGTCCGGCTCCGGCAAGTCGACCGTCGCGCGGGGCCTCGCCGACGCGCTCGTCGAGCGCGGCGGCCGCACCGTCACGCTCCTCGACGGCGACGTCGTGCGGCGCCTCCTGTCGGCCGGGCTGACGTTCTCGCGCGCCGACCGCGACCTGAACATCCGGCGGATCGGCTACGTCGCCGCCGAGATCACCCGGCACGGCGGTGTCGCGATCTGCGCGCCGATCGCCCCGTACGCGGCGACCCGCGCGGAGGTGCGCCGGATGGTGTCCGCCGCGGGCGACTTCGTCCTCGTGCACGTCGCGACGCCGCTCGAGGAGTGCGAGCGCCGCGACCGCAAGGGCCTGTACGCCAAGGCGCGGGCGGGCCTGATCCCCGAGTTCACGGGCATCTCCGACCCCTACGAGGCGCCGGACGACGCCGACCTCGTCCTCGACACGTCCGCGCTGGAGCCGGACGAGGCCGTGGACCGCGTCCTTGACCTGCTGGTTTCTGGCGGCTGGGTGCGCAGCGAGTAACCCCCCGGCCAGTTGGCAGGGCCCTGCGGTCATCGCTTAGCCTGTGAGCGCCACTTTTCCTACATGACAGGTAGATCATGCCGATGGACTTCGATTGGACCATGGCGCTGGGCTCGTTCCTCGTGGCCATAGTCGTCGGACTCACCGGAATGGGCGGCGGCGCCCTCATGACACCGATGCTCGTCACGTTCTTCAACGTCAGCCCGCTCGCGGCGGTGTCCAGCGACCTCGTCGCCGCCGCCGTGATGAAGCCGGTCGGCAGCGCCGTGCACTACCGCCAGGGCACGATCAACATGAGGCTGGTCGGCTGGCTCTGCGCCGGCTCCGTGCCCGCCGCGTTCTCCGGCGTCCTCGTCGCCCGCGCCATCGGCCACGGCGGGGACGTCGAGGACGTCATCTCGAAGGCCATGGGAGCAGCCCTCCTCATCGCCGCCGCCGGCCTGGTGCTGCGCGGCGTGATGGCGGCCCGCAACCGCACCGACGACCCGGACGGCACGCCCGAGATCACCGTCCGGCCCGTCCCGACCCTCCTGGTCGGAGTGGTCGGCGGCCTCGTGGTCGGCATCACGTCCGTGGGATCCGGCTCCCTCATCATCGTCGCGCTGCTCGCCCTCTACCCCGCCCTCAAGGCGAACCAGCTCGTCGGCACCGACCTCCTCCAGGCCGTCCCGCTGGTGTTCGCCGCCGCCGTCGGCCACCTCATGTTCGGCGACTTCCGGATGGAGGTCACCGCCGCCCTCCTGGTCGGCTCCATCCCCGGCGTCTATCTCGGCTCCAAGATCTCCTCCCGCGCCCCCGGCGGCCTGATCCGCCGCGCCCTGATCATCGTCCTGGTCGCGTCCTCCCTGAAGATGTTCGGCCTCGGCGCCGTCCCGATCGCCTGGACGCTCGTCCTGCTCACCACCGCGATCGTCGCCGCCTGGCTGATCACCCGCCGCGCCCCCGCCCCCGCACCGGACGCCCCCGTCCTCGACGGCCCCGCCCTCCCCAGCGCGCCCCACCATTGACGGCCATCGTCGGGCGCCACCCCCGGAACCCGGATACCCTTCATCCCCCCGGACCGGTGAGGAGAGGCACGTGGAGCAGCGATGGCCGCATGACACCGTCGACGTCCTCGGCGTGCGGGTCAGCCGGATCGACGCCGCCCGCCTGCGCGACTTCGTCGAGAGGGCCGTGAAGGAGCGCACGAAGCTCACGATCACGTTCGCCAACCCCGACTACGTCCTGAAGGCCCAGAAGGACGCCGCGCTCCGCGACCTCATGAACGGGTTCGACCTCGACCTGCCGGACGGCTGGGGCGTGGTGCTCGCCGCGAAGGTCTTCGGCCGGCCCGTCCCCGGCCGGATGGCCAACGACGACCTCACCGACGACCTGTTCGGCCAGCCCGCCGAGCACGGCTGGCGGGTCTTCCTGTTCGGCAACGCCCCGGGCGTCGCCGAGGCCGCCGCCGCCAACGTCCGCGCGTGGTACCCCGGCCTGGAGATCGCGGGCACCCTGCACGGCCACTGGGCCGACGAGCACGGGCGCCTGCCCGCCGACGTCGCCGAGCGCCTGGTCGCCGAGATCAACGACGCGGCGCCCGACATCCTGCACGTCGGGCTCGGCACGCCGCTGCAGCAGCGGTTCGTCACCGAGTACCGCGACCGCCTCACCGCACCCGTCATCATCACGTGCGGCGCCTACTTCGAGCACCTCGCCGAACGCCGCGACTACTACCCGGCCTGGGTGCTGAGGCTCCGCGTCGGCTTCCTCTACCGCCTGGCCCGCGAACCCCGCCGCCTCTGGCGCCGCTACACGATCGAACTCGGCTCGTACCTGTCCCGGGTCCTCCTCCACCGCCTTCGCCACGGCCGGGCGGATCGCCCCGACAGCCCCACAGGGCAAAGCACCGTGTGATATGGAAGACTCCGACACAATTCCCCCGGCCGCCTCCGGAGTCACCAGAATGCGCCCCACTCTCGCGTTCCTCACGGCCGCCGCACTCGCGGCCGTCCCGACGAGCGTCGCCGCCACCGGCGTCGCCGCGGCCGACCTGCGGCAGGACGCCGTGGTCTCGGCGAACCCCGTCGACAACACCCCGCACGTCCTGGACGGCACCGTCCGGGCCATCGCCGTCGTGGGCACCAAGGTGGTCGTCGGCGGCACCTTCGACCAGGTGCGGGAGGCCGGATCGCGCAAGCCGACGCTGCAGCGGCACAACCTGTTCGCCTACGACATCGCCACGGGCAAGGTCGAGACCGCGTTCCTGCCCAAGGTGGACGGCACCGTCCACACCCTGCAGACCGGGTCGTCCGGCACCGTCTACGCCGGCGGCACGTTCAAGACCGTCAACGGCGTCAAGACCGGCACGCTCGCGCGGATCCGGGTCGCGAACGGCACGCCCGTCACCGCGTTCAAGCCCGCGGTGAACTACCGGGTCTCCTCGGCGGTGCTGCGCGGCACCCGCCTCTACATCGGCGGGACGTTCACCAAGGCGGGCGGCAAGGCCCGCACGGCCCTCGCCCGCCTCGACGCCACGTCCGGCGCCGCCGACGGCGCGTTCGCCTTCACGATCGACCAGCCCCGGCAGGGCGCGCTCAAGGTGTACCGGATCGCGGTCAACGCCCAGGACACCAAGCTCGTCATCAACGGGACCTTCACCCAGGTGAACGGGCAGCGCCGGTACCAGATCGCCATGATCGACACGGGGCGGGCCAAGCCCGCGCTGTCGTCCTGGAGCACCGAGCGGTTCTCGACGCCGTGCAACACCAGCGCCTTCGACACCTACATGCGCGGCATGGACTTCTCGCCCGACGGGTCGTACTTCGTCGTCGTGACCACCGGCGGCGGCTACGGCACCTCGCAGCTGTGCGACTCCGCGACCCGCTGGGAGAGCGGCCGCACCGGCCCCCGCCAGCGGCCCACCTGGATCAACTGGACCGGCGGCGACACGCTGCTGTCCACCTCGGTGACCGGCGCCACCGTCTACGTCGGCGGCCACCAGCGCTGGCTGAACAACCCCTACGGCCGCGGCTTCGCCGGCCCCGGCGCGGTGTCGCGCCCCGGCATCGCCGCGCTCGACCCCGCCACCGGCAAGGCGCTGTCCTGGAACCCGACGCGGACGCTCGGGCACGGCGTGGAGGCGCTCGTCGCGACCTCGCGCGGCCTCCTGGTCGGCAGCGACACCGACCGGCTCGGCGGCGAGTACCACGGCCGCATCGGGATGTTCCCGCTCCGCTGAAGCACGGGCCACGGCCGGGGAGGCGCTCGCGGGCGGTTCCCCGGCACGGCGGGACGTCCTAGGATGCCCGCTAAGCGCGGAGACGTCGCCGCGGCCCGCAGCGGCCACTTCAGGCGGTCATCCACAGGAAGGGGCGGTCCGTGCCTCACCACGACCACCGCGACCCGCTCGACCGGGGCCACCACCGGCCGGACCCGCACCGGTCCCAGCCCGTCCCGCCCGTCCCTCCCGGCCTGCGCGGCCGGCCGCCCCGTCGGCGGCCTCGGCGCGCGACGTGCTTCACCGCGGCCGGCGCCGTCCTCGCCGTGGGCGCCTCGCTCGGCGCCGTCGCGCTGAGCGACCCGGCCGCGCTGAACCTGAACGCGCGCACCACCGCCGGGGGCCGCACGATCCTTCCCGCCGCCGCCGACACCTACGTCGTGCGGGAGCGCCCCGGCCGGGGCTACGGCACCGCGCAGAAGATCACCGCGTCGCTGTGGCCGGACTGGCACACCGAGGCGTACGTCGCCTTCGACGTCCCGGCGGGCACGCCCCCCTTCACCGGCGCCCGGGTGGAGATGACGTTCGACCGGCCGGAGAACCGGCCCCGCACGGTCAGCTTACGGGCGCTACCCGGCTCCTGGACGGAGGCGGGCACCTCGTGGCGCAACCGGCCCGCCGCCGGGCACGTCGTCGCGACCGCCACCGACACCACGCGCAACCGCATCGCCTTCGACGTCGGCTCCGTCGTGAAGCGTCCCGGCCGGTACGCGTTCGCGATCGTCAACGACGAGGACTGGTCGGCCGCGTCGGTGCACTCGCGGGAGAGCGGCCGGTCGGGCCCCCGCCTCGTCCTCGGCACCGGGAAGGCCGCCGCGCCCGCACGGACGGGCACGCGGCCGTCGCCGACCCCCACCGCGCCCGACGCGCCCGGCCCCGAACCGACCTGGAGCGTCCCCTCCCCCACCCCGACCGCCGGGCCCGACGGGCGGCGGACGCTGTGCGGTGTGTCCCTGAACCTGCGGTCGGGCGAGACGTTCCAGCAGGCCCTCTCCCGCATGGACGGGGAGTACGGCGGGCTGGAGACCGTCCGGCTGTTCTACCGGGGGGTGCCGCCCGCATGGCCGGGGAACCCGGACGTCGGCGAGCGGCCGGCGATCATCTCGTTCAAGCTGGCGCCCCGGGACGTCCTGGCCGGGGAGCACGACGCGGCGCTGACCCGGTGGTTCACGACCGCGCCCCGCGACCGGGACGTCTACTGGGTCTACTACCACGAGCCCGAGGACAACATCGCCGACGGCGAGTTCACCGCCGCCGACTACCGGGCCGCGTGGCGGCACCTGCGCGCCCTCGCCGACAAGGCGGGCAACCGGCGGCTGCACGCCACGCTCGTCCTGATGGGCTGGTCCCTCGACCCGCTGTCGCGCCGCGACTGGCGCGACTACCACCCGGGCCGGGACGTCGTCCAGGCGCTCGGCTGGGACGTGTACAACCTGGAGCACAAGAAGGGCCGCTACCAGGACCCGGCCGCCATGTACGACCGCGTCGTGGCGACCAGCCGGGCCGAGGGGCTGCCGTGGGGCGTCGCCGAGACCGGCAGCTTCCTCGTGGCGGGCGACCGGGGCGACCGGCGCGCGGCGTGGCTGCACGCCACGAACGCCTACCTCAGGCAGCGGGGCGCGCTGTGGGTCGCCTACTTCGACCTCGACTGGCCCACCGGCGACTACCGCCTGCTGGACGCGCCCAGCAAGAGGGCCTGGCGCGACTTCTGCTGACGGCGCCCGCGGCGGCGCGGACGCCGCGCGGAGAACGCGCGTGGCCCCGGCCGGATCCCTCCGGCCGGGGCCACGCTCATCTTCCGCTCGCCCCTACTTGCGGGCGAGAACGATCGTCCACATCAGCGCCCTGCTGGTCGCGTCCGTGACCGCCGTCTTGCCGCCGTAGCCGCCGGTGGCCACCGTGCCGCCGCTGTCGGCGACGAGCGCGGTGATCCGGCCGCCGCCGGTGCCGATCCCGGTGCCGCGGGTCTCGACCCCGGCCGGTGCCGTCCACTGCGTGGTGCTGGACGACTTGTCGGCCCAGTAGGTGACCGCCCACGCACCGGCCGCGTCGACCTGCGCGGTCGGGCTGGTGTGCGCCGTGACGGACGCGTCGTCCACCGCCTTGGCGATCGCCGCGACCGGGTCGGTGGCATTGGTGCCCTCGTAGGCCAGCAGCCGGATGTCGGCCTTGGTCAGGGCGCTCAGCGGAACGCTGACCTCCTTGCCGCCGTCGCCCGCCTGCGCGACCCGCTTCCACACCGTGGAGGTGGTGCTGCCGGCCGACTGGGTGCCGACCTGCGTCCACCCGGCGGGGGCGGTCGCCGTCACGCCGTTGGCGCTGTTGAACGTCAGCACCAGGATCATCCCGTCGCCCGGCTGGACGCCGGACGGGACGGTGGTGTGCGCCGACGTGACGTTGCCGTTGCCGCCCGCACCGCCGCGGTAGGCGATGTCGACCCGGTTCGGCGCCACCGTGACCGTCTGCGACCGGGTGGCGGTGCCGCCGCGGTCGTCCGTGACGGTGAGCTTCACGGTGTACGTCCCGGCCGCCGTGTAGGCGTGCTCCGGTGCGACGCCCGTGCCGTTCCGGCCGTCGCCGAAGTCCCACGCGTACGAGGCGATCGTGCCGTCCGGGTCGGTCGAGCCCTCGGCGTTGAACGTGCAGGACAGGTCCTCGCACTGGCTGGTGAACGCGGCCGCCGGCTGCTTGTTCGGCACGTCGGCGTACAGGAACACCGCCCGGCCGCGCCAGTCGCCGGAGGCGACGAGGGTCGGGGTGCCGGACGGGACGCCCGACGCGGAGAACGCCACCCGGTACAGCCGCCCGTCGGAGTTGTTCACGTAGTAGAGCTCGTCGCCGTCGACGAACATGCCGCCGACCTGGCTCCAGCTCATGCCGGGCAGGTTCCCGACCGCCGTGAACTCCTGCGCGCCGACGACATTGTTCTCCGGCGTGAACCCGCGGTAGTACAGCGCGGACTGCCCGCGCGTGTAGTAGACGCGGCCGTTGGCGAAGAACATGCCGGTGATGCTCTGCACCTGGCTGTGCCAGGTGGACATCGTGACGAGCCGATCGCCGGTGTCGATCGCCTTCGGCTCGCCGAGCGTGGTGCCGTTGAAGGAGCGGCGGGAGAAGGCGCCGCTGGAGGAACCGTGGAACAGCTCGCCGTTGATCATGAACGCGCCGCGCACCGTCCGCCAGTCCAGGCCGGCGGTGTCGCCGTCGGCGACGGTGCCGGCGGTGGTGCCGTCGAACGAGCGGTTCCGCAGGTAGTTCTGCCCGAGCGCGGTGGTGGCCCCGCCCGAGTAGATCTTGCCGGGCAGGGCGCCGGTGTCGTTCGCGGCGACCTCGGTGCCGCCGGCGAGCGGGAACATCGCGAGCTTCATGTGCTGCTCGCCGCCCGCGATGTCGGTGTCGCTGCCCATCCACAGGCCCTCGCTGGTGGCGAGGAGGTCGAACACGCCGACGCCGCGGGTGCGGCCGGGGTTCCAGGAGTACGGCAGGCCGCTGGCGGGGTCGAGCGCGACGATGCCCTCGCGGGACACCGCGCCCTGGCCCGCCCGGTCGCCGGCGAACGGGTTGTTCGCCCAGCGGAAGTGGCCGCCGGCGTAGACGGCGGTGTCGGTGATCTCTACGGCGTAGCTGGTGTCGCCGCCCGTGACGTTGACCCAGGTGGGCTGCTGGCCGCCGCCGGTCTGGGCGGTCTCGAACCGGGCGTGCGTGTCGCACAGCTTGGTCGCGCCGCCGTAGGCGCCGGTCGTCGTGACGACGAAGAACCTGCCGTTCGGCGAGAAGTCGACGTCGCGCATGTAGGTGTCGAACGACTGCGAGCACTGGTCCGCGTAGCGGACGGTGTCCCAGTTGGCGAGCTGCGCGGACGTGCCGCTGATGTCCAGCATGACGATCTGGCGCCGGGTGGCGCCCGCGACCGAGCTGAAGTTCCCGATGCCGACGAGCTGCGAGCCGTCGGGGGTGACATCCATCTTGTAGACCTGGGTGACGCCGTCACCGGTCTGCGTGCCGGCGAAGGCGAGGTCGAGGAAGTCGTCGCGGGCGCCGGTCTGCGGGTCGATGGTCGCCAGGGCCGGCCGGGCCGCCCCGCCGACCGTCGCGAACGTCCCGGCGACGTACAGCCGGCCGCCGGCCAGGCGCAGGTCGCGGACGCGGGCGTCGAACTGCGGTTTGAACGACGTGATCGGGGCGCCGGTGTCGGCGTTCACCCGCGCCAGCACGAAGGTGCGGACGCCGTTGATGTACCCGAAGTTGCCGCCGGCGTACAGGGACTTGCCGTCGGGGGCGGGCAGCAGGACGCTGACCTCGTTCTTGTCGACGTTCGGCGTGAAGGCCGGGTCGATGGCGCCGGTGGCGGCGTCGAAGGCGAACATCCGGTTGCGGGTGAGGACCGGCTTGTTCGAGCCGGCCTCCTTCACCTGGGTGAAGGACCCGCCGATGTAGATCTTTCCGCCGATCTTGACGATCGACTTGACCTCGCCGTCCTGGATCTGGGGCGTGTGGTCCACGGGGTCCGCGCTCACCACGCGGCCGTGATCGGTCTGGGATCCCGTCTGGTCGGCGAGCGCCGGGGCCGCGACGGCCAGGCCCGTCACCGTGCCCAGTGTCAGCGCCGCCCCCGCGACCAGAGCCCCCAGCATGCGTCCGCGCATCGCGCCTCCGTGCGAAGTAGAGTTAAAACCGCCGCCATGTGCACACCAAGGCCTCCGGCACCACGCAAGCGTAGCCAGCTTCCCGAGTGGGCCGACGATTGGATCACTAACTTTTCGATTTCAACTGCGAAATAGCCGCAGGTAGTCGGTCCGACCGCAACGTATCGCAGCTCACCGGCACGTCTACCGCTTTTCGCGGGGTACGCTGCGCCATCGGGAAAGACGCATGGGCGACATCGCCGGACGACCCGTTCAGATGGCCGTATCCGGACACTGTAGAGCGTCAACGGAAAGGGCGGCCGGACGTCCGGCGGGCATCGGGGAACGGAGCGGCGAGTGACCGGGATGCGAGCGAACGCGGGCCGCGCGCCCCTCGCCACGCCGCGGCTCCTCACCGGGCGCCTGCCCGCCGGCTGGCCGCTCACCGTCGCGCTGCTCGGCTTCCCGCTCTGGTGGATCCTCGGCCTCGCCAACCTCATGCTGATCTTCATGACGGTGCCCATGGCGATGACGCTGTGGCGCCGGCGGAGCACCCTGGTGGCCCCGAACGGGTTCGGCGTCTGGCTGTTCTTCCTCGTGTGGGTCCTGCTCGGCGCCCTGACGCTGTGGGCGGACGCCCCGCTCGCCGACCCCGGCGGCGGATTCAGCCGCGTCCTGGTCTACGGCTACCGGGTGGCCTGGTACGCCGCGTTCACCGTCGTCCTGCTCTACATCGGCAACATGAGCGAGCGGGAGCTGCCGTCCGGGAAGATCGGCAGGCTGCTCGGCTTCATGTTCGTCGTGACCGCCGCGGGCGGCTTCCTCGGCCTGCTCCTGCCGTCGGTCCAGCTGACCTCGCCGATGGAGATGCTGCTGCCGGGCGGGCTGGCGAACAACGCGTTCATCCGCGACATCATCCATCCGCGCACCGCGGCGATCGAGACGATCCTCGGGTTCGAGCAGGCCCGGCCGATGGCGCCGTTCGCCTACGCCAACACCTGGGGCGCCGCGTACGCGTTCTTCCTGCCGTACTTCCTGCTGACCTGGATCATCCGCGCGCGCCGGGGCCGCCGGATCATGGGGATGGCGATCTTCGTCCTGTCGCTGTGGCCCGCGGTCTACTCGCTGAACCGGGGCCTGTGGCTGGCGCTCGGCACGATCGGGCTGTTCGGCGTCGTCAAGCTCGCCCAGGTCGGCGGGCCGCGCGTGATCGCCTGGACGGCCGGCGCGGTCGCCGCCGGGGCGATCGTGGTCGCGCTGTCGCCGCTGCCCGGCCTCGTCCAGGACCGGCTCGACAACCCGCACAGCAACAACCGCCGGGCGATGCTCGCCGAGGAGACCACCCGCAGCGCGCTGACCGGTTCCCCGCTGGTCGGGTTCGGCTCCACCCGCAACGTCCAGGGCGACCTCGGCACGGTCGCGGGCGGCGACAAGGCCGGCTGCAAGGCCTGCGGCTCCCCGCCGCTCGGCACGCAGGGCCACCTCTGGCTGCTGCTGTTCGCCAACGGCGTCGTCGGGACGATCGCGTTCTGCGCGTTCTTCGCCGTCCGGTTCCTCCGGCACTGGCGGGACCGGGGCGCCTACTCCCTCGCGGGCTGCTGCGTCCTGATCTCCTGCACACTGTTCATGATCACGTACGACATGGTGGAGGTACCCCTGTACACGGTGATGATCGCGGTGGCCCTGATGTGGCGGGCCGAGCGGGACAAGCGGGGCGAGCAGCCCCGGCGCGTCGCCGCCCGCGCCCTCACCCCCCGCGCCCTGCACGAGGCGGAGGCGCGATGAGCGCGCCGGACACCGGGCGCGCGGACGACCGGCACGCCTGGGTGGAGGCCGTCGAGGCGCTGTGGCCGGGCGCGAAGGTCGAGCCGGCCGAGCCGGGCTCCTCGGCGGGCGCGCGCCGCGAACTCGCGTTCCTGCCGAACGCCGCCCACCCGCGGCTGCTGGTCCCGGCCGGGCTGCCGGGCGCCGCCGCGTCCGCGCTGCGCCGCTACAGCCACGACCTCGGGGTCAAGGCCCGCGCGTCGCGCGGGCTCACCGCGGCCGCCGTCCGCACCGGGCTGCCGGAGCGGACGCTCCGCGACCGGCTGCGCGTCACCGGGGGCGACGCGTCGATCGAGGACCACCTCGGCGGGCTGCTCGGCCGGCCGGTCGTGGTCAGCATCGGGCTGGGCAGCGCCCGCGCCAACCGCAAGCCGATCCTGCACGTCCTGTCCCGGCAGGGCGAGCCGGTCGCGTTCGTCAAGGTCGGCGACTCCGGGACGACGCGGGGCCTGCTCACCGGCGAGGCCGAGGCCCTCACCTACCTGGGGGCGCACCGCCCCGAGGGGCTGCACGTCCCCCGGCTCCTGCACCACGGCACGTGGCACGACCTCGACCTGCTCGTCCTGGAGCCGCTGCCGACGAGCGCGCTCGGCTGGCGGCCCCGCGGCCGGGCCCCGGTCGCCCAGATGCGCGCCCTGTTCGAGGTCGGCGGCGTGGAGCGCGTCCCGCTGCGCGGCAGCGCCTTCCTGGCGGGGCTGCGCGAGGCGCCCGCCGCCCTCCTGGACGACCGGCCGCGCGCCCTGTTCGGCGAGGTCGTCGAGGCCGCCGCGCGGGCGCACGGCGGCCTCGAACTCGACTTCGGCGCCTGGCACGGCGACTGGACGCCCTGGAACATGGCCTGGCACCGGGGCGTCCTGCGCCTGTGGGACTGGGAGCGGTTCGCCCGGGGCGTCCCGAACGGCTTCGACCTGCTGCACTACCGGCTGCAGGAGGCGCTGCGCACCGCGCCCGGACCGCCCTACGCGACCTGGCCGGACGGCGCGGCCGCGCTGCTCGCCCCGATCGGGCTCACCGGCGCCGCCGCGTCGGCGACCGTCCGGCTGTACCTGCTGGAGCTGTGCCGCCGCTACCTGCTCGCCGCCCAGGAGCCCATCGGCGGGCCGCTGCGCGCCGACGCCGACCGGCTGCTCGGCCTGCTGCACGCCGCCCCGCCCCGCCCCGACACCGGGAGGACCCCGTGATCTCGCGCCGCGACGCCCCCCAGTGGGTCAAGGAGGCCGGCCGGGCCGCGACCCGCACCGGCGGCCGGCTCACCGCCGGCGCCCGCCTGCTGCCCGCCTTCCTCATGGTCGGGACGCAGCGCGGCGGCACCACCTCGCTGTTTCGCGCCCTCGCGCAGCACCCCGCGGTGGTCCAGCCGAACTTCCACAAGGGCGTGCACTTCTTCGACGTCAACTACCCGCGCGGCCTCGACTGGTACCGAGGGCACTTCCCGGTCCGGGCGCTCGCCGAGCGGAAGACGGCGCCGGCGGCGCCGATGGCGTTCGAGTCCGCCGGGTACTACATGCACCACCCGCTGGCGCCCGAGCGGATCGCCCGGGACCTGCCGGACGTGAAGCTGATCGCGCTGCTGCGCGACCCGGTGGAGCGGGCCTACTCGGCCCACAAGCACGAGCTGGCCCGCGGGTTCGAGACCGAGCCGTTCGAGCGGGCGCTGGAGCTGGAGCCGGAGCGGCTGGCCGGCGAGATCGAGAAGATCAAGGCCGACCCCGGCTATGTCAGCCACGCCCACCGGCACCACTCCTACCTCGACCGCGGCCGGTACGCCGACCAGATCGAGCGGCTGTTCGCGCTGTTCGGGCGGGACCGGGTGCTGGTGCTGTTCGCCGAGGACTTCTTCACCGAGCCGGAGCCCTGCTACGACCGGATCCTCGACTTCCTCGGCCTGCCGCAGTGGCGGCCGCCGTCGTTCGAGCGGCACAACGCCCGGCCCGGGTCGCCGCTGCCGGACGCCCTGCTGCGCCGGCTGACCGACCAATACACCCCCTGGGACGACAAGCTCGCCGCGCTGCTCGGCGAGGAACCGGCCTGGCGGCGATGAAGCGGCGCGCCCTCGGGCCGTCCAGCGTGCAGGCGGAGCCGCCGCTCGCGCCGGACTCGATACCGGTCACCCGATACGCGGCGGCGGTGCGGCGGCACCTGCCCGCGCTGCTGGTCGCGGTGCTGCTCGGCTGCGTCCTGGGCGTCGGCAAGGTCGTCCTGACCCCGGCGTCGTACACCGCCAGCGTGTCGGTCCTCGCACCGCCGGTCTCCCTGCACCCGGGCGTGCGGGCGGGCTCGGCGGAGACGGAGGCCCGCCGGCCCCGGGACGCCACGATGGACACCGAGGCGCAGCTCGTCTGGTCGGACGAGGTCCTGCGGCGGCTCTCGACGTTCCCTGGGTACCGGGGGGTGCCGCGGGACGAGCTGCGCGACCGCATCGGGCTGGCGGTGCCGAACCAGACGAAGGTCCTCACGATCAGCGTCCGGGCGCCGTCCCCGGCCACGGCGCAGAACGGCGCCCAGGTCGTCGCCGAGGCGTATCTGGAGCTGCGCCAGCAGATCCTGGGCGGTGTGCAGCAGCGCAACCGGGAGGGGCTGGAACGGCAGCTCGACCAGCTGAACCAGCGGCTCAAGGCGCTGCCGGGGGACGACTCCGTGCGCCTGACCGTCCGCACCCGCCGCCAAGCGATCATGAAGCAGATCGGCACGGTGCAAAAGGAGCTGTCCGCGCAGGACAGCAAGCAGGTCCAGCCGGGCGAGGTGCTCCGCACGGCGCAGCGGCCCACCGGCCGCGACGATCCCGGCCGCGACGTCGCGGTCGCCGGGGGCATCGGCGTCGGGCTGCTGCTGTGGGTCGCCTTCGTGCTGCTGCGCGACCGGCGGCCGCGGCGCATCCGGCGGCCCGCCGACGTCCGGCTGCACGCCCGGCTGCCGATCATGGTGGAGGCGCCCGCGTACGACGGCGGCCACCGCGAGGTGTGCCGCCGGCTCCGCAACCTGGTCTTCGACGCCGAGGCGACGACCGTCCTGGTGGCGGGGGTGCCGGGCAGCGCGGGCACCGAACTGGCCTACGAGCTGGCGGAGTTGTGCACCGAGGGCGGGTCCCCGGCGACCGTCCTGCAGGTGCGCGGGGACGGCGACGACGGCGATCCGGTCCCGGAGGGGACGCGGCGGCCGCGGAGCTTCACGGTGCGGGTCGTCCGCAGCGACGACGACCGGCAGCTGGCCCGCGCCGTCGACAAGGCGGGCCGCGAGTCCCGGATCGTCGTGATCACCACGCCCGACATCAACGGCGCCGACACGATCAGCGCCGCCGTCGCCAGCGACATGACGCTCGTCGTCGTGCAGCGGGGCCTCGCCCTCGACCGCGACGTCGCCCGGGGCGTCCTCGCCCTCGACCAGGCCGCGACACCCGCCCGCGGCATCGTCCTCACCGCCCCCGGCCGCGGCTGATCATGCCGCCCACCTCGCAGGTGATCCGCCGTGCCGCACCCGCCCGCCCTATCACACGGGATCTTCAGGAACGAAACCGGCACTTGCCACACGCAGATAAAGTCTTGACGGACACTTCGGTGCCGAATACTTGGACAATTCCGACCTGCAACGATGAGGGGGACCGTCGTGGGAGCTGACCGGCCGGCCGACCCGCAGGGTCAGCTGCTCACCACGCTGCGCCGCTACATGGTCGCGCTGCTCGCGCTGGCCCTGCTCGGCGGCGGCGCCGGGGCGGCCGCGGCGATCACCCTGCCCGCGCCCTTCAAGGCGACCGCCACCGTGCTGGTCAGCCCCCTGGAGGGCAACCCGTACTCCCCCGAGGGGCGCGGCGACGACCTCGTCAACCTGGAGACCGAGGCGCAGCTCGTCGGCACCGACACGGTCGCCAAGATCGCCCGGGACCGGCTGAAGCGGGACCTGCCCGGCGAGGTCGCCGTCACGGTGCCGCCGAACACCCAGGTGCTCAACCTGTCCTACACCGCGAGCAGCGCCGCGGAAGCCCGCTCGGGCGCGCAGGCGTTCGCCGACGCCTACCTGGAGTACCGCAGGCAGCGGGCCCAGAACGTGGTGAACAACCGGCTCGCGAAGCTGAAGGCCCAGTCCCAGCGGGTCGAGCGGGCGCTCCTGCAGACGAACCGGGAGCTCGCCACGGCGACCGGCGCCCGGCGCTCCTACCTGGCTCAGCGCGTCACCGCCTACACCAACCAGCTCGGTGTCATCGACGAGCAGTCCAACGACATCGGCAGCACCCCGATCAACCCCGGCCAGGTCATCACCCCGGCCGGGGCGCCGAGCGGTCCCGGCCAGATGCGCACCATCGTGTTCGGCGGCGCGGGCCTGGTCGGCGGCGTGCTGCTCGGCCTGGTGATCATGCTGCTGCGGGAGCGGCTGAACCAGCGGCTGCGCGACGCCGACGAGATCGAGGCCCTCGGCGTCCGGACGCTCGCCACGATCCCCGCGGGCGGTCCGGGCGGCGACACCCTCGCCGTCGTCGCCGCGCCGAAGAGCCCCGCCGGGGAGGCGTACCGGCGGCTGCGCGCCGCCGTCGTCGCGACCGCGCCGCAGACCCCGGTGGCCCTGCTCGTGACGAGCGCCACCCCGGGCGGCAGCGCCCGGCTGGCGGGCGCCAACCTGGCGGTCTCGCTCGCGTTCGCGGGCGCCAAGACCATCATGATCGACGCGAACACCGACGACGCCGACATGACCGCGCTGTTCGGCGCCCGGCCCGGCAAGGGCCTGTCGGACACGCTGCTGAGCGGCGCCGACCCCGCCACGCTGCTGATCCACACCGACTCGCAGCTCCGGCTGCTGCCGCGCGGCCCGCGCGCCAGGGAGGCCGCGCACCGGTTCAGCGGACCCCGGATGCGAGAGGCCGTGAAGGTGCTGCGCCGGCGCAGCGAGTTCCTCATCGTCAACGCGCCGAGTCTGCACGACGCGGACGCGCAGGCGCTCTGCACCTTCGTGGACGCCGTCGTCCTCGTCGTGAACCAGGGCGTCACCACCCGCGAGGAACTCCGGCAGGCGTACGTGGAGGCGGAGCGCTCCGGCGTCACCGTGCTCGGCGCGCTGCTGGAGCCGGCGGAGCCGCACGGGCAGCGGCCGCGCCAGGGCCCGTCCCGGCAGGGCTCGCCGCGCCGCCCGCAGGACGGCCGCGACGCGCGGGGCCCCGCTGTCCCGCGCGAGCACCCCGGCGAGGCGGACCTGGGCTGGGCGGAGGACGAGCCGCCGGCGGCGCCCGACGCGCGGGCCGGCGAACAGGAGTACTGGCCGGGCACGGCGCGGGGCGAGGAGGACGTCCCGGACGAGACGGCCGGCTCCACCCTGACCACCCAGGCGCTGCCGAAGGTGCCGGAACCGCCCGCCGAGCCGGGACGGCATGTCGCGCCGCGGCCGGCCATCCCGGGGCGGCTCGAGGGGCCGCGCCCGGCGCAGCCTCCGGTGCGCCCCGCGCTCGACCCGCCGGCGAAGCACGACCCACTGGCGAAGCACGACCCACTGGCGCCGCCCGACGTCGCGGACGCCGAGTCCGCCGCCCGGGACCAGAGCGACACCCTGCGGACCCAGGAGGACGTGCGGAGGTTCATCGAGGAGCCCCCGGACGCCCCCGCCGAGGACGGCGACGGCGAGATCCTGCCCCGCTACGGCAAGCAGCCGCGCAAGGCCGCACGGCATGGCGGTTCCTGAACCGGGCGCGGCCCGAGCGGCCGCCGCCGGGGCCGGCGGGACCGAGGGCACGGGCGAGGCCGGTGGATCAGGTGGATCCGGTGGGGCCAACCTGAACCGGCTGGCGCGCGGCGGTGCCCTCAACCTCGTGGGCGCCGCCGTCGCGGGCGTCCAGGGCCTCGCGCTGGTCTTCCTGATCGCCCATCTGTACTCGCAGAAGATCGCCGGGACGTTCTTCGCCGCCACGTCGCTGTTCCTCATCCTGGCGGCGGTCGCGGGGCTCGGCACCGACGCGGGGCTGCTGCGCTGGCTGCCCCGGCATCTCGCGCTCGGCGACCGGGCGGCCGCCCTGCGGACGGTGCCGGTCGCGCTCGTCCCGGTGCTGGCGACGGCCGCGGCCGGCGCGCTGCTCCTCGCCCTCACCGCGTCATGGACGGCGGGCCACATCGGCGTGGACGACCCCGGCCAGGCCGCCGGCATGGTGCGGGTGCTGGCGGTGTTCCTGCCGCTCGCGGCGGCGCAGGACGCGCTGCTGGCCGCCACCCGCGGCTACGGGTCGATGCGCCCGACCGTCCTCGTCGACAAGATCATCCGGCAGGCCGCGCAGGTCGCCGGGGTCATCGCGGCCGCCCTGTGGACCGAGGACGCCACCGCGCTGGCGCTGGCCTGGGCGGCGCCCTACCTGCCGTGCGTGATCATCGCCGCGCTCTGGTACCGGCGGATCAGGCGGGCGCACCACGCCACTTCGCCGCCCGTCCCGGCGGAACCGGTCGAGCCGATGTCGCCGCGGGCCCTCGCGGGCGGGTTCTGGCGGTTCACCGCGCCCCGCGCGGTCGCGCAGATCTGCCAGACCGCCTTCCAGCGCGCCGACATCGTGCTCGTCGCGGCGCTCAGCTCGCCCCGCGAGGCCGCGATCTACACCGCCGCCACCCGGTTCATCGTGATCAGCCAGCTGGCGACGCAGGCCGTGCAGAACGTCATGCAGCCCGCGGTGAGCCGGCTGATGGCGCTCGGCGACCGGGCCGGCGCGGGCCGCGTGTTCGCGGTGTGCGCGTCGTGGAACCTCGCCCTGGCCTGGCCGGTGCATCTCGCCGTCGCCGTCGGGGCGCCCGTCTACATCGGGGCGTTCGGCGGCGGCTACCGAGGGGACGGCGAGTTCGTCACGGTGATCCTCGCCGGCGCCATGCTGGTCGCGACCGCGACCGGCGCCCGCGACGTGATGCTGCTCATGGCCGGCCGCAGCGGGCTCAGCCTCGTGAACCAGAGCACCGCGCTCGGCGTGACGATCATGCTGAACGTCCTGCTGATCCCCCCGTTCGGGATCGTCGGGGCGGCGCTGGCGCGGGCGTGCGGGCTGCTCGTCCGGACGCTGATGGCGCTCGTCCAGGTCCGCAGGATCCTCGGCATGAGCCCGGCGGGCGCGGGGCTGGCCTGGGCGGCGGCGGCCGCGCTGACCTCTTTCGGGGCGCTGCCGCTCGCGCTGCGGCTCGCCTTCGGCTCCTCCGCCGGCACCCTGGTCTTCGCCCTGATCCCCGGAAGCATCCTCTACCTTGCCCTACTCTGGGTCGGCCGGGAACGGCTGGCCCTGACCGCCTTCGCGGCACTGCTGCCGGGACGGCGCGGCCGCGGCGCCCGCACTCCGGCGCCCGGCTCCACCGCCGGGAGCGCGGCCGACACCACAGCCGATCCGGCACCCGCCACGACATCTGCCAGGAGCGTCCATGTCCACGGGAATTGACCAAGTCCGCCGAAAGTCCCGCGCGGTGCTGCGCAAGACCGGCCTCGCACCGAGCGGGCCGGTGTACGGGCGCCTGGTGGACGCCGGCCGCTCCCTGCCGATCCCGGCCGGCGCGCGCGTCGCGGTGTCCACCGCCGTGCTGCGCCGCCCGTGGCGGGTGCCCGTCCGCTTCGACCGGCTGCTGGTCGGGGCGCAGGGCGGCTGGACGGCCCGCGAGTTCGCCGACCGCACCGGGGACCTCCTCTGGCCGTCCACCCCGTTCCTGGAGGGCCCGCACGTCGGGCTCCTGCGGCTCGCCGACGAGTACGGCGAGCTGTCGGACGAGCAGATCCTCGACAGCGGCTACGGGCGGCTCGGGCTGCGCTGCATCGAGGCCGGCGGCAACTACTTCGGCGGCACCGACGAGGCCGGCGTCCTCGCCGCCGCCCGCGCGTTCATCGCCCGCTACCGGGGCGAGGCCGCCCCGGACGGCGCCCCCCGCCCGCAGCAGAGCGGCCCGCAGGACCCGGTGCTCGTCGCGCCCGTCCGCGGCTCCGACCGGTTCCAGATCCTGGACGGCCACCACCGGCTCGCGATCGCCGCGATGGGCGGCGCCACCGGCGCGCACGTCGTGGCGAAATGGCTGCCGGTCACCACCCCCCTCCAGGACCTCCTGCTCAAGATGAGCTGGCTGGACGGCACCCACGAGCTCTACCAGCCGATCGACGCGCCCGAGCTGCGGTCCGGCTGGACGACCGTGCGGCGGTGCACCGACCGGCTCGACAAGATCACCGCGTTCCTCGGCGAGCGCGGCCTCACCGGCGGCCGCTACCTGGACGTCGCCAGCTGCTACGGCTGGTTCGTCGCGCAGATGGCCGCGCGGGGCTTCACCGCCGAGGGCATCGAGCGCGACCCGCTCGCCGTCCCGCTCGGCCGGGCCGTGTACGGCCTCCCGGACGGGGTGATCACGTCCGGCGACTGCGTCGACTTCCTGAACGGCCATGACGCGGGCCGCTGGGACGTGGTGTCGTGCTTCAGCCTGCTGCACCACTTCGTCCTCGGACGGGGCGCCGTCAGCGCCGAGGAGCTGATCCGCCTCCTCGACCGCGCCACCGGCCGGGTGCTGTTCTTCGACACCGGCCAGGACAACGAGGCCTGGTTCGCCGAGTCGCTGCGCGGCTGGAGCCCCGCCCGGGTCGAGGCGTTCCTCCGCGAGAACACGACGTTCGACGAGATCATCGACCTCGGCCCGGACGACGACGCGCGACCGCCCTACGAGGACAACTACGGGCGGCACCTGTTCGCCTGCGTCCGCTCCGCATGATCGCCGCACGCCGTTCCATCGTCGCGCTCCTGGTCCCCTCCCTGGTCCTGACAGCGGCGGCGTGCGATCGAGGCAAGATCGAAGAGCAGCGGGTCGCGCCGCCGCCGTCCGCGCCCCCCGCGGGCTCGGCCGGCGGCCAGAGCGGCATCGTGTGGTCGAGCGGCCTGAACGGAAACGGCCAGCTCGGCCGTAAGGCCGCCGACCTCGACCCCTCCCTCGCCCCGGTCACGGGGCCGGACGGCAAGACGCCGCTCGGCGGCGTCGTGGCGATCGCCGGCGGCGGCCGGCACTCCATCGCCGTGCTGTCCGACGGCAATGTCGTCGCGTGGGGCGCCAACGACCGCGGCCAGCTCGGCAACGGCACCACCCGCGACAGCGCGGTGCCCGTCCCGGTCCGCGCCCCGGCGGGCGAGCCCGGACGCCTCGGCCAGGTCGTCGCCATCAGCGCCAACAGCGACTTCTCCATGGCGCTGCGCCGCGACGGCACGGTCGTCGCCTGGGGCGAGGGCGGCTCCGGGCAGCGCGGCGACGGCCGGATGAAGACCACCCCGCTGCCGAACCTCGTCCGCACACCGGACGCCAGGCGGCCGCTCACCGGCATCACCGCGATCGCCGCCGACGGCCGCACGGAGCTCGCGCTGCGCCGCGACGGCCGCGTCTTCGCCTGGGGCGCCAACAAGTTCGGCATGGTCGGCGACGGCACGGTCAAGACCCGCCCGCTGCCGGTACCGGTGCGCGGCCAGGGAGGCACGGCCCCGCTCGGCGGGGTCGCGCGGATCGCGATCGGCGGCCAGCACGGCCTCGCCCTCCTGCGCGACGGCCGCGTCCTGGCCTGGGGCCGCAACGAGAAGGGCCAGCTCGGCGACGGCTCCGGCACCGACCGGCGGCTTCCCGGGCCCGTCAAGGGCGTCCGGGGCGCCGGGCGGCTGTCCGGCGTCATCGCCATCTCGGCGGCCGAGAAGCACAACTACGCCCTGCGCAAGGACGGCACGGCCGTCGCGTGGGGCAACAACACCGCCGGGCAGCTCGGCGACGGCACCCTCACCCAGCGCGGCGTCCCCGTCGTGATGGTCAGCGGGCACGGCCCGACGCTGCGCGGCGTCCAGCAGGTGCACGCGGGCGAGGCGTACGGGGCCGCGATCTTATCGGACGGGACCCCGATGACCTGGGGCGCCGGCGGCCGCGGCCAGCTCGGCTCGGGGAACCGGGTGGCGCGCAGCCGGCCGGGCCCGCTGGTGATGACCCACGGCGCCACACCCGAGAAGGTGCTGACGGCGGCCGTGGGCGAACGTCACCTGCTGCTGCTGATGCGGCCCTAGCTCTTCTCGCCGTCCTGCCCCGGGGTTCCGGGCGCCTGCGGGGCGTCCGGCTTCGGGGCGTCCGGGGCGGGGGCCGCCGGGGCGGGAGCGCCCGGCCGGGGCGCCTCGGCGCCGGGGCCGGCGGGCGGTCCCGCCGGGGCGCCCGCGGGAACGGCCTGCGCCGGTGCGGGCGCGGCCTGCTTGCGGCGCCGCATCAGCAGGAAGCCGCCGCCCGCGCCCGCGAGGACCACCACGGCACCGCCGGCGAGGAGGTAGCCGATCGGGAGGCCGTCGTCCTTCTTCGCCTCCTTCTCGGCCTTCGAACCGGTCGCGGGACCGGTCGGCTGCGACTCGGCGAGGGTGCGCTCGATCGGCTCCTCCTCCGGCGCGGGCTTGCCGTCGTTGCTCCGCTTGGTGGCCTGCGGCGGGGCGTTCTTCGAGACCGGCAGCGTCCGGATGAAGGCGATCAGCGCGTGGTCGGGCTTGCCCGGGTACGCCTTCACCGCCTTGCCGTAGGCGGTGTTCACCTGGGTCTTCGGCAGCGTGGTGGACGCCACCCGCAGCTGGTCCCCGGCGAGGACGGCGTAGGTGCCCTTGCGCTCCAGCCGGCCCGGGAGCTGCGCCAGGATCCGCGCGGCGTCGTTCCCCGCGGGGACCACCACGACGAACACCGGCACGGCCCGGCCCTGCGCGGTGCGGAGCAGGTCGAGCGCCCGGTCCGTCCGCAGGTACCTGGCCTTGGAGTCGACGTGGTAGCCGCTCTCGGTGACGTCCTCGACGATCGCGTCGAGGTCGACCTCCGCCTGAGCGGGGCCCGCGGCGAGGCCGAGCGTCGCCGTACCGACGGCCAGGGCGAGGGTCCCGGACGCGGCGATGCGGCGGGGAGTGGATTTCACGGGCTGGGCTCCTTTGACACGCGTGCGGAAGGCGGAGGGTCGGGCGGGGCGGGGGCGGGCGTCAGATGCCGCGCCCCCGGGTGTGGAGGGCGAGCAGGACCCGTTTGCCCGAGACCGCGCCGGAGGCGACGGCGAGAGCGAACGGGACGCGCCGCTCGGCGGGGTTGGCCCTGAGGGCGCGGGCGGACCAGCGGAGGGCGTCCCGGCGGCGGCCGACGGTGGCGCAGCCGAACGCGAGCTGGCCGTAGACGCGGGCGGCGGCGCCGGGGACGCGGGCGATCTCCGGGTAGTGCTCCAGGAACCACTCCAGGGCGGCGACCTTCGTCTCCCACGCCTGCGCGTAGTAGGAGGTCAGGCCCCACAGGACGCGGACGTACGGCTCGTCGACGTTCAGGACGGGGTGGCGGCGGGCGGCGCGGAGGGCGAGGTCCCAGTCCTCACCCTGGGCGCCGGGGATCGACTCGTCCACCATGCCGATCTCGATCAGCGGCGCGCGGCGCGCGACGTAGGTGGAGGAGTGGACGCTCATCATCCGGTCGCGGATCAGGGCGTCGTAGGTGACGCGGCCGGTTCCGGCCAGCCGGGGCAGCTCCCGGCCATCGAAGTCGATCATGATTCCAGTGCTGCACAGCACGGCGTCCGGCTCGGCCTCCAGGGCCGCGACCTGGGCGGTCAGCTTGCCGGGCAGCCACTGGTCGTCGTCGTCGCAGAACGCCACGAGGTCGGTGTCGAGGGCCTGGATGCCGCTGTTGCGGGCGCCGGCGAGGCCAGGACCGCGGGTGTTGGCGATCACCGTGACCCGGTCGGACGCGAGCCCCGGGTCGGGCTCGGCCCGGTCGAACACGACGACGGCCCGCAGGTCGCCCGCGTATTCCTGGGCCAGGACGGACTCCAGCGCACGGCGGAGCAGCTCCGGGCGGTCGTGCGTGGGGAGCACCACTCCGACGGATGGTGGCATGACACCTTCCCTGCTGTTGATCGCGTCCTGGGGGCTGCGCGCCGCCTGTGGCATTGTCGCGCGTCCGGAGCCCCCGGACATCAAAGGTACCTATTCGTTAGGTACGCCCCGTCCATGGCGACCTGCGGTGATCACCCGCTTCGGCCGTCGTCCTCGGCGCGCTTCTTCAGCGGCTCCCACCAGGTGCGGTTCGCCGCGTACCAGCGGATGGTCTCGGCGAGGCCGTCCTCGAACGCCACCTCCGGGACGTACCCGAGCGCCCGGACCCCGGCGTCGGACAGCGAGTAGCGGCGGTCGTGGCCCTTGCGGTCCGGGACGCGCTCCACCATGTCCCATCCGGCGCCGAGCGCGTCGAGGATCCGCCCGGTCAGCTCCAGGTTCGTCAGCTCCGCCGTCCCGGCGATGTGGTAGATCCCGCCCGGTGCGCCCCGCTCCGCGACCGCCTGGACGCCCCGGCAGTGATCGGCGACGTGGATCCAGTCCCGGACGTTGCCGCCGTCCCCGTACAGCGGGACGGCCCGGCCGTCCAGCAGATGCGTGACGAACAGCGAGATGATCTTCTCGGGGTACTGGTGGGGCCCGTAGTTGTTGCCGCAGCGCGTGATGCTGACCGGCAGGCCGTGCGTGCGGGCGTAGGCGCGGGCCATCAGGTCGCCGCCCGCCTTGGACGCCGCGTACGGCGAGTTCGGAGCGAGCGGGGCGTCCTCGCCCCAGGAGCCCTTCTCTATGCTGCCGTAGACCTCGTCGGTGGACACCTGGACGACCCGCGGGGTCCCCGCCTCCAGGCATGCCTGCAGGAGCGTCTGCGTCCCCAGGACGTTCGTCCGGGTGAACGCCCCGGCGCTCTCGATCGACCGGTCGACGTGCGACTCCGCCGCGAAGTTCAGCACCGCGTCGTGGCCCGGCACGATTTCGGCCAGCAGCCCCGCGTCGCATACGTCGCCGTGCACGAACGCGTACCGGCCCTCGGCCGGCTCCAGGTTCGCGAGGTTCCCCGCGTACGTCAGCGCGTCCAGGACGGTGATCTCGGCGCCGGCCCATGCGGGGTACTCCCCCGCCGCGAGTGCCCGGACGTACTGTGAGCCGATGAAACCGGCGCCGCCCGCCACCAGCACGCGCGGGACGGAACGCCTGCTCACGGGGCCTCCAGAGGTGCCGATGCCGGGTTTACCCAGACATTACCGGCACCTACCGGAGGCTCCGTCCCGTCCCGTCAGCGCGCGCCGGTGATCATCCCCGCCGCGACCGTGTTGTTCGTGGTCTCGTCGATCAGGACGAACCCGCCGGTCAGCCGGTTGCGGCCGTAGTCGTCCACGAACAGCGGCTGCGTCACCCGCAGCGAGATCCGCCCGATCTCGTTCAGGCCCAGCTCCACAGCGTCCTCGTCGCGGTGCAGGGTGTTCACGTCGAGGCGGTAGTGCAGGTCCTTGACCAACGCCTTCGCCGTCCGCGTCGTGTGCTTGATGATCAGCTTGGAGCGCGGTGTGAGCGTGCGGTCCGGCGTCATCCAGCAGACCATCGCGTCCAGGTCCTGCGCGACCTCCGGCCGGTTGTTCGGCCGGGCGATCATGTCGCCGCGGGAGATGTCGATGTCGTCGGCCAGCCGCAGCGTCACCGACATCGGCGCGTACGCCTCCGCCACCGGCCCGCCCGGACCGTCGATGTGCGTGATCGTCGTCGTCAGCCCGGACGGCAGGTGCACCACCTCGTCGCCCGGCTTCAGCACACCGCCCGCGACCTGCCCCGCGTAGCCCCGGTAGTCGTGCAGCTCCGGGTCCGTCGACTTGTGCGGCCGGATCACGTACTGCACCGGGAACCGCACATCGATCAGGTTCCGGTCGGACGCGATGTGCACGTGCTCCAGATGGTGCAGCAGCGACGATCCCTCGTACCAGGGCATGTTCACGCTGCGCTCCACCACGTTGTCGCCGTGCAGCGCCGACAGCGGGATGAACGTCAGGTCCGACACGTCCAGCTTCGACGCGAACGCCGTGAACTCGTCCACGATCCGCTCGTAGACCTCGCGGTCGTAGTCGACCAGGTCCATCTTGTTGATCGCCACGACAAGGTGCGGCACCTGCAGCAGCGTCGTCAGGAACGCGTGCCGCCGCGACTGCTCCAGGATCCCCTTGCGGGCGTCCACCAGGATGATCGCCAGGTCGGCCGTGGACGCGCCCGTCACCATGTTCCGCGTGTACTGGATGTGGCCGGGCGTGTCGGCGATGATGAACTTGCGGCGCGGCGTCGCGAAGTACCGGTACGCCACGTCGATCGTGATGCCCTGCTCCCGCTCGGCCCGCAGGCCGTCGGTCAGCAGCGCCAGGTTCGTGTACTCCTCGCCCCGGTCGGCGCTGGTGCGCTCCACCGACTCCAGCTGATCCTCGAAGATCGACTTGGAGTCGAACAGCAGCCGCCCGATCAGCGTCGACTTGCCGTCGTCCACCGAGCCCGCCGTGGCGAACCTGAGGATGTCCATCTGCTTGCCGTGCCCGGCATCGTGCGAGGCCATCAGAAGTAGCCCTCCTTCTTGCGGTCCTCCATGGCGGCCTCGCTGGCCCGGTCGTCGGCGCGGGTCTGCCCCCGCTCGGTGATCCGCGTCGCCGCGATCTCCTCCATGACCTCGTCCAGCGTCACCGCGTTCGACTTCACCGCCCCCGTGCAGGACGCGTCGCCGACCGTCCGGTACCGGACCGTCGCCTCGAACTCGGGCTCGTCGTCGCCGCGGTTCGCGAACCCGGTCTGCGCGTCCAGCAGCATCCCGTCCCGCTCGAACACCCGGCGGGTGTGCGCGAAGTAGATCGACGGAAGCTCGATCCCCTCACGCCGGATGTAGTCCCAGATGTCCAGCTCGGTCCAGTTGGACAGCGGGAACACCCGGACGTGCTCCCCCTGGTGGATCCTGGTGTTGAACAGGTTCCACAGCTCCGGACGCTGGTTCTTCGGATCCCACTGCCCGAACTCGTCCCGGAACGACACGACCCGCTCCTTGGCGCGGGCCTTCTCCTCGTCCCGCCGGGCCCCGCCGAACGCGGCGTCGAACCGGTGCTCCTCCAGCGCGTCCAGCAGCGCCGTCGTCTGCAGCCGGTTCCGGGACGCGCGGCGCCCCTTCTCCTCCACGACCCGGCCCTTGTCGATCGCCTCCTGGACGGACGCCACCACGAGCCGCACCCCCGCGTCCGCGACCTTCCGGTCGCGGTACTCGATCACCTCGGGGAAGTTGTGGCCGGTGTCGACGTGCATCACCGGGAACGGGATCGGCGCCGGCCAGAACGCCTTCTTGGCCAGGTGCAGCATCACGATGCTGTCCTTGCCCCCCGAGAACAGCAGGACCGGCCGCTCGAACTCGGCCGCCACCTCCCGGAAGATGTGGATGGACTCGGCCTCGAGGACGTCTAGCTGGGACAGCAGGTAATCACAACGCTGCATGGTCTCGGACTCTCTCCACGCTGGTCTGGCAGATGCACCGATGGCTCGCGACGAGTCCGCACAGGGTACGGCCCCTCCACCGGTAGGAACGTCGGCACCCGGGTGTTCCATCCCACCCGGGCGGGGCGGGGATCACGCCGGCAGGGCGTCGGACACATCCCGGATGCCGGTCAGCAGCGTCGACGCCGACACGGGATGGCACACCAGGATATCCGGCAACCGGGGATCCTCACGGTTGTAGGCCAGCACCGACCCGTCGATCCGGGTCGCGTGCGCCCCCGCCGCGAGCGCCACCGCCGCCGGCGCCGCGGAATCCCACTCGTACTGGCCGCCCGCGTGCACGTACGCGTCGACCTCGCCGAGCAGCACCGCGGAGATCTTCGCCCCCGCCGAACCGATCGGCACCAGCTCGACCTCCAGGTCGAGCCTCTCCGCGAGCCGCTGCACGAACGCCGGCGGCCTGGTCCGGCTCACCGCGATCCGCAGCTTCCCCGCGTCCGGCGCCGGCGCGTGCAGCGGCACCTCGCCCGGCTGGTCCGCCGGGTCGTCCCGGACGAGCAGCGCCCCGCCCGTCGCGGACGTCCGCAGCGTCAGGCCCTGCGCCGGCAGCGCCACGGCCCCCGCGGCGAGCCGGCCCGCGCCGGTCTCGTCCCGCGTCCACAGCGCCACATGGACCGCCCAGTCGCGGCGGCCCGCCTCGGAGAACTCGCGCGTCCCGTCGAGCGGATCGATGATCCACACCCGGCCGGCGGACCGCCGGTCGGCGTCGGAGGAGTTCGCGGTCGGCGCCCGGTCGTCGCCGTCCGACCGCTTCGCCGCCACCGACGAGCGGCCCTCCTCGGAGAGGACGGCGTCACCGGGACAGCGCTCGCGCAGGGCGGCCATGAGGTACTCGTGCGACCGCAGGTCGCCGGTGTCCTTGAGGTTCCGCGCGTCGGCGAAACCCACCTCGGCCCGCACGCCCAGCAGCAGCCCGCCCGCGACCATGGCGAGCTCGGCCGCCAGGGCGTGGTCGTCCGCCGTCTTCTCCGTCATATGCGCATTTCCCTACTCGACTGGTCTGCTCGGTCTACTTTCTCACGATGACCAGCGCCGCCGCAGGATCAGGTCCCACCGGGGGTGTGATTCTTTCCTCCGGCACGACCCCGGTCAGTACGCTCCCGAACCCCGGAACACCGCCGACCACGTCTTCCAGATGATCTGCAGGTCGAGCGCCAGTGTCCAGTTGTCCACATAGCGCAGGTCCAGCCGGACCGACTCCTCCCACGACAGGTCCGAGCGGCCGCTCACCTGCCACAGCCCCGTCAGCCCCGGCCTCACCACCAGCCGCCGGTACACGTCGCCGCCGTACTGCGCGACCTCCTCCGGCAGCGGCGGACGCGGCCCCACCAGCGACATCTCGCCCCGCACCACGTTGAACAGCTGGGGCAGCTCGTCCAGCGAGTACCGGCGCAGCGTCCGCCCCACCCGCGTCACCCGCGGGTCCCGGCGGATCTTGAACAGCACACCGTCGGTGTCGCTCGCCTGCAGCAGCTCCACCTTGCGGAGCTCCGCGTCCTGCACCATCGTCCGGAACTTGAAGACCGTGAACTCCCGGCCCCCGCGCCCCACCCGCGTCTGCCGGAACAGCACCGGCCCGTCGCGCCCCACCTTGATCAGCACCGCGATCAGCAGCAGCAGCGGGCTCAGCACCAGGATCGCGCTGAGCGCGGCCACCCGGTCGAACAAGCCCTTCACGAGCTTGCGGCCGCCGTCCAGCTCCGGATGCTCCACGTGCAGCAGCGGCAGCCCCGACACCGGACGGATCGAGATCCGCGGACCCGTCACATCCATCAGGGCCGGCGCCACCACCAGCTCGATATCGTCCCGCTCGATCTGCCACGCCAGCCGCCGCAGCGCCACCCCGTCCATCTCCGGACAGGCCAGCACCGCCACCGAGTCCGCGCCGATCCGCTCCGCGACCGCCGCCGCCTGCCCGAAGTCGCCCAGCACCGGGACGCCCTCCACCTCCGCGACCGCGTCGTCACCCGACACCAGCGCCGACGGCAGGCACACGGCCGCGATGTCCATCCCGTGGTACTTCTTGCGCCGCAGCAACCGGATCAGATCCGACACCGACGTCCGGTGGCCCACCGCGACGACCCGCCGCATGTACACCCCGTCCCAGCGGCGCCGGTGCAGCCACTTGCGCAACCGGTACCGCGCCACCACCGCGAGGAACGTCCCGAGCGGCAGCGCCATCACCACGTACCCGCGCGCCACCTCGGTCTTCGTCGCGTACGCCACGATCGCCACCGACGCGGTCAGGATGAACCCCGCCCGCAGCACCCGGTGAAACTCCTCGTACCCCACCCCGATGTACCGCGGCTGGTACGCCCGGCAGGTCATCAGCACCGCCAGCCACAGCAGCGGCAGCGCCACCGTCAGCACCACGTACGGAACGTTGCCCTCCTGGGGCACACCCGGGAACCGCAGCACGAACGCCACACCGCCGGCCAGCAGCATCGCGAGGAAGTCGAGCGTCCCGGCCATCCGCCGATACCGCACCGTCCACTGCTGTGGCTGCGACCGGCGCGGCGCGAGACCGATCGAAGACTCGGCTTGAACCTGGTCGACGACGGCCATGAACCCACCCATCCCCTGTAACACGGGCTCCGTAATGCACGATTCACACCGAAGACGGCTGAAGGTCGCTCCAGGTTCACACGCCGCTTGAACCTCTTCGGGCCTGCATCTTACGTGCAGTTTGCCGTCGTCACGGCCATACCGCACGCATCGCCCGTACCTCCCTCGCGCGCCGCTCCCGCACCGGCCGAATCACCGCGACCGACCACGAAAACGCCCCCGGCGCCACCACGCCACCCATTGGCCGGATCGGGCCACATCCAGCCCCATGTCCCACCGGCCCGTCACGGAGCGTGGAAACGGTTCTGGGCGGGCTCCAGCCCCTCCGTCAGCAGAACCTCCACCGCGTCCGCCGCCCGATCCAGCTCGAGCGGCAGATCCCTCCGCTCCACCGCCGCGAAGTCCTTCAGAACGAACGCCGCCGCGTCCATCCGGCCCGGCGGACGCCCCACCCCGAACCGCACCCGCGGATACTCCTTCGACCCCAGCGACTTCGTGATCGACCGCAACCCGTTGTGGCCGCCGTCGCCGCCCCCCACCTTCAGCCGCACCGCGCCGAACGGGATGTCCAGCTCGTCGTGCACCACCACCACCCGCTCCAGCGGAACCTTGTAGAAGTCCCGCAACCCCTTCACCGGCCCACCCGACTCGTTCATGAACGACCGCGGCTTCGCCAGCACCACCCGCACCCCCGCCAGCCGCCCCTCCACGACCTCCGCCCGCGCCCGATGCGCCTTGAACCGCGCCCCGGCCCGCCCCGCCAGCTCGTCCAGCACCATGAACCCCGCGTTGTGCCGATTCCCCGCATACCCCGGCCCCGGATTCCCGAGCCCCACCACCAGCCACAGATCCCCGCTCACCACACCCTCCTCCGCCTCGGAGAACAACGACGGCCCCCGCCGGTGCGCACACCGGCGGGGGCCGTACCAAGAACAACGCGATCGGACGGCCGGGCTACTCGCCCTCGGCCTCGCCCTCACCCTCGGCGGCCTCCGCCGCACCCTCAGCCTCACCGGCCGGCTCCGTCGACACCGTCGCGTCCACGATCTGGACGATCAGCGTCTCCTCGTCGGCCTGCAGCGTCGCGCCCGACGGCAGCTTCAGGTCCTTCGCCAGAACCTGCGTGTCGACGGCCAGACCCGTCACATCGACATCGACCGACTCCGGAATGTGCGTCGCCTCGGCCTCGATCGACACCTGAACCTCGGCCTGCACGATCCGGCCGCCCGGGACCACGTCGCCGACCACGTTCACCGGCAGGTCGACGACGACCTTCTCGCCCCGCTTCACCAGCAGCAGGTCGACGTGCTCCAGGAACCCCTTCACCGGGTCCCGCTGCACGTCCTTCGGCAGCGCCAGCTCCGTGCCCGAACCGAGGCCGTCCAGCGTCAGCAGCACGTTCGGCGTCTTCAGCGCGAGCATCAGCTCGTGCCCCGGCAGCGCGATGTGCTGCGGGTCGGTGCCGTGACCATAGAGGACGGCGGGCACCTTGCCGGCCCGGCGGGTCCGCCGCGCGGCCCCCTTACCGAACTCGGTGCGCGGTTCGGCGGCGATGCGTACCTCGGACACGGCGAAAACTCCTCGTTGTTGCGATCCACGGCCGTCCGGCATTGGACGTCCGCTACGGACAAGCGAATCAGGCGATGCTCGATGCGTCGGGCGCCTCGAAGATTCTTTTGCGTTCCCCGGGGAGCACGAGACCTGTGCCGGAACCGCACTGAACGACCCGGGGCATACGCTGATTCGCCAAGTCTAGCCGATCGCCGCAACGCCCGACGCCAGCGGGGGCGGACGCGCACGTGCCCGGCACCACCCCGCGGCGGCACCGGGCACGTGAACGGACGGCGAACCTCAGCTGTGCCCGCCGAACAGGCTCGTCACCGACCCGTCGCTGAACACCTCGTGGATGGCCCGCGCCACCAGCGGCGCGATCGACAGCACCGTCAGCTTGTCGAACTGCTTCTCCTCCGGGATCGGCAGCGTGTCCGTCAGGACCACCTCCGAGACCCGCGAGTTCTTCAGCCGGTCCACCGCCGGGCCCGACAGGACCCCGTGCGTCGCCGCCACCACGACCTTCGCCGCGCCCTGGTCGAACAGCGCGTCCGCCGCCTTCACGATCGTCCCGCCGGTGTCGATCATGTCGTCGACCACCACGCAGGTCCGGCCCTTCACCTCGCCCACGACGTCGAAGACCTTCACCTCGTTCGCCACGTCCGGGTCGCGCTTCTTGTGGATGATCGCCATCGGCACACCGCCGAGCCGGTCGCTCCACCGCTCCGTCACCCGCACCCGGCCCGCGTCCGGCGCCACCACCGTCACCCGCGAGGTGTCCAGCCGGCTCTCGAAGTGCTGCGCCAGCAGGTCCAGCGCGAACAGATGATCCACCGGCCCGTCGAAGAACCCCTGGATCTGCGCCGTGTGCAGATCCACCGTGATCAGCCGGTCCGCCCCCGCCGTCTTGAACAGGTCGGCCATCAGCCGCGCCGAGATCGGCTCCCGCCCGCGGTGCTTCTTGTCCTGCCGGGCGTAGCCGAAGAACGGCGCCACCACCGTGATCCGCTCCGCCGACGCGCGCTTCAGCGCGTCCACCATGATCAGCTGCTCCATGATCCACTGATTGATGGGCGCGGTGTGGCTCTGGATCACGAACGCGTCGGAGCCGCGCACCGACTCCAGGAAGCGCACGAACGTCTCACCGTTCGCGAAGTCGTACGCGGACGTCGGCGTCAGGTCGACGTGAAGCTCGTCGGCCACCGCCTTCGCCAGGTCCGGGTGGGCTCGGCCGCTGAAGAGCATCATCTTCTTCTGGCCACTCGCCTTGATCCCACTCACCTCTGACAACTCCCCCTCAATGGAACGGTGTTACACACGTGGGCCGAATGTCCCCACTCCCCGGGCAGCACGAGAATCGTCTCCACCGCACGGGACGTCTGTTGTCAATGGGGGACGCCGGTGTCCCGCCACACCCCGCCGAACGGCGGGGAGATCTCGATGGCGGGCGCACCCGCCCGCCGCGCCGCCCTCAGGCCCCACCCGGGGCGCCGTCGCCCGGCGTGTCCTCACCCGCGGCGCGCGCCCGGCGCGCCGCCTCCGCCGCCGGCGACCCCGGCCGCTTCCGCTCCACCCAGCCCTCGATGTTCCGCTGCCGCGCCCGCGCCACGCCCATCGCCCCCGGCGGGACGTCCTGGACGATCACCGAGCCGGCCGCGGTGTACGCGCCGTCCCCGATCTCCACCGGCGCGACGATCATGTTGTCGCTGCCCACCTTCACATGCGACCCGATCACCGACTGGTGCTTCTCCACACCGTCGTAGTTCACGAACACCGAACTCGCGCCGATGTTCGAGTACTCCCCGATCTCGGCGTCCCCGACGTACGTGAGGTGCGGCACCTTCGTGCCCTCGCCGATCTCGGCGGCCTTCGTCTCCACGTACGTGCCGACCTTGGCCTTGCGCCCGAGACGCGTCCCAGGTCGAAGATAGGCGAACGGGCCGACCGAGGCGTCCGGCCCGATCTCCGCCTGGACGCACACCGCGTTGATCACCACCGCGCCCGCGCCGACCCGCGTATCGGTCAGCGTGCAGTTCGGGCCGACCCTCGCGCCCGCCTCGACGCGCGTCGCCCCGTGCAGCTGCGTGCCGGGCAGGATCTCCGCATCCGCCTCCAGCGTCACCTGCGCGTCCACCCATGTGGACGAGGGATCCACGACCGTCACCCCGGCCCGCATGTGGGCCTCCAGGATCCGGTCGTTCAGCTGCCGCCGCGCCTGTGCCAGCTGCACCTTGTCGTTCACGCCCTGGGTCTCGACCCAGTCGGCCACGAGGTGCGCCCCGGCGCGATGTCCGTCACCCCGGACGATCGCCACCACGTCGGTGAGATACTCCTCACCGTTCGCGTTATCCGTGGTCACCCGCTTGAGGGCGTCGGCCAGCAGCGCCCCGTCGAACGCGTACATCCCGACGTTGATCTCGCGGATGGCCCGCTGCGCCTCGTCGGCGTCCTTGTGCTCCACGATCGCCTGCACGGACCCGTCGGCCCCGCGCACCATGCGCCCGTACCCGGTCGCGTCCGGCATCTCCGTGGTCAGGACGGTCGCCGCGTTCCCCTCGGCCTCATGCGTCCGGACGAGGTCGGCGAGGGTCTCCCCCCGCAGCAGCGGATGGTCGCCGTTGGTGACCACGACGGTCCCCCGCAGGGCGCCGACCTGCTCCAGGACCATCCGGACCGCGTGCCCCGTACCGCCCTGCCGCTCCTGGACGACGGTCTCCGCGTCCGGCGCGTGCTGCGCCAGATGCTCGACGACCTGCTCGCGCCGGTGCCCGACGACCACGAGCGTCCGCTCGGGCTCGAGCCCGGCCGCGGCGGCCAGCACGTGCCCGAGCATCGACCGCCCGCACAGCTCGTGCAGGACCTTCGAGGTACGGGACTTCATCCGGGTGCCCTCGCCGGCGGCGAGGACGATGACGGCAGCCGGGCGGCTAGCGCTCACTAGGAGGCTCCTCGGCATCGCGAACGGGATCGTCGGAAGGGCGCCCACCTGCCACGTCGGGGCACGACAGGCCCGGCACACCCACACCGGAAGGATACCGCCCGCCCCCACCCCCGCATCCCCCGCCCCAGGAAGGGGCAAATCGGGCAGCTCCGACGCCAGGACTCGAACCTGGAATATGGGGACCAAAACCCCAAGTGTTGCCAATTACACCACGTCGGACTAAACGGACATCTCCGGTGAGTCCCTGACACGCCGGAGCGCCCGGGCGTTCGCCCGGGCGCTCTCCAACATACCGAACAGACGTCACGGCCCTGCACTGGTTTCCGGCAGGCGGTGACGGCGGGCGGCCATCGCACGGATGGTCTCATCGGACCTGCTGTCGAGACGCGCGTGAGCCGCATCCGCGCCAAGCATCGTGCCGTAGGCCCAGCCCTCGATGCGCCTGTAGAGCTCGGCGCTCCGACGGACGCTGATCTGCAGGCACCCCCGGTACCCGTCGACGAGGTTCTTCCGAGTGGTTCGAGGGTTGTGCCGCTTGATGGTCGGCTTCCGGAACCTCTCGACCGGAGCATTGACCAACTCCGCCCAGAACCTGGTCGCGCCCTCGATATCGGCCGTCACGTGAATACTGACCCGGAAGTCGATGTCATCGGGCGGCACACCTGCGGCCGCAAGGAAGCGCAGGAAGAAGATCACCAGAGCCGGATCGCTGTTGATGAACTTCACGACCTCGGTTCGGCGGTAGATCTTGTCTTTCGTTCCTTCGCACCAGTACACCAGCGCACCGATGATGTGGATCTGCTAGGGCTCCCACCGTCCTCTCCATGCGTTGGCCACGCGCTCCTGGGAGTAGCCCTTGCGCGGCGGGGCGGGGATGTCCCGGAGCCACAGCGAGCAGGTGCTGATGGAGATGTCGAGGGAGCCCGCGATCTCGCGGTAGGTCCAGCCCTGGCGGCGGAGTTCGATGGCCTTCGGCTTGAGTTCGTCCCGGACTTCGTCCGGCATTGGTCCCGTCATGAGTCGCACACCAGTGCGAATCTTGACTCACCGCTGTTGTTTCATTACTCAATGCAATTTGCCCTGATTCGTCGGAGATTTCCGCGCGTCCCTGGGTAGTGCTCTGCCAGGACGTCCATGACCCCGCCGGCATCGCGAAGCGAACTCTGGACGGTGGAGACGTTCGTTCCGAATTTACCTGGGTACGGGTACTAACCTACGCGACCGTAGGTTACGGTGGCGTAGGTATGACCCCCTAGTCGCAGGAAGCGGTGACCTATGACGACAGCCCCTACCGTCGAGTCCGCGAGACCACAGAAACGTCCGGAGATCGAGGCCGAGAAGCGCGGCAACGCCGAGCGCGTGCTGATCGGCGTGTTCACGGGTGTGCCGTTCCTGGCGCTGTTCGCGGTGGTGCCGCTGGCGTGGGGCTCGTTCCTCGGCTGGACGGACGTGGTGCTCACGGCAGTGTTCTATCTGCTGTCGGCGGGCGGGATCACGGTGGGGTACCACCGGTATTTCACGCACGGGTCGTTCAAGGCGAAGCGGCCGCTGAAGATCTTCATGGCGCTGGCGGGGGGCCTCGCGATGGAGGGGCCGGTCATCACGTGGGTGGCCGATCACCGGCGGCACCACAAGCACTCCGACAAGGAGATGGACCCGCATTCGCCGTGGCGGTTCGGGGACGACTGGAAGGGCCTCGCGAAGGGCCTGGCGTGGGCGCACTACGGATGGCTGTTCGACGCGAACCGGACGTCGAAGGAGCGGTTCGCCAAGGACCTGCTGAATGACAGGGACCTCGTCCGGATCCATAAGGCGTTCCCGTGGCTGGTGGCGGTGTCGTTCCTGCTTCCGGCGGCGATCGGCGGGCTGGTGACGATGTCGTGGGCCGGGTTCCTGACCGCGCTCTTCTGGGCGGGGTTCGTCCGCATCACGCTGGTCCACCATGTGACGTGGTCGATCAACTCGATCTGCCACACGTTCGGCGAGGAGCACTTCTCGGTGCGGGACAGGTCGCGGAACGTGTGGTGGCTGGCGATCCCGTCGCTGGGCGAGTCGTGGCACAACCTGCACCACTGCGATCCGACGTGCGCGCGGCACGGGGTGCTGAAGGGGCAGGTCGACATCAGCGCCCGGATCATCTGGGCGTTCGAGAAGGCGGGCTGGGCGTCGGACGTCCGGTGGCCGGACCCGGAGCGGCTCGCCGCGCGACGGACCGAGCGCGCCGCTTGACCGTCACAATTGATGGCGTGACAGAACCCGCGCCCCGGACCCGCAGGAAGCGGATGACCGGCAAGGAACGCCGCGAGCAGCTGCTGGACATCGGGCGGACGCTCTTCGCCGAGCGTGGCCTGGACGGGACCTCGGTGGAGGAGATCGCGTCGGCGGCCGGGGTGTCGAAGCCCGTGGTGTACGAGCACTTCGGCGGTAAAGAGGGCTTGTACGCGGTCGTGGTGGACCGGGAGTTCGAGCGGCTGCTGGCCCTGGTCACGGAGTCGCTGACCTCGGCGCGGCATTACCGGGGGAAGCTGGAGAAGGCCGCTCTGGGGCTCCTGGAGTACATCGAGGTGCATCCGGACGGGTTCCGGATCCTGGTGCGCGACTCGCACGGCGGGACGGGGACGGGCAGCTACGCGAGCCTGCTGAGCGAGATCGCCGGCGAGGTGGAGTACATCCTCGCGCAGGAGTTCGACCGGCACGACTATGACGACAAGTTCGCGCCGATGTACGCGCAGATGCTGGTCGGGATGGTGGCGCTGACCGGGCAGTGGTGGCTGGACGTGCGCAAGCCGAAGCGCGAGGAGGTGGCGGCGCACGTGGTGAATCTGGCGTGGAACGGGCTTTCCGGATTGGAGCCGCGTCCGTCGCTGGATCCGCGCCGGCGGCGCAAGGAGCGGGAGCGGCTGAAGCAGCGGGCGGAGAAGGCGGCGGGCAAGGCGCTGAAGGCCGAGGAGAAGGCGGCGGCGCGGGCGGAGAGGGCGCAGCGGAAGAGGGGCCCGGAGGTGGAGCCGTTCCTCGGCGAGGCGGGGCCGGTTCTCGGGAGCGGGGCGGATCCGTCGGTGTGACCCGGAAACCGGTGGCCGTCCGGAGTTCGTCCGGGCCGGCCACCGGCCGGGGTCGCCGGTCTCGGGTCGCGAGCCGGGGTCGTACGGGAAGGCCGCCCGCCTTCGGAATCGCGCACCGCAGGGGAACGAGTCGCTTCCTCCGGCGGGCGGGCGGCCCCCCGGTCTAGGGGCTCTTCCGGCGGGCGATGACGAAGACGCGCCGGAAGGGGAACACGGTGCCGTGGTCGGTCGGGGGGTAGGCCGCGCGGAGGCGGTCGCGGTAGTCGTCGACGAATTCCCGGGCCTCGGCGGGGTCGAGGGCGGTGAGGATGGGGCGCAGTGCGGTGCCCTTGGCCCATGCGAGGACGGGGTCGTCGCCGGTGAGGAGCTGGGTGTAGGTCGTTTCCCAGGTGTCCACGGTGCAGCCGTGGCGGTGGAGGATGTCGAGGTACTCGGCGGGTTCGAGGACGGTCTGTGCGCCGATGCCGCTGAGCCTGGCCCGCCATCGCGGGGATTCGCAGAGGTCGCGGAGGGCGGTGTGGCTGGGGGCGTTCTGGTTGCCGGGGACCTGGAAGGCCAGGTGGCCGCCGGGCGCCAGGGCTGCGGCCCAGTGCGGGAGCAGGGCGGGGTGGCCGGGGATCCAGTGCAGGACGGCGTTGGAGACGATGAGGTCGACCGGCTGGTGCGGACGCCAGGTCGTGACGTCCGCGACGCGGAAGGCGAGCCGGCCGGGGATCTCGTGGGCCCTGGCCTTGGCGATCATCTCGGGTGCGGAGTCGATCGCGTCGATGACGGCGTCCGGCCACCGCTCGGTCAGGGTGGCGGTGAGGGCGCCGGTGCCGCAGCCGAGGTCGGTGATGCGGCGCGGGTCGGCGGCGCGGATCCGTTCGACCAGGTCGGTGAACGGCCGGGCGCGCTCCGCACTGAAGATCCCGTACTGCGCGGGATCCCACCGGGGCTCGGCTTGTCTCGACATCAAGAGAGAGCATGCCCCGCTTCTCTCTTGATGTCAAGAATCTTGAGATCAAGCTGCCGAACGTCCGGCACGCCCGGCCGGCCCAGGAGTCTCGATATCAAGACATGTAAGGTGTGCGCATGAAGGATGAGGTCGACCGGCTGGTCGAGGCCTGGAACGCGGAGCGCCCGGACCTCGACGTCCGGCCGCTGCACGTCCTCAGCCGGGTCTCGCGGCTGGCGCGGCACCTCGACCGCGCGCGGCGGTCCGTGTTCGTCGACCACGACCTGGAGTCGTGGGAGTTCGACGTCCTGACGGCGCTGCGCCGCGCGGGCGCGCCCTACGAGCTGAGCCCGGGGCGGCTGCTGCGGGCGACGCTCGTCACGTCGGGGACGATGACGAACCGCATCGACCGGCTCGCCGCCGCCGGGCTGGTGGAGCGGCACCCGGACCCGCAGGACAAGCGGGGCGTGCTGGTGCGGCTCACGCGGGCGGGGCTGACGCTGGTCGACGCGGCGTTCGCCGACCTGCTCGACCGGGAGTACGCGATCCTGGACGCCCTGAGCCCGGACGAGCGGGACGTGCTGGCGAACCTGCTGCGGACGCTGCTGATCCCGTTCGACACGGAGTCGAGCCCGCCCGTCTAGCCCGGTCCCGGCGGGTGGTCAGTCCACGTCCTCGGCGAGCATCAGCCACTGCTCCTCGACCTCGGCGGCCTCCGCCTGGAGTTCCCTGAGGCGCCCGTCCAGCTCCTGCAGCCGCCCGTAGTCGGTGGCGTGCTCGGCGAGCCGCTCGTGCAGTTCGGCCTGCTGCGCGGCGAGCTTCTCCAGGCGGCGTTCGAGGCGGTCGAGTTCCTTGCGGGCCTTCCAGTCCTGGCCGCCCTTGGGTTTGGCGGCGGGTGCCGCCGGTCGCGCCGCCGCGGAGCCGCGCGTGGGCGCGGCGGCGGCGCGGATGGACGCGGTACCCGCGGCGCGGCGCTCGAGGTACTCGTCGACGCCGCGCGGCAGGTGGGTGACCTTGCCGTCGCCGAGGAGGGCGACGACGTTGTCGGTGATGCGCTCCAGGAAGTACCGGTCGTGGCTGACGACGATGAGGGTTCCGGGCCAGCCGTCGAGGAGGTCTTCCAGTTCGGTGAGGGTCTCGATGTCGAGGTCGTTGGTGGGCTCGTCGAGGAGCATGACGTTGGGTTCGCCCATGAGGAGGCGGAGCATCTGGAGGCGGCGGCGCTCGCCGCCGGACAGGTCGCCGACCGGCGTCCACTGCCGGTCGCCGGCGAAGCCGAGGCGTTCGAGGAGCTGGCTCGCGGTCCACTCGCGCTTGCCGACGGTGATGCGGCGCTGGATCTCCTCCACCGACTCCAGGACCCGGCGGGCGGGGTCGAGTTCCTCCAGGTTCTGCGACAGGTGCGCGAGCTGGACCGTCCTGCCCTGGACGACCTCGCCCGACACGGCGCCGACGGTGCCGTCGAGGAGGCGGAGCAGGGTGCTCTTGCCGCTGCCGTTGACGCCCACCAGGCCGACGCGGTCGCCGGGGCCGATCCGCCAGGTCATGCGCTCGAACAGGGCGCGGCCGCCGACCTCGACGGTGACGTCCTCGATGTCGTAGACGGTCTTGCCGAGGCGCGCCGCGGCGAACCGGGTCAGTTCGACGGAGTCGCGCAGCGGCGGCTCGTCCGCGATCAGGGCCTGGGCGGCGTCGACGCGGAACTTGGGCTTGGACGTGCGGGCCTGGGGGCCGCGGCGCAGCCAGGCGAGTTCCTTGCGCAGGAGGTTCTGGCGCTTCGCCTCGGTCGCGGCGGCGATCCGGGCGCGTTCGGCCTTCGCGAGGACGTAGGCGGAGTAGCCGCCCTCGTAGCGTTCGACGCGGCCGTCCACGACCTCCCAGGTGCGGTCGGTGACCTCGTCGAGGAACCAGCGGTCGTGGGTGACGACGAGGAGCGCGACGCGGCGGCCCCGCAGGTGGCGGGCGAGCCAGTCGATGGCCTCGATGTCGAGGTGGTTGGTGGGCTCGTCCAGGATCAGGAGGTCGGACTCGGGGACGAGGAGGCACGCGAGCGCGACGCGGCGCCGCTCGCCGCCGGACATGCCCTCGATGGGCGCGTCGAGGTCGAGGTCGCCGAGCAGCCCCGCGAGGACGTCGCGGACGCGCGTGTCGCCCGCCCATTCGTGTTCGGGCCGGTCGCCGATCACGACGGACCGGACGGTGGCGTCCGGGGGGAACTCGTCGCGCTGGGTCAGGTGGCCGAGCCGGACGCCGCGGGCGTGCGTGACCCGTCCGCCGTCGGGTTCGGTGCGGCGGGCGAGGAGGGACGCGAGCGTGCTCTTGCCACCGCCGTTGCGGCCGACGACGCCGACGCGGTCGCCCTCGTCGATCCCGAGGGACACCGCGTCGAGGAGCGGCTTCGGGCCGTAGGCCTTGGTGACGTTCTCAACATTGATCAGGTTCACGACGCCTCCAAGGTTAGGGCCACCCGTGAACACCTCGGACACCGCCCGGACGGCCGCCGCCCCGTCCGCCCGGGAATGCGCGGGAGATCAGAGCGGGGTCGCGCCCGGGACCGGCCCGGTGGCCCGGAGGACCTGCGCCGCGACGTCCGCCGCGTCCAGGGCCGCCGCGACGTCGTCGGCGTCCTCCCCGGAGCCCGCGAGGAACGCGCAGGTCGGCCCGGAGCCCGACACGAGGGCGCCGAGCGCGCCCGCGTCCCGGCCGGCGGCGAGCGTCCGGGCCAGGGACGGGCGCAGCGACAGCGCGGCGGGCTGCAGGTCGTTCGCGAGGGCCGCGCCGAGGGCCTTCGCGTCGCCGGTCGCCAGCGCCGCCATCAGCGCGTCCGACACCGCCGGGTCGGGGGCGGGCTCCCCCGCCGCGTCGCGGAGCCGGTCGCACTCGCCGTAGACGGCGGGCGTGGACAGGCCCCCGTCGGCCGTCGCGAACACCCAGTGGAACGGGCCGCGCGCGAGCGCCGGAGTGAGCCGCTCGCCGCGCCCGACGCCGACCGCGGTCCCGCCGAGCAGCGCGAACGGGACGTCGCTGCCGAGCTCGGCGCCGAGGGCGAGGAGGTCGTCGCGGGTGAGGGCGGGGGCGTCCCGGTCGTCCCAGAGCCGGGCGCAGGCGACGAGCGCGGCGGCGGCGTCGGCGCTGCCGCCCGCCATGCCGCCCGCGACGGGGATCGCCTTCCGGATCAACAGCGACACGTGCGGTTCGACGCCCAGCCGCGCCGCGACGAGCCGCGCGGCGCGGGCCGCGAGGTTGCCGTCGCCCACGGGGACGCCGCCGATGTCGACGCGGGACCGCGGCGCCGCCCGGACGGTGATCTCCAGCCGGTCGGCGGGCGCGGCGGTCACCTCGTCGAACAGCGACACGGCGTGGAACACGTTGACGAGGTCGTGGTACCCGTCGCCGCGCAGCGGCCCCACCGCGAGCTGCAGATTGACCTTGGCGGGGACGCGAACGCTCACTGCGGAAGTCACGTGCAGCAACCCTAGGGCAGGTCCGGCACCGCTCCGGGCGGCGCCCCCCGGAGGCCGGTCAGCCGCTCGTCACCGGCAGGTTGCGGGGGTTGAAGTACGGGGTGGTGGCGAACTCGCGGAGGGCGGAGACCGCCTGCGCGTCGCCCGTCACCGCGTACATGCGGCGCTTGTCGCGGGGCTCCTCGGCCTGTTCGTCGGAGTTGAAGTAGACGACGGCCTTCACCTGCGGGTCCTGGAGGGTCCGGGCGGCGGCGCGGAGCCATTCGGCGCGGCGGCGGTCGTAGGACTTCGGGACGCCGAACTCGGCGATCATGATGGGCTTGGGGCGTTCCCGGGCCCATTCCAGGAACAGCTTCATCGCCTCGGACAGGTCACGGTAGTCGTAGTTGCCGCCGGGCTGGGCGTCGGCGCAGATCCAGTCGACCTCGCCGTCGCCCGGGTAGTAGGCGGGGGCGTTGCGGGAGCCGAAGCCGCCGGCGCTGGGGCACCAGACCCACGCGACGTTGTCGACCCGCTCCGCCTTGAAGATCGCGCGCATGTGCTTCCAGGCGGCGACGAACGCGGCCGGGGAGTGGACGCGCTTTTCCTGGCTCTCCTTGTCCATGTCGCGGGACCAGCGCAGGAACACCGGCTTGCCGGTGGCCTTGATCGCGCGTGCCCGCTCCCGGATCAGGCCGTCGTGGGCGCCCCGGACGATCTCCTCGGTATCGGCACCCGCCCAGGTCAGCAGCAGGTACCGGTCGCTCGCGAGGACGGACGCGTCGAACCGGGACGGGAACGACGACTTCCAGCCCCGGTAGCTCTGCGCGATGTCGAGGCGCCGTCCGAGCTCGCCCTCGAAGGCGGTGAGCGGCGCCATGCCGGGCCTGCCGGCCTCCTCGCCGTCCCGGCCGCCGGAGGGGCTCGCCGACGGGCTCTCCGCCGGCCCGTCCTCGCGCGGGGCGTCCGCCGGCGGCACCCAGGCGCCGAAGTAGGCGCCCTGGACGGGCGGGGTCGGCGCCACGCCCGCGCGGGCCGTCGTGGTGATCTTCGGTGTGGCGCCCGCGCCGCTGCCGCAGCCCGCCGCGGCCGTCGCCACGGCGACCAGCGCCCCGGCCGCGAGCAGCGCCACCGTGACGATCGGTGCCCTGCCGGGCCGCACCGTCCGCGCACGCGCCTTCAGCATCGTTCTCCGCATCTTCGGGATTTCCGCAATCGTCGGGAGTGGGGAGGCGGCCGCCGCGCGCGGCCGCCGGGGATCATCGCCCTCGGCCTGCCCGACCATACTCGGCGATGCGCGCGAAGGCGGCCACGTCGAGGGCTTCGCCTCTGGCGCGCGGGTCGACGCCCGCCGTGCGGAGGGCGTTCTCGGCCTCCGGAGCCGACCCGGCCCAGCCTGCCAGCGCGGCGCGCAGCGTCTTGCGGCGCTGCGCGAACGCGGCGTCCACGACGGCGAACACCGCCTCCCTCGTCGCGGAGGTGGCGGGCGGTTCGCGGCGGGTGAACGCGACGAGACCGGAGTCGACGTTCGGGGCGGGCCAGAACACGGCGCGTCCGACGGGACCGGCCCGGCGGGCGTCGCCGTACCAGGCGAGCTTCACCGACGGCACCCCGTAGATCTTCGAGCCGGGCGCGGCGGTCATCCGGTCGGCGACCTCGGCCTGCACCATGACGAGCGCCGTCCGCAGCGACGGCAGCGCGGCGAGCAGGTTCAGGACGACGGGGACGGCGACGTTGTAGGGCAGGTTCGCGACGAGGGCCGTCGGCGCCGGGCCCGGCACGTCCGTGATCCGCATCGCGTCGGCGTGGACGACCTCCAGGCGCCCCGCCAGGTCGGGCTCGCGCGCGGCGGCCGTGGCGGGCAGTTCGGCGGCGAGCACCGGGTCGATCTCGACCGCGACGACCCGCCGCGCCTCCGGCAGCAGCGCCAGGGTGAGGGAGCCGAGCCCCGGGCCGACCTCGATGACGACGTCGTCGGGTGCGAGGCCGGCGGACCGGACGATCCGCCGGACGGTGTTCGCGTCGATGACGAAGTTCTGCCCGAGCGCCTTCGTCGGCCGGACGCCGAGCCGCGCCGCGAGTTCGCGCACGTCGGCCGGCCCGAGCAGCCCCTTGGAGTCCCCCACGGACCCGATTGTCTCAGCCGGAACCGGCCCGAGGGGGGACGACCCCCCACACACGCCAGTGTCTGCATGGAGAACTGTTGAAGTGCTCTCCCGCGTGAACCGCGGGAGATTCCGGCCTACCTTGCGGTGGTCGGCTTGACGCGTCTGGCGTGCCTTGCGACTGCCCCTCCGGCAGCCGGGACGAGCGCGTGGCCCGTCCGGTACAGGTGCAAGACGTTGCGGGCGGCGTTGAGGTCGGCGTTGCCGTCCCAGCCGCACACGGTGTTCTTGCACACGAACCTGGCCTGATCCTGTCGGCTGCCCGGCGTGGTCACCCCGCAGGCGTGGCAGGCCAGGGAAGTGCCAGGAGCGGGTACCTTGTGCAGCCGGCCGCCGCGCTGGGCGGTCTTGTAGGCCAGCATTGCCGCCGTGCGGCCCCAGGCCTCTTGGCTGATGGAGCGGTTCAGCCCTGCCTTGGCCGCGACGTTCTTGCCCGGCTCGTCGATGGTTCCGCGGGCGGATCTGACCATGTTCTCGATGTTCAACTGCTCCACCACGATTACGCCGTAGGTGCGGGCGAGGGCTGTGGTGGTCTTGTGCTGCCAGTCGGTCGCCCTGCGCTTGGCTCTCGCACGAAGGCTCGCGATCTGGTCATACGTTCGCCGCAGCCGGTTGGAGGTCCTCTCCCCGGGCTTGCGGAAGCTCTTGCGGTGCGCGGCCCGGCGTTCCAGCCGCAGCAGCGTGGCCTTCTCGTCAGCGTTCAGCCACTTGTCCCGGTCGGCCTTCCCGTCCGGGAGCCGGGCCGGACGGCCGTGATCCTGGTGGTTGCCGTCCGACAGGGCGAGCGGGATGGTCACCCCGGCGTCGATCCCGACCTCGGGCCCGGGGTGCGGCGCAGGCTGTGGTTCCAGGGTCTGGATCCGGAAGGCGATATGCCAGCCCAGCGGGTCCTTGACCAGCCGCGCCCCGGTGATCCGATTCTGCTCGTTCGCCCGCTTGCCGACGGGGAGGTTCTTGGTCCAGCGGAACCTGACCCGCCCGAGCTTGGGGATGTTCACCATCCCCCACCGGCGATGCACCCGCTTGACGTGCAGGTGGCCGCCTTGCGGGATGTCCACCGCCATGGCCGACCGAAACCGGGTCTTGAAGTTCGGCGCGCCGGCGCGGCCTTCCCAGCAGTTGATCCACGCCCGGTGATAGGTCTTCAGCACCGATTGGGCAGCCTGCGCGGGCAGCACGGCCAGCCAGTCGACCTCCTTGCGGGCCTGACGGATTGCCGCATCGGCGGCCTGGAGGGAACGGTGCCCCTGCGGCATCATCGTCCACCACTCGTGCAGCAGGTTCCACATCGCCCTCGCTGCGTGCGCTTGGGCGTCCAGCACGGCGACCTGGCCGGGCGACAACCAAAGCCGGGCACGATGCCCGGACCGCCCCTCGACTACGGTGTCGCCGCTCATGCCCCCGAGCATGTCATGCGATCCATGTCACCAAGGGTGGTTTCCGAAATGCGAAGTGCGCACCAACTATTGCGTTGGCTCCACGTTGTACGGGCCGTCCGGCGAGCCGTTCCTGCTCGTGGACCTCGACATCCGCCGGACGTTCGAACCCGACTACGTGCTGACGGACACGTCGGGGGCGAAGCGGCTCCTGATCCGGCGAACGAGCCCGCATCCCCGCGTGTACGAACTGCTCCCTCCGGACGGCCCGAAATATCCGGCCGGCCGGACGCATTGACCGGCCTGGCCGGCGTGGTGCCGGGGCGCGAGCCGGGGTACTGGAGGTCCGAGACGCCGACGGCGGGTTCGCGGCGACCATGGCGTCCCGGGGGCGGTCGTGGGTGCTGCGGGTTGAGCCCGGCGCAGCGCCCCCGCTGCGGGACGCCGCGCTCGTCATCGCCTTTCTCCAGCACCGCCTCGGCGACTGAGGCGGTCGCTCACCAGGGGCCGAAGAGGCGTTTGCCGTTCTCGGCGATCGCCGTGCAGAGGTCGGCGACGTCCACGCCCTTGATGTCCGCCATCGCGCGCACGGTGTACGGGATCAGGTAGGACGCGTTCGGCTTGCCCCGGTGCGGGACGGGGGTGAGGAACGGCGCGTCCGTCTCGACCAGGACCAGGTCGAGGGGCGCGGCGCGGAGGGCCTCGCGGAGGGGCTCGGCGTTCTTGAACGTGACGTTCCCGGCGAAGCTCATCGCGTAGCCGCGTTCGGCGCAGACCTCCGCCATCGCCGCGTCGCCGGAGAAGCAGTGGAAGACGACCTTCTCCGGCGCGCCCTCCTCCAGCAGGATCGCGAGGACGTCGTCGTGCGCCTCGCGGTCGTGGATGACCAGGGCCTTCCCGGTGCGCTTCGCGATGCCGACATGGGCGCGGAACGAGCGGTGCTGGTCGCTCTTCGGCGCCCAGTCGCGGTAGTAGTCGAGCCCGGTCTCCCCGATCGCGACGACCTTCGGGTGGGCGGCGAGGGCCTCGACGTCGTCCAGGACGGCGTCGGAGATCCCCGTCGTGTCGTTCGGGTGGATCGCGACGCCCGCGTACACGTCGTCGAACTCGGAGGCGGTCTCCACCGCGACGCGCGACGACGGCAGATCGGTGCCGATCGTGACGATCCGGGCGATCCCCGCCGCCTTCGCGGAACGGAGCTGCTCGTCGACGGGCGTCTCGACGATGTCGAGATGGCAGTGGCTGTCGAAGACGTCGACGGGCAGCCGGTCCGGCAGCGACGGGAACGCGCGCGGCGCCACGCCGCTCACGGCCGCTCCAGGCGGGCGAGCTCCTCGTCCACGACCGAGGTGTCGAGCTTCTTGAACAGCGGCGTCGGCTTGGCGAGCGGGACGCCCGGCCGGATCGGCGCCGACTCCCAGCGCGCCCGGGTGTCGTAGTCGCCGGTCAGGACGCTGTAGTCGGGGCCGCCGTCCTCCGAGACCTCCTGGATCTCCGGCATGCCGCTCCACACGCCCTCGCCGCCGAGCATCTCGTACACCTTCTGCGAGGAGTTCGGCAGGAACGGGGTGAGGAGCGTCTTCGCGTCGTCCACGACCTGGAGCGCGGTGTAGAGGATCGAGCGGACGCGGTCGGGGTCGTCCTTCAGCTTCCAGGGGGCCTGGTCCGACAGGTACCGGTTCGCGTCCCGGACGACGTCGAGCGCCTCGGTCGTCGCGTTCTTGAAGCGGGACCGGCCGAGCTCCGCGCCGACGGCCGCGAACGCGTTCCGGCTGCGCTCCATGAGGGCGCGGTCGGCGTCGGTGAGGTCGCCCGGCTCCGGGATCGCGCCGTAGTTCTTCGCGGCCATGTTCACCGACCGGTTGACGAGGTTGCCCCACGCGGCGACGAGCTCGTCGTTGTTGCGGCGGACGAACTCCGACCAGGTGAAGTCGGTGTCCTGGTTCTCCGGCCCGGCGACCGCGACGTAGTACCGCAGCGCGTCGACGTCGTAGCGCTCCAGGAAGTCCTTCACGTAGATGACGACGTTGCGGGACGAGGAGAACTTCCTGCCCTCCATCGTCAGGAACTCCGACGACACGACCTCGGTCGGGGTGTTCAGCGCGCCCAGCGAGCCGGGCGTCCCGCCCTTGTCGCCCTGGCCGCTGTAGCCCAGCAGCATCGCCGGCCAGATCTCGGCGTGGAAGACGATGTTGTCCTTGCCCATGAAGTAGTACGACAGGGCGTCCGGGTCCTGCCACCAGGCGCGCCACGCCTCCGGGTCGCCCGACCGGCGGGCCCACTCCACGGACGCGGAGAAGTAGCCGACGACCGCGTCGAACCACACGTACAGCTTCTTCGCCGGGTTGTCGCGCCACCCGTCGAGCGGGATCGGGACGCCCCAGTCGAGGTCGCGGCTGATCGCGCGGGGCTGCATGTCGTCCAGCAGGTTCAGCGCGAACTTCACCACGTTCGGCCGCCACTCGCCCTGCCTGCCGCGCAGGTACCGGCCGAGGACCTCGGTGAACGCGGGCAGGTCGAGCATGAAGTGCTCGGTCTCGACGAACTTCGGCGTCTCGCCGTTGATCCGTGATACCGGGTTGACCAGCTCGACCGGGTCGAGCTGGTTGCCGCAGTTGTCGCACTGGTCGCCGCGCGCCCCGTCGTATCCGCAGATGGGGCAGGTGCCCTCGATGTAGCGGTCGGGGAGGGTCCGGCCGGTGGACGGCGAGATCGCGCCCATCGTCGTCTTGGGGAAGATGTAGCCGTTGTCGTACAGGCCCTTGAAGATCTCCTGGACGACCGCGTAGTGGTTGCGCGTCGTCGTCCGGGTGAACAGGTCGTACGACATGCCGAGGCCGTGCAGGTCCTCCGCGATGACGCGGTTGTAGCGGTCGGCCAGCTCGCGGGCCGTCAGGCCCTCCTTGTCGGCCTGCACCTGGATGGGCGTGCCGTGCTCGTCGGTGCCGCTGACCATCAGGACCTGGTTGCCCGCCATCCGCTGGTAGCGGCTGAACATGTCGGCGGGCAGCGCGAACCCGGAGACGTGCCCGATATGGCGGGGCCCGTTGGCGTACGGCCAGGCGGGCGCGGTCAGGATGTGTCGGCTCGACGAGGACATGCCCTCAAGGGTAGAGGCCCCGGCCTCCCCCGAGCGCATCCATTACCCGGGCCATCACGCGGCAGGGCTCCCACCCTGGCATGATCTGTGCCGATGGACCACTCACCCTTCGCCGCCCTGCTGCTCGCGTGCGGTCTCGCGCTCGCCGTGCTGGCCCAGCGCCGCCACTGGCGGCCGTCGCCGGCCGTGACGCTCGCCGTCGCCCTCGGCTTCCGGGCGGTCCTGCTGATCATCGCGGCGGGCAGCGGCTGGCAGCCCGTCGACTTCGAACAGGGCTTCCAGCCCGCCGGCGAGGCGATCCTGGACGGCCGCGACCCCGTGCTGAGCACGAACGGGTCCTGGCACTTCCTGCCGTTCGTCCCCTACTTCTACGCGCTCGGCCTCGCGGTCGGCCTGCCGTGGGAGATCGCCGGGCGCATCTGGACGGTCCTCGCCGACCTGGTGCTGGTCGCCCTGGTGGGGCGGCTCGCCGGGCCGCGCACCGCGGCGCTGCGCCGCTTCCAGTACGCGTGCAACCCGGTCGCGCTGATGGTCGCGGTGATCCACGCCCAGGTCGAGCCGATCTCCCTCGTCTTCCTCGTCGCCGCCTACCTGGTGGCGCGGAAGGCCGCGGAGGAGACCGGCCGCCGCGCGGCGGGGTCCGCCGTGGCGGCGGGCGCGCTGTTCGGGCTGGCGCTGTCGGCGAAGAGCTGGCCCATCATCCTGCTCCCCGTCGTCCTGGCGATGCTGCCGGGGTGGCGCGTCCGGTTCTACGGCCTCGTCGCCGCCGGCGCGGTGCCGCTGGCGTTCCTCGTCACGCTGCCGCTGGTCGTGGACACCGACTGGGAGGCCATCACGAACGTGTTCGGCTACCTCGGCGGCGTCCGGCCCATCGTCGGGGAATGGGGCTGGACGGCCCTGCTGACCGGTGGCGACTGGGCGCTCGTGCCCGCGTACTCGCGGATCGGGCAGATCATCCTCTACACGACGCTGGGCGTCGTGGCGTGGCTGTGGCGGCGCGCCGACAAGGTCGACATGACGACGGCGATGCTGCTGGCGTTCCTCGTCGTCACGCCCCGGATGGGGGCCCAGTACCTGATGTGGTTCATGCCGTTCCTGGTGGCGCGCCCGACGCGCTGGGCGACCGGGGCCATCACGGCGGCGGCCCTGTGGGCGGGCAGCGGCTACCTGCTGCTCACGCAGTTCGACGAGAGCACCTGGTGGACGATGCACTCCTGGTGGTCGCGGGCCTCGATCCTCGTCATCCCGTGGCTGGTGCTGGCGATGCCGTGGGAGCGGCGGACGCCCGCGGCCACGGCTCCGTCGCCGGCCCCGGAGTCGTCCACCACGCCGGTCTGACCCGGAAGGCGGGGCCTGATCCGGAAGGCGGGTCCCGACCCGCGAAGCGGATGGGCCCGGCAAGCGGCCAGGCCCGGAGGACACGAGCCCGGAAAGCAGATGAGCCCGGACCCTCCGCGGGTCCGGGCTCGCTCCGTCTGGACGGGATCAGTCGGTGCCGACCGCCGCCGCGTCCTTGTCGGCGGCCTCGGCGGCCTGCGCCTTGCGCTCGTCCGCGACCTTCTCGGCGGCCGCGTCGACGACGCCCGCGGCCTCCTCCGCCACGTCCGTGATCGGCGGGTGCTGGCGGCGGCGGATGCCGAGGATGCTGACGAACAGCGACGCGAAGATCGCCTGGAAGCTCATCACCAGCGCGGTCGCCGCCGGGACGACCATGCGCAGCGAGTGCCGGGGGTCGAGCTCGCCGAAGCTGTTCACGCGCCAGTGCATGAGCGAGGCGACCAGGCCGGCGAGACCGGCCGCGGCCAGCAGCCCGCCGAGCAGCAGGCCCCGCTCCAGGCTCCACCAGTCGATGATCTTCTGCACCCTGCGGTCGTGCGGCAGGAAGCCCTCCTGCATCGCGTAGACCTTCGTGAGCAGCGCGAACAGCACCGCCTGGAAGCCGATCACGAGCGCGGCACCGGCGCCGACGAGGGTGTCGACGTCGAACGCCACCTTCCCGACCGTGACCGGACCGGTCGACAGTGCGATCCCGGCGACCAGTCCGAGCGTCATGAAGACGAGACCCGGGATCAGGAAGAGCCAGCGGGGGCTGTAGAGCATGAGGAAGCGCAGATGACGCCATCCGTCGCGCCAGGTGTTCAGGTGCGGGGCGCGCGTCCGGCCGTCCGGCGACAGCGTGGTCGGGACCTCGCGGATGTCGTACTTCTGCAGGGTCGCCTTCACGACCATCTCGCTCGCGAACTCCATGCCGCCCGTCTGCAGCCCGAGCCGCAGGATCGACTCCTTGTTGAAGGCCCGCAGCCCGCAGTGGAAGTCGCCGATCTTGCTGCCGAAGAACAGCCGGCCCACGAAGCTCAGCACCGGGTTGCCGAGGTAGCGGTGCAGCGGCGGCATCGCGCCCGGCGCGATCCCGCCCTTGAACCGGTTGCCCATCACGAGGTCGGCGCCGTCGCGCAGTTCGTCCAGGAACGGGCCGAGGGTGGTGAAGTCGTAGGAGTCGTCGGCGTCGCCCATCGCCACGTACCGGCCGCGCGCGGCGCGGATGCCGCCCATGAGCGCGTTGCCGTAGCCCTTGTCGGCGACCGGCACGACCCGCGCGCCGGCGTCCCTGGCGAGCTGCTGGCTGCCGTCGGTGCTGCCGTTGTCGGCGATGACGACCTCGCCGTCGATGCCCTTCTCCTCGAAGAAGCCGATGGTCTTGCGGACGCAGGTCTCGACCGTCTCGGCCTCGTTCAGGCACGGCATCACTACGGAGAGTTCCACGCGATCTCCTTTGTCACTGCTGGTGACCGTCTGCGGTATTTTCCACTACTCTCGTCGTGTTCCGCCGACCGGCCCGTCGTAGCTCATGATGCCTGCCGGGGACGGGCGATGTCGGCCGCTCCCGAGAAGAGCCGCCGTATCGTGTTGCGGACTCGCAACCGAAACGCCCTCTCGGGCACGGTCGCGCGCGGCAGGCTGAGCACGACAAGCATAGGGGCACTGCGGCCCGGAAAGGCAGGGTCGCGGTGACGCGTGCCGGAGCAGGACGGGTGCCGGGCACCGAAAGGGGAGGTTCGGTAGTGGCTGACGACACGTCCGGGGCGGCGGCCGTCGCACGGGTCCGGGAGAGGGGCGCCGCGCTGTGGGCACTGGCCCGCCGGCACCCCGTGTTCACTGTGATCATTGTCATGGCGGCGGTGCTGCGCGGCCTGGCGATGGCCGGCTACCGGCCGGTGATGTTCTTCAACGACAGCTTCGACTACCTGCACGTCGCGATGGACCCGTTCCCGCACCCGCTGCGGCCGGACGGCTACTCGTTCCTGCTGATCCTGCTGAAGCCGTTCCACAGCTTCGCGCTCGTCGCGGCCGTCCAGCACCTCATGGGCCTGGCCATGGGCGTGATGATCTACGCGCTGCTGCGGCGGAAGTTCCGGCTGCCGGGCTGGGGCGCGGCGCTCGCTGCGGCGCCGGTGCTGCTGGACGCCTACCAGATCCAGCTGGAGCACCTCGTCCTGTCGGACACGATGTTCACGTTCCTGGTGATGTCGGCGGTCACGCTGCTGCTGTGGCACGACCGGCCGACCTGGAAGATCGCGGCAGCGGTCGGCCTGATCATCGGGATGGCCTGGCTGACCCGCTCGGTCGGCATGCCGGTGCTGGTCGGCGTGCTGGCCTACCTGCTGATCCGGCGCAGCGGCTGGAAGATCCTCGCGGTCACGATGGCCGCGTGCGCGCTGCCCGTCCTGTCCTACATGGGCTGGTACAAGGTCGACAGCGGCAAGTTCGCGATCACCGAGAGCAACGGGATCTTCCTGTACGCCCGGGTCTACAAGTTCGCCGACTGCCACAAGATGAAGGACCTGCCGGTCAGCGAGTACCCGCTGTGCACCGAGCCCGCGAACCGGCTGCCGAACTCGCAGGACGGCATCTGGAACGCGGGGTCGCCGCTCAACCGCTACACCGGCAAGCGGTTCAGCCCGGAGAACAACAAGCTGGGCAACGACTTCGCCAAGCGCGCGATCACCTCGCAGCCCGGCGACTACCTCCAGGTCGTCGCGCACGACTTCTTCCGCGTCTTCCGCTGGGAGCGGACCGTCTTCCCGGACGAGGCGACGTACGCGCAGTACGAGTTCCGCGAGGAGGGCAACCCCCTGCCGGACTGGCGGATGGGCGCGCACGCCACCGCGTCCGGCGAGGCCAGGGAGTACGAGAACGGCGACGCGCAGACCCGGGTCGCCGAACCGGTCGCCGGGGTGATCCGCGGCTACCAGGACGTGTTCTACCTGCGCGGGACGATGGTCGGGATCATCCTGCTGATCGGTCTCGGCGGGCTGCTGCCGCTCTGGCGGCGGCTCGGCGGCCCGGCGCTGCTGCCGTGGACGCTCGCGACGGGCCTGCTGCTCGCGCCCGCCGCGACCGCCGAGTTCGACTACCGGTACGTCCTGCCGGGGGTCCCGCTGGCCGCGCTGGCCGCGGGGATGGCGTTCAGCCCCGAGGTGCGCCGGTCCCTGGCCGGCCTGCGGGGCCGGTTCCGCGGCCCGGACACCGGGGAGGGCGCGCCGTCCGACGTGCCGGTGGAGCCCGCCGCCCGGCGGATCCCCGAGGTCGCCGCGAAGTAGGGCCCCGCGCGGGCCGCTCGCGGGGGCTACCAGGCGTGCAGGCGGCGCAGCCGGAACACCAGTTCCAGCTCGTTGCCCCGCCGCGCCTCCGGGACGATCGGGTGCCTGCCGAAGGCGCCCGCCACCGCCTTGACGTTCTGGGCGCCGCAGCGCGGGCAGACATGGTCGCTCCAGGGGGTCATGCAGCGCTGCCCGTGCCGCTCGTACGCGACGCCGTCATGGCTGTGCCCGTCGTCGGAATGGCGGACCTCGAACTGCTCGTTCCAGATGTGCTCGCAGTGCACGCACTCGTAGACCCACGCCTCGTGGGTCGACCACACGTCCTGCACGGTCCTCACCCCCCACGGCGGCGCCCCCGCGACGCCACCCGCTCGATTCACGCGCCGTACGGTCCGTCTCGCGGGGCCCTCTTCCATGATGGCTCCGCGCGGGTTCCCTCTTGGGGTTTGTTCCCGCAAAGTGTGCGTTGCATCGCACCCGGTCACATGTCGTCCCATGACCGTCACCATCGCGGCGCGGTTTGGGCGGCTAACGGGTGGCGGCGACGACCGCGTCGTAGACGTCCCGTTTCGGCAGGCCGTTCTCCTTGGCGACCTCGGAGATGGCCTGCTTCCTCGGGGTTCCGGCGGCCTCCCGGGCCGCGACGGCGGCGACGAGGTCGGCGGGCTCGGAGAGCCCCTCCGGTTCCGGTGCACCGGCCACCACCAGGGTGATCTCACCCCGGACGCCGTCCTCCGCCCAGGCGGCGAGGCCGGCGAGCGGGCCGCGGCGGACCTCCTCGTAGGTCTTGGTCAGCTCCCGGCACACCGCGGCCGGACGGTCCGCCCCGAACGCGTCCGCCATCGCGGCGAGGGTCGCGGCGAGCCGGTGCGGCGCCTCGAAGAACACCATCGTGCGGGGCTCGCGGGCCAGCGCGTCCAGCCGGCGGGCCCGCTCCCCCGGCTTGCGCGGCGGGAACCCCTCGAAGCAGAACCGGTCGGTGGGCAGGCCCGACACCACCAGCGCGGTCGTGACGGCGGACGGCCCCGGCAGCACCGACACCGGCACGTCCGCGGCTACGGCCGCCCGCACCAGGCGGTACCCGGGATCGGACACCCCGGGCATCCCCGCATCGGTGATCACCAGGACGTCCCGCCCGGCGAGGAGCTCTCCGAGGAGCTCCTCCGCGCGGGCCCTCTCGTTCTGGTCGTAGTACGACACGATCCGGGCGGCGAGGGCGACGCCGAGGTCGGCCGCCAGCCGGCGGAGCCGCCGGGTGTCCTCGGCCGCGATCACCGGCGCGTCCGCCAGCGCGGCGCGCAGCCGCTCCGACGCGTCCCCGGGCCGCCCGATCGGCGCCGCCGCCAGCAGCAAGGTCCCTGTCACGCCGCCATTCTCGCACCGCCGGGAGCCGTCCCACCTCCCGCGTAAGGCGCCCGCCCCGGTCGCGGAGGCGCGCACCCGCCCTTCCGCCGGCGCCGGCCGGCGCCTTTACGATGGCGAGATGGCGACCACGGATCTGGCACCCGCCCCGTCCGACACGGCGGGGGCGCGGCGGCATCCGCTGCGCGACCGGCTCGCGCCGCCGCTGCCGGACGGCCCGCTCTGGTCATGGGTGGGCGCGCTGCTGGTCACCGCGTTCGCGGGGTTCCTGCGGTTCGACGGCCTGGGCACGCCGAAGGCCGTGGTCTTCGACGAGACCTACTACGCCAAGGACGCCCTCGCGCTGCTGCGGTTCGGGTGGGAGCACGACACCGTCGAGGGCGCCGACAAGAAGCTGATCGCCGATCCGCACGCCGACATCTGGGAGGGCGGAGCGACGTTCGTCGCCCACCCGCCGGGCGGCAAGTGGATGATCGCGATCGGCGAGCAGCTGTTCGGCGCGACCCCGTTCGGGTGGCGGTTCATGCCCGCGCTGGCCGGCACCCTCGCCGTGCTGATCCTGTGCCGGCTGGCCCGCCGGATGACCGGGTCGACGCTGCTGGGCTGCGCCGCCGGCCTGCTCCTCGCCGTGGACGGCCTCGCGTTCGTGACGAGCCGGACCGCGCTGCTCGACATCTTCGTCATGTTCTGGGTGCTCGCCGGGTTCGCGTGCATCGTGAACGACCGGGACCGGTCGCGGCGGCTCCTCGCCGAGAGGCTCGAGCGGGGCGACGCGTCCCCCCATGGGCCGTTCCTCCCGCACGGATGGCGGTACCTGGCGGGCGTCTGCCTCGGCCTCGCCTGCGCCACCAAGTGGACGGGCGTGTTCTACATCGCCGCCTTCGGGATCATGGTCGTGCTGTGGGACCACGGGGCGCGGAGGGCGGCCGGCGTGCGCAGGCCGCTCACCGGGACGCTGCTGCTGGAGGCCGGCCCGGCGTTCGGGCAGCTGGTCGTGGTGGCGGGGGTCACCTATCTGGCGTCCTGGTCGGGGTGGATCTTCAAGGCGGGCGGCTGGGGGCGCGGCGAGGTCGCGTCCGGGTGGCTGTCGCGGCCGTTCGAGGCCATGCCGGACCTGTGGCGCTACCACACCGAGATGCTCGACTTCCACAACGGCTTGGACACCAGCCACCCGTACCAGTCGTGGCCGTGGGACTGGCCGGTCCTGCGCCGCCCGGTCGCGTTCTTCTACACCGAGCCGAAGGGCGCCTGCGGGTCGGGCGAGCGCTGCTCCCGGGAGATCCTCGGCATCGGGACGCCGGTGCTGTGGTGGGGGGCGCTCGCCGCGCTCGTGGCCGTCCTGGTGATCTGGCTGCTCAAACGGGACTGGCGGGCGGGCGCGATCGTCCTCGGGTTCGCCGCGGGCTGGCTGTCGTGGTTCCCGTCGGCGTTCGCGGACCGGACGATGTTCCTGTTCTACGCGACGCCGCTCATCCCGTTCATGGTGCTGGCGATCGTCCTGGCCATGGGGTACCTGGTCGGCCCGGCCGCCTCGGGCGCGCACGGGCACGCCGCGCCGCCGGGGCCGCGGCGGGTCGCCGGAGCGGCCGCCGCCGGGGCGTTCGTCCTCGTCGTGCTGGCGAACTTCGCCCACTTCCACCCGATCTGGACCGCCGACACCCTCACCTACGACCAGTGGCGCGACCGGATCTGGTTCGACACCTGGATCTGATCGCGGCCCGGTCGCGTCAGGCCCTCGCCGCGACCGGCTCGCAGACCGGGTCGGGACGCAGCGTCCGCGTCCCCGCCAGGCACAGCAGCAGCGCGAGGACCCCGCCGAGACCCGCCCCGGCGAACGCGCCGGGGACGCCCGCGACCTCCTCGCCGACCCCCGCGACGGCCGAGCCGAGCGCGCTGCCGGCGCCGACCGCGGCGACGACCCACGCGAACGCCTCGGTGACGGTGCCGGCGGGGGCGAGCCGGTCCACGAGCGCGAAGCTGCAGGCCAGGACCGGCGCGAGGAACACCCCGCTGACGAACGCCAGGACCGACATCGCGACGAGCCCCGGCGCGAGGACGAGCGGGACGTACCCGGCGGCGAGCGCGGCGAGCAGCGGCGGCAGCCGCCGGTGCGGCTCGCCGGGCCAGGGCCGGGCGCCGTAGAGCAGGCCGCCGGCGAGGGCGCCCGCCGACATGCAGGCCAGCAGCAGCCCGGACGCGAGGTCGGAGCCGTGCTCCTCGGCGTAGGCGACGACGGCGACCGCGTAGACGCCGAGCGCGATCCCGGCGCACGCCAGCGACGCCAGCAGGACCCGCAGGCCGGGTGAGCGGAGCGGCCCCGCCCATCCGGTGGTGCGCGGTTCGCCCCGCCAGCGGCGGGACGGCCCGGACAGCGCCACGACGAGCGTGCCCGCGACGCCGAGCGCGCCGGTCAGCACCAGCGCGGTCTCGGTGTTCACGGCGGCGGCCCCGACGACGAGGAGCGGCCCGACGGTGAACAGGATCTCCTGCGCGGCGGCGTCGAGCGCGTACGCGGCGTGGACCTGGGCTGCGTCGTCGAGGACGTCCGCCCAGAGCGCGCGCAGCCCCGCCTCCAGCGGCGGCGTCGCGAACCCGGCCACGGTCACGGCGGCGACGGCGACCGGCAGCGGGCCGGCGCCGCACCAGGCGAGCGCGGCGAACCCGGCGCCGGAGACCAGCGCCCCGGGAAGCAGCACCCGGGGCTGGCCGTAGCGGTCCATGGCGCGCCCGAGCACGGGCTGCCCGGCGGCCATCGCGAGCCCCAGCAGCGCGGCGAGCGCCCCCGCCAGGGGGTAACCGCCGCCGTCGGCCCGGATGTGCAGGACGACCGCGAGCATCGCCATCCCGTTCGGCAGCCGCCCGAGCAGGGTCCCGCCGAGCAGGCGCCCGGCGTACGGCCTCCGCAGGAACTCGACATACCCGCGCACCCGATCGTCTCCCCGCTTGGTCATACGTATTACTAATCCGAGCATCATACGCACCCACCCCGTTCCCGTCCCCCCGTTTTCCGGCCCCCGCCTCAGGCGACCGGACTCCCACGGAAACGGAGACCGACCGAGCACACGATCGACCGGGTGCGGGGCGGGTGGGCGGGGCGGGCGGCTCTACGCTGGGCTGCGGTGGCAGGAGGTGTGCATGACGGGCCGTCCGACGAGCCGGGACGTGGCCAGGGAGGCCGGGGTCTCCCAGTCCACGGTGTCGCTCGTGCTGGGCGGCAAGTGGACGGGCCGGGTGTCCCCCGCGACCGCGGCGGGAGTCCGCGCGGCCGCCGCGCGGCTCGGCTACCGGCCGAACCGGGCGGCCCGGAACCTGCGGCTCGGCACGACCCGGACCGTCCTGCTGATGGTGCCGTCGCTGACCTCGCCGTTCTTCGGGCCGGTCTACCGGGGCGCGGCGCGGGTCGCGGCCCGGCACGGGTTCGGCGTCGTCGTCTACGAGTGGCCGGACCTGCCCGGACCCGCGGGCAGCCCGTTCGCGGCGCCGCACGAGGCGATCGACGGGATCCTCGCGTCGTCGATGGCGGTGGAGGCGGTCGGCGGGTTCCCGGGCACGCCCGCCGTGATGCTCGACAGCGACCCGGACGGGCCCGTCCCGTCCGTCGGGCTCGGCGTCGCCGACGGGATGCGGGCGATCATCGCGCACCTGGCCGCGCTCGGCCACACGCGCTTCGGGCATGTCGCCGCCGACGTCGACCAGTGGACGTTCCACAGCCGCGCCGACGCCCTGGCCGCGGCCGTCGGCGCGGTGCCGGGCGGGGCGCTGGTGCGGGCGGGCTGCGCGATCGACGTGGCGTCGGCGAAGGCCGCGGCCGGCCGGCTGCTGGACGGCCCGCACCCGCCCACGGCGCTGGTCTGCGACGACGACCAGATCTCCGCGGGCGCCTACAAGGCGGCGCGGGCACGCGGCCTGGACGTTCCGCGCGATCTGTCGGTGACCGGGTTCGACGACGTCCTGCTGGCGACCGCGCTGGAGCCGGAGCTGACCACGGTGCGGCTGCCCGCCGAGGACCTCGGCGCGGCGGGGATGGCGGCGCTGCTGGAGCTCCTCGACGGGGGCTGCCCGGCACCCCGGACGCTGCCCGGGGAGCTGATCGTCCGGTCCTCGACGGCGGCTCCTCCGCGAGGCACCCGGTGATCACCCGTCCGCAAGGGGTATAAGGGGGCCCATGGCACCCCACCCCTCGGAAACCGACATCGACGCCTATCCGGACAATCGGATCGGCTCGGCGCCGCCCCGCACCCGGGCCTGGCGCGGCGGCGAGATCATCGCGCAGGGCTTCCCGGTCGCGGACGTGAGCGACTACCTGGAGATGCCCGACGTGGTGGTGTGGCTCGACCTGTGCGCGCCCCGCCACGGCGACCTGCGGGTGATCAGCGATGAGCTGGGGCTCGACCACGTCGCGGTCGAGGACGCCGTGTCCCGCCACGAGCGCGCCAAGCTCGACCGGTACGACGGCTACGCGTTCCTGAACGTCTACGTCCCCGAGGTGGGGAACGGGGACATGGTGCTGCACGAGCTGTCGGCGTTCGTGACGGACCGGGCGCTCGTCACCGTCCGGCAGGAGACCGGTGTCGACGTGGACACCCTGATCCGCCGCTGGGACGACGCCCCCACCGACATGGACGGGTCCGGCGCCGGGTTCCTGCTGTACGGGCTGCTCGACATGGTCATCGACCTCCAGCTCGCGGCCGTCCAGGCCCTGGACTCCGAGGCCGACGAGGTGGAGGAGCTCGTCTTCGACGACGACCTGCCGGTCCGGGAGATCCAGCAGCGCAGCTACAAGCTGCGCAAGAACCTGGTGGCGCTGCGGCGGGTCGCGCTGCCGATGCGCGAGGTCCTGAACACGCTGCTGCGGCGGGACGTCCGGCTGATCACGCCGGAGCTCACCCCGTACTTCCAGGACGTCTACGACCACACCCTGCGCATCGGCGAGTGGACGGACGGCCTGCGCGACCTCGTCGCCAACCTCGTCGACACCCGGATCGCCCTGCAGGGCAACCGGATGAACGAGGTGATGAAGAAGGTCACCAGCTGGGCGGCGATCATCGCGGTGCCGACCGCCATCACGGGCTTCTACGGGCAGAACGTCCCGTATCCGGGATCGCAGCAGCACTCGGGCTTCGTGGTGAGCATGACGCTGATCATCGTGTGCAGCGGCGGCCTGTACGCCCTGTTCCGCTGGCGCGACTGGCTCTGAGCCCGGGGGCGGACCGGTCGCGATCCGGCCGGAGGACGCCCGGCATCCCGTCCGGAAACGTAGGCTGTACCTCTGCTTTGTTCTGCCTTGGAGGAACGCTTGCGGCTGCCGGACCATCTGGAGCCACTGCTCAGCGACGAGCCGGTGCTCGACGTGTACGCGTACGGCCCCTGGCGGGTGCCGGACGGCCTGTTCGCGGAGATCTCCGAGCGGATCGACGCGCTCGCGGCCGACCCGCGCGCGGCCGGGCTGACCACCGACGAGCACAAGCTGCTGACGCTGCCCGCCTCGCTGGTCACGGCGGAGGTCTTCGGCATCCTCGCGTTCCTGCCCGGCGGCGGGGCGATCAAGGCGGGTTCGTGGTCGCAGCTGCCCGAGCGGCTGCTGCACCGGCACCTGGCGAACCCCGCGCCGCTGAGCACCCGGATGACGCGCTGGGACGCGCCCGGCGGCCGGTGGCGGCCGCCGATCGACTGGCTGGTGGAGGCGCCCGACCGGGAGCTCGCGATCGAGCTGGCCCGCGAGTGCCTGGACGCCCTCGCGGGCATCGAGCCGCTGGAGGAGCGGCGCTCGGCCCTGCTGCGGCTGTACGACGCGCCGCCGCCGTGCGACGTGAACCTGCCGAAGATGGAGCTGCGGGAGCACTGGCACGCGCACGCCCCCGAGGACGTCCTCGCGGCCGTCCCGGAGCTGCTCGGGCCGGTCGGCTACCTCGACTGGGCGACGGCGGGCCTGATCGCGGCGTTCGACGCCCTGCGGGCGGCGGCGCCGCGTGAGGAGACGCTCGAGTCGCACCTGATCCAGCTGCTGCTGCAGGGCAGCATGGAGCACGTCCCGGCGGAGCTGGCCGCGGCGGTCGGCGAGGACCGGTACGCCGACCTGCTGCGGCGCTTCCCGGGCGAGCGCCGCGGGTTCAAGGCGGGCGCGTGGCAGGAGCGGACCCGCGCGTGGCTGCTGCAGGCCCTGGTCGCGGGCGCCGCGGACGCGTGCCGCGCCTGGCTCGACATGGCGATGCGGTTCGTCGCGGTCGTCCAGGGGCTGCCGGGCGACCCGTGGTTCCCGAAGGCCGAGTGGATCCCGGTCGGCCAGTTCCAGACGGACCTGCGCCGCCTGTACGCGCCCCGCCGCCGCATCGTGAACCCGCTCGGCGAGAAGCTCGCCGCCGTCCCCGCGCCCGCGGCGGCGCCCGCCGCGCGGCCGGATCTGGTCACGACCCTGGTGGAGCAGCCCGAGGTGACCGCGGCCCTGGACGAGCTGACCCGGGCGGGCGGCCCCGTCCGCCTCATGCTGGCCGGGCCCGAGGGCACCGGCAGGCGGGACGCGGCGCGGGAGCTGGCCGCGTCCCTCGCCCTCGGCCGCGACCCGCTGTGGGTCACCGCGAACCTGTTCGCGGGCCAGCGGCTCCCGGACGCGGTCGCGAAGCTGCACGCCGACGTCCGCGACTGCGGCGCCGACCGGCTCCTGGTCATCGAGGGCCTGGACGGCGTCATCGCCGAACCCGGCAACGGGGAGGCGCTCGCCGACGAGCTGCACCGGCTGCTCGCCGTCCATCCGGAGCTGAACGTCGTCGCGCTGTGCGGGCCGGGCGGCGACGAGCGGATCCGCGACGTCCACCCCGTCCTGCCCGGCCGGTTCCGGATCGCCCGGACGCATCCGTTCAGCGCCGCCGGGCACGCGGAGCTGTTCCGCCGCGCCCTCACCGCCCGCGGGGCGCGCGCCACCCGGCAGGCCCTGGACGCGGCGGGCGCGCTGCTCGCCGCGACCCCGCCCATGCAGCAGCTCCGCAACGCGCGCCTCGCGCCCCATCTGGCCGACCAGCTCGTCGCGGCCGCCCGCGCCCGCACCACGGGCGAGCAGGGCGGCGGGCTCGTGATCCGCAAGCAGGACGTCCCGGACACGCTCGACACGGCGCCGTCCGCCGGGAACCCCCTCGCCGAGCTGCGGGAGCTCACCGGCCTGGAGACCGTCAAGCAGGAGATCTCGCTGCTGATCGCCGGCACGCACGCGGCCCGGCTGCGCGCCGACACGGGGCTGCGGATCACCCCGCCGACGCGGCACATGGTGTTCACCGGCAACCCGGGCACCGGAAAGACCATGGTGGCGCGGCTGATCGGCCGGATCTACAAGAGGCTCGGGGTGCTGTCGTCCGGGCACCTGGTGGAGGCGTCCCGCGCGCATCTCGTCGGCGAGTACATCGGCCAGACCGCGCCGCGCACGCGCCGGCTGGTCGAGCGCGCGCTCGGCGGCGTCCTGTTCATCGACGAGGCGTACACCCTGACGCAGTCCCCGCTGCGCGGCGACTACGGCCACGAGGCCATCGCCGAGCTCGTCAAGCTGATGGAGGACCACCGCGACGACCTCATCGTGATCGTCGCCGGGTACGAGCAGGAGATGGCGGAGTTCCTCGCCGCGAACCCGGGCCTCGACTCCCGGTTCCCCAAGCAGCTCCACTTCCCCGACTACACCGACGAGGAGCTGATCGCGGTGTTCGAGCAGCTCGCCGCCGCCGACGGCTTCCGCCTCGCGCCCGGCACCGCCGGCACACTGGCCACGATGCTGCGCAGGGCGCCGCGCGGCCCGTCCTTCGGCAACGGCCGCCTGGTGCGCAACCTTCTCGACATCGCCGTGGCGAACCAGGCCGACCGTGTCGCCTCCGCCGCCCTCGACGCGAAGCGCCCCGCCGCGAAGAGGAAGCCGCCGTCCAAGCGCGAACTGGTCACGCTGAAGCCGGTCGACCTCCCGCCCCTGCTGGAGCACCCCGAGGAGTTCTACGGCCTCTACCTCTGAGGTCGCCTTCGCGCTCCCCCGATCACACGGGCGCTTTCAGCCCTGGTGAAGGCTTTCGACTTGACGCATCCGGCGTTTAGCCTCGATGGGGTGACCGCGACGACGGCCGGCGCCGACCGGGCGATGATCTGCTCGGCCGATCGGCGCGCGTCCTCGGCCGGGCTCGCGATCCTGCGGTCGGGCGGCTCGGCGGCGGACGCGGCGATCGCCGCCAACGCGGTCCTCGCGGTCGTCGCGCCGCAGCGGTGCGGGCTGGGCGGCGACCTGTTCGCGCTGGTCCACGACCGTCCGGGGCCGCCCCTGGCGCTGAACGCCTCGGGCCGGACGGGGTCCGGCGCCGACGCGGAGGGCCTGCGCGCGGAGGGGCGGCGGCGGATGCCCGTCCGGCACGACGTCCGGTCGGTGACGGTGCCCGGCTGCGTCGACGGGTGGCTGATGCTGCACGAGCGGTTCGGGCGGCTGCCCCTGTCCGAGGTGCTGCGATCGGCCGTCCTGCACGCCGAGCGCGGGTTCGCCGCGACGCCCGGGTTCGTCGCGGCGGGGCGGGACGCGGCGGGCGCGCCGGGCACGGACGGGCTCGCGTGGCCGTCCCGTCCGGGCGAGCGCGTCCTGCGGCCGGGCACCGGCCGGGCGCTGCGCGCCGTCATCGCCGGCGGGCGAGCCGGGTTCTACGAGGGCGAGTTCGGCGCGGGCCTGCTGGACCTCGGGCGCGGGCTGTTCGCGCCGTCCGACCTCGCCGCCCCGGACGCCGCGTGGTGCCGTCCGCTGGGGCTGAGCGCGTTCGGCCACGACGTGTGGACGGCGCCGCCGAACTCGCAGGGGTACACGCTGCTGATGGGGCTCGCGCTCGCCGACGGCCTGGGCCTGCCCGCCGTCCCGGACGAGCCGGCGTGGGCGCATCTGCTGGCGGAGGCGGCGCTGGCGGCCGCCGACGGCCGCGACGAGGTCCTGCACGAGCACGCCGACGGCGACGCGCTGCTGCGCCCGGAGCGGATCGCGGCGCTGCGCGCGTCGATCGACCCGGTCCGGCACGGGCCCCGGCGCGGCGCCGTCGCGGCGGGCGACACCACCTGCGTGTGCGCGGTGGACGAGCGCGGCATGGGGGTGTCGCTGCTCCAGTCGAACGCGAGCGGGCTCGGCGCGCTGCTGTTCGAGCCCGGCACCGGCATCAACCTGAACAACCGGGCCGCCGCGTTCGGGCTCGCGCCGGGCCGGCCCGCCGAGTACGGGCCGCGCCGCCGTCCCCCGCACACGCTGGTCCCGGTGCTCGCGACCCGCCCGGACGGGACGCTCCGCGCGGTCCTCGGCGCGACCGGCGGCGACATCCAGCCGCAGATCACCCTGCAGCTCGCCGTCCGGATGCTGCGGCACGGGCAGCCGCCCGACGCGGCGCTCACCGCGCCGCGGTGGCGGCTCGCGTCCGGGGTGGGGTCGTACGACGCCTGGCAGGCCCGCACCCCGATCCGGCTGGACCTGGAGCCGGGGGCGCCCCCGGCCTGGGGGCGTGAACTTCCGGGCTACGGGCATCTCGTCCGGGTGGCGACGGAGGACGACGACTTCGGCGCGGCCCAGGCGATCGACGCGCCGGCCGGCGGAGGGCTGCGCGGGGCGGCCGAGCCCCGCTCGGACGGCGCCTGCGCCCTCGGTTATTGATCTCGGTCGCGAAGAGGACCTTGGGCACTGGTTGCCCTCGGTTCATCCAGGGGAGGTTGTGAAACATGACCGATGACGACGTGCGATTGATCGACGCCTACTGGCGGGCGGCGAACTACCTGTCCGCCGGCCAGATCTACCTTCTCGACAACCCGATGCTGCGGGAACCGCTCTCCCCCGGGCACATCAAGCCGCGGCTCCTCGGCCATTGGGGCACCACGCCCGGTCTGAACTTCTGCTACGCGCACCTCAACCGGGTCATCCGCGCGCGCGACCTCGACATGATCTACATCATGGGGCCGGGGCACGGCGGCCCGTCGGCGGTCGCGAACGCGTGGCTGGAGGGCACCTACAGCGAGGTGTACCCGGACGTGTCGCGGGACGAGCCCGGGATGGCCCGGCTGTTCCGGCAGTTCTCCTTCCCCGGCGGCGTCCCGAGCCATGTGGCTCCGGAGACGCCCGGGTCGATCCACGAGGGCGGCGAGCTCGGCTACTCCCTCGCGCACGCCTACGGCGCCGCGCTCGACAACCCCGACCTGGTCGTGGCGTGCATCGTCGGCGACGGCGAGGCCGAGACCGGGCCGCTCGCGGCGAGCTGGCACTCCAACAAGTTCCTGGACCCGGTGGCCGACGGGGCGGTGCTCCCGATCCTGCACCTCAACGGCTACAAGATCGCTAACCCGTCGCTGCTGGCCCGGATCCCCGAGGAGGAGCTCGTCCAGCTCCTGGACGGTTACGGCTACCACCCGTTCCTCGTCAGCGGCGACGAGCCGGAGTCGATGCACCGCAAGATGGCCGCCGCCCTGGACGCGGCGCTCGACGAGATCTCCGCGATCCAGCGGCACGCCCGCGAGGACGGGGCCACCGCGCGCCGCCGCTGGCCGATGATCGTCCTGCGGACCCCGAAGGGCTGGACGGGGCCGAAGGAGGTCGACGGCCTCCCCGTCGAGGGGACGTGGCGTTCCCACCAGGTCCCCCTCGCCGGGGTCCGCGACAACGACGCGCACCGCGCGCAGCTGGAGGAGTGGCTGCGCTCCTACCGTCCGGAGGAGCTGTTCGACGACGCGGGGCGCCCCCGTCCGGAGCTGCTCGGCCTCGCCCCGGACGGCGACCGGCGGATGTCGGCGAACCCGCACGCCAACGGGGGGCTGCTGCTGAAGCCGCTCCTCCTGCCCGACTTCCGCGAGCACGCGGTGCCGGTCGACAAGCCCGGCACCACGTACGCGGAGCCGACCCGGGCGCTCGGCGGGTTCCTGCGCGACGTGGTGCGCGCCAACCCGACCAACTTCCGGATCATGGGCGCGGACGAGACGGCGTCGAACCGGCTCGGCGACGTGTTCGAGGTGACCGACCGCGTCTTCCAGGGCGAGCGGTATGAGACCGACGAGCACCAGGCGCCGAGCGGCCGGGTGATGGAGATCCTCAGCGAGCACCTGTGCCAGGGCTGGCTGGAGGGCTACCTCCTCACCGGGCGGCACGGGCTCTTCAACAGCTACGAGGCGTTCATCCACATCGTGGACTCGATGTTCAACCAGCACGCGAAGTGGCTGAAGGTCACCCGGGGCCTGCCGTGGCGGCGGCCCATCGCGTCGCTGAACTACCTGCTGTCGTCGCACGTGTGGCGGCAGGACCACAACGGATCCACCCACCAGGACCCCGGCTTCCTCGACGTCGTCCTGAACAAGAAGCCGGAGATCGTCCGGGTGTACCTGCCGCCGGACGCCAACACGCTGCTGTCGGTCGGCGACCACTGCCTCCGCTCCCGCGACTACGTCAACGTCATCGTCGCGGGCAAGCAGCCCGCCCTGAACTGGCTGTCGATGGACCAGGCGATCGCGCACTGCACGCGCGGCATCGGGATCTGGGAATGGGCGTCCACGGACGGCGGCGCCGACCCCGACGTGGTGCTCGCGTGCGCGGGCGACATCCCGACGCTGGAGACCCTCGCCGCCGTCGACCTGCTCCGCCGGCTGTTCCCCGAGCTGCGGGTCCGGGTCGTGAACGTGGTCGACCTGATGCGGCTGCAGCCGGAGATGGAGCACCCGCACGGCATGACCGACGCCGCGTTCGACGCGCTGTTCACCACCGACAAGCCGGTGATCTTCGCGTTCCACGGGTACCCGTACCTCATCCACCGGCTCGCCTACCGCCGGACCGGGCACGCGAACCTGCACGTCCGCGGCTACAAGGAGGAGGGCACGACCACCACGCCGTTCGACATGGTGATGCTGAACGACCTGGACCGGTTCCACCTGGTCATCGACGTGATCGACCGCGTCCCGTCACTCGGCGGGCGGGTCGCGCACATCCGTCAGCAGATGGCCGACCGGCGGCTCCAGCTGCGCGCGTACACCCGCGAGTACGGCGAGGACGCCCCGGAGATCCGCGACTGGACCTGGCCGTACTGACGCGATACCCGCCGATGGAGCCCCGCCGATGCGCGTCCTGACGATCAATCCGGGTTCGAGCAGCCTGAAACTGAGCCTGCTCGACCCGGACGGCACGCTCCTCGCCGAGGAGTCCGGCCCCGGCGGCGCGGTCGCGTCGCTGGTGGCCGGGCTGCCCCGGCCGGACGCGGTCGGCATCCGGTTCGTCCACGGCGGGACCGCGTTCACCGAACCGTCCGTCGTCGACGAGAAGGTGCGGCGGCGGCTCCGCGACCTGGCCGACCTGGCGCCCCTGCACCAGCCCGCGTCGCTGCGCGCCCTCGAGGAGGCGACGCAGGCGCTGCCGGACATCCCGATCGTGGCGTGCTTCGACACCGCGTTCCACGCCACGCTCCCGGAGGCGGCGGCGACGTACGCGCTGCCCGCCGCGTGGCGGGAGCGGTTCGGGCTGCGCCGCTACGGATTCCACGGGCTGTCGTTCTCCTACGCGGCCCGCCGCGCGGGCGAGCTGCTGGGCGGCGTCCCGCCCCGGATGCTGATCTGCCATCTGGGGTCGGGCGCGTCACTGTGCGCGGTCGCGGACGGCGTCTCGGTCGACACCACGATGGGGTTCACGCCCCTCGAGGGCCTCGTCATGGGCACCAGGCCGGGGAGCATCGATCCCGGCATCCCGATGTGGCTCATCAAGCACGGCATGGCGCCGCCGGACATCGAGCGCGGGCTGGAGCGCGAGTCGGGGCTGCGGGGCCTCACCGGCACCCCCGACATGCGGGAGATCCGGAAGCGGGCCGAGGCGCGGGACGTGCCCGCCCTCGCCGCGCTCGACGTCTACCACCACCGGCTCCGCGCGTGCGCCGCCGCGATGGCCGCGTCCCTCGGCGGGCTCGACGCGCTGGTGTTCACGGGCGGGGTCGGCGAGCACGACACCGCCGTGCGGGAGAGGCTGGGGGCCGACCTCGCGTTCCTCGGCGTCCGCGTCGACACCGCGCGCAACGCCGCGGCCTCCGGTGACACCGACATCACGGCCCCGGGCGCCGCCGCACGCACCCTGGTGATCCGGGCCCGCGAGGATCTGGAGATCGCGACGGGCGTCCGCCGCGCCCTCGCGTGACCGCTCAGTCGCAGCCCTCGAACTGCGGCACCTCGATCGTGGACGATTCGAGCCCCGTCCCGCCGAACCACTTGCGGATGAGCGTCGCGGCCGTGCCGTCCTGGTACATCCGCGTGACGGCCCGGTTCAGCGCCTCGCAGCCGTCCGGGTCGCCGTGCCGGATGCCGATGGCGGTGCCCTGCTCGCTGAACTTCGCGTTGATGAGCCGGTACCCGCCGCCCTCGCGCCGCATCAGACCGGCGAGGATCACGTCGTTGGTGGTGATCGCGTCGATCGCCCCGGCCCGGATCTTCGCCATGCACTCGTCGTAGCTCGCGGCCTCGACGATGGTCGCCGCCATTCCGTGCACGGCCAGCAGCCGGTCGCGCGTGTTGGTGCCCCGCACCGAGCAGAACCGGCGGCCCTTGAGGTCCCGGACGCCCGCGGCCTTCTCGTCCGCCCGCACCAGCACGTCCTGGAACGACAGGTGGTAGGGGCCCGCGAACGCCACCTGCGTCTTGCGGTCGGGGGTCACGGACAGCATCGCGAACACGGCGTCGGCCTTCCCCGACCGCAGCAGCGGGATCCGGTCGGCGGCGAGGGCGGGAACGAAGCGGACGTCCTTTCCGAGGCGCCCGGCCACGTACCGGGCGACGTCCACGTCGTATCCCTCGAAGGAGCCGTCCGGCCGCCTCAGGCCGATGCCCGGCAGGTCGGGCCGGACGCCGACGACGAGGGTGTCCTCGTCGAGCAGCGATCCCGAGCCCCGCTCGCCGCACGCCGCGGCCAGCGGCAGCAGGATGAGCGTCAGGACGATGACGGCGAGCAGGCGCATCCGCCCTCCAAGGACCCGATCCGATGGTGAGACCGATCATTCCGCCTCCGCCCGGGGAGTCAAGTCCGGGACCGTCGCATCACAGCGCCCGTCGCACCACAGTGCCGTCGCACCACAGTGGGCATCTCCTCCGGAAAGAGATGCCCACTGTGGTGGGGGCGGATGGACGAACCGGGCCTTCTGCGCGGGCCCGGGTCAAGGTTTCGTCCTCGCCCGGCTCAGACGGTCATGTTCCGGCGACCACTTCCGTTTCCTTCTCTCGGACGGACGGGACGGGCCGGGGACGGCGCGGGGTCATGCCGAGCGCGGCGAGCGCGGCCACGACCAGGAGCACCGCCACCACCAGCCAGGCCTGGACGAAGGCGCGATGGGCGTCCGCGTAGCCCTGCGGTGTGCCGAGCACCGCGACGGCGACGCTGACGCCGAGCACGCCCCCGATCTGCCGGCTCATGTTGACCACGGCACTGCCCGTCGCGAAGCGGTGGTCGGGCAGGTCCGCGGCGGCGGCCGACAGGATGGTGGGAAGGGCGAGGCCCACGCCCGTCCCGCCGATGAGCCAGCCCGGCAGCATCTCCGTCGCGTACGCCGGGGTCTGTCCGATGCTCGAGCCCATCAGGACGACCCCGGCGGCGCACAGCGAGCAGCCGAGCGCGGTGACGAGCCCCACCGGGACGCCCCGCGCCACCATCCGGCCCGCCACCAGCGCGAACAGCGGGACCATCAGGGGGCCGGGGGCGACGCACAGCCCGGTGCGGATCGCCGAGTACTGCCAGATCTGCTGCATCCAGAGGATGCCGACCAGCAGGTTGGCGGCGAACGCGACGGTGAACAGCAGGATCGCAGCGTTCGACCAGCCGAAGGTGCGCACCCCGAGCAGCGCCGGCTCGAGCACCGGGGACGGGTGCCGCTGGGAGCGCAGCCAGAACCAGAGCAGGATCAGCAGCGACGTGCCGACCACGACCGCCGTCTGCCGTCCCGTCCAGTCGCCGGCCTCCACGATGCCGAGCGCGAGCAGGGCGATCGCGGCGGTCAGGATCGCGGCGCCGGCCAGGTCCGGGACGCGGCTGCTGCGGCCCTCGCGCGAGTCCGGGACGTACCGCAGCGCGCACGCCAGGACGAGGATACCGATGGGGACGTTCACCGCGAACACCCAGCGCCAGGACAGTTCGACGAGGACGCCGCCCGCCGCCGGCCCGGCCGCGGCGGCGACCGCGGCGGCGGCCGACCAGATCCGCACCGCGCCGGCCCGGCGGCGCGGCGGGTACGCGGCGAGGAGCAGGCCGAGGCTGGTCGGGATCAGCGCCGCCGCGCCCGCCGCCTGCGCGACCCGCGAGCCGATCAGCCAGCCCAGCGAGGGGGCGGCGGCGCAGGCGAGGGAGGCGGCGGTGAAGACGGCGAGACCGAGCAGGAAGCCCGCCTTGCGGCCGTACCGGTCGGCGAGCCGGCCGAGCGGGACGAGCAGCGCCGCGAACACGATCGCGTACGCGTTCAGGACCCAGGACAGGTCCGCCATGGACGTGCCGGCGAACTCGCGGCCGATGTCGGTGAAGGCGACGTTGACGATGAACAGGTCGAGTCCCGCCATGAAGCTGGCGACGCAGAGCACCGTCAGCAGCAGCCCCGGGGAGACCTGACTTTGTTTCGCCATAGTCAGGGAGGCTAGGCGAACCACCTGACTTTGGTCAATAGAAGTCAGCTGTTTTCTCTCGTATACTCCCCAAGGTGACAATCACACTTGGCGGGCACTTCGCGGACCGCGACACCTGGTCCATGCAGAACTGCCCGGTCGCCCGGACACTCGCGGCCCTCGGCCCGCCGTCGGCCGTGCTCGTCCTCAGCGAGGCGTACTTCGGCACCAGCCGGTTCGGGGACTTCGTGCGCAACCTCGGCATGACCGAGTCGGCCGTCACCGCCCGCCTGCGCCACCTCGTCAAGGCCGGGCTGCTCAGCCGCGAGCCCTACCAGGAACCCGGGCAGCGCACCCGCTACGAGTACCACCTGACCAAGATGGGCCTCGACCTCGCGCCCACCCTCGTCGGCCTCATGGAGTGGGGCGAGAACTACCTCCCGCACGAGGACGGCCGGCAGGTCATGCTCACCCACGCGGGCTGCGGCGCGGACGTCGTCGCCGAGGTCCGCTGCGCCGACGGGCACACCGTCGGCGTCGGCGACATCGTGATGCGCGCCCCGTCCGACGCCGTCGACGGCGGCGCCGAGGCGGTCTGACGGGCCGTCTCAGCCGTCCTGCGTGAAGGCCGGAGCCGTCGCGGGACGAGGCGGAGGGCTCGGCACCGACCGCGCCGCCGCCAGCCGGAGCGCGTGCTCCACCAGCACGACCAGCACCTGCTTCGCCGATCCGGCCCGCCGCGCGTCGCACATCAGCACCGGCACGTGCGGGCCGATGTCGAGCGCCCCCCGGATCTCCGCCGCCTCGTACCGGTCGGCGTGCTCGAAGCAGTTCACCGCCACGACGAACGGCGTCCCGCGCTGCTCGAAGTAGTCGATCGCCGCGAACGACGCCGGCAGCCGCCGCGTGTCGGCCAGCACGACCGCGCCGAGCGCGCCCCGCGACAGCTCGTTCCACATGAACCAGAACCGCTCCTGGCCCGGCGTCCCGAACAGGTAGATCGCGACGCCGTCCCGCAGCGTGATGCGGCCGAAGTCCATCGCGACCGTCGTGGTCCGCTTCGCCGCGACCCCTTCCAGGTCGTCGACGGCCGCGCCGACGTTCGTCAGCGCCTCCTCCGTCTGCAGCGGCCGGATCTCGCTGACCGCGCCGACGAGGGTCGTCTTGCCGACCCCGAACCCGCCCGCGACCAGGATCTTCAACGCGACGCGCGGGCCGTCGTCCCGGTCGTCCACGTCGTCGGGGGCGAGCGGGCCGGGTTCGGGCGGTTCAGAGCGCACGGAGCTCATCGAGCACCCTCCTGAGCAGGTTCGGGTCGTTGTGCGGCTGGACGGACGGCGTGGACCACCGCTGGATGCCCACGAGCCCCGAGTCGATCAGGTCGCCCGCGAGGACGCGGATCACGCCGAGGGGCAGCCGCAGCTCCGAGGCGATGTCCGCCACGGCGTGCGGCCGCCGGCACAGCGCCAGCAGCCGACGCTGCTCCCGCGTCAGCCGGCCGGGCTCCGGCGCGGGCCGGCCCGTCGCGACCAGGATCGCCACGATGTCGAGCGGCTCCCCCCGGGGCCGGGTCCGGCCGCGCGTCACCGCGTACGGCCGGACCACGGGACCGGCGGCCTCGTCCAGCCACCGCTCCCCGCCCGGCCCCCGCGGGGCACCGGGAACGCTGGGATCCATGGGCGATCACCCCGGTCCCGCTCCCGGCACCTCCTGGCGAAGGCCCGTGGACAGCTGCCGGCCGACCCGCTTCACCAGCATCGTCATCTCGTACGCGACGAGCCCCGCGTTCGCGCCCGCCTCGCTCAGCAGCGCGAGGCAGCTGTTCGCCCCGGCGGGCACCACGAAGAACAGCCCCTCGTCCATCTCGATGAGGGTCTGCCGCACCTCCCCCGACTCCAGCTGCGGGCGCGCGCCGACCGCGAGGCTGTGGAACCCGGCCGACAGCGCCGCCAGGTACTCCGCGTCCTCGCGGCCGACGCCGCGGGAGGCGCCCATCACCAGGCCGTCGCGCGACAGCACGACCACCTTCCGGACCTGCGGGACCCGGGCGACCAGATCGTCCAGCAGCCAGTTCAGATCCGTCCCCACTCCCTGCCGCGTCATCAGGTTCCTTTCGTGGATGCCCCTGCCTTCAGGCTGGGAGGAAACGAAACCCCTGCCGAGCGGGTCGAAAGCAGCCGATCCGCAGCCAAGGCGGATAGGCGGCTCAGCCGAAGACCGGGGCCGGGTTCGAACAACCGTGCTATCTTGCGGAAAATGACCAAGCGTGTGAAGCGTGCGTTCAAGTACCGCTTCTATCCGACACCGGAGCAGGCGGATCTGCTGAACCGGACGTTCGGGTGTGTGCGCAAGGTCTACAACCTGGCACTGGAGACCCGCACCACGGCCTGGCACCAGCGCCAGGAACGCGTCAACTACAACGCGACCAGCGCGATGCTGACCGCGTGGAAGAAGTCCGCGGAACTGGCGTTCCTGAACGAGGTGTCCTCGGTGCCGTTGCAGCAGGTTCTGCGACATTTGCAGAGCGCGTTCAACGCGTTCTTCGACAAGCGCGCCGGGTACCCGCGATTCAAGTCCAGGCACCGCTCCCGGGCCTCGGCCGAGTTCACCCCGTCGGCGTTTCGCTGGAGCGACGACGGTCGGCTGACCCTGGCCAAGATGACCGAGCCGCTGCGCATTCTCTGGTCGCGGCCGCTGCCCGAGGGGCAGGAGCCCTCGACCGTGACGGTGTCGCGTGACTCCGCCGGCCGCTGGTGGGTGTCCCTCCTGTGCCAGGACACTCCGGTTCCAATGCCCGCCACCACGGCGGTCGTCGGCATAGACGCCGGTCTTGAGCATCTGGTCGCGTTGTCCACCGGGGAGAAGGTCGCCAACCCCCGGCACGAGCGCGCCGACCGGAGCCGCCTGTCCAAGGCGCAGCGGGAGCTGGCCCGTAAGGAGAAGGGTTCGGCGAACCGGGCCAAGGCCCGGCTCAGGGTGGCGCGGATCCATGCCCGGATCGCCGACCGCAGGCGTGACGCCCTGCACAAACTGTCCACGAGGCTCGTGCGTGAGAACCAAACGCTCGTGATCGAGGACCTGTCCGTCCGCAACATGGTCGGCAACCACAGGCTGGCCCGTGCGATCAGCGACGCGGCCTGGCGTGAGCTGCGGAGCATGCTGGAGTACAAGGCCGACTGGTACAGCCGGGACCTGGTGGTGATCGATCGCTGGTTCCCTTCGTCCAAGGCCTGCTCGGCGTGTGGTGCGCTCGCTGAGAAGATGCCGCTGAACGTGCGTGCGTGGACCTGTCCCTGCGGGGCGGTTCACGACCGTGATGTGAACGCGGCGCGTAACCTTCTGGCCGCCGGGCTGGCGGTGACGGCCTGCGGAGCCGGTGTGAGACCTCAACGGGACTCCTCCCGGACGGGGCGGTCGGCGGTGAAACAGGAACACCCGAGGGCGACCAAGGGAGTCCCTGTCCTTGAGGACGGGGAGGATGTCAAGATGACGGTCCCCTTCCCATGAGGTCGGACGGTCCTTCGTCCTCGTCCCGGCCGCGGAGCCAGCCCGCCTGCAGCGACGCGAACAGATCGCGCGACGCCTCTGCGGACCGGTCCTCCCAGGCGGCGACGGCGTCCGGCGGCGGAGGCTCCCGGTAGGCCGCCTCCGAGTACGGCGCGCCCTGCTCGTCGCCGCGCAGCTGCGGCGCGAGGCTCGCGCGCTTGACGCGGCGCGGCAGCGGAGCCCGCCCCTGCGGACCGGCCCCCGGCGGCGGCCCCGCCGGCGGCCCGCCGAAGTTCGGCGGCGTGTCGTAGGCGGGCGGCATGTCGAAGCTCGGCGGCGCGTCGTAGCCCGGGGGGCCGTCGTGTCCCGGCGGTGCCCCGCGACCCGGCGGCGCGTCGAACGCCGGCGGGGAGTCGAGCGAGGCCGGCGCGTCGAACGACACGGTCGCGCCGGGCGGCGGCGCGTCCATCACCGGCGCGTTGAGCATCGCCGTGGACTGCGACTGCCCGCCGGTGCCGTTGCCGGTCCCGTTGGCGCGCGCCTGCCCATCGATCCGGAACGGACGGACGGCCGGCGCCGCGCCGTCGCCCTTCGCGGGCTCGTCCTCCGGCGAGTCCACGTCCACGATCAGGGTGCGCGGGATCAGCACGACCGCGCTCACCCCGCCGTACAGCGACGGCTGCAGCGCGACCCGGATGCCGTGCCGCCCCGCGAGCCGCGCGACGACGAACAGCCCGAGCCGGTCGGTGACCGCCAGGTCGAACTCCGGCGGCCGCGACAGCCGCAGGTTGAGCGCGTCCATCTCGGCCGGGTCGAGCCCGATGCCGCGGTCGATGATGTCCACCGCGAACCCGTTCGCGCCCATCTCGCCCCGCACCAGCACCTCCGTCGGCGCGGGCGAGAACACCGTCGCGTTCTCGATCAGCTCGGCGAGCAGATGGATGACGTCCGCGACCGCCTCGCCGATCACGGCGGCCTGCCCGCCGACCACGACGACCTCGACCCGCGTGTAGTCCTCGACCTCCGCGACCGCGGCGCGGAGCACGTCCTCCACGTGGACGGGCCTGCTCCACCCGCGACCCGCCGCGGCCCCGGACAGGATGACGAGGCCCTCCGCGTGCCGCCGCATGCGGGTGGTGAGGTGGTCGAGCCGGAAGAGGTCCTCCAGCGCCTTCGGATCGGACGCGTTCCGCTCCATCTCGTCCAGCATCGCCAGCTGCCGGTGCAGCAGCGACTGGCTCCGCCACGCCACGTTCAGGAACACCCGCGAGATCCCCTCACGCAGGTACGCCTCCCGGACCGCCGTCTCGATCGCCGTGTGCTGCACCTTCGTGAAGGCGTCCCCGACGCGCGCGACCTCCCGGCTCCGCCCGATGTCCAGCGGCGGCGCCTCGGCCCGCACGTCCACCTCCTCACCGCGGCGGAGCCGCGCGACGACGGCGGGCAGCCGGTCCTCCGCCAGGTTCAGCGCGGCCCGCTGCAGGTCCCGCAGCTCCCGCGCCAGGCTCCGGCCCGCGAACAGCGACAGCGCGACGGACGCGACCACCGCCAGCAGCCCGAACCCGCCGACCAGCACGAGCCGCCGGACGATCCGGTCCCCGATCGGCTTCGCCATCTCGTTCAGCGCGAGACTCGCCTGGGTGACCTTCTGGTCCCATGCCTGCCCCAGCAGGGTGGTGTTCTCGGACCAGTCGGCGGCCTCGGCCGGCAGCCTTCCGTCGCGGGCACCGACGATCGCCGCCTCCGCCGCCCGGTACCGCCGGAACCCGTCGGACGCGGCGAGCTGCTGCAGCGGCGGGCGGATGGCGTCGTTCAGGTCGGCCATCCCCGCCTCGAAGTCGGCCCGTCCGGCGGCCGCCCACTGCACGAACGCCGTGTGCTCATCGGTCGTCATCCGGCCGCCGCGCACGCCCGCCGCCGTGACGAGGGCGTCCTGGCGGAGCATGGAGCCCCGCGCGTTGCCGATCCTGATCAGCGCGCGGCCCTGCTCGAAGATGTCCAGGTCGTTCACCGACACGATGCCGCTGAACATCCGGATGACATCGTCCAGGACGGCGCTGTAGGACTCGATCACGTCGAGCACCCCGGCCTGCCCGGAGTCGACCTGCGCGCGCAGCTGCGGCAGGCGGTTCAGTGACGTGACCGCCTCGCTGAGCCGCTTCTTCGTCTCCGGCCGCGCCGCGTCCCGCACCTCCGCCGTCAGAGCGGTCTTGCGGAACGACGCCTGGACGGCGTCGACCCGGGCACGCTGGGCACCGAGCCGCTGCCTCTCCTCGGACCTGCGGGTGCTGATCGCGGCGGCGCTCAGGGATCGCTCCCGCTGCAGCTGACCGACGAGGAAGATGCCGGGCAGGCCGGCCTTCTCGTACGTCGTCGAGAAGTCGTACTTCTCGTCCGCCGCGCCGAGCGTCAGGTTCGCGGCGAACCCCCAAACGGTGATCAGTGAGATCAGGGGGACGAGCAGCAGCGCCGTGATGCGCAGGCGAATCGGCCGCCTGCGCCCTTTTCGCTTTCCGCTCCGTCTTTCGTCGGCGACCATTCAGATCACCCTTCTCATGAGCGCGCCCCGTCCAGCGCCGCCCGGGCCATCAGGCCGCGCAGCCGGTCCGTGATCATCGCGACGGCCTCGGCATGGCCGCGCATGGCACGTTCCCGCGTGGAATAGCGGCCGATATCGGCGTGCATCGCCAGATCGGACACGATGGTTTGCCATAGCAAAGGTCTTCCGTTCGCCGCGAATCCGAGATCGATCACGGTGAACCAGGTGGAAACGACCACCACGACACCGCCGACCCGGATGACGTCCTGCGCCAGCAGCCGCCCTCGCACGTCCAGCAGGAGCCGTTGTGCCTCGTCGGAAGTGGCGGGTCTCCCATCCGCCCGGTAATAGTCCACGGACATCGCCATCCCCATCGCCGCAGTACGGCAGAAGACCGCGGTATTCATCCCGTCCCGGGAATCGCGGTCGGGTCGTCTTCCCGGTCGGCGCACGGAACCGCCGCGCGGGCCGGCACGCGTTTCCGGGCGCGCCGACGGGCGCGGGCGGCCATCGGCGGTGCGATCGCCGCGTGCGGTGATCAGTAGGCGGGCTGCCGGTCCGGCGGCCAGGCGCGCAGCTCGCACCACACCGACTTGCCGGACGCGGTGTGCTCCGTGCCGTGGTGCTCGGCGATCACCGCCACGAGGAACCAGCCGCGGCCGGTCTCCTCCAGCAGATCGATCCGCCTGGGGTGCGGGACGGCCGGGCTCGGATCGTGCACCTCGACGCGCAGCCGGTGGCCCACGCGCAGCAGCCGCAGCCGCAGCACCGCTCCGGCGACCGTCGCGTGCTGGACGGCGTTCGTCACCAGCTCGGAGACCAGCACCTCCACGTCGTCGCGGACGTGTGCGATGCCCGAGGCCGTGATGACGGTCCGGCTGAAGCCCCGCGCGTGCGGGACGGACGACGTCGCCGCCGGCAGGTTCACCTCGCCGAGCAGCACCCCGGCGCTGCCGGAGGCGGTGGCGACCAGGGGTTCGGGGACGAGGGTGGCGACGGCAGGCGGGGCGGCCGCCGTCGTCATGGAGTCGGGGACGAGGGAGTCGGGGACGGTGGTGGACGTCCCGTGGCCGGGCGCCCTGCTACCGGGCGCCTGCGTGGACAGTTCGATCGTGTGGTTTTCGCCCGACATGATGAACGCCTCCTTGACTAAGGCGTAGGGGGAACCGATGCCGCCGCCGTCCGGGCACGCGGTGGCACGGTGCCGGCGGGACTCCGCCCGCCGTGTTCGGACCGGTGGAGAACGTCATGCCGACGTCTCCCCCTCGGCCTGGATGCCCGCCCTCATGCGCAGCAGCCGGGCGGTGCTCGTGAACCACTCGTAGTTCTCCTGCTCGAACCTGCGGCCGCGCAGGCAGGTCAGATACGGCCCGACCGGGGAGGCGTTGCGCAGGTACTCCTCCTCGTCCAGGTCGCCGCGCAGGTGCTGGAGGGTGCGCTCGAAGAGCTCGACCTTGGCGGCCGCGACAAGAGCGCGGCTTTCGAGTTGCGTGATCACCGCGGGCGCCGAGATATGGTCCACGGCCTGCACCATGACGAGCAGGTTCTCGCGGATGATCCCGGGTTTGGCGGGAACGGCGGCGAACCTTTCGAGTTCGTCGATCCCCGCCGGGGTGACCGTGTAGACGCGTTTGTTGGGGCGGTCGTGCTGGATGATCTGCCGTCCGCTGATCAGGCCTTCGGTCTCCAACTTCGCCAGCTCCGAGTAGAGCTGCTGCGGAACGGCATGCCAGAAGTTGGAGACCGACAAATCAAAGATCTTGGCGAGCTGGTACCCGCTGTACTCCCCATCGAGCAGCGCCGCGAGTACCGCATGACGGAGCGCCATCGGCAGTTTCCCCCCGCTTGACTCAGGGTGGACCCTGAGGCTAGCAGGCAGCGACATGATTAGTCAGCATTTTGACTAGGATTGTTCTGAATTCCATCGCTGGAATTCACCGCCGTGCCGCCGCGATGCCGGTTTCTAGATCACTTGCGAGTTCGGTGATCTCGCCGGCCAGGAAATCATCCCTGGTGAGACGGCGTTGCATTTTCCCGCTCGTCGTCCGGCGCACCGTGCCCCGGCCGGTGAGCACCACGCTGAGGTGGGGCAGGTCGAACGCGGCGGCGACCTTCGTCCGGACGAGACCCGCCAGCTCGTCGAGCGGCATGCCCCTGGCCTCCCGGACGCTGACCTCCTGGACGAGGACGACCTGCTCCCGCCCGTCATCGACCACGAAGGCCGCGCCGATGCCGGCGGCCGGATGCACGGCACACGCGGCCTCCTCGATGTCGTGGGCGTGGATGTTGCGCCCGTTGACGATGATGAGGTCCTTGATCCGCCCGTTGACATAGAGCTCGCCCTCGACGACGAACCCCAGGTCTCCGGTGCGCAGGAACGGCCCGGTCCCGTCGGCGGTGACCGCGCCGAACGTCTCCTTCGTCAGCTCGGGGCAGTTCCAGTACCCCTGGGCGACGCTGCCGCCGCGCACCCAGATCTCCCCGGTGCGCCCTTCGGGGAGGGGCGTGCGGGACTCCGGATCGACGACCCGGACGTCCAGCGTGACCGGGCGGCCGCTCGACACCAGCCGCCGCACGGACCCGGCGGGTGCCCCGTCCCGGACGACCGCCCTGTCGCGCGTCAGCTCCTCGGCGTCGAAGTCGCGGACGGCCGCGCCCTCGTCGAGCGGCGCCGCCGTGATGAGGAGCGTCGTCTCCGCCATGCCGTAGCACGGCATCCACATCTCGGGACGGAACCCGACCGGGCCGAACCGCTCCACCATGCGCTCCAGCGTCGCGGCGCGGACGGGCTCGGCCCCGTTCTTCGCGATCCGCAGCGACGACAGGTCGATCCCCTCCAGCTGCGCATCGGTGACACGCCGCAAGGCCAGTTCGTAGCCGAAGTTGGGCGACAACGTGATCGTGGCCCGGTACTCGCTGATCATCTCCAGCCACAGCACGGGCCGCTTGATGAAGGTGATCGGCGACGTGAACACATAGCAGCAGCCCAGATAGAGCGGCTGGAGGAACTGCCCGATCAGCCCCATGTCGTGGTAGTGCGGCACCCAGCCGACACCGACCGTGCCATGGGTGCCCTCGATCCGGCGTTTGATCTCCTCCCCGTTGCAGAGGAGGTTGCCGTGCGTGACCATGACGCCCTTCGGGGTGCTGGTCGAGCCGGACGTGTACTGCAGGAACGCCAGCGTGTCGGTGCCGATGTCCGGTCGCGTCCAGGCGTCCGGGTCGGCGCGCTCACCGCCGGCGGTGTCCAGGCACGCCACCCGGCCGGCGAGACCGCGGTTCACCAGCCACTTGTCCAGCGCCTCGCGATGCGCGGTGTCCGTCAGGATCCAGGTGATGTCGGCGTCGGCGATGATGCGGCCCGTCCGCTCGAACCGTCCGGCGTCGAGGTCGGGAAGCGGCGCGGGGACCGCGACCACGCGCGCGTACAGGCAGCCGAGGAACGCCGCAAGGAAGTCGAGACCCTCCGGGTAGAGGAGCAGGACGGCCCGGTCCCGCAGGCCGCGCGCCTCGAGGCGCACGGCGATCTCACGGGCCCGGCGGTCGAGCTCCGCGAAGCCCAGGGCGTCGTGGCGGTAGGCCCGCCCCGGCCCGCCCTCCTCGCTGACGAACGTGAAGTGCCGCCGGTCTCCATGCGTGCGCACGTGCTCCCGCACCACCGTCAGGAAATCGCTCTCGGGACGCATCGGACGTCACTCCTCCGAAGGCCGGACCGGCCGGTCGTCCTCGGCCAGCGACAGCAGGGAGAACCAGCGCCGCTCGTCGAAGGTGCGGAACATCGCCTCCTCCAAGGAGGGCAGGAACTCCTCGGAGAGCACGGTGTCGGGCTGGGTGCGCTGCAACAGCCTCTGCAGGCACAGGACGAGCCACGCCCCGTCCGCGAACGGGCCGCCGAAGTCGCGCCGGTTGTGCAGCCACGTGCGCATGCACGAGACCATCGCGTGGATCTCGCAGTACCGCCGGGCCCGCGCGAGCGCGGCCACCGACGAGGTGTCGCCCTCCGCGGCCCGGATCCCCGCCACCAGCTTGGCGCGCAGGCCGGCGATCCCGCCGATCAGCTCCTTCAGCTCGGCCGCGACACCCGGCGCCGCGTGCGTGCTCGCGGCGGTGAGCACCTCCTCGGCCGTCGCCTCGAAACGGCGGCCGATCTCGTCGAGGCCCTCATTGGTGAGCTGGAGGATCCGGCCGTCGGGCTCCCAGGTGGGGGGTGTCCTCGTCCACCGGAACAGGTCGTCGAGCAGTTCCTCCGCCTGATCGTCCTCGGCCTCCTCGCCGTCGGACGAGCCGATCAGGAAGGGGAGCTGGCCGGCGACGTTCGCCAGATTCACATGCGTGGTGCCCTCGAAGATGCTCGCGATCGCGTGGTCGCGCTGGAGCTTCTGGAACACGCCGTGCGCGACGCCCTCCCGCAGGTACCCGCGGGCGGCCAGGACCGTTCCGATGTTCGCGACGACCTCCTCCCCCATGACGGGGACGAAGTACTTCACGATCGACGACCACAGGCTGAGCCGCCCCGGCGCGACCGTCAGCGCCCGCGTCACCGGGATCGCGACGCACTCCGCGATCAGCAGATCCAGATGCGCCTTGACGAGATGATCACGGATCACCGGGATGTGGTAGATGTCCGTGCCGTACAGGGTGCGGTGCCGGGAGTACTCCATCCCGATCCGCACGACCGCGTCGATCGTGCCGACCGACAGCGCCGCGATCGCCGTCCGCGTGATCTGCAGCGTCTTCAGGGTCTGGACGAGCCCGGACCCGCGCCGCCCGATCACGCAGTCCGCCGGGACCCGCGCGTCCATGAACATGACCCCGCTCAGGTCGTGGCCGCGCAGCCCGACCGTCCGCACCGGCGGAAGCACCGACCAGCAGTCGGGCGCCAGTTCCCGCTTGTCGACCAGCAGCAGGGAGAAGTCGCGCGAGCCCGTCTTGGCGTAGGTGGTGACGAACCGTCCCCGCGTGGCGTTCCCGACCGGCCACTTCGTCCCGTTCAGCAGGAGGTCGTCCCCCTCCTGGTCCGCCTGCGACTCGGACGCCATGACGTCGCTGCCGTGATCGGCCTCCGACACCCCGAAGCAGGCCAGGTCGCCTCTCAGCAGCCCGTCCGCCACGGTCGCGCGCTGGCGCTCGCTCCCCCAGAGCCACACCGGGTTCACCGCCAGCAGGCCCGACCCGTACATCACGGCGACCGTGACGCTGCGGCGCGAGATGCCGCGGGTGACGAAGAACAGCTCCTCCAGCGTGGTGAGCCGCCCGCCGAGGCGGCTCGGCACCAGGTAGGCGGGAAACCCCCACGCCCGGACGGCGTCGACCGCGCCGGCCGGGATCTCGTCGCGCTCCTCGGCCTCGACGATCGCCTTGTAGGAGAACGGCCCGGCCTCGTCGTCCATCGGGTCGCCGAGGTAGGCGTCAAGGTCGGCGGCGATCCGATGCGCCGGCGACAGCTCTGCGGGAACCTGTCTTTCCATCTTTCCGACTCCATGTCGCGGGGCAAGGTCGCGGGGTGGGGTGTAGCGGACGTCAGACGTGGGCGGTCGGACCCTCATCGATCCGCTTGCCCACCACCCGCGCGAGGGTCATCGCGGCGGGCAGCGGGCGGACCATCACGGTCAGGCCGGTGACGAGGCCCGTGTCACCGAACCTGACGAGGTCGAGTCCCTGTACGGCCTTGCCCGCCACCCGGGCGCGGAAGATCAGCGCCTGGGCGGGCGGGCCGTCCGCGTGGCCATAGCGGACGGTGCCGACCAGTTCGTCGGTGTAGTGGAACTCCTCCAGCACTTCCAGGAGAACGCGGAGCAGTGCGGCGACCGGCTCGCGGCCCAGGTAGGGCTTCGGCATCACCGGGCTGTCGAACACGATCTCCGGGGCGAGCGCCTCGGTGATCGCGGCGAGGTCCTTCGCCTCCACGGCGTTCCGGAACGTTCCGGGCACGGTCGTCCGCACTGTTCTCCCCTCTCCCTCTGTTTCTGCGTCCGGGCGCCTCACCGCGCCGCGGGCCGGTACTCCATCCGCGGGGGGACGGCCTCGGCGAGGTCTTTCGCCCAGGCCCGGTAGCCGTCCGCCGACGGATGGAACCCGTCGGCGGCGAACAGCCGGCGGTCGCGCGCCATCTCCTCGTCCATCGGCACGTGGACCGCCCCGTTGGCGCGGGCCACCTCGCGCGTGATCCGGTCCATCGTCCGCGCTCGGGCGCCGAGCACGGACCGCAGCGGCTGCGGGATCGCGGGGAACCGGTGCACGGGCGGCATCCCCGCGATGACCACCATCGCGCGGGGGTACCGCAGGTGCAGCGTGGCGATGAGGTGCGTGACGTCGTCCGCCCACTGCGGGAGGCGGCGCATCCTCGTCAGGTCGTTGATCCCCACCGTCGCCACGACCAGGTCGGGGAACGGCGGGTCGAGCGCCGGAACGATCTTCCTGGCGACCCGCCGGGCGGACGCGCCGCTCTCTCCTCCGACCGCCCAGCCCACGCACCGGTGGAGGCGCTCCGCCAGCTCTTCGGCGATGTATCCCGGCAGCGCCTCCGCGTGCTCGGCCGCGCCCACGCCGACGGCCGTCGACTCACCGATGACGACGACCGTGAACTCCGGGTCCGTACCTCCGGTGACGCCCTGCTCGTCCCCGCTCGCGGGTTCGAGCCGGGGGGTGTCGCGCGCCATGCGCCGGGCCTGGACGAGCAGGATCGGCGCCAGCAGGAATAGCATCAGCCAGTGCGAAACACGGGTGACTTGGGCGAATAATGGTCTCTTCATTCGCTTACCCCAGACGTTGACACGTCCCCCGAGGCTTCAGATCGCCTGCTCCCTCGGCAGGCTTCTGGCAAGGTGCGCTATCACCTCCGCCACATAGGCGTGGCCGGCCGAGTTGAGATGGATTCCGTCCGAACTCCACATCGACGGGTCTCCGACTCTCGCAACCGATTCACGAGTGGGGAACGGCATGCCGTAATTTTGCGACGCCGCGCCGAGTTCCGCGTTGAAGTCCTGGATTCTCTGCAGCACCCGCTTCTTTCGGAACTGGGAGATCGGAGACCGTTCCAACAGCGGTGGACGCGGCACCGGGACGGCGAGCGCCACCGCGCCCGATCCGCGCGCCCAGCCGAACAGCTCGGACAGCCGCGCGGCCGCCGCCTCCCGTTCGAAACCGTTCAGGGCGTCGTTCATGCCGCAGCCGAGAATGACGACCGCCGGACTCAGGTCACGGGCCTTGGGCAGCTGATCGCGGACCACGTCCTCGATCGTCGCCCCGGGCTCGGACAGGTTGACGACGTCCCGCCGCGGGATGCCGAGGTGGTCGGCGAGCCGGCCCGCCCAGCCCAGCCAGCCTCCGGCCGGGTCGGGATCGTCCTGCCCCTCGGCCACGCTGTCGCCGAGCACCACCATGGAGCGGGCGCCCATCACCCGGTGAGTTCGAGCAGGTAGTCGGTCAGCGCGGTCACGGTCTCGCGCTTGCGCGCCTCGGCGACGTCGACCTCGACCTGGAGGTGGTCCTCGATGTCGCTGATGATGCTGATCGCGTAGACCGAGTCGATGCCGTAGCGGGCGAGTTCGACGGTCGGGTCGATGTTCTCGGGCGGACGGTCGAGATAGAAGGCGATCCGGTCAACAAGCCACGCCTGCAACTCGTCGTGGGAAATTGTCACCGATCCGTTCACCGCAGTCCTCCTTTTGTCAGGGGTCTTGTTCGAGTCTGCGATATTCATCGGTTGACGACCGTCCCGCAACATACCGGCAAATGGTCGATGCGCACCAGGGGTCGTTCCGACCGATTGAACCCGGGATGTCACCGTTCCGTACATCAAGTCAGCGACGCCGTAATGCGGACAACGGGATATCGTCCGCACCGGCCGCCGTAAGGGACCCAGCACCCCGTGATCAATAACCGGAACCCCTGCCGCCACATTGATCTTTTTCTCTCTCCGGCACCGCCCGGGCAACGCGACCTGCACCATTTCCACCATGCCCCCCGAAGGGCACCGCCCCACCCCTCTCACCCCACTCCCCGAACGAGGACGCCCCCGGGGTATTTGGGACAATCCGCAGTCGCCTCCACGTCCGACACCGTCGGACACGCTCCGTCCGCAAGAGCCTTATACATCTGTCCTCTCGGCTATAGCCACGACCCCCGCCCCGCCCGGCACCCGGCAGCGACCTCGCGGCGCACCGGGGCCGATGACGACGGGAGGGCAGAGCACCACTTGCCGGTGCGGTGCCGGCGCCTGCGCTCCGGCACAGTGGGCTCCCTGCCCCGTCCGCCGCTTGACCGTCCGGGTCAGGGGCGGGCTCGCGGCAGGTGATTCGGGCGGGAGCGACGACGATCAAGGCTGCGGCGGCCGCCGACTCGGCCGCGGACGCCCTGCCGCGCCGATCATCGTCGGACGCGGGGTCCCTTCATGACCGCCGCAACGATCTGATCGCCGTCGATCGTGCGATCTCCGGTCTCAATACGGGCGCTACATGGGCGGCTCGCTCCCGAATTGGACCAGCCTGCCCGATGCTTCGCAATTCGCGGCGGCACCCCCGGGACCGTGATGGTCCCGGGGGTGGGTTCTCCGGAATGGCCATGTGCGACCGGGATCATTCAGCGGGGTTTGTGGATATCCCGATCTGCGCTAGCTCCAGAGTTCGGCGAGGGAGGCGGAGGCCGCCACCGCCTCCCTCTTCCGGGTCATGGATACCGCGGTCAGCAGTACCGCCATGACCCTGTCGAACCCCACGAGCAGCTGTCGGCGAGCGCGCCGCTCGGGTAGCGGAGGTGGGCGGTGTCGCCCGTGTTGTTCCACACGTACTGGCTCCGGCCCCAGTAGCGGTGTGCCGAGCCGTTGGCGCCGCTGCCTGTGTGGACGATGACGGAGCGGCGGCCGCCGAGGACGTAGGAGCCGAACCGGTAGGTGAAGCCCGTCCTGTCGCGCAGGGTGTAGCCCCTGAGTTGCCGGGACTTCGTGGAGCGGTTGAACAGCTGGACCCATTCGCCGTTGAGCGACCGGTTCGAGCCGGTATCCTTGCCTGGCGAATCGTAATAGACGCGCGAGATCTGAATTGCGCTCGCGGCCTCGGCCGGTGCGGCGAACAGCGTCGCCCCGAGTGCTCCCGCGGCGATCGCCGCTCCTGCGGCATGATGCTTTCTCACCACAAACCCCTTTCTCTTTCGTGAGTCACAATCGTACGGTTTTCGGCCGGTCACGTCGGTTATGAGTGGGTCATGACCTGGTCAGGGAGATTTGCCGATGGCCCTTTCCCGGATACCGACCACGATCCGCCGCACATACCCGCCGGCCTGCATGCTCCGTCGGCGTTCACCTGGGCATGAGATCCGGCACCGGTGTCGTCCGACGCCCACCGCGGGTGATGGGAGGGGAAGTGCCGTGATCGAGATCGTTTCCATCGAGACGCCGACGCTCGGCGACCGGAGTTACCTCGTCGGCGACGGGGAGGTCGCGTTCGCCGTCGATCCGCAGCGCGACATCGACCGGGTCATGGAGCTGGCGGACCGGCGCGGTGAGCGCATCACGCACGTGTTCGAGACCCACGTCCATAACGACTATGTGACGGGCGGGCTCGCGCTCGCCCGCGCCGCGGGGGCGGAGTACCACGTCCACGCGCGGGACGAGGTCGCGTTCGCGCGGGTCCCCGTCGAGGACGGCGACGAGGTCGCGGTCGGGGCGATGCGCGTGCGGGCGGTCGCGACACCCGGGCACACGTTCGACCACCTCGCCTACGTGCTGGAGGCGTCCGGGCGTCCGCCGGCGGTCTTCACCGGCGGGTCGCTGCTCTACGGCGCCACCGGACGGCCCGACCTGCTCGGGGCCGAGCACACCGACGAGCTGGCCAAGCTGCAGCACGCGTCGGCGAACCGGCTGGCGGTGGAGCTGCCCGACGAGACGGAGATCTTCCCCACGCACGGGTTCGGGAGCTTCTGCTCGTCGGCCCAGACGGAGGCGAGCTCGTCCACGCTCGGACGGGAGAAGCACAACAACCCCGTGCTGACGCTGGGCGCGCACGACTTCGTCGAGTCGCTGCTGAGCGGTCTCGGCGACCACCCCGCCTACTACGGCCGCGTGCGCACGCTGAACGAGGCGGGCCCGGACGCGCCCGACCTCTCCGCGCCGCACCGCGCGGACGTGGCGGAGGTGCGGCGGCGGATCGAGGCCGGCGAATGGGTCATCGATCTGCGGACGCGGACGGCGTTCGCGGCCGGGCACGCGCCGGGCAGCCTCAGTTTCGGCCTGGACGGGAGCCTCGCCGTCCACCTCGGCTGGCTGGTCCCGCCAGGGACTCCGGTGACGCTGCTCGGCGCGACGGAGGGCGAGGTCGCGCAGGCGCAGCGCGAACTCGTCCGGATCGGGATCGACCGGCCCGCCGCCGCCGCGACCGGAGGGCCGGAGCGGTGGACGGACGGCCCGCCGCGAACCCTGCCGGTCGGCACGTTCGCCGACCTCGCGGACGTCCGGCACGGCCGCGACGTCGTGGTCCTGGACGTCCGGCGCGACGAGGAGTGGGGCGACTCGCACCTTCCGGGCGCCGTCCACATCCCGCTGCATGAGCTGCGGGCGCGGATCGGGGAGGTTCCGGCCGGGGAGATCTGGGTGCACTGCGCGTCCGGATACCGGTCCGCCATCGCGGCGTCGTTCCTCGCCGCCGCGGGGCGGCAGGTCGTCCTCATCGACGACCGGTACGACGCCGGGGAGAGCCGCTGACCGGACGAACGCGATGGACCGGCCCGCCGGCCGCTCTCACTCGCGGGGCGCGAGCCGGACGTCGTGGTCGGCGTCCGGTGCCGTGAACGCGAGGAGCGCCGCGGCCTCCGGTCCGATGTCTGCGGTGAGCGGCTCGAACGGCGCGACGGTCAGGACGGCCTTCGCCGCCTTCCGGTCGTGCCTCAGCTCCCAGGTCGCCTGGACGCGGCCGTCCACGAGGAGGACCGGCTTCGTCTCCGACCCGATGCAGACCGCCGCGCGCCTCTCCGGCGTCATCAGCCGGGACCGGTCCGCGTAGGCGAGCACCAGGTTGTCGAAGTCGGGGAGGAACCGGACGGGGGCGTGGGTGTCCGGATCGGGCAGCGGGCCGTCCGGGACGTCGAAGAGCTCCGCGCCGTTCTCGTCGCGGAAGACCCGCAGGGTGGGGCGGAGGCGTTCGAAGTCGGCGGCCGTGCGCCGCAGCCCCGACCAGGTCTGGAAGTCCTTGACGGACGCGGGGCCGAACGCGGCGAGGTAGCGGCGGATGAGGGCGTCCGGCGCGGGGTCCGGGTGGAGGGGAGCGCCGATCCAGTCCTCGGCGAGGGCGAGCGTGACGGCACCGAAGGTGTTCCATGTCCGGCCGGGCGGAGGGTGGACGACGGGGACCAGCGCCTGGACCGTCCAGCCGAGGGCGGTGACGTCGCGGCCGGGCCAGATCTCGGTGAGCGCCCGCGCGAGCTGGGGGCGGGTGAGGGTCTCGGTGCTCAGCAGCCGGACGGCCTCGGCGGCGAGGGCGTCCAGGTCCCAGTCCCGGGTGACCCGCCCGAAGGCGCTCTGCCGGGCGCTGAGCAGCCGCGCGTGGACGAGGGGACGGATCCACAGGTAGTCGTCGGCCGCCGTCATGTGCTGCGTTCCCCGCAGGAGCGCGGCCCGGACCACCGACCGGTCGTGGAGCAGGCCGGTGAGGTCGTCCTGGCGGAAGGTCTCGAGGCGCGTCCAGAGGGCGTGGTAGGGGGAGTTCGGCTCCTGCGCCTGGACGGCGACGAGGTGCCGGACGGCCTCCGGCGCCGACATGCCGGATCGGCGGAGGAGGAGCTGGCGGTCGAGGGCGGCTCGGTTCAGGGTGCGGGTGTCGAGCGTGCGCATCGGCCCCTCAATGGAAGAACGAACTATTCCGTTCCACCTTAGCCGGTCCGCTCCCGATATGCGGCCACCGCGTAGCGTAGCCGGGCTCCGACGAGAAGGGCCTCGTCCTCCGGGCACCCCATCAGCCGCGCGACCAGCTCGACGAGCTGGTCGTCGGTCAGATCGGGCTCGCGCGCCGCGACCCGTCCGACGAACTCGACCAGTTCGTGCCGCTTGTACGCGGCGATCGACCGGCCGCGCCGGATCTGCGCCGGGGCCGGATCCTGCGCCCGCCCCGGATCCGGATCCGGCCGGGGCTCGGGCTGCGGCTCGGGAACCGCCCGCGAAGGCGGCCCGGATTCCGGCCTGAGCGGCCCCGGCGCGACATGCGACTCGCGCGCTCCGGCCCCCGGCGCAGGCTGCGAACCCGGCGCGCCATGCGGCCCCCGCGCGGCCTCCGGCTCCCGTTGGACGTGCGCCCCCGGCGCGGTCTGCGGCCTCGGTGCCGGCTGTGGCCCCGGCGCGGCGCGCGGCCTCGGCGCGGCCTGCGGCTCTCGTTCGGCATGCCGCCCCGGCGCGGGCTGCGGCTGGGGGGCGACGTGCGGCTTCGGGGTGGTCTTCGGTTTCGGGGTGGCGGGCGGCTGGGGCGGCGGGGTGAGAAGCGCCGTGAAGAGGGTGGTCTCGGCCGTGATGGCGCTCGGGGGCGGGGCCTCGCCGTCCGGGGCCGGGGGGTCCGCGCCGGGCGGGCCTACCAGGATGGTCCGGGGGGCCAGCCAGAGGAGGAACAGCGCCTCCGCGCCGGCGCCGTGCTCGCCGTCCACGATCACGACGTCGAACGAGTCGGGACGGGGCGGCAGGATCTCAGGGATGCGCCACAGCGGCAGGATCCAGGCCGGGATCACCTCGGACGGGACGGCCGATTCCGGGCGGGTGAGGACGGCGCCCCAGGCGCGGGCCTCCGCCAGTTCGGCGCGGACCGCGTCCAGGCGCTCGCGGGCCTGGGCCACGTCGGCGCGGAGGCGGTCCACCTCGGGTGCGCGGGCGGTCGCGGCGAGGCGGCCCGACGCGCGCGCCCACGCCCATGCCTCGTCCCAGCGCTCGATGCGCTGCCGCCAGGCCTCGTCGCCGTCCGTCGCGAGCATCAGGTTGGCGAGGTCCGGGTGGACGGCGCGGACCCGTCCGATCAGTTCCTCGCAGCGGAGCTGCGCGGCCCGCTCGCGCCGGGCCGCCGCGAGGGCGTCGAGGGCGCGGGCGTAGGCGTCGGCGTCGCGGGCGTCGATCGCGGCGAGCGCCGCGTGCAGTTCGGGCGGGTCGTCGGCGGCGGGCGGGGCGTCGCCCGGGGGCGCTCCGATCGCGTCGCGGAGCGCCTCGACGTCGGCGGTGGCCCGGCCCGCGCCGAGGCCCTCCAGGGCGCTCGACAGGGCGGCGGTGTAGGCGTGCCACTGGTGCGGGTCGTCGAGGGGGACGGCGGCGCCGATCCGGTCGAGGAGCCGCCGCGTCTCCTCGACGGCGGGGACCGCGTCGTGGACGCGCGCCAGCCGCGCGTGCGCGCGGACGAACCGGGCGACGCGGTCGGCGTGCGGCGGGTCGGCGGGGAACGAGATCCCGGCGGCCTCCCACACGTACTGGAGCTCCCGGCAGGTCAGCCGCAGCATGATCTCGGTCTGGACGATGTCGAGCAGTTCGGGGGTGGTGGGCGCGGCGCCGTCCACGGTGGTGTCGTGCAGGAGCGGGTCGGCCTGCCGCTGCACGGCGGGCTTCAGCGGCCCGCGCTTGAGGGCGCCGCCCTCGCCCAGGTAGTCGCGGAGGTCCTGGGCGATGCCCGCCAGGCCGCGCAGGTCGCGGTCCCCTTCGGGCAGGACGACGCGGTGCCCTTCGAGGTCGCGCAGCGCCCGTTCGGCCCACCGGGCGCGGGACGTCATGTCGGCGACCCGCGACCAGATCAGCGGACGGCGGTGCGCGAGCGCGTCGGCGAACGCGCGGACGGCCAGATCGGCGGTGTTCCAGCCGCCGGGATGCCCGTCCAGGCCGAGGTCGCGGAGCGCGGCGGCGACGATGGACGCGGCGCCGTCCAGCCGGGCGAGGACGGTGACGTCGCCGTCCCGGAGGCGCCGCGCGAGGCCGGACTCGGAGCGGGCCGCCCGTTCGATCGCGGCGGCCTCCGCCTCGATCAGGGTCCGGACGTAGGGGCCGCTGGGCAGGGTTCCGGGATCGACGTCCCGCAGGCTCGTGCGGGCCTTCCGCTCGGCGGTCTCGTCGGCCAGCAGGACGACGAGTTCCGCGGCCTCCGCGCGGGAGATCGGCGGCCCCGGCGGCAGGTCGGGGGCGACCGGCAGCCAGGACAGCTCGGGCGCCTCGGCGCGGAGCCGGCGGGTGAGCTCGCCGCGGCCGCCCCGGTAGCCGGGGCCGAGGTCGGCGGCGTCCCGCGCCTCGGCGTCCTCGAGCCGGGCGGTGAGCTCGGCGAGGTCCTGTTCGGCGGCCGCCTCCCGCTCCCCCATCAGGACGAGCGCGACGCCGTGGCGGCGCCGGTCGTGGGCGGCGGCGCGGGTGTGGACGGCGCCCATCGCGGCGGCGGCCGCGGCGGGGTCGGCGACGGTGAGGGCGGCGAGGCCGGGCGGGAGCGCGGCGCGCAGCGTCCCGGACGCGGTGGCGCCGGACGTCGCGACCAGCACCCGGTGCCCCCGGACGAGCAGTCCCGCGACGATGTCCGGGACGGTCCGCGGTTTCCGGTCGGCGATGTGCAGGATCTGGGGGCGTCCCGCGAGGAACCGGGCGAGTCCGGACGGCACGGGTGCGCCGCCGCGCAGCAGGTCGATGAGGCGGTCGTGGTAGGCGGCGACGGCCGTCCGGCCCTGGGGGCGGGCGACGAGCGCGGGCGCGAGCCGCAGCCGGGGGACGGCCGGCGCCTGCGTCGCGGGCTCGGCCGCCCAGTCCTCCCGGTAGGCGACGGGTTCGGCGCCGTCCTGCGGGGCGTCCGGGACGCCGTCGGGGAACGCGGCCGCGCCCCATTTGCGCAGGACGTCGCCGACCGAGGCGTTCAGCCCGAAGCCCTGCCCGGCGCGGACCGCGTCCGCCAGCCAGTCGGCGGGGCGGTAGCCGGGGCGTCCGGCGAGCAGGTCGCGGTCGCGGAGTTCGGCATGGCCCTGGAGGACGACGTCGATGCGCCCCGTCCGGTCGTCCACGACGATCCGGACGGGCGTGTTCAGCAGGTGGTCGCGGACGGGCGGCCCGGCGGGGGGCCGCCACGCGAGCAGGCCGGCGGCGAGCACCACGTCCTGCGCCTGCTCGGCGAGGTCGCGCAGGGCCCGGTACCAGTGCCGCAGCGCGAGCCAGCCGTCGAACTCCTCCAGGACGGCGGGGGGCGTCAGCGGGATGACGGGGACGCTGAACAGGACGTCGCCGGGACCGGCGTCCGCCTCGACGTACACGTCTCCCGGCAGGTCGGCCAGCCAGTGGACGCGGTCGTGCTCGGCGAGGTCGCGGGCGGGGCGCCGGGAGCGGGCGAGGTCGCGCAGATGCCCGAGCAGGCGGACCGCCCGCTCGAGGTCGCCGCCCTCCTCCGGCACCGCGGCTCCTTCCGGATCGGTCTGCCCCGATCTAACACCGCGAGGCCGGTCCCGGCCAAGGGGGGCTGATGATCTTGGCTCAGCGGTGGCCGGCCATGGAGCGGTCCTCGTTCGGGAGCATCGCCCAGAGCACCAGGTAGACCACGAACTGCGGGCCGGGCAGCAGGCAGGACAGGACGAACAGAAGCCGCACGACACCGGCCGACAGGCCGAAGCGGCGGCCGAGGCCGGCGCAGACACCGGCGATCATCCGCTCATCGCGGGGACGGTACAGGCTCGTCATGGTCTTCTCTTTCCGTTCGTCGGATGGTTCTTCGTTACCCACGCTACGAACCGGACACCATGCTCTACATCACTCTCCAGTGCCGTTCAACTCCCTACCTGGGACGTAAGGGATGCCCCTTAGGGGACGGTCCTCCGACGTCCAGGTGGCGGCTTCAGCGGACCGCCCGCGCGTTGTAGGCCGCGAGCAGATCCGGAAGGCCGGTCAGCTCGTCCAGGACGAAGAGGCAGTCGGCCAGGGCGCCGGCGTCCTCCTGGATGTGCCCCCAGGGGCCGCGGCGCAGGAACGCGGAGCGCATCCCGTAGGCGACGGTCGGGCGGACGTCGTTGTCGATGCGGTCGCCCACGTACAGGACGCGGTCGGGCAGGACGTCGGCGAGCTGGGCGCAGCGCTCGAAGAACTCCGGGTCGGGCTTGCTCACGCCCCAGATGTCCGAGATGCCGATGGCGTCCGCGTCCAGATCGAGGGCGGCGATCTGCTCGGCGGCCTCGACCGGCTGGTTCCCGGCGATCCCGACGTACAGGCCCTGGGCGCGGAGGGCGGCCAGGCAGGGGCGGGCGTCGGGGTACAGGTCGTCGGCGCCGAATCCGTTCGGGACGCCCGCCTCGGCGCGGCGCCGCTCCTCCGCCACGAGGTCGAAACCAGGACGGAAGTACTCGAACACATCCATGTGACCGCCGCCGGTGGCGAGGACGGCGCCGAGCTTGGTGAGGAACGTGTGGCGCGGGACGCCGAGCCAGTCGGCCCAGCGCATGTAGATCCCGCCCTCGTTGACGAGGGTCTCGCCGATGTCGAAGAAGACCGCCTCGACGGCGCGCACGGAGGAGTGGGCGGGCGAGGTCACACGTCTCCCAGTTCCACCGAGTCGCCCGGCAGCAGGCGGCGGAAGTCCTTGCCGAGCTCCTCGCCGGCCTTGCCGACGTGGTTCATCATCACGGTCAGGCCGATGTCGTTCAGCAGCCCGTCGTGGACGACGAACGCGCGCTCGGGCGCGACCTCCCGCGCGTACGCGTACAGCTCGGGGACCTTCATCCAGGGCGCGTTGCCGGGCAGGCACAGCGTCCGGACGGGTTCGGACGGGACGGTCAGCGCGTCGCCGGGGTGGAAGACCTCCCCGTCGATGAGGAAGCCCGTGTTCGGGATCGGCGGGACGTCCGGGTGCAGGATCTCGTGGTCCTCGCCGTAGACGTGGACGTCGAAGCCCGCGATCTCGACGGCGTCGCCGTGCCCGACCTCGTGGACGCGGGATCCGAGGTCGGCGAGGTTCCCGGCGACGGTCCGGGACGTCCACACCTCCAGGAGGGGGTCCGCGGCGAGGGCCTGGCGGAGGGCGTCCTGGTCGAAGTGGTCGAAGTGCTCGTGGGTGATGAGGACGGCGTCGGCGCCGACGAGGGCGCCCGCCGCGTCGCTGAACGCACCGGGGTCGATGACGAGGGACCGGTCGTCCTTGTCGATCCGGACGCAGGCGTGTCCCAGCTTGGTGAGGCGCATGTCCCGATCTTTTCACGGTGCCCGTCTCGCACGGGCGCCCCGGGGCGGCCCGGGGCCGCCCCATTGACCGGCCCGCCGCCCGTTGATAGAACACGTTCTACTTACGGGACCGCGGGTCCCGAGCGTGCGAGGAGGCGGCGATGCCCGTTCCCGATCAACGCGATCCCGAGATCACCCTGGCCACCCTGACCCGCTGGCTGGACGGGCACCGTCCAGGCGTGCGCATCACCCGGCTCGACACGCCCCAGACCAGCGGGTTCTCCAGCGAGACGCTGCTGTTCGACGCGGAATGGACCGATCCCGCCGCCGCCGCGACCGGCCGCTACGTCGCGCGCGTCGCGCCGGAGCACTACCAGATCTTCCCCGAGCCCCGCTTCGAGGAGCAGTACCGCCTCATGCGGATCCTCGACGCGGACACCGACATCCCCGTCCCGCCCATCCACTGGTACGAGCCGACCGGGTCCGTCCTCGGCGCCCCGTTCTTCGTGATGGAGCGGATCGACGGCCGCGTCCCGACCGACATGCCGCCGTACCACATGGACGGCTGGGTCACCGAGGTCCCGGAGGCGGAGCGGGCCGCGATGTGGTGGTCCACGCTGGAGATCATGGCGCGGCTGCACCGGCTGGACGTGGACGCGCTCGGCCTCGGCTTCCTCGACCAGCCGCACTGGGGCGCGGTGGGCCTCGACCAGCGCCTCAACTACTACGAGCACTATCTCGGCTGGGCGTACAAGGGGCCGCAGGAGGTCGCGCTGGAGGCCCTCGGATGGCTGCGCGCCAACCGTCCGGACGAACCCGGCGCGCCCGCCGCGCTGTGGGGCGACGCCCGCATCGGCAACGTCATCTTCCAGGACGGGACGCCCGCCGCCGTCCTGGACTGGGAGACCGCGATGCTCGGCGCCCCCGAGGAGGACCTCGCCTGGTTCCTGTTCCTGGACCGGCACCACTCCGAGGGCATCGGCGCCGAGCGACTCCCCGGCTTCCCGTCCGCCGAGGAGACCGTCGCCCGCTACGAGCAGCTGCTCGGACGGCCCATGCGCGACATGGCGTACTACGAGATCCTGTCCGGCTTCAAGTTCTCCGTGATCATGGCCCGGATCGGGCAGGCGATGATCGACTTCGGCTGGATCGACGCGACCAGCGACTTCCCCCACGACAACAACTGCACGCAGCTGCTCGCCCGCATCCTCGACGGGCGGTGACGCCCGGCGGCATGCCGCCGGGCGTCACCCCGTTCACCTCTCGGTCCGCCGTCAGGTCACGGTGCCATCGGCGATCGTGAACGCCACGTCGCCCTGCGGATCGACCTGCGCGTCGAGGGTCTTGTCGTCGAGCAGCTCGGCGACGGCGGACTCCAGGTACACCTTGGCGCCGGCCTCCTCGACGACCTGATCACCGGCCTCCGGAGCCGGCGCGACCGACAGCCGCAGCGCGTCCGAGCCGTTGATGCCCGGCTGGATGCGCAGGCCGGTCTCCGGCGGCAGGTCGGGGCTGGCGGTCACGGTACGGATCACCTGGACGGCGTCGCTGGTCAGGGTGAGCACGATCGGCTCCTCACGTCTCGGTGTTGCGGAATCGATCGCCCCACCCTGCCCGGCGACCGGACAGGGCAAACATCGGCTGGAGCGGCGAGCGGCGGAGCGAGGAACGAGTGAGCAAGCGAGCGCGACCATGGAACACCGCGCGGAGCCGCCCCGGTCAGCCCGCGCTGGGGGCCAGCGCCCGGACCGCCTCCAGCGGCGACAGGCCGCCGCCAGGGACGACCGCGAGCACCGGCGTGGTGAGCCCGGCGTCCATGTACTCGCGGATCCGGACCCGGCACGCCGCCGGGGAACCGTGCACGATCAGGTCGTCCACGACCTCGTCCGGGATGACCTCAAGGGCCTTCTTCCGGTCGCCCGCGGCCCACGCCTCGTTCATCGGGGCGAGCGCGTCGCCGCGGCCGAGCCACTCGTGGAACGCCCGGTACACCGGCACGGTCATGTACGCGGCGATCATCCAGCGGCCGATCGCGCGGGCCTCGTCGGCGTTGTCCGTCGGGCAGACGAACAGCCGCGCGATCAGCTCCGGCGCGTCGCCGAGCTCGCCGCGGACCGTCCGGACGTCCTTCGGCGCCAGCCAGTTCGTGATCGCGCCGTCGGCCTCCCGCGCCGCGAGCCGCAGCATGCCGGGGCGCAGCGCGGCCAGGACGATCGGCGGCGGCGTCGCGGGCGCGTTGTCCAGCTTGAAGCCCCTGACGGCGAAGGTCTCGTACTCCTCCTTCACCTTCTCGCCCGCGAACGCCTTGCGGAGGAAGCGGAGGGTGTCGCGCGTCCGCTTGTAGGGCTCGTCGAACGGGATGCCGTTCCAGCGGCTCACGATCGTCTCGGACGAGGTGCCGATGCCGAGCACGAACCGTCCGGGCGCCAGCTCCGCGATGGTCGCGGCCTGCTGCGCGAGCAGCGCCGGACCGCGCGTGTAGACCGGCACGATCGCGGGGCCGAGCCGCAGCTCCGGCGCCCACTGCGAGGCCAGGGCGAGCGGCGTGAACGCGTCCGTGCCGTTGGTCTCGGCGGACCACGCGTCGGTGTAGCCGAGCGACGGCAGCTCCGCGACGATCTCGCGGTGCTCGCCGAGCGCGACCCCGGTCAGCGGAATGGTGAGTCCCCAGCGTGCCATGTCTCTGTCTCCCCTAGGCGATCGAGGGCCGGATGATGGAGCCGCCGTCGACCACCATGGTCTGGCCGGTCATCCAGGACGACGCGTCGCCAGCGAGGAACACCGCCGCCTTCGCGATGTCCTCGGGCTCCCCGAGCCGGCCGAGCGGCATGTACTTGCTGATCTGCTCCTCGTTCTCCTCCCACAGCGCGCGGGCGAGGGCCGTCTTCACCAGGCCGGGCGCGATGCAGTTGACCCGCACCCTCGGCGCCAGCTCCATCGCGAACTGGCGGCTGAGGTGGATCACGGCGGCCTTCGTCGCGTTGTAGTACCCGATGCCGTGCTCGGTGACCAGGCCGCCGACCGAGGCGATGTTGATGACCGCGCCGCCGCGCTCTCGCATCGACTTCTTCCACGCGAGCTGCGTCCACAGGACGACCGCGAACTGGTTGACCTGGACGGTCTTCTCCGCGGCGGCCGGCTCGATCTCGGTCATCGGGCCGAAGTGGGGGCTGGTGCCCGCGTTGTTGACCAGGACGTCCAGCCCGCCGAACTCGGCGACCGCCGCGTCCACGCACGCCTCCGCCTGCTCGGGGTCGCCCACGTGCGCGGCCTTCGCCAGCACCCCCACGCCGGGGTACTCCGCGCGGATCTCCTTGGCGACCTCGTCGAGCGCGTCCTGCTTGCGGGACGAGAGCACGACGTTCGCGCCCTCGGCCGCCAGCGCGACCGCGGTCGCCTTCCCGATCCCCCGGGAGGCCCCGGTGACCAGGGCCGTCTTCCCCTGCAGTCCAGTCCGCATCCGCAACGCTCCTCATCCGGCCGATCGGCGAACAGAATCCGACTCGGTCACTGTATCCAAGTGACTGACGAGTCAGTTAGGTCGCCCCCGGCCGTTTCCTCCCGCCCACCGGGACGGCCCCGCCGGACGGGGCGCCCCGTCGCTACCCTCCGCCGGGTAGGCGACTGATACGGGAGGCCGCGTGAGTACGACCGGCGTGAGTACGGGCAGGGAGCGCCGTCCGGCGATCCAGGGCTGGTTCACCGGCGCGGACGGGGACGTGCGCCTGCTCGGCACGCGCTGCGCGTCCTGCGGGACGCCCTACTTCCCGCGCAACGAGCTGGCCTGCCGCAACCCGCGCTGCGCCGGCCCCAGGGACGGGTCGGAACTGGAGGAGTACGCCTTCTCCCGGCGCGGCCGCGTCTGGTCCTACGCGGACTCCCGGTACAAGCCGCCCGCCCCCTACGTCTCCCCCGACCCGTTCGTCCCCTACACGGTCGCGGCCGTGGAACTGGAGACCGAGCGGATGGTCGTCCTCGGCCAGGTGGTCCCCGGCGTCACCGTGGACGACCTGGAGGTCGGCATGGAGGTCGAGCTCACCGAGGGCGTCCTCTACACCGACGACGACGCCGAGTACACCGTGTGGATGTGGAGGCCGGTCAATTGAGCACCCGTGACATCGCCGTCCTCGGCGCGGGCATGCACCCGTGGGGCAAGTGGGGGCGCAACTTCGTCGAGTACGGCCTCGCCGCGGCTCGCACCGCCCTCGCCGACGCCGGGCTGACCTGGCAGGACGTCCAGTACGTCGCCGGCGCCGACACCATCCGCAACGGCTACCCGGGCTTCATCGCGGGCGCGACGTTCGCCCAGGCGCTCGGCTGGTCGGGCGCGCAGGTGTCGTCCTGCTACGCCGCCTGCGCGTCCGGCGCCCAGGCCATCGCGAACGCGCGCGCCCAGATCCTCGCGGGCCTCTGCGACGTCGCCCTCGTCGTCGGCGCCGACGCCGCCCCGAAGGGCTTCTTCAAGCCGGTCGGCGGCGACCGCCCCGACGACCCCGACTGGCTGCGGTTCCGCCTCCTCGGCGCCACCAATCCCATCTACTTCGCGCTCGCCGCCCGCCGCCGCATGGCCGTGCACGGCGCGACCCTGGACGACTTCGCCGCCGTCAAGGTGAAGAACGGCCGGCACGGCCTCGCCAACCCCAACGCCCGGTACCGCAAGGAGGTGACGCTCGAGGACGTCCGCGAATCCGCCGTGGTCGCCGACCCGCTGCGCCTCCTCGACATCTGCGCGACCAGCGACGGCGGCGCCGCCCTCGTCCTGACCTCCATGGACTTCGCGAAACGGCACGGCATCACCAAGCCCGTCCGCATCCCCGCCTTGTCCACGGTCACGCCGACGTTCCCGAAGACCGTCCTGGACCTGCCCGACTTCGCGACCGACTCGGCGATGGCCGTCCCCGAACCCGACCGTCCCTTCCGCTCCGCCCTCCCGCACGCCGCCTACGAGGAGGCGGGCATCGGCCCGGAGGACCTCTCCCTCGCCGAGGTCTACGACCTGTCCACCGCCCTCGAACTCGACTGGTACGAGGACATCGGCCTGTGCGAGCCCGGCGGCGCCGAAGACCTCCTCCGCTCCGGCGCCACGACCCTGGGCGGCCGCATCCCGGTCAACCCCAGCGGCGGCCTGGCCTGCTTCGGCGAGGCCATCCCCGCCCAGGCGATCGCCCAGGTATGCGAACTGACCTGGCAGCTGCGCGGCCGGGCGGAAGGCCGCCAGGTGGAGAACGCCCGAGCCGGCATAGCGGTCAACCAGGGCCTCTTCGGCCACGGCTCCGCCGTGATAGTGACGGCATGAACCGCCCCTGACCGCGGTCCCCGACCGGCGCCTAAGGCGCTTTGCGCCTGACGCCAAGGGCACTGCGATTGACTACGCGCCTTCGAAGCCGTCGCAGCCTATGTAGTAGGCGTCGCCGTTCGGGTGGACGTGGAGCCAGATGACCGTCCACTCGCCGCGGTCGATGGGGTATCCCCGGTCCGACGGGAAGTCGGCGGGGTAGCGCAGCGTCGCGTCGTCGCCGTCCGTCGGGAGCTTGACGGGTCTGCTGAGGGTCTCGCCGTTCGAGGCGTTGCCGAGCATCCACACCGGCGGGCGCACCAGCGCGGCGATGTAGTAGTCCTTCGGTCGGGAGTACTTGAAGCGTGCGGAGAGTTCCACCGGGTCGTTCTTCGCGACCGGTTGGCGCGGGGCGCTCGTCTGCAGGTCCTGCGGGGAGCCCGGCTCGCTGCGGACGGCCGGGAGGCAGATCATGCCCTTCTTGGTCCACCTCGTCGTCTGGAAGTCCTGGTCGGGCTGCTTCACGAAGGGTTCGCCGGTCGGGGGTCCGGTCCGGGGCGCGCTCCCGGTCGGTGCGCCTCCGGGGGACGCGGTGCCCGCCGGGCGGGTGGTGCTCGTGCCCGCGTCGGCCTTCGCTCCGCCTTCGGGGCCGTTCAGGACGGTCCGGGTCACGACCGCGGCGGTCAGCACGACGGCGGCGACCGCGGCGGCGGCGAGGAGCATCGGTGCCCGGGAGCGGGACGGGCCGCCGCCGGTCCGGGTGCGCTCGCGCGGGAGGAGACCGGCGGTGGCGGCCTCGCCGACGCTGAGCGGGGCCTGCGGGATCGCGCCGACGAGGCGGTGGTAGGCGGGGTCCTGGGCCGGGTGCCCGAGGGGGCCGACCTCCTGGAGGACGTCCTGCGGGGTGATGCGCCGGGCGGGGTCCTTCGCCGCGCACCGGGTGAGGATGCCGGCCAGCCGGGTGTCGACGCCGGTGAGGTCGAGGTCGCCGCTGAGGGTGCGGTGGATGATGGCCTCGATGGGGCCGCCGCCGAACGGGGGGCGTCCGGTCGCGGCGTAGGCGACGGTCCCGGCCAGGGAGAACATGTCGGACGCGGGGACGGGGGCCTGCTCGCGCAGCACCTCGGGCGCCACGTAGCCGGGGGTGCCGTTCCACGCACCGGTCTGGGTGATCTGCGTCTGGTCCTCGCCGCGGGCGATGCCGAAGTCGATGAGGCGGGGGCCGTCCGGCGCGAGGATGACGTTGCCCGGCTTGAGGTCGCGGTGCTGGACGCCCTGGGAGTGGATCTCCATGAGGCCCTGGGCGAGGGCCGCGAGGAGCCGCAGGCAGGTGTCGGGCGGGAGCGGACCATGCTGCACGACGGCCTGCCGGAGGGTCGGGCCGGGGATGTACTCGGTGGCGAGCCAGTACGGGGGCGTTTCGAGCCCGGCGCCGACGAGCGCGGCCGCGCACCGGCTGCGGACCCGGCCGACGGTCTGCACCTCGCGGCGGAACCGGGCCAGGGCCTGCGGGCCTTCGAAGTCCTCGCGGATCACCTTCACCGCGATGTGCCGGCCGCCGCCGGTGAGGCCGAGGTAGACCTGGCCCATGCCGCCCGCGCCGAGCCGCGCGAGCACGGGGTAGCCGCCGATCTCCGGGGGGTCTTCAGGACGCAGCGCTTCCATGATGGCCTTGATCATGCCATTTTCCGGGGCTCCGAGCGGCTTGCTACGGTTGCGGGCACGCGTGCGATGCCAGGAACTCGACGCCCGGGGGGGAAGCATGAGCGACGGCGGCGGAGGCACCTCCCGGCAGGCCGGCGGGGTCGCCCGGCTGCCGTCGGGGCGCCACAGCCTCTCCCGGGACTTCGTCGCGCAGCACCAGATCGCGCGGATCCTGACCGCCGTCACCGAGGTCGCGGCGGCGAGCGGATACGCGCAGCTGACGGTGGATTCCGTCATCGGCCGCGCCGGCGTTTCCCGAGCGACGTTCTACGTTCATTTCAAGAACAAAGAGGACGCTTTCCTGCGGGCGTTCGACGCGAACGTCGCGGATTTGATGGACCATGTCACGCGCGCGTATCAGGACGAGGCGGAGGCGCTCGGCCGGCTGCGGGCCGGCGTGGGCGCGTTCCTCGAATTCCTGGCCGACCATCCGGACAGCGCGCGGACCTGCATCGTGGAGTGCCTGGCGGCCGGGCCGGCGGCGGCCGCGCGGCGGGACGAGGCGAAGCAGGCGTTCGCGCAGATCGTCGTCGACAACATGCGGGAGCTGTTCCCGCACTATCCGGAGCCGGAGCTGCTCGGCGAGACCCTCATCGGAGGGATCTACGAGGTGGCCTACACGCGCATCCGGCGCGGGGAGACGGCGGAGCTCCCACGTCTGCTCAACGGTCTGATCGCCGTCTTCGCGATCCCGGACACGGAGCGGTGGGGGCCGGACGCCCCGCCGCCGGCCTGACCGGTCGCGGCCACGCCGATCGCGACCGCCGGGGGCGCCGGATCCGGGTGACCGGATCCGGACACCCGGGAACCGGTCTCGGTGACCTCTGGTCAGCAGTCACTTACGTGAGGTGCCGCACAGCCTACCTGCGCGGCCGTACCGACCGTGACGGACTTCACAGTCACCGTGACGCTCTTATGGCCGCTCTCAATGGCATCGGACGGCATTACCGAATGGGCCAATGCCCTTACCGACTCCTTCCGCTCCCTTGATGAACACGGTCATTCATGGTTCCGTGCAGGTGCCATGGATCGCCGTTCGGTTGTGGCCAGGCCGACCCGGCGATCAGGTTCATTCCCGCATTCCCACCCCGAAGCGAGACAGGAATGAAGAAGCTCCGCCGCATCGCAGTCCCCGCGCTGGGCGCCACCGCGCTCGTCATGGCCTCGGCCACGGCGGCACTCGCGTCCGCCACGATCACCTCCAACGGCGTCGCCTACTCCGGCGACGTCCGCGCGAGCAACCTGGGCAACGCCACGATCAGCGGCGTCAGCACGCTCGGCGCGATCATCACGACGTGCACGAGCGCGACGCTCGACGCGTACATCAACTCCAACGGCACCGGCGGCGTCCTCAACGGCGTGACCATCTCCGGGTGCACCAACAACAAGGGCGGCACGACCACCATCACCGCCCTGAACCTCCCCTACTCCGGCGGCACGGTGAACCACGCGCCCGTCGCCGGCGGACGGGACGCGACGCTCACCATCCCGCCGAACGCCCCCTCCCACGTCCAGGCCGTGCTGACGCTCCCGAGCCTGGGCATCCCGTCGCTGACGTGCCACTACACGCTCACGACGACGCTCACGCTGGACCTCTACAACCACAACAGCGCGAACAAGCCGGTGGCCGGCAACGCGCAGGCGCAGGGCAAGCTGAACGGGCAGTCCCTGCAGCGCAGGACGTCGCCCGCCCCCGACGCTCGGTGCCCGGCCTCGGTCGCGGCCAACGGCAACTTCCAGATCGTGCCGACCCCGACGGCCGGTCTCCTGGCGGTCGGGCCCTGATCCGGGCCTGACCGGCACGTCCATCCTCCCTCCGGGCGCGGTCCACCCCCCGCGCCCGCGACGACGGGCCGCCCCCGCCCGGGGCGGCCCGTCACCGTCGCCACCTTCTTCTTCCTGTGGAGCGCACCATGAGAGCTACGTTCCGGCGCCGCCTGCTGGGAACGGCCTCCGCACTCGCCGTCACCGCCGGCGTCCTCGGCGCTGCGACGGCCCCGTCCGCGGCCGCCGAGGAGATCCCGAGCATCGGCTTCGCCGACTGCCCCGACCTGCCCGCGGGCGCCGACCCCGCCTTCTGGCTCTGCAACGTCGCGGTGACCACCGGCGGGACGTTCAAGCTCGGGAAGCTGGACCAGCCCATCACCAAGCCGATCACCCTGACCTACGCCAACGGCTTCGACCCGGTCACCCTGGAGGAGAAGGTCGTCTTCGGCTCCTTCAAGGCCGACAAGATGCTCGTCCAGCCGGGCCTCTTCGGCGACCCGTTCGTCACCGCCATCTACGCGAAGCCGCGGTACGCCGGGCACATCGGCCTGGAGAACGGCAACCTGCGGCTCGACCTCAAGGTGGACGTGCAGAACCCGCTGCTCGGCTCGTACTGCACCATCGGGACGAACGACGACCCGATCGAGCTGGCGCTCACCGTCGGCACGACCAGCCCGCCGCCGCCGAACACGCCCATCTCCGGCTCGGCGCCCGAGGTCGTCCAGGAGGACCCGCCGGTTCTGAAGACGACGGTGGTCGACAACGCGTTCGCGGTGCCGCGGTCGCGCTCCTGCGGGCTCGGCGGCTCCCTGAACTGGGCCGTCAACCTGTACTCCGGCCTGCCGGCGGCGGCCGGGAACAACACCGCGATCTTCAAGCAGTACGTCGGTTTCAAGACCTACACCGACCTGGCGAACTGACCGCCGAATCCGAGCCCCGCTCCATCGCACTCAACCGGCGCGGTGCGCCGCGCCCCAGGTCCGCACGGTTCGCGTCCGCGAACCGTGCGGACCACGACCCTTCCGGGAGCACAAATGAGAAGACCGTTCAACCGGCGGCGCACGGCGGCGGCCGCCGCCGTGGCCGCGAGCGCCCTGGCGCTCACCGCCCCGGCCCCGTCGGCGTCCGCCCGGGACGCGGCGCCGATCCCGCCGGAGGTGAACCTGAACGACTGCCCGACGCTCGCCGAGCTGCCCGAGGGCTCCGACCCGAACTTCTGGCTCTGCAGCGTGGTGGTGATCACCGGCGGCAGGCTCCAGATGGGCAAGATCGATCAGGCGATCACCAAGCCGATCTCGCTCACCTACGCGAATGGCTTCGACCCCAGCACCCTGGAGCAGAAGTTCGTCTTCCGCTCGCTGAAGGGCGAGCCGATCCGGGTGACGGGCGGCGTGTTCGGCATCCCCGGCACCGATGTGCTCCCGCTCCTGCAGCTGCACGCGCAGCCGCAGTTCGCGGCCGACCCCGAGGTCGCCCCGGCGGACGACCCGAACATCGCCTACCGGATGAAGCTGAAGATCAAGACGATCAACCCGCTGCTCGGCGACACCTGCCACGTCGGGAGCGCCGCCGACCCGATCACGCTCAACCTCACGTTCCTCACCACGAACCCGCCGCCGCCGAACCAGCCGATCAGCGGCAAGCCCATCGAGGCGCACCCGGACAACCCGCTGGTGTTCGCCTCGACGGTCGTGGACAACGCGTTCGGCGTCCCGAAGGCGTCGGGCTGCGGCCCGTGGAACCTGTTCAACCCGATCGCCGACCTGCGCGCGGGCCTGCCCGCCAAGGCCGGCACGAACACGGCGATCTTCGAGACGATGGCCATGTTCCGGGGCTACACCGAGGCGTCGGCGCTGAACCTCGCCAAGGTGCGCACCCTCCAGCAGAAGATCAGGGCGAAGGCCGCCGCCGAGTGACGGCCCGGCACCCGCGCGCCCGCCGGTTCATCGGCGGGGGCGCGGGTGTCGCTCGTCTACTCGGACGAGCGGGCGACGTGGAGGGCCCAGCCGATGAGGGGCGCCTGGAACGGCAGGCGGCCGTAGGCGGCCGCGCGCAGCGGAAGGGGGCGCTCGCGCCAGTCGCGGGCCATCTTGACGTTGGCGGGGAAGACGGCCGCCATCAGCACGGCCGTGGCGATGGCGCCCTTGCGGCGGGTCTTCGGGTACGCGACGGCCGCGGCGCAGGCCAGCTCGGCGACGCCGCTGAGGTGCGTCCAGGTGCGGGGGCTCCCCGGCAGGCTCTCGGGAATGAGCGCGTCGAAGGGCCGCGGGGCGATGAAGTGGGCGGCGCCCATCCCGGCCATCAGGGTGACCAGGCGTCGAGTGGCGCGCGAAGAGTCCGTCATGCCGCCCAGTCTGGCAGATCGGACACCGAGTCCAATAGCCCGGTTCGGCCAGGGCGGAACACGGGATCCATGTGACCCACGTCACGTCCGCGACCGGTGTGATCGGCGGCGAAACGGTCACGTGTCAGGGGTCACCGCCTCGACGGGCGGGCCGCCTCGACCACGCGCGCGGCAGCGCGTGCGAGCAGCGCGCAAGCCACGCGTGCGAGCAGAGTCGGCGCAGGATTCGCACCAGGGCGCACGGACGCGCCGGACTCGCCCAGGCCCGTCGATCTCGACCCCAGGGGCGGTCGCCACGGCCGGGGGGACCGAGGCGGCCGCTTCTGGGCCCCGCGGCCGGAGCCGCCCCGGGACGCAGAGGGGCCGTCCCGGGGCGGTCACGTCCCGCCGGCGAGCCTGGTCCGGTCAGGCGCCGGGGCCCTTCCCCGCGACCTCCTTGGCCCAGCGGTAGTCGGCCTTGCCCGCCGGGGAGCGCTTCATCTCGGGAACGAACGCGTAGGAACGCGGCACCTTGTAACCGGAGAGCTCCTTGCGGCAGTGCGCGTCGAGCTCCTCGGGAGAGGGGGCTTCGCCCGACGGCTGGATCACCGCGGCGACCCGGTTGCCCCACCGCTCGTCCGGGATGCCCGTCACGACCGCGTCGTAGACCCCCGGGTGGCCCTTCAGGACGGCCTCGACCTCTTCGGGGAAGACCTTCTCCCCACCGGTGTTGATGGCCTGCGAGCCCCGGCCGTACACGGCGATCGTGCCGTCCTCCTCCACGGTGGCGATGTCCCCGGTGAGGAGCCAGCGCCTGCCGTCCACGACGGGGAACGTCCGGGCCGTCTTCTCCGGGTCGTTGTAGTACCCGTGGGCGATGTGGCCGGTGCGGGCGACCTGGCCGAGGACGCCGGAACCCGGCTTGACGGGCTGGAGCGCGTCGTCCAGGACGGTGACGTTCTCGACGTCCGGCGCGAACTTCAGGCCCTTCTCCGGGGTGGAGCCCGCGGTGGCCTCGGCCGTCGAGCCCGACTCCGTCGATCCGAACCTGTCCAGGATCATCGTGTTCGGCAGCAGCCCCTGGAGGCGGTCGCGGACCGTCCCCGTGAAGATCGCGCCGGTCGACACGAACGCCAGCAGCGAGGACGTGTCGTACCCGCCGCGCGCCAGCTCCTCCGCCATCGGGATCGCCATCGCGTCCCCGGTGATGGTCAGCGAGTTCACGCCCTCGCGCGCGATCGTCGCCCAGATGTCGGCCGCGTCGAACTTGCGCGCGTACACGATGGTGGCGCCCATGAACCAGCCGATCCACGTCGCCATCTGCGCGGCGCCGTGCATCAGCGGCGCGATCGGCATCATCACCATGGGGCCGCCGCCGGCGGCGAGCGCCACGACGTCCTCCGGCCGCCGCGGACGCGGGAACGTCGGGTTCCAGAACGCGAACAGCATCTGCTCGGTCGACCACATGACGCCCTTCGGCATCCCGGTCGTCCCGCCCGTGTAGACGATGTAGGTGTCGTCGGGCGAGCGCGGCGGGAAGCCCCGCGTGCCCGGCGCGCCCGCCAGCGCCTCGTCGTAGGCGACGGCGCCGGGAATCGACGGACTCCCGCCCACCGCGACCAGGTGCCTCAGCTCCGGGACCTCGGGGGCGGTCGCCGCGACGCGGTCCTCGAACTCCACGTCGTACAACAGGGCGACGCTGTCGGAGTCGCGGTAGACGTAGAGCAGCTCGCTCTCCACGTACCGGTAGTTCACGTTGATCGGGACGGCCCGGATCTTGAGCGTCGCGAGCAGCGCCGCCGCGTACTCGATCCCGTTGTAGAGCTGGACGGCGACGTGCTGGCCGGGCCGCACGCCCGCCGCCTCGAGGTGGTGCGCGAGGCGGTTGGCGTGCTCGTCCAGCTCGGCGTAGGTGAGGCGCCGGTCGCCGCAGACGACGGCGACGCGCTCCCCGATCGCGTCCGCGACTCCCTCGAACAGGTCGGCGTGGTTGTACTCCATCGGACACCCTCCGCGGGGGGTCGGTTGGGGGGTCAGGGCTTCTCGCTGCCGACGATCCACATCGAGAAGAACTGGGCGCCGCCGCCGTAGGCGTGCCCGAGAGCGCGCCTGGCGCCGTCCACCTGGTGCTCGCCGGCCTGGCCGCGCACCTGCAGCGCCGCCTCCGCGAACCGGATCATCCCGGACGCGCCGATCGGGTTGGACGACAGGACGCCGCCGGACGCGTTCCACGGGATGTCGCCGTCCAGCGCGGTCGCGCCGGACTCCGTGAGCTTCCAGCCCTCACCCTCGCCGCAGAACCCGAGGTTCTCCAGCCACATCGGCTCGTACCAGGAGAAGGGGACGTACACCTCGGCGCAGTCCAGTTCGCGGCGCGGGTCGGTGATGCCGGCCTGCCGGTACACGTCCGCGGCGCAGTCCTTGCCGCCCTGCGGGCTGACGGTGTCGCGGCCCGCGAACATCATCGGCTCGGAGCGCATCGCCGTGCCGTGCACCCACGCGGGCCTGTTCGGCGCCTTCTTCGCCGCGTCCTCGGAGGCGAGGACCATCGCGCAGGCGCCGTCCGACGACGGGCACGTCTCCAGGTAGCGGATCGGCTCCCACAGCATCGGCGTCATCTCGACCATCTCTCGGGAGATGCCGGGGATCTTCAGGTGCGCGTACGGGTTCTTCAGCGCGTTCTCGCGGTCCTTGACCGCGACGAGCGCGCCGATGTGGTCGGGGGCGCCCGACCGGCGCATGTAGGCGCGGATGTGCGGCGCGAAGTAGCCGCCGGCGCCGACGACGAGGGACGTCGTGAAGGGCGAGTTCACCGTCAGCGCCCACGTCGCGTTCGACTCCGACTGCTTCTCCCACGCGATCGTGAGGACCCGTTCGTGGACGCCGCCCTGGATGAGGCTCGCCGCGACGATCGCCGTCGAGCCGCCGACGGAGCCGGCGGTGTGCACGCGCATCAGCGGCTTGCCGGTCGCGCCGATCGCGTCGGCGAGGTACGGCTCCGGCATCATGACGCCCTCGAACAGGTCGGGCGCCTTGCCGACCACGACGGCGTCGATGTCCTTCCAGGTCAGCCCGGCGTCGTCGAGGGCGCGCCGGGCCGCCTCGCGCAGCAGCCCCGCCATGGAGACGTCCAGGCGCTTGGTCTTGTAGGCCGTCTGCCCGATCCCGATGATCGCGCACGCGTTAGCCATTGTTCTCTCCAGACAGGACGCAGACGAGATTCTGCTGCAGGCACGGGCCCGACTGGGCGTGGCCGAGCACCTTGGACGCGCTGCCGTCATGGATGCGGGACGCGGCCTCGCCGATCCGGATCAGGCCCGCGGCCATCGGCGGGTTCGCCGACAGGGCACCGCCCGACGGGTTGACGTCCACGTCCTCGCCGAGGCCGAGGGCCTCCCGCAGGATCAGCTCCTCGTGGCTGAACTGCGCGTGCAGCTCCGCAATCTCGATGCCGGCGGCGCCCGCCCTCTCGCCCGCGAGCCGCGCCGACGCCGAGCGGCTCAGGTCGCGGACGCCCGGCGAGTGCGCTTCGCTGCGGTGGTCGATGCCGGTGATCCACGCGGGCCGCTCGCACAGCTCCCGCGCCCGGTCGCCCGCCGCCAGCACGATCGCGGCGGCGCCGTCGGTGATCGGCGCGACATCGTGCGGGTAGAGGGGCGCGACGTCGTACTCGTCGCCGTCCTCCGGGTCGGGCAGGTGCAGGGCGAACGGGTTGTCGCGGCCGGACGCCCGGGAGCGGGCCGCGATGGCGCGCAGGTCGTCCTCCTTGGCGCCCGAGCGCTCCATGTAGGCGCGGGCCTGGAGCGCGGCGAGCGACACCTGGTCGACGCCGAGCGGCGCGAGCAGGTACGGGTCGAGCTGCTGCGTCATGATCGTCCGCAGGACGCCCTGGGTGCTCTTGCCGAATCCGTACACGAGGGCGGTGTCGATCTCGCCGTGCTGGAGCTTCACCCACGCCTCGTACAGGGCCCACGCCCCGTCCATCTCGACGTGGCTCTCCGAGATCGGCGGCCACGCGCCGAGGACGTCCAGCGCCGACACGAACGAGAAGGGCGCGCCCTGGAAGTAGTCGCAGGAGCCCGAGCAGGTGAACCCGAACCGGCTCAGCCCCGTCTTCTCCTTGATCTCGGTGATGACCGGAGCGAGGATCTCCGTCTCGTGCAGGCCCTGGTCCTCGCCGCTGTGCTGCGTCTGGACGAAGGCCACTACTGCGATCTCGCGCATCACGTGTAGTCCTTGATCGCCTCGAAGGGGAGGTCGGGCTCGTCGAGAGGCTCGAACCACTTGATGTTGTTCATGGTCCGGCCCCACTCCTCGCGCGGGCGCCAGGCGGCCTTGACCCGCATGCCCATCCGGACCTGGTCCGCCGGGATGCCCGCGACGAGCGTCAGCATCGTCAGACCCGCGCCGTCCAGCAGCACGTAGGCGGAGACGAACGGCACCTCGGGGGCGCGCGGGTCCGGGATGTTGTTGACGGCGAAGGTGGTGACGGTGCCGGTGTGCGGCAGCTCCACCTCCTCGGTCGTCGGGACGCCGTCGCGCGGGCAGATGCCCTTCATCGGGACGATGACCTGCTCGCACACCGGGCACCTGTCACCGAGGATCCGGCCCTCGGACACGCCCTCCAGGAACCGCTGGAGCGTCCGGCCGCCCTTCATCCGGTACTCGAGCCGCGTCGGCGCGTTGATCATCGTGACCTCGGGGAGGAAGCACTCGATGTCGCCGATCCCGCCGGTCCGCTCGTCCCGCCACTTCGGCCGGACGCGCATGCCCGTCTTCAGGAACTTCGGGGGCTTCGCGCCCTCCTCGAACACGCCGACGTCGAGGGCGTGCAGCAGCGCGGTGTCCGCGCCGTCCGGGCGGATCAGGGCCCACGCGAACGGGCGGTCGAGGGGGTGCTCCTTCAGCGGGCGCGGCACCCACGACCACGTCGTGACCGTCCCCGCCGGGCCGACCTCGACGTACTCGCCGGTCGTGTCCTCGCTGGTCTCCGGGTCGTACTCGGCGGGCGGGACGAGCACCTTCCCGGCGGCGGTCCTCACGCCGGTCAGCCGGCCGTCCCGCAGATCGCTGAAGAACCGGCCGATGACCGGGCCCACCGAGCGCGTGTACCCGCCGGGGAACTCGAGAATGTGGTTCGGCTCAGATGGCAACGTCGCGGTCCTTCCAGAACGGGTCCCGCAGCTTGCGCTTGAGGAGCTTGCCGTTGGGCTCGCGCGGCATGGTCTCGATGAAGTCGATCGACTTCGGCCACTTCATCTTCGCGAGCCGCCCCTCGAGGGACGCGAGGATCTCCGCGGCCAGCTCCGGTCCGGCCTCGGCGCCCTCGGCGGGCTCCACGACGGCCTTGATCTGCTCGCCCCACTCGTCGTCGGGGATGCCGAACACGGCCACGTCCGCGACCTTGGGATGCATCGTGATCTCGTTCTCGATCTCGGCGGGGTAGATGTTCGCGCCGCCCGAGATGATCATGTCGGCCTTGCGGTCGGACAGGAACAGGAACCCGTCCTCCGTCAGGTAGCCGATGTCGCCGACGGTGAAGTAGTCCTTGAGGCGGTTCTTCTCCGTCTTCTCCTTGTCGCCCTTGTACTCGAACTCGACGCCGGCCATCTTCATGTAGATGGTGCCGTGCTCGTTCGGGCCGAGCGGCTCGCCGTCGTCGTCCACGATGAGGAGCTCGCTGATCGGCCAGGCGTTGCCGACGGTGCCGGGGTGCGCGCGCCAGTCCTCGGGGCTGGCGATCGTGCCGCCGCCCTCCGTGGCCGCGTAGTACTCCCAGATGCAGTCGCCCCACCACTCCAGCATCTGCTGCTTGATGGGCACCGGGCAGGGCGCGGCCGCGTGGATCGCCCACTTCATGGACGAGACGTCGTACCGGTTCCGGACGTCCTCGGGCAGCGACAGCAGCCGCTTGAAGTGCGTCGGCACCATGTGGGTGTTGGTGATCTCGTACTTCTCGATGGCGCGGAGGGTGTCCTCCGGGGTCCACTTGTCCATGTAGACGAGCGTGTGGCCCATCTGCAGCGCCGTCCCGCCGAACTGGGTGACGGCCGTGTGGTAGTTCGGGGAGGTGATGAGGTGCGCCTGCGGCTCGCCGCCGGCCGGCGTCCCCGGCGTCATGCCGAACATGCCGAGCAGGAACGTCATCAGCTCGGCGCTGTCGTCGGGGTCGATCCCCATCAGCGCGCGCTTCACGCCCTTCGGCCGCCCGGTCGTCCCGGAGGTGTAGTGCATGGTGGCGCCGTTGCTGCGGTCGTCCGGGAGCGTGTCCGGCTGGTCCGCGACCAGCTCGGCGATGGGGCGGAACCCCTCGACCTTCCCGTACGCGAACCGGCGGCGCGGGTCGAGGCCCGCCTCCTCCGCCGCGCGCACGCCCTCGCCGGCGTACCGCTCGTGGACGAAGAACGCCTTGGCCTCGCTGTCGGCGACGATGTACCCGATCTCCGGACCGGTGAGGTGCCAGTTGATCGGGGTGTAGTACCAGCCGGCCTGCAGCGCGGCCAGGTAGAGGACGAGCCCCTCCACGCCGTTCGGGACGAGGCCGCAGATCGCGTCGCCCTTGCCCAGCCCCATCCCCCGGAGGCCGTGGACGAGCCGGTTCGCGCGGGCCAGCAGTTCGCCCGCGGTGTACTCCGTCCCGTCCGGATCGACGGCCGCGACCCACTCGGGCTCGGCCTGAGCCAACCGCCAAAAGCCCAACGACCCCATCGGATCTCCACTTCTGATCGACGGTGAGCGCCGTCACACGGCGGCGCCCGGCGAGCAAAGTAGATCACGTTCTCGTTTTGCGAAGCAAGACCTGTTGGGAACGCATCCGCTTAACTAGAATCTGTTCTTGTTTCTGCTGCGATGGAGGAGAACCATGGCGGACCTGCTGGACATCAGCACCGAGCACTGCACCGTCGAGCGCGACGGCCACGTCGTCATCGTCACGATGAACCGGCCGGAGGCCCGCAACGCGCTGAGCTCGAGCATGCTCGTCGGGCTCGCCGACGCCTGGGCCTACATGTCGGACACGCCCGAGGTGCGGGTGGGCATCCTCACCGGCGCCGACGGCACCTTCTGCGCGGGCGCCGACCTGAAGGCGATGGGGCAGCAGCCGACCGACCCGCGCGTCCGGGAGCGGATGCAGCAGATCCCGGACTTCCACTGGAAGGGCCTCCTGCGCGATGGCCGGCCCACCAAGCCGCTCATCTGCGCCATCGAGGGGTACGCGGTCGCCGGAGGCACCGAGCTGCTCGTCGGCACCGACCTGCGGGTCGTCGCCGAGTCCGCCACCCTCGGCCTGTTCGAGGCGAAGCGCGGCCTGTTCCCGATGGGCGGCAGCGCGATCCGGCTCACCCACCAGATCGGCTACGCGAACGCGATGGACATCCTGCTCACCGCCCGCGCGGTCACCCCGGCGGAGGCCCTGGAGATGGGCCTCATCAACAAGATCGTCCCGGACGGCCAGGCGCTCGCCGCGGCCCGCGAGCTCGCCGACCAGATCGCCGACTGCGGCCCCCTGGCCGTCCAGGGCATCCTCCGCACCGTCCGCGAGACCGCGCACCTCCCCGAGGAGGAGGCCCTCAAGATCTCGGACGAGATCGGCTGGCCGATCATCGGCTCCGAGGACGCCAAGGAGGGCTCGCGGGCGTTCAAGGAGAAGCGCCCCGCCGTGTTCGAGGGCAAGTAAGCACAGTGTTCGAGGGCAAGTAGGCGCCGTGTTCGAGGGCAAGTAGGCGCCGTGTTCGAGGGCAAGTAGGCACAGCGTTCGAGGGCAAGTAGGGGCACGACCGGTTAACGGGCCGTCCGAAATTCGACCCGACGTTTCGGACGGCCCGCCCTGCGGGATCCCGTGGTCGCATACGGAACCGCAGAAGGAGTGACCGGTCATGGCCCTGCACCTTGGACGCACGAAGACCGACACCGCCGACACCGCCGGCGCGCCCGCCCCGGCCCGCCGCTCGTGGCGGCCGAGCCTCCCCCGCCGCGGCGCGCCCCCCGCCGACGAGACCGGGCGGACCGTGGTCGTCGACCGCCGGCCGCGCCGCCGGTGGCTGCGCAGCCGGCACAACCCGGTCAGCGCGATGATCCTGGCCGCGGGCTGGGCCGCCGCCGTGATCCTCGCCCTCGGCATGCTGCTGACCTGGGGCGAGGCGAACCCGGGCAACACGCTCGTGGACGCCACCCTCGACACCGGCCGCTGGCTCGCCACGCCGTTCCACGACGTCTTCACCCGCAGCGACCCCGACGAGCAGCTCTACATCAACTGGAGCATCGCGGCCGTGGTCTACTACCTCCTCGCGCGCGCCTTCTCGTGGATGACGCGATTCTGACGGCCGACAATCCGGATCCGGCGGCATAGCCGCGGGGGCCTCCCGGCGTCTGTAGGTGTGACACCGAGGGAGGTCTCCGTGAACCGACAGGCACGCGAGGACTTCACGCAGTTCGTCGCGGCACGGTCGGCCCGGCTCATCAGGACGGCGTACGTCCTGGCCGGCGACCAGCACGCCGCCGAGGACCTGCTGCAGACCGCGCTGACCAGGACGGCCGCCCGCTGGCGGCACGTCCGAGGCGACCCGGAGGCGTATGTCCGCCGGGTCATGTACAACGAGCAGATCAGCCGCTGGCGGCGGCGGGGACGCGAGTCGGCGATGGCCGACGTCCCCGACCTCGCCGTCGCCGACCGCTCCGGCGAGGTCGACCTGCGGCTCGCCCTGCAGCGGGCACTGCTGGCGCTGCCGCCGCGAAAGCGCGCCGTGCTCGTCCTGCGCTACTTCGAGGATCTCCCCGAGAAAGAGGTGGCCCTGATCCTCGGCTGCTCGGTCGGCACGGTCCGCAGCCAGACGCACAAGGCGCTCACCCGGCTCCGCGACATCGTCCCCGATCTGGCCACCCGACTCGAGTTCGCCGGAGGTGCGGCATGACCGACCAGATGCTCAAGGACGCGCTGGAGGGCATCGCCGACCGCGCCGAACCGGTCGACGGCATGGCCGAACGCGCCCTGAAGGGCGCCCGCCGCCGCCGGACCGTCCGGCTGTCGGGGGTCGCCTCCGCCGTCGCCGTCGCGACCGCCGCCGCGATCGCGGTCCCCATCGCGGGACAGCCGGACGGCGGCCGCACACTCGCGGGCCCCAGGGACGGGACCACGGCGAACACCGCCGCCGAGCGGGCCCTCGCGCGGGCGTGCCTGCGCAACGGGCCGCCGGCGGGCCACATGGGGCAGGACCGTCCCGACATCGGAAAGGCCCGGGACTTCTGGCTGCTCGTCGCCGTCAAGGAGAACAGGCGCCACCTCGCCCTTGTGGGCGGCACCAGCGGTTTCGTCCTCTGCTCGGGCAGCGACGCGACGGGGAACGCCGACCTCCCCACGTTCCATCGCTGGACGAAGGCGTTCGAGGGCGCGCTCAGCGTGGACGCGATCGGGCACCTGCAGGCGGCCTCGCCGAAGGGCGTCCGCGACGACGGTCATGGCATCGTCTTCGCCGTGGCGGGCCGGGTGAAGCCGCAGGTCTCCCGCGTCCAGGTCACCTGGACCGGCGGGCGCACCGTGTGGGCCACCGTCGACAACGGCTACTACATCGCGGGGACGCCGGGCAGGCGGATTCCCGACAAGGGGGCGACCGGGCCGATGTCCGATGGGGCGATGAAGGACGAGGATAGGAAGGTCACGTCGGTGACGGCCTACACGGCCGGCGGCGGGGTGGTCGATCGGTGGCGGGCGGGGCCCGGAGAGGGCGGGATGTTCTTCCACGAGGACTGCCCTCGCACCACGAGCACGTCCCTCTGCTGACGTGGAATGCCCCTGCCGCTTCCACGGCAGGGGCATTCCGAGGCCGTACGAGGTCAGCCCTCGGTGATGGTGTTGAGGCGCTCGATGGCCTCGACGTACTCCTCGATCAGGTCGTAGACGACCTGGGCGGCCGGCTTGACCTGGTTCATGGAGCCCACGATCTGGCCGACGGGGAACGTGACCAGTTCGCCGTCGCCGGACCGCTGGATGCGCGGCAGGGCGTCCGCGATCAGCATGAACTGCATGGGCATCGGCAGGTAGCCGGGCGAGTTCTCGCCCTCCCACGCCTCCGTCCACGCCGTCTTGAGGAAGCGGGCCGGCTTGCCCGTCCAGGCGCGGGACCGGACCGTGTCGCGGGAGGTGGCCTGCAGCAGCTTCGGCAGCGCCCGCTCGGGGGTGTCCGCCTCGTCCACGGTCAGCCAGATCGAGCCGGTCCAGACGCCGTCGGCGCCGAGGGCCATGCCCGCCGCCATCTGCCGGCCCCGGCCGATGCCGCCCGCCGCGAGGACGATGGTGTCCTCGCCGACCGCGTCGACGACCTCGGGGATCAGGACCATCGTGGCGACGTCGCCGGTGTGGCCGCCCGCCTCGGTGCCCTGCGCGACGATGATGTCGACGCCGACCTCGACCTGCTTCCTCGCGTGCCGGGCGTTGGACGCGAGGCCCGCGACCTTGACGCCGTGCTCGTGGGCCTGCGCGACGACGTCCGCCGGGGGCGGGCCGAGCGCGTTGGCGAGCAGCGCGATCGGGTGCTTGAGCGCCACCTCGACCTGGGGGCGGGCCGTGGCGTCCGTCCAGCCGAGCAGCGCCTTGCCGGCCTGCTCGCTGGGCGGGTCGACGCCGTGCTCGGCGAGCAGGTTCTCCAGGAACTCCTTATTCTGCGCCGGGATCATGCCCTGGAGCTTGCCGAGGAGTTCCTCGGCGTCGCCCATGTCGGCGCCCTCGTACTTGGCGGGCATCACGACGTCCACCCCGTAGGGCTTGCCGCCGCAGTGCTCGTCCAGCCATTTGAGCTCGAGTTCGAGCTCCTCGGGGGTGAAGTGGAGGGCGCCGAGGACGCCCATGCCGCCCGCGCGGCTCACCGCGGCGACGACGTCGCGGCAGTGACTGAACGCGAAGATCGGGTACTCGATGCCGAATAGTTCGGTGACTCGTGTCCGCACGCCCCCGACCCTAAGCGCGCCGGAACAAAACTGCAACAGGTTCTAGTTAGCGATTTGCGCCGATGTCCCGAGACCAGGACGAATCGCCTTGAACACAGCTAGAACAGGTACCAGTGATCACTCTGGACGCGCGAAGGCCCCCGTCCCGGAAGCTTCCGGGATGGGGGTCTTCGCGGAAGGAGTCAGCGGCCTCGGCCGGTGCCCTGGGGGCGGCCCTTCGGGTCGCCGATCCGGCGCGGGCGGTTCGGGCCCGGCTTCTGGGCCTGCTTCGGCGCCGGCGGCCGGCTCCCCTCGCGTGCGGGCGGCGCCGCCGGCTCCGGCTCCACCGGGGGGACGTCGCCGAACTTGCCGTCGGAGCGGCGCGGGGCGGGCGGCGCGGGCGGGGCGGCGGGGGCGGCGCGCAGGCCGATCATGGAGCCGATCACGAGGAGCAGCAGCCCGATGAGGACGCCGCCCAGCGGGATGAAGCTGCGCACCAGGTTGATCTGCAGGGCCGTGCCGTTCGACATGTCGACGAGCTTCTTCTGGTCCTCGTCGATCGTGATCAGCTCGGCCTGCGCGACGATCATCTTGCCGCGGCCGTCGGGGGTCTGGACGGTGCTGCGGATGTTCTGGCGGTGCTTGACCGGGATGCCGGTGCGCGGGTCCACCCAGACGGAGTTGTACGCCTCGGTGTAGCGGTCGACCCTCTGGTCCGGCTCCGTGGCGGCCATGCCGAGGAGCCGGGCGGGGACCTTGGTGTCCAGCGACGCCGTCTTCGTGAGCGGGATCTCCTGGGTGAACCGGTAGGCGGTGATCCCCTTGATCTTCTCGGCGCCGTTGTACCGCATCGGCGCCGGCCGCCGCGTCGACATGTCGAAGAACGGGTAGTCGCGCTTCTGCACGTTCGCGATCGGGAACAGCAGCCCGTACCCGGACATGTGGACGCTGCCGTCGCCGTCCACGTTCGTGCCGCAGCAGTTGGTGAGCTGGCTCGTCCGGCGGTCGAACGCGATCCGGTAGCCCTGGATCTGGACGGGCTTGTCCGGGTTCGCCGTGTCGAAGATGTTGGTGGAGGAGTCCCAGACGGCGATGTCGTCGTTGCCCTCGTTGGCCCGGACGTCGCCGCGGACGGTGTTGATCGCCCTGAGCGTCGCACCGGTCTTCTGCTTGAGCGTCGCGGTGTCGAGGTAGGTGGCGTTCCGCGCTTCCAGCCGCGTCATGTTGTAGCGGTTCAGCGGCGCCCTGACCATCTGGTCGGCCACATAGAACCGCACGAGGGGCGCGAGCGTGAGGAAGAACGCGCCCAGGCAGATCAGGATGGCGCCGACCGGTCGCCGCATGGAAAACCTCCGGAGAACAGCCGTCGATTCCCGACCTAAGGGTCGGATCCGGCATGTCCGGTCACTTTACAGGACCCCTTGAAATGCCCGTCCAATAGCTTCACCGGCCCCCGCCCCGGCGGGCCGCGCTCTTGCCTCCGCGCCGCCACCTGCGGGTAGGCTCCGCGCATCCTGCGGAAGACGGACGGCCGGGAGGTCATGGCATGAGGGTCGCGGCTCCCCCGATCTCGGGTCATCAGAACACCCTCGACGGCCTGCGGGCGGTCGCCGCGCTCGCCGTGCTGGTGTACCACGTCTCCGCGGACGCGGGGTCGCTGACGAACCCGGACGGGGCGCGCTGGCTTTTCAACGGCGGGCAGCTCGGGGTGCCCGTCTTCTTCGTGCTGTCCGGGCTGCTGCTGTACCGGCCGTGGGCGGCCGCGGTGCTGGACGGCCGGCCGAAGCCGGGAACCGGGTCGTACCTGTGGAAGCGGGCGCTGCGGATCCTTCCCGCCCTCTGGGTGCTCGTCCTCGTCTACATGGCGACGCTCGGGCGCGGCCACATCGACGATCCGGTCACGTGGGCCGCGCTGCTCACCCTCACCCAGACCCTCATCCCGGACCAGTGGTGGCCGCCGCTCGGCCCGCCGGAGCTCGGCCAGCTCTGGAGCCTCGCCGTCGAGGTCGGCTGGTACCTGCTGCTGCCCGCGACGGCGTCCGTCCTCGGCTGGTGGGCGCTGCGCACCCGCAGCCCGGACGTGGGGGTGCGCGCGAAGCGGCTGCTGATCGCCATCGGCGCGTACGGCGCCCTGTCCTTCCCGTACACGGTGCTGATGTTCTGGCCGGGGCACCGGCCCGGTCTCGGCATGTGGCCGCCGCGGTACTTCGCGTGGTTCGCGATAGGGATGGCGCTCGCGGTGGTGACCGTCTGGGCGCGGCTGGACGAGCGGCGCCCGGTCGCGGAGCTGTGCCGAGCCGTCTCCGACTCGTGGGCGGCGTGCTGGACGGCCGCCGCGATGTTCTTCGTGATCGCGGCGACCCCGGTGACCGGGCCGCTGTGGCTGGCCAAGGACCTGTTCTGGACGTCCGTGCTCGACCTGGTCTTCAGCGGGCTGTGCGCCGCGGCGCTGGTCGCGCCGGTCGCGCTGGCCCCGGCGGGGCATCCCGCGCTCGGCGCCGTCCTCGGCAACCGGGTGATGCGCTTCCTCGGCCGGATCTCCTACGGCCTGTTCCTCTGGCAGCTCATCATCATCCACCCTTGGTTCGTCCAGACGAACCGTCTGCACCAGGGCGATATGGCGCTGGATCTTCCGCTTCTGACGGTGGCGACCATCGCAGCGGCGGTGGTGAGCTACTACCTGGTGGAGTGGCCGGTGCAGCGGTGGTCCCGGAGGCGGGCGGAGCGGCGGGCCGGGCGGCCCGCGGAGCGGCGGGAGAGGGTCCCGGCCGCGCCGCGTCCCAGCTGAGCTCGATCCGGCCCCGGCCGCCCGGCCGCCACAGCTCGACGGCGATCCGCGCGGCGATGGCGACGCCGAGCAGCTGCGGGACGAGTTCGGCCGCGACCCCGGAGGGGCTCGCCGGGTTGTCGATCGCCTTCAGCCAGTGCGCGGCGGCGAGCGAGCCCGTCCCGGCGAGCATGAGCAGCGCGATCGTCCACGGGGACGCGATCGCCCGCACCACGGCGGAGCGGCGGGTCCGGGCCCAGCCGCTCAGGACCGCGACGGCCCCGCCGACGGCGAGGCCGGGCAGGCCCGCCGTCCAGACGGCGAGAGCGGCGGCGAGGCCGAGGGCGGCCCAGGCGGGCCAGCCGGTGCCGGCGACCAGCGCGCGGCCGCTCCCGCCCCGGTCCCGGCGGCCGGCCGGCCACACCGCGGCGAGCAGCAGGAGCAGCAGCAGGTTGAGGCCGATCACGACGGCGAGCCGCTGCGCCCGGTCGGGTCCGTAGGCGAGGGTGACGACGCCCTTCGTCCCGGCCGGGACGATCCACGCCTGCTTCCACCCGTCGAGGCGGACGGCCCGCAGCTCCCGGCCGCCGACGGTGGCGCGCCAGCCCTTGTTGTGGTTCTCGTTCACGGTCAGGAACGACGTGGCGGCGGCGTCCACCTCGACCTTCCGGGACCCGGCGCCCCAGCTCAGCACCTTGACCGGCCGCGGCGCGGCCGTCTGGTCCCGCGCGGCCGCGCCGATCAGGACGCCGTCGACGCGGTAGCTGTCGAACGGCACGGCGGTCAGCCGGTTCTCGCCCGCCGCGACCGACGCCCTGCGGCACGCCGCGAACCGGATCGGGCGCCCGTCGAGCAGGTCCCCGAACGTGCCGGTGGCCTGCGTCTGGACGTCCGTCCCGCCGAGCCGGAGCTTCGGCCCGAACCCGCACGGCAGCCGCAGCGCGACGCCCCGGACGTCCGGCAGCGGCTTGACGCCGGGCACGGTCAGGTCGGTGACCTGGATGGGCGAGAGGCGCCCGTCACGGCGGAAGGTGAGCGTCACCCGGTCGGTGGTCATCGGCGCGAACGCGAGCCGCCCCCGGTTGTCGGCGAGGACGTCGCGGACCTCGCCGCGCGCCCCCTCGACCCGGACCCGCAGCGGCCCCCCGACGGCAGGGGGACGCGTGAACGACAGGGAGGACACCTGCTTCGCGCCACGCCACCGCACGGTCAGCGTCGGCGCGTTGTCCTTCTCCCCCGCGATCCAGGTCGTCGCGGGGTCGGCGTCGAACGCGGAGCGGGGCTGGTCGGCGGGGTGCTCGGAGAGCACGGAGTTCGCGGCGACCACCGCCTGCCCGGGGAAGGACGTGTAGCGCTCGATGAGCCGGGGGTCGGTGAGGACGGCCGTCCCCGTGATCGGGACGCGGCCGGCCGGGGCGGCGGTGAACACCCGGTCGAAGTCGGCGCCCTCCTCGTCGCGGGCGCCGATGCGGGGGTCGCAGACCCACCGCTCGCTGCCCTTCATGCACTGCGCCAGCGCGCCCGGCGCCCGGGTCAGCGCGTGCACGGACGCGCCCGCCGCCCGGGGTGTCGTGTAGGTGCGGGTCGCCCTGATCCCCGGGACGGTGAGCTCGGCGATCGCCGCGCGGGCCATCACCCGGATCGCGGGCTCGGACGCGAGGGCGGTGATCCGCACCCGCACCCACCGGGTGGGGCCGGGCGGGGTGCGCAGCGCCTGCGCGTCCGGGACCGCCCGCACGGACTGCTCGAGCCGTCCGCCCTCGGTCTCGACGGAGACGCGTGCGACGGGCGGGCCCGGCTCGCCGTTCTGCACGAACACGGCCGACAGGCCGCCGATCTCGCGGGAGGACTCGAAGTCGACCCGCAGCCACTCCCCGACCGGGCCGGACCAGCCGCCGGTCTCCCACGCGGTGAACGGGTCGCCGTCGAGCGCCGCGTACGGGATCGCGCCCGGCTTGCGGGCCTGCGGGATCGCGTCCTCGCCGCCGCGCGACGCCGACGCGGTGACGTTCCGGACGCCGCCGCCGTACGTCGCGGTCGTGGCGTACCGCTCCCAGCCGTCGTCGAGGACGTCGGAGGCGCGCTTCTTCTCGGCCGCGGTCAGCGTCGGGGACGTCTGGTGCAGTTCGCCGAAGTTGCGGCGGACGAGCCGGAGCGTGTCGGTCCCGAGGACGGGGCCGCCGCTCAGTTCGGTCGCGTCGTCGTTCAGCAGGACGGGCCCGGCCGGCAGGGCGCCGAGGTCGGCCAGTGCCAGCAGCGACTCCGGCCCCCCGTGCACGCGGGCGGGCGCGGCCGCGTCGGCGAGGCTCGCGACGGCGGCGGCGCCGGCGACCTCGTACACCTCCAGCGCCGGGTACTTCTGGTCGACGGCCGACACCGCGTCGTCGTGCAGGTCGCCGCCGGTCGGCTCGCCGAACGCCGCGACCCTCCGCAGCCCGGACGCGCCGTCCAGGGCCTGGTGGAGCCGGGCCGGCCAGCCGCCGCGCAGCGCCTCCCGCCGCAGGTCGTTGCGGACGAGCACGAACCGGACGCCCATCCGGCCGAGGTAGGCGCCGAGGCCCGGCGACGTCCGCCCGGTCCGGACCGTCTGGTCGATCGCGTCCATGGCGCGCGTGTACCCGGGCGAGCCCGCCGGGACGAGCTGCCGGACGCCCCACCGCGCCGACAGCAGCGGCTGGACGATGTCGTCCATCGGGCGGCCCCACAGGTACTCGCCGAACGGCGTCCCGGGGACCGCGAGGACGGCCTGCTGCCCGGCCCGCGCGTTGAGCCAGGACGCCGCGTCCCGCCAGTGCTTCGGCACGTCGGTGAACGTGCCGGGGCCCGCGAGGCCGTGCGAGAAGGCGGTGGCGCCGATCCCGCCGAGCGCGACGGCTGCGGCGACGGGCAGGCTGACGACCGCGCGGGCCCGCAGGCGCCAGGCGGGCACGGCGTCGACCCCGAGGCTCCGCACCGCGCCCGCCCTCCTGGCCTCGTCCGCCTCCCTGCGGTGGCGGACGGCGGCGGCGAGCAGGTGCGCGATGCCGAACGCGAGCGGCAGCCGGATCACCGCGTCGAACTTGTGGACGTTGCGCAGCGGGGCGAGCGCCCCGTCCAGCAGGTCCCGGGTCTGGCCCGCGAACGGGCCGGGGACGTCGCCGATGTGCCCGGCCGACATGATCGCGAGCCCCGCCAGCAGCGTCAGCAGCAGGAACGTGCGCTCGGGCAGCAGCCGGGCGAGCAGCCCCGCCAGACCGAGGGCGGCGACGACCCCGGTGCAGATGATCGCGACGGGGCCGGTGGACAGCGCGTGCCCGACCGGCCACCAGACCTGGCCGTCCACATACAGGTAGTTGACCCAGCGCTCCCCGCCGCGCAGCACGTTGATCAGCCCGGTCGGGCCGGTCGTCGTCGCGGCCTTCTCGGTGTAGGTCAGCCAGGAGAACCCGTACGTGCCGGTGAGCAGCAGCGGCACCAGCCACCAGGCGGACGCGGCGGCGGCCGCCACCGACCACCAGGCGGTGAGGCGCATCCGGTACGCGCCGCGCGGCCGGGTCAGCAGGAAGACGGCGGGGACGACCAGCACCGCGACGGTCGCGGTCGCGTTGATCCCCCCGCAGCAGGCGATCGCGAGGCCGGACCGGGCCGCCGCGCGGATCCGCCCGGTCCCGCCGGTCGCGGCGGTGGCCAGCGGCAGGATGATCCACGGCAGCATCGCGACGGGCAGGTACTCCGAGGAGATCTGGCCCAGGGTGGCCAGGCCGTTCGGCGCGAGCGCGTACGCCATCGCGGCGAACATGCGGGAGGCCGGGGTGCCGATGGCGAGCCGTTCCGCGAGCCGCCGCGTCCCGGCGAACGCGAGGCACATCAGCAGCGCCAGCCAGAACCGCTGGGTGATCCACGGCGGCATCCCGGCGAGGTCGCCGAGCGCGAAGAACGGCCCCATGGGGAAGAGGTAGCCGACGGCCTGATTCTGCAGCTGCCCGAACTGCTCGGGATCCCACAGGTGCAGCGCCCGGCCGAGGAACCCGAGCGGGTTCACCGCCATGTCGATCTTGGTGTCGGCGAGGATCGCGCCGGGCCGGGTGCCGAACGCGAGCGCGGTCAGCGCGAGGCAGCACGCGAGCGAGCGCAGCCGCTCCCGCAGCCGGGCGACGACCTCCTCGGCGCGGGCTGCCGGGCCCGGAGCCGTGACGGGCCGGCGGGGGGCATCGGACCGCGACGGGTTCGCCTCGCCCACTGCCATACTCGCGCTCCCCTTCTCGTGGGCCGCCCCTACCGGGCCCTCGCCCGGACTCCGGGCCTCCCGGTCATTCCGGGCGGCCGAGGAGGCGCTCCCCCGGGGTCGCGACGCGGGGGGCGCCGCGCAGCCCGCCGGGGTCGGCGAGAAGCTCGTCGCGCGCCGGGCCCTCCACGACGCGCGGGTGCTCGTCACCGTATACGTGGACGACGTGTGCCCCGTCACCCCCGGACGCCGCGGATCCGGTGCGGACGGCCGCGGCGAGCAGCACCGCCATCCGCTCGGCGCTGCGGGCCCAGTCGAACTCTCCCGCCCAGGCGCGGCAGGCCGCCGCGATCTCGCCGCGGCGCGCGGGGTCGTCCAGCTCCTTCAGGGCGCGTTCCACGATGTCGGCGAGGTCGTCGCCGGATCGGGTGAGCCAGCCCGTCTCCCCGTCCCGGACGGCGTCGCGGAGCCCGTCGACGTCAAAGGCGACCGTCGGGACGCCGAGCACCGCCGCCTCGATCACGCTGAGCCCCCAGCCCTCGCCCTGCGACGTGCTGAGGTGCAGCCGGGCGCCCGCGACCAGCGCGTTCTTCACGTCCTCGGGCACGTAGCCGTGGGCGATGACCGTCCCGCCGAGGCCGCGCCGGTCGATGTCCGCCGCGAGCGCGGCCGCTTCCGGCCCGTCGCCGACGATGTGCAGCCGGGTGCCGGGCCGGCGGTCGGCGAGGCGGGCGGCGAGGTCGAGCAGCCGGTCGACCCGCTTGTGCGGGACGAGCCGCGTCACGCAGACCAGGTCCTCGCCGCCGCCCGGGGCGGCGACGTCCGGAACCGAGGAGCCGTTGGGGACGATGTACGTGGACCCCGTCCAGCCGAGCCGTTCCCGGACGGCCCGCATCGTGGACGGCGACACCGCCACGACGGCGTGCCGCCGGTACGTCCAGCGGGTCACCGGCCCCTCCAGCAGGCGGCCGAGCCAGGCCAGCCACGCGGGGAAGTACAGCCCGAACTGCCCGTCGTGGACGTGGTGGATCACGCAGAACACCGGGACGCGGCGCCGCAGCGCCCACGGCGTGAAGAACGGGATGCCGTTCTGGCAGTCGACGACCGCGTCGAACGACCGGCGGTGCGCCAGCGTCCACAGCAGGACGAGGGGGTACACGGTGAACCGGCCGCCGAGCCGCACGAACTCGACGCCGTCGACCCGGTCGCGGCGGCGCTGGCCCGGCGCACGGCAGGTGACGTAGCGGACCCGGGCGCCGCGCGCGGCGAGCCGCCGCGCCAGCTCCCAGGCGTACCGTTCGGCGCCGCCGGCGGCCGGATGCCAGGGGTCGCGCCAGTTGACGACCGCGATGCGCAGGCCGTCCACGTCCGCGGCCGTCATCCCGGTCCGGCGCCCGACGCCGAGGGCAGCCCGTCTCCGGGCAGGACGATCTCCGGTGAGGGCGCCTGCGCCGGGATCAGGGGCCGCGTGGTGCCCGTCCGGATCCGCAGCAGGTCCATCAGGATCGGCAGTGAGTGCTTCCTTACCGAGAACGTCGATCCGGGCCGGTCGCGCCACACGACGGGGACGGTCGTCACCTCGGCGCCGCGCCGCACGCAGTGCGCGAGCAGTTCGACGTCGAAGGCGAACCCGGTGGTGTGCAGGTCGGCGGCGGCGGCGCGGCCGACCTCTCCGGCGAAGAACTTGAAGCCGCACTGGGTGTCGGGGATGCCGCCGGCGAGCGTCCGGACGATCCGGTTGAACGCGAGCGCGCCGAGCCGCCGGACGGGCAGCGAGTACGCCTCCACGACGGAGTCGGGGTGCCGCCGCGATCCGACCACGACGGGCGAGCCCGCCCGCAGCAGCGGGACGACCTCGTCGAGCGCGGCGAGGTCGGTGGCCATGTCGGCGTCCATGAACCCGATGTAGGGGGCGCGGGTGGCGAGCAGCCCGGCCTGGACGGCGGCGCCCTTGCCGAGCCGGTCGCAGCGCATCACCCGCGCGGGCACGGGGCCCGTCCAGGCGCGGACGATGTCGGCGGTGCCGTCGGTGCTGGCGTTGTCGACGACGAGGATCTCGGCGCGCAGCGGCAGTGCCGCGAGCCGGGCGCCCAGCAGGTCCAGGCCCTCGGGAAGCCGGCCGGCCTCGTTGCGGGCGGGGACGACGATCTCCAGTTGTGCGAAGCCGTGCGGGCGGATCCCCATCTGGGTGCGGCGCGGGGTCAGCGGGAGCCGTAGTTGTACAGCGGCTTGATGACCGGGTCCTTCTGGGACGCGTTCGTGAGCTGCACTGCACCGAAGGAGGCGCCGGCGGCCAGAATGCAGCCGACCAGAGCGGAGAGGGCGATGCGCATCGGGGGACCTTTCGGCGGGGGAGTAAGGGGGTACTGGCTGGTAACCGAAGTCACAGGGTAGTACGTGGAGCGACAATTAACCACAAAATCCCGACACTCACCACGATCCACGCCAAGACCACGGGAACCACCGGAACGCGGTCATCGTAGGCGGTTACGGGGCCTTCGACCCGGTAGAGGGCCAGGTCACGGCTTCGCAACACTTCCACCAGCCCCTCGGGCGCGGTTCCCGGAACCCGCGCCCCGGGCACCTCGGCGGTCGCGTCCACCACGACGAACCGGACACCTTCCTCACGCAGAGTGACGGCGGTCAGGGGGGCCGCCTTCTCGATCCGGACGGCGCGCGGATCCTCCGGCGCGACCGTCGTCCCGCCGACGCGCACGGCGTCGTTCATGATCACTCGCCGGTGGTGCAGGAACCGGGGCAGCGGCTCCAGAACACGGCGGTCGTGGTTCCAGGGATAGCCGCGGTAGGCCGCCCACGGCAGGACCAGCACGTCCCCGGGGGCCTCGTCGGCGGCCACGATCTGCCGCGCCCGGGTCCACGCGTCCGGGTACCGGACGGCCCGAAGGTCGCCCGCCGCGCCCCAGGCCAGCGTCGGCAGCAGCAGGACGGGAACGAGCACCGCCCCGGCCGCGACCACCGGCAGCCGGGCGTCCATGGCGCGGTCGGCGGCCGCCCCCAGCCCGACCGCGACCACGACGGCGAGCGGCGCGACGAACTGCTGCCCGTCCCGGAACACCGCGAACCCGGCCCACAGGCCGATCAACCCGGCCAGGACGGGCGCCGCCACGGCGCCCAGCGCGGCGACGGAGAACCCGGCGCCCGCCGCCGCGACCTGCCCCGGCTCCCGGACCCACCGCCAATGGGCGGCGAGCGCGACGACCACGACCGCCAGCCACAGCGCCGCCATGACGGGCGTCCCATAACCCCGGGGGACGGTCTCCCCGTTCCATACGCCGCCGAGCATCAGCAGGCTGCCGAGCGTCCCGAACGGCGTGTCGGCCCGCGCCGCGAACGCCTCGACGCCCGCCCCGTCCTCCGGCACCCCGCCCGGACGCAGCAGCCCCGGGACCAGCCACGGCAGGCTCAGCAGGGCGAGCGCGCCCGCGACCCGGGCCCCCGCCCGCACCCGTTCGGCGAGCGCCCGCCCGGAGAGGACCGCCACGACCAGCGCGGCCGTCCCGGACACGGCGAGCGCCGCGAACCCCCCGATCGCGGCGGGCAGCAGGCGGAGCAGGAGCCGCCGCCCGCCGCCGCGCTCCCCCGTCCGGGCGGCGGCGCCGACGACCCACGGCAGCGCCGCGTAGCCGAGGAGCAGCGCCCACTGCCCGAGCAGCAGCCGCTCCGCGACGAACGGGTTCCAGGCGTAGCAGACTCCGGCCGCGAGGCGCGGCACCGTCCGGTCCGAGGGCACGAGCGACGCCGCCGACGCGCACGCCATCACGAAGATCGCGAGCAGCACGAGCTTCTGCCCGACGTCGGCCGGGAGCACCGAACCCAGGGCGGTGACGAAAACGTCGCTCGGGACGTGCCGGGGCACCGTCCCCGTCAGCCCGAACGTCAGCCGGGTGAACGCTGGATCGGGCACGAACACCATGTCGTAGGACAGGACGAACCCGGGCGCGAGCCCCGGCCCGATCGCCAGGAGCCCCAGCCCGAGCCCCGTCAGGGCGGCGGCCAGGTGCCGCCCGCTCCCGCCTGGAAGACGTCCTGGAAATCGTGCCCGCATGGTGCCCGAACGTTACCCGCCGGCCGGCTCGGGGTCGCGCGGCAGCCCGAGGATCCGCTCGCCGATCACGTTGAGGTTCACCTCGGTGGTGCCGCCGCCGATCGACATCGCGCGGGACGCCAGGAGGTAGCGGGTCCACTTGGGCCGCAGCGGGCCCTTCCAGCCGCCGGTCAGCGCGCCCTGCTCGCCGAGGAGCGTGAATCCGAACTCGGTGACCTGCTGACCGTGCTCCATCGCGACGAGCTTGCGGACGTTCGCCGTCGCGCCCGGGTCGGTCCCCGACAGCTGCTTCAGCGTCGCCCGCAGCCCGAGCAGCGCCATCGCGTGCTCGTCGCACGCGAGCCGCCCGAGCCCGTCCCGGACGAGCGGGTCGTCCCCGGCGTCCAGCTCGCCGATCAGCCGCACCAGCTTCGGCACGTCGCCACCGAGCTGGAACGACTTGGTCAGGCCGACCCGCTCGTTCGCCAGCGTGTTGCGCGCGACGCGCCAGCCCTCGTTCACCGGGCCGACGACGAGTTCGTCCGGGACGAACACCCCGTCCAGGAAGACCTCGTTGAAGACGGCGTCGCCGGTGCACTCCCGCAGCGGCCGCACCTCGATGCCCTCGGACGCCATGTCGACGAGGAAGTACGTGATGCCGTCGTGCTTCGGCCGGCCGGCGTCGGTCCGGGCGATGCAGATGCCCCACTGCGCCTCGCGCGCGAGCGACGTCCAGATCTTCTGCCCGGTGATGCGCCAGCCGCCCTCGACCCTCTCCGCCCGCGTGGACAGCCCGGCGAGGTCGGAGCCGGCGCCCGGCTCGGAGAACAGCTGGCACCAGATGATCTCGCCCCGCAGCGTCGGCGGCAGGAAGCGCTCCTGCTGCTCCGCCGTCCCGTACCGCACCAGCGACGGGACGACCCACGCCGCGATCATCAGCGGGACCGGCCTGACCTTCGCCGCCTTCAGCTCCTGCTGGATCACGACCTGCTCCAGCGGACCGGCGTCCCGTCCCCACGGCTTCGGCAGGTGCGGGGTGACCCATCCGCCCGCCGCCATCTCGGCCCGCTGGGTGAGCGGGTCCATCGCCGCCAGCCCGGCGACCGACGCCCGGATCTCCTCCCGCAGCGCGGCGGCGTCCTCGGGAAGCTCGATGTCCATGGGACGCCGGACGCCCGCCAGCGCCAGCGCGGCGACCTCCGCCCGGTGGACGGCGGCCTTTCCGAGCACGGCCCGCAGCGTCAGGGTCCGCCGGTAGAACAGGTGGGCGCTGTGCTCGTAGGTGTATCCGACTCCGCCGTGCACCTGGATGTTGCCCTCGGCGCACGCGACCGCGGCGTCGGCGGCGAGCGCACCCGCGACCCCGACGGCGTAGGCGCGCTGCCCGTCCTCGTCGTCGAGCGCCCGCGCGGCGTCCCACACCGCGGCCCTGGCCCGCTCGACGGCGATGAGCATCCGCGCGCACCGGTGCTTGACGCCCTGGAACTGCCCGATCGGCCGCCCGAACTGCACCCGCAGCTTGGCGTAGGAGACGGCCTCCTCGGTGGCGCGCCACGCCACGCCGCACGCCTCGGCCCCCAGCAGGACGGTGGACAGCGCCCGGACGTCGACGTCCAGGAACCGCTCCTCGGGGACCTGAAGCCCCTCCACCGTGACCGACCCGGAGGCCCGGGTCAGATCGAGCGACTCGACCTCCCCCACCGAGACCTCGTCGCGCCGCAGGACGACCCAGCGCTCCCCCACCGGCAGGACGAGGACGTCGGCCTCGGGGGCTCCCACGACCGGCTCCACGGTGCCGGAGAGCGCGGGGCCGGGAGGCAGCGAGCCGCCGACCAGCGCCACGCACCCGCGCAGGGAGCCGTCCGCCAGCCCGGGGAGGAACTCCCGCATCCCGCCCGCGTGGAGCACGGCGGACGCGAGAACGGTGGGCGCGTAGGGCCCCGGCACGAGGGCGCGCCCGAGCTCCTCCAGCGCGACGGCCTGCTCCAGCAGGCCGAACCCCTGCCCGCCGACGTCCTCCGGCAGGTGGAGCCCCGCGAACGCCGCCCCGGCGGCCGCCGGATCCCGCTCGGCGAGTCCGCGCACGGACGCCGCCAGTGCCTCGTGTTCCTCGGTCAACCCGATCGCCATGCCCACACCTCTCATTCAGGGTGGGCACAGCCTACGAGACCCGAACGGGATTCGGTTAAGCCTCAGCCCGCGATCTTCAGCTGGTTGACGAACTGGTTCAGATCGGGCCACATCTTCCGGTGGGTGTTCGGCACGGACGCGAACACCACCGCGGGCGTCGGACGCCCGGTGTCGATCACGGCGGTCAGCACGACCTCGCCGGTCGCCCGCACGCCCGCCCGCTTGTAGGTCAGGTACGAGGCGATCAGCCAGCCCTTGCGCCCGTCCACGGTCAGGGCCTGGGACGCCAGCGGCGCCTTCCGGTGCGGGAAGGCGTAGTACTGCTGCTCGAACCCGCCGGCCGCGAGCGCCGCGACGTTCTTGACGCTGTCAGGGCCTTCGTACGCGCTCTGCAGCGTCGGCACCAGCGTGCCGGTGAGCAGCTGCCCGTACCAAATCAGCCCGGCGCGCTTCTCCGTCACCAGGATCTGCTGCCCCGACCAGCCCGAGACACCGAGCTTGTTCTGCTTCGTGGGCACCAGCCACGGCGACGCGAGCCGCGGGTACGACAGGCCGGAATGCGCGTCGGCGACCCGTCCGACGACCCGGCTGGGCCGCCCCGAGAACCGCGCCAGCTGCTTGTCCGGCGGGGCCTGGACCTGCTGCTCCTTGGGCTCGGCGGCGGTCGACGCCGGCCTGCCGCTCGGCTTCTCCGGCTCGTCGTCCCCACCCGTGAGGAAGTAGACGCCGCCCGCCGCCAGCACGGCGACGACCAGCAGCCCGACACCGCCGATCAGGACGAGCCGCGAGCGGCCGCCCTTGTCGAAGTCGTCCTGCGGCGAGGAGGGGGCGGCGCCCAGCTTGGCGTCGGCGGCGGCCTCGTCGGCCATCCACTCGGGCATCTGCCAGTTGCCGCTGCTCGGCTTGCCGGGACGGGCGGGCTCGGTCGACCCGGTCGGCACGGCGGGCACGTAGCGGGGGTCCCCGGCGCCCTCGCCGAAGAGCGACTCGTCCTCGTCGACCGGCGCGACCTTGACGTCGTCGACCTCGGGCTCCGCCGGAGGAACCGGCTCGGGCTCGGGCTCCGGCTCGGCGGACGAGACCCCCCAGAAATCGTCACCGGCGGGTTCGGCGGGCCGCTCGACCTTCCCCCAGACGTCGTGCCCGTCGTCCTCGGCGGGATCGGCCGGGGCGGGCGCCCGCACCTCGGGCACCTTGGGCTCGGGGAACGCCACGGGACCGTCGTCCCTCGGCTCTCCCCCGCCGCTCTCGCTCATATCGGTCCAGCGCGCACCGCGCTCCCCCTGATCGGACATGCGGCACACGTTACGCGAAGATCATCACTTGCGTTCCGGCAGGCCATCACGCATTGGACACATCTTCCTATCGCCTCAGCCCTGCACCGGAACCCCGGAGTCACCGCCTGTAATCCCCGGTGTCACGGCCACCCGCTCCCGCACGAGCAGCGTCGCGCCCGCCACCGCGCCGGGCATGGCGAGCACCGCCCCGAACGGCACCAGGAAGATCAGGAACGTGGCCACTCCGAACCCGAGGACGACGGGCCGCCGCCGCTTCAGCAGCGCGAACCGCTCCCTCCGCATGACGCCCCGCCGCTCGAGCGCGACGGACGTCAACTCGCTCGCCAGGAAGTACCCCGACACCACGGCGGCCACCGCGGGAACCACCGTCTGCCCCACCAGGGGCAGGAACCCGCACACGAAGAACACGAGCGCGAACCCGACCGCCACGACGCCGAGCAGCGCCGCGTCCTTGAGGGCACGCCACACCGACACCAGGAAGGGAACCTCGACTTCGGGCGGCGCCCCGCCCTCCGACTCCTCGACCCGCGCGGAGATCGCCTCGTAGAACGGGTCGCCCACGAGCAGCGTGAGAGCGGTGAACGTGAGAATCGCCACGAAGAGGGCCGCCCCGAAGATCGTCACCCCCGCGACCACCCGCACGGAGGACCGCGCCGAGGACGACCAGTCATCGGCGAACGGCGTGAGGGCGCCGACGAGATCCCCGAGGTTCAACGCCAGCGCCCCGAGCGCGGCCACGTAGGCGACCAGCACGATCAGCGCCGGGATCAACCCGAACAACCACTGCGCGGGCCGCCGGGCGACCCACCCGATCCCGCGGAACAGATATCCGGCACCACTGAGGAAGTCCTTGAACCCCGACGTCCGCGGGGGCGACTCGACGGGAGACCCGGAGGGCACGGGGGCATAAGGCGCATTCACCCGCCCCAAACTACCGCCCACCCCCGATCAGCCCGGCACACCCGCCCGATCCGCTCCCCCGGCCAGGAGGGGGTTCGTTCCCCGGGAATCGAGGGCGAGCCACCCGCGCCTCCGCCGGCGACCCAAGCCGGGAGGGGGCGTGGGGGCGAAGCCCCCACAGCCGGGGGTCCGGCGGTCGCCCCCCGGGAGAAATGACGAAGACGACCCACGCCCGCGCTTTCCGCGGGCATGGGTCGCCCATAGTCGAGTGGAGGTGGCGGGAATCGAACCCGCGTCCTTCGGTGATGAATCAGGGCTTCTCCGGGTGCAGCCTGCTTATCGTTTTCTCAGTCCCGGCGCTCACGCAGGCGTGTCGCCGACGGGCTCAGTCGCTGTTGGATGTTCCCACAGGCCCCGCGACCGGGCTTGTGGGTGGAGTCTCCTTGCGATGCCAGATCCCGGGTCGGAGACTCTCCCGGGCTGACAGAGTCAGCTCCTCGCTCAGGCGGCGAGGGCGAACTCGGACTGCTTCTTGTTGGCAGTTATTGGTTTGCTGTCACAGGATTAACGAGGTCACGACAGCAACCCTCGACCCGCTTCCCCTGGCTCGACCTACCGAAGTCGAAGCCGGTCACCCCCATGTTGAGTTGTCAAAGCGGTCGTCCGGGGACGTCCGCGCGCTCGACGTTACTAGGTTAACGCGCCGACGGGCAATGTGATTCCCGTCGACGTGAAAGACCCCGGTGGGTCGCATGGCGCCCACCGGGGTCGTCGACCGGCAGGGTCGGGCCGGTCCCGACGGCAGAGCCTCCCCCGAGATGAGGCTCTGGTCTCTTCACGGCGACCGGGTCCCGCAACCCCCCAAGCGACGGCCCGGTCATCCTGAATGACGCGCGGAGGGCGGTCTGGGGTTGCAGGCGGTCGGCAAAGGAACGTCAAAGCCCGCTAGCGGGTGGGGGTGCGGGTCGCGGTGGTCGGGCTGGTGGTGAGGAAACGGGCGGCGACCTGGGCGGCGGAGGCGGCGCCCTCGACGGCGACGGCGAAGGCGAGGTCGCCGCGGGAGCCGACGAACCAGGAGACGGTCCTGGTGCGTCCGGCTTCCTGGTAGGTGACCTGGTCGGTGATGCCGGCGATGTCGCCGCGGCCGTTGACCTCCCCGGCGACGCCGGCGGTGACGGTGCGGCGCAGCATCTGCTTGAGGTCGGAGATCGACTCGGGCTGGAGGTTCTGGGCCTGCGGCTGCTCGGCGGGGTTGGTGAGGTTCTGGAGGACGTAGGGGGGCTTCCAGGTGCCGTTCTGGGCGGCGGCGGCGACGAGGGCCATGGTGAGGGGGCTCACCTGGACGCCGCCCTGGCCGACCATGATGGCGGCCTTCTGGGCGTCGCCGGTGGGGACCGGCACGGTGCCGGAGAAGGCGGGGACGGACAGGCCCCAGCTCTTGCCGATGCCGAGGCGGGCGGCCTCGCCGAGAAGGGTCTTCGCGTCGAGCTTGGCGCTGAGCTGCGCGAGCGTGGTCTGGCAGGCGAGGGCGAAGTGGGTGCCGAAGGCGGCGTCCGGGCGGGCCCGGTTGGTGAACGTCTGGCCGCCGACGGTGACCTTGCCGGGGCAGGTCGTCCTGGTGTCCTGGTCCATGCCGGCGTGGGTGAGCAGTGCCTCGGCGGACACGATCCCGAACGTCATGCCGGGCGGGTACGCGCCTTCGAACGCGAGGTTGCGGCCGTTGGTGCCGTGGTTGGCGACGGCCCAGACCTCGCCGGTGCTGGGGCGCAGCGCGACGAGGGAGGCGGGGTGGCGCAGGCCGGCGAGGGCGCTGTCGGCGTTGGCCTGGACGTTCCGCGCCAGGGTGGTCCGGACGTCCTGCGGCTGCTGGCCCTCCCAGGCCCGCAGTTCCTCGGTGTTCTGGCCGCCGGGGTCCTGCGCGACGACGCGGACGGTGGGCGTGCCGGCGAGGCGGCGCTGCTGGAGCAGCTGGAGCCCGCTGACGCCGATGGTGTCGCCCGGCTGGTAGGGGGCGCCGACCTGCTGGAGGCGGTCGGACGTGGCGGGGCCGAGGGTGCCGATCAGTTCGGGCGCGATCGTCGGCGCGATGGGCGCCTTGACCTGCTGGAAGTCGAGGCCGGGCACGCGGGTGAGCTGCTGGATCACGCCGTTGTGCGCGGGCTGCTGCAGGGTGAGCAGCGGGAGGAACTGGTGCGGCGGCGCCGACCTGACGCGGCCGAGCAGCCGTTCGGCGTCGAGCCGCCGGCCGCCGTCGATCTTGGTGACCTTGGCGAGCTGCCCGAGGGTGCGCTGCGGGTCCTGGAGGCGTCCGGGGAACACCCCGACGTTGACGGCCTGCACGTCCCGGAGCAGCGATCTGCCCTGCGCGTCGGTGATCAGGGCGCGGCGCGGCACCTCGGTGCGGACGGCGAGGCGCTGGCCGGGCTCCAGCCGCGGGTTGATGATCGAGGGGTCCCAGACGACCTTCCACTTGCCGCCGACGCGTTCCAGCCGCATCAGGCCGGTGTAGGTCCAGGGCTGGCCGTTCTCACCGAGGTCGACCTTGACGGAGAAGCGGGCGTCGGCCCGGTCCCCCTTCTTGTCGATCGCCTTGGTGGCGGTGTCCTGGCCGGGGACGCCGAGGGCGAGCCGCAGGGACGCCGCGTCCAGCTGGGCGCGGACCTGGCCGAGAGCCTGCTCGACGGCCTCGCGGTCGGCGCCGACGGTCCGCCCGGCGGCGGCCTCGTAGTTGCCGACCTGCCAGGCGATCAGGAAGTCACGGACGGCGGGGAGCGCGGACGGCTCCGCCCAGCAGCCCGTGGTCAGGGACGCGACGAGCCCCGCGGAGGCCGTCGCCGAGATCACCCTGCGGCGCGTGACGCGGGCAGCGGCCCGCCGCCGAGCTCGGTTGCTCATCGACACCCTTCACCGTCTCCTGAACCGGGCCGCGGCGGCCTTGCGCATCTCCCGGTCGGCCTCCCGCTGGGCGATGGCCTGCCGTTTGTCGTAGGCCTTCTTACCACGGGCCAGTCCGATCTCGACCTTGGCCTTGCCGTCCTTGAAGTACAGGGCGAGCGGGATGAGCGTCCACCCCGGCTCGGACGACTTCGCGATGATCTTCTGGATCTCCTTGCGGTGGAGCAGCAGCTTGCGGCGCCGCCGGGGAGCGTGGTTCGTCCAGGTGCCCTGCGTGTACTCGGGGATGTGGATGTTCTCCAGCCACACCTCGCCGTCCATCACGTGGGCGTAGCCCTCGGCGAGGCTGGCGCGGCCGGCGCGCAGCGCCTTCACCTCGGTGCCCATCAGCACCATGCCCGCCTCCCAGGTGTCCTCGATCTGGTAGTCGTAGCGGGCACGCTTGTTCTGCGCGATGAGCTTTCGCCCGGTGTCACGTGACACTGTTTCAGCCTCGGTTCCGATCTTCGGCGTCGTTCCCGTCCGAGGTTACGGCCGCGCGGGGCCTCGTCGCGACCCGCGCGCGGCCGCCCCGCCATTCGTGAGACGGGGCGGCAGGGCGCGAGGTTCGGTCAGATCCGCAGGTAGCGGCGGAGCGTGAGGAACGACGCGAACGCGCACAGCAGCACGCCGAAGCAGATCGACACGGTGATCACCAGCGCGAGGTGGCTCACCCCGAGCGAATTGACGAGTTCGACGTCGCCCGCGAGGTTGTCGATGAGGAAGATCTTGCTGAACACCAGCAGCACCGACGCGAACAGGCCGCCGATCAGGCCGGCGATCGCGCCCTCCAGGATGAACGGCATCTGGATGTAGGTGTTGGACGCGCCGACGAGCCGCATGATGCCGGTCTCCCGGCGCCGGTTGAACGCCGACAGCCGGACCGTGTTGCCGACCAGCAGGACCGCCGCGATCACCTGGATGGCCGCGATCAGCAGCGCGGCGAACTGCAGGCCGCCGAGGATCTTGAAGAACTTCTTCAGGATCTCCTGCTCGTTGACCACGTTGTCGACCCCGGGCTGGACCCGCATCGCCTGGTCGACCGCCTTGTACTGCTCCGGGTCCTTCAGCTTGATCCGGAACGAGTCGGGGATGTCGCCCTCACGGGTGGTGTCGACGAGGCCCTTCGAGCCGGCGAAGCGCTCCTTGAACCGGGCGTACGCCTGCTGCTTGTTCTCGTACTGGACGTCAGCGACCTGCGGCAGCTTCTCCAGCTGCGCCTTGAGCGCCTGCCGCTGCTGGTCGGTGACCTCCTGCTTCTGGCAGTTGGGGTTCGAGCTCGTCTTGGCGCACAGGAAGACCGAGACCTCGATCTTGTCGTACCAGTAGCCCTTGGACTCGTCGACCTGCATCTTGATGAGAAGGCCGGTGCCGAAGAGCGCCATGGCGATGGCGACGGTGATGACGAGGGAAATCGTCATCGTCAGGTTCCGGCGGAGACCGATCCAGATCTCCTGGAGAACGAACTGTACGCGCATGCCTCGCTGTCCTTGATCGCCTTGTCCCGCCGGTGGCGGGGGCTCCGCGGCCGACCCGCCCGGAGCCGGTGCGGCGCCGTACGTCTCGGTGTCGTGCGCCCCGGCAAGAATCGTTGGTTCAGATGGGAGCCGCTGCCGGCGGACCGCCGAGGGACGGTCCGCGGCGCCGCTAGTAGGCCTGTCCGTACACGCCGCGGGACTGGTCGCGGACGACTCGGCCGTCCTCCAGCTCGACGACGCGCTTGCGGAAGGCGTCGACGATCGCGGCGTCGTGGGTGGCCATGACGACGGTGGTGCCGGTCCGGTTGATGCGGTCCAGCACCTTCATGATCCCGATGGACGTCGCGGGGTCGATGTTCCCCGTCGGCTCGTCCGCGAGCAGGATCATCGGCCGGTTGACGAACGCCCGCGCGATGGCGACGCGCTGCTGCTCGCCGCCGGACAGCTCGTCCGGCATCCGGTGGGCCTTGCCCTCCAGGCCGACGAGGTCGATGACCTCGGGGACGACCTTGCCGATGAAGCGCCGCGGCTTGCCGATCACCTCGAGGGCGAAGGCGACGTTCTCGAAGACGTTCTTGTTGGGGAGGAGGCGGAAGTCCTGGAAGACGCAGCCGATCCTGCGGCGCAGGTGCGGCACCTTCCAGTTGCTCAGCCTGCTCAGGTCCTTGCCCGCCACGTGCACGTGACCCTGGGAAGGACGCTCCTCCTTGAGGATGAGTCGCAGGAAGGTCGACTTACCCGAACCGGAGGGACCCACCAGGAACAGGAACTCGCCCTTCTCGATGGCGACGTTCACATGCTGCAGGGCGGGCCGCTGCTGGTTCGCGTAGACCTTGGTGACGTTGTCGAAATGGATCACGGCTGCATCACGGCGGTTCGGTGTAGGGGTTGGGGAACGGCGCGGACGGCCACGGACGCGTCCGTCGCCGGCCTATGCCGCCGGGCCCGGCGACCGGGTGGTCGGCCGAGCCTTCGAGCAGTGTAGAGGGGCCAGTCAACTACCTCGGCCCGCTCCATGCAGGCCGAACGCCCGGGATCCGAGTCGCGCGACGGCGTGTCGCATGCGTTTCGGAGGGGACGCGGGGTACCGGTCGGGGACGACGGGGCGCGGCGTTCGCCGTTGACTGCCATGCGACCGTCTCCCGTGGTCGGGGGGTTTCGTGCCGTCCTGAGGCCGTCAGGCGCCCGGACTCGCGGGAACGACCATACAGTCCGGCTACGCTGGATGATGGCGAAAGATACCTATTCGTTCGGCGATCGACGTTCCATCCCGCGCGTGCCGCCCGCCGCGCACGCAGATTGGGGCCCACGACATGAGCTGCGAACATCTCATCTGCGCCCGGTGCTCGAACCCGGTGATCGAGGGTCGCTGCCCCACCTGCCGGATCTCCCGCTCGGAACTGCATCGCCACGGTCCGTCCGTGCCCCCGGTCCTGGTTCTGGCGGCGCTGGTCGCATTCCTGTTCGCGGCCGTCGTGCTGCAGCGCATGCAGTAGGGGGGCGCATTCGGCGGGGGAACGCGGCGGGGCCCGGTCAGGACGTCGCGGTCAGGACGTCGCGGGCGGGGCGCTCGCCTTGGTGACCGCTCCGTCGTCGGCGATGATGTCGGCCTTCGGCTGCGGCTTGTCCTTCTTGGCCCGGGGCGGGTCGAACGCCGCGAACTGGAGGGTCGCGCTGACGTAGATGTCGGGCCCCTCGACCGTCCCGTCCAGCAGGTGGGCCGCCTCCGGCGGGATCGAGGGCCGCTCCCGCGGGTCCTTGGAGGTCAGCTTGGTGTTGCGGAACAGCGCGTAGAGGACGAGACCGCCGCCGTGCTGGGTGCGGAGCGCGAAGTACGGGAACGGCGTCGCGGTGTAGACGATCTGGAGCTTGAGGTCCTTCTCCCTGGCCTTCTTCTCGGCCTTCCTCGTCGCCTGGTAGTAGCCCGTCGTGACACGCCCGGACTTCATCACCTTCGCCGCGACGCTTCCGCCCCCTTCCGCCGCGATGGTGGCCTGGATGCCGCCGACCTCGCGGGGGCGGATGAGGACGGAGGAGTCCTCCGTCTCGAGCGCCGTCGCGTAGCCGTCCGCGTCCAGCTCCACCTTCGGCTCCTTGGCCTTGGGCGCGAGCAGGGTGGTCAGCGTCAGCTTCCAGCGGTCCGAGGCGGAACGCAGGACGAACGCCATCAGCGCCGTCCGGGTGCTCTTCTTCTCGCCCTGGACGCCGCGCGGCACCGACGCCACGAACCACTGAGGGAAGACGTCCGGCTCCATCTTCGGGACGTACAGCTTCGGGTCCCCGTAGGAGAAGCGCCGGATCGGGTCGCCGTCGGCGATCGCCTCGCGGAACTCGGCGGCGACGAGCTGCGCCTGGCCGTCCGACGTCCAGTTGAGCGCGAGCCGCTCGTCGGCCGCGGCGCGCGCCACGTCCTCGTCGGTGACGTAGGTGCGGAACGCCTGCTCCGCCACGTCCGGGGTCAGCGGCACCGGACGCGGCGACGGCGAGGCCGGAACCCGCACGGGCGGCTTCGCCGCGGGTTCGCGCTCTGCGCAGGCCGCGGCGCTGAGCGGCGGCACGAGCAGCACCACGGCCGCCACCGCCCGACTGATCCTTCGCACGCCCGACCCCCGGCCGTCCCGCCGACCGCCGTCGATCGGACTCCTCGGCCCGTGATTCTGCCATCCGCGGCTCGCTCGGCGGACCCACGGGCGGCGACCCGTGCGATCGGCCGTCCGGTGGGCGCCGCCCGGCGCGTTCCGTCCGGGCGGGCCCCGCGTGAGCGCGGCGCTCGGGCACTGCCCGGACGGCGATAAGCTCGGGGGCGTGGCAGGCATCGAACCCGAAGAGCGGCTCAAGGAGCTCGGCTCCACCCTCGCCGGCATCGAAGAGGTGCTGGACCTCGACGCGATGCGGCGCGACATCGCCGAGCTGCGCGAGCAGTCGGCCGACCCCGAGCTGTGGAACGACCAGGAGCGCGCCCAGGACGTGACGCGCCGCCTGTCGTACCTGGAGGCCGAGCTCGGCCGGGTCGAGAGCCTGCGCCAGCGCCTCGAGGACGCCGCCACGCTGTACGAGATGGCCCGGGAGATGGACGACGCCGACACCCGCGCCGAGGCGGACGAGGAGCTGGCGGGCCTGGGCAAGGCCGTCCAGCAGCTCGAGGTCCGGACGCTGATGTCGGGCGAGTACGACGCCCGCGAGGCCCTCGTCACGATCAACGCGCAGGCCGGCGGGGTCGACGCCGCCGACTGGGCCGAGCAGCTCCAGCGGATGTACCTGCGCTGGGCCGAGCGGCACGGCTACCCGACGGAGGTCTACGAGACCTCCTACGCCGAAGAGGCCGGGATCAAGTCGACCACGTTCACGGTGAAGGCCCCCTACGCGTACGGGACGCTGCGCGGCGAGCACGGCACGCACCGGCTCGTCCGGATCTCCCCGTTCGACAACCAGGGCCGCAGGCAGACCTCGTTCGCGGGGCTGGACGTCGTCCCGGTGGTGGAGCAGAGCGACCACGTCGACATCGACGAGAGCGAGCTGCGCATCGACGTGTACCGCTCGTCGGGGCCGGGCGGCCAGGGCGTGAACACGACCGACTCCGCCGTCCGGATCACGCACCTCCCGTCCGGGATCGTGGTGTCCTGCCAGAACGAGCGGAGCCAGCTGCAGAACAAGGCCACGGCCATGAACGTGCTGCAGGCCAAGCTCCTGGAGCGCAAGCGGCAGGAGGAGGCGGATCGGATGTCCGCGCTCCGCGGCGAGGGCACCAGCAGCTGGGGCACTCAGATCCGCAACTACGTGCTGCACCCGTACCAGATCGTGAAGGACCTGCGCACGGGCGTCGAGGCGGGCAACCCGACCGCCGTCCTGGACGGCGACATCGACGACTTCATCGAGGCCGAGATCCGCTGGATGCGCCAGCAGGAGTCCGCCTGATTTTCTGCGATTCACAGAGTGACCGGGTGGTAACTCTGCGATGATTCCCGGTGGAACAGCCGTCGTCACCACCGGGGGGCCTTCATGCCCGCACGTCGTACCGCCGCCTGCCTGCCGCCGGCCCTGCTGGCCGCGGCCCTGCTGGGCACCGGCCTGACGGGCTGCGGGGAGACCTCCTCGGCGGGTGACGGGGCGCCCGCGCTGACGAAGGACCAGGCCCGGGACGTGCTGACCGGCTACACGGCGGCGGCGAACCGCGCCGGGCAGCGGCTGGACCACTCCGCCCTGCGCACCGTCCAGGCAGACCCGCAGCTCGCGATGGACACGGCCTCCTTCAAGTTGCGCCGCGTCGTCCGCGCCCGGCCCCAGGCCCTGAAGTTCGAGCGGGTGCAGTACTACATCCCGCGCCTGTCCGGCCATCCCCGCTGGTTCGCCGCGGACGCCACGACCGGCTCGGGGAAGCTCGCCGTCCGGCACGCCCTGCTGTTCACGCAGGCGAGGCCGGGCGCGCCGTGGCTGCTGACCGCCGACCCGTATCCGTCCGGCCCGGCGCTGAGCCGGGTGGCCCTCGACCCGGAGGGCTACGCCACCGCGGTCTCCCCGAACAGCGGCGGCCTCGCCGTGGCACCCGGCCGGCTCGCCGCCGCGCACGCGGCGCTCCTGACCGGCGGCCCCCGCGCGCCGGGCGCGTCCGTCCTGGCCGGCGGGTCCGCCACCGACCAGAGCCACGCCGCCCTGCTCAAGGGCCGCGAGGCCCTGGCGCAGCGCGGCATCACGCTGTCCACCCGGTTCACCGCGGCCCCGTACCAGACCTACGCGCTCCGCACGCGGGACCGCGGCGCCCTCGTCTGGTACGTCGTGAAGCAGACGGAGGCGTACTCCGCCCCCGCGCCGGGCAAGCTGGCCGTGAAGGGTGATCTCGTCGGCCTGGCCCCGGCCCGGTCCGTCCGCCGTCGCATGGACACGACGGTCCTCGTCCAGTACCTGGCGCTCGTCCCGCCCGCGGGCCGCGCAGCGGTCGCCGGCATGTACCGCAAGGCGGTCACCGCCCACGGCTCCTGACCCGCCCGCCCGAGACTCCGCCGGGTGCCGGCCCGGTCCCCCGCTTCCGACCGCTGCGAAGGGACCCCAACGGCACCCGGCGGACCCTTTTCTAGTGCTCTCTCGCCGGGAGGGAGCTGGCGGTCACCAGCGTGCGGATCGACCCGAGGGCCACCAGGAGGGTGGCGAGGTCGAAGCTGTCGCTCTCCCAGATCTCGCTCAGCGTCTGCTGCGCGCGCGACACCGCCGTCTGGTTCTTGTGCGCCCAGTGGACGAGCCGCTGCTCCGGCTGCCCGCCCGGCTCGCTCGTCACCAGGACGTCGCGGGTGAGGGCGGCGTGCGCGGCGTACAGGTCGTCGCGGAGGGCGGAGCGGGCCATGGAGCGCCAGCGGTCGTCGCGGGGCAGCGCGATGATCCGTTCGCGGAGGCGGGACAGCTGGAGGCGGTCCGCCAGGTCGAAGTAGACGTCCCCGACCTCCTCCACCGGCCGGCCCGTCTCGTGGGCGATGCCCACCAGGTCGAACGTGGAGTAGGCGGTGCCGAGGATCGCGCACTGCTCGGCGAGCTCGTCCGGGACGCCCCGTTCGGCGAACCCGTCGCGGCGCGACTCGAACGCCGCCAGATCGAGGCCGACGAGCAGCTTCGGCAACTGCGCCGTGAGGGCCGCGGCGTCCTCCGCGAAGAAGTCGATCGTCTCCTGGATGTCGAACGGGGGCCGCCGGTTGTGCAGCAGCCAGCGGGCGCCGCGCTCGGACAGCTTGCGGCCCTCCAGCAGCATCGCGATCTGGGTGCCCTGGTCGACGTGGTGGGCGAGGCTCTCCACGGAGCGCCAGTACCGCGGCATGTCGAACACCTCGCGGGCCACCAGGTACGCGCGCGCGATGTCGCTGGAGGACGCGCCGGTCTCCTCGTTCATCCGGAACACGAACGTGGAGCCGCTGCTGTTGACCAGGTCGTTCACCACCGCCGTCGTGATGATCTCGCGCCGCAGGGGGTGGCGGTCCATATAGTCGCGGAACCGGTCGCGCAGGGGCGTCGGGAAGTACTCGACGAGCCACGACTCCAGGTAGGGGTCGTCCGGCAGGTCGGACGCGACGATCTCATGGTCGAGGGACAGCTTCGCGTAGGCGAGCAGGGTCGCGAACTCGGGGCTGGTGAGCCCCAGACCGGACTGGCGGCGCTCCGCGAGGGCCTTGTCGTCGGGCAGGAACTCCAGCCGGCGCTTCAGCCGGCCGTCCCGCTCCAGCTTGCGCAGGTGCCGGGCGTGGACGTGCAGCATCGCCGGGGCCTGGGCGCGGGACGCGGCGAGCACGACGTTCTGCGCGTAGTTGTCGCGCAGGACGAGCCGTCCGACCTCGTCGGTCATCTCGTAGAGGAGGGCGTCGCGCTGCTTGCGGGTCAGCTCGCCGTCCCGCACGACCTGGTCGAGCAGGATCTTGATGTTGACCTCGTGGTCGGAGGTGTCGACTCCGGCGGAGTTGTCGATGAAGTCGGTGTTCACGAGGCCGGGCTCGCCGCGCCGGATGCCCTCGCGGGCGAACTCGATGCGGCCGAGCTGGGTGAAGCCGAGGTTGCCGCCCTCGCCGACGACCTTGCAGCGCAGCTCGTCGCCGTTGATCCGGACGGGGTCGTTGGCCTTGTCACCGACGTCGGCATTGTTCTCGACGGACGCCTTGACGTAGGTACCGATACCGCCGTTCCAGAGCAGGTCGACGGGGGCCTTGAGGGCGGCCCTGATCAGCTCGTACGGGGTCATGGCGGCGATGCCGTCGGCGATGCCGAGGACGGTCCGCATCTGCGGCGTCAGCTTGATCGACTTCATGGTGCGGGGGAACACCCCGCCGCCCGCCGAGATCAGCGCGGGGTCGTAGTCCGCCCAGGTGCTGCGGGGCAGCCCGAACAGGCGGCGCCGCTCCTCGAACGAGGCGACCGGGTCGGGGTCGGGGTCGATGAAGACGTGCCGGTGGTCGAACGCGGCGACGAGCTTGATGTGCTGGGACAGCAGCATCCCGTTGCCGAAGACGTCGCCGGACATGTCGCCGATGCCGACGACGGTGAAGTCCTCGGTCTGGATGTCGGTGCCGAGCGAGCGGAAGTGGTACTTGACCGACTCCCAGGCGCCGCGGGCGGTGATGCCCATCGCCTTGTGGTCGTATCCGACGGACCCGCCGGAGGCGAACGCGTCGCCGAGCCAGAACCCGTACTCGGCGGCGACCTCGTTGGCGATGTCGGAGAACGTCGCGGTGCCCTTGTCGGCGGCGACGACGAGGTAGGGGTCGTCGCCGTCGTGCCGGACGACGTCGGGCGGGGGGACGACCTTGCCGTCCACGAGGTTGTCGGTGAGGTCGAGGAGGCCGGAGATGAAGTCGCGGTAGCAGGCGATCCCGGCCCGCATGAACGCCTCGCGGTCGGACGGCGGGGGCAGCTGCTTGCCGACGAACCCGCCCTTGGCCCCGGCCGGGACGATCACGGTGTTCTTCACGGCCTGCGCCTTGACCAGGCCGAGGATCTCGGTGCGGAAGTCCTCGCGGCGGTCGGACCAGCGGAGCCCGCCGCGCGCGACCGTGCCGAACCGCAGATGGACGCCCTCGACCCGCGGGGAGTACACGAAGATCTCGAAGGTCGGGCGGGGCTGCGGCAGGTCGGGGATCCGCTCGGGGTCGAACTTGAGCGCGAGGAAGGACCGGCCCCGGTAGTGGTTGGTGCGCAGGGTCGCCTCGATCATGGCGAGGTAGGCGCGGAGGATGCGGTCCTCGTCGAGACTCGCGACGTCGTCGAGCTTGCCGTGGATCTCCTCGGTGATGCCGAGGCTGCGCTCCGCCTCGCCGCCCCGCAGCTTCGGGTCGAGGCGGCTCTCCCACAGCCGGACGAGCAGCCGGGTGATCGGCGGGTTGCGGAGCAGCACCTGTTCGATGTAGCGCTTGGAGAACGTGATGCCGGTCTGCCGCAGGTAGAGGGCGTAGGCGCGGAGGATCATCGCCTCCTGCCAGGTCAGCCCCACGTGCAGGACGAGCGCGTTGAAGCCGTCGTTCTCGATCCTGCCGTGCCACAGCGCCTGGAACGCGTCCTGGAACAGCTCCTTGCGGGCGTCCTCGGCGACGTCGCCCGTCGGCTCGTAGCGCAGGCCGAGGTCGTAGATGTAGTAGCGCTGCCCGTCGAGCGTGTTGATCTCGTAGGGGCGCTCGTCGATGACCTCGACGCCCATGTTCTGCAGCAGCGGCAGGACGCGCGACAGCGAGATCGGCTCGCCCAGCCGGTAGATCTTCAGCCGCCGCTCGCCGGGCCCGGCCCCGTACGGCTCGTACAGGTTGATGGAGGTGTCGGTCTCCTCGTCCAGGGCGTCGAGGCGCCGCAGGTCGGCGACGGCGGTGCGGGCGGGGAAGTCGGCCTTGTAGCCCTCGGGGAAGGCGTCGCCGAAGCGGCGGGCGAGCGTCCCGGAGCGCTCCTCGCCGCACTGCTCGATGATCGCCTCGGCGAGGTCGTCGGCCCACGAGCGGGTCGCGGCGGCGAGCCGGGCCTCCAGCTCCTCGACGTCGACGTCCGGAAGGGGACGGCCGCGCTCGCCCCGCACGACGATGTGCAGGCGCGCGAGCAGGGACTCGGTGACGTTGGCGCTGTAGTCGACGCTGACGCCCTCGAAGGCGGTGCGCAGGATCTCCTGGATCTGGAGGCGGACCTTCGTGGTGTACCGGTCGCGGGGCAGGTACACCATGCAGGACATGTACCGGCCGTACAGGTCCTTGCGCAGGAACAGCTTCAGCTGGCGGCGCTCGCGCAGCCGCAGCACGCCGAGCGCGATGGGGAGCAGGTCCTCGACGGAGATCTGGAACAGCTCGTCGCGGGGGTAGCTCTCCAGGATCTCGATGAGGTCCTGGCCGTCGTAGCTCTCGGCGGGGAACCCCGCCGCTTCGAGGACCTCGTCCAGCTTCCGCTTGAGGACGGGCACGTGCGCGATGGACTCGCTGTAGGCGACGTGGGTGAACAGCCCCAGGAACCGGAGCTCGCCGCACACCCGGCCGTCCTCGTCGAACTTCTTCACCCCGATGTAGTCGAGGTAGAGGGGGCGGTGCACGGTCGACCGCGAGTTCGCCTTCGTCAGGACGAGCAGGTGCGGTTCGGTGGCCCGCTCCCGGACCTCGGGGGGCAGCGCCGCGAAGCTGTCGGACTCCCGCTTGTCGTTGCGGAGGATGCCCAGCCCGGTGCCGGGTTCCGGGCGCAGGACGGTGCCGCCCTCGACGAGCGTGTAGTCGCGGTAGCCGAGGAAGGTGAAGTGGCCGTCGGCGAGCCAGTCGAGCAGCTCGACGCCCTCGGCGAGCTCCTTGTCGGACAGCGGCGGCGGATCCTCCAGGATCGCGGTCGCGATGTCGCCGGCCCGGATCCGCATCTTCGACTCGTCCTCGACGGCGACCCGGACGTCCTGCAGGACGCGCAGCAGGTCCTTCTCCAGCTGCTCGAGGAACGCCCGGTCACTGGTGCGGTCCACCTCGATGTGGATCCATGACTCGTCGATGTCGTCGTCGGCCGCCAGCTTGCCGCGGAACCCGCGCAGGTGCCCCGCCACGTCGCGGTCCGTGCCGATCAGCGGATGGACGATCAGGTGCGTCGTCAGCTGGTGGCGGGTGAGCTCCATGGTCACCGAGTCGACCAGGAACGGCATGTCGTCCGTGACGACCTGGACGACGGTGTGCCCGGGGTCCCAGCCGAACTCCTCCAGCGTCGGCGTGAACACGCGCACCTTCGCGCGCCCCTGGGGCCGCTCCTCACCGAGCAGCCGGTGCGTCATGGCGGGGCCGCAGATGTCGGCCGGATCCCGGGACAGCAGGTCCTCGGGCGCCACGTGGCGGTAGTAGAGCCAGAGGTAGGCCAGCGCCTCCTCGACGTCGCCCCGCGAGCCGGGGCGGTTGGCGCATGTCTGCGCGGCCCGCCTGAGCAGATCGTCCTTCGCTTGATCGAGCTTGCCGCCCATGAAGCAATTCTCCCCTAGAGACCCTTCGCCACCTCGTTGTGGCGCCGCTCACTGCGTCAGCGTAGCCAGGAAATGCCCCAAAGCCGACCCGGAGGCCGGAGGGTGAACCTGACTTTGCCCAGCGTGCCAGGGTCGCGACCGGGTTCGCCCGATGATCGCCGAACCGCTCGTCAGGCGGGGCCGGGGCGCGCGGTACGGGCGCGGGGGCGCGGCTACCCGCCCGTCCCCGCGTCCCCGGCGGCCGGCGTCGTGGGGGTGCCGCCGGGCGAGGTCGGGGGCGTCGAGCCCGGGGACGAGGGAGTCGGGTCCGGGCCGGGGTCGCTCCGGGACGGGGTGGGCTTCGGTGACGACGGCGACGGCGACGGGCTGGCGCTGGGCGAGGGCGACTCGGTCGGGGACTCGCTCGGCGACGGGGTGGGGGTGTAGGACGTCACGGGCGCCTGCTGGACGGGCCGCGTCCGCCTCGTCGCGGGCGCGGACGTCTCCGGCTCTGCCGTGGCGCCGCCGCTGGGGTCGCTGACGGTCTGCCCCGCCTTGCCCCTGTCGTCCGTGGTCAGCATGAGCACGCCGGAGATCGCCACGACGGCGACCAGCACGGCCGCGGCGGCGGCGAGGACGGCCGGGCTGGCCACGCGGTGCCACAGGGCCGCGGGGCCGCTCGGGGACGCGGCGTCCGGGCCGCCGGGCAGGGTGTTCGCGGCGGCCCATTCGGCGGGGGTCGGCAGCGGCACCGCGCCGCTCGCTTGCGTGACGTCGAGCTCGGCGTCGTCCGGAAGAGCCGGGACGTCCGGGAGGTCCGCGTCCTTCGAGAGACCCGCGCCGTCCGCGGGAGCGGGGCCATCGGGCAGGTCGGGGTCGTCGAGCGCCTCGGCCGCCAGGACGCTGCCGACGGCGAGCATGGCGGTCTCGTCGTGGCCGCCGTCGACGGTGGTCCGCCCGGCGGCCGGCCCGGCCTCGGCGGCGGCCGGCGCCGCCTCCTCATGGCCGAGGAGGCGCATGAGGACCTGCCGGGCGTGCGGCCGGTCCGAGGGCTCCTTGCGCAGGCAGTCGGCGACCAGGGTGCGGAGCGGCCCGTCCATGTCGCCGAGGTCCGGCTCCTCGTGCAGGATCCGGTTGATCACGGCGTGGATGGTGTCCTGCCCGAACGGCGGCTCGCCGGTGGCCGCGAACACGAGCGTCGCGGCCCAGCAGAACACGTCGGCGGAGGTGCCGACGTCCTCGCCGCGGATCTGCTCGGGCGCCATGTAGGACGGGGTGCCGATCACGCGGCTGGTCAGCGTCGTGCCGCCGCCGATCGCGCGCGCCACGCCGAAGTCGATCACGCGCGGGCCGTCCGGGCCGAGCAGGACGTTGTGCGGCTTGAAGTCGCGGTGCACGATGTCGGCCTGGTGGATGGCCGCGAGCGCGGTGGCGGTGCCGACGGCGAGCCGGTCGAGGGCCGCGCCGGTGAGCGGGCCGTCCCCGGTGACCTGCTGGTTCAGGGAGGGGCCCGGCACGTACTCGCTGACGATGTAGGGCCGGTCGCCCTCCACGTCGGCGTCGAGGACCTGGGCGGTGCAGAAGGGGGCGACCTGCTTGGCGACCTCGAGCTCGCGCAGGAAGCGGGCCCGCGCCTTGCCGTCGGACGTGAGGTCGGCGTGCAGCAGCTTGACCGCCGCCCGCCTGCCGTCCCCGTCCTCGCCGAGGAACACCGCGCCCTGACCGCCCTCGCCCACCCTGCCGAGCAGGGTGTACGGGCCGAGCCGTTCCGGATCACCGGAGCGCAGCGCCCCAACCTCCATGCGTGGACCGTCCCTCTCGTACTCGATCCGGCCGAACGGACCACGGGCCGGACGTCACAGGCCAGCGCTCCGCTTGTGTGACGCCCGATACGGGTGATGAGTTCACCGTGTCGGGCAACAATACGGCGGTGTCCGGCCACACGGGGCCGATCGGACACATTCGGGCTGGACAAATATCTTAGTGGGTCAGAAACCTCACACCGTGAAATGCGGCAGGACCTCGGGATTGGCCATCGCGTCCCGGTTCGCGGCCCGGTCGACGGGCGTGCCCTGGAGGATCTTCCGGACGGGCACCTCCAGCTTCTTGCCCGACAGCGTGCGCGGGATCCCGGGGACCTCGCGGATCTCGTCCGGGACGTGCCGGGGCGACAGATCGGCGCGGATCCGCGCCCGCAGCCGGCCCGCCAGGTCGTCCGTCAGCGAGGCGCCCTCGGCGAGCTGGACGTACAGCAGCAGCCGGCCCTCCTCGCCGAGCCGCCCGGTGTCGACGACGAGGCTGTCGGCGATCTCGTCGAACGCCTCGACGACCCGGTAGAAGTCGGACGTCCCCATCCGGACGCCGCCCCGGTTCAGGGTGGAGTCGGAGCGGCCGTAGATCACGCTTCCGCCGTCCGGCAGGATCTTGATCCAGTCGCCGTGCCGCCACACGCCCGGGTACATGCCGAAGTACGACTCGCGGTAGCGGGCGCCGTCCTCGTCGTTCCAGAACCCGACCGGCATGGACGGCATCGGCTCGGTGATCACCAGCTCGCCCACCTCGCCGATCACGGGCGTGCCGTCGTCGCCGAACGCCTCGACCTTCGCGCCGAGCCCCCGGCACTGGATCACGCCGGCGCGCAGCGGCAGCAGCGGGGACGGGCCCACGAACCCGGTGCACAGGTCGGTGCCGCCGGAGAACGAGCCGAGCAGCAGGTCGCGGCCGACGGCGTCGTAGACCCAGGTGAAGCCCTCGGGCGGGAGCGGCGAGCCGGTCGAGCCGATCCCGCGCAGGCCCGAGAGGTCGTGCTCCTCCCCGGGCCGCAGGCCCTGCTTCGCGGAGGCGGTGAGGTAGGGGGCGCCCACGCCGAGGTAGGTGACACCCGTGTCGGCGGCCAGTTTCCACAGGTCGATGGGGGCGCCGTCGTACATGACGATCGTGGTCCCGGCCAGCAGGGCGCCGACCAGGTAGTTCCACATCATCCAGCCGGTGGTGGTGTACCAGAGGAACACGTCGCCCGGCCCCAGGTCCTGGTGGAAGGACAGCGCCTTGAGGTGCTCCAGGACGATCCCGCCGTGCCCGTGCACGATCGGCTTCGGCAGGCCGGTCGTCCCGGACGAGTAGACGACCCAGAGGGGGTGGTCGAACGGGACGTCCTCGAACTCGGGGGTGTCGCAGCCGGAGCGGGGCAGGTCGGCGTAGCGCCTGCCGGCGCGGAGTCCCTCAGGGCTCGCGGCGGGGTCGAGGTAGGGGATCAGGACGGTGGCGTTCAGCCCCGGCAGCGCCGCCTCGATCTCCCGGACGGACTCCATCCGGTCGAACCGCTTGCCGTTGTAGGCGTAGCCGTCCACGGCGATCAGCACCTTCGGCTCGATCTGCGTGAACCGGTCGATGACCGAGGACGACCCGAAGTCGGGTGAGCAGGACGACCAGATCGCGCCGAGCGACGCGGTGGCGAGGAAGCAGATCAGCGCCTCGGGGATGTTCGGGATGTAGGCGGCGACGCGGTCGCCGCGCCCGACGCCGAGGTCGGCGAGGCCCGCGCGGACCTCCGCCACGTGCATCGCGAGCTCGCGGTAGTTGATGATCCGGTGGCCGCCCGCCTCGGAGCGGAACACGACGGCGGTCCGCTCCGGCTCCGTCTCCGCCCAGCGCAGGACGTTCGCCGCGTAGTTGAGGGTGGCTCCGGGGAACCAGCGCAGGCCGTCGACCGGCATGGGGCCGCCCTCGCGCACCGGGCCGGTCCCGCGGTCGCCGACGACCCCGAAGTACTCCCAGATCGCGTCCCAGAACGCGTCGATCTCGGTGACCGACCACCGCCACAGGTCGTCGTAGGACTCCGTCCGGACGCCCCTGCCCTCCAGCCACCGCGCGAACGCCGTCGCGCGCGCGGCGGCGGCGACCTCCTTCGACGGCTCCCACAGCACCGAACCCTCGCCGTCCTGCGGCATGTCCCATCCCTCCCCGCCGCGCGCCGTTGCGCGGCCCTGCTTTCCCTGTCCAGGCTCTAGAGGCGCGTCAGGTCCGCCACCGCGTCCACCACCGCGCGGGTGTCGGCGAGGGTGGCGAGGACCCGGTCGGCGCCCGCGGACCGCAGCTCGGCCTCCGTCGCGCTGCCGGTCGCCACCGCGATGACCGGCGAGCCGGCGATGCGCGCGGCCTGCACGTCGCGGGGCGAGTCGGCGACGTACACGGTCGCCCTCTCCGGGTAGCGGGCGCCGTGCCGCTCGCCGGCCCGGGACCGGGCGAGCTCCAGCAGCGCCGCCTTGCTGTAGACCCCGTCCTCGTACCCGCCCGCGTCCAGGTCAAGATGGTCGGCGAGGCCGAGTTCGGTGATCTTCAGGACGGCGTTCGGGCGGACCGACCCGGTCAGCACCGACTGGACGACCCCCGGCACCCGGGCGAGCGCCTCGACGGCCTCCCGCGCGCCGGCCAGGACGCGGCCGTGCGCCCGCAGGTCCGCGCGGCGGTCCGCGAACGCATCGGTGAGCGCCCGGACGAAGGCGGGCAGGTGGTCGTCGGTGGTGACGACGTCGTTGAACGCCAGCGTCTCGAAGACGATCTCGGACTCGGTGCGGCCGGGGGTCGGCGCGAGCCGCAGGAGCGGCCGTCCGATCGTCCGCTGGAACGCCTCCGCGTACGCGTCCCGGGTGACCCGCCCGACGTCGACCAGGGTGTGATCGATGTTCCACAGCACCAGACGGTTCAGCGTCGACATCCCGTTCCCATGCAGGCTCCGTGGGCGCGCGACGGCGGCGCGCCCGCCCCGCGCCGGAGGCGGGGGCAGGGTTCATCGTCCGCCCTCCCGGCCGGTCTCCGCAACAGCGCTCGTCACGGCGCGGCGTCAGGCGCCCATGTGGGGGTAGCGGTGGTCGACCGGCGGGACGAACGTCTCCTTGATCGACCGGACGCTCGTCCAGCGGAGCAGGTTGTAGACCGAGCCCGCCTTGTCGTTGGTCCCGGACGCGCGGCCGCCGCCGAACGGCTGCTGGCCGACGACGGCGCCGGTCGGCTTGTCGTTGACGTAGAAGTTCCCGGCGGCGAACCTGAGCCGTTCGGCGGCGCGCTCGATCGCGGCCCGGTCGCGCGCGACGACCGCGCCGGTCAGGGCGTACTTCGCGACGCCCTCCAGCTGGTTCAGGACGGCGTCGTAGTCGGCGTCCTCGTAGACGTGGACGCCGAGGATCGGCCCGAAGTACTCGGTCGTGAAGATCTCGTCCTCCGGGTCGGCCGACTCCAGGACGGTCGGCCGGACGAACCAGCCCTCGGAGTCGTCGGCGCCGCCGCCCGCGAGGAGCCGCAGGGAGTCGATGCCGCGGGCGCGCTCGATCGCGGCCCGGTGCTTGGCGAAGGCCCGGTCGTCGATGACGGCGCCCATGAAGAGGGAGAGGTCCTCGGCGACGTCGCCCATGGTGAGGGCCTCGACCTCGTCGCAGAACGGGTCGCGTATCCGGTTCCAGACGGAGCGGGGGATGTAGGCGCGGGACGCGGCCGAGCACTTCTGCCCCTGGTACTCGAACGCGCCCCTGATGAGGATCGTGGTGAGCGCGTCGGGGTCGGCCGAGGGGTGCGCGACGACGAAGTCCTTGCCGCCCGTCTCGCCGACGATCCGGGGGTATCCCGCGTAGGCGCCGATGTTCTCGCCGACCGTCCGCCACAGGTGCTCGAACGTGCCGGTCGAGCCGGTGAAGTGGATCCCGGCCAGCTCGCGGTGCGGCAGGGCGACCTTCGAGACGGCCGTGCCGTCGCCGGTCACCATGTTGATGACGCCGGGCGGAAGGCCGGCCTCCTCCAGCAGCAGCATCGTGTGGTGGGCGGCGAGCTGCTGCGTCGGCGACGGCTTCCACACCACCGTGTTGCCCATCAGCGCGGGCGCGGTCGGGAGGTTGCCGGCGATCGCCGTGAAGTTGAACGGGGTGATCGCGAGGACGAAGCCCTCCAGCGGCCGGTGGTCCATGCGGTTCCACACGCCCGGCGACGAGTTCGGCTGCACCTGGAGGATCCGCCGCGCGAAGTCCGGGTTGAACCGCCAGAAGTCGATCAGCTCGCAGGCGGCGTCGATCTCGGCCTGCTGCACCGACTTCGACTGGCCGAGGATCGTCGCGGCGTTCAGCGTGGCCCGCCACGGCCCGGCGAGCAGCTCGGCGGCGCGCAGGAGGATCGCGGCCCGGTCGTCGGGCGACATCGCCCGCCAGCCGGGCGCCGCCTCCCGCGCCGCCGCGATCGCCTCCGCCACGTCCGCCTCGGTGGCGTTGCCCATCCGGCCGAGCAGGTGCGAGCGGCGGTGCGGCTGGACGACGTCGATGGGCTCGCCCCCGCCGAGCTTCCGGCGGCCCCCGATCGTCATCGTCAGCTCGGTCCGCGCGCCGCCGAGCTCCTTGATCTTCGCCTCCAGGGCGGCCCGTTCGGCGCTGCCCGGCGCGTGGCCCATGACCGGTTCGTTCACGGGCTCGGGGACGGTGGTGACGGCGTCCATCTGCTGGCTCCCTGCACTCTGCGACAACGCTGTCGGCGTGCGGGGACCTACCCGGCGGCCCTTCCCCTGATGCCGCGGGACGGCGCATTCGGTCGGCGCCTTGAGAAGGCGCGGAACGAAGAGCGCGGGGTCAGAGGAGGTCGGCGAGTTCCTGCGTCGCGTACCAGAGGAGTTCGTGCCCCTCGGCGCCGTCCACGGTGAACCGCGCGTCGTCGTCGCCCGCGCCGGCCGCGGGGAGCGCCTCCACGGCGGCGGCGACGTCGGGCTCGGCGCCGGGGTCGTCGACGTGGCCGGACGCGATCGCCGTCCAGGCGACGGGCGCGGTGACCTCCACCAGGGCGCGGTCGTCGCCGGCGAGGGCTGCGTGCCCGGACGCCCACGCGACGGCCTTGTCGGGGACCTCGGCGGCCAGCACGACGCGGCGGCGGGGCGCGCCGGGGTCGTCGGCGAGCAGCCGCAGCGCCGCGCGGGCGGCGGCGGTCATCGCCGCGTACTCCAGCTCCTCCTCGTCACCGCCCGCGTACCATTCGCGCAGCGCGGGGGTGACCGCGTAGGCGGCGAGCGGCGCGGGGCCGATCTCGCGGGCGGCGTGGACGGCGGCGAGCCGGCTGAGCGTGGCGGGCAGGTAGACGCGCATGACGGTCAGCCAGTCTGCCAGACCGTCAGGGCAGGAGGTCCATTCCGCGCAGCTCGGCGATGGTGGTGTCGGCCGCGGTGTGGTGCAGCCCGCGGATGCCGAGCGCCTCGGCGGCGCGCACGTTGTGCTCGATGTCGTCGATGAACACGCACTCGTGCGGGTCGAGGGCGAGCAGCTCGAGGGCATGCCGGAAGATCCGCTCGTCCGGCTTGCGCATGCCGACCTCCGCCGAGATCACGACCGCGTCGAAGAGGTCGGCGAACAGGTCGCGGGGGTAGTCGTTGCCCCACGAGTTGGACAGCAGCGCGGTCTTCGTCCCGGCGGCGCGGGCCGCGCGGAGCGCCTCGTACATGGGCTCGACGGGGGAGAACGCGCCGAACATGCGGGCGATCAGCCCGGTGGCGCCGACGGGGCCGCCGTCCACGGTGCGCAGTTCGGCGGCGAGGAGGAGCTCGAACTCCTCGGTGCTGAGCGTCCCGTCCTCCAGGCCGTGGATGGGGTTGGTCCCGTCTCCGTCGTAGGCCTGCTCGACCCAGCGGCGCATGACGTTCTTGTACCCCGCGACGTCGATGCGGTCGGCGGCGAGCCAGACGGCGATGGCGTCCCTCAGCGGGGAGGTGAGGACGCCGCCCCAGTCGGTGATCACAGCCTTGACATTCCGCGGGACCGTCATGCGGGGAATGGTAGGCGATCCCCGTCCCGATAACCGAATCCCGTTCTGCCAGACTGGCCGCCATGGACTTCGAACTCAGCCCGAAAGCCCGCGAGTACCAGGAGCGCCTGCAGGAGTTCATGGACGGGTACGTGTACCCCGCCGAACCGGTCTACGCGGCCTGGCGGGCCGAGAACGACCCCCACGCGCTCCCCCCGATCGTCGAGGAGCTCAAGGCGGAGGCCCGCGCGCGCGGGCTGTGGAACCTGTTCCTCCCGGACATCTCCGGCCTGTCGAACCTCGAGTACGCGACCCTCGCCGAGCTGACGGGCCGCTCCCCCGACCTCGCTCCGGAGGCGGTCAACTGCGCCGCGCCCGACACGGGGAACATGGAGGTCCTCCACATGTTCGGGACGGACGAGCAGAAGAAGCGGTGGCTCGAGCCCCTGCTGAACGGCGAGATCCGCTCCGCGTTCGCCATGACGGAGCCCGACGTCGCCTCGTCGGACGCCACGAACATCACGACCTCGATCGTCCGGGACGGCGACGACTACGTGATCAACGGCCGGAAGTGGTGGATCACCGGCGCCGCCGACGAGCGCTGCAAGATCTTCATCGTCATGGGCAAGACCGACCCGGACGCCGAGCCCCACCGCCGCCAGTCGCAGATCCTCGTCCCGCGCGACACCCCCGGGCTGACGATCGTCCGGCACCTGCCCGTCTTCGGCCGCCAGGACCAGCACGGCCACTCCGAGCTGCGGTTCGAGGACGTCCGGGTGCCCGCGTCCAACCTGATCGCCCAGGAGGGCGACGGGTTCATGATCGCCCAGGCGCGGCTCGGCCCCGGCCGCATCCACCACTGCATGCGCGCCCTCGGCATGGCGGAGCGCGCGCTGGAGCTGATGTGCACGCGGGCCCTGTCCCGCGAGGCGTTCGGCGGCCCGCTCGCCCGGCAGGGCGTCGTCCGGCAGCAGATCGCCGAGTCCCGCATGGCGATCGAGCAGGCCCGCCTGCTCACGCTGAAGACCGCCTGGCTGATCGACCGGCACGGCGCCAAGGGCGCCCGCTCCGAGATCGCCGCCATCAAGGTGATCGTCCCGCGCGTCGCCCACGAGGTGCTCGACCGCGCCATCCAGGTCCACGGCGGCGCGGGCGTCTCCGACGACACGCCGCTAGCCGCGATGTACACCTGGGTCCGCGCCATGCGCCTCTTCGACGGCCCCGACGAGGTCCACGTCCGGACCGTCGCCCAGCAGGAGCTCCGCCGCCACGGAGGCTGAGCCGCCGCCGGGAGGCCGAACCGGGCACTCGTGATCATGCGATCGGGGCCGCGATCGCATGATCACGCGGTTCGGGCCGATCCCGTCAGGCCGATCTCAGCCGCTGGAGGGCCTCCCGCACCCCGCCGCCGGTCTCCTGGAGCACCGTCGTGGCGCGGGCGGCCGGCACCTCGCCGAGCAGGGACACCAGGGCCACCCTGGTGTTCCCGCCCGCCTCGGACAGCGCGTTCTCGCAGGTGCGGGAGTCCATGCCCGTCGCCTCCGTGAGGATGCGGACGAGCCGGGCGCGCAGCTTCGAGTTCAGCGCGTTCACGCTCACCATGAGGTTCGAATAGGTCCGTCCCATCCGGATCATGAGGGTGGTGGAGAACGAGTTCAGCACCAGCTTCGTCGCCGTGCCCGCCTTCATCCGGGTCGAGCCGCTGATCACCTCCGGGCCGGTGGCCAGGCCGATGTGCACGTCCACCTCGTCCCCGTACGGGGTCCCCGGGTTGCAGCTGATCAGCGCGGTGCGCGCCCCCGCCGCGGCGGACGCGCGCAGCGCCCCCAGCACGTACGGGGTGCGCCCGCTCGCCGCGATCCCGACCGCGATGTCGCCGGCCTGGACCTCGGCCGCGTCCCGCGTTCCCAGCTCCGCGTCGTCCTCGACGTCCGAGATCGCCTGGGACAGGGCGCCCGGCCCGCCCGCGTGGTGCGCGACGACCCGGCCCCAGATCCCGAACGTCGGCGGCAGCTCGGCGGCGTCGATCACCCCGAGCCGGCCGGACGTGCCGGCCCCGAAGTAGTGCACCCGCCCGCCGGCCCGCAGCGAGGCGACCGCCAGGTCCACCAGCCGGGCCACCTCGGGCAGCACGGCGGCCACCACGCGCGGCACGGTGGCGTCCTCGGTGTTGATCAGGCGCAGCACCTCCAGGGTCGGCAGCGTGTCGACATCGAGGGTGCGCGGGTTGCGTCCCTCGGTGGGAAGCTCGCAATCGATCACCGACGCCTCCGGTCGGGTCGCACGGTCCGGCCGCGGACCGCCTCGAACGTGGCCTCCAGGGCCTTGCGGGTCGGACCGTAGGTCCGCTGCGCCACCCCCACGAACAGGCAGTCCACGACCGTGAGCTGCGCCAGCCGGCTGGCGGTGGCGCCGGACCGGAAGGTCGTCTCCCGGGCCGCGGTCGTGAGGATCAGGTCGGCCACCTCCGCGATGGGCGATCGGGGGAAGTTGGTGAGCGCCACGGTGGTCACCCCGTTGCCCTTGGCGACCTCCAGCGCGTCGATGGTCTCCATCGTCGAGCCCGTGTGCGAGATGCCGAGCGCCACGTCCCCGGGCCGGAGGACGGCCGCGCTCGTCAGCATGATGTGAGCGTCGGACCAGGCCGAGCAGACCTGCCCGATCCGGTGCAGCTTCTGCTGGAAGTCGGCCGCGACGAACGCGCTCGCGCCGACGCCGTAGACGTCGACCCGCTCCGCCGCGACGACGGCGTCGACGACCTGCTCGAGCATCTTGATGTCGAGCTGGGCCGCGGTCTCCTCCACGGCGCGGGCGTCGGCGAAGGTCACCTTCTCCACGATCTGCTCGAGTGAGTCGTCGGGACTGATGTCGCTGCCGATGACCCGGCCGCCGGTGGCGCTCTGGGCGCGCCCGGCCTCGGTGGCGAGGGTCAGCCGCAGCTCTGGATAACCATGGAACCCGATGGCCCGGCAGAACCTGATGACGGTGGTCTCGGAGGTGCCGCAGTTCTGCGCGAGTTCGGTGATGGTGGAGTTCGCGACCCCCTCGGGGTCGTCGATGACGCGTTGAGCGACTCGTCGCTCGGCCGGGGGCAGCGAGGGGAGAAGCGAGCGCACCCGGACCACGGTGCTCAGCGGGGTGTGGTCCCTCGGCGCGCCCGGCTCCCCTGCGCCCCCTGACTCGGGGTCGATGGGTTTCCTCATGGAAGAAAGTTTCTTACTGGCAGGATGTCACGTCAACGGTAGAAAAGGCTACGGTCGCCATGTGTTGACCCATTTGGCCGGTCCTTACGTGGTCGGTATCGACGCGGGTGGCACGAAGACCCGCTGCGTCGTGCTGACGCTCGGTGGCGCCCTGGCCGGTTCCGGCACCGGCCCCGGGGCCAATCCCAACTCCGGCGGCGACACCGCGGGCGCGCTGGCCACCGCCCTCGTGGAGGCGCTCGGGGACCTGGACCGCTCCCGCGTCCTCGCCGGCGTCTTCGGTATCGCGGGGGCCGGCTCCGCCGGCCGGCCCGCCGCCGTCGCCGCCGCCCGCAGGGCCTGGCAGGGCGCCGGGCTGCGGGGCTCCCCCGCCGTCGTGACCGACATCGCGGTGGCGTTCGCCGCCGGGACCCCCGAGCCCCAGGGCATCGTGGTGTTCTCCGGCACGGGCGCCGGCGCGGCCGTCATCAGCGACGGGGCGATCGTCCAGCGCGCCGACGGCTACGGCTGGCTCGTCGGGGACGAGGGTTCGGCGGTGTGGCTCGGCCGGGAGGCCGTCCGGGCGGCGCTCGCCGCCTACGACGGCCGCGGCTCCCCCACCCTGCTCACCGACTCCGTCCCCCGCGCGCTCCTCGGCCCCGCCGTCGTCGCGGAACTGGACGGCGCCCGGCGCCGCCCCCGCCGCCGCACCCACGCCCTCGCCGGGGCGCCGCCGCCCCGGGCGCAGGCGGAGGTGTCCCGGGGCCCGGGGCAGCCCAGGGCGCCCTCCGGGACACCGCGGACGCTGTCGCCCGTCACCGCCCACCACGGCGGGGGCACCGCCGTCCTGATCCCCGCGTCCCCGCACGCCCCGCCGGGGCACCCCGGCCATCCGGAGATGTCCGGGACGCCGCCGAATCCGCAGCTCGCGCAGGCCATCATCAAGGAGGTCTACGGCCGGCCGCCCGCCGCCCTCGGCCGCCTCGGCCCCGTTGTCGCCGCGGCGGCGACCGCCGGGGACCCCGTGGCCCGCCGCATCACCGAAGAGGCCGCCGAGTGGCTGCTCCGCGACGTGGACGCGGTGCGGCCCGCCCTCGCGGACCCGTGCGCTCCCGTCGTCATGCACGGTTCGGTCCTGCGCGAGGGCCCGGTGGCGGACGCCGTCCGCACCGGGCTCAGCGACCGCTTCCCCGCTCCCCCGCGCAGCGCCGGAGACGGCGCCGTGGGCGCGGCGGAGCTCGCCCTCCGCCGCCTGGGCCACCCGCTTCCCGGCTGACCCGAACCCCCTCGACCGCTTCGGCGGCGTCCCTCGCGCATCAGCGGTGATGCGCGAGGGACGGGTGGGGCGCGGCGGTTCGACAGGTGGGCGGGAAGCGGTTACGGTCACGAACGGATAACGACGACCGAGGCCGGAGGGCTGGTCAGAATGCGTCCTTCACGTCCGCTCGCGGCCGCGGCGGTGCTCGCCCTCTCGGCGGGGGGCTGCGGCGGCGGCGAGGGCCGGGGCGGTACGGCGGCGCCCACGTCCAGGACGCCCGGCGCCCGGACGGTGTCGGCGAGCCCGTCCTGGATCCCGGCGCACGTCGCGAGGATGAGCGCGGCCGAGAAGGTCGGCCAGCTGTTCGTCCCGACGTTCTCCGGCCGCGCCGACGCGCTCGCGAAGATCCGCCGCTACCACGTCGGTGGTTTCGTCCATTTCGCCGGGAACATGAGCACCCCGGCGAAGAACGCGGCGCTGTCGAACGCGCTGCAGAAGGCGTCGAAGGTTCCCCTCCTCCTGGACGTGGACGAGGAGAACGGCGTCGTGACGCGCACCCCGTACCTCACCCGCCTGCCCGGCAACATGGCGCTCGGCGCGACGCGGCGTCCGGCCGACGTCCGCGCGGCCGCCCGCGTCACCGCCGCCGAACTCCGGGCGATCGGGATCAACCGGAACTACGCGCCCGTCGCCGACGTCAATGTGAACCCGCGCAACCCGGTCATCGGGGCGCGCTCCTTCGGTTCCGACCCCGCCCAGGTGTCGACCCTGCTCACCGCCGCCGTCGCCGGGATCCAGGAAGCACGGATCGCCGCCACCGCCAAGCACTTCCCCGGCCACGGCGACACCGCCGTCGACAGCCACACCGGCCTCCCCGTCATCACCCACTCGCGGGCGATGTGGGAGCGGCTCGACGCGCCCCCGTTCAAGGCCGCGATCGCCGCCGGGGTCGACTCGATCATGACCGCGCACATCGTGGTCCCGAAGCTGGACGCCTCGGGCGACCCGTCCACGCTGTCGAAGACCGTCCTGACCGGGCTGCTCCGGCAGCGGCTCGGCTTCCAGGGCGTGATCATCACCGACTCCCTGCAGATGGCGGGCGTCCGCAAGAAGTACAGCGACGCGGTCGTGCCCGTCCGCGCGATCAACGCGGGCGCCGACCAGCTGCTGATGCCCCCGAGCCTGCCGAAGGCGTACCGGGCGGTCCTCGCGGCCGTCCGCTCCGGCGTGATCCCGCAGCGGCGCCTGGACGACGCCGTCACCCGCATCCTCCGCCTCAAGGAGCGCCGCGGCCTGTTCCAGGGCACCGCCGTGGACCCGGCCAAGGCGGCGTCCGCCATCGACACGCCCGCCCACCGGGCGATCGCCCGCCAGGTCGCCGAACACGCCACCACCCTCGTCCGCAACCAGGGCGGAATCCTCCCCCTCAAGGGCAGGAAGGTCAGCGTCAGCGGCTCGCGGAGCGCCGCCCTGGCCGCCGCCCTCCGCCGCCAGGGCGTCCGGACGACCTCCAGGTCGAAGGCCGACGTCCACGTGCTGACCACCCACGACGCGGGAGCGGCGACCGCGTCGAGGATCCGCGCCCTGGGGCCGAAACCGGTCGTGGTGGCGGCCCTGGGCCGCCCCTACGACCTGAACTCGGCGGGAAGGGCGGCGGCCGCCCTCGCCACGTACTCCTCGAGCGCGGCCTCGGTCGCCGCCCTGGCCAGGGTGCTGGCCGGCACCCTGAACCCCACCGGCCGCCTCCCGGTCCCGGCCGCGGGCAAGCCCGTCGGCCACGGTCTCCGCTACTAGAGACCGAGGGTGTGCAGGGCGGGAAGGTGCCGCCGTGCCGCCTCGCGCGCCTCCGCGGCGGTCCGGGCCGATCTCGCGGCGGCCGCCGCGGCCTGGCACTGGGCGAGGGTGTGGTGGGCCAGAGCCGTCCTGACCAGGGGGAGGGACGGGGCGCTCATCGACAGGGAGGTCACTCCCAGGCCGACGAGGACGCAGGCCAGCGCGGGGTCTCCGGCCGCCTCGCCGCAGACCCCGCACGGGACTCCGGCGTCGGCGGCGGGCGCGATCAGGTCGAGGAGGGCGGGCCGCCACGGGTCCTGGAGGGCGGCCAGGGCGCCGATCTGCCGGTCGGCGGCGCAGGCGTACTGGGCGAGGTCGTTGGTGCCGATGCTGAAGAACTCGACCTCGGACGCGAGGTCGCGGGCGCGGAGCGCGGCGGCCGGGACCTCGATCATGACGCCGGGGTGTTCGAGGCCCGCGTCGCGGCAGGCGGCGGCGAAATAGGCGGTGTCATCGGCGTCCGTCACCATCGGGGCCATGACCTGGAGCTTCGCGGTCAGCCCGGCGGCGGCTCGGGCGAGTGCCGCGAGCTGGGCCGCCAGGACGTCCGGATGGCGGCGCATCATCCGCAGACCGCGCTCGCCCAGCGCCGGGTTCGGTTCCTCGCCGGGGGGCGGGAGGAACGCCAGGGGTTTGTCGGCGCCCGCGTCGAGCGTGCGGACGACGACCCGTCCCTGCGGGAACGCCTCCAGGACCGCCCGGTACGCCTCCTCCTGCTCGGCGGGGTCCGGGGGCGCCGATCGGTCGAGGAAGAGGAACTCGGTGCGGTACAGGCCGACGCCCTCGGCCCCGTTGGCGAGGGCCGCGTCGAGGTCCTTCGGGCCGCCGATGTTCGCGAGCAGCGGGACGGGGTGGCCGTCCCGGGTCGCACCGGGGCCGACGGCGTCCTCCAGCGCGGCGGCACGGGCGGCGGCGGCCGCGCGGGCGGCGGCCACCTCCTCGTCGGACGGGTCGACCCGCACCGTCCCGGCGGCGCCGTCCACGAGGACGCGGGTGCCGTCGGCGAGGGACGTGGCGCCGCGCAGCGCCACCACCGCGGGGACGCCGAGGGTCCGCGCGATGATCGCGGTGTGGCTGGTGGGGCCGCCCTCCTCGGTGACGAACGCGACCACCCGCGCGGGGTCGAGGACGGCCGTGTCGGCGGGCGCGAGGTCGCGCGCCACCAGGACGAACGGCTCGTCCGACTCCGGCACGCCCGGCATCGGGAGGCCGAGCAGCCGGGCGACCGCCCGGTCCCGGATGTCGTCGAGGTCGCGGACGCGCGCGGCGAGGTACTCCCCCGCGCCCGCCAGCAGTTCCCGGTACACGCCGAACGCCTCGTACACGGCGCGGGCGGCGGTCGCGCCGGCGGCGGTGCGCTCGCGGACGCCGTCGGCGAGGCTCGGGTCGCGGGCCATCATCGCCTGCGCGACGAGGACGTCGCGGCCGTCCTGGTTCCCCGCCGCGGCGGCGCGCTCGGCGCGCGCCTCCAGGTCGGCGGCGACGTCCTCCAGCGCGGCGAGCGCGGTGTCGCGTTCGGTCTCGCTGTCGCCGGCGGCGGTCCCGGCGGGCGGCTCGGGGATCTCCCCCGCGACCGTCCGCACCGTCCCGGCGCCGACTCCCGGGCTGACGCCGGTGCCCCGGAGCGGCTCAGGCACCTTCGGGCTCCGGCGTGGACAGCAGTTCCTCCAGGCTGTCGAGCAGCTGCTCCGCGTCCTTCCCGTCGGCGGTGATCGTGACCTCCTCGCCGTGCCGGGCGTCCATGGCGAGCACCGCGAGGATGCTCTTGGCGTTCACCGGCCGCCCGCCGCGCTTGGCGACGGTGACGTCCCCCGGCGCCTTCGCCGCGGTCTGGACGAACAGCGCGGCGGGCCGCGCGTGCAGGCCCACCTTCGACTCGATCCTGACGCTGCGCTCGCTCACGGTCTCTCCTTCCCGGCGCCGCGCACCCTCAGCGCGGGCCCCGGCTCGACGTTCACTCGATCGAGGTCGGCCACCACGTGGTCGGCCTCGGCCAGCGCCCCCACCGGCTGCGTGGTGGTGACGCCGACACAGGTCATGCCCGCCGCCTTGACGGCCGCGACGCCCGCCGGGGCGTCCTCGAAACCGACGGCGGCGGCGGGCGGGACGTTCAGATGGCTCGCCGCGGCGAGGTACCCCTCCGGGTGCGGTTTGCCGGTGACGACGTCCCCGGCGGTGACCACGATGTCCAGGAGGTCGCGGATGCCGAGCGCGCCCAGCAGCCCTTCCGCGTAGGGGCGCTGCCCGGACGTGACGACGGCGAGCGGCACGCCCGCACGGGCGAGCGACCGGACCAGGTCCACCGCACCCGGGACGGGCGCGGGGGCGGGCAGATCCGGCAGCGCCTCGTAGGAGACCACCTGCTCGAACAGCTCCTCGACGGGCCGGCCGGGGAACAGATGCGCGACCTCGGCGAGCACCTCCCGGCCCCGGCGGCCCGCGAACGAGGTGAGCAGTTCGTCGTCGTGCGGGGCGCCGTGCTCCTCGAACAGCTGCCGCCACATCAGCTTGCTGCGGGGCTCGGTGTCGATGAGCGTGCCGTCCAGGTCGAAGACGGCGGCGCGCAGCGCGATCAGTCCCATGTGAACAGTTCGTCGCCCGCGCCGACCTCGCCAGACTCCAGGACGTCGGTCAGCGCGCCGTCGCCCGCGTCCAGCGCGACGACCGCGCAGATCGGGGAGCGGCCGCCCGACTCGATCTCCGCCGGGTTCCAGCCGACGACCGGGTCGCCGGCCGCGACCTCGTCGCCCTCGGCGGCGAGCAGCTCGAACCCGGCGCCCTTCAGCTTCACGGTGTCGATGCCGAGGTGCACGAGGACGCCGTGCCCCTCCGCGTCCACGACGACGTAGGCGTGCGGGTGCAGCTTGACGATGCGGCCGCTGACCGGCGCGATCGCCCGGCCGGGGGCGCGCCGGGGGTCGACCGCGGTGCCGGGGCCGACCATGGCCTGGGCGAACACCGGGTCGGGGACTCCCGCGAGGCCGACCACGCGGCCCGCGACGGGGGAAAGTACACGCGTCATGGGGAGGCTCCTGATCTCTGGGGGGCGTCAGTCGAGGATGTCCTCGATGTCGCTGGCGATCGTGTCGGCCTCGGGCCCCACGACGACCTGGACGACGGTGCCGCTGCGCATGACGCCGAAGGCCCCCGCCCTCTTCAGCGCCGCCTCGTCCACCTTGCCGGCGTCGGACACCTCGGTGCGCAGCCGCGTGGCGCAGGGCTCGATCTCGACGATGTTGTCGGCGCCGCCGAGCGCGGCGACGATGGCCTCGGCCTTGTCCATGCTTCCCTCTCTCAGTCGGTCTGGGTGACCTTGTTGAGGCCGCGCGGGACGTCGGGGTCGATCCCGAGCCGGCGGGCCAGGTTCTCGACCAGGATCTGGCCGGGGACGATGAGGCCGAGCGGGGCCGTCCACTCGGGCAGCACCGGGCCGGGGAGCGCGGCGGAGCACGCGCCGGCGAGCCCGCCGCCCCCGCCCACGCCGTACGCCTGCGCCCCCGCCGACCGGACGCGCTCGGCCAGCGCGATCGTGCCGGGCAGCGTCGGGCCGGAGTCGGCGGCGATGAGCAGCGCCGGGGTCTGCGCGTCGACGACCGCGATGGGGCCGTGCAGCAGGTCGGCGTAGGACAGGCCCATGGCGTGCAGGTAGCACGCCTCCTTGATCTTGAGGGCGAGTTCCAGCGCGGTGCCGAACGCGAGGCCCCGCCCCGACACGACCGCGCCCGGCACCCGCGCCAGCGCTTCGACGATCTCGCCGAGCGCCGGGGACGCCTCGGTCGCCTCGATCAGCCGCGCCACCTCGTCCGGAACCCGGTTCAGGTCATCGGCGTCGACCTGCGCGCCGAGCCCGAGGCCGAGCACCGACAGGGCGGCGAGCTGGGTGGTGTAGGTCTTGGTCGCCGGGACGGCCAGCTCGTCACCCGCGCGGGTGATCAGCGCGACCTCGGCGGCCTCCGCCAGCGGGGACCCCTCGCCGTTGGTCACGGCGACCGTGCGGGCGCCGCAGGACGCCGCCCAGTCGAGCGTCTCGACGATCTCCTCGGTCTTGCCGGACTGGCTGATCGCCACGGCCAGCACGCCCGACAGGTCGAGCCGCCGCCGGTAGGCGGTCGCGATCGACGGCGCGGCGGGCGTGCCGAGCCGGCCCGCCCGCGACTCGACGAGGTAGCGGCCGTAGACGGCGGCGTTGTCGGACGAGCCGCGCGCGATGAACAGCACCTGGCGGGTCTCCCGGGCCAGTGCCGCGATGCCGGCGGCGGCGGGCCGCAGCGCGTCGATCGTCCGGCGCAGCGCGTCCGGCTGCTCGCCGATCTCGGCGCGCATTCGACTCGTCATGGTGCTCCTCCGAAGGCTTCCTGCCCGTTGATCCATGTCGTACGCGCCCGGTGGTCCGGGCCGAGCCACACCAGGTCGGCGGCGGCGCCGGGGGCGATGCGGCCGAGATCCGGCCGGCCGGCGAGCCCGGCGGGGACGCGGGTCGCCGCGTCCACGGCGGCGGCGGTGCCGACGCCGAGGCCGATCGCGTTCGCGACGGCGTCGTCGAGGCGCAGCCCGGATCCGGCGAGGGTGCCGTCGGCGCGCAGCGGCGGGCCCTCCTCGGGCATCGTGATCGGCTCGCCGCCGAGGTCGTAGGTGCCGGGCGGCATCCCGGCGGACGCGGCCGCGTCGGTCACGAGGACGACCCGTCCGGCGGCGGCCCGGAACACCAGGCGCGCGATCTCGGGCGCGACGTGGTGCAGGTCGAGGATGAGGCCGGGGTGCAGCCGCGGGTCGATGAGCGCCTGGGTCGCGACACCCGGGTCGCGGTGGTCGATCCCGCTCTGGGCGTTGAAGATGTGGGTGACCTTGCGGGCGCCCGCGTCGGCCGCGGCGGCGGTCTGCGCGGCGGTCGCGTCGCTGTGCCCCACGCTGACCAGGACGCCCGCGGCGGTCAGGGTGCGGATCGCCTCCAGCGCGCCCTCCCGTTCGGGGGCGAGGGTGACGAGCTTGACCAGGCCGGTCTCCAGCAGCGTCGCGATCGCGTCCGGCGCCGGGTCGGTGAGGTGGGCGGGGTTGTGCGCGCCCTTGCGCCTCGCGGAGAGGAACGGGCCTTCGAGGTGGACGCCGAGGACGCGCGTGCCGTGCGGCAGGCCGGGCAGCAGGTCGCGGGTGCGCCGCAGGGCCTCGGCCTGGACGGCGACGGGCGCGGTGATGAACGTCGGCAGGAAGGACGTCACGCCGGTCTCGGGCAGCCGGGAGACCACGGTGTGCCAGCCGGCCTCGTCGGCGTCGACCATGTCGTAGCCGTAGAAGCCGTTGACCTGGAGGTCGACGAACCCGGGCGCGAGCAGGCCGTCCGGCAGGTCGACGTCGGGAGTGCCCGGCGGGCGTCCCTCGCCGGCCTCGGTGATCACTCCGTCCTCGATGCGGACGAATCCCGGGGACACGACGCGGGTAGGACCGTCCCCGGGGGTAATGATCATGCGCTGGGCGCCGATCAGTGATGCTGCCATGTCTGCGCACTCTCTGTGACGAGCCGTGACGGCTACTGGTCTAGTCCGGACTAGACCAGTACGCACCCTACTCCACGGAACGCCCGCAGATGAAGACACCGGCCCGAACTCGTCCGGGAACGGGCCGCCTCGATGAGGGAGGTCCGACCTGGGAAATTCTCCGGTTCAAGGCCCGTCGGGACGTGATCCGGTCGTTATCGCCGGGTGCATTGACACATCTTTCGGCCCTGTGGTCTAGTCCGGCCTAGACCAGTCCGCGCACGCGACGACCCGGGCATCGAGGACACCTCCGTGACCAGCATCGATCCGCACAGCCCCGTACCGAAGTACTTCCAGCTCCGCGCCATCCTCCTCGACCTGATCGAGAACGCGGAGCTGCCGGTGGACGCCCCCATCCCGTCCGAACGGGAACTGTGCGCCCGCTACGGCCTCTCCCGCATGACCGTCCGGCAGGGGGTCGACCAGCTCGTCACGGAGGGGCGCCTCTACCGCGTCCCCGGCAAGGGCACCTTCGTCGCCCGGCCCAAGATCGAGATGCCGCTGCGGCTCGTCTCGTTCACCGAGGACATGCTGAGCCGCGGCCTGCGCCCCGGCGCCGTCGTCCTCGACCGCCGGACGATGCCGGCCGACGCCCACCTCGCCCGGGTCTTCGGCGTCGAGCCCGGCACCGCACTGCACGTCATCGAGCGCCTCCGCACCGCCGACGGCGAGCCGATGGCCCTCGAACGCGCCCACATCCTCGCCTCCCTCGCCCCCGACCTGCTCGACCGCCGGCTCGCCGACCGCTCCCTCTACGGCGTCCTCGAAGCCGTGTACGGGCTCGTCTTCGACGCCGGCGACCAGACCATCGACGCCACCCTCGCCGACGCCACCGACGCCCGGCACCTCAAGATCGCCCGGGGCAGCGCCGTCCTGCTGCTCCAGCGCCGCTCCTACACGGGCGGCGTCTGCGCCGAACTCGGAGTGTCCACGTACCGCGCGGATCGCTACCAGATCCACACGGCCCTCGGACATCCCCCTTCCCACCCCTGAAACACCCCCATGTAAGGAGGACCTTCCGATGACCACCGCAACCGTGGACAAGGCACCACGCCGAGGGTCCAGCGCCCTCGCGGTGCTGCAACGGATCGGCCGCAGCCTCATGCTGCCGATCGCCGTCCTGCCCGCCGCGGCGCTGCTGCTGCGCTTCGGCCAGGCCGACATGCTCGGCGCCGACGGCCTCGGCTGGAACCGCGTGGCCGAGATCGTCGGCGGCGCCGGCCAAGCCCTGTTCGGCTACCTGCCGCTGCTGTTCGCCGTCGGCGTCGCGATCGGCTTCGCCAAGAAGTCGGACGGCTCCACCGCCCTCGCCGCCGTCGTCGGCTACCTGGTCTACGACCAGGTCTCCAAGATCATGTTCTCGCACAGCGACGAGCTCAAGGGCAACGTCCTCATCACCAAGATGGTGGACGGCGCACCCAAGGAGGTCATCGACTTCGGCGCGAAGAACCCCACCGACGTCCTCGGCGGCATCCTCATCGGAGTCGTCACCGCCCTGCTCTACCAGCGCTTCTACCGGGTGAAGCTGCCCACCTACCTCGCCTTCTTCGGCGGGCGCCGGTTCGTCCCGATCATCACCGCCGTCGCCGCCCTCGCCCTCGGCGTCGCCATCGGCTTCATCTGGCCCGTCCTCGGCAACTGGCTCACCGACTTCGGCAACTGGCTCACCGGCGCGGGCGCCGCCGGCGCCGGCATCTACGGTGTCATCAACCGCCTCCTCCTGCCGTTCGGCCTGCACCACATCCCGAACTCCCTCATCTGGTTCGTGTTCGGCACCTACCAGGGCCCGGACGGCACCGTCCACGGCGAGATCAACCGCTACCTCGCGGGCGACCCCGACGCGGGCGGCTTCCTCGCCGGGTTCTTCCCCGTCCTCATGTTCGGCCTGCCCGGCGCGGCCCTCGCCATCTGGCGCGCCGCGCCCCCGCACCGCCGCCCCGCCGTCGGCGGCATCATGATCTCCGCCGGGCTCACCGCGTTCGTCACCGGTGTCACCGAGCCCATCGAATTCGCCTTCATGTTCGTCGCGCCCGTCCTGTACGCGGTGCACGTCGTCCTCACCGGCATCTCGATGGCCATCCTGGAGGCCGCCGGCGCCCAGCTCGGCTTCGGCTTCTCCGCCGGCCTCATCGACCTGCTGCTGAACGCCCGCAAGGACAACACCGAACAGCTCTGGCTCATCCTCGGCATGGGCGTCCTGTACTTCTTCATCTACTACTTCGTGTTCAAGTTCCTCATCGTGAAGTTCAACTTCGCGACACCGGGACGCGAACCCGAAGGGGAGGACTCGGTCGCCGCCGACCCGGCCGCCGACCCCGAACTCGCGTCCGGCAAGGCGAAGCCGGAACCCCGCGAATCCACCGGCTGACCGCCGGACCCGCCCACGGCGGCGGGGCGCCCGACCGGCGCCCTGCCGCCTTTTCGCGCATCAACGAGAACGGTGTGGCCCGATGCGGCCACCTGTGTATTTCTCGGGCTCCCTGCGCCTCTTGTCTCCAGACACCCAAGGGAGACCCGAATGCGCCCACACGCCCGCTTCGCCCCGCCCCCGCCCATCGACGGCGCACTGGCCCTCACACAGCCGCCCCCGCCGCCCCGCCCCCGGCTCCGCCTCGTCCGGCCCGCCGAGGCCCCGGACGCCTCCGCGCCCACCACCGCCGCCATCCGCCTGATCATCGAGGTGATCTCCGGAGCCTGCCCTCCGCACCGGCTGGCACGGCTGGCCACACCCAAGGTCCTGCGCCACCTCGAATCGGCCCGCTCCGCCCCGCGCGGACGCACGGCGCGGGCGGCCGCGCCCGGACCGGCCTCACCCCACGGACGGACGGCACCACCGGAACACCGGGTCGTCCCGCCCCGCGTGCTGGCGGAGTGGGCGCAGATGCCCGCCGACGGCGTGGCGGAGGCGGGGGCCGTCGTGGTCGTCGGCGGGCGCGTCCACGCCCTGGCCTTACGGATGGAGCTGCTGCGGGGCCGATGGCGGTGCACCGCGCTGGAGACCACCGCCGGGTAACACCGAAGCGGCCTCCCGGAGAACCCGGGAGGCCGCTTCCACCACGCTTCGTCCGCTACGGCCCTACTTGTTGCGCGGGTCGCCGTGGCAGCGCTTGAACTTCTTGCCCGAACCGCACGGGCACGGGTCGTTCCTGCTCACCCCGGCGTACGCGTCGTCGGTCTCCTCGGTGTGGTGCTCCACACCGCCCTCACCGTCGACGGTCGGAGCCGAGTAGTCCAGCTTCTTCGGACGGGACGGCTTCTCCAGGCCCTTCGCGTGGATCGTCGGAGACTCCTCCGCCTCCTCCACCTCGCCGGCCTCCTCATCGGACGGGGCCGACTTGGCGACCGACACCGGCTTGGCGCCGACCGCCGGAGCCTCCGGCTGCTCCTCCACCTCGACCTCGAGGTTGAAGAGGTAGCCGACCGACTCCTCCTTGATGCCGTCCAGCATCGCGTTGAACATGTCGTAGCCCTCGCGCTGGTACTCGACCAGCGGGTCGCGCTGCGCCATGGCGCGCAGGCCGATGCCCTCCTGGAGGTAGTCCATCTCGTAGAGGTGCTCGCGCCACTTGCGGTCGAGGACCGACAGGACGACGCGGCGCTCCAGCTCCCGCATCACCTCGGCGCCGAGCTCCTCCTCGCGCTTGTCGTAGGCCGCCTGCGCGTCCTCGCGGATCTTCTCCGCGAGGGTCTCGGCGTCCAGGCCGGAGATGTCCCCGCCGACGTCCTCGATCAGCCCGTCCACCGTGAGCGAGATCGGGTAGAGCTGCTTGAACGCCTTCCAGAGCTTGGCGAGGTCCCACTCCTCGGCGAAGCCCTCGCCGGTGGCGCCCGCGACATAGCCCCCGACGACCTCGTCGATCATCCGGCGGACCTGCTCGTGCAGGTCCTCGCCCTCCAGCACCTTGCGGCGCTCGGCGTAGATGACCTTGCGCTGCCGGTTCAGGACCTCGTCGTACTTCAAGACGTTCTTGCGCATCTCGAAGTTCTGCTGCTCGACCTGGCTCTGCGCCGACTTGATCGCGTTGGAAACGATCTTCGACTCGATCGGGACGTCGTCCGGGATGTTCAGCCGCGTCATGATCGCTTCGACCCGGGCGGAGTTGAACAGCCGCATCAGGTCGTCCTCGAGCGAGAGGTAGAACCGCGACTCGCCCGGGTCGCCCTGCCGGCCGGACCGGCCGCGCAGCTGGTTGTCGATGCGCCGCGACTCGTGCCGCTCCGTCGCGAGGACGTACAGGCCGCCGAGCTCGACGACCTCCTCGTGCTCGCCCTTCACGGCCTCCTTGGCCTTGTCGAGCGCCTCCGGCCACGCCGACTCGTACTCATCCGGCGTCTCCAGCGGCGACAGGCCGCGCTGGTGCAGCTCCAGGTCGGCGCGGAAGTCGGGGTTGCCGCCGAGCATGATGTCGGTGCCGCGGCCCGCCATGTTCGTCGCGACGGTGACGCCGCCCTTGCGGCCCGCCTCCGCGACGATCGCGGACTCCTGCTCGTGGTTCTTCGCGTTCAGCACCTGGTGCGGGATGCCGCGCCGCTTGAGCATCTTGCTCAGCCGCTCCGACTTCTCCACCGACGTGGTGCCGACGAGGACCGGCTGCCCGTTCTCGTGCCGCTCGGCGATGTCGTCGACGACGGCCTCGAACTTGGCCTGCTCGGTCTTGTAGACGACGTCCGCCACGTCCTTGCGGACCATCGGCTTGTTCGTCGGGATCGGGACGACGCCGATCTTGTAGGTCTTGTTGAACTCCGCCGCCTCGGTCTCGGCCGTGCCGGTCATGCCGGACAGCTTGTTGTAGAGGCGGAAGTAGTTCTGGAGGGTGATGGTGGCGAGCGTCTGGTTCTCGTCCTTGATCGCCACCCCCTCCTTGGCCTCGATGGCCTGGTGCATGCCCTCGTTGTAGCGGCGGCCGTGCAGGATGCGGCCCGTGAACTCGTCGACGATCAGGACCTCGCCGTTCATGACGACGTAGTCCTTGTCCTTCTTGTAGAGCTCCTTGGCCTTGAGGGCGTTGTTGAGGAAGCTGACGAGCGGCGTGTTGACCGAGTCGTACAGGTTGTCGATGCCGAGCCAGTCCTCGACCTTCTCGACGCCCGCCTCGGTGATGCCGACCGTGCGCTTCTTCTCGTTGACCTCGTAGTCGCCGGGGCCGTACTCGTCCACCTGGCCGGCGGTGCTGATCAGCTCCGCCCGCTTCAGCCGCGGGACGATCTTCGCGAACTCCCCGTACCACTTGGAGTTCTGCTCCGCCGGGCCCGAGATGATCAGCGGCGTCCGGGCCTCGTCGATGAGGATCGAGTCGACCTCGTCCACGATCGCGAAGTTGTGGCCCCGCTGGACGCACTCCTCCAGACTCCAGGCCATGTTGTCGCGCAGGTAGTCGAACCCGAACTCGTTGTTCGTCCCGTAGGTGATGTCGGCGTTGTAGGCGGCGCGGCGCTCGTCCGGGGTCATCTGCGGGAGGATGACGCCCACCTCGAGACCGAGGAACTGGTGCACGCGGCCCATCCACTCGGCGTCGCGCTTGGCCAGGTAGTCGTTCACCGTGACCACGTGGACGCCGTCGCCGGACAGCGCGTTCAGATAGGCGGGAAGCACGCAGGTCAGGGTCTTGCCCTCACCCGTCTTCATCTCCGCGATGTTGCCGAGGTGCAGGGCCGCGCCGCCCATGATCTGGACGTCGTAGTGGCGCTGCCCCAGCACGCGCTTCGCGGCCTCGCGGGCGGTCGCGAACGCCTCGGGGAGCAGGTCGTCCAGGGACTCGCCGTCGGCGATGCGCTCCCGGTACTTGTCGGTCAGCTCGCGCAACTCGGCGTCGCTCATCTCGAGGAAGTCTTCCTCGATCGAGTTGACCTGATCCGCGAGCTTCTTGAGCTTGCGCAGGGTTTTTCCCTCGCCCGCACGAAGGATCTTGTCGATGACTGGCGGCACTCTCGAAGGCTCCTTGCAGATCGTGGTCAACCGCTCCCGGCGGCACGCACACCACTCGTACGATGCCTATCGTAGGCGCATCCCAGGATGGTCTAGGTCACTCCGCCGCGCAATCCACCATGCCCTCCGTTTGACGGTCCGGGTCGCGGAGATGATCCCTGGCACGCAAGGAAGGGAGACACGCGTGTCCATAGAGTCGCATTCCGAGGAGTCGCACGGGTCGCACGCCGGGCGGCCGAGTTCCTGGATCGCCGTCGGCATCATCTTCGTCGGCTTCGTGATCGGCGGTGTCGCCCTCTGCGCCGGGCCGTCCTGGATCATGTTCTGGATCGGTGCCGCCGTCATCGTGGCCGGCATCGTCGTCAGCGGTCTCGTCCACCTGTTCTCGGACGTCGTCGTCGACGCGCCGCGCGTGATCCCGGAGATCGTCGACTACTCCCTGTTCGGCACCCGCACCGACAAGCGCCGCGGCGGCACCGTCGGCGAGTCCATCGACAAGCCGATCGCGACCGACCCCCAGCACACCCCCCACGGCTGACCGCCGGTCACGCTCCGGCGCGCAGGGCACCGGCGGCGAGGGCGGGGTCGAGCCCGTCCAGGCGCTCGATCCGGACGTCGTCGCAGCCCACCCAGCCGGCCGCCCGCCACAGGGCGGTGGCCAGCGCCTCGGCGGACGTCCCCGCGCGGCGCGCCGACCTGACCGCCCAGGGCTCGAACGAGACCTGCCGGGCGATGAGCGTCCGCCCCTCCCGCGCCGGGTCCACCCGGCCGATGAGACGGCCCCCGGCCAGCAGCGGCATGGCGAAGTACCCGTGGACGCGCTTCGCCTTCGGCACGTAGGCCTCCAGGCGGTGGTCGAACCCGAACACGCGCGACGCGCGCGCCCTGTCCCAGACCAGCGAGTCGAACGGGGACAGCAACGCGGTGACGTGCCGCCCCCGGGCGGGGGCGTCCAGCGCCCGCGGGTCGGCCCAGGCGGGCTGCTCCCAGCCGGCCACCCGCACGGGCACGAGCCCGGTGTCGCCGACCACCTCGTCCACCTGGTCCTTGCGGACCCGGTAGTAGTCGGCGAGGTCCGCGCGGGTCGCCACGCCGAGCGCCCTGCCCGCCCGGCCGACCAGGGCCGTGAGGCAGGCCCGGTCGTCCGGATCGCGCGCCAGCAGCTCGGCCGGGACCGCGCGCTCCGCCAGGTCGTACACGCGCCGCCAGCCGACCCGCTCGACGCAGACGACCTCGCCGACGTCCAGCATCCACTCGATGCCGATCTTGTGCTCGCTCCAGTCCCACCACTCCGCGCTCGCCTTCGCGCCGCCGAGCTCCCTGGTGGTGAGAGGCCCCTCCGCCCGCAGCCGCGCCCGGAGCGCGTCGCAGACCCCGTCGGGGACCTCGTGCCAGCGCAGGCCCTTGCGGCGGTAGGCGCGGCGGCGGAACGCGAAGAGCGGCCAGTCGGACATCGGGATCACGGACGCCGCATGCGCCCAGTACTCGAACGCCCCGCCGCCCTTTCGCCCCCAGTACGCGGCTTCGACCTCCGCGCGCGCGACCGCCCCGAGCCGCGCGTACGGCACGAGCTCATGGGACCGCGCCAGCACGGAGATGGTGTCGAGCTGAACGGCGCCGAGCCGCCCCAGCATGCCCGTCACGCCGCCCGCGGGCCGCGCCCCGAGCAGCCCCTGGGCCCGCAGCTGGAGCCGCCTCACCTCGTCCGCGCTGAGCTCGATCACGCCCGGGATGCTACGTCACGGCACCGACAGAACCGCCCGGCCGATCGCACCGCCGCGTTCCGCGGGCGGTGCGGGGTGGATCAGGTGATCTCCAGCAGCTTCTCGCGGACGGCGTAGACGACGGCCTCCATCCGGGAATGGAGCTGGAGCTTCTCGAGGATGTTGCGGACGTGGTTCTTCACCGTGTTCTCGGAGATGAACAGCTCGCGGGCGATCTCCCGGTTGCCGAGGCCCCGGGCGACCAGCCGGAGCACCTCCATCTCGCGGTCGGTGAGCCGCGGCGCCGGCACCTGCTGGGTGCGCTCCTCGGTCTGCTTCGCCAGCGCGGCGAACTCGGTGATGAGCTTGGACGCCATCGACGGGCTGATCAGCGACTGGCCGCCGTGGACGGCGCGGACCGCCTGCGGGACCTCGTCGATCGAGATCTCCTTGAGGAGGTAGCCGCTGGCACCCGCCTTGATCGCCTCGAAGAGGTCCTCCTCCTCGTCGCTGATGGTCAGCATGACGATCTTCGCGCTGGGCGCCGCGTCCTTGATCGCGCGGCACGCCTCGATGCCGCTCCGCCGGGGCATGCGGATGTCCATCAGCACGACGTCGGGCAGGAGGTCTCCCGCCATCTGCACGGCCTCGTGGCCGTCGCCGCCCTCGCCGATGACCTCGATGTCGTCCTCGCTCTGCAGGACCATCTCGAGCCCGCGGCGGAACAGCGCGTGGTCGTCGACGATGAGCACGCGGGTCGGGTCGGCCGCCGCGGCGGGCCGCTCCGCCCCCGGGCCTGCGGGTGCCGCCGGGGCACCGGCCTGACGAGGTACGGCCGCGGCGGCGCGAGCCTCGGGGTTCTCGCTCACCTGAGTCGCGGCGTGGAGGGTACGCCGCTCCCCCCCTTCACTGTCGGTGGAGTGGGACTACCGGAGGGTTCGGGCCGGGCGCGGCGCGTGCCGCCCGGCCCCGTGCCGGACGCGGCGGCCCGACCGGGCCGGCCGGGCGCAGCCCGGCCGGTCTCCGATCCCGGGACCACCGCGTCCGCGGATCGACTGATACGCCGTTTAGATCATTACATGATCCGGGGCCGTGACGTGCCGCATGGGGCACATCACTCTTCGACGAGCCTGATCACCCCGTAGTCCCATCCCCTTCTCCGGTAGACGACGGAGGGGTGGCCCGTCGCCTTGTCGCGGTACAGGTAGAAGTCGTGCCCCACGAGCTCCATCTCGAGAAGCGCCTGCTCGATGCCCATGGGCTCGGCGGTGTGGAACTTCTCGCGGACGACGACGGGGCCGTCGCCCTCCATGGGGATCGGCACGAGGTGCTCGTCCGCCGCGGCGACGGGCTCCGGCTCCTCCTCGGCGACCGCGGTGGCCGCGACCTGCGCGTCGGCGCCCTGCGGGAACGGCTCGACGGCGACGGGCCTGCCGCGCGCCTTGCCGCCGTGGGCCTTGCGGCGCTCGCTGTCGCGGCGCAGCCGCGACTCGAGCTTGTCGAGCGCCAGGTCGAGCGCGGTGTAGCGGTCGTCGGCGGCGGCCTCGGCCCGGATCACCGGGCCGCGGGAGCGGATCGTGAGCTCCACGCGTTCACGCTGGTCGGCCAGCCGTGGGTTGTGCTCCTCCGACACCTCCACATCCACGCGGATGACCTTGTTGTTGAGCCGTTCGATCTTGGCGAGCTTGCCGTCGACGTGCCGCCGGAACCTGTCGTTGACCTCGGTGTGCCGGCCCCTCACGATGATGTCCACGCCGGACCCCCCTTCTCCCGGTTGCGATTCATGCCCGGTACGGGGCCGATGAAAGCCCCGTCCGGGCAACACAGCACGGTGGGTCGCACCCGCCCGGCCGACCTGGTCTTCGTCCCCACATCCGCCTGCTGAGGGGCTCGCGGCGCTTTCGCCACTACTGCCCTTCTCCCGGTTCGGGGGATGTCGGATCCCCCGACGGGGCAGGACTTACCTCTAAGGCGCACCGTGATCGGTCGACGAGAAGTCGCCTTACGTGGGCCGTTTCGCCTGCGCCTGGCATCGGCTAGCCGGACCGCCTTCCGTGCTCCTGACGAGCACTGCGATCCGACGCAACCACGGACCCGGGCGGGTGCCATGTCAGGAACGCTAACCCCTTTGCGCCGCGAATGTCAGGGGGTGGAGCGAGGAAAAACTCACGGACCGTCATCGGGACCCCGCGCGCGCCGTCCCGGGCGGGCCCGCGAGGCGCCGTCACATGCCGTGAATCCCTTAGCCCGTAGGCGTTGCCGCGTCTCGGGCCCCGTCGGTCGGATTCCTGCGCGCGGCCGGTGGGTTTGAGAAATCTCTCCTTCGGTGATGGCCGGTCGTGACCCCCGTCACCGGACCCGACCCGGAGGTGAGGTCCTACCATCGCGGGCGCCATCCCCGGCTACCCTCGGTGACCACCTGACCCGTCGACACCGCACGGCGAAGACGCTCACCTCCTCCTGAGCCGCGGAGTCGCGGCGATCGTGGCGGCGGCCCGGGGGGTGCCGCCCGCCGCCCGGACGGCCCGAGCCGCCTCGGCCAGCGTCGAGCCCGTCGTGATCACGTCGTCGACCAGGACGACATCGCGGCCCTCGACGACCGGACGCGCCGCCAGCGCGCCCGCGAGGTTGGCGGCCCGGCCGCCCGCCGAGAGGCCCGTCTGGTCCTCGACGCGCCGCCGCTGGGCGAGGGCGTCCAGGTGGGCCACGGAGCGTCCCTCGGCGCGCAGCCGGCGCACGGCGACCGCCGCCAGCGTCCGCACCGGGTCGTGGCCCCGCCGGCGCACCGCCCCCCGCGCGGAAGGAACCGGAACGATCAGGACCTCCCGCGCCTCTCCGGTCAGCGCCCTCTGCCCGCCCGGCCCCTCCCGCGCGCCCTGCGCGGTCTCCGCGGGCACGCAGAGGACGGGTCGCAGGGCGGCGTGGACGGCGCGCGCGAGGCAGTCGCCCAGCGGCGCGGCCAGGGCGGTGCGGCCGTGCTCCTTGTAGGCGGACAGGACCGCGCGGAGAGAGCCGTCGTACGGCGCGACGGTCCACGGCGGCGGCAGGCCGGCGGGTGCGTCCGCGCGGCGCGGCGGCGACAGCAGGGGGCTCGTGCAGGTGGCGCAGAGCAGGCCGGGGCCACCGCCGCAGCCGGCGCAGCGTTCGGGGAGCAGCAGATCGAGGAGGTCACCGAGAAGTCTCATGCGCTCCACGGTGCTCGGCCCGGCCGGGCGGCGTCCACGGGCGCGTCAAATGTGGATAACGCGGCCGGCCGTTGTCCACAGGCTGTGGTCAGCGGGGGTAGCCGGGATCCCTCGCGGGCGTCGGGCAGATCCACTCGGAGAAGGAGTTGCCGGCCTGCCGCTGGCGGCAGACCTGGTCCCTGCCCGACAGGCGGGTGCCGATGAGGACGGGCGCGCCCGGGGCGGCGGCGATCGTCCGGGGTTCGCCCAGGGCGCCGACGCCCAGGGACATGATGCCGCTGCCGCTCACGGGCATCAGGTACGGCAGCGACTGCGAGTCGCGCCGGGCCCTGCCGAGGACGGCGAGGGTCCCGTAGTCGCGCCAGGCGAGGTCGATGGCGTCCTGGAGTTCGGAGTTCACCGGGAGGAAGGACCCGACGTCAAGGGACCCGTCCTGCGCGTGGGCGATGCGGCCGATCTGGACCTGGGCGCGGCCCTCCATGCGGACGATGACGGCCACGCGGACTCCGTCCCGCGCCACGCGGAACGCCAGCACCTCCCGGCCGCCCAGGCCCCAGTGGGCGGCGCGGACCGGCGCCTTGCCGCGCTGCCGGAGCCACAGCCAGGACTCGTCCGCCTTGCTCTCCACGACCCAGAGGGTGCCGTCGCGGCTCCAGGACGGGGCGGTGAAGCGGGCGCCCGCGTGCGCGGTCAGGATGGCGCGGGCGGCCGGTGTGCCCGTGACGGGTGCCGCCACGAGGACCTGGCCGCCGTTCGCGCTCAGCCCCGCGAGTTCCTGGTAGTCGGGGGCCACCGCCGGCCGCGACAGGCGGCCCGCGGCGCCGTTGACGACCGGCTGGGCGCGAGAGTTCTCCAGGGTGCCGAGGAAGCCGGCGGTGCCGACGACGTAGGCGTCCTGGTGGATCTGCGGGTCCGGACCGTCGGGGGCGTTGCCCGCCCAGGCGTTGACCGGCTGGACGGCGTCCATGCCCTCGGGGGCGACCGTCTCGCCGTCGATGCGGAGGCGCCACTGCTTGATCTCCGAGAGCTGGCGGAGCGTCCAGCTCAGCTGCGCCGACATCCGCTCGACGCTGCCGCCGCGCGCCTGGCCGGTGAGGTCGACGGTGGCGACGTCCTTGTCGATGGTCACGGCGCCGTTGCGCAGGCGCGTGCCGCTGGGGAAGGCGCTCTCCACGGCGCCGTTCAGCCAGGACGTGGGCCCCGCCAGGAGCGCGTGGACGAGCTGGGTGGGCAGCGTCTGCCGGTTCACGACCGGCAGGAAGATGCCGTTGGGGACGAGGGTCCGCCGGTCGGGGCCGAAGAAGTACAGGTTGACGGTGCGCATGGCGCGCTCGACGTCGTCCTTGGACAGCAGCAGGCCGGAGTCGTCCTCGCCGGGCAGGTCGGTGATGCGCCAGAGGCCCTGGGGGGTCCGGGCGAGCTGGAAGGTGCCGTCGTAGGGCTTCGCGGCGGCGGTGTACTGGCCGTCGGTGCTGATCGTGCCGATCTGGTCACCGATGATCCGGACGGTGGCCTGACCGCCCGACGTCTTGACCACCTGCGGGGGCGCGAGGCGGCTCTGCAGGACGGTCACGCTGGGGCGCAGCCCCGGCCTCCAGTCCTTCTGGCGGCCGAGGTACTCCCGGGCGACCCTGTGGTCGTCGTCGAAACTCGCGGACGCGGCGAGGAACCCCGTGACGATCTGGTCGGGCCCCCACTCGGGGCGCGGCTTGACGGGGATGAGCCGGACGTACGGGTCGTCCACGCGCTCGGCGCGCTCGGCGGGCTTGCCGGTCACGACCCGGCCGCCGCTCGGGACGTTGGCGCAGCCGGTCAGCACGGTGATGATCGCGGCGAGCGCGAGGGCGGGTCGGGTGCGGCCGTTCACTCCCCCGCCTCCAGTTCCGCGAAGAGGGGACGGGCGTCCCCCGCACCGGGCGGGACGAGCGGCAGCGGGGAGCCGCGGAGTTCGGCGCCGCCGACGCGGGGCAGCGACAGGCGGAACTGCGAACCCGAGCCCGGCTCGCCCCACGCCTGCAGCCACCCGCCGTGGAGCTGCGCGTCCTCGCGGGAGATCGACAGGCCGAGACCGGTGCCGCCGGTGGTGCGGGCGCGCGCGGGGTCGGCGCGCCAGAAGCGGTCGAACACCATCTGCCCCTCCCCCGGTTTGAGACCGACGCCGTGGTCACGGACGGCGACCGCCACGGCGTCGCGGTCGGCGGCGACGGAGACGACGATGTCCTCGCCCTCGCCGTGCTCCACCGCGTTGACCAGGAGGTTGCGCATGATGCGCTCGACTCTGCGGCGGTCCACCTCCGCCATGCAGGGCTCGCCGGGGAGCTGGAGGACGACCTTGCTGCCCTTGCGTTCCGCGAGTTCCTGGATGTCGCCCACGGCGCGCAGGACGAGATCGCGCATGTCGAGGGATTCGGCGTCGAGGGTGGCGGCGCCCGCGTCGTGACGGCTGATCTCCAGCAGGTCCGCCAGGAGCGACTCGAACCGCTCCAGCTGGCTCTGCAGGAGTTCCGCCGAGCGTCCCACCGCCGGGTCGTGGAAGGTGTCGCGGCTCTCGTAGAGCATGTCCGCGGCGATCCTGATGGTGGTCAGGGGCGTGCGGAGCTCGTGGGAGACGTCGGAGACGAACTGGCGCTGCACCTGGGAGAGGTCCTCCAGTTCGCCGATCTTGTCCTGGAGGTTGGCGGCCATGTCGTTGAACGAGCGCGCGAGCCGCGCGAGGTCGTCCTCGCCCCGGACTCGCATGCGCTCCTCGAGGCGTCCGGCCGCGAGCCGCTGCGCGCCCTGGGCGGCGAGCCGGACGGGGATGACGACCTGGCGGGTCACCAGCGAGGCGATCGCGGCCAGCAGGAGGACGAGGACGACGCCCACACCGGCCAGGGAGCGGCCGACGTTGGTGAGGGTCCGCTGCTCCTGGTCGAGGGGGAACAGGTAGTACAGCTCGAACTGGCCGGTGCGGCCGCCCACGATCAGACCCCGTTCGGAGGGGCGGTCGGGGCCGATGTAGGAGAGCTTGCCGTAGGTGTAGGCGCGTGATCCGGCCGGCGCCTGCCTCAGCTCGTCGCGGAGGCGGCGCGGGACGCTCTCCTCGCGCAGCTCGTTGGTCGCGTACCCGTCGAAGTACGGCTCGGTGGTGTCGCGGATGTAGACCTCGTAGAGGCCGGACGGTCCGCTGCGCGCCTTCAGCCGGTCGACGGTGTTGCTCAGCCGGACGCCGTCCTCGGACGTGGTGTTGCCGAGGTCGCGCTGGACCTGCGCCAGCCCTTCGTCCAGCTGGAGGCGGGCGGCCTTGACCTTGCCGTCCATCAGGGCGGACGACACCTGCTGCATGAGGAACACGCCGAGGATCGCCACGACGATCGCTGAGATGAACAGCGTCGAGGTGACGACCCGGAGCTGGATCGAGCGGCGCCAGCGCGTGTAGCCGCGCCCGGACGCGCGCCGCACGACCCTGCGGACCGCGCCGAGCCCGCGCCGGGCCAGCCGCCTGGCCCTGTCCACGCGCGCGTTCATGACGGGCGCGCCGCGCCGCCCGGCCGGGCGGCGGACGGGGGCTCGTGACGCGGTGGAGGGGTCATCGGGGAGTTCGCTTCGGGTGTCCGGGGAGGGCGGGGGCGCCGTCAGGCCGGGCCGGCCTTGTAGCCGACGCCGCGGACGGTGACGACGATCTCCGGCCGCTCCGGGTCCTTCTCGATCTTGGCGCGGAGCCGCTGGACGTGGACGTTCACAAGGCGGGTGTCGGCCGCGTGGCGGTATCCCCAGACCTGCTCCAGGAGGACCTCGCGGGTGAACACCTGGCGCGGCTTGCGGGCCAGGGCGACGAGGAGGTCGAACTCCAGGGGGGTCAGCGGGATGTGCCTGTCGCCGCGCTTCACCGAGTGGCCGGCGACGTCGATGGTGATGTCGCCGATCTGCAGGGTCTCGGGGGCCGGCTCGTCGGTGCGCCGCAGGCGCGCGCGCACGCGGGCCACGAGCTCCTTGGGCTTGAACGGCTTGACGATATAGTCGTCGGCGCCCGACTCCAGGCCGAGCACCACGTCGACGGTGTCGCTCTTGGCGGTCAGCATGACGATCGGGATGCCGGACTCCGCGCGGATCTGCCGGCAGACGTCGATGCCGTCCGCGCCGGGCAGCATCAGGTCGAGCAGCACGAGATCCGGCCGGGTCTCCCGGAACGCCTCGAGCGCCTTGTCGCCGTCGTGGACGAACGAGGGCTCGAAGCCCTCGCCCCTCAGCACGATGCCGAGCATCTCGGCGAGCGCGAGGTCGTCGTCGACGACCAGTACACGTCCTCTCATGGCCCTCATCGTCACAAAGTCGGGGTTCGGTGGAGTGGGGTGAGATGCTCCGGCCCCACCTCGCCAGGGAGAGATATGCCTTGGCGTGTCAGGTTACCTGCGTTTGCCTCGTCCATGACTCCTACGGGCATCCGGGGCGGATTGTAGGGGGAGGTTCCGTTCGTTCCGCACGATTGGCCTACTCCGGCCCCGCTCCCATCGGCAACCTTCGCGTCCACCTCAGGCAAATCCTTGCGCGGAGCGACCCCAATGGCGGCATTTCCGGCGGCGAGCCCGTGACAGGATGACCAGCGACCACCGCGCGCACGCGCGGTGGACGACATCCGCTGGACTTCGCAGGGAGCCGAGATGCCGGGACCGGAGGGCTGGGACGACGACGTGAGCGGTCACGTCCCGTTCCGTCCCATGTCCATCTCGGAGATGCTGGACGGGGCCATCGCGGGGATCCGGCGGCGCCCGCGGCTGACGCTGGGCCTGGCCGTCGCGGTCAGCACGGTGATCCAGGTGGCGGTGTCCATCGCCACGTACTTCTTCATCGGGGACGAGGCGCGCACGGAGCAGACACCCGCCCTGCTGATGCGCTCGCTGGGCGGCCAGGCCACCCTCTCCGCGATCGGCCTGGTCCTGTCCGCGTACGGGATCCTCCTGCTGTCCGGGCTTCTGGCGCCCGCCCTGGGGCGGGAACTGCTGGGCCTGCCGGTCACTCCGGGGCGGGCATGGCGGGACGCGCGCCCGCGCGTCGGCCGGCTGGCCCTGACCGCGGCGCTCGTCATGGCGGTGCCGATCCTGGCGCTGGTGCTGCCGATCGTGCCGTTCGTCCTGCTGGTGGCGGTGGACGGGCCGCCCGCGCTGGGCGTCGTCTCGGCGCTCGTGGGCTTCCCCGCCGGGCTCGCGCTGATGGTGTGGCTGTACGTGCTGCTCGTCCAGGCCGTGCCCGCGGTGGTCATGGAGCGGGAGACGGTCGGCGGGGCCCTGCGCCGCGCGCGGACGCTCTCCAAGGGCCGCTGGTTCCGCACCTGCGGGACGCTGCTGCTGGCGCTGCTGGTGACGGTCTTCATGGGCTTCTTCGCGCTGCGGATCCCGTTCGTGATCGTGCAGGTGGTCTTCTTCGGGTCGGCCTCGGACGGCGAGGTCCTGGGGGCCCTGGCCGTGGACACGTTCGGCCGGATCGTGAGCTGGTCGATCGTCCTCCCCTTCGACGCGGGCGTCATCGCCCTGCTGTACATGGACCGGCGGATGCGCCGCGAGGGGTTCGACCTCGACCTGCGCATGCGGGGGTCGTCGGCGGCCGCGGTCGCGGCGGTGCGGGACGGCGCGGTGCGGGACGGCGGGCGCCCCGGTCAGGGCGGGCCCGAAGGCGGGGCCGCCGACGACGCGTTCATGGAGCTGTGGCGGCACGGGCCGGACGCCGCGCGCACGGGAACCGGGGCGATGCCATGATCGTGGCTGTCATGGGGCTGGGAGGTGCGCGCGTGGATCCGGTCGGCCGGGACGAGGCGCGCGAGATGGCGCGCCGCGAGCTGGAGAAGCAGATCTACCAGCGGGACAGGCCGTCCTGGCTGGAACGGACGTGGAACCGCTTCGCCGACTGGCTGCAGGAGCTGATGAACCGGGCGTCCGCGCCGAACGCGTCGGGGAACGACGGCGGCTGGTTCTCGGTCATCGTCATCGTCCTCATCCTGATCGTCGCGATCATTCTGGTGACGTGGCTGCTGTGGGGCCGGGGCAATCCCCGGTCGCGCAAGAAGGCGCTGCTGGAGGACGAGCCGTCCACCGCCATGGACCACCGGAGCGAGGCCGAGCGGTACGCGGCGGCGGGGCAGTGGGCCGAGGCCGTCCGGGAGCGGCTGCGCGCGATCGCGCGGGACCTGGAGGAGCGGGCCGTGCTGGCGCCGCGTCCGGGCCGGACGGCGGACGAGCTGGCAACGGAGGCGGGCGAGGCGCTGCCCGACCTGGCGGACGCGCTGCGCGCCGGCGTCCAGATCTTCGACGACGTCTGGTACGGGGACCGGCCGGGCACCCCGGAGGGGTACGCCGCGCTGCGCGACCTCGACGAGCGCGTGCGGGCCGCCCGGCCCAGGCCGCTGCCGCCGGGCGACCTCGTCCCGGCCGGCGCCCCGCCCGCCGACGGATCGGCGCCGGCCACCGCGTCGAACGCCGCGGCGCCCACCAGCGCGTCGAACGCCGCGGAGGACGGGGGCCCGCGTTGGTGACCCCGACGGCTCCCGCCGGCGCCCCGGCGGCCGCCCAGGGCCCCGCGGGCGGCGACGCGCCGTCGGCCCGCGAGGTCGCGGGACGCCGCTGGCGCTCGTCGCGGGCGATCGTGGCGGTCCTGCTGGCCCTGGCCGTGATCGCGGTGATCCTGGCCGCCCTGCGGCCGTCGGTGTCACCGGACGCCCTCGATCCGGAGTCGCCGGGCCGGGACGGCAGCCGGGCGCTCGCCGAGATCCTCAAGCGGAACGGCGCGGACCTGTCCGTCGCCAGGAGCACCCGGGACGCCCTCCGCGCCTCCACCCCCCGAACCGTGCTGGTGGTGACCCGTACGGAGCGGCTCACGACCGACGACATCGACCGGCTGCGGGCGACGCCCGGGGAACTCGTCCTGGTCGTGCCGGGCCCCGACGTCCTCGAAGCCCTCGCGCCGGGCGTCGAGCCCGCGGGCGTGAGCTTCACGCGGACCGCCGCGCCCGGATGCGGCCTGCAGGCCGCGACGCTCGCGGGAACCGTCGACTTCGGCAGGTCGGACACCTACACCGCCACGGACCCCCTGGCCGCCTGCTACCGGACCGACATCGGGCACCGGCTCGTCCAGGTGCGCCACCACGGCCGGACCGTCACCGTGCTGGGATCGGCGCGCCCGTTCACGAACGAGCACCTGGAGCGGGAGGGCGACGCGGCGCTCGCCATGAACCTGGCGGGGGCCGAGCCCTCGGTGGTCTGGCTGATCCCGGACCCGCCGGAGCCCGGCGCCGAACGCCAGAAGTCGCTCGGCGACCTGCTCCCGTTCGGCGTGAAGCTGTTCGTCCTGGAACTGCTCGTCGCCGTGCTGCTGGTGGCGCTGTGGCGCGCCCGCAGGCTCGGCCCCGTCGTGGCGGAGGCGCTCCCGGTGGTCGTCCGCTCCGCCGAGACCGTGGAGGGCCGCGCGCGGCTGTACCGCGCGAGCCGTGCCCGGGACCGGGCCGCGGACGCCCTGCGGGCGGGCGCCAGGGAACGGATCGTCCCGCTCCTGGGGCTGCCCCGCAGCTCCGCGCAGGACTTCGGGGCCGCGCGGGAGATCGTCGCCGCCGTCGCCCAGCGGACCACCTTCGAGGACGCCCAGGTGGGCGCCGTCCTGTACGGTCCTGAGCCCGCGGACGACGCCGCGCTCATCGCCCTCACCGACGTGCTCGACGACCTGGAAAGGCAGGTACGCCAGTCGTGAACCATCCTGTGGACCTGGGGAAGGACGACCTGGGCGACGACGTGCCCGGCGCCCTCTCCGGAGCGCCCGGAGCCGTCCCCGCGGAGACGCGGCGACGCGGGGAGACCGCCCGCGCGGCCCTCACGGCGCTGCGCGGCGAGGTCGCCAAGACGGTCGTCGGCCAGGACGCCGTGGTGACGGGCCTCGTCATCGCGCTCCTCTGCCGGGGCCACGTGCTGCTGGAGGGCGTGCCGGGCACCGCGAAGACGCTGCTCATCAAGACGCTGTCCCGCGCGCTCGACCTGGACTTCAAGCGCGTCCAGTTCACGCCCGACCTCATGCCGGGCGACGTGACCGGGTCGCTGGTGTACGACAACCGGACCGCGGAGTTCGAGTTCCGCGAGGGCCCGGTGTTCACCAACCTCCTCCTGGCGGACGAGATCAACCGGACCCCGCCGAAGACCCAGGCGTCCCTGCTGGAGGCCATGGAGGAGCGGCAGGTGTCGGTCGAGGGGACGGCGCGTCCGCTGCCCGACCCGTTCGTGGTGTGCGCGACGCAGAACCCGATCGAGTACGAGGGCACGTACCCGCTGCCCGAGGCCCAGCTCGACCGGTTCCTGGTGAAGCTCACCGTCCCCGTCCCCACCCGGGACGAGGAGATCGCGATGCTGCAGCGGCACGCCGCCGGGTTCGACCCGCGCGACCTCTCGGCGGTGAAGCCGGTCGCGGGCGCGGCCGACCTCGCGGCGGGGCGCGCCGCGGTGCAGGCCGTCCACCTCGACCCGAAGGTGGCGGCGTACGTGGTCGACCTGTGCCGCGCGACGCGGCAGTCGCCGTCGCTGCAGCTGGGCGTGTCCCCGCGCGGCGCGACGGCGCTGCTGGCGACGTCGCGCGCGTGGGCGTGGCTGTCGGGCCGCGACTACGTGACGCCGGACGACGTGAAGGCCCTGGCGCGCCCGACGCTCCGGCACCGGGTGCAGCTGCGCCCCGAGGCGGAGCTGGAGGGCGCGACGGCCGACGGCGTGCTGGAGGGCATCCTCGCCCACGTCCCCGCCCCGCGCTGATGGCGCTCACCGGGCGCCTGGGCCTGCTCGCGCTCCTCGGCGCGGCCGTCCCGCTCCTCCTGCCGGGGTGGGGCGCGCTGTTCGCCGTCTGGGGCGTGCTGCTCCTCGGCGTGGTCGCCGATCTGGCGCTGGCGGGGAACGTGCGCGCGCTGCGGCTGCACCGCCACGGCGACACCAGCGTCCGGCTCGGCGAGACCGCGCGGGTGACGCTCACCGTGGAGAACCTGGGGCGGCGCCGCCTCAAGGGGCGCCTGCGGGACGTGTGGCCGCCGAGCGCGGGCGCGACGCCCCGCACCGTCCGGGTGGACGTCCCCGCCGGCGAACGCCGCCGCATCGAGATGACGCTGACGCCGACGCGCCGGGGCGACCGGCGGGCGGTGACGGTGGTGGTCCGGTCCACGGGCCCGCTGGGCCTGGCGGCGCGCCAGCTGTCGCGTTCCGCGCCGTGGACGGTGCGGGCGCTCCCGGCGTTCCCGTCGCGCCGCCATCTGCCCGCGAAGCTCGCGCGGCTGCGGGAGCTCACCGGCGCGCACGTCGCGCTGATCCGCGGCCAGGGGACGGAGTTCGACTCGCTCCGCGAGTACGTCGTCGGGGACGACGTCCGGTCCATCGACTGGAGGGCCACCGCGCGGCGCGCGGACGTCGTCGTCCGGACCTGGCGCCCGGAGCGGGACCGGCGCATCTACCTCGTGCTGGACACCGGCCGCACGTCGGCGGGCCGGGTCGGCGACATCCCGCGGCTCGACTGCTCGATGGACGCCGCGCTCCTGCTCGGCGCGCTCGCCTCGCGCGCGGGCGACCGCGTCGACCTGCTCGCCTACGACCGGCGGGTCCGCACGCGGGTGGAGGGCGCCTCCCGCACCGACCTGCTGCCGGCGATGGTGCACGCGATGGCGCCGCTGGAGCCGGAGCTGATCGAGTGCGACGCGGCGGGCATGGTGTCGACGCTGATGGCCCGGGTGCGGCAGCGCTGCCTGGTCGTGCTGCTGACGGAGCTGAACACCGCCGCGATCGAGGAGGGGCTGCTGCCGCTGCTGCCGCAGCTCACGTCGCGGCACCTCGTGATGGTCGCCGCGGTGTCGGACCCCCGGGTCGGCGAGATGGCCGCCGGGCGGGGCGACCTCGCGTCCGTGTACGACGCGGCCGCCGCCGAGCGCGCCCGCGCCGACCGGCGCCGCATCACGGCGGAGCTGCGCGGGCACGGGGTCGAGGTCGTGGACGCGCCGCCGGACGAGATCGCGCCCGCGCTGGCCGACGCCTACCTCGCCCTCAAGGCGGCGGGGCGGCTCTAGCCGTGTCCGGCCGTCCCGCTAGCCCGAGACGGGGGCGAGGTCGGGGCGCAGGTCCGCGTCGCCCGTCTCGCCGCGCCGGGTGGCGCGCCGCCCGAGGACGATGACGTAGGCGAGGAACGCGACCTCCGCGACCACGCCGATGCCGATGCGCAGCCACGTGGTGTGGACCCAGCCCGTGACGAACCCCTCGATCAGGCCGGAGACCAGGAGCACGACGATGAGGCCGAGGGCGATGCTGACGGCGGCGCGGCCCTCCTCCGCGAGGGCCTGCCCGCGGGTGCGCCGCCCGGGGTCCACGATCGTCCAGCCGAGCTTCAGCCCCCCGGCGCAGGCCAGGTAGACGGCGGTGAGCTCCAGCAGGCCGTGCGGCAGGATCAGACCGAAGAACACGTCGCCCTTGCCGTGGGCGAACATCAGCCCGCCGACGATGCCGAGGTTCACCTGGTTGACCAGCAGGACGTAGACGGTGGGGATGCCGAGGAGGATCCCGAAGATGAGCGCCACGGCCGACACCCACGCGTTGTTCGTCCACACCTTGAAGGCGAACGAGGACGCGGAGTGCTCGGTGTAGTAGTTGGCGAAGTCGTGCTCGACGAGTTCGCGGATCTCCTGCGAGGTGCCGATGGTCGCCTGGACCTCGGGGCTGTGGACGACCCAGATGGCGAGGGCGAGGGCGACGAGGTTCCCGAGCACGGCGTTGCCGAGCCACCACCAGCGCATCCGGTAGGCGGCCGCGGGGAAGGACAGCGTGGCGAAGCGCGACACGTCCCGCCAGAGGGGCGCGTGGGCGCCCGCCACGGCGGCCCTGCCGCGCGCGACGAGCGATGACAGCCGCCCGATGAGCTGGGGGTCGGGCGAGCTGGACCGGACGGCGGACAGGTGCGTGGCGGTCCGCTGGTAGAGCTCCACCAGCTCGTCGACCTCCGAGCCCGACAGCCTGCGTCCGCGGTTGATGAGCCACTCCAGGCGCTGCCACTCGGCGTTGTGCGCGGCCACGTAGGCGTCGACGTCCACCCGGGGAGACTAACGGGTCACCCCGCCGAGACGGCAAGATGGACCGTCCCGGCCCTGACCGGCCGGGAAAGAGGAGGAACGGGACATGGCGAAGCTCGTCACCGGCGAGGCCGTGGCGCTCGACATCCGCGTCGCGCGGCTGGCCAGCCGCGGCTGCGCGCTGCTGCTCGACCTGCTCGTCCAGATGGCGCTCCTCTGGGTCCTGCTCATCATCACGGGCATGACGTCCCTGGTGGCGGACGACGCGTGGACGACCGGCCTCACGCTGGTCGCGGTGGTCCTCGTCATCGTCGGCTACCCGTGCGCGTTCGAGACGCTGTCGCGGGGACGGACGCTCGGCAAGATGGCCGTGGGCATCCGCGTCGTCGCGGACGACGGCGGCCCGATCCGCTTCCGGCAGGCCTTCGTGCGCGCGCTCGCCGGGTTCATCGAGTTCTGGACGCTGTACGGGGCGCCGGCCCTCATCACCTCGCTCGGCAACCGGCGCGGGAAGCGGCTGGGCGACCTGTTCGCCGGGACGATCGTCATCCAGGAGCGGGTGCCGTCCTCCGCCGTGTTCGGCCCGGCCGCGGTCATGCCGCCCCAGCTCGCCTGGTGGGCGCGGACGCTGGAGCTGTCCATGCTCCCGGACGACCTGGCGATGACGGCACGTCAGTACCTGCTGCGGTTCTGGGAGCTGCGTCCCGAGGTGCGCGACTCCCTGGGCGACCGCATCACCCGGCAGGTGGTCGCGGTGGTCAGCCCTCCGCCGCCGCCCGGCGTGCGCCCCGAGATCCTGCTGTCGGCCATCCTCGCCGAGCGTCGCCACAGGGAGGAGCAGCGTCTCGCGGAGCGCGCCCTGCGCCGGGCCCGCCGCCACGGCGCGGTCCCCTGGCAGCCGCAGCCGCATCCCGCGATGGTGATGGCCGGGCCTCCGCCCGCCGGGTCTCCGCTTCAGGGCCCTCCCGCTCCGCCGCCGTTCAGCGCTCCCGGCCCGGGGCAGCCGCGATTCCTGCCGCCCGCCGATTACGGCGCGGGCCCGTATCAGGGGATGCTCCCCCCGCCCCAGCATCAGCCGCAGCCGTGGCAGGACCGGCGGCAGCACCCGTAGGCGCCGGAAACCTCGGTGATCTTGCCTGGTCAGCGGGTTCGCCGGGGGTGTCCAAGGTGACCGGTGATGCCCTAGGGTGCACCCCGTGCGGGTGGTGGTGACGGGGGCGGCGGGATTCATCGGGAGCCACGTGGTCGACGCGCTGTGCAGCGCCGGTCACGAGGTCCTCGCCGTCGACGCGCCCGGACGCTCCCTGGCGCCCGAGGTCGCGTGGCGTACCTGGGCCGCGGTCGCGGCGCGTCCCGGCGTCACGGTCCTGGAGGCCGATCTGGCGGTCGCCGACCTGGCCCCGCTGACCCGCGCCGACACCGTCGCGCATCTCGCGGGGCGTCCCAGCGTCCGCGGGTCCTGGGGCGCGGGGCGGGCGGCGGCGGAGCGCGACAACGTGCTCGCCACGCACCGGCTCCTCGCGGAGTGCGCGCGGCGTCCGGCACGGCGGCGTCCCAAGGTCGTCGTGGCCTCCAGTTCGTCCGTGTACGGGTCGGCGGGTGACAGGCCGAACCGGGAGGGCGATCCGCTCCACCCGGCCAGTCCCTACGCGGTGAGCAAGGTGGAGGTCGAGCGACTCGCCGTGGACGCCGCCCGGAACGGGCTCCGCACGGTCCTGCTGCGGTACTTCTCCGTCTATGGTCCGCGACAGCGCCCCGACATGGCGTTCCACCGGTTCACCGAGGCGGCGCTCGACGGCCGCCCCCTGCCCGTGTTCGGCGACGGCCGCAGGTCGCGGTCCTTCACCCACGTGGCGGACGTCGTGACCGCGACGCTCAGGGCGGTCGCGGAGGAACTGCCGTCCGGGATCGCGGTCAACGTCGGCCATCCCGAGCCCGTCGGCGTGCACGAGGCGATCGGTCTGCTGGCCGGCGTGCTCGGCGTCCGGCCCGAGATCCGCAGGGAGGCCCCCGTGGCCGGGGACGCCGCCAGGACCTGGGCCGACCCGGCGCGCGCGCACCGCCTGCTCGGCTGGACGCCCGCCGTCGACCTCGCCGAGGGGCTGGCCGACCAGATCGCCTGGCACCGCGCCCTGCGGCGCCCGGAGACATCCCGGCCGGAGACATCCCGGCCGGACGCCCGCGAGCGGGAGGTGCGCGTCGGGTGAAGCACCGCGCGGCCTACTTCGCCTTCGACCGCTTCCCCTCCGCCAAGGGGTCGGCGGTGCACATCGCCCAGATGGCGGACGAGCTGTTCGACGTGTTCGGCGGCGGGCTCCTCGGCGTCCTCGGCGGCGGCGACCTGCCCCGCTACCAGCGGGAGGGGACGCGGGAGATCGCGCGGTTCGGCGAGCGGATCCCCAACCTGCTCGACCGGGTCGAGGCGTTCTCCGCCTGGGTCGCCGCCCATCTGGCCCCGCACCGGGAGACGCTGGAGATCTGCCACGTCCGCGACCCCTGGGGCGCGCTTCCCGCCGTGGCGGCCCCCGGCCGCGGGTACCGGGTCGTCTACGAGGTCAACGGGCTGCCGTCGATCGAGATGGGGCACACCTGGCCGCTGGCGTCACCGCGCACGCTGGGCAAGATCCGCGAGCTGGAGCTGTTCTGCCTGGAGCGCAGCGACGCGATCGTGGTCCCGTCGGAGGTCATCGGCGGCAACCTGCGCGGGCTGGGCGTCCCGGCGGAGAAGATCCATCTCGTGCCCAACGGCGCGGAGGTCGGCCCGACGCCGCCCCGCCCGCCGGACGCCCCCGACCGCTACATCGTCTACGTCGGCGCCCTGCAACCGTGGCAGGGCCTCGACGTCCTTCTGCGCGCGTTCGTCCGCCTCCAGGACCTGCCCGGCCTGCGCCTCGTCATCTGCTCGTCGCTGCCCGAGCGGCGCGCGCGCACGGTGCGGCGGCTCGCGGAACGGCTCGGCGTCGCGGAGCGGATCGACTGGCGGTTCGAGCTGCCCCACGCGGACGTCGCGGCCTGGCTCGCGCACGCCGCCGTGTCGGTCGCGCCGCTCACCGGGTGCGCGCGGAACCTGGACCAGGGCTGCGCGCCCCTCAAGGTCGTCGAGTCGATGGCGGCGGGCGTGCCGGTCGTCGCGTCCGACCTTCCGGCGGTGCGGGAGCTGATGACGGACGGGGAGCACGGACGGCTCGTCCCGGCCGACCGCCCGGCGGAGCTGGCGCGGGCCGTACGGATCCTGCTGGAGTATCCGGAGGCGGCCGCGGCGCTCGGGGCGCGGGGCCGCCGCCGGATCGAGGACGACCTGACCTGGGCGCGGTCGCGGGCCGCGCTGGCCGACCTGTACCGGGCGACGGCGTGCCGGGCGGACCGCCCGGCGATTGGTGGTGACACGCATGTTCTGGCGTAGGCAACGGGCGGCCATGGAGCGGTTCCATCCGCTGCACCGGGCGCTGATCGACCAGCGCGGTTTCACGGTGTCGCTGCGCCGCGACGACTGGGAACCGGTCATCCGCAGCCTGGCCGGGCACGGCCTGGAGGTGAAGCGGCGCAAGTGGGCGCCGCCGCCCAGGACGGCGACGGTGCTCGTGCCGCTGGTGCGGGTCCTCACCGCCGACATGCGCCCGGAGGGGGTGCTGTCGGTCGCGGCGGACCTGCGCGGCCCCACGGCACCGGGGAAGGCGACGCCGGAGCAGCAGCTCCCCGTCCGCCATCCGGTCAAGTCCCTGAAGCAGTGGTTCGTCATCGATCCCTGGCTCCGCATGCGGGCCGAGCTGCGGGACGGAAGCGTCCTGGAGTTCCAGGTCACCGACCGGATCCGGCACCGCAAGCTCCGGAAGACCAACCCGCGCGGGAAGATCAAGTTCAAGCGGAAGTCGAAGACGGTGCAGCTGGTGCGGGTGATCCGGCACCTGCCGAAGGGCGCCGCCCACCGCCGTCCGGACACGCCTCCGCCGGCCTGGTTCAGCGTCCGCGTCAAGACCGGCTCCCGGATGGTGATCCGCGCGACCGGCAAGTTCCAGGGCCCCGTCGCCGACCCGGAGCTGACCAAGGCCATCCTGCAGATGACGACGGAGCCGTTCCGGTGGACGCCTCCCGGGACGATCACTCCGAGGAGGAAGCCGTGACCCCCTGTACCGTCACCACCGGGTTCTTCGTGCTCGGCCGCTGCGGGCGCCCGTCCGTCGCGGACTGCCCGCGCTGCCGCCGCCGGGTGTGCGCGGAGCACGCCGATCCGCAGAGCGGCACCTGCCCCGAGTGCGCCGCCGCCCAGGGCTACGGGTCGGACGACCCGCACGACCCGACGTGGATCGTCCGGTACCGGCGCCGGCACTACGAGCAGGCGCACGCGTCCTACCAGGGCGGCTGGACCACCTACGACGACTACGATCGGGGCGCGTTCAACCCCGGCGACGACTGGTCGTACGGAAGCGGCGACTTCGGGGCGGGCGACGACGGCGGGTTCGTGGACAGCTGATGGACCGCGTCCTGTGGATAACGGAGCACTATCCGCCGAGCCGCGGCGGGATGGCCCAGTCGTGCGACCGGATCGTGCGGGGGCTTCGCGGCGCCGGGGTCGAGGTGGACGTCGCGCACCTGACGCGGCGGGACCGGCCGTGGCGGGTGGAGCGCGAACACGGCGGGCGGCTGCTGACCGCCCCGCTGGGCGACGACCCCGAGCACGCCCTGCGCCGCCTCTGGACCACCGTCACCGCCGAGGGTCCCGCGTCCTACGGCCATGTCGCCGGGTTCGGCGGCACGTACTCGATGCTGGCCGCGCCGGTCCTGGCGCGGCTCCTGGACGCGCCCCTCATCACGCTGCTGCGCGGCAACGACATCGACGTCGGGGTGTTCTCGCTCCGGCGGCGCGGCGTGCTCGCCGACGCGCTGCGGGCGTCGGCGCGCGTCTGCGTGGTCGCCCGCTCGCACGCCCCGCTCGTCGCGGCGGTGGCCCCCCGCGCGCCCGTCACGTTCGTGGCGAACAGCGTCGACACCACGCACTGGCGGCTGCTGCCGTCCGAGGAGGCGCAGGGCCGCGCGTGGCGGGCCGCGAACGTCGAACCCGAGCGGCGCACCATCGGGCTCATCGGGCAGCTCAAGAGCAAGAAGGGCATCGGGTTCTTCCTGGACGCGCTCGCCGCCTCCGGGCATGTCGAGACGTTCCACCTGGTGCTCATCGGCGAGGTGGAGGACGACGTCACCGCGTGGCTCGCCGCGCGCGACGGCGCCGTCCGGTACTCCCGGCTGCCGTTCCTGGACCGGTACGACCTTCCCGCGCGCTACGCGAGCTGCGATCTCGTGGCCCTGCCGTCCTTCTACGACGGGATGCCGAACGTCGCGCTCGAGGCCGCGGCCCTGGGCGTCCCCCTCCTCGCCTCGGACGCGGGCGGCCTCGCCGACGTCGCCGACGACGCGATCGGGTTCACGTTCCGGGCGGGCGACGCGCACGGCTGCCGGGAGGCGATCGACCGGGCCGCCCGGGTGGACGACGACGCGCTCGGCAAGCTCGGCGCCGCCGCCGCCGAGCGCATCGCGCGCGACTTCACACCCGCCGCCGAGACCGCCGGCTACCTGCGGGTCCTCGCCGAGACGCGGTGACTCGGGACGTGATCGCCTGCTACGCGCGTGGGGGCGGCCTCGGCCACCTCACCCGGCTCCGCGCCGCCCTGCACACGCTGCGACCGGACGGCGAGGTCGTGATCGTGTCGGACTCGCCGTTCGCCGCGCGCGCCGCGGGCGGGCTCCCCGTCGTCCCGTCGCTGGACGGCCTGCGTCCGCGCGAGATCGTCGTGGACGCGTTCCCGGCGGGGCTGAAGGGTGAACTGACCCGTCCACCCGCCGGGACGCGTGTGACGCATCTGGCGCGTTCCCTTCGCTGGGACGCCTACCGCCCGCTGCTGCCCGCCGACCCGCCCCGCTTCGACCGGACGTTCCTCCTCGAACCCCTCCAGGCCGGGCACGAGTCGTACCTTCGGGCGATGTCGGACGAGGTCGTCCCGCTCACCCTCATCGACCCGCCGGCGGAGCCCCTGGACGTGCCCGGGTGGCTCATCGTCCACAGCGGGCCGGACGAGGAGACGCGCCAGCTCGTCTCGTACGCGCGCGACATGGCGGCCATGGAGGGCGTGGACCCGCCGCTGACCCTGATAGCGCCGCGACGGCCGAGCGGCGTCCCGGACGAGGTGGCCCACAGGGACGTGTACCCGGTCGGCCCGCCCGGCCCGCGGGTGGAGCGGATCGTCACGGCGGGCGGCTTCAACGCCGTGCGGCAGTACGCGCCCTGGCGGCGCATCCACCGCGTCCTGCCGTTCCCCCGCACCCTGGACGACCAGTTCGCGCGCGCCGCCCGCGCCAAGGGAACCGCCTAAGTCGGGTCAGCGCGCGCGGGCGCCCTCCCGCATCCGGTTGGGGTCGATCTCCCTGCCGGGCCGCCTTCGCAGGTACTCCGCCTCCATCTGGTTCATCCGGCGCGTGTGCTCGCCGTACGCCTGGTCCGGGGCGTGCCGCAGGGCCTCGAGCCGTGTCTCGTACAGGTGCCCGAGCTCGCGGAACAGATCCTCGTCGCTGAGCGCACTGGGCGCGACTCCCGTCTCAGTCATCTGCCCTACTCCCTCCGGCGGCACTGGCCGGATCGTCCTGCGCGGTCGATGGCGCGGGGTCCCCTACCCGGTGGCCGACCTGTGAACCGCGGGGCAGAACACCGCGAGGGCGCGCGTCCGCTTGCCGATCCGCACGCCCGCGGGCTGCGACGTCACCTCTCCGTCCCGGGCCAGGCGGAATCCGCCCGCCGGGGCGACGAGCTCCAGCCCGCCCGCCTCCCACGCCCGGTAGCCGGGCGTTATGTGGAGGTGGCCCACCATGATCGCCGCGAGGGCGCGGAGCCGGGGGGCCCGCCGCCCGGTGGCGATCACCCGGATGTCGAGGCGCCCGTCGTCGAGGCGCTCCCGCCAGGTCGGCGCGGCGCCCCGGGACCCGTAGACGCAGTTGCCGATGAACGCGAGCCATACCCGGCGGCGCCGCCCGTCCATGACCATCTCGACGGGTTCGGAGTGCCGGAGCGTGCGGACGGCCGCCACCATCAGCGCGGGCCATTTCCCGAGCCGGCCCTGGAGGCGCTCCCGCCGCAGGACCAGTTCCGGGTAGGCGCCGATGCTGGCCGTGTTGAGGAAGACCTCCTCGTCCCCGCCGCTCGCGACGGAGGCGACGTAGCCCACGTCCACGTGCCCGAGGCTCCCCTCCCGGTACGCGGCGATCGCGTCGGTCGCGGTCTCGACGCCCACCGCACGGGCGAAATGGTCGAACGTCCCACCGGGCAGGACGAGGAGGGGGACGTGCCGGTCGATCGCGGCGCGCGCGGCCGCGTTCACCGTGCCGTCCCCGCCGACGACCGCGAGGACCTCGGCCCGCTCCGCAGCCTCCGCGAACACCTTGCGGGCGTCGTTCCCCGGCTCCAGCCGGACGATCTCGGCGGCGGGCAGCTCGCGCTCCAGCGCCACCAGGGCGAGCTCCGTGCCCGCCGGCAGGAGGCTGTCCTCGGAGGCGCCCGAGCCGGGGTTCACGACCGCCACGACGCCGCGTCCGTCCGGGCTGGTCTCGACCTCCACATCCTGGGCGCGCGGCACGCAGGCCACAGGGGGACGCGCGGGCCACACCACGCGCGTGCCCACCGCGGCCAGGGCGCCCAGCCCGAGCCCGGCGAGGACGTCGCCCGGGTAGTGCGCGCCCGTGTACACCCGGGCGAACGCCACCGCGGCGGCCGTCGCGGCGATCGGGGCGGCCACGGCCCGGGGCGCCTCCAGCGCGACGCCCGTCGCGAACGCCGCGGCGGACGCCGAATGCCCGGACGGGAAGGCGTGGGACGTCGGCAGCTTCCACCGGATCCGCATCGGCGGCACCAGGTCGACGACCGGCCGCCGGCGCCGGAACGCCTGCTTGCCGATGATGTTCACGCCGGGGCTGGCGATCGCGATCGCGACCGCGCCGCGCAGGGCGCCGCGCCGCAGCCGGGCCCGCCGGCTCAGCCCCAGCACCCCCGCCGTGGTGAACCACAGGACGCCGTGATCGGCGAACCGGGACAGCCGCGGCAGAACGTACTCCAGACCGGGGAGGTGAGCGGCCGCGACCCGGTCGAACGCCCACCGGTCGAGCCGGCCGAGGCGCCGCAGGAGCGGGGCCCCACCTTGAGGAGAACGTTCCCACACGGACGGTGACCTTCCATGATTGGCGCGCATGGGCGGGGTATCCCCAGAGGGGACGACATGATTCCGTAAAGATCTCAAAACGGGGGTCACATGCGGGCGAACGTCACGCGGGGCCTGGGGACTGCAATAGGCTTCGCGACATGAGTCACCCGGAACGGCTCGGTTCCTCGGGTGGCGAGTCGGTCGGGACGATCGCGGGGCCTCCTCACGTGAGCGAAACGCTGGCCGACTACGCCGCACGGCATGGGCTGAAGCAGAGCGCCGCGCGTCCTCCCCTGCGCAAGTACATCCAGGACGTATGGGCCCGGCGCAACTTCATCTGGGCGTTCGCGTCCGCCAAGAACATCTCGATGTACACCGACTCGCGTCTCGGACAGGTCTGGCAGCTGCTGACCCCGATCCTGAACGTCGCGGTCTACTACCTGATCTTCGGTGTGCTGCTGAACACCAGCCGCGGCATCCCCGACTTCATCCCCTTCCTGGTGACCGGCGTGTTCATGTTCGGCTTCACGCAGCGGTCGATCCAGTCGGGCTCCAAGTCGGTCGGCGACAACCTGTCGCTGATCCGGGCCCTGTACTTCCCCCGGGCCACGCTGCCGCTGGCCATCGCGGTCGTGGAGCTCCAGCAGCTCCTGACGTCGCTGATCGTGCTGATGGCGATCATCTTCGCGTTCGGCGAGCCGCTCACCTTCAACATGCTGCTGTTCCTGCCGATCCTGGTCCTGCAGCTGATGTTCAACATCGGGGCGAGCCTGGTGGTCGCCCGGCTGGGCGCGTTCAACCGCGACATCACCCAGCTGCTGCCGTTCATCATGCGCACCTGGCTGTACGCCTCCGGCGTCATCTTCAGCCTGCCGACGCTGATGGGCCCCGGCTCCAAGCTCGCCCAGTACCCCTGGGCCGCGGACCTGCTCCAGATGAACCCCGCGTACGTGTACATCGAGCTGAGCCGGCACGTCCTGCTCGGCAAGTACAGCGACTACGTGGAGAACACCCTGAACATGCAGCACGTCGGCCAGCTCTGGCTGTACGCGGTGATCTGGTCGGTGGTCGCTCTCGTGGGCGGTTTCCTGTTCTTCTTCCGTGCCGAGGAGCGTTACGGACGTGGCTGACACCAAGGTCCGCAAGGCCGTCGAGATCGACCCGAACCGCGAGCCCATCGTGGTCGTGGACGACCTGCACATCATCTACCGGGTGTACGGCGCGGGCGGGAAGGGCAACGCCGCCAGCGCGTTCTCCCGCGTCCTGCGGCGCGAGAGCCGCCCCTCGATGACCGAGGTCCACGCCATCAAGGGCCTGTCGTTCGTCGTCTACCGGGGCGAGGCCGTCGGCATCATCGGGACGAACGGCTCCGGCAAGTCGACCCTGCTGAAGGCCATCGCCGGCCTGCTGCCCCCGCACAGCGGCGGCGTCTACACCGACGGCCAGCCGTCCCTGCTCGGCGTCAACGCGGCCCTCATGAAGGACCTCACGGGCGAGCGCAACATCGTCCTCGGGTGCCTCGCGATGGGCATGACCCCGGCCGAGACCAAGGCGAAGTACCAGGAGATCGTCGACTTCGCCGGGCTGAAGAAGGGCTTCATCCAGTACCCGATGCGGACGTACTCGTCCGGCATGGGGGCGCGGCTCCGGTTCGCGATCGCCGCCGCGAAGACCCACGACGTCCTGCTGATCGACGAGGCGCTCGCCACCGGCGACGCCAAGTTCAAGGTCAAGAGCAAGCGGCGGATCGAGGAGCTGCGCAAGGAGGCGGGCGCGGTCTTCCTCGTCGCCCACCAGCTCGACGTCGTGAAGGAGACCTGCGACCGGGTCATCTGGATCGACGACGGCATGATGCACATGGACGGCCCGGCCGACGAGGTCGTCGCCGCCTACATCGAGGCCACCGGCAAGTAGTTCCCCGGCCCGGTGATCCCGGGCCGACCGACGACCGTGGCGCCCCCGTGGCGCCGCGGTCGTCTCGCGTTGTACCCCGCTGTGACCTCCTTCGCCCGGAGTTGCGGATGAGGTTGGTGTTACCCCGCAGGCTCTGGGTGGGCCGCGTCCCCCGATCTACCGTCGTAGGTGACCCCTTCATCGGCGAGGGAGAGCTCCCATGGCGGACCACCTCAGCAGGCGCGGCTTCCTGTCCTCGACGGCGCTCGCCGCGGGCGCCTACGGCCTCCTGGCGGGCTGCGCCAGCGAGACGACCGGGCCGCAGGCGAAGAACACCGGGAACGCGCCGAAGGAGGTGCACACCGTCCCCACGCGAAAGCTGAGCGGCTCTCTCAGCATCCTCATGTGGAGCCACTTCGTCCCCAGGCACGACACGTGGTTCGACCGGTTCGTCGCGGACTGGGGCGAGAAGGTCGGGGTCGACGTCCGGGTCGACCACATCAACACGGTGGACATCCCGCGCCGGGCCGCCTCCGAGATCCAGGCCGGGCGCGGGCACGACCTCATCCAGCACATCGCCCCGTTCTCGCAGTACGAGCCGTCCGTCCTGGACATGAGCGACGTCGTCCAGGAGGCGACCCGCCGGTGGGGGCAGCAGCTGGAGCTGTGCCGCAGGTCGAGCTACAACCCCAACACCCGGCGGTTCTACGCCTACTGTCCGGGCTGGGCGCCCGGCCCGGGCGACTACCGCAGGTCGATGTGGCAGGAGGTCGGCTTCCCGAACGGGCCCGCGAGCTGGGACGACCTGCTGCGGGGCGCGTCCGAGATCAAACGGACGACCGGCGTCCCCTGCGGGATCGGCCTGTCCCCCGAGACCGACTCCAACATGGCCGCGCGGGCGCTCCTGTGGTCGTACGGCGCGTCCGAGCAGGACGAGAACGAGCGCGTCGTCATCAACTCGGACGCCGCGGTCGCCGCCGTCGAGTTCATGACCCGGCTGTGGAAGGGCGCCGAGACCGAAGAGGTGTTCTCGTGGGTCCCGGCGTCCAACGACCAGGCCCTCATCGCGGGCAGGTCGTCGTTCATCCTGAACTCCATCTCCGCCTGGCGGACCGCGATGGGCACCAGCCGCTCCATCGGTGACGACATCTTCTTCAGCCCCGCCCTGCGCGGCCCGAAGGCGGCGATGGCGGCGCAGCACGTCATCCAGCAGTGGGTCGTCCCCAAGCACGCCGGGAACGCGGACGCCGCGAAGGAGTTCCTGCTCCACTACACGGCGAACCTCCCGGCCGTGACGTACCACTCGGAGCTGTACGACCTGCCGGGCTGGCCGTCACTCGTCCCGCAGCTCAACGGCTGGTTCGACGACGACCCGTTCGGCGCGCGGCCGGCGGACAAGCTGAGCCTGCTGAAGACGGCGGCGTCGTGGAGCGCGAACATCGGCTACCCGGGGCCGTCGAACCCGGCGATCGGCGAGGTCTTCAGCACGAACGTGCTGCCCACGATGTTCGGGCGGGCCGCGCGCGGCCAGGTGTCCGCGAAACAGGCCGTCGCCGACGCGGAGAAGCAGATCGACAAGATCTTCCGCGACTGGCGCGACCGCGGCCTCGTGGGCGGCTAGCGGCATGCGGACGGTCGAGGTGAAGGGGCTCGTCTGGCAGTCCCTCCAGGCCGCGACGGTCATCACCGCGGTGCCGAGCGCGTTCCTGTTCAACCTGTTCCTCGACCGGTTCGTCACGGGCCTCACGATGGGGGCCGTCAAGACCTGATAGACGTGGGAGGGACACGAGATCCCTTGACGAGGAGGTCGTCATGGCCGGTAGGCCGCCGCTCCCCCACGAGTTCCTTCCCGAGGTCCCGTCGTTCACGGTGACCAGCGACGACATCGCCGACGGCGGGCGCCTGCCCGAGGCGCACGTGTTCGACGACTGGGGCTTTCGCGGCGGGAACCGCTCGCCGCACCTGCGCTGGTCCGGTTTCCCGGACGAGACGAAGGGCTTCGCGGTCACCTGCTTCGACCCCGACGCCCCCACCGGCAGCGGCTGGTGGCACTGGGTGCTGTTGGACATCCCGGCGGACGTGCGGGAACTCGCGACGGGCGCCGGCACGGAGGACTCCAAGGCCGGCGTCCACGTCCGCAACGACTACGGCGTCGCGGCGTACGGCGGTGCGGCCCCGCCGCCCGGCGCGCCGCACCGGTACGTGTTCACCGTCCACGCCCTGGACGTCGAGACCCTCGGCGTCGACGGCGACGCGACCCCCGCCATCGCGGGCTTCAACATCACCTCGCACACCCTCGCCCGCGCCTCGCTCGTCGCGGAGTACGAGAGCTGACCGCGTTCCGCCGGGCCGCGGCGGCGGCCGCGACCCGGCGTCCGGTCACCGCTCGAAGGGGAAGCGGTCGGTGAAGGCGGGTTCCAGGTCGTCCAGCCAGACGGCCTCGGGGTCGTACTTGGCGAAGAAGGGCTTGCCCACGAGGTCCGCGTCGCGGCACTGGATGAAGTGCAGGGCGAAGACCTTCTCGCCGAACAGGTCGACGACACCGTCCACGCAGACCTTGCCCGGTGTCGCGGACATGGAGGGGCCGCGGACCGTGCGGGACAGGCCCGAGACGTTCTTGTAGGCGTCGCGGAAGATGTCGTAGGCGCGGGCCAGGGGAACGGCGAAGTAGTCCTGCGGTCCCGTGTCACGCTCCACGAACATGTAGTAGGGGACGAGGCCCATGCGGGTCTGCGTCCGCCACATCGACTCCCAGACCTTGGCGTCGTCGTTGATGGTGCGGATGAGGGGCGCCTGGGTGCGGATGACGGCGCCGGTGTCGCGGATGCGGCGGCACGCCTCGGTGACCATGAGGGGTTCGAGTTCGCGCGGGTGGGTGAAGTGCGCCATGAAGGCGAGGTTCTTGCCGGACGCGACGACCTCCTCGAACAGCCGGAGCATGGCGTCGGCGTCGGGGTCGGTGACGAACTTCTGCGGCCAGTAGGCCAGGGACTTCGTGCCGATTCGGATGGATTCGAGCTGGTCGAGTTCCAGGAGCGGCTCGATGTAGCGGCGCAGGACCGGCTCACCCATGATCATCGCGTCGCCGCCGGTGAACAGAACGCTGGTCACCTCGGGGTGCGAGATCAGGTAGTCGCGCAGCCGGCCGGGGTCGTCGCCGGCCATCTTCAGGTCGGCCTCGCCGACGAACTGGGCCCAGCGGAAGCAGTACGTGCAGTAGGCGTGGCACGTCTGTCCCTGCTTGGGGAAGTACAGGACGGTCTCGTCGTACTTGTGCTGCATCCCGGGGATCCGGCCGTCGCCGAAGCTCGGGATGTTGAGCTCCATCTGGCCCGCCGGGTGCGGGTTGAGCTTCATCCGGACGGCGTGGGCGACCGCCTCGACCTCGGCCTTCGGAGCGTCGCGGCGGAGGAGGTCACTGAGTTTCGCGACGTCCTCGGCGGGGAGCATGTCCTCCTGCGGGAACACCAGGCGGTAGATCGGGTCGTCCGGGGCGGCCGACCAGTCGATGAGCTCCTCGATGACGTACGCGTTCGTCCGGAACGGCAGGACCGTGGCGACCGCCCGGGTCGCGAGCCGCTGGTCGGGCGACAGGCCCGCGCGGGCGGTGAGCTCGTCGAGGTGCTTCGCCGTGAAGGCGCGGAACTTGCGACCCGAGGATCGCACTGCGGGAGCCGCGTCGTTCACCAGTGTCACGTGTTGGTACTCCTTGAAGTCGGCGGGGGAGACGGACCCCGGCATCACGGACAGTGATCACAGAGCCCAGAAACACCCCCATTGAACAGTTTTGGGACGGTACATGCAGAATTGATACCCGCTCCCCCGACTGAAGATGCTGGTCAAGGACGATCTACGCAAACCAACACGACATCATCGTGGAGCGGACGGCCCGTGCACAATGATTACGTCCTGTCAGCTCGTCTCCGCGCCGCGCGCCCGATGAGCGGTCTGCGTCACATCCGGCCCTAAGGTCCGAAATACTGGCGGGCACGGGCCGGGCCGAGGGGGCGGTGTGGAGTCTGTCGACGCGCGGGGGCCGGGGGTCGCGCCCCGCCCTCTGATCGTATTCGCGTTCCTCGCGGCGGTCTCGTACGCGACGTTCCTGCTGGAGCATTTCCTCAGCCCCGATCTGGACGTCATCAACGGTTATGTGAGCGAACTCTCGGCCTCCGACCAGCCGTTCCACCTCGTCTACAGCGGCGGCGACCTCGTCACCGGCGTCCTGTCGATCACCGTGGCGGCGGGGATGCTGGCGCGCCTCCCCCGGCGGCCGCTCGCGACGGCGGGCTGGACGTTCCTCGCCCTGTTCGGGGTGTGCGCGATCGGCGACGCCGTCTTCCCGCTGGACTGCGCGCCGTCCCTGGAGACGCGGTGCGCGCTGAAGGAGCGTTCCGGGACCCTGAGCTTCTCCCACGGATTCCACGCCGTGACGAGCAGCTCGGTGATCGTCTGCGGCGTGGCGGCGCTGTTCACGCTGTCGCTGGCGGCGCGCCGGTACGGGTGGTGGCCCGCGCTGGCGCGGTGGGGATGGCCGCTCGCGCTGACCGAGGCGGTGTTCGCGCTGAGCACGCTGGTCGCGATGTACGCGGGGCGGTGGCTGGGCATCCTCCAGCGCGTCCAGATCGCCATCCTGTGCGCCGGGCTGCTGACCATCGCGTGGGCACTGCACACCGGCCGGCGGGCCGCCGCGGAGAGGACGGCGTCATGATCGTCAATGTGGGGCGCGAGCAGGTGCACCTGGTCGAGTCCGGGCCCGCGGGCGGTCCCCCGCTGCTGCTGAGCACCGGGCTCGGCGGGGCGTGGTTCGACTGGACGCCCGTGGTCCGCCTGCTGGAGGGCGCGTACCGCGTCATGGTGTTCGACCGTCCGGGCCTCGGCCTCAGCCCGGCGGCGCAAAGGCCGCCGAGCCTGCGCCGCGACGTCGGAACCATGGCGGTGCTGGCGGAGCGGGCCGGACGGCCGGTGACCCTCCTCGCGCACTCGATGGCCGCGTTCCCGGCCGAGGCGCTGGCGCGGCTGCGGCCCGACCTCGTCCGCGGCCTGGTCCTGGTCGACCCGAGCTGCGAGCGCGACCCGCGCGTGCTCGTCCGGAAGGCCGCCGCGCTCACCCCGCTCGCCACCGCGTTCGGCGCGCTGCTCGACGCGACGCGGCTGGCGCGCATGCTGGGGCCGCTGGGGCGGCGCCTGGTGCTCGCGCGGACGACCACGCGGGACGAGCCCGTCCCGGCGAAGACCGTCCGGGCGGTGTACGGGCGCGGAACGGTCCTCGGCACCGTCCTCGCGGAGAACCTGGCGTACCGGGAGATGGCCGTCGATCTCGCCCGGCTGCGGGAGCGGCGGCGGTTCCCCGCGATCCCGCTGGCGGTGCTGACCGCGCTCGGGAACGCTCCGGACTCGCGCCGGGCGAGGAGCTGGGCGGAGGCCCACGCGGAACTCGCCGGGATGAGCCCGCACGGGAGCCGGGCGGAGCTGCCCGGCTGCCTGCACATGGTCTCGCTCGATCGTCCGGACGCCGTCGCCGACGCGGTCGCCGAGGTCTGCCCATGAGACGCGCGGCGATGGCCTGCCTGGCCGCCCTCCTCGTCCTCACGCTGCCGGGCTGCAAGGTGATGCAGAGGATCTCCGAGGGCGCGTACCGCAACGCGGTCGCGGACGGCGCGGTCGCCGAGCTGCGGGAACGCGGCTTCGACGTCCCCGAGCGCCCCGACTGCACCGTCCGCGCGTCCGGGACCGACCTCGTCCGCGTGAACTGCACCGGGAGGACGGGAACCGGACGGCCCGTCACGGTCGAGGGCATCGCCCGCGACGCCGGGGCCGAGCATCCCCGCGAGACGTACGTGATCGCGGTCGACGGGCGGGAGGTGCTCCGCCAGGACTGCCTCGGCCTCGGCTGCCGCTGACATCTGACCAGGTCAGCGGGTTTGTAGGGGCATGCCGTCGGTGAGGAAAGCGGTGTGGAGATCACTCGCACCAAGGGCCTGGCCGCAGGCGCCGCCGGGCTGCTCGCCCTGGCCGCCGCGAGCGCGGGCGCGGCCTACCTGGCCCTGTCCGACGGGGACGAACTGCGCTACCGGACGCAGGCGGCGCTGCGCGGCGCGCTGCCCACCACCGCCGCCGCCGAGCTGCACGACCGGGGCGTCCGCCTGCGGACCGCGCTGACGTGCACCGACCTGCCCGGCCTGACCGCCGGCAGGCTCGGCGCGACGTGCACCGGCGTGACCGAGGACGACCGGCCGGTTCAGGTCCTCGGCACCGGCGACCTCGAGACCGACCGCAGCTTCTACACGATCCTCGTGGCCGGTGAGCCGCTCGTCGAGAACGCCGGGTGCCTGGGGGCCGACTGCCACCGCGACGAGTGAGGACCACCACTCCGGCCGGGCGCGCGCGAGGCAGGGGGACGGACCGCCTACGATGCGATGAGCTGCGTTCTTGCGGCGCACCTCGTCCTTCCACCCTCCTGGAGCCGCCATGCCCGGCCCTGGCGAGCCGTCGCGCCCGGCGCCGGTCCGCCGCCCCGTCCCGGTGCGCCAACCCGCGCGCCCGCTGCCGGTCGCGGTCGACACGATGGGCGGCGACAACGCCCCCGAGGAGATCATCGCGGGCGCGGTGGAGGCGATCCGCCTGCACGGCGTCCGGCTGGTGCTGGTGGGGCGGGCGTCGCGGATCCGGCGGGAGCTGGAGCGGCACGACTTCATGGGGAAGGTCCCGATCGTCCACGCGGACGAGGCGCTCGACATGGGCGAGGGCGCGCTCGCGAGCTGGCGCAAGCCCCGCTCGTCGATCGCGATCGCCTGCCATCTGATCAAGCAGGGGCGGGCGTCGGCGCTGGTGTCGGCGGGCACGACGGCGGGCGTGGTCGCGACGTCCCGGCTGAGGCTGAAGAGCCAGCAGGGCGTGCTGCGGCCGGCGATCGCGGTGACGCTTCCGACGCGTCCGCATCCGACGATCCTGCTGGACGCCGGGGCGACCGCGGACGTGAAGCCGGAGGGCCTCGTCCAGTTCGCGGCGCTCGGCACCGCGTGCGCGCAGATCCTGCTGGGACGCGACCGCCCCCGGGTCGGGCTCCTGTCGATCGGGGCCGAGGCGGGCAAGGGCAACAAGCTGGCCAGGCGCGCCCACGAGCTGCTGGCGAGCGGCCACCACGGCATCGAGTTCGCGGGGAACGTCGAGGGGCACGACCTCCTGCAAGGCGCGGTGGACGTCATCGTCACCGACGGCTTCACCGGCAACGTCGCCCTCAAGACGATGGAGGGCACGGTCCGGACGGCGTTCTCCGAGATCCGCGCCGCCATGACGTCCAGCGCCACGGCGCGGATGGGCGCGCTGCTCCAGCGGAGGCGGCTGCAGGAGCTCCGCCACCGCCTCGACCCCGACACCTACGGCGGCGGCGTCCTGCTCGGCCTGAACGGGACGGTGGTGATCGCGCACGGCGCCTCGCACGCGCGCGCGATCACCTCGGCGTGCCTGCTCGCCCACCAGCTCGCCGAGGGGCGGATCGTGGAGCGCATCCGCGAGCAGGTCGCGCTGACCCGGACGTCCCGCTTCGGCCGCTGGACGCACGGCGAGCGCGACGACCGGCCCGCCGAGCCCGCGGAGCGGCCGGGACCGGGCGCCCCCGCCGTCCCCGAGCACGACGAGGCGCCCGGCGTGCCGTGACGCACCCTCCGCGACGGGCGAATATGTGCCGGTCCGGCGCCCCGGCGCCGATAGCCTTGGAGCATGCCCGATCCGCAGCTCGTTCTCGCCGCCCGCGTCCAGGCCGCGCTCAGCGCCGCCTTCGGACCGTCGTACGCGGACGCCGACCCGGTCATCCGGCCGTCGCAGTTCGCCGACCTCCAGGCCAATGTGGCGCTGCCGCTGGCCAAGAGGCTGGGCCGCAAGCCGCGCGACGTGGCCGATGAGATCGCCGCGCGCCTCGACACCGCCGATGTGATCGCGAACGTCGAGGTCAGCGGCCCGGGGTTCCTGAACCTGACGCTCAGCGACGCGTGGATCGCGGGCGAGGCGCAGAACGCCCTGGAGGACGCGCGGCTCGGCATCCCCGAGACCGCGGCGCCGCAGCGGGTCGTCGTCGAGTACTCCTCCCCCAACGTGGCGAAGGAGATGCACGTCGGGCATCTGCGGACCACGATCGTCGGCGACGCCATCGCCCGCATCCTCGGCTTCCTCGGGCACGAGGTCGTCCGGGACAACCACGTCGGCGACTGGGGCACCCCGTTCGGCATGCTGATCGAGCACCTGCTCGACCTCGGCGAGGACGCCGCCGCGCGCGACGACTCGTCCGTCTCCGACCTCACCGCCTTCTACCAGGCCGCCCGGCAGAAGTTCGACGCCGACGAGGCGTTCGCCGACCGGTCCCGGCGGCGGGTCGTGGCGCTCCAGGCGGGCGACCCGGAGACGCTGCGCCTCTGGCAGATCCTCGTGGACGTGTCCAAGCGGTACTTCAACCTCGTCTACCGGCAGCTCGGCGTCACCCTCACCGACGACGACATCAAGGGCGAGAGCTTCTACAACGACATGCTCGCCCCGACCGTCCGGGAGCTGGAGGACAAGGGCATCGCGGTCGTCAGCGAGGGCGCCCTGTGCGCGTTCCCGCCCGGCTTCACCGGCCGCGAGGGCGAGCCGCTGCCGATGATCATCCGGAAGAGCGACGGCGGCTACAACTACTCCACCACCGACCTCGCCACGATCCGGTACCGGGTCGACACCGAGCGCGTCGACCGGATGGTCTACGTGGTCGGGGCGCCGCAGGCGCTGCACTTCCAGATGGTGTTCGCGGTCGCCCGGATGGCGGGCTGGCTGAGCGACGACGTCCAGGCCGAGCACGCCAAGATCGGCAACGTCCTCGGCACCGACGGCAAGATCCTCAAGACGCGGGCGGGCGGCACCGTCAAGCTCGCCGAACTGCTCGAGGAGGCCGTCGAGCGGGCCGGGGCCGTGTTCGACGAGATCCAGCGGGACGAGCCGCTCGACGACGCGACGCGCGCCGCGATCGTCCGGGACGTCGGGATCGGCGCCGTCAAGTACGCCGACCTGTCGGTCGCGCTCGACAGCGAGTACGTCTTCGACTTCGACCGGATGATCACCTTCAACGGCAAGACCGGCCCGTACCTGCAGTACGCGGCGGCGCGGATCCGGTCCATCTTCCGCAAGGGCGGGCTCGCCCCGGAGGACGCGGCGGGGCCGATCGTCCTCACCGAGCCGGCCGAGCGGGCGCTCGCGCTGCAGCTCCTCGGGTTCGGCTCGGTGCTGGAGCAGGCCGCGGCCGCCGCCGAGCCGCACAAGCTCGCGACGTACGTCTACGCGGTCGCCGACGCCTACACGACGTTCCACGAGAACTGCCCGGTGCTGAAGGCGCCCGACGAGGCCGCCAGGGCGTCCCGGCTGGCTCTGTGCGCGGTGACGCTCCGCACCCTGGAGACCGGCCTGCACCTGCTGGGCGTGCCGACCCCCGAGCGCATGTAGCTACTGCAGGTAGCCCTCGACCTGCTCCGCCGGGCGGACCTCCGACACCTCTTCGGGGTCCTGGCCCGCGTCCCGCTTGGCGCGGCGGCGGCGGAGCAGGTCCCAGCACTGGTCGAGCTCCACCTCGAGCTCGTGGAGCCGGCGCTGCTCGTCCGCCCGCCCGAGTCCGCCCTGCCTGTGCAGGTCCCGGAGCCGCTGCTCCTCGTCGACGACCACCTGGATGCGGTCCAGGATGTCCTTCTCGTCCATACGGTCCTCCGTCCGGGCCGGGCCGCTCCGCGGCGAAGCCCCCCTCCCCTCGATCGGGGCAGGGGCTCCGCGCCGGACGCGCCCGGCGGTCAGCTCTCGCGGCGCGCGTCGCTCGTCAGGCCCGTGAGGAACCCGCCGTCGGTGCTCGTCGAGTGCTGGAGCGATTCGGTCGCGCTCCTCGCCATCGGGGACGGCGCGGGCGGCGTCGAGGAGATCGCGGCCTCCGCGGTCCCCTTCCCCGCGCCCGCGGCCGCCTTGGCCCGCGTTCCCGTCGCCTTCCGCGCGCCCGTCGCGGCCTTGGCGGCGCGCGGCCGGGTCGTCGCGGCCTTCGGTTTCGCCGCGGCCTTCGTGGTGCGGCTCGTCCCGGACCGCGCGGCGGACGCCGCCGGCTTCGCGGCCGCGGCGCTCTTGCCCGCGGCGCTCTTGCGCGCCGTACCCGACTTGGCCGTGCTCCTGGCCGTGCCCGACTTCGCCGTGCCCGACCTCGACGCGGCCGACTTCGCCGTGCTCGACCTGGTCGTGCCGCTCTTGGCGGTGCTCGCCCTGGCCGTGGCCGGCCTGGACCGGCCGGCCGCGGCCGACGTCGTCTTGCGCGCCGTCCCCGACCTCGAGGTCGTGCCGCTCTTCTTCGCGGTCGTCCTCGACCGGGCCGTGGACGACGCGGCGCGGGTCGTCGCGCCCGCCTTGTCCGCGGTCGTCTTGATGGCCTTGGCGGCGGAGTCCATCGCCTTCGCCGCGTCCGCCATCGCCTTGGTCGCGGTCGTCATGGCCTTGTTCATGGCCGTCATGGCCTTGGCCGACGTGGACGCCTTCGTCGCGACCGACTTCATCTGCGTCGCGGCGGCCTTCGCCTGGCTCGCGGCCTTGGTGACGCGGGCCGACGCGGCCGACGTGGTGCGGCTCGACGCCGACCGCGCGGACGCGGTGCGGCTCGCCGGTTTCCTCGCGGCCGACGTGCGGGACGACGACGTCTTCGTCCCGGACCGGCTCGCCGACATCCGGGCCGTGGTGGTCCCGGACGTCGACCGCCTGGCCGCCGAGGTCTTCGTCTTGGCCGCGCTCGACCGGGTGGCCGGCTTCTTCGCGGCGGTGGACTTCTTCACTGGTGTGCTCTTCGCCCGTGCGGCCGTGCTGCGGCCGGACGCGGTGCGAGATGCGGTCTTGGTAGGCACTGATCTCCCCCCGTGATGATCAGTCTCATCTGGGGAGATCTATTCCACAGTTCGTGATGCTCTACACACAGTCCGTGATTTCCGTGTCAGACGCCCACCGGATGCCAGACCGTCTTGGTCTCCAGGAAGGCGGTCATCCGGGCGGTTCCGGGCTCGTCCGCCCAGTCGATGTCCCCCGGCCGGACGACCCGCTTCAGGTTCCCCGCGGCGGCCTCCTCGAGCGCCGCGACGGCATCGGCGCCGACCCCGGCGAGGTCGAGCGCGTTCACGTCCATGTGCGACGCGAGCCACGGCGCGAGCTCCGCGCGCCGACCCGTGAGGATGTTGACGACCCCGCCCGGCAGGTCGGACGTGGCGAGCACCTCCGCGAGCGTGACGGCCGGCAGCGGCGCCGGCTCGGACGCGACGACGACCGCCGTGTTGCCCGACACGATCGCGGGCGCCACGACCGACACGAGGCCGAGCAGCGGCGAGTCCGGCGCGACGACCGCGACGACGCCCGTCGGCTCCGGCGTCGAGAAGTTGAAGAACGGCCCCGACACCGGGTTCGCGGACCCGGCGACGGCGGCGAGCTTGTCCGCCCACCCCGCGTACCAGACCCACCGGTCGATGGCCGCGTCCACCTGCGCGACGGCCTGCGGCTTCGTGACGCCCGTCTGGCGGAGCTCGTCCACGAACTGGGCGGCGCGCCCCTCCAGCACCTCGGCGACCCTGTAGAGGATCTGGCCGCGGTTGTAGGCGGTGCGGCCGGACCAGCCGCCGAACGCCTTGCGGGCGGCCGTCACGGCGTCACGGGCGTCCTTGCGGGACGCGTGGGAGGCGTTGGCCACGAACCGGCCCTTCGCATCGGTCACCACGTACGACCTGCCCGACTCCGAGCGCGGGAACGCGCCCCCGATGAACAGCTTGTAGGTCTTGCGGACCGCGAGACGGTCAGACATCGAGGTACGCCTCCAATCCGTGGCGCCCGCCCTCACGGCCGAACCCCGATTCCTTGTAGCCGCCGAACGGGGAGGCCGGGTCGAACTTGTTGAACGTGTTGGCCCACACGACCCCCGCGCGGAGCCGCTCCGCCGTCCACAGCATGCGGGAGCCCTTCTCCGTCCAGATCCCGGCGGACAGCCCGTACGGCGTGTTGTTGGCCTTGGCGACGGCCTCGTCCGGCGTGCGGAACGTCAGCGCCGACAGCACCGGCCCGAAGATCTCCTCCTGGACGACGCGGTGCGACTGCGAGACGCCCGTGAACACCGTCGGGGCGAACCAGAAACCGCGCTCCGGCAGCTCGCACGGCGGCGACCACCGCTCGGCGCCCTCCTGTTCGCCCACCGCCGCCAGCGCCCGGATCCGCTCCAGCTGCTCGGCCGAGTTGATCGCGCCGACGTCGGTGTTCTTGTCGAGCGGGTCCCCGATCCGCAGCGTCGCCATCCGCGCCTTCAGCCGGTCGAGCAGCTCGTCCGCGATGGTCTCCTGGACGAGCAGCCGCGACCCGGCGCAGCAGACGTGCCCCTGGTTGAAGAAGATCCCGTTGACGATGCCCTCGACGGCCTGGTCGAGCGGCGCGTCGTCGTAGACGATGTTCGCGGCCTTGCCGCCGAGCTCCAGCGTCAGCTTCTTGCCCGTGCCCGCCGCGCTCCGCGCGATCAGCCGTCCGACCTCGGTGGACCCGGTGAACGCGACCTTGCCGACGCCCTCGTGCTCCACGAGCAGCCGGCCGGTGTCGCCCGCGCCCGTCACGATGTTCACGACGCCGGGCGGCAGGTCGGCCTGCCGGCAGATGTCGGCGAACAGCAGCGCGGTCAGCGGCGTCGTCTCCGCCGGCTTGAGCACCACGGTGTTGCCGCAGGCCAGCGCGGGGGCGATCTTCCAGGCCAGCATCAGCAGCGGGAAGTTCCACGGGATGACCTGCCCCGCGACCCCGATCGGCCGCGGGTCCGCGCCGAACCCGGCGTGGCCGAGCTTGTCGGCCCATCCGGCGTGGTAGAAGAAGTGCGCCGCGGCGAGCGGGACGTCCACGTCCCGGGACTCGCGGATCGGCTTGCCGTTGTCGATCGACTCCAGCACCGCGAGCTCCCGCGCCCGCTCCTGGAGGATCCGCGCGATCCGGTACAGGTACTTGGCGCGCTCCCGGCCGGGCATCGGGCCCCAGACCTTGTCGAACGCGGTGCGGGCCGCCTTCACGGCGCGGTCGACGTCCGCCGCGTTCGCGGTGGCGATCTCCGCCAGCACGGTCTCGTCGGCCGGATTGATCGACTTGAACGGGTCGCCGTGCCCGTCGGTGAACTCGCCGCCGATGAACAGCCCGTAGGACGCGCGGATGTCGACGACGTCCCGCGACTCGGGCGCGGGCGCGTACTCAAAGACCATGGTCAGTCCTGCGAGAAGTAGTCGGGACCGGAGTAGACCCCGGTGGTGAGCTTGCGGCGCTGCATCAGCAGGTCGTTCAGCAGGCTGGACGCGCCCAGCCGGAACCACTCCGGCGTCAGCCAGTCCGGGCCCGCCGTCTCGTTCACGAGCACCAGATACTTGATCGCGTCCTTGGTCGTGCGGATGCCGCCGGCCGGCTTCACGCCGACCTGCCGCCCGGTCTCCGCCCGGAAGTCGCGGACCGCTTCCAGCATCACGAGCGTCACCGGCAGCGTCGCGGCGGGCGACACCTTGCCCGTGGACGTCTTGATGAAGTCGGCGCCGGCGCGCATCGCCAGCCAGGACGCCCGCCGCACGTTGTCGAGCGTGACCAGCTCGCCCGTCTCCAGGATGACCTTCAGGTGGGCGTCACCGCAGGCGTCCTTGACCGCGACGATCTCCTCGTACACCTTGAGCAGGTCCCCGGACAGGAACGCGCCGCGGTCGATCACCATGTCGATCTCGGACGCCCCGGCCTCGACGGCCGCCCGCGTGTCCACCAGCTTCGCCTCGAGCGGCGCCCGTCCGGACGGGAACGCCGTCGCCACGCTCGCGACCCCGATGCCCGTCCCCTTGAGCGCCTCGACCGCCACGTCCACCCGGTCGGGGTAGACGCAGACGGCCGCGACCCTGGGCACGCCCGCGTCCAGCGGATCGGGCCGGGCGGCCTTGGCGCACAGCGCCCGCACCTTCCCCGGCGTGTCGGCGCCCTCCAGCGTGGTCAGGTCGACCATCGAGATCGCCAGGTCGATCGCCTCGGCCTTCGCGGACGTCTTGATCGACCGGGTGGCCAGCCGCGCGGCCCGCTCCCCCGCCCCGACCTCGTCCACACCCGGCAGGCGGTGCAGGAACGCGCGCAGCTCGGCGGCGCTGATCACAGTCTCCGTTGACACGTCACCAGCATCACCCATGAGCGGGCATTTGGACAAAACGGCCGCGTCCCGTTTCGGTCACGTCCCCGTCATCGACCTGCGAAGACGCCCGTCCCACCGATCAGCCGAGGGGGCGGGCCGCCCACCGCCCCGGCGTGCCGGGGAGCACCGTCGTCCGGTCGAAGAGTCCTCGCGCGCCCCCCTTCGCCTTCACCAGGGGAACGGCGTCCCCCGTGGCCGTGAAGCCCACGAGGAATCCGCCCTTGGCGCCCTGGTGCGTGTCGCCCTTGAACGCTCCATCGGGGGGAACGAACGTGCCGCCTCTGACGGGCCGATGCAATGTGATGGACAGCCCGCCCTGTTTTCCGCTCTTGGGGATCAGGTACATGGAGACCGACGGCTTCTCGCTGAGGACGGCTCGCTTCACCGTGAAGCCCGCCGGGAACCCCCTGATGTGCAGCGGGAACTCCACCGGCCGGTCGGCGAACCTTGTCGCGGACGCGATGCGGTAAACCATGCCGGACGTGACCGGCCGGCGGTCGGTGATCGCGAGGACCGCCCAGCGCCCCGGCCGGAACTCCCACCGGAACTCCGCCGGGACCTGCTCCGAGCCGCGCTCGCCGGGCTTGACCGTCCAGTACGCCGGACGTCCGTTCACCGGAGCGGCCGGGGTGCGGCGCCCCTCCCGCCCCCCGGGCAGGCGCCCGATGCCGGGCTCGGCACGGTGGACGCTCAGTTCGATCCCCACCGTCGGAGAGTCGACCCGGGTGGCCAGCACCGAGAAGGTCCGGGCACCCTGATCATCCCGGATCCACAGGCTTTCCCTGTAGCCGTCCGGAAGCCACCCGAACGTGGCCTGGGCGACCAGGGGCTCCGCGTAGGACGGCGCCGCGGACGCGATGCCGGCCCCGCGCTCGGTGTCCGGTCCGGGAAGGACCACGGCTCCGACCCCGACGGCGCCCGCCAGCACGGCCCCGACGGCCGTCCCCGTCCTGGTCCGGCGGATGCGGCGGATGCGGCGGCCCCTCACGGCCGCCGCTGCGATGTCGACCCTCGGGGCCGGCCCGGCGGTGCCGGCGATGCGCTCCAGTTCGTCCTTGATGGTGTTCATGCCCGGCTCTCCCCTTGATGCTCGACCGGCCGCAGGGTGCGGCGCAGCGCGGCCAGGCCGCGCGCGGACTGGCTCTTGACGGTTCCGGTGGAGCAGTTCAGGGCGTCCGCCGTCTGCTCGACGGACAGATCGCAGTAGAAGCGCAGCACCACGACCGCGCGCTGCCGGGGCGGCAGGGCGGCCAGCGCCGCCCGCAGGTCCAGGTCGGCGAGTTCGTCGCTGACAGCCGCGTCCGGCGTGTCCCGGACGACCCGGACCCGCCGCCGCCACCCGCCCCGCTGCTCGGCCAGGTACACGCGCACGAGGACAGTCCGGGCGTACCCGTCGAGGTTGTCGGCCGCCGAAGCCCGCCGCCAGTGCACGTACAGGCGCGTGATGGCGGTCTGCACCAGGTCGTCGGCGCGGTGCCAGTCCTGGCACAGCAGGTAAGCGACGCGCCGCAGCCAGCTCAGCCGGCCCGACACGTACGCGGTGAACTCCTCGTCACGCCCCGGCTTCGCCATGCTCGCCCTTTGCTCCACACCCCCCTGATGCGCCCGGAGCCGACAAAGGTTGCACCCGCGTCACATGGAGGGAAGCGGGGGGAGGGGCAGGGGCAGTCCCGGCAGGCCGTCCATGCTGGTCGCGACATGCTCCTTCTTGTGGAAGTACTCGTCGAGCGACTCATCGGTCTCCCGCTCGAACCGGGAGGCGTGCAGGGGGCGGTCGGACTCGTACGTCATGAAGGGAACGGCGTACCCGCACGTGTCGCGGATCTTCTCGGCGGTCACGACGATGATCGCGCGCAGGCCGTGCGCGGTCGGGTCGATGTCCGGGAAATGGCTCATCAATTCCGCCCAGCGCGCGTCGTCGCGGAAGACCGGCTCCCCGCGGCCGTGCACGCGCACGATGTTGGGCGGGCCGTCGAAGGCGCACCACATCAGCGTGATGCGTCCGTTCTCCCGCAGATGCGCGATCGTCTCGGCGTTGCTGCCGGCGAAATCGAGGTAGGCCACCGTGCGTTCGTCCAGCACGGCGAACGAGCCGGTCAGCCCCTTGGGCGAGAGGTTGACGGTGCCGTCGCCGTCCAGCGGCGCCGTCGCGGTGAAGAAGATGTGCTGCGCCTCGATGAAGGCGCGCAGCCTGCCGTCAATCCGGTCGTAATTCTTTCCCATAGGCCGATTATGTCGGGCGATGCTTCCTCTCCCCAGAGACGCGTCAGGAATCGGTGAGGGCCGCCGGGCAGGACTCTGGTCGCTCTTGTTGGCGACGCCCCAGCTGGTCGACGTGCCGGGCACGATTCCTCGGGCCCTCGGTCTCAGCCGTACATCGCCGACTCGGCCGCCGGGGTGTTTCCGGTCAGTTGGACGGGAACTGGCGGTTCGTCCAAGCAGTGAGTTCGGTGCGGGCCGCGGCCAGTTGCCCGGCCGTCACGGGTGTGCCGGCCGTCGTGTTGACGACCAGGGCGACGTGCACCGCGCCCGGAGCCGCGGGCGCCGTGAGCTGCAGCCGGTACGCCGAGGTGGAGCCGGTCTCGTGGACGGCCCGGACGGCGCCCGACGCGGGCACGCCGTTGACCGTCCCGAGATCGCTGACGACGGTGGTGCCCGCCGGGGCGAACGAGCGCGGCAGGTGCAGTTCCGTGGGAGCGGCGGTGGCCGATCCCCGCCACGCCAGCACGGCGTACTGGCGGTCCTTGACGAGGGCGGCCAGGGTCGGCATCGAGGACGGGACGGTGAGCCACGCCTGCTGCCTGCCGGCGCCGCCGTACCCGGAACGGGCCAGGTCCTCGAAGGCGAAGGCGAGGGTGTCGCCGTTGACCGCCGAGGGGTAGAGCCGGTCCAGGACGCGCGCGTCCAGCCGGAGGGTGACGTTGCCCGCGTCGTCGGCGGCCACGACCGAGTGGTCCTCGTCGTTCCATCCGTCGCCCTCGGTCTGCACCTTGCCCGGGTTGCCGTTCATGAGCTCGCGGTGGCGGCCGCTGTAGACGTCCCAGTGCCACTGCATCGACGACAGCACCGAGCCGCCCGCCGCCGGCCCGTTCCACCAGGTGCGGCCCGCGACGCCGGAGTCCATGCCCTGGTACATCGCGCGGATCATCCAGGGGGTGCGGTCGCTGCCCGATCCGGAGAGCTTGTTGCCGAACTCCGAGACCAGCGGCGCGGTGCCGAGGGCGGCGGCCCGCTGCCGGATCTCGTTCATGGCGGCGGCGTACGTCCCGTCGGATGCGGGCGAGGGGTCCACGGTCATGCGGGCGCCGTCGTAGTAGTGGCTGTTGAACACCATCCGGGTGCCCAGCGGCCCGACCGACGCCATGCCGCCCTGCTCGAAGAACCCGGTGTTCCAGAAGACGAGCGGCTCGACGAACGCGGGTTTGGCGTTCCAGCCCGCCTCGTCCATGGCGGCGCGGACGCGCTGGTAGAAGGGCATCAGGTGGTTCTTCTCCCAGTCCAGGCCGGTGCCTCCGTCCAGGCCGCCGTCGAACGGCTCGTTGAACGGGTCGAGGCCGACGATGCCGTCGAAGGCGGACTGGGGCAGCCGCTGCTTCATGTAAGTCATGGTCGCCTTGGCCTGGGCGAGGTAGGCGTCCTGGACGCCGACCGGCCCCGCGGACGTGGTGAGCACGCGGTTGCGCCAGAAGTCGTAGGCCGCCTTCCGCACGGCGGCGTTGTTCTGCATGTTCTGCCCCCACAGCAGGCAGATGCCGCAGGACTCCTTGGGGTAGCCGCCCGCCTGGACCACCCACCTGGGCGCGCCGTCCCCGGTGTACCAGCTGCCGGAGTTGAACAGGTGGGAGGAGTAGAGGTCCTGGTGGTAGTCGAGCAGGACGCGGAACCCCCGGTCGGTGAACGCCCTGATCTGCGCGATGGCGCGGTCGAGGTAGGCGTGGTCGATCCGGTCGGGGGCGGGCTGGACCCCTTCCCAGCTGATCAGGAAGCGGACCGCGTTGGCGCCGGTGAGGTCGCGCATCGCCTGGGCCGACCTGGCGGCGTCCGCGGTCGTGCGGAACGGCAGCAGGCCGTTCTCGTAGAGCTTCGTGCTCCCGGAGACGTTGAAGCCGCGCAGGGTCACCTCGCGGCCCCCGGCGTCCCGGAACACCCAGCTCTGCTGTTTGGGAGCGACGACGACGGCTCCTTGGCCGTCCGCCGCCTGCGCCGGGGGCGCGTCGACGGCGGACAGACCGGCCGTGGCCAGGAGGACGGCCGACACCATCCGGACGGAACGGGGGGACGCATGGGACGCGCGTATCGCGGGCATCGGCGCGGCCTTTCGGCTCGGGCCCTCCACTGTGCAAGAGCTCTCTTGCATTTGCAAGAGCTATCTTGCATGCGTGCCCTCCTCCACGCGCGAGCGCATCCTCGACGCCGCACTCGAGCTGATCCAGCGGCGCGGTTTCGGCGGGACGGCCGTCACCGACATCGAGGAGCGGGCCGGGCTGTCCCCCGGCAGCGGCAGCTTCTACCGGCACTTCCGGTCCAAGGAGCACGTGTTCCGCGAGCTCTTCGAACGCGAACTCGACCGCGCCCAGCGGCACCGCCGGACGTTCGAGCGCGGCCCCCTCGCCGGCGACCCGCAGGACGCGCTCGCCCGCCGCCTCCTGCAGCAGATCGAGTACATGGCGCGGATCAGGCCGCTGATCACGCTGATGGCCCGCGAGCACGGCCGGTTCCCCGAGCTCACCGGCAAGATCCGCGACGCGCTCCTGGACCAGGGCATCGCGGAGGAGAGCGAGCATCTGCGGCGGGACCTGCCGGGCGCCTCCGGCGACGACGACCCGCACGCGCTGCTCGCGGTCATGGTCTCCGCCCTGACCGGCTACCACCTGTCCAGCGAGTTCTTCGGCCGCCCGCCCGCCGGCGTCGACCCCGCCCGGTTCGCGGCCGCGCTCGCCCGCCTCCTCGCCGCGCACCGCTCCCCCGGCTGACGCCCCGCGCGGGCTAGCGGTTCTCGTCCAGGAGCCGCCGGACGCGGGCCAGGAACGCCTGGCGCACGTCCTCCGGAGCGAGGATTCTCAGGGGCGTTTTCAGGCCCAGGAGGTAGCGGGCCAGGCCGTCGGCGTCCGGGCCGCCTATGTCGATGATGGTGGCGTCGTCGCCGTCCGGGCGGTGGAAACCCGTCGTCGCCGGGACCACGCGCAGCGCCTCCTCGAGGGGCATGGCCAGGCGGATCGTCACGTGCATCGCGTAGGGGTTCACGGCCAGGCCCCTGCTGACCAGGCGCGCCGGGTCCGGCGGGTCGGGCAGGTCCACGGGCTGGCCGATCGCGGCGGCGTCGATGACGCGGTCCGTGCGGAACGTGCGCCAGTCCTGCCGGGTCAGGTCATGGGCCACGAGGTACCAGCGGCGTCCCGTCGAGACCAGCCGGTAGGGGTCTACCCGGCGGTTCGACATCGCGCCCGACCCGTCCCGGTACGTCATCCGGAGGCGTTCGCCCCGGCGGCAGGCGGTGGCGAGGTCGAGCAGGAGCGCCGGGGACGTCTGACCGTCGTCGGGCCGGGCGATGTGCGTCAGCGCCGTGTCCAGCGTGCCGAGGCGGTCGGCGATCCTGGACGGCAGCCATTGCCGCAGCTTGAGCAGGGCGGACAGGGCCGCCTGGTCACTGCCGGAGACGGCCCCCAGCGCGGCGGCCCGCAGGCCGACGGCGACGGCCAGCGCCTCCTCGTCGTCCAGGATCAGCGGCGGGACGGTCGTTCCCGCACCCAGGCGGTAGCCGCCCCACGGCCCCATCTGCGACTCGATGCCGTAGCCGAGGTCGCGCAGGCGCGTGATGTCGCGGCGGACGGTCCGCTCGGTGATCTCCAGGCGGTCGGCCAGCTCGCCGCTCGTCCACGCGCGGCCGGTCGCCAGCAGCGAGAGGAGCCGCAGGAGCCGAGCCGAGGTGTCCAGCATGTCGCGGCCAGTCTGCCGCATGACCCGGACCGGAACTGACCGGGTCACCTCGTAGCGTCCGGCGTCATGAGCGAATCCACCAACGCGAAATCCACCGGCGCCAAGGTCCGTATCGGCGGGCTCAGCGTCGACTGCGCCGACCCGGCCGAGCTGGCGCGGTTCTACGCCGACATCCTCGATCTGCCCGCCCAGTACGAGAGCGAGGAGTTCGTCCTCCTCGGGCGGGAGGGCATGCCGGGCATCGGGTTCGTCCGGAACGACGACTACCGCGCCCCCACCTGGCCGAGCCCCGACGTGCCGCAGCAGGTGCACTTCGAGTTCGGCGTCGACGACCTCGACCAGGCGCAGGCCGAACTGGTCGCCCTGGGCGCCACCACCCCGAAGGAGCAGCCCCAGCCGGATCGCTGGCGGGTCCTGCTCGACCCCGCCGGACACCCGTTCTGCATCTCCACCCGTACCTGACACCCTGGCGGAGGCCGGACGGCGATCCGGCCTCCGCCACCGTCCACACCGCCCTGTCTATCCCGCCCGGAGGGCCCTGCCTATCCCGCCCGGAGGGCGAGGGTGCGCTGGAGTGTCGCGGCGGACGCCCGGAGCCGGTCCGCGGACGCCGCGATCTTCGGCAGCCTCGCGGGCCGGCACGAGATCGCGAGAGCGCCGACCACGGTGCCGGTCGCGTCCGTCACCGGGACGGCGGCGCAGCCGGTGCCGATGGCGTACTCCTCCCGGTCGAACGACAGGCCGTTCGGTGACCGGAGGCTGTTCAGCAGGTGCCGCGGCTCGGTGATGGTGTGCGGAGTGAGGTCGACGAGGCGGCTCCGGTCCAGATAGGCGCGGCGGCGGTCCTCGTCGAGCTGGCTGAGGACGCACTTGCCGATAGCGGTGGCGTGCGCCGCGTCCTCGAAACCGACCCGAAGGTCGACGCGCGGGTTGCGGGGGCCGTCGGCGATGTCGATCACCTTGATCTCACCGTCGTCGTGGACGCTGAAGTAACACGCCACGCCCAGCTCGTCACGCAGCGCGGCCAGCACCGGGCGGACCTCCGCCAGCAGCTGCTGCGCCCGGCTCTGCCCGTGCAGGGTGTGGACGCGGTCGCCCAGCACCCAGATACCGTCCGGGAGACGGGTGGCGTAGCCCTCGTGGGCGAGGGTGCGCAGCAGGTGGTAGGTGGTGGCGAGCGGCAGATCGGCCTCGCGGGCGAGCTGCTTCGCGGGCGCCCCGCTCGGGTGGGAGGCCACCGCCTCCATCAGGTGCAGGGCACGTTGCACTGAGGCGATGAGAGTGGGCTTACGTGTCTCATCCATTACACTCAGCGAACCCCTCTGGCCTGGACCGGTCAAGGCCTTCGGCGATACCCCCGCCATTAGATCAGTCTTTGCACTCTTTTTCCGGGATATGGCGGCGCAGTCGGTCTCCTCAGCCGTCCCGCCCCGGCGTACCGTCGGAAGGCAGGCACGCCGCGGCACGAAGGAGCCGGCATGAGCCACGTCGACGAACGGACCGCCCGGAAGGTCGCCGAGGAGGCGCGCGAGACGGAGTGGCGGCTGCCGAGCTTCGGCAAGCAGCTGTTCCTGGGCGACTTCCGGCTCGACCTCATCCACCCGCATCCGCGGCCGACGGACGAGGCGCGGCGCCGCGGCGAGGAGTTCCTCGCCGAGCTCACGGAGTTCTGCGCGACGAAGGTCGACCCGGCGCTCATCGAGCGGGACGCCCGGATCCCCGACGACGTGATCGGCGGGCTGCGCGAGATGGGCGCGCTCGGCATGAAGATCCCCGAGCGGTACGGCGGCCTCGGGCTCAGCCAGCTGTACTACGGCCGCGCGCTCATGGTGGTCGGCTCGGTCTCCCCCGCGCTCGGCGCGCTGCTGTCGGCGCACCAGTCCATCGGCGTCCCGCAGCCGGTCAAGCTGTTCGGCACGCAGGAGCAGAAGGACGTGTGGCTCCCGCGCTGCGCCCGGCAGATCAGCGCGTTCCTGCTCACCGAGCCCGACGTCGGGTCCGACCCGGCGCGGCTGCGCGCCACGGCCGTCCCGGACGGCGACTCCTACGTCCTCGACGGGGTCAAGCTGTGGACGACGAACGGCGTCGTCGCCGACCTCGTCGTGGTGATGGCCCGCGTCCCGAAGTCGGACGGGCATCGCGGCGGCATCTCCGCGTTCATCGTCGACATGGACACCCCCGGCATCACCGTCGAGAACCGCAACGCGTTCATGGGGCTGCGGGGCATCGAGAACGGCGTCACGCGGTTCCACGGCGTCCGGGTGCCGGCGGCGAACCTCATCGGCAGGGAGGGCGCCGGCCTCAAGATCGCGCTGACCACGCTGAACACCGGGCGGCTGTCGCTGCCCGCGATGTGCGCCGCGAGCGGCAAGTGGGCCGCGAAGATCGCCCGGGAGTGGTCGAGGGAGCGGGTGCAGTGGGGACGGCCCGTCGGCGAGCACGAGGCCGTGTCGAAGAAGGTGGCGTTCATCACCGCGACGGCGTACGCGCTGGAGGCGATGCTCGACCTGTCCGGGCAGCTCGCCGACGACGAGCGGGGCGACATCCGGATCGAGGCCGCGCTCGCGAAGCTCTGGTCGTCCGAGATGGCCTGCCGGGTCGCGGACGAGCTCGTCCAGCTGCGCGGCGGCCGCGGCTACGAGACCGCCGCGTCCCTCGCCGCCCGGGGCGAGCGGGGCGTGCCCGTCGAGCAGATGCTGCGCGACCTGCGGATCAACCGGATCTTCGAGGGCTCCACGGAGATCATGCACCTGCTGATCGCGCGGGAGGCGGTCGACGCGCACCTGTCGGTCGCGGGCGACATCATCGACCCGGACGCGTCCGCCGGGCGGAAGGCCCGCGCGGCGGCGCGCGCCGGCGGCTTCTACGCCCGGTGGTTGCCCACCCTGGTCACCGGCGCCGGGCAGCGGCCGAACGCGTACGCGGAGTTCGGGCCGCTCGCCCGCCATCTCCGGTACGTGGAGCGCGCGTCGCGCAAACTGGCGCGCTCCACCTTCTACGCCGCCGGACGCTGGCAGGGCGGCCTCGAGCGCCGGCAGGGGTTCCTCGGCCGGATGGTCGACATCGGCGCCGAACTGTACGCGATGAGCGCGGTCTGCGTGCGGGCGCGGTCCGACGGGGGCGCGTCCCGGATCCTGCTCGCCGACGCGTTCTGCCGGCAGGCGCGTGTACGGGTCGAAGAGCTCTTCGACGGCCTCTGGCGCAACACCGACGCGATGGACGCGCGACTCGCCCGCGCCGCCCTCGCGGGCGACTTCGCCTGGGTCGAGGAGGGCGTGCTCGACCCGTCCATCCCCGGCCCCTGGATCGGCCCGTCGGAGCCCGGCCCGAGCGACCGGGAGGACGTCCACCGCACCATCGGCTGAGGGGCGTGACCTGGTGAGCCCTGGGTGACCGGCGGCCCGCCGTGCGCTACGGTGTCCGGGCGGCAAAGGTGAACGCTCCGCGTCCGGGGGACGTAGGGGTGGGTAGACTGTCCCGACCTTTGCGCCCGAGACCGGTTGCCCGACGGGCCCAGGTCTTTCGATCCGGCGAACGAGAAGCCGAACGCCAACGCACTCAGCGAGCGGGAAGAATGCAGCCACCAGGTCAGAAGAAGTCCATCGCAGGCACCCTCCTCAACCTCCTCGGCAGCCGCCGCGCACCGGCGCCGGCCGTGCCCACGGCGGGCGACGGCGAGGTCGTCCAGCCCGCCGCGGGCGAGGGGGCGCTCGAGAACCACCTGGGCGGCGACGAGGCCCGCAACTACCGCAAGTACGAGTACGACACGGTCGCGCCGCACGTCGGCCGGTCGCTGCTGGAGATCGGGTCCGGTCTCGGGCACTTCTCCGAGCAGCTCGCCGACCGCCTCGACTACCTCGTCGTGTCCGACAACGACCCGTACTGCGTGGGCGAGCTCCGCAAGCGGTACGACGGCAGCGACAAGGTCGAGGTCATCCACCTCGAGCTGCCCGCGGACGTCGAGATCCGTCAGCAGGTCGACACCGTCGTGATGATGAACGTCCTGGAGCACATCAAGGACGACGTCCAGGCGCTGCGCGACCTCGCGAAGGTCACCCTGCCCGGCGGCCGCATCGTGATCTGGGTCCCCGGCTACATGCAGCTGTACGGCGACTTCGACCGCAAGGTCGGCCACGTCACCCGGTACACCCCGGCGACGCTGGAGAAGTCGGTCCGCGACGCCGGCCTCGTGCCCGAGGTGCTGAAGCCGATCAACTTCCTCGGCGGCATCGCCTGGTGGTTCGCGGTCCGCCGCGGCGGCGCCGGCTACCCCGACCCGCGGCTGGTCAAGATCTACGACCGGACGGTCGTCCCGCTGACCCGCGGCATCGAGCGGTTCGTGCGGCCGCCCTTCGGCCAGACGGTCTTCTGCGTGGCGCGCGTCCCGCGCTGACGCCCCGGCGTCCCCGCCGGGGGCGGTCGCACCGGTCGGTGCGCCCGCCCCCGTCGCGCTCGCGGGGTCAGGTCGCCGGGGCCGCGAAGAGAGCGAGCCGGTGTGCGGTGGCGGCGGCCTCGCCGCGGTTCGCGACGTCCAGCTTGGCGAGGATGTTGGAGACGTGGACGCTGGCCGTCTTCACGGAGATGAAGAGGGCCTCGGCGATGTCGCGGTTGCTGCGGCCGTCGGCCACCAGGCGGAGGACCTCGAACTCGCGCGGCGTCAGGCCGAGGGGCGCGGCGGGGTCCGTCGCGGTGCGGCGCGGCGCGCGGGTGCGGCGCAGCAGGTCGGCGATCCGAGCGCCGAGCGGAACGGCCCCCAGGCCGCGGGCGAGGGCCGCGGCCGAGGTCAGGCGGGCGGATGCGGCGTCGTGGTCGCCGGACGCGAGGGCCGCCTCGGCGGCGCGGGCGAGCGCCTTCGCGTGGGCGTAGGGGTTGCCGAGCGCCTCCCAGGCGGAGGCGGCGGCGTCCCAGATGGCCCGGTCGAGGACGCCCCGCGCGCGGGCGGCCTCGGCACGGAAGGTCATGGCCTGCGCCTCCTGGAGGGGGCCGCGGACGGCCAGCCCGCGGGCGCGCTCCTCGAGCCGGTGCAGGTCGTCGGCGGCCGACGGGCCGATCTCCACGCAGGCGGTGGCGCCCAGGACGAGGACGGGAAGGGCGTAGCGGGCGTCGTCGGGCAGGCCGGGCTCGTCGATGACCTGGAGAGCGGCTTCCAGCGCGGCGGCGGGACGGCCCTCCTTCAGCGCCATGCTGGCCTGGAGGCGGAGCGTGGAGAAGAAGTCCTGCGTCTTGCGCCACACCATCTTGAGATTCATGATCTCACCGGCGCGGGACAGGCACGCGTTCGCGTCGGCGAGGTCGCCGCGGGCCAGCGCGATCTCGCCCGCGAGGACGAGCAGCGACGTCCGGGTGGTGATGGCGGGGTCCTGGTCGAGGGCGTGCCGGATGACGGCCATCGCCTCGTCCCAGCGGCCGAGGGACACCAGGGGTTCCGCCTGGTTGATGCACAGGAACGTGCCCTGCGTGCGGGCCACCCCGGCCTTGCGGGCGAGGGTGGCGCCCTGCGCGGCGACGGCCGCGGCCTCCTCGTGCCGCCCGGCGCCTTCGAGGAAGTGCGACTTGATGACGGCGTGGCGGAGCCTGGACGCGTGGTCGCCGCTGCGGTTCGCGGCGTCCTCGACCTCCGCGAGGGTGACGCCGGTCTCCGCGTACTCGATGTCGGCGCAGAACAGGGTGCAGAGCGCGTCGGCCTCGGCGATGGGGTCGCCCAGCTCGCGGGCGATGGCGAGCGCCTCCCGCGCGGCGGCGCGGGCGCCGGAGATGTCGGTCGTGAAGCGCACGTACTTCGCGAGCGTGGACAGGACGCGCGCGTGCAGGACCGTCGGCGGGCCGTCCGGCAGCGCCTTGACGGCGGCGCGCAGGTCGTCGACGAAGCCGTGCCGGGCGAGCTGGTACCGCATGCGGCCGCGCCGCTCCAGCAGCCGGACCCACCGGGCGTTGGCTTCCGGGGAGCCGCCGGCGGCGGCCTCGCACTCGCCGAGCGCCGCCGTGGCGATCTTGATGCCGCGGTCGTACTCGCCGGCGAGGTCGGCGGCGGACGCGGCGTCCTCCAGGACCTTGAGGTGGTCGACCTCGATGCGTTCCGCGGCGTCCGGGACCCGGTCCCACAGTTCGAGGACGCGCGACAGCATCGTCAGGCATTCGGCGTAGGCGAGGGCCTTGCGGGCGTCGGCGGCGGCGCGCCAGGACGCGACGAGCGCCCACGTGGGGTCGTGGGCGGAGTTCCAGTGGTGGCTGAGCTCGACCCAGAGCCGGTCGGACGGGACGAGCCCCGGTTCGTTCTCGAGGGCCTCCGCGTAGCGCGTGTGGAGCCGGGTGTGCTCGCCCGGAAGCAGGTCGTCGTGGACGGCCTCGCGGATGAGGGCGTGCCGGAACGCGTACCCGTCGCCGTCCACCACGAGGATGTTCGCGGCCACGGCGGGCCGGAGCAGGCGGGTGAGGGTGGCGTCGTCGTGGCCGGAAACGGCCGCGAGCAGCGCGTGCTCGATGCGGGTGCCGCCGCCGGACGCGTCGCGCAGCACGTCCTGGGTGTCCTCCGGAAGCCGCTGGACGCCCGCGAGCAGCAGGTCGCGGAGCGATTCGGGCAGCTCGCACGCCAGCGTCCCGTCGGCGAGGAGCGCCTCGACGAACAGCGGGTTGCCCTCGCTGCGCGCGTGGACCCGCTCGACCAGGCCGGGGGGCGGCGCGTGCCCGAGGACCTCGGCGGTGAGCGCGGCGACGTCGCCGCGCGGCAGCCGGCCGAGCTCGACGCGCCGGACGCGGTCGAGGCGCTCGAGACCGGCGAGCAGGGGCCGCAGCGGATGGGTGCGGTGCAGCTCGTCCGTCCGGAACGTGACGACGATCAGCAGCGGGGCGAGGCCGACATTGCGGATGAGGAACGCCAGCAGGTCGCGGGTGGAGCGGTCCGCCCAATGGGCGTCCTCGATCACCAGGACGACCGGGCCGCGCTCCGCGAGCCGTTCCAGCAGCGTCAGGACCAGCTCGAACAGCCGGGCCCGCTCCTCTCCCGACGCGGCGTCGCTCTCCGGCTCCCCGAACTCCGGAAGCAGCCGCGCGAGCCCGGCGGTGTCACCGCGCGGGACCAGCCCCGCGACGCCGTCGATGCCGATGTCACGGACGAGTCCCCGCAGGACGGTCGTGAACGGCGCGAACGGCAGACCGTCCGAACCGAGCTCCAGGCAGCCGCCGATGAGCAGGCGCACCCCGTCCAGGCGGCGCCCGAACTCGCGGATCAGCCGCGTCTTGCCGAACCCGGCGTCGCCGCCGAGCAGCACCGCCCCGGGCGCCGCGTCGAGTGCGGCGCGCAGCCCGTCCAGCTCGGCCGATCTCCCGACCAGGACAGGACTCATCACGCGAGCGCTCACGGCGTCCAGCATGCCAAACGATCCACCGATTCCCACCTGAATATCACTTCGTGAGACGCATCCGGATCGCCCGTCCCCGTGTCGTGGTGGTGGCCGCGGCCCCCCGAAAGCCGCGGCCACCGGAATGTCTGATGCGCCGGACGCCGTCCGGGTTCAGCGACCCTGGAAGTCGGGTGTGCGGTTCTCCAGGAAGGCCGTGATGCCCTCCTTGGCGTCGTCGGTCGCGGCCAGGGCGACCAGTTCGCCGAGGAGGTGCGCCACCTGGTCGTCCAGGGGGAGGCCCTCGGTGGCGAAGAAGGCGTCGCGGCCCCGGCGCAGGCCGAGGGGGCTCTTCGCGGCGATGGTGCGGGCCAGCTCGTCGACGCGGGCGTCGAGGTCGGCGCGCGGGACGACCTCGGTGACGAGGCCGATGTCGCGGCCCTCGGCCGCGGTGATGCGGGCGCCCGTGTAGTAGAGCTTGAACGCGTGCTTGGGGGCGACGTTCCGGTTGATGACCGCCATGATCATCATGGGCCAGAGGCCGACGTCGACCTCGGGGGTGGCCAGCTTGACGTCGTCGGCGGCGATCACCAGGTCGCAGGACGCGGCGAGGCCGAGGCCGCCCGCGACGGCGTGGCCCGCCAGGCGGGCGATGATCGGCTTGCCGAGCTTCGGGAACGCCGTGAACAAGCGGTAGGGGGCGCTCTCCCGGATCGCGCCGGCGTCGGCCACGGAGCGGCCGTCCGCCTGCGCCCGGCCGAGCCCGCCCAGGTCGGCCCCCGCGCAGAAGGCCCGGTCGCCCGCGCCGGTCAGGACGATCACCCGGACGCCGTCGTCGGCCTTCGCGCGCTCGAACGCGTCCAGCAGCTCGTCCGTCATCCGATCGCTGAGGGCGTTGCGGGTCTCCGGGCGGTTCAGCGTGATGCGCGCGACGCGCTCGGACACCGCGTAGACGATCGTCTCGTACATGCCGTCCCCCTCTGCGGACACCGGCGGGTTCTTCGAACACCGGCGGCTCTGCGAACACCGGCGGGCTCTGCGAACACCGGCGGGCGAGGCCCCGGTGGGGACCTCGCCCGCTCACGGTACGCGGATCAGATGCGCTCGATGATGGTGGCGTTGGCCTGGCCGCCGCCCTCGCACATCGTCTGGAGGCCGTAGCGGCCGCCGGTGCGCTCCAGCTCGTGGAGGAGCTTGGTCATGAGCACGCCACCGGTGGCGCCCAGCGGGTGGCCGAGCGCGATGGCGCCGCCGTTGGGGTTGGTCTTCTCCAGGGACGCGCCGGTGTCCTTCGCCCACGCCATCGGGACGGGCGCGAACGCCTCGTTGACCTCGAAGACGTCGATGTCGTCGATCTTCAGGCCGCTCTTGGCGAGCGCCTTCTCGGTCGCCGGGATCGGGCCGGTCAGCATGTAGACCGGGTCCGAGCCGCAGACGGCGAGGGTGTGGATGCGGGCGCGCGGGGTGAGGTTGTGCTGCTTCACGGCCTCCTCGGAGGCGATGAGCAGCGCGGACGCGCCCACGGAGATCTGCGAGGCGACGGCGGCGGTGATGTCCCAGCCCTCGCGCAGCGCCTTCAGCTCCGCCATCTTCTCCATGGTGGTGTCGGGGCGGGCGCCCTCGTCGCGGGAGAGCCCGGCGATCGGGGCGATCTCGCGGTCGAAGTAGCCGGCCTCGATGGCCTTGGCGGCGCGCTGGTGGCTCTCGAGGGCGAACGCCTCGAGGTCCTTGCGGGTGAAGCCCCACTTCTCGCACATCAGCTGCGCGCCGCGGAACTGCGAGACCTCCTGCATGCCGTAGCGCTCGGCCCAGCCCTCGCCGTACGGGAAGGGCATGCCCTTCTCGAGGGCCATGGCGACGGACGAGCCCATCGGCACGATCGCCATCTGCTCGACGCCGGCGGCGACGACCAGGTCCTGGGTGCCGGACAGCACGCCCTGCGCGGCGAAGTGGACCGCCTGCTGGGACGAGCCGCACTGGCGGTCGATGGTGACGCCGGGGACGTTCTCCGGCAGGCCCGCCGACAGCCACGCGGTGCGGGCGATGTCGAGGGACTGCGGGCCGACCTGCATCACACAGCCCATGATGACGTCCTCGACCGCGGACGGGTCGGCGCCCGTGCGGTTGATGAGCTCCTTCAGCACGTGCGCGCCGAGGTCGGCGGGGTGCACGTCCTTCAGGGCGCCCTTCTTGGTACCGACGGGGGTACGGACCGCACCGACGATGTACGCCTCGGCCACTGGTGCCTCCAAAGCAAAGGGGTTGGGGTTGGTTCCGTCCCGAATCTGATTCGGTCAGTATGAGATTACATCGCATGGCGTCCGGCGCCATGTGAGGTGGGTCTCGCGCGCGGTCCAGGCTAGTCCCGCACGCGGAGGTCAGCGCCCCGCGAGGTCCTTGACGACCTTGGCCGCGCCGACGGCGGCGGCGCCGGCGGCGATGGCGGTCGCACCGGCGCTGGCCCGCAGGGGGACCGCGCCCCGGGTGCGCAGCCCGCTCGCGGTGTCGAGGACGTCCGCGACCAGCCCGAGGCGGGCGAGCAGGCGGCGCCCCTCCCGGCCGCTCAGCAGGTAGCCGGCACCGAGGGCGATCTCGCGGGCGCCGAACACGCGGGCGAGGTAGTCGCGCCCCGCGTCCGCGCCCCCTCCCATTCCGATCAGCTTGACGGTCGCCTTCGGGGCGGCCAGCGCCGCGAGCCCGAGGGCGAGGCGCCCGCGCGCCACATGGACCAGGAGGTCGTCCAGAACGTCACGGCCGTCTATTTCCTTCGCATCTGCCACGGATGCGAGATTAGCCGGACGTGTCATGTCAGCCGACCGGCGGGTAACCCTTTCCTTACGCGTCTAGGGTGGGACCGAGGCGTCGCTCCCCGAAAAGTAGGTGACCATGGAAGGCATTCTCGCCCTCGGCGTCGTGTCCCTGCTCGCCGCGTTCTGCGTGCGCTGGGCCGCGACCCGGATGCGGCTCGCCGCGCCGACCCGCGTGGCCGTCATCACCGTGTTCGTCCTGGTCGTCCTCGCCCTGTACGGGCAGTCCCTGGAGTGAGCGCGACCAGTCGCCGAACGAGCCGAACTTCCTGACCCGGCGGAGAGTCATACCTGACGAGACCGGCTTCACGACCGTCCGGCGCCCGCGTCCCCGCACCGCCGGGAGAGGGCGCGGCCGGTACCCCGTCCGGCGAAGTCGGCCCGAGCCGAGGGAGTGCACCAGTGCCACGTCCGGCGACCGCGATGAAGGAGACCGGCGGCTCGCTCGCCCCGCATCTGAGGCGCCTGCTGGACTTCGTCGAGCCGTCCGCCGACGACGTCTGCCTCGATGTGGCGCGCGGCCGGGGGCCGCTGGCCGCCGCGCTCGGCCCCGCCGTCCGGCACGTGACGGCGGTCGACGCGCAGCCCGCCCGGACGGCCCATGAGGCCGGCCGGACGCCCACCGTCACGTTCGGCACGGGACCCGTCCGCATCGCCGACGGCGACCCGCCCCCGGCGGTCACCCGGGAGGAGAAGCTGCCCCGGACCCCGGCCGGCGAAGGCCCCGACGACGCGCGCGTGCACGCCGACGCCACCGCGCTCCCCTACAAGGACGGCGCGTTCTCCCTCGTCACCGCCCGGTTCTCGCTCTACAGCACGGGCGAGCCCGACCGCGTCCTGCGCGAGCTGCTGCGGGTCTGCCGGCCCGGCGGACGAGTGATCATCGCGGACCTCGTGCGCGGCAACCTCGCCGGCCCCGACCGGGACCGCATCGAGCGGCTCCGCGACCCCGGCCACCCCGGCGTCCCGTCGATCGCCCGGCTCACCGAGATGATCGTCTCGGCGGGCGCCAGCATCCGCCGGCTGGACGTCTTCACCGTCGAGCGCCCCCTGGAGCCGTGGCTGGACGGGGCGCACGACTCCGCCGCCGCCGACCGCATCCGCGAGGCGCTCACCGACGAGGTGGACGGCGGGCCCCGCACCGGCGCCAAGCCCCGCGTCATCGGCGGCGAACTGTGGTTCACCCAGTCCTGGGCGCACGTGGCCGCCGAACCGATCTGACGCCGGACCGGCCCGCCGTCAGGGCTCGAGGGGCAGCTGGAACCAGACGGCCTTGCCGTCGGACGTCGGGCGCGCCCCCCAGCGGGTGGCGAGCTGGTCGACCAGGTAGAGGCCGCGGCCGCCCTCGTCGGTCTCGCCGGCGCTGCGGATCCGCGGCAGCCGCATGTCGGAGTCGAACACCTCGACCCACAGCGCGTCCGCGCCGCGCCGCAGCCGGAGCCGGAACTCCTTCGTCGGCGGTTCGCGGCGGCCGAGGTCGGCGCCGAGGTTCCAGTCGTCCTCGTCGAACGCGCCGAACGGGTCGGCGATCCGGTCGGTGTTGAACTGGACGGGCGCGGCCAGCGGCTCGCAGGCGCCCGGCCCGGCCGGCGCCGGGATCGGGACGACCGGTTCGCGGCGCGGCGCGGGCGTCGCGGTGGCGTGCAGGACGACGTTCGTCACGACCTCCGAGACCAGCAGGCACGCCAGTTCGGCCTGCTCGTCGCGCATCCCCCAGGACGCGAACGCGTCCGACGCCATCCGCCGCGCCTCCGACACCATGATCGGCTCGGCGGCGAAGGTGCGCTCGGCGACGGCGAGCTCGTCCGCGCAGGTGCGGATCACGACGATCGCGACGTCGTCGTCGATGTCGCCGGGAACGGCGTCGTAGGCCGCGTTCGCGACCGCCTCGACCCCGCCGCCCGCCGCCGCCTCGACGGCGGCGCGGATCTGCTCGCGGGCCTCCTCGCGCGAGTAGTACTCGCCGTTCTCCTTCGGCCGCCGGTCGATCAGTCCGTCGGTGTAGAGGACGAGCGTCGCGCCCGGCTTCAGCTCGGCGGTCTCCTCGTTGAACAGGATCTCGCCGCCCATGCCCGGGGCGCGGACGCCGAGCATGGCGCCCTCGCTCTCGAACGGAAGGTCGGTGACCTCGCCGTCCACGATGAGGAGCGGCGGGTCGTGCCCGGCGTTGGCGAACTCCAGGACCCGCGACCACGCGTCGTAGACGAAGTACGTGCAGGACACCAGCGGCGGGCGGACGAGGTCGTCGCTGTTCCAGCCGGACCGCATCCGCTCCGGCCGCGTCATCGTCCGGACCCATTCGTCCAGCTTGCGGAGGATGTCGGCGGGCGGCTTGTCGTCCTGCGCGAACGCCCGCAGCGCGGCGCGGAGCTGTCCCATGACGGCGGCGGCGCGGGCGCCGCGGCCCTCGACGTCCCCGATGACGAGCCCGACGCGGCCCGCCGACAGCGGGATCACGTCGTACCAGTCGCCGCCGACCTGCGTCTGTATGCCGTGCCCGTGCGATTCGAGCGGACGCGCCGGCTCGTACCGCCAGGCGATCTGCAGGCCGTCCAGCCGGGGCGGCCGGTCGCCGGGCAGCAGGTGCTTCTGGAACGCGAGCGCGGTGTCGCGCTCCTCCTCGAACAGCAGCGCGTTGTCGACGGCGAGCGCGACCCGGCTGGCGATCGCGCCGAGCAGGTCGCGGTCGAACCCGTCGTAGTGGGGGTCGGGCCGCTTCGACAGGTTCGACAGGGCGAGGCTCATCACGCCGAGCAGCTCGCCGCGCACCAGCAGCGGCGCGGAGATCACCGAGGTGATGCCCATCGCCTCGCCGAGCCGCTGCGACGACTCCGTCGGCGCGGCGAACCGGTGCTGGATCATGTCCTCGACGAGGACGGCGTCGCGGCGGCTCATCGCCTTCGCGGAGAAGTGCCCCGGCGGGTAGGAGACGGGCTCGCCGACCTCCGCCCACGTGCCGGGGGGCGGCTCCCAGCCGCCCGCGTGCCGCGACACCCGCCGGTACAGCCGGTCGCCGCTGTAGAGGTCGATGAAGCAGTGGTCGGCGAACTGCGGGACGAGCGTGTCGGCGACCCGCCGCAGCGTGCTCTCCAGTTCGAGGGACCCGGCGAGCCGCTCCCCGATGCGCTCCATCAGGCCGTAGCGGTCCTGCTCGCGCTGGTTGGAGCGGAGCGCCTCGCGCGCGAAGATCACGACGCCGTCGACGGCCCCGGACGGGTGCCGCAGCGGCACCGCGTGCGCCCGCGTGTAGACGGTGCTGCCGTCCGCGCGCAGGTTGCAGAACGTGCCCTCCCAGACCCCGCCCTTCAGGACGTGCTTGGCGAGCTCGGTGGCCTGCTCGTGGTCCTCCTCGGAGATGCCGAGGGAGAGGATGGAGTGCCCGATGACCTCGTCGCCGCCGTAGCCGAACAGCTGCCGGGCGAAGTGGTTGCCGTAGATGACGTTGCTGAAGCGGTCGCAGACGACGACCGCCATCTCCATCTGGTTGAGGACGGTCTCCGGCGGCAGGCGCGCCTCCAAGGGCGCTTCCCCCCAACGCTTCATCTCCCCATCCCGATCACAGAGCCGTCCCGGACGCACCCGACGGTGGCGCGGTGCCGCGGCCCGGCCGCCGCCCGCGTCCTCCCCGTCGTATTGAACGACGGAACGGCCACCGGGACACGCCCGAACGGCGCACCGGAACGGAGATCTTCGGTATAGACCGCGAAGGCGGAACGGGGCCCGCGCACGCCTGGCCCGCGCACGTCCGGACGGTCTGCGCGGGCGCAGACCGGCGGGGCGGGGGCGGGGGCGGACACGCGGCGACGGTCAGCGCCTGCTGACGAAGACGTGCTCGGCGATGTCGCGCGGGAGCTCGGTCTCCGGTCCGTCGGCCTCGTCGTCACAGGTCACCCGCACCCCGTCGTCCGTCGCCCGAAGCGTCACCTCTCGTCCGGGTTGTATCCCCATGTGCTTGAGTCTAAGCATCAGATCGCTGTCGCTCTGGACCTGCTCGCTGATGCGCCGGACCACCGCGCCGGCCCCGGCGGGGCTCGCGACCGCGGTCATCACGGCGAGCGGGGCGGAGTCGGCGACGCCGCCGCGGCCCCCCAGTTCACCCAGACCGGGGATGGGGTTGCCGTGGGGGCAGGTGGTGGGGTTGTCCAGCAGCGCGACGATCCTGCGCTCGACGTCCTCCGACATGACGTGCTCCCACCGGCACGCCTCGATGTGGACGTCCTCCCAGGGCAGGCCGATGACGTTCACCAGCAGGCATTCCGCCAGCCGGTGCTTGCGCATGACCCTGGTCGCGAGGCCACGGCCGCTATCGGTCAGTTCGAGGTGCCGATCGCCCTCGACCCGGAGGAGGCCGTCGCGCTCCATCCGCGCCACCGTCTGGCTCACCGTCGGACCGCTCTGGGACAGCCGTTCGGCGATGCGCGCGCGAAGAGGGATGATCCCTTCCTCTTCGAGTTCGAACACCGTCCGGAGATACATCTCGGTGGTGTCGATCAGGCCGTGTGAGGTCACAGCTCCCTCCAGTCTTATGGCACCGAGTCTACGCGCTCCGGCAGCCCGTCGCGGGGCGTGAGCGAATATCGCGAGGGGCGCGGGCGGACGGCGCCCGCGCTTCCGGCTAGCCGCCCGGCGCGGCCGTCCGGGTGTCGTAGCGGAGCAGGGCCGGGACGGCCAGCGCCGCGACGACCACCAGCACCGCGCAGGCCAGCCCGCCGCCCACCCAGGACGCCGTCGCGCCGGCGACGCTCGCGGTCGCGCCCGCCCGCAGGTCGCCGAGCCGCGGCCCGCCCGCGACGACGACGGTGAACACGCCCTGAAGGCGCCCGCGCATCTCGTCCGGCGCGTACGTCTGAAGCATCGTCTGGCGGAAGACGGCGGACACCAGGTCGGCGGCGCCGCCCGCCGCGAGCAGCGCGACGGCGAGCCACAGCTGCTCCGCGAGCCCGGCGGCGGCGACCGCCAGGCCCCAGACCACGATCGACGCGACCAGCGCGACGCCCTGCCGACGCACCCGCCCGATCCAGCCGGACGACAGCCCGCCGAGCACGGCGCCGATCGCGATCGCCGCGAACAGCCAGCCGACCGCCGCCTCGCCCCCGTACCGCGTCTCGGCCAGCTCGGGGAACAGGGCGCGCGGCATCGCGACCCCCATCGCGATGATGTCCACGACGAACGACATCAGCAGGACGGGCTGCGTCCACAGGTAGGCGAGACCGTCGATCACCGACCGGAGGCCGGGCGTGCCCGTGACGTCGCCGAGCGGCGGGATCGGCGGCAGCCGCAGTGCCGCGTACAGGGCGAGGGAGAACAGGACGGCGTCCAGCCCGTAGGCGGCCGCGTAGCCCCAGCGGGCGAGGAGCACGCCCGCGAGCAGCGGGCCGGCCAGCATCCCGACCTGGCTCGCGGTGAAGTTGAGGGTGTTGGCGGCCGGGACGAGCGGCTCGGCGACGAGCCGCGGGACGATCGCGCTGCGGGTCGGCGACGACACCGCGAACCCGGTGGCCTGCACCGCCACCACCGCCATGATCAGCGCCAGGCTCTCCAGCCCCAGCAGCGCCTGCGCGAGGAGCAGCAGGGTGGCGGCCCACATCACGCAGGACGCGGCGAACAGCAGCCTGCGCCGGTCCCTGTGGTCGGCGATCGCGCCGCCCCACAGGCCGAAGACGATCAGCGGGACCAGGTTGACGATCCCCAGCATGCCGACCCAGAGCGACGACCGGGTCATCTCCCACACCTGGACCGGGACCGCCACGGCGGTGACCTGGAACCCGACGAAGGAGACGCCCTGCCCCATCCACAGCCGCCGGTAGGCGCCGTCGGCGAGGGGCCGCGTGTCGATCGCCACGCGGCGCAGCGCACTCCGCCGGGACGCCTTCACCCTGATCGTCTCGGCCCCGGCGCAGTGATCCTCGCCGGGCGCGTCCTGCGGGGTCGGCCGCTGCTCCGCGGTCACGGCGACAGCCGCTCGATCACCCAGTCCCCCTCCGCGTCCCCGTCCGCGCGGCGGTAGCGGATGCGGTCGTGCAGGCGGTCCGGGCGGCCCTGCCAGAACTCGATCGCCTCCGGGACGAGCCGGTACCCGCCCCAGAAGTCGGGCAGCGGAACGGCGTCGCCCGGCGATCCGGAGCCCTCCGGGCCCGCGCCGGGATCGGGCCAGCGCTCGGCCAGCTCCGCGAACCGCCGCACCAGGACGTCCCGTCCCTCGATCACCGCCGACTGCTCCTCGCTCGCCCACGCGCCCAGCCGCGACCCGTAGGGACGCGTCCGGAAGTACGTGGCCGACTCGTCCCTCGGCAGCTCGTGCACCGGTCCCGACGCGCGCAGCTGCCGGTGCATCGCGTGCCACGGGAACACGACGGCCGCGCGGGGGTTCTCCGCGAGGTCGCGGCCCTTCAGCGACGTCCGGTTGGTGAAGAAGCGCAGGCCCTGCGGCCCGTACCCCTTCAGCAGGACGGTCCGGGCGCTCGGCGTCCCGTCGGCGGACGCGGTGGCGAGCACCATCGCGTTCGGTTCGGGCAGGCCGAAGGCGTGCGCGTCGGCGAACCAGCGGGCGAACAGCGCCAGCGGGTCGGCGGGCAGCGCGTCCTCGGCCAGCTCACCGCCCTCGTAGGCGCGGCGGAGCCCGGCCGGGTCGGGCATGGGGGAGTCCACGGCATCTGAGCCTCTCACCAGGGCATTGTGCACTCTGCGGGGACCCTGGGTACTCACCGGTAGGGCGGACAGGGTTCAATGGCACGGCTACCGCCTTATCACTCTTGGGGACGAAAGGCAGGACGACATGTCCGACTTCAAACCCGGTCTCGAGGGGGTCGTGGCCTTCGAGACCGAGATCGCCGAACCGGACAAGGAGGGCGGCGCCCTCCGCTACCGGGGCGTCGACATCGAGGAGCTCGTCGGCCGCGTCTCCTTCGGCGACGCCTGGGGCCTCCTCGTGGACGACAGCTTCGACCCGGGCCTCGCCCCGGCGGACCCCCACCTCCTCCCGGTCACGTCCGGCGACGTCCGCGTGGACGTGCAGGCCGCGCTCCCGACCCTCGCCCCCGCGTACGGGATGCGCCCGCTGCTGGACATCTCCGACGAGGAGGCCCGCGCCGACCTCGCCCGCGTCTCGGTGACCGCCCTGTCGTTCGTGGCCCAGTCCGCGCGCGGCCTCGGCGTCCCGATGGTCCCGCAGAGCCGGATCGACGAGGCCGAGACCATCACCGAGCGGTTCATGGTCCGCTGGCGCGGTGAGCCCGACCCGAAGCACGTCCGGGCCATCGACGCGTACTGGGTCTCCGCCGCCGAGCACGGCCTCAACGCCTCCACGTTCACGGCGCGCGTCATCGCCTCCACCGGCGCGGACGTCGCGGCCGGCATCTCCGGCGCGATCGGGGCCATGTCGGGCCCGCTGCACGGCGGCGCCCCGGCCCGCGTCCTGCCGATGATCGAGAAGGTCGAGCGGCTCGGCGACGCCCGCAAGGTCGTCAAGGACATCCTCGACTCCGGCGACCGGCTGATGGGCTTCGGCCACCGCGTCTACCGCGCCGAGGACCCCCGCGCCCGTGTGCTCCGGCGTACCGCCAGGGAACTCGAGGCGCCGCGCTTCGAGGCCGCCAAGGCCCTGGAGGACGCCGCGCTCGCCGAGCTGCGGGAGCGCCGCCCCGACCGCGCGATCGAGACCAACGTCGAGTTCTGGGCCGCCGTCATCCTGGACTTCGCCGACGTCCCCACCGCGATGATGCCCGCGATGTTCACCTGCGGCCGCACCGCCGGCTGGGCCGCGCACATCCTGGAGCAGAAGCGCACCGGACGCCTCGTCCGCCCGAGCGCCCGCTACACGGGCCCCGGCACCCGCTCCCTCGGCGACGTCGCCGGTGCGGCGAAGGTCCTCAAGCGGAACGAGGGCTGATCCGGCCCCTCCCCCCGCATCGACCTCGAGGCCCCCGGTTCGCCGGGGGCCTCGCCCGTTCCCGGCGCGACCGCGTTCTTGCCATGATGGGCGCGTGAATCGCGACATGGACGACGAACCTCTCGAAGGCGACATCGGTCCCGCCGCGCGTCCGGACGAGCCCGCGCGCAGGGCGTCCACGGCCGCCGAGGAGATGCGGCGGCACGAGGCGGAGCGGGAGGCGCGCCGGCGGCGGACGAACGCCGTGTCGGGGCGCGTCGCGGCCCTCCTCGTCGCGGCCCTCCTCGCGTTCCTCGCCTACGACTCGGTCCGGACCGCCGTCGAGGCGCACTCGCGGGGCGACGACTGGATCTATCCGCCCGCCGTCATCGCCGCCGTGTGCGGTTGCGCACTATCGGCCCTGGTCGCCTGGACGATCAAGCGGGGCGGGTAGCCTTCTCGCGTGACCGAGAGCGCGAATCCAGCCATTGCCATCCCCGCCGACCTCAAGCCCTCCGACGGCCGCTTCGGATGCGGTCCGTCCAAGGTGCGTCCCGAGCAGCTCGCCGCGCTCGCGGAGTCCGGCTCGACCTACCTGGGCACCTCCCACCGGCAGAAGCCGGTGAAGTCCCTGGTCGGGCGGGTCCGCGCGGGCCTCGCGGAGCTGTTCTCCCTGCCCGAGGGGTACGAGGTCCTGCTCAGCAACGGCGGCACCACCGCGTTCTGGGACGCCGCCGCGTTCGGGCTCGTCCGGGAGCGGTCCCAGCACCTGGTGTTCGGCGAGTTCTCCGGCAAGTTCGCCAAGGTCACCGGCGGCGCCCCGTGGCTCGGCGACCCGACCGTCGTCTCCGCGGCCCCAGGCTCGCTGCCCGAGGCGTCCGCCGAGGAGGGCGTGGACGTCTACGCGTTCACCCACAACGAGACCTCGACCGGCGTCGCGATGCGGATCGAGCGCCCGGCGGGCACGAGCGCCGACGACGCGCTCGTGCTGGTGGACGCCACGTCCGGCGCGGGCGGCCTGCCCGTGGACGTCAGCGAGACCGACGTGTACTACTTCGCGCCGCAGAAGTGCTTCGCGTCCGACGGCGGCCTGTGGGTGGCGCTCGCGTCCCCGGCGGCGCTGGCGCGGATCGACGAGATCGCCTCGTCCGACCGGTACGTGCCGGAGTTCTTCAACCTGAAGACGGTCGTCGACAACTCCGCCAAGGACCAGACCTACAACACGCCCGCCGTGGCGACGCTGCTGCTATTGGCCGAGCAGATCGAGTGGATGAACGGCCAGGGCGGGCTCGCCTGGACGACCGCGCGCACCGCCGACTCGTCGCAGCGGCTCTACACCTGGGCCGAGAAGACGTCCTACACGACGCCGTTCGTGGCGGACCCGGCGCACCGCTCGCAGGTCGTCGGCACGGTCGACTTCGCCGACGGCATCGACGCCGCCGCCGTCGCGAAGGTGCTGCGGGCCAACGGGATCGTCGACACCGAGCCGTACCGGAAGCTGGGCCGCAACCAGCTGCGCGTCGCGATGTTCCCGGCGATCGACCCGGCCGACGTCGAGGCCCTCACCGCCTGCATCGACCACGTCGTAGAGAGGCTGTCTTAACTGCGATCGCCGCATCGCTCCGACTCGCCCAGGGGCTCGCTGCGCGATCGCGACGGTGGGGGTCACTGACGGCTGAGGTGCCCCTCCCTACCCGACGGAAACAAGTTCGCCGCGGGTGAGGGAGGGCAGGTCGGCCACACGGTGGCGGAGGCGTGCGCGGTCGCGTTCCTCGTCGGCGGGAGTGAAGCCCGTCCAGACGCGGGGGTCGAGGTCGAAGTCGCGGGCCGTCGGGACGAAGTCGGCCCGCGTCAGGATCTGCGGGCGGCCGCCCGGCCGGGCGGGTCCTATCCGCAGGTAGGTGCCCTCGTCGAGCTGGACGGCGGTGACGAACCGCGTCCGGGTGTGCCGCTGGATCTCCCGGAACCAGCGCGGGTTCGACGCCCAGTAGAAGTTCTGCGCGGTGTCGACGGCCACGGTCAGCGGGCTGAGCGCGGCGCGCGCGAGGTGGACGGTGCCGGGCCGGTCGCGGTCGGCCCAGGCGAGGGCGGCGCGTCCGACGATGCTCTCCAGCGCGGCGACGACGCCGGCCGCCGTACGGCGGCGCGACAGGAGCTGGAAGACCGGCTCGCTGTCGGTGGTGCCGAGGGCGGGCGGCAGCGCGAACCGGGTTCGCAGGTCGTCGGCGTCCACGTCGCCGTTGTGGGTGGCGACGATCCCGCCGGGGAGCACCATCGGGCTCGCGTTCACGAGGGCGTAGGGCGAGCCCTGCGTGGCCCAGCGGGTGTGGCCGAGCGCGATCGGCGCCCGGTCGAGCTCGGCGAGCAGGTCGTGGCGCCAGATCCCGGAGAAGCGGCCGCGTCCCTTCACGACGCGGCAGCCGCCGTGCCGGACGTCGGAGCGCCGGTCGTCCTCCCCCAGGACGACCGGCTCCTCCCCCGGCGGATCGCCGAACAGGGCCATTCCCGCCGCGTCGCGGCCGCGCTCCTCGGCGAGCGCGCCCAGCGCCACGAACGCGTCCGATACCCGTTCCGGGTGGTCGTCCCCCGGCGCTCGCACCATCCCGAACAATCCGCACATGTTGGATGAGATGCGCATCATGGGCGGCGGGTTCGCGGCGGTCACGCCGCCGAATAAGCTCGGGGGCGTGAACCGCGCGCCCCAATGGCTTCTCCCCACCGTGCTGACCGCGCTCATCCTGGCCGCGGTCGCCGGTGCGCTGCTGAAGTGAACCGGGACAGGACGGCCCGCCCGCGCCGCCGCGCGCCCGTCCGGGCCGCGGCGGCCCTGGCCGTCGCCGGCTGCGTCCTCGCCCCCGCCCCGGCGCACGCGGCGCGGGGCGGGGAGATCGCGTTCCGGATGGGCGATCCGCGGATCACCGAGTCCAGCGGCCTCGCGGTCAGCGCCCGGCACCCCGGGATCGTCTACACCCACAACGACTCGGGCGGCGTCGCGCAGATCTTCGCCGTCGACGGCGCGGGCCGGACGCGGGCCGTGCTGACCCTCTCGGGGGCGGGCGCGCGCGACTGGGAGGCGATGGCGCTCGGCAAGGACGAGCGGGGCCGTCCGGCGATCTTCGTGGCGGACATCGGCGACAACCTCGGCGGCGCGTGGCCGTTCGTCACCGTGTACCGGATCACCGAGCCCGCGGCGCTGGGGAACCGGACCGTCCGGGCGACGGCGTTCCGGCTGCGGTACGCCGACGGCCCGCGCAACGCCGAGACCATGATGATCAACCCCCGGACGAACCGGCTCTACATCGCGAGCAAGCTGTTCGGCGGCGCGGTCTACGAGGCGCCCGCGACGCTGCGCGCGGGGCGCTCCAACACGCTGCGCAAGGTCGGGGACGCTCCCGCCATGGCGACCGACGGCGCCTTCTCCCCCGACGGGAGGACCTGCGTCATCCGCACGTACTTCAACGCGAAGCTCTACGGCGTCGGCGCGGACGGAAGGCCCGGCAAGGCGCTGGAGACGATCGACCTGCCGATGCAGAGGCAGGGCGAGTCGATCACGTACGCGGCGGACGGCCGGTCGCTGCTGGCCGGGTCCGAGGGCTCGAACCAGCCGGTGTACGCGGTGCCGCTGCCGGGGAGCGCGCGGCCGTCGCCGTCGTCCTCGCCGGCCGGGAGGTCCGCGGAGGGCGCGCCGGAGCGCCACGACGCGGGAGGCGCGCGGGCGGGGCTGTTCCTCGCCCTCGCGATCGCCGGCGCGGTCGGGTACGGGCTGCTGCGGCGGCGCGGGACCTGACGGCCCGGATGACGAGGCGGTGGAAGGAGGCGCGGTGCCCGCGGGGCGTGTGAGGATGCCGGCTGTGGAGCATGAGCTGACGGGTCTGAGGGGGCCGCGCGGGCGGTGGCGGCCCGTCGCCGCCGGGCCGTTCGCCCTGGCGGCCGCGGGGCTCGCGCTGCTGCCGATCCGTCCGGTGTGGCTGTGGGCGGGCCTGATCGCGGCCGTGGCGGCGGTGCCGTGGCTGCTCGGCGCCCTCCCGGACGCGCGCCGCCGCGGGCTCCGGCCGTACTGGCGGCTGTCGGCGGACGGGCTGGAGCGGCGCGGGCCGGGCGGGCTGGTCCTGACCCGGTACGAGCGGTCCCGGATGGAGGGCCTCGCGATCACGACCGGGGACGGGACGCTGACCGTGCTGCACCGGTTCGGGCGCACCGCCGCCGGCACGCTGACGGGGATGGGGCTGGAGCCGCTGACGGTGTTCGTGACGGCCCGCCGGCTCGGCATCCCGATGCACGTCCTGGACGGCGAGGCGGCCGATCTGCTCGACCCGGCGCTGGACGAGGCGCTGCGCGTCCACGGGCTGGACGAGGACGTCCCGAGCGGCGGCCCGCTGCCCCGCGACACCGCCGCCGAGCAGCGGCTGCTCGACCAGGAGGCGGCGCTGCTCGCGGCGGCCCACGAGGCGGGCGTCGAACCGGCCGTCACCGCCGGGGACGCGCGGCTGGACGCCCCGGCGCCGGTGCCGGGCCGCCGCCGGATCGCGCTGCTCGGCGCGCTGACCGCGCTGCTCGGCGCGGTGATGGTCGTCCGGATCGGGCTGGCGGGCACGGGGACCTTCGACGCGCGGCTCGCCGCGGCGGGCTGGGCGCTCGCCGCGATGGGCGCGCTGCTGCTGACCCGGCGGCGGCTGCTGCGCGCCGGGCGGGTGCGGTGGACGGTCTCGCCTGTCCGGCTGATCGCGAACGACCGGCCCGGCCGGCGCGGCGCGGTGGTGCTGCCCGCCGCGCGGATCGCGGCGCTCGTCGTCGGGCCGGGGCTGCGCGCCGACCCGCTCACCGGGGAGCCGCACGCCGCGGAGCTCGCGGTGCTGGCGTTCGGGCACCGGCTGGAGCTGCTGGCGCGGCTGCCCGCGCACGGCCTGGACGGCTTCCAGCTCGCGCACACCCTCGACGACCACGGCTACCGCGTGATCACACCGGGCGCGCGTCCGCCGCGCCGCCCGGCCTACGGACTGGACGGGCTGCCGGAGATCTTCGCGCAGGTGCCGGGCGGGCGGCTCGTCGTCGCCGACGGCGGGCTCGGCTGGGCCGACGCGGTCGGCGACGTGGTGCTGAGGATGCCGGAGGACCGCATCGGCGGCATCGAGCTGCTGACGATCGGCGGGCACGCGTGGGTCCGGCTGTACGACCAGGAGGGCGACGAGTTCTTCGCGGCGCCGCTGTCGGCGCTGCGGATCTCGCGGACCGATCTGCGGGACGGGGCGCGCCGCGCCGGGCTGCCGGTGAACGACGCCGAGTACGACGCGTACCTGAGCGCGGCGTTCCACTCGGCGGTGTCGACGCTGTCGGCGCCCGCGCCGGAGCCGGTGGCGCCGCTCCCGATGCCGGGCAGGACGCTCCGTCCTGCGGCGTCCGGGCGTCCGGAGGCGGATGCCGCGGTCGCCGTCACGCCGCCGCCCGGCCCGGTGACGGCGCCCGGCGCGGTGCTCGACGCGACGCCCCGCTCGCGGGTGGGGACGTACGCGGTGAGCGTGCTGCTGTGCGAGGCGGTCGCGGTGATCGGCGCGGTCTGGCTGGGCCCCGAGCTCGGCGGGTTCGCCGCCACGGCGGGCTGGACGGTGCCCGCCGGGCTGCTGGCGGGGCTGCTCGGCTACTGGCTGTACGACCGGAACCGGCCCCTGCTGCGGGTATCGGCGGCGGGCCTGGCGGTCGTCACCCGGCGCGGCCGCGTCGAGTGGGACCTCGGCCGCGACCGGATCGGCGGCATCGGGATCGACGAGGCCGCCGAGCGGATGCCGCGCGTCGTGGTGTGGGGGCCGTCCGGGCGGGTGCTGCGCCAGGTGACGTTCCCGCCGGACGTGGCGAAGCTGCGCCGCGCCTGCGAGCGCTACGGGGTGCCGTGGGGGCCGCCGGACGCCGACCGTCCGGTACCACCGCCGCCGGAGCTCTGATCGCGCAGCGACCAGCTCTTCAGCGGCTCGTACGTCAGCGCCGCGTACTGCTTGCCGGGCAGATGGCTGCGCACCAGCTGGACGGACTCCGCCGTCCACGGCCCGCCCGCGAACGCCGCGAGGGACTCCAGCAGCGGCCGCACGTCCACCGGCGTCCGGGACCGGGCGAGGGTGAGGTGCGGGCGGAACGACCGGTGCTTGTCGGGGAGCGTCCCGGCGCGGCGGCCGGCCGCGGCGACGGACGCGGCGAGCCGGGCGAGCCGGCGGCGGTCCCCGTACAGGCCGGTCCACAGGACGCGGGCGTGCGCGCCGCTGCCGGGGAAGGCGCCCGCGCCTGCGAGCGACAGCGTCGGCCGCTCGTGCCGGCCGACGGCGCGCTCCAGCCGGGGCAGCAGCCGGTCGAGGGTGCGGTCGTCGACCTCGCCGAGGAACGCGAGCGTGACGTGCAGCAGTTCGCGCCGTATCCAGCGCAGTTCGGGCACCTCGGCCCGGACCGGCGAGACGGCCTCCTCGAGCTCGTCCAGGATGTCCGGCGGTGGTACGACCGCCACGAAGAGCCTCATGGGGCTGTCCGGAGAGCCACCCGGCCAGCCTTTCAGCCCGGGACGGCGTTTGTCACGCCCGCGTCCGGCACGCCCTCGCGGCGCCGGGCGCCCGCCGTGAACGCGGCGACGACCAGCGTCATCACGACGGTGACCAGCCCGCCCGCGACGATGGCGAACCGCGGCCCGAACTCCTCCGACAGCCATCCGACCAGGGGCGCGCCGAGCGGGTTCGTCCCGAGGAACACGAACATGTAGAGGCCCATGACGCGGCCGCGCATCTCGGGCGCGACGCCGAGCTGCATGGTGGCGTTCGCGGCCGTCGTGAACGTCATCAGCGCGATCCCGGTGGGGACCAGCAGGACGAGGAACGAGGTGAACGTCGGCATCAGCCCGGTCGCGACCTCGAGGATCCCGAAGACGAGCGCCGCGGCCATGAGCAGCCGGAGCCGGGGCCGGGTCGCGCGGCGCGCCGCGAGCAGCGCGCCGGTGAGGGCGCCGAGCGCGAGCATGCTGGACGCGAGGCCGAACGAGGACGCCCCGGTGCGGAACACCTCGCGGGCGACGAGCGCCGTCGTCATCTGGAAGTTCATCCCGAACATCGCGATGAACCCGACCATGACGAGCACGAGGAGCAGGTCGCGGCGGCCCTTCACGTAGCGCAGGCCCTCTCGCAGCTGGCCCTTGGCGCGCTTGACGGGCTCGGCGGGATGGAGCTCGTCCGCGCGCATCGCGTACAGGCCGAACAGGACGGCGCCGAACGACGCGGCGTTCAGCAGGAACACCGGGCCGGTGCCGACCAGCGCGATCAGCACGCCGGCGACGGCCGGGCCGAGCAGCCGGGCGCCGTTGAACGTGGCGCTGTTCAGCGCGATCGCGTTCGGCAGGTCGCGGCGGCCGACCATCTCGATGACGAACGACTGGCGGGTCGGGTTGTCGACGACGGTGGCGAGGCCGAGCCCGAACGCGAGGACGTACACGTGCCAGACCTGCGCGGTGCCGGTGATCGCGAGCAGGCCCAGGACGAGCGCGAGGACGCCCATCGCGGTCTGCGCGAGCACGAGGACGCGGCGCTTGGGGTAGCGGTCGGCGATCACGCCGCCCCAGAGGCCGAACAGCAGCAGCGGCAGGAACTGGAGCCCGGTGGTGACGCCGAGCGCGGTGCCGCTGCCGTGGGCGAGTTCCAGGACGAGCCAGTCCTGGGCGACGCGCTGCATCCAGGTGCCGGTGTTGGAGACGACCTGGCCGGCGGCGAAGAGGCGGTAGTTGCGGTTGCGGAGGGAGCGGAACATGGCGCCGGGCGCGGTGTCGGATGCGGTGTCGGGTGCGGCGTCGGATGCGCTGCCGGCGGGGGCGGACCTCGCTCTCGGCCTGGTCAGCCCGGCGCGGATGTCTACGGAAGTCATTACCAAGGCTAACGATAATCCCGGGGCCCGGCATTCCCGCCGGGACGCGCCGTCACATCTCTACGACCTGCTCAGACGGTCGATGATCGGCGCGGCGCGGCGCAGGACCTCCCGCTCGTCCTCGGTGAGTTCGCCCAGGCGGCGCGACAGCCATGCCTCCTTGCGGCGCCGCTCGTCCCGCAGCAGCGCGGCTCCCGCCGCGGTGACCGACATCTCGACCTGCCGCCGGTCGGTCGGATGCGGGTTGCGCGCGACCAGGCCCCGCTCCTCCAGCGAGGCGAGCACGCGCGTCATCGAGGGCGGCTGCACCTTCTCGTGGTCGGCCAGCTCGCGCGGCGTCATCGAGCCGTGCCGCTCGATCGCGGCGAGCGCCGCGAACTGGGTCAGCGTCAGGGCGGCGGGCGCGCCCGCGCCGGTGTCGGCGGGCCGCAGATGGCGCAGCCGGCGCGACAGCCGCGCGATCGAGATGCGCAGCTCCTCGGCCAGGCCGCCGGGGTTCGCCGCCGCCCCCGGATCCACGGGTGTCGTCATCGTCATCGCTCTCCGTCGACCATCTTTGCTAATGTTATTAGCTGCTCGGCTATCGCTCTTTAGGGGGTCCTCCCATGCCGCGCGCAGGTCTGTCTCCGGACGCGGTGGTGGACGCCGCCGTCACCGTCGTCGACGAGGCGGGCCCCGCCGCCCTCACGCTCGCCGCCGTGGCGAACCGGGCCGGCGTCGCGACGCCCTCCCTGTACAAGCATGTCCGGAACCTGGCCGAAGTGCGACGGCTGGTCACCGTCCGCGTCATGGAGGAGCTCACCGACCGCCTCCGCGAGGCGGCGCTCGGCCGGTCCCGGGACGACGCCGTCCGCGCCCTCATGCGGGCCTACCGCGCCTACGTCGTCGAGCACCCCGCCCGCTACGCCGCCATGGACCAGCGGCCCGATCCGGAGCCCCGCGCCGCCGCGGCGGCGGACCGGCTGCTCGGCATCATCCTCGCCGTCCTCCGCGGCTACGGACTGGACGGCGAGGACCTTGTCCACGCGGCCCGCTCCCTGCGCTCCGCCGTCCACGGCTTCGCCGTCCTGGAGGCCGCGGGCGGCTTCGGCCTGCCGGAGGACCTGGAGAAGAGCTACGGACTCCTGATCGCCATGGTCACCGGAGGGCTCCCCGGGCCGACCGCCTAGTGTGGGAGGCATGAGCCGAGCGCGCCGCCCCGACCCGCCGCCGATGCCGACCGACGACGTCCGCATCGCGCTCGGCGGCACGATCGCGTGGGCCGTGGCGCTGGTCGTCCTGCTGATCGCCGGACTGCCCGCCGACGACCGCTGGTGGCTGTGGGTCTGCGCCGCCGGCATCGGGATCGGCCTGTTCGCGCTCTGGTACGTCCCCCGGCTCCAGGCCGGGCGCGCCCGCGCCGAGGCCCGCCGTCCCGGCGGGGAGGACTAGGGCTCCAGGTCGTCCTCGGCGAGCAGCACGGGGAGCGACTCCGGGTCGCGCAGGACGGCCTCCAGCGAGAGGCGGCCGGACCACTCCCCGGCCGTCCACGCCAGGGCGCGGGCCAGACCGGCGGGGCCGCTCGCGTGCACGTCCCCGTCTCCGACCCACCAGGCGACCTCGTGGCCGTCCACGATGAGCGGATCGTGCGCGAGGTAGGCGACGGGCGCGTCCGGCAGGAGGCCGCGCACCGCCTCCGGCACGGCGCGCTTGGCCCCGGACGACCCGATCGCACCGGCCACCTCGTCCCCCGCCAGGGGGAGGTCGAGGAGTTCGGCCAGGCGGTCCGCGCGTCCGTGCGCCGCGATGACGAGGGGCTGCCCCGCCAGCAGGGGGAGCAGGTCGGGGCGGTCCAGGACGAGGGCGTCCGCCGCGTCCACGACCTCGGTCTCGCCGTCCACGACCGCGCGCACGCGCTCCGGCGGATCGAACTCCGCGCGGGGCGCGTCGGCGAGGGCGGTCCACAGGTCGCCGAGCCGGTGGCGCGGCACGGACCGCGCGGGATCGCCGAGCCGGTCGAGGAGTTCCCGGGCCCCGCCGGGCTCGTCGAGGAGCGCCGCCAGAGAGGTGCGGACACCGAGCGCCAGCAGGAGGCGCTCGTCGACGCCGCCCGGCGCGAGGTCGTAGAGGCCGGCCAGGGCGTCGTCGCCGGGAAGGCGGAACGCGCCCGGCCGTCTCCCGCCGAGCACCGGATGGCGGCTCAGCCACCACGCCGTGTAGGACGGGACGGTCGCGCGCCGCCCGTCGTGCAGGGTCACATGGGCCCGCTCGACCACGGCCGCGCGGCAGGACGGCCCGGCCAGCAGCCCCAGCGCGGCCTCCCAGTCGTCCACCAGCTCCAGATCGCGGACGGCCTGGAACTCCGGGACGAGAGGCGGCAGGTCCTGCGGGCCGATCCGGTCGAGGACGTCGGCCGCCCACGCGTCTTCGAGGTCGAGGTCGAGGGTCTCGTCCCGGTCGGCGATCCCGTTGAGGTTCACGTCCTCGGCGCGCGCCACCGCGAACCCGTCGAGCACTCCGGCGGCGGCCAGGGTGTCGCGGCCCCAGCGCTCGACCAGGTCGTCGGACACCACGCCGAACGGGGCGTCCTCCGCGACGATGTCGCGCAGCGGGCTGTCGGGCAGGAGCAGCTCACCGGCCGCGTACAGCTCGCCGTCGTCGCCGGGGAGGGCGAGCTCCGCCAGCCACGGCTCCTCGCCCGGCTCCGGACGCGCGCCCGCGACCAGCCCCAGCACGGCCTCGGCGATCGCGTCCGGGTCGTCCTCGTCGAACGAGTTCGCCACCGCCGCGCGGACGGCCGGATCCGCGAGCACCTCGCGCGGCCCCGCCTCCACCGCGCCGAGCCGGAGCAGCAGCGGATGCACCGCGTCGGGGTGCGCGAACCGCAGGCCGAGCACGTCCAGCGCCGCCACGTCGAGGCCCTCCGCGATCAGCAGGCCGCGCGGCCCCCGCACGATCCGCCCCTCCTCGCCCGCGAGGGGGACGGGGACGGCGCCCAGAGCGTCCGTGGCGGCCCCGGACAGCGAAGCGTAGACCCAGTGCCACCACGCCGGCTGCCGCCGCACAGCGGCAAGCTCATCGATGACGTCCGCGAGTTCGACCCGCCGCACGCCGAGCGCCCCCAGCGCGGGCGACCGCGCCGGCCAGCCGGACGGCAGCAGCCCCGCGAGGACCGGCTCCCCGCCCTCCGGATGGCGCGAGTCCCCGCGGAGGAGGTCGACGAACGCGGCGGGCGCGTCGATCGCCACGGCGTCGCGGCCCCGGATCCGGTCGCCGTCCTCCGGGCCCGGCAGGAGCGGGGCCTCGGGCAGGCGGTCCAGGACGGCGCGGCGGATCCGGGCGTCCAGCTCACCGGCGCCGAGCGGGCCCGGCACGAGATCGAGGAGGCCCGGCGCGGCGGGACGGTCGCGCAGCAGGCGCACGTAGGTCTCGGCGGCGCGTTCCACGAGGAAGTCGGTCAGCGGCCCGGACGCGACGTGCCGTCGGTCGGGGGCCAGCGGGAACGACGCGATGAGCAGGGCGGGCAGGTCGAGGCGCTCGGCGCTCGGGGTCGGCGCGTGCAGGACGGCGGGCGTCCCGTCCGGCAGGCCCTCCTCGGGCAGCGCCCACCTGACCTGCCAGGCCGGGCGCGACCGCTCCTCCGCCGGGCGGTCGGCCAGCAGCTCGGGCGCGATCCGCCCGTGGTCGTCGGCGGTGTGCCAGACGACCCCGTCGATCGTGACGGCGCCGGGCGCGGAGTGGTCGGCCGTGAGGACGCGCACGTCCCCGTCGACGTCGATCTCGACGCGCCGCAGGGCCGGCAGCGCGAGCATCAGCGCGGGGCCGACCCGCTCCAGCTGCTCCCGGACGGACTCCTCCGCACCGGCCGGAAGCGGCAGGCGGACGACGGTGTCGAACCCGTCGGGCACCTGGACCGCGTCCAGGGCGAAGGGCAGCCGCAGGAGCGGCACGTGGCCGCCGCGCCGCGCCGCCTCCTCGGCGAGAACGGGGATCCCCGCGACGGCCTCCCGCGCCCGTGCCCGCGACCACGCGACCCCACCGGACGCCGAGGCGATGGACGGCTCGTCGCTGATGGCGGCCACGGCGGCGAATCCCACGCCGAACCGCCCGACCGAGCCCTCGTCGTCCCGCTTCGCGGACGCCCGCAGGGTCGACAGGGCCTCGACCCCCGCCGCGTCCAGCGGAGCGCCCGTGTTCGCGGCCGTCAGCAAGGCCGGGTGCGCGCCGCCCTCACCGGTGACGCGGGACGACGTCCGGAGGGTCAGGCGCAGATGCCCGGGGACCCCTGCGCGCAGCGCCGCGTCGGCCGCGTTCTGCGCGAGCTCCACCACCGCGCGGTCGCGGTACCCGCCGAGGGCGTGGTCCTCCTCCGCGTTGGCGTCCTCCCGGAAGCGCGCCGGTGAGTCGGCCCAGGCGCGCAGCACCCGGTCGCGCAGCTCCCGCGCACCGAGCGGATCGGGGGCGTCCACGCGGCTCAGCTGTGCCCGAGTTCCCGCTCGGCCACCGTCTCGGGGTCGTCGTCGGTGTCGGCGGGGACGATGTCGTAGCCCATCTCGTCGATGAGCGGCGTCGCCTGCTCGGAGGCGGCCGGGACGGAGACCGCCTCGGAGTGGGCGCCGCACCCGTGGTCGGCGGACACCACGCGCCCGTCGTCGGGCGCGTACTCGTTCGCGCAGACGCCGAACACCAGCCGCAGCTCGCCGGCGAGCGGCACATAGAAACCGCACGTGGAGCACTGCGCGGGAGCGGACACCGCGATCGGCGCGCGCGGCCCCGCGATCCCCTCGTACCAGCGGGTCGCGGCCTCGTCGCGGCCCTCCTGCGAGAGGACCCGGACGCGGCCCAGCCCCGGCTCCCACGGCGCGGCCCGGTCGATCGCCTCGTCGGCCTGCGTGTAGCCGGGCGCGAGCCGGGCGTCGTCGGGCGCGGTCGGCAGCAGGTCGCCGGGACCGAGGTCGCCCGGCCGGAGCCGCTCCAGCCACGGCACCCACGGGGGCGCGAGGAGCGCGTCCTCCCCGGGGAGCAGGACGCACTCGCTGACCGTGACGTTCTTCGCGCGGGACGCGCGGGTGACCGTGACCGCCCAGCGCCATCCGCGGTAGGCCGGGTCGAGCGCCGCGAAATAGTGCGTGACCACGCGGTCGCCCTCGGCCTGGGCGCCGAGATGCTCACCGACCGGGGACGGCCTGGCCTCGTCCTCCGCCGCGGCGCGGGCGAGGTCGACCGCCTCACCGCAGGCCGTGTCTACGGCGGGGGGCCGGGTCCGCCGGGCGTGCCCGGTGGAGGGGCGCGCCGTGGCGGTGCGCGTTGTGCTGGGCTGACGCAGTGGGCTCACATCTCGATTCTCGCGCATGGTTGGACGTGGCCGCGCACACCACCGGCCACATGAGTCTCTCCCGTCGACGAGGTGAGCCCGCCGCCAGGACGGGAACGTACCCACGATCGAGCCACACCGACGACCACAGGCGGCCACTCCGGGGGGATCAGCGCGCATGGCAGACCGGGCACGGTTCGTCCGCGGCGGGCGGCGCCACGCCCGCGCGGCCGCGGCGGGCACGGCCGGGGCGGTGCGCGCCGGCGGGCGGTGCGCCCGCACCGGCGCCCGCGGCGCGGCCGGGGCGGCGCGCGCCGTGCGGGACGGCCTGCGGCGGGCGGGGCGGACCGCCCGGCGCGCCGCCCACGCGCAGGGGGCGGGCCGCAGCGGGCTCGGCAACCTGATCGAGGCGTCCACGGTCAACTCCGCGGGCGACGCGCTCGTCGCGGTGGCGCTCGCCGGGACGCTGTTCTTCGGTCTTGACGTCAACCAGGCCCGCGGCCAGGTCGCCCTCTACCTGCTCGTGTCGATGGCGCCGTTCGCGCTGGTCGCGCCGCTGATCGGCCCGGCGCTGGACCGGATGCGGCACGTCCGCCGGTACGCGCTGGCGAGCTCGTTCGTGATCCGGGCGCTGCTGTGCTGGGCGATGGCGGGCGCCGTGCTCACCGGCGACCAGGTCACGTTCCTGCCCGCCGCGTTCGGGCTGCTGGTGGTGTCGAAGGCGTTCGGGGTGCTGCGCGCGGCGGTGACGCCGCTCGTCCTGCCCGGCCCGATCACGCTGGTGACGGCGAACGCGCGGGCGTCGTTCGCGGGGCTCATCGGGGCGTCGGTCGCCGCGCCTATCGGCGCGGGGATCGTGTACCTGGCCGGCGCCGACTGGCTGCTGCGGGTCGCCGCCGCGGTCTTCACGCTCGGTGTCGTGTGCACGCTCCGCCTGCCGAGGCACGTGGACGTCCTGGAGGAGCCCGGGGAGGGGCCGCGCCGGATCTGGACGCTGCCGCGCGTCGGCCCGGCCGTCGCGGAGGCGGTCGCGGCGAACGCGGTCCTGCGCGCCTTCTCCGGGTTCCTGATCCTGTACCTGGCGTTCCTGCTGCGCGAGGAGCGGTTCGATCCGGTGTCCCGCAACGTCGCGCTCGGGCTGCTCGCGGCGTGCGCGGGCGCGGGCGGCCTGGCCGGGACGGCACTCGGCACCTGGATGCGGGCCCGGTCGCCGCGGATGATCGTCTCCGCGACGCTCGCCGGCGTCACCGCGGTCACGGCCGCGTGCGCCGCGCTGTTCGGGCTGTGGGCGGCGCTCGCCGTCGCGGCCGTGGCCGGACTCGGCCAGGCGCTCGGCAAGCTGTCGATGGACGCGGTCGTCCAGCAGGAGACCGGGGAGGAGCTCCGCTCGTCCACGTTCGCGGTCACCGAGACCCTGCATCAGCTGGTGTGGGTCGTCGGCGGGCTGCTCGGCCTCGGCATGTCCATCGTCGCGGACGGGACGGTCGCGCTGGCCGTCGTCGCGGCGGCGCTGGCGGCGGCGATCGGCCTGCTCCGGTCACGGATGCACGGCCCGCCCCGGGGGCGGCCGCCCCGGCGCCACGGCCCGCTCGACGACGCGACCCGCATCCGGGCCTGAGCCGCGGGCCCGCCGCCGGGCGCGGCTCAGCAGCCGGTCATTCCCGGATCAGGTGTGGATGTCGTCGGCGACCGCCCGCAGCACCGCGGCGATCTTCTTGGCCTCGGCCGGGGCCGGGTGCTTGCCGCGCCGGTAGACGTTGGAGACGTCGTCGAGCAGCTTGATCAGGTCCTCGGTGATGAGGACCATCTCGTCCGGCTTCTTCCGGCGCTGCTTCGCGATGGTCTTCTCGACCGACGGGAGGCTGTCGAGGACGCGGACCGCGAGCGCCTGCTGACCGCGCCGGCCCTCGGCCACGCCGAACTCGACGCGCTGGCCGGGCTTCAGCGACGTCGTCCCGCCCGGCAGGGCGGTGGAGTGCACGAAGACCTCGCCGCCGTCGTCGCGGGTGAGGAAGCCGAACCCCTTGTCGGAGTCGTACCACTTGACCTTGCCAGTCGGCACCGGAGACCTCGTTCGGTAATCGTCCTGAATCGCCCCCAAGATTAGTGCCTCGCGGCGTGCCGGGATACCGCCCGGCGACCGCCGCGACGCCCGCGGGGCAACGCCTCGACGCTACCCGGACGGCCCCCGCCGGGGCATCCCGATATCCGGCCAGGCGATCTTCCGCGCCCCGTGTTCAGGCGGGCGCGTACGCGTCGAGCCAGCCGGGGAAGGCGAGCAGATCCGGCAGGACGACGTCCGCTCCGTAGGCGGTGAGGGCCGCCGCGCCGAACGCGCCCGTGGCGACGCCGACCGCGACGGCGCCGGCCGCGCGGGCCGCGTCCACGTCACCCGTGTGGTCGCCGACGTAGGCGCCGGCGCCGTGCTCGCGCAGCGCCGCGCCCTTGTCCGCGCCGAACAGGCCGCCGACGACCGCGTCCACGGCCAGACCCAGGAACCGGACGGTCCGCTCGGTGTCGGCCTGGTTCTTGCCGGACACGACGACGATCCCGCAGCCCCGCTTCCGCGCCGCCGCGAGCGCCGCGACCGCTCCCGGCATGACGACCGTCGCGGGCACGGCGACATCGGGGTACATCGCCCGGTACCGGGCGGCCATGGCGGGCACCTCCGCGGCGGGGAACCAGTGCGCCAGCTCGTGCTCCAGCGGCGGCCCGATCCGCCCGACGACCACGTCGACGTCGATCGGGACGCCGGTCTCCGCCGCGAGCGCCGCGTAGACCGCGCCGATCGCCGCCCGGGTGTCGGCGAGCGTCAGGTCGAGGTCGAAACCGAGGACGGGACGACCCGCCACATGTCCGATTTCAACGGAATTGAGGTCCGGCACGCCCCACAGGGTAAAGGTCTGGGTATGTAGACCGGACGCAAGAGTATCCGCGCCCTCCCGGTAGTGGCGATGCGACGGGATCCGAGTGGGAAGGCGCGGATACCTGCAGCCGATATACCCGAGTGCCCCACCACGAACCTATTGAGCAGGGAAAACAACGGCAACACGCGCCCCCGGCGGAAGGCCCGCGACCATGACCGAGCACCGTGCAGACGACCCCCGTGCGGACAGCGCCCGCACCACCGAGACGGGCACCACGCGGAGCCTCCCTCGGGCCCGCCCGACCGGCGCCGCCGTCCGGCGGCGCACCGCCTCCATCGCCGCCGCCGTCATCTCGGCCGTGACCACGGTGGTCGTGGTGATCCTCGCCGTGCACATCGCGTTCGTCGTGTTCGAGGCGAACACCGGCAACGACATCGTCGCCTGGTTCGCCGACCGGGCGACCGACCTGGCCTGGCAGTTCACCGACGTGTTCCAGCCCGACGACCCGAAGGCCGAGGTGGCCGTCAACTACGGCCTTGCCGCCCTCGTCTACCTGGTGATCGGACGGATCCTCGTAGCCCTCGTACGCCGCCTCTGCTGACCGCCCGCGTCCCGGCGGACGGCCGCGCCTCGTCCGCCACCGCGTCCGCCCCGACGTTCGCCGCGGAGTCCTTCACCGCCGACTTGGCAGCGTCCTTCGCGGCGTCCTTCTCGACGGGCGGCTCGGCCCGCACCACGGCGGCCGGGCGCGCTCCGCACGCCTCCGGGTCGGCGCCGTCGCGCCCCGGGAACCGGACGTTCTCGAACGGCCACGCCGTCGTCGCCCACTGCCGGACGAAGTCCTCCAGCTCCGTCTCCAGAGCCGAGTTCTCCTCGTCCGCGCGCACCCAGAACACGATGACGGCGTCCGCGTCGGGGGTGTCGGACGGAGCGACGTGGATCCGGCCGAGCTGGCTCTCGCCGTCCGGGGTCGTCACGACGTAGCTGAACGACCGCCGCAGCTGCCCCTCCTTCTGCAGCCACGCCACGTCGATCAGCGCCTGCTCGAATGTGAACTCGCGGTCGGGCCAGCCCCACTCCGGGCCGAACCGGCCCGCGAGCCGGTCCAGGCTGCCGATCACGGCGCCGTAGTCCTTGACCACGTCGCTCACCGTGATGGGGCGGATCATGAAGCGCGGCCCGGCGACGAGCGTGGGCACCACGAACTCCTCGGGGAGGAACACCCCGGGGGGCGCCTTCCGCGGAGACACGAACATCGTCGACCCTTCCGGCGACGCCCCTTTCCGGCGACAGGGGCGCGGAGCAACGAACTCTAGCCGTCCGGCGTCCGTTGCGAGCCGGATCACGAATTCGGGCGTGCCGCGCCGACCGCAGGGGTCCGCCACCCGAACATGCCTTAGTGTTCTTCCGGAGGAATACATCACCATGACGACATCGACGCGCGAGCGGATCGTGGCCGAATCGCTGCGGCTGTTCGCCGACCGCGGCTACGCCGCCACATCCGTCGCCGAGATCGAGGCGGCGGCCGGGCTGTCCCCCGGCGCCGGCGGCCTGTACCGGCACTTCCGATCCAAGGAGGAGGTCCTCGCCTCCGCCATCCGCGAGCACATCGAGCGGACCCGGCAGCAGATCAGCGAGGTGCTCAAGCACGCGTCCGCGTTCGCCGACCGCCCGCTCGAGATCCGGCTGCGCATGACGTGCCAGGCGGGCCTCGCGAAGATGCGCGAGGAGCAGGACCTGATCCGGGTGCTGTTCCGCGACCTCGACCAGTTCCCGAACCTCGTCGCGGAGATGCGCGAGGGCATCGTCAACCCGCTCTACGACGGGATCGCGTCCTGGCTGTCGACGCAGCCGGAGTTCGCGGGCGGCGACGAGGACTGGCCCGCGATCGCGTCCATCCTCGGCGGCGCCGTCGTCAACTACTGGCTCGCCAACGAGTCGATGTACGAGCCGCCGACCCGCATCGACGAGGAGCGGTTCGTGCGCAGCTGGGCCCGGCTCGGCATGGGCCTGCGGCACGTGGAGGCGCCCCCCGCGACCTGACGCGAGGGGTTCCCCGGGGTCCGCGTTCCTCCGGCGGACCTGCGCTTTCGCACCCGGTACCGCGCTCGGGCGCCTACTCTGGAGCGAGCGGGACCGAGTGCGCGCCACACGAGGTTGGGAACGGCATGGAGACGTACGCGGACTGGGTGCGCGCCCGAAGCGACGAGGAGCTGCACGCGCTGCTGTCCGCGCGGCCCGAGCTCCTCGCGCCCGTCCCCGCCGATCTGACCGCGCTCGCCGCCCGCGCCGCGCTGCCCGCCGCCGTCTCCCGCGCGCTCGACCGGCTCGACCGGTTCACCCTCGCCGCCCTCGAGGCGCTGCTCGTCCTGCCGCCGCCCGTCACCCCGGACGCGCTCGCCGCCGCCCTCGACGCCACCCCCGGCCAGGCCCGCGACGCCCTGCGCACGCTCCGCCGGCACGGCCTCGCGTGGGGCGACGAGGCGCCCGCCCCGGCGCCGGGCGTCCGGCAGGCGGTGCCGCACCCGGCGGGGCTCGGCCCGCCCGCCCGGGAGGCGTTCGCCGGGTACTCCGCCGAGAGGCTCGCCGGGCTCGTCACCGACCTTGCGGGCGCCGCCCCGCGCGCCTTCGCCGACTCCGAGCTTCTGCTGCGCCGCCTCACCGAGCTGCTCGCCGACCCCGCCGACCTGATCGAGGACGCCGGGCCGGACGCGCGGGCCGCGCTGGAGCAACTCGCCTGGGGCCCGCCCGTCGGCCGGGTCGCGGACGCCCGCCGGCCCGTCCGGCTCGACACCGCGACCACCCCCATCGAGCGCCTGCTCGCCCGCGGCCTGCTCGCCGCCGAGGACGACCGCACCGTCACCCTCCCCCGCGAGGTCGGCCTCCACCTGCGCGGCGGCCGCCTCACCCGTGACCTGACCGCCGTGCCGCCGCCGCTGCCGGCGGCGCTGCCGGCGGCGTCCGGCCGGGGCGGCGACCTCGTGGTCCGGGCCGCCGCCGGCGCCGCGTTCACCGCCGTCCGGATGATCGAGGACCTGCTCGAGCGGTGGGGCCTCGACCCGCCGCCGGTGCTGCGCAGCGGCGGCCTCGCCGTCCGCGACCTGCGCGCCGCAGCGACGCTGCTGGACGTCGAGGAGTGGCACGCCGCCCTGCTGATCGAGGTCGCGTACGCGGCCGGGCTGCTGACCCGCAGCGGCGACCTCGACGGCGACTGGCTGCCCACCCCCGCCTACGACCTGTGGCTGCTGCGCGACACCGCCGGGCGCTGGACGGAGCTCGCGCACGGCTGGCTGAAGTCCGACCGCGCCGCCGGCCTCGCCGGCGAGCGCGACGACCGCGACAGGCTGATCAACGCGCTGAGCGAGGGCATGGCGCGCAGTAACGCGCCCGCCGTCCGCGGCGCCGCGCTCGGCGTGCTCGCCGACGCCGGGCCGGGCGTCGCCGTCGACGCCGAGTCGCTGCGCACCCGGCTCGCCTGGCTGCGGCCCCGGCGCGGCGGGCCGGCCCGCGACCGGCTCGCCGGCTGGACGCTGCGCGAGGCCGCCGTGCTCGGCTTCACCGGGTTCGGGGAGCTCGCGCCGTTCGCGCGGGACCTCCTCGCGGGCGACGATCCGGAACCCGGTCTGGAAAAGCACCTCCCGGAGCTCGTCGACCGTGTCCTCGTGCAGGCCGACCTCACCGCGATCGCGCCCGGCCCGCTGGTCACCGGGCTGCGCCGGGAGCTCGCGCTCGCCGCCGACGTCGAGTCGACCGGCGGTGCCACCGTGTACCGGTTCACCCCCGAGTCGATCCGCCGGGCCCTCGACGCCGGACGGTCCGCCGACGACCTCACCGGCCTGCTGGCCCGGCACGCCGCGGCGCCCCTGCCGCAGCCGCTCGCCTACCTCATCGAGGACGTGGCGCGCCGGCACGGCCGCCTGCGGGTCGGCGCGCTGTCGTCCTACGTCCGGACCGACTCCGCCGCCACCCTCGACGAGATCCTCGCCGACCGGCGCGCGGCGGGGCTGCGGCTGCACCGGCTCGCGCCGACCGTCCTCGCGTCCGGGCTGTCCCGCGGCGACCTGCTGGACGCGCTGCGCGCCATGGGCCTCGCGCCCGTCGCGGAGGCCCCGGGCGGCGGCGTGATCGTGACCCGGCCGGACGCGCAGCGCGCCGAGCCGCCGCCCGCCGCCGACATCGTCCGGCTCCGACCGCAGGAGCACGCCGACACGTCCATGATCACCGCGGCGGTGCGGGCGCTGCGCGCCGGCGACGAGGCCGCCCGGCACGGCGCCGCGCTGCGCGCCGACGCCCCGCCCGGCGAGCCGCCCCGCTCGCCCGCGATGGCGACCGTCGAACGGCTCCGCGCGGCCGCCCGGCGCGGCGGCCGGCTCTGGATCGGCTATCTCGACCAGCAGGGCCGGGCGTCCAGCCGCATCGTGGAGCCCGTCCGGGTCGAGGGCGGCTTCCTCACCGGATACGACGCGACGCGCGCCGCCGTCCACCGGTTCGCCCTGCATCGCATCACGGGAGTGTCCGAACTGGACGAGGAGCGGACCGGCGGTACGGACGAGACCGCTTCGTAGCATTCGTTCCGTAATCTGGGAGTCGTGCCCGAGCGTGCCCGAGGAGGGTGTCGGTGAGCGGATACGACGGACGACCCCCGTCCGGCTGGGAGGACCCCTACGGACAGCAGGGCCAATACGGACAGCAAAGCCAGTACGGACAGCAGGATCCCTACGGTCAGCAGGGCTACCGCGCCTACGGCGACCCCGGGCAGTACGGCCAGTACGGCCCGTCGTCCGGATACGCCCCCGGCTACGGGCCGCCCGGCGTGCCGCACGCGCCGGCGAACAACGCGTCCACCATCGCCGCCCTCGTCTGCAACATCGTCACCGTGTCGATGTGCTGCAACCTCCTCGCGATCCCCGGCATCGTGACCGCGGGGATCGCCGTCGGACGCAACCGCACCGACCCCGACTCCGCGCGGACCCTCACGATCTGGTCGTGGGTCTGCTTCGGGGTGTCGCTCGTGATCTGGGCGGCCGTCATCATCGTGATCGGGGTCACGTCCGAGGACGGCAGCGACCCCTACCAGTACTGACCGGGGAAGAGAACCGCTCCCTCCGCCGTTGAACAGGCGGCCCGGCCGGGCCGGCCTGGGGTACCGTTCGGCAGCGGGCGGTCGCGGGGTGGCGAGGCGCCGACCTTCGAGAACGCGCCGGCAAGCGAAGACCGCAAGGGGGCTTGGTTCCGTGTCCGACGGTCCACTCATCGTCCAGTCCGACAAGACGCTGCTGCTCGAGGTCGACCACGATCTCGCCGGCGAGTGCCGCAAGGACATCGCGCCGTTCGCCGAGCTGGAGCGCGCACCCGAGCACGTCCACACCTACCGCGTGACGCCCCTCGCCCTGTGGAACGCCCGCGCCGCCGGGCACGACGCCGAGCAGGTCGTCGACACGCTCCTCACCTACTCCCGCTACCCCGTCCCGCACGCCCTGCTCGTGGACGTCGCCGACACGATGGCGCGGTACGGGCGGCTGCGGCTGGAGAAGCACCCCACGTACGGGCTCGTCCTGGCCTCGTCGGACCGGGCGGTGCTGGAGGAGGTCCTCCGCGCCAAGAAGGTCAAGGGCATGATCGGTGAACGGGTCGGCGATGACGCCGTCGCCGTCCACCCGAGCGAGCGCGGCGCCCTCAAGCAGGCGCTCCTCAAGCTCGGCTGGCCCGCCGAGGACCTCGCCGGCTACGTGGACGGCGAGGCCCACCCGATCGACCTCGCCGAGGACGGCTGGGAGCTGCGCTCCTACCAGCGGGACGCCGCGGACGCGTTCTGGCACGGCGGCTCCGGCGTCGTCGTCCTGCCCTGCGGCTCGGGCAAGACGATCGTCGGCGCGACCGCCATGGCTCGCGCCCGGGCCACCACCCTGATCCTCGTCACCAACACGGTATCGGCCCACCAGTGGAAGCAGGAGCTGCTTCGCCGGACGTCCCTCACCGAGGACGAGATCGGCGAGTACACCGGCACGAAGAAGGAGATCCGGCCGGTCACCATCGCCACCTACCAGATCATGACGACGCGGCGGAAGGGCGCCTACGCGCACCTGGAGCTGTTCGACGCCCGCGACTGGGGGCTCGTCGTGTACGACGAGGTCCACCTCCTGCCCGCGCCGATCTTCCGGATGACCGCCGACCTCCAGGCCCGGCGCAGGCTCGGCCTCACCGCCACCCTCGTCCGGGAGGACGGACGGGAGGGCGACGTGTTCTCCCTCATCGGCCCGAAGCGCTACGACGCGCCCTGGAAGGACATGGAGACGCAGGGCTGGATCGCGCCCGCCGACTGCGTCGAGGTCCGCGTCACCCTCACCGACTCCGAGCGGCTCGCGTACGCGACCGCCGAGCCGGAGGAGCGCTACCGGTTCTGCGCCACGACCGACACCAAGACGAAGCTCGTCCAGGCCCTCGTCGACCGGCACCGGGGCGAGCAGACACTCGTCATCGGCCAGTACATCGACCAGCTCGACGAACTGGGCGCCCTCCTGGACGCCCCCGTCATCAAAGGCGAGACCAGGATCCGCGAGCGCGAGCGGCTCTTCGACGCCTTCCGCGCCGGCGACATCGACGTGCTGGTCGTGTCGAAGGTCGCGAACTTCTCCATCGACCTCCCCGAGGCGACCGTCGCCGTCCAGGTGTCGGGCGCGTACGGCTCCCGGCAGGAAGAGGCGCAGCGCCTGGGCCGCCTGCTACGCCCCAAGGCGTCCGGCGCGGGCGCCCGCTTCTACGCCGTCGTCGCCCGCGACACCCTCGACCAGGACTACGCCGCCCACCGCCAGCGCTTCCTGGCCGAACAGGGCTACGCCTACCGCATCGTGGACGCCGACACCGTCCTCGCCGGCGACGAGATCTGACGGCGGCCGCCCGGGGGCTGAAACCGGCGTGAAACCGCGCTGAAAGCGGCGTCCCGCACGCTCCGGGGCATGGCAACGAACCCTCCACCGAGCGCGATCCAGACGGTCGGGCTGCGCAAGTCGTTCGGCGACAAGGTCGTCCTGGACGGCCTCGACCTCGCCGTCGCCCGCGGCACCGTCTTCGCGCTGCTCGGCCCCAACGGCGCGGGCAAGACCGTCACCGTCCAGATCCTGTCCACGCTGATCCGCGCCGACGGCGGGCAGGTCCGGGTCGCGGGCCACGACGTCGCCGCCGACCCCGGGGCGGTCCGCCGCGCGATCGGCGTCACCGGCCAGCGCTCCGCCCTCGACGACCTGCTCACCGGCCGCGAGAACCTCATCCTGATGGCGGACCTCCACCACCTCGGCCGCGCCGCCGGCCGCCGCCGCGCCGACCTGCTGCTGGAGCGGTTCGGCCTCGCGGAGGTCGCCGGGCGGCGGGCGGCCGCCTACTCCGGCGGGATGCGCCGCCGGCTCGACCTCGCGATGACCCTGATCGCCGACCCGCAGATCATCTTCCTGGACGAGCCGACCACCGGCCTCGACCCGCGCAGCCGCCGCGTCATGTGGGACATCGTCCGCGACCTCGTCGCCGGCGGCGTGACGATCTTCCTGACCACGCAGTACCTCGACGAGGCGGACCGGCTCGCCGACCGGATCGGCGTCCTCGACGGGGGCCGGCTCGTCGCCGAGGGCACCGCGGAGGAGCTGAAGCGGCTCGTCCCCGGCGGCCACGTCACGCTCCGGTTCGCCGACGCCGCCGCGCTGCACGCCGCCGCGGCCCTGTTCGAGCCCGCCCCCCGCGACGACGAGGCCCTCACGCTGCAGGTGCCGAGCGACGGCGGCGTCCGCTCGCTGCGCGTCCTCCTCGCCCGGCTGGAGGACGCCTCGATCGAGGTCGACGAGCTCTCCGTCCACCTGCCCGACCTCGACGACGTCTTCCTCGCCCTCACCGGGCGGCCCCGGCACGAGAAGGTGACCACCCGATGACCGCCCTCGCCCATGTCCTGACCGATTCGGGCACGATGCTCCGCCGCAACCTGCGGCACGCCGTCCGCTACCCCGCCATGCTCACCGCGACGATCATGACGCCGGTGGCGTTGCTGCTGCTGTTCGTCGGCGTGTTCGGCGGCGCCCTCGGCGCCGGCCTGAACGAGGGGCGGGGCGGCGGCGACTACATCGACTACATCGCGCCCGGCATCATCCTGATGGCCGTGACGTCGGGGTGCATGTCCACCTCCGTCGCCGTGTGCGTCGACATGACCGACGGCATCATCGCCCGGTTCCGCACGATGCCGGTGGCCCGCGCGTCCCTGCTCACCGGGCATGTCGCCGCCGGCGTGATCATGACGTCGATCAGCACCCTCGCGGTCGTCGGCGCCGCCCTCCTGATGGGTTTCCGGACGTCCGCGACCGCCGTCGAGTGGCTCGCCGCCGGCGGCCTGCTGATCGCCCTCACCTTCGCGCTCAGCTGGGTCGCGGTCGCGATGGGCCTCGCCGCCAAGACCCCCGAGGGCGCCAGCAACACCCCGATGCTCATCCAGTTCCTGCCGTTCCTCGGCAGCGCCATCGTCCCGCCGGACTCGATGCCGGGAGCCATGAGCGCGTTCGCCGAGCACCAGCCGTTCACACCGCTCAACGAGACCCTCCGCGGCCTGCTGACCGGCGGCCCCATCGGCGACGACGCGGCGATCTCGCTCGCCTGGTGCGCCGCGTTCGCCGTGACCGGCTATGTCTGGTCCAGGCTGCTGTTCAGGCGCGACCCGTCCCGGTAGAGCAGATCACGGGCGGCGCCCCTCAGCTCCTCGCGGGACAGGCCGGCGTACGACGCGGACGCGGCGTCGTAGGCCGGCCCGTCCGCGCTCCGGGCCGCCGCCCGCGCCCCCGCCGCCGCCATCGTCGGCTGGAAGTTCCGCGGGAACCGCATCCGCTCCGCCAGCGCGATCATCCGCGCCGCCCGCGCCGCCGACCGGGACCGCTCCGCCCGTGCCAGCGCGTACAGCACCGCACCGCAGATCGGCAGATCCATGACGAACGCCGGCTGGGGAACGCTCCGCTCGTCCAGGAGCACCGCGAGCTTCCCCCGCAGCGCCGCCGCGACCTCGGCCAGGTCCGCGGCCCGGCCGTGCGCGGCGTGCGCGGCGACCGCCGCGCTCTCGACCTCCAGCGTCCACGGGTCCATGCCGGGGCCGAGGACGGAGTACCCGCTCTCCTCCTCGGGCAGCCGCGCCACGGCACGCCGCCACAGCCGCAGCCCCTCGTCGACCCGCCCCCGAGTGATCGCGATCTCGGCGCGCGCGCCGAGCTCGAACGTCGCGGCACCGTGCACGTGGTCCGCGCAGGCGGGCACCGCCTTCCCGAGCCAGTACTCCGCCTCATCGGCGTCGCCCGCTTGCAGCGCGGCGGACGCCATCCCCCACCGCACGCCCACGGCGTCCGCCTCCGCCCCGAGCCGCTCCAGCAGTCCCAGCACCGTCCGCATGTGAACCCGGGCCCGCTCCGCCCGGTCCGTCTGCAGGCACAGCTCCCCGGCCCGCGACCGCGTCATGATCGTCATCCAGGGGCTCTCCGGGCCGGCGAGCGCGTCGACCGCCCGCTCCGCCGCCGCCAGAGCCGCCTCGAGGTCGCCGTCCCGCTCCTTCAGGAGCGTCAGCGCGAGGTTCGCCGCCCCCGCGAGCGGCGGCTCGGGACGGGCGAGCAGTTCCCGCAGCCGCCGCCCGTCCGGCTCCAGGATCTCCGGCACCGCCGCGACGACCGTCGCCAGCCCGTGCGGCACCGTGTCCGCCGGGACGGCCGGCAGCCGCCGCAACGCCACGAGGGACCGCGTCGCGCGCGGCCCCTCCAGGAACAGCGTGCACAGCGTGCACAGGGTCAACGCGGTCCGAAGGACGTCGGCGGCGCTCTCCTCGCGGGGACGGTAGCGGTACAGGACGTCGGCGCACTCCGTCACCATCGTCATCAGGCGCCCGTACGCCTTGTCGACCAGCCTCAGCACCCCCAGCACGGCCACGACTCCCGCGGCCGTCGCACCGTCCCGCCGGTCGATGCCGTACCGAAGCGCCTGGACGAGGTTGTCCTGCTCGTCCCGGAACACGGGGACGCACGAGAACGGGTCCGCGCCCCAGAACGCGGCGTGATGCGCCGCACCGAACGCGCGCGCCCAGCGCAGCAGGCCGTCGACCGCCTCCTCCGTCTCGCCCTCCGCCGCCCGGTGCGCGGCACTGAACTCGCGGACGGTCTCCAGCATCCGGAACCTCGTACGCGTCCCCGCCTCGGACACCTGAAGCAGCGACTGAACGACGAGCCCCTCCAGGACGGACAGGACCTCGTCCTCCCGATCGCCCAGCAGGTACCGGGCGGCGTCCACCGTGAACCCGCCAGGGAAGATCGAAAGGGCGCGCAGGGCCGCGCGCCCTTCCGGTCCGAGCAGGTTCCAGCTCCACTCGACGACCGCCCTCATCGCCTGGTGCCGCGCCGGCGCGTCCCGCGCGCCGCCGCGCAGGAGCGCGAACCGGTCGTCCAGATGCCGGGCGATGTCCGCCACCGACATCACCCGGACCCGCGCCGCCGCCAGCTCCACGGCCAGCGGCAGCCCGTCCAGATGGCGGCACACCTCGGCGACCGCCTCCCCCGGCAGTTCCACCCCGGGCCGCGCCGCCCGCGCCCGCTGCGCGAACAGCTCCTCCGCCGTCCTCGCGTCCAGCGGGGGCAGCGGGTACACCGCCTCCGACGACAGCCCCAGCGGCGCCCGGCTCGTGGTCAGGACCCGCAGATCCCGCGTCATCGCGACCAGGGTCCCCACGAGCTCCGCGACGCCCTCGACGACCTGCTCACAGTTGTCCAGGACCAGCAGCACCGGACCGGTCGCGACCGCGTCCACGATCGCGGCGACCGGATCGCCGCCCGGTGCCCTTCCCGGCGGCGCCGCCCGCCGTGCCTCCCCGCCGCCGAGCACGGTCGCGACCTCGCCCGCCACGTCCCCGTTCCGGTCGACGCCCGCGAGCGCGACCAGATGAACGACCCTCTGCTCCGCCTCCCGCGCCGCCGCGTGAGCGAGCCGCGTCTTCCCCAGCCCGCCCGGCCCGACGATCGACGTCACGCGGGACGCCCGCAGCAGGGTGTGCACGGCCCGCAGATCCGCGTCCCGTCCGAGTAGCGGATTCGGGTCATGCGGGACGTTGTGGCGGACGGGCGGGAGCTCCTCCCTCAGCAACTCCTCCTGGACGGCCCGGAGAGCCGCCCCCGGACCGGTACCGAGGTCGTCACGCAGATCCCGGCGGTACGCCTCGTACCTTTCCAGGGCCGCGGACGGCCCGGCCGTCGCCGCTTCGCAGCGGACCAGTTCGGCGACGATCTCCTCGTCCCTCGGATGCCTCGCGAACAGTTCTTCAAGAGAAGGCAGCGCCTCTTCGTGCCTGCGCAGACGAGCCAGCGAAAGTGCTCTGGAACGGCGCAGCGCGTCATAGGCGGCTGCCCTTTCCGCTCGCAGGACCCCGACGGGGTCGTCCGAATGCTCGTATCGCCGTGGCGGGCCGTCCCAGAGGGCGAGGCCCGCTTCCGCCTCCGCCAGAGCCGCCGCGTGATCGCCTTGCCTGGCGTGGCCGGAGCTGTTGGCGGCTCTGCGGAGGACGGCCGACGCGTCCACGGCTTCTTCGTCCAGCCCGAGCCGGTATCCAGTGCGGGTGCTGACGATGACGTCCGGCCCGAGCTGCGCCCTGGCGCGCGACACCAGCACCTGCAGCGCTTTGCCGGGGGTCTCGGGAAGGGCGTCCGCCCAGAGGCCCTCGATCAGCCCGGACGTGCTCCGGCCGGCGGGCAGGTCGTCGGCGAGCAGCGCGAGAAGGCCACGGAGACGAGGACTGGTGATCTCACGTCCGCGCCACGCCACACGGCTCAGCAGAGCCAGCTCGACGGTCACCGATCCAGGCTAACCCGCCGTCCCGAGGAAGGGATCACTTGAATGGGCCGGAAAATGAGAAAGGCCCCGCCTTTCGGCGGGGCCTTCCCCTGATATGTGTCCGGCGGCGTCCTACTCTCCCACACGGTCTCCCATGCAGTACCATCGGCGCTGAAGGGCTTAACTTCCGGGTTCGGGATGGGACCGGG
>NZ_JOFJ01000005.1 GCF_000718255.1 Spirillospora albida
GTCAGAAGGGCGTCCAGGTTTGTCTTCACACACTGATCATGGGCGCCCTTCGCCATGCCCGCGGCCGGTTCAGCAAACCCCCATCAACGATCTAGGCCGCGAGGTCCGCCAGGTCCTGCGGGGTGAGCTCCAGGGCGGCGGCGGCCGTGTTCTCCTCCAGGTGGGCGAGGGACGACGTGCCGGGAATCGCGCGGGCCTTCGCGAGCTGCGCGGCGTCGACGTGGCTGAGGCCGAGATGGCGGATCTGCGCGCCCGCGAACTCCGGCTGACGCCCTTCCCCGTGACTCACAGGTCACTTACGCTCGGTCCTACGGCGACAGAACGAGGTTCGGATATGCCGCACAGCGTGGTGGTCATCGGAGCGGGGTTCGGCGGGATCGGGATGGCGATCCGGCTGCTGGAGGCGGGGATCCGCGACGTGGTGGTCCTGGAGAAGGCCGACGGGCTCGGCGGAACCTGGCGCGACAACACCTACCCCGGAGCCGCGTGCGACGTCCCGTCCCACCTGTACTCGTTCTCGTTCGAGCGCAAGACGGACTGGACGCGCCGGTTCCCCCCGCAGCCGGAGATCCTCGACTACCTCCGGCACTGCGCGCGCACGTACGGGGTGCTGGAGCGGATCCGGTTCGGCACCGAGGTCACCGAGGCCCGCTTCGACGCGGACGCGGCGCTCTGGCGGGTCGCCACGAGCGGCGGGGAGCTCGAGGCGCGGGTGCTGGTGTCGGCGTGCGGCCAGCTGAACCGCCCCGTCCCGCCGCCGATCGAGGGGTGCGGCGACTTCACCGGGACGAGCTTCCACTCGGCGCGCTGGGACCACGGCACCGACCTGCGGGGCAAGCGGGTCGCGGTGATCGGGACGGGCGCGAGCGCGATCCAGATCGTCCCGGAGATCGCGCGGGACGCGAAGGAGCTGCGGCTGTTCCAGCGGTCGGCGCCGTACGTCATCGACAAGCCGGACGCCCCCTACCGGGCGTGGCAGCAGGCCGCGCTGAAGGCGCTGCCGCCGCTGCAGGCGCTGAACCGCGCCCGCACGTACGCGCTGTACGAGGCGCGGGCGCTGGGATTCATCCGGTACCCGGGGCTGATGAGGCTGCTGGAGAAGCGCTTCCGCCGGACGCTGGACGACGCGATCAGCGATCCGGAGCTGCGGGCGAAGCTGGTCCCCGACTACCCGATGGGGTGCAAGCGCATCCTGATCTCGAACGACTACTATCCGGCGCTCACCCGGCCGAACGTCGACCTCGTCACCGACCCGATCGAGCGGATCACCCCGGCCGGGGTCCGCACCGCGGAACGCGAGTACGAGGTGGACGTCATCGTCTACGCGACCGGGTTCCAGACGTCCGGCTTCCTCGCCCCCATCAAGGTCACGGGCCTGGACGGGCGGGAGCTCGGCGACGCGTGGCGGGACGGCGCGACGGCGCATCTCGGCATCACCGTCAGCGGCTTCCCGAACCTGTTCGTGCTGTACGGGCCGTACACCAACCTCGGCCACAACTCGATCATCTACATGCTCGAGTCGCAGTTCCGGTACGTCCTCGGCTGCGTGGAGGCGCTGCGCCGGCACGGCCTCGACTGGATCGACGTGCGGCCGGACGTGCTCGACGCGTTCACCCGAGACATGCAGGAGCGCCTGCGCTCGACCGTCTGGGACGCGGGCTGCGACAGCTGGTACAAGACCGAGGACGGCAAGGTCGTCAACAACTGGCCCGGCTTCACTTTCGCGTACCGCCGCGCGACCCGCCGGCCCGACCCGCGCCACTTCCGCGTCCGGGCGCACCGGGACGATTAGGCTCGTTCCATGCCGACCGCACTCATCACCGGCGCGACGGCGGGCATCGGCGCCGCCTTCGCCCGCCGCCTCGCGTCCGACGGATTCGACCTCGTCCTCCTGGCCCGCGACGGGGAGCGGCTGGAGAGGGCCGCCGCCGAGCTGAACGACCGGTACCGCGTAAAGGCGGAGACGCTGCGGGCCGACCTGTCGGCGGAGGAGGGCCTGCTGGCCGCCGAGGAGCGCGTGCGCGCGGGCGTCGACCTCCTCGTCAACAACGCCGGGTTCGGCCACACCGGCCTGTTCCTGGACGTCCCCGTGCGGGACGAGCTGACGATGCTGAAGGTGCACTGCGAGGCCGTCCTGCGGCTCACCCACGCGGCGCTCCCGTGGATGCTGGAGCGCGGGCGAGGCGGCGTCCTCAACGTGTCGTCGGTGTCGGCGTTCGCGACGCGCGGCACGTACGGGGCGTCGAAGGCGTGGGTGGTGAGCTTCAGCCAGGGCGTCGCCGCCGACATCGCCGCCCGCTCGGACGGCCGAGTCCGCGTCATGGCGCTCTGCCCCGGATTCGTCCACACCGAGTTCCACGAGCGCGCGGAGATGGACGTGTCCGGCGTGCCCGGCTTCATGTGGCTCGACAAGGACGCCGTGGTGGACGCGGCGCTCCGCGACCTGCGGCGCGGCGTGACGGTCAGCGTCCCGAGCGTCCAGTACAAGGCGCTCGTCGGGGCGACCCGGCTGCTGCCCCGCCGGCTGGTCTCCCGGCTGTCGGCCGGTACCGGCCGCCGCTACGACTAGCGGGCCGGCGTTCTCCTTGCGGCCACGCCCTTGTCACCACTGCGGTCACAGGGCAGTGTGAAAACGCAAGTCGGTTCGGGGGCGCGCCCGAACGAGACGCCCCCCGATGCCGTCTCCGAGAGGCCGTCCCGATGGGTCACGACCTGGGCCACGCCGCCCTCGCTCTGATCGCGACCACCGCGTACTACATCGCGTTCCTCGTCTTCCGGGCGTCCGCGCGGCGGATGCCGCCGCTGCGCGGCAGCCGGCCGTTCGAGGTCGCGTTCCGGATGCTGACCGACCCGATCTGGCTGGCCGGCGGGCTGATCCTGTTCCTCGGCCTCGGCTACGAGGTGATCGCGTTCACCGCGCTGCCGCTGTCGGTGGCGCAGCCGATCTTCGCGGTCAGCCTGGTGTTCCTCGTCGCGTACGCGGTCCGCTTCCTCGGCGAGCGGCTCAGCCCCCGCGAATGGGCGAGCATCACGCTGTTCGTCCTCGCCACGATGCTCATCGGCCTGTCGGCGGGGTCGGAGGGCGACCTGCGCGCCGACGCCACGCTCATGGACGTGCTCCGCGAGCCCTGGACGATGATCGCGGTGTGCGCCCCCGCCGTGATCATCGCGGGGCTGGTGTGGCTGGTCGGCGACCGCCGCGCGGGCGGCCGGCACGCGCGCAAGCTCGCCGGGGTCGCGTACGGGATCGGGGCCGGCGCCTGCGCGGGCCTCGCCGAGGCGGGCATCCGCGGGATCTCGATCGTCTACCAGGACACCGGCAGCGTCCAGGCCGTCCTGGAGTCGGCGTACCCGTGGCTGACGATCGGCCTGGCCGCGATCTCGCTCGGCCAGCTCCAGGTCGCGCTGCAGCGCTGCCGCGTCGCGATCGTCGCGGTCGTCCTCACCGTGATCGGCCGTTCCTACCTGATGGTGAGCAGCACGGTGCTGTTCGGGGAGGACTGGCCCGGCGACACGCTGCCGTTCCTGCTGCGCGCCGCCGGGTTCACCCTGGCGCTCGTCGCGCTCGTGGCGTTCCCCCGCTACGAGGACCCCTCCCTCGCGGACGCGCCGGTGCTCGCCCGCAAGGGCGTCCGCTCGACGTCCTGACCCGGGCGAACGGATAAACTCCCGGGCGTGTCCGACCCCAGGTTCGAAGTCCAGATGCTCCACGACCGCGTCATGATCAGAGTCGAGAAGGAGAGCGGCGAGCGCCGCAGCACCGGCGGCATCGTGATCCCGGCGACGGTCGAGCAGGCCAACCGCCTCGTGTGGGGCGAGGTCTGCGGCGTCGGCCACCACGTCCGGACCGTCAAGGTCGGCGACCGGGTCCTGTACCACCCCGGCGACCAGTTCGAGGTGGAGATCCGCGGCGAGGACTACCTGGTCATGCGCGAGCGCGACCTGCACGCGATCGCGAACGAGCGGCCCGAGTACGGCACCGGCCTCTACCTCTGACGCGCTCGCCGGCCGGCGCGGTCCATCGCACCCGCGTCGCGCCGGGCGGTGCCACACTGATCCCGTGACCGACACGCGGACGCGGCTGATCGAGGAGGCCGAGCGGCTGTTCGCCGAGCGCGGCGTCCACGCCGTGTCGCTGCGCGAGATCGCCGCGTCCGCCGGGCAGCGCAACACCTCGGCCGTCGCCTACCACTTCGGCACCAAGGAGGCACTGGTCACCGCCATCTACCGGCACCGCCTCGGGCCGACCAACGAGGTGCAGCTGCGGCGCCTCGCCGACCTCGACGACCAGGGCCGGGGCGGGGACCTGCGCGCGCTCGTCGAGGTGTTCGTCCGCCCGATGATCGAGCGGCTCGGCACCCCGGACCGGCCGAGCCGGTTCCTGCGGTTCGTGGCGAACGCCCTCTACGTCGCGCGGATCGCGCCCTACGATCTCGGCGCCGAGGACTGGACCCGCGCCCTGTACCGGCTTCTCACCCGCATCGACGGGTGCATCGCCGACCTCCCGCCGCCGGTGCGGTCGCACCGGCGGGACTTCTTCGTCGGCCTGCTGCTGCACACCCTCGCCCAGCACGAGGGGCTCATCGAGGCGGGCCACCGGGGCCGGGCGGCGGCCGACCGCGAGCTGCTCGCGGCCGACCTGGTCGACGCGGGCGTCGCCGTCCTCACCGCACCGGTCTCCGCCGCCACCCGCGACCTGCTCTGACGCCGCCCGGCCCGGCGGTCACCGGCCGGTGTGCTCCGCCACCCGGTCGCCCGCGCCCTCCCCCGCGCCCGCGGCGGCGCGGCGGGGCCACAGGGCGCGGTCGCCGAGGAGGCGGACGATCGCGGGCACCAGCAGCGGCCGCACCACGAACGTGTCGAGCAGGATGCCGATGGCCATCGCCATGCCGAACTGGTACAGCTCCCGGATCGGCTGCGTCATCAGCACCGCGAACGTGCCCGCGAGGATGAGGCCCGCCGACGACACCACCCCGCCGGTGCGGGTGATCGCGGCCCGCAGCGCCTCGACCGGCGGCAGGTGCCCCGTCTCCTGCCGGTAGCGGCTCATGATGAAGATGTTGTAGTCGACGCCGAGCGCCACCAGGAAGATGAACACGTAGGCGGTGACCCGGTTGCCGATCCCGAGGTCGCCGCCGATCTCCAGGGCGAGGACGACGGTCAGCCCGACCGTCGCGAAGAACGACAGCAGCAGCGTGGCCAGGAGGTACAGCGGCGCGAGCAGCGACCGCAGCAGGCCGGCGAGCACGAGCCCGACGATGAGCAGGACGAGCGGGACGATGACGCGCAGGTCCCGATCCAGGGCCGTCCTGTTGTCGGCGGTCTCGGCGGTCGGCCCCGCGAGGTGCACGCGGGGCTCCGCGATCCCGGCGTCGCGCGCCGCCTTCGCGGCCGAGTCGCGCACCGGTCCGACGGCGTCCATCGCGGCGGGCGCGTACGGGTGCTCCTTCAGGACGACGGTGATCCTCGCGGCGCCGCCGGCGAGGTCGCGGCGCGGGTCGAACGCCGTCCGCGCCACCGCGTCCGTCCCCGCGACCGCCTCGCCCACCGCCTCGGCCCGTGCGGGCGTGACGCCCCGCCCCTGGACGAGCAGGGTGGCGGGCGCGACCTCGCCGGGCCCGAGGTCCCGGTCGATGAGCTCCTGCCCGGTCGCCGAGTCGGTCTGCACCCGGAACCCGCTGACGAAGTCGAAGCTCTCCTCGTACCCGGTCATGCCGAGGCAGAGCACCGCGAGCAGCGCGAGCGTCGCGGCGAGGACGCGGCGCGGGGCGTCCACGACGAGGTCGGCGGCGCGCCGCCAGACCGCGCCGCCGGTCGCGCGGCGGGCCATCGTCGCCTCCGGGAACGGCCAGAACACGGCGCGTCCGGCGAGCAGCACGGCGGCGGGGATGAACGTGAACGCGACGACGGCCATCACGGCGACGCCGAGCGCGAGGTAGGGCCCGAACCCGCGCAGCGCGGGGGTGACGCAGGCGAGCAGCGCGAACATGGCGAGCACGATCGTCGCGGCGCTGCTCAGCACGGACTCGGCGACACCGCGCATGGCGTCCCGCATCGCGGCGGACCGGTCGGGGGCGTCGAGCAGCGCCTCCCGGTAGCGGCTGGTGATGATCAGGGCGTAGTCCGTGCCGACGCCGAACAGCAGCACGGTCATGATGGAGGCGGTCTGCCCGCTGATCGTGATGATGCCCGCGTCGGCGAGCAGCGCCCCGAGCGCCTGGGCGATCCGCATCGCGACGCCGACCGCGAGCAGCGGCACGACGGCGAGCAGGGGCGCCCGGTAGACGGCGAGGAGGATCAGCAGGACGAGCAGGACGGTGCCGAGGAGCAGCACCTTGTCTCCGCTGGAGAACACCTTGACGGTGTCCACGATGATCCCCGCCGGGCCGGTGACGGCGACGGTGGCGCCGGGCGCCGCGCCCTTGGCGGCGTCCCGCAGGCCGGTGACGGCGTCCCGGAAGGCGTCGCTCGTGGGGTCGCCGCCGACCGGGACGATCACCAGCCGCGTGCCGCGGTCGCCGGACGACAGCCCGGCGCCGCCGGGGACGCAGTCGGTGCCGGGCCGCGTGCCGTCCGTCCCGCAGGCCGGGGACACCGGGACGCCGAGCCGGTCGGGAACCGCGCGGGTGACGGCCGCGACGGCGGCGGCCGTCTCCGCGGGGGTCCTCCCCTTGACGACCACGATCGCGGGCAGGGCGTCGCTGCCGGGGAACGCCCGCTCCAGCTCGCGCTGCGCGGCGGCCGAGGGGCTGTCCCCCGGGGTTCCGCTCGACGAGGTGCTCTCGACGGATTTCAGATCGGGGGCGATCGCGGCGAGCACGAACGTCAGGGCGATCCACAGGGCGACGGTGAGCGCCGCCGAGCGCTTGGAGGCGAGCATGGCCCGCAGGAGAGCCGACATGGGACCCTTCAACTTAGAAACAGGGTGTCGCTAACATCGCTCGGTAGCATAGCGGCGATGCCGAAGATCAACGCACCGACCGTCCGGGAGCACCGCGTCCGGATGGAGGCGGCGCTGACCGACGCCGCCGAGGAGGTCCTCCGCGCGGGCGGCGAGCTCACCGCCGGCGCGGTCGCCCGGCGCGTCGGCATCGCGCGCTCCAGCGTGTACAAGTACGTCACCAGCGTGGACGACCTGATCGAGGCCGTCGTCGCCCGCGACTTCCCGCGCTGGACGCAGGCCGTCCGCCGCGCCGTCGACGCCGAGGCCGATCCGGCGCAGCGCGTGCTGGCCTACGCGCGCGCCAACATCGCCGAGGGCGCGAGCGGCGACCACGGCTGGTACGCGGGACTCGCGCGGACGTCCCTGTCCCCTGCCGCCATGAAGCGGATCATGGCCCTGCACCGCGATCTGGAGACGCTGCTCACCGACGCCGTCCGCGACCTGGACGCCCGCCATCCCGATCTTCTCCAGGGTGCCGTGCAGGCGCTGGTCGACGCCGCCGTCCGCGCCATCGACCGCGGGCGCGACCCGTCCGACGTCACCGCCTTCACGACCGGCGCCGTCGCGGCGCTGATCCGGGACCAGGAGCGGTGACGGTCGCCGTGGCGTCCGCCGCGTGCCGCCTCGCCGTCACCTCAGGCGCGCCGCCAGGCAGATCACGGTCACCATCAGGGCCAGCATGATGAGCATGACCGCGCGCAGGCCCGCCGCCTCCGCGAGCAGGCCCACGATCGGCGGGCCGGCGAGGAAGCCCAGGTAGCCGACCGTCGACACCGCCGCGATCGCGGGACCCGGCTCGTGCGGCTCGCGGAGGGCGACGCGGCTGAACGTCACCGGCACGATGGCGGACAGGCCGAGGCCGATGAGCGCGTACCCCGTGAGAGCCGTCCAGCGCGACGGCAGCCCGATCGCGGTGAGCGCACCGGTGACGGCGAGCATCGCGCAGCCGAGCAGGAACGCGCCGGGGGTGATCCGGCCGCGGATCCGGTCGGCGGCGAGCCGGCCCGTCACCATGCCGGCGGAGAACACCGCGAAGCCCACCGCGGCGATCCACGGCGACGCTCCGGCCACATCGCGCAGATAGACCGAGCCCCAGTTGTTCATCATCCCCTCCCCCATGAGCGCGCAGAAGGTGATGAGGCCGGGGATCCAGAGACCGCGGGTCGGCAGCCCGAGCCGTGGCTGCGGCGCACCCGGCTCGTCCGGGAGCAGGAACGCCGCGGCGACCGCGCACACCGTGGACAGCACGAGCGCGATCATCAGGAAATGCACGGCGGTCGCCAGACCGGCCATGGCGGCGAACCCGCCGGCCGCCGCCCCGACCACCCCGCCGAGGCTCAGCCGGGCGTGCAGGCCCCCCATCACCGGCCGGGACCCGGCCCGCTCGGCCAGCGCCCCCTGGGTGTTCATGGCGACGTCGACGATGCTGTTGCCGACCGCGAACGCGAACAGCGCCCCGGTCAGGCACCACAGCCGCGGAGCGGCCGCGATGACGGGCAGCACCGACAGGTACAGGACGGCCGCGCCCAGCACCCGCCGGCTCCCCCATCGCGACACCAGCAGCCCGGCGAGCGGCAGCCCCGCGACGGCCCCGGCGGCGAGCCCGGTCAGCGCGGTGGCGAGGCCGCCCGGCGTCAGGGCGAGCGCGTCCCGGACGGCGGGCACCCGCGCCGCCCAGGTGGCGGACGCCGCGCCGCTCGCGAAGAAGAACGCGCCGACCGCCGCCCGCGCGGCCCGAAGCCGGACCACCTGGCGGACGGGCGGCGCGCCCGCGCCGCCCGCCGCGGTGCGCGCACCACCGGATTCTCCTCTGGTCACGGTCGACTCCCTCCTGGGGTGCGCGCACGCGACGGCCGCGCCGATTTTGGAACGTTCCGAAACGCGCGCACGCGGACGCATCGCCGTCCGTCAGCAGGCCCCCCGACGCATGGGGACGGGGAACCGCTCCGCACATCACCAAATCCACCGGGAAAGGACCGAGCAGAAAGAGCACAGAACCCCGCGGCGGCCACCCGTGGCGACCGCACGAAATCACGGATTCTCGGATCTCGGCCGGAACCACCGCCATGTGGAGACGTAAAATGCGACGGTTCCGCCAGTCGGCCGCCGACATCGGCGCACCGGACTCGCCCAGCCCCCTCACCTGCGGTAACGACCGTGGAAAATGACCCACAACAGCCCTTCCGGAGGAAAAGTGAATACCGAAACTTCACCGAACTCGGCTTGGACGTCGATCGTAAGGGAGTTGATATACCAGCCGGTATCCACACTGGGGAACAAGACCGTTACCCGATGTCACCGCAGCGAGATAAACCAGGAAGCAGGCAAAGACACGCCGAATCACCCCGCCGAAATACCGCTGCTCTCAAAGCGCGATCACCGACAAATGTCGCCTTCAGGGCAGCTAAGACATTGACCCTTTTTCATCCGTTTGGGCGGACGTCGATCACAGCATGATCGCGATGTGGGAGTTCGGCGGGTGATGCGAAGAAACCCCTGGTAGACGGGTTGATCACCACAACCACCGCGTCCGAACCAGGGGCTTCGCAAGCTTTTGTACCGTGCCGCCGTCGATTTGTCGCGTGCAACGCTGAACCACCTGGCCGGAGTGATCCGCCGGCACCGCACGATGATCGGGTCGCCCTGGCGGCTGCTCAACCCCGGTCGCCAAGCCCTGCTGGTCCCGGTTCACCTGCGCAAAGGCGAAACGTTCACCGAACTCGGCGCGGGTTTCGCGGTGTCGACCAGCACGGCCTGGCGGTACGTCCAGGAGGCCGTAGCGCTGCTGGCGGCCCGGTCACCGAAGCTGACGACGGCGTTGCGCACGGCGACCCGCAACGGGATGCACCTGCTGGTGCTGGACGGCACGCTCATCGCCTGCGACCGGGTCCGCGCCGACCGGCCCCACTACTCGGGCAAGCACCGCCACCACGGCATGAATGTGCAGGTCATCGCCGAACCCGACGGGACGATCCTGTGGACGTCGGGTGCCATGCCCCGGCAGCACCCATGATCTGACCGCCGCCCGCGTGTGGGGCAACTCGCGGGAGCTGGACAAGGTCGGGATCCTCACGCTGGCCGACAAGGGCCGCGACAAGCCCGAGTCCCAGAAGCAGGCCAATCGCTCGCATGCCCAGCTCCGCGGACCCGGCGAACGAGCGAACGCCCAGCTGAAGTCATGGAAGCCGCTCCGCAAGCTCCGCTGCAGCCCCAGCAAGACCGGCCACCTCGTCAAGGCCATCGCCGTCCTACAGAACTACCAGCTCGTCCGAGGATGAAAAGGGTTCACTCAGCGGAAAGTGCCTGAAAACGCGGCGACGCCGGACGGGGCCTCACCCCACCCGGCGTCGTGCCGTCCGACCGCTCAGATCCCCCGGACCGCGGCGATGGTGAACGGCGTCTCCGGCACCCCGGAGCCGAGCGGCCCGCCCCGGTCGAACTGGGACCGCACCACGTAGAGCACGCCCCGCTCGCGGACCAGCGTCGTCGGCAGCCCGAGCGCTCCGTCCGCGACCCGCCGTTCCCGGCGCGCCGATCGCGCGTCGGGCGCGACCCGCCACCGGCTGATGGCGTTGTCGACGTTGTGGACGACCCAAAGCCGCCCGCCGCGCAGCTCCAGCCCGTCGGCGTGCAGCATGTCGCCCCCGTGCAGGACGACCTTGCGCACCGCACCGCCGGCGAGGTCGATCCGGTAGAGGTCCCCGCCGGTCATGTCGACCGTGAGCAGGTACCGGCCGGCCGGGTCGGCGACGATCCCGTTCAGGGTGAACGCGTCCGGCGCGTGGGGCTCGAGCGCACCGCGCAGGTCGCGGTACGGGACGAGGGCACCGCCGCCCTTCGCGAGGTCCCGCGCCGTGACGCGGTACACGACGGCCCGCACGCTGTCGGTGAGGTAGGCCGTGCCGTCCGGCGCCAGCGCGAGGTCGTTGACGAACCGCCCGCCGTCACCGGGCACCGTGAACCGCGCGAGCGCGCGGCGGCTCCGCGTGTCGTACACGATGACGCCGGACGAGGAGTCGGTCACCCAGAGCCGCCCGGCACGGTCCACCTTCAGCCCGTTGGCCGTGCGGCGGCCGTCGGTGCCGGCGGGCAGGAAGACCTCCGCCGTCCGGCGTCCGGGCGTCATCCGGTAGACGGTGCCGTCCGCGAACGACCCCGCGTACAGGGCGGGGCCGCGCGGGTCGGCGGCGATGCCCTCGGGATGGACGCGCGGGCCGGGCAGCGCGTACGCGGCGGTGATCCGGACCTCGTCCGGACGGACGGCCGCCACGGCCGCGGGCGCCGGCGAGACGGACGGCAGGACCAGGGCGAGGACGGTGACGGAACGACGCAGAAAGTTCATGAACCCTCCTCGATCATTAGAATGCATACGAACGATAGTTAGAACTCTAATACTCGTCAACGTTCGTTTCGATCCGGCTACCATGCGGCCATGACCTCGATGCCCGTCTCCGAACGCCTCGGCTCGCACATCAAGCGCGCCGAGCAGGCCCTGGGCGCGGCGAAGAGCGCCGCCCTGAAGCCGAGCGGGCTCACCGTGCCGCAGTACGCCGCGCTGCTCCACCTCGCCGACAACCCGGGCATCTCCGCCGCCGCGCTGGCCCGCGCCTGCGCGGTCACGCCGCCCACCATGAACACCGTCCTGAAGAACCTCGGTGAACGCGGCCTGATCGAGCGCACCCCCCACGAGTGGCACAGGAACATCCTGGAGACCCGCCTGACCTCGGCGGGCCAGGAGCTCCTCACCTCCGCCGACACCCGTGCCGTCCGCGTGGAACGCGGCCTCGCCGCCGAGTTCACGCCCGCAGAGCACGCGGCACTGGTCGAACTGCTCAGCCGCTGCATCACCTACCTGGACGGCACCCGCACCCCCTGACGAACGGGCAAAGGCCACCGCCCCTTTCACCCGGCCGAAGCGGCAACCCCATCGGGCCGGAAGCGGGCCCCCTGCCGCAACCCATGGCCCACCCGTTACGCCGTCAGCCCACCTGACCCACACGCCCCGTCGGGCCGCCCGGCCCGGCACGCTCAGCAGTCACACGCCCCGAGTCGCCTTTCGCCCCGTCCATCCGGGTATGGCCCTTGGGCGCACGCGTCGGGTCCGGGGTCCGGCGCGGGCGTCAGGTGTCCGTGGGGCGGGCGGTCAGGTGGCGATCGTGATGGTGGAGCCGTCGCGGTTCTTGCGGACGCGTAACTGGGCGGGGACCCGGGCGCGCAGTTCGGCCACGTGGCTGACGATGCCGACGGCGCGGCCGCCGTCGCGGAGGGCGTCCAGGACGTCCATGACCTCGTCGAGGGTCTCCTCGTCCAGGGTGCCGAAGCCCTCGTCGACGAAGAGCGTTCCGATCTCGGCGCCGCCCGCCTCGGCGGTGACGACATCGGCCAGGCCCAGCGCGAGGGACAGCGACGTGATGAACGACTCGCCGCCGGACAGGGTCACCGGGTCGCGTTCCTGGCCCGTCCAGGCGTCGACGACGCGGAGGCCGAGGCCGCCGGCGCCGCGCGTGCGGTCGCCCGCCGACTTGTCGGTCGTGTGGACCAGCTCGTACCGGCCGCCGGACATGCGCGTGAGGCGTTCGTTCGCGGCGGCGACGACCTGCATCAGCCGCGCCGCCAGGACGTACGCCGGCAGCGACATCGCGTGGCGGTTCTCCGGGTGCCTGCCGGACGCGAGCCCGGCGAGGCGCGCCGCGACCGCGTGCGCCTCCGCGGCCGGACGCCAGGCGCGGACGGCCGTGTCCAGGCGGACGCGGTGCTCGGCGAGGCGTGCCCGCCGGTGCCGGGCGCGGTCGGCGGCGGACGCGGCACCGGTCCGCGCGGCCTCCGCCGCGGCGACGGCCGCCTCCAGGGCGGGCAGGCCGGGGGCGGGGGCGGCCGCGGCGGCGCGGAGTTCGGGGTCCCGCAGCAGGTCGCGGACGAGGGCCTCCTCGTCCTCGTGCCTGCGGATCCGGTCGCGGAGGGCGGCCTGGTCCTCGTCCGGCAGCTCGGCGGCGACGACCTCGTCCGGGCCGCGGAAGCCCGCGTCGACGGCGGCGGCCTTCGCGCGGGCGCGGGCGGCGGCCAGCTCGGCGCCGGCCCGTCCCGCCTCCCGCAGCGCCTCGGCGGCCTCCGCAAGCCCGGCGGCCTCCCCGCCGAGGCGGTCGACACGGGCCTCGAGGGTGGGGTCGGTGCCGCGCGCCTCGTCCAGGGCCGCGCGGAGACGGGTCCGTTCGGAGTCCAGCTCATCCTGGCGCGCCCGGTTCGCGGTGAGGGCCTGCGCGACCACCTGATGGGTGTCCCGGACGCGGTCGAGTTCCTGTTCCGCGCGGTGCACGACGCCTTCGAGGCGGTCGGCCTCCGCGGCGCGGGCCTCCAGCGCCCGCAGGTTCTCGCCGGCCTCGGCGAGTTCGTCGGAGAGCGCCTCGACGGTCAGCTCCCCGGCCGCCTCCAGCAGGCCGTCGCGTTCGGCGCGAAGGCCCTCCGCCTTCTGGCCGCTTCGCTCCCGGACGTGCTGGGCGGCGTCGGCGGCGGCCTGCGCGGCCTCCACGTCGTCCTCCGTGGGGATCGGGACGTGTGACGTGCCGGGCGCGGGATGCTCGGGCGAGCCGCAGACCCGGCACGGCTCCCCGTCACGGAGTTCCTCGGCGAGGACGGCCGCCATGCCGTTCAGCCGGTCCTGGCGCAGGTCGAGGACGCGCTGCCGGGTGTCCTGCGCGGCGTCGACCGCGGCGCGGTGCGCGTCCTCCGCCGCCGCGAGGAGGTCCTCCACCTGGTCGCGGCGCCGGGCGGCGTCGAGGCGCCGCCGGACGTCGGCGACCGCGGCGGCCGCGCCCGCCCGCCCCGCCGCGGCGACCCGCGCCTCCTCCAACTCGGCCCGCTGCCGCTCGGCGACGCCGGGCAGGTCGGCGAGGGCCGCGGCCAGCCGCGCCTCCTCGGGTTCGAGCCGCGCCAGTTCGCGGGCCAGCGCGGTGACCTCGTCGTCGAGGCCGCTCAGGCGCGCGGCGTCGGCGCGCCGGCCGTCCAGTGCGGCGATCTCGTCGCGGCGGTCGCGTTCGGCCTTGACCAGGACGTCCTCGGACGCGCCGGGCGGCAGCAGCTCCGCGACCCGCGACCGGGTCTCGGCCGCCCACGCGCGCGCCTGCCGCTCCGTCGCGTGCCGCTGCCGCACCTCCCGCAGCAGCGGGACGACCCGGTCGGCGCGCGCGGCGGCGTCGAGCCGGGACGCGACCCGCGAATGCTCTTCGGCGCGTCCGGCCAGGGCGTCGCGGCGCTGGAGGGCGTGCGCGTACCGCTGCCGCCGCTCCGCCACGCCCCGGGCGCTCTCCAGCGCGGCGCGCGCCGCGTCCTCGGCCGTGACGGCCTCCGCGGAGAGCGCCTCGGTCACCGCGAGGACGTCGTCGTGCACCCCCGTGAGTTCCGCCGCCCACGCCGGCAGCGCGTCGACGTCCTCCGGTGGCCGCCCGCCGGCCCTCTCCGCGATCTGTCCCGCGATCGCCATCGCGTCCGACGCCAGCCCGTCGGCGTCGCGGCCCGCGGCGGCGCGCCGCTCGGCCAGCCACTTCTCCACCTGGGCGAACACCTCGGTGGCGAACAGCTTCTCCAGGACCTTGCGCCGGTCGTCCGCCTTCGCCCGCAGGAATCCGGCGAACTCCCCCTGCGGGAGCAGCGCCACCTGGCAGAACTGCGTCGCGTCCATGCCGAGGAGCCGCTGGACGAGGTCGGCCGTCTCATCGATGCGGATCGACAGGCCCGTCCAGGAACCGTTCGCGAACTCCTCCAGGACGACCTTGTGCTGCTCCTTCTTCGTCCCGGACCCGCGCAGCTTCGGCCGCTCCCACTCCGGCGTCCGGGTGATGCGCAGCCGGCGGCCCCGGATCGTCGTCTCCAGCACCACGCGCGGGACGTCGCCCGGTGCCGCGTGGTCGCTCCGCAGGCCCTTCACCGCCCTGCGGGCGCCCGGGACCTGCCCGTAGAGGGCGAAGCACACCGCGTCGAGGATGCTCGTCTTGCCCGCGCCCGTCCGGCCCTGGATGAGGAACAGGCCCGCGTCGGACAGCGCGTCGAAGTCGACCGTCTCCGTCCCGGAGAACGGCCCGAAGGCGCTCACCTCCAGGTGGTGCAGCCTCACGTGAGCGCCTCCTTGCGGCGGCACGCCTCGAACGCCTCCTGCAGCAGGACCCGTTCGGCGGCGGACGCCGGCCCGTCCGTGACCTCGGCGACGAAATCGCCCGCGATGTCGAGGTCGGAGCGTTCGCGGACGCGCTCGGCCCACGCGGGGGCTCCGTCCGCGCCGCCCCCTTCGGGCTCGAAACCGAGGACGAGGGCGTGCGGGAACCGGCCGCGCAGACGCTCCATCGCCGCGGGCGGGCGGCGCGCGTCGGTCAGCGTGACCTGCAGCCAGTGGTCCTCGTACCGGGCGAAGGACGCGTCGGTGAGCAGCGCGTCGAGGCGGCCCCGGATCCGGGCGAGGCGCCGCGGCACCGGCGCCTCGACGAACTCGGCGGCGACCCCGCCCTCCCGCAGGTCGACCAGCCACGTGCCCTTGACGTGCCGCTCCTCGGAGAACGAGTAGGCGATCGGCGACCCCGAGTACCGGACGCGGTCGGTCACCGCCCAGGCGCCGTGTAGATGGCCGAGCGCCACGTAGTCGACGCCCGCGAACACCGACGCCGGCACGTGCGACGAACCGCCCACCGAGATGTCGCGCTCGCTCTCGCTGGGCTCGCCGCCCGTGACGAACGCGTGCGCCAGGACGACCGACCGCGTCCCCGGCCCCCGCCGCGCGATGTCGTCCCGGACGCGCCGCATCGCCTGGCCGAGCGTCGCCGCATGGCCGCGCTCGGCCAGCTCCCACTCATGCCGGACGATCTCGGGCTCCAGATACGGGACGCCGTAGAACGCGGCGTCCCCGATCAGGATCGGCTCCCCCACCCGCCTGAAGTCCGTGCGGACGTGGACACCCGAATCGTCCATCAGCGCCGACCCGAACCCGAGCCGGTGCGCGGAGTCGTGATTGCCCGCGATCAGCACGACGCGGGTCAGCTCCCTGAGCCGCCGCAGCGCGTCGTCGCACAGCCGGACGGCGTCCACGGACGGCAGCGCCCGGTCGTAGACGTCGCCGGAGACCACGACGCACCCGACCCGCTCGGCCCGGACGGTCTCGACCAGGTGGTCGACGAACCGCTCCTGCGCGGCGAGCAGGTCCTCACGGTGGAACGATCTGCCGAGATGCCAGTCGGACGTGTGCAGGATTCTCATGTCACGGCAAACCCTAGAGGCCGCCTCCGACACATCCGGAACGGAAACGCCGCCCCATACCAAACGATCTTCCCCGTTTCCCACCCGCACCCCATCCGCCAGTGGTCGTGTCGGGGCGGTGGCCCGGGGTGGGCCGGCAGGGTGCGGCGGCCCTTAGGCTTGCCGCGTGAGCGAGCGTCCTTATGTGCTGCTGAGCTGCGCGATGTCCGTCGATGGGTACATCGACGACGCGAGCCCCGAGCGGCTGCGGCTGTCCAGTGCCGCCGACTTCGACCGGGTCGACGCGGTGCGGGCCGGCTGCGACGCCATCCTCGTCGGGGCGGGCACCGTGCGGGCCGACGATCCGCAGCTGCTGATCCGGTCCCCGTCCCGGCGCGAGCAGCGGGTCGCGCGCGGGCTGCCGGCCGACCTGACGAAGGTCACGCTGACATGGAGCGGCGACCTCGACCCCGGCGCGCGGTTCTTCACCACGGGCACCGCGCCGAAGCTGGTGTACGCGCCGTCCGGCACCGCCGCCGCGCTCGCCGGGCGGCTGGACGGGCACGCCGAGGTGGTCGACACGGGCGACCCGCTGACGCCGGAGACCGTCCTCGCCGACCTCGCTGCGCGGGGCGTCCGGCGGCTGATGGTCGAGGGCGGCGGCGCCGTCCACACGCTGTTCCTGACCGCCGGCCTGGTGGACGAGCTTCAGGTCGTGGTGGCTCCGTTCTTCCTCGGCGACCCGGCCGGGCCGCGGTTCGTGCGGTCCGGGGTGTTCCCGCAGTCGCCCGCGCACCCCATGCGGCTGGCGGAGATCACCCGGATCGGCGACCTGGCGCTGCTGCGCTACCTCACGGGAGCCGGACGTGCCTGACGCGGACTGGCTGCGGCTCGCCTGCGAGCTCGCCGCCCTGTGCCCCCCTTCCGGCAGCGCGTTCTCCGTCGGTGCCGTCATCGTCGGGCGTGACGGACGGGAGATCGCGCGCGGCCACTCCCGCGAGCGGGACCAGAACGAGCACGCGGAGGAGGCCGCGCTCGCGAAGGCGGGCGGCGACCTGCGCGGCGCGACCGTCTACAGTTCGCTGGAGCCGTGCGGGCGGCGCGCGTCCCGGCCCCGGACCTGCGCGGAGCTGATCGCCGCGTCCGGCGCGTCCCGGGTCGTGTTCGCGTGGCGGGAGCCGTCGATCTTCGTGGAGGGCACGGGCGCGGAGGTGCTCGCGGACGCGGGCGTGGAACTGGTCGAGCTTCCCGACCTGGCCGATCTCGCCCGTGCGCCCAACGCCCACCTCCTCGGGCGCCCCGAGGTCTGAGACCGATCCGCTCGGCGCGGCCCGTCCGCGCTCTCCGGCGGGAACCGGCCGCCGCGTCCCAGACGGACGCCCCGAGATCAGATGAGACTCCCGTCTCATTTGCTCTTGCCAACGCCAGGGGGGCGCGTGTCATGCTGACGCCAAGCAAGCATTCGGTCATGGAAGGGCCCTCGGGCAGGAGGCAGAGGCAGCATGCGCGAGCACGATCGGCTGTTCATCGGCGGCGAGTGGGCGGCACCGGCCGGGACCGGCACCATCGAGGTCATCTCCCCGCACACCGAGGAGGTCATCGGGCGGGTCCCCGACGGCACCGAGGCCGACATCGACGCGGCCGTCGCCGCCGCCCGCCGCGCCTTCGACCACGGCCCCTGGCCCCGGATGACGCCCGCCGAGCGCGCCGACATCGTCGGACGGCTGTCCGCCATCTACGCCGAGCGGCAGCAGCAGATGGCCGACCTCGTCACCGCCGAGATGGGCTCCCCCATCCTGTTCTCGGTGTTCGGCCAGGCCGCCATCCCGCAGATGGTCCTGCAGTACTACACCGATCTGGCGCGCACCCACCCCTGGGAAGATGAGCGGCAGGGCATGCTCGGCCCCGTCACCGTCACCCAGGAACCCGTGGGGGTCGTCGCCGCGATCGTCCCGTGGAACGTCCCGCAGTTCACCCTCATGCTCAAGCTCGCCCCCGCGCTCATCGCCGGCTGCACCGTGGTGGCCAAGCCGTCCCCGGAGACTCCTCTCGACTCCTACCTGCTCGCCGAGTGGATCAAGGAGGCGGGGATCCCGGACGGGGTCGTCAACATCGTCCCCGCGGGCCGCGAGGTCGGCGCCTACCTCGTCGCGCACCCGGACGTGGACAAGGTGTCGTTCACCGGCTCCACCGCCGCCGGGCGCAAGATCGGCGCGGTCTGCGGCGAGCAGCTGAAGCGCGTCACCCTCGAGCTGGGCGGCAAGTCCGCCGCGGTCATCCTGGAGGACGCCGACCTCGCGTCCACCATCGAGGGCTTCAAGCTGGCCTCGCTCATGAACAACGGCGAGGCGTGCGCCGCGCAGACCCGCATCCTCGCGCCGCGGTCCCGCTACGACGAGGTCGCCGACGCCCTGGCCGCCATGGTCGGCGGCCTCACCGTGGGCGACCCCGCCGACTACGCCAGCGAGGTCGGCCCCCTCGTCACCCGCAACCAGCAGGAGCGCGTCGAGAACTACATCCGGATCGGCCAGGACGAGGGCGCCAAGGTCATCACCGGCGGCCTGAACCGCCCCCACGACCGCGGCTGGTACGTGGCCCCGACCGTCTTCGGCGACGTCCGCAACGACATGCGGATCGCCCAGGAGGAGATCTTCGGGCCGGTCCTCGCCCTCATCGCCTACGACGACGAGGACGACGCCGTCCGGATCGCCAACGACAGCGATTACGGTCTCGGCGGCTCCGTCTGGACGTCCGACCCCGCCCACGGCGTCGAGGTCGCCCGCCGCATCCGCACCGGCAGCTGCGGCGTCAACATGTACACCCTCGACCCGAACACCCCCTTCGGCGGCTACAAGAACAGCGGCCTCGGCCGCGAGCTGGGCCCCGAGGGCCTGGCCGCCTACGTCGAGCACAAGTCGATCCCCCACCCCGCTTGATCTCCCCGGCCGGGCGCCGTCGCAGCGGTGCCCGGCCGGCACGACCCGGCGGTATGCCGGTGTCCGGTGGTACGGCCCGGGGCCGTCCGTGACGGGCGCCCGGCCGGTACGGCCCTGCGCCGTCGCGACGGTGCCCGATGGTCCGGGTCTGGCGTGGGCCCCCTCGGCTCGGTCGAGAATGCCGCCTGGGCGATGGCGGTGAGCGTCGCTGCTCCCCTGTGGCGTCTGGTCGGGCGGTCGTGATCGATTCCGCGTTGGGGTGCTCGTGGCCGTACCGTAGTGCGCCGTGTCCACCGCCTCCGAGAACGCGTCCGCCGCCGGCCTCGACGACGTGCTGGTCGGCGAGGCCGTGCTCGGCGTGTACCGGCAGATGTTCGCGGCGCTCGCGCGCGACAGCGGCGCGGTCGTCGACGATCCCGCGCTGGTGGACGTCGCCGAGACGCTCCTCGCCGCGTTCGCCGACGCGGGTGAGGACGGGCTGAGCCGGGAGCAGATGCGGCACGTGTGCCGCCGCTACCCCGCCGAGGTGTTCGAGAACCGGCTGCGGGTCCTCAAAGGTCTCGGCGCGATCCGGGAGGTCTTCCCGAAGCCGAACCAGCTGCGGTACCGGGCGTCGTTCACGAGCGTGGTCGGGCTGATGTTCGTCCGGCGGATGATGCTGGACGGCGGGCAGAGCGAGATGCACCGGCTGCTGGCGCTGGAGCAGCTCAACGTGGCCGATCCGCGGATGACGCCCGAGCAGGCGCGCGCGGGCGCCGAAGGGCTGGCCCGCGCGTTCCGGCTGTGGAGCGTCGAGCTGCTGACCCTGACGAACGGGACGATCGAGGAGCTGCGCGAGCAGGCGCCGAAGCTGTGGGGCACGGAGGAGATCCTGCTGCGGGCGGAGCGGCTGCACGGCGCGATCCTGCGCCGGTGGCCGCTGCTCGACCGCGCCTGCACGGAGCTGAGGGCCGCGATCTACGCCTACGGCGACGCGTCCCGCCGGGCGGCGGCCCGGTTGTCGGACTCCGCCGGGACCACGCGCAACCTGACGCTGCTGCCGCCGGAGACATGGCGCACGTTCACGCGCACCGCCGCGCCGGAGGACCTCGCCGCCGTGCTGGAGGGGTTCGTCTTCGACGCGGCCGCGCCGTGGCACGAGCCGTCGGCCGTCGTCGCGGCCGTGGAGGACGGGCCGCGCGTCACGCCGCCCCGGCCCGCGCCGCCGCGGCCGTCCGTGCCCGACGCCGGGCTGTCGGCCGACACCGGGTCGGATCTCGCGGCCACGGAGCGGCTCAGGGAGACGGCCGAGCAGGTGCTGCGGGGCCGGGACCGGGTCGCCGTGGCGGACGTCCTCGCGGAGGACTGGGCGACCGCGCGCCGCCGGCTCGCCGACCTGGCGTCCGTGCACCTGCACCCGGAGCTGCCCTACCGGCTGCGCTGGTCGGACGCGCTCGAGGTCCGCCCGGGAGGGGTGCCGACGTGGCTGTCGCCCGGCTGGTTCGAGAGGACGGGAGCGTGAGCATCGATCCGCGGGTGCTGGCCCGCGCCCGTGCCCGCGTCCTCGGAACGCCGTCGGTCTCGGTGCGCGAGCCCGTGCCGGCGGGCGCGGCCACCGCGTCCGACGGCGAGCGCGTGTGGCTGCTCCCCCGGTGGCCGGACGGCGCGACGCCCGCGCTGCTGGAGGAGTACGACACGGCGCCGATGCCGTTCGAGCGCGGCGGGCAGGCCCGCCGTGTTCTGGCCGCCGCCCTGCGCTGCTGCTGGACGCGTCCGGACGACGCCCCGTGGCCGGGGTCGCCCGCGGCCGTGGCCGACGTCCTGGAGGTGTACGCCGGCATGACGCGCGGCACCGAACTGGCGCGCCGCTGGGCGACGGGCGAGCTGCGCCGCCTGTCCGAGACCGGCTGGCTGCTCCTGGACGAGGCGTCCGGGACCGTCCGGCCCGGCCCCCGCGTGGCGCTGTGGGCGGACGGGTCGCTGACCTCCCTGCGCGCGCTCCTCCACACGCTCCCCCAGCCGCCGCACCGATCTTCACCGTCATCGCCGCCTCCCGAAAACCCGGAACATCCATCGATGAACGACCCTGCCGTGCCGCGCGGACGCGCCGCGGAGAAATCCGCGCCTGTGGATGACCTTCCGCCGGAGCCCGGCGATGGATGAGGTGTTCGAGCCGCTGCTGCGGGAGTTCGACGAGCGGCGACGGGCGGAGGTCGTGGCCGCCTACATGGCCGTCGAGCACGCCGCCGAGCCGGTCCCGGAGGTGCGGTTCGCGGCGCTGCGGGAGCCCGCGCCGCGGCGGGCGGTCGAGGAGATGCTCGGCCTGAGCGGGCGCACGCTCGTCAAGGCCGGACGCGACCTGTGGACGTCCGGGTTCCGTGACGATGTCGCGGCCGAGCTGGCGAGGGATCCCGAGTGCGTCCCGCCGGTCCGGGAGCGGGCCGTCCTGGCGCTGGTGCTGATCCACTCGGTGGCGATCCCGCGGGCGGCGGGCCTGCTCGAGGACGACACGTGGGTCTCGCCCCATCCGACGCCCCTGGACGAGCTGCGGCGTCGGACGCGGCTGCCGATCGGGGACCTGGAGGCCGCCCTGCGGCGGCTCCGGATGGCCGGGCTCATCGCGCAGGTCAAGGCCGGTGCGGATGACGCGGGCGGGTTCGTGCCGGGGCCGCAGTTCCACCGGCTGACGCCGGACGCGCGGCGCCGGCTGCAGGAGGAGCTGATCCTGGCCGCCGGGCCCGAGTCGCCTCTCGCCGGGGCGATCCGCGCCCGCCGGAGAAGCCGGGAACGGGAGCAGAGGGAACAGAGGGGGAACGCATGACGGCCGTCCTCGAACCGGGGGCCATGGCGAGGGTCACGAGCGAGAACGTGGTCGGTGACCGGACGCTGGTCGCGGTCCAGGCCGTCAACATCTCGCGCCTGTCCACCCACCCGGTGCCGACGGTGCCCGGAACGCTGATCGTGGTTGCGGGGCAGGGGCCCAAGGACTCCAACGGCGCCGGCAAGTCGTCCTTCATCGCGGCGATCACGGCCCTGCTCGGGGACGAGCAGTGGCGGTTCGCGTCGGGCGCGCGTGCGGTGGCGGAGCTGCTGTTCAACGCGGAGCTCGCGGCCCAGGGCGACAGCCGCTGGGCGAGCGCGGACCACGGCTACATCGTGGGCGTCTTCGACCATCCGGAGCCGGTGGAGGGCGAGTCCCCCATCACGGTGTGGCTGCGGGTGAACGTGGACGCGCCGCACCTGGAGATCCGGTGGCGCGAGGGCGTGTACCTGGCGTCCGCCCCGTCGGAGGCCGACCGGGTGACGCTCGCGGACGCGCTGTGGGCGAGCCTTCCGCGCAGCGCGGGACGGCGCGATCTCGTCGCGAAGGATCTGGGCAGTGTCCTGTACGGGGGGCGGGTGCGGTGCGTGTCGTTCCTGTCCACGTCCGTCCGGTCGAAGGTCGCGACGAATCTGCTGTCGCAGCCGCTCAACGAGATCGGCCCCGAGCGCATCTTCAGCGCGATCGCGGCGCTGACCGGCCTGGACCGCGAGCTGGAGGCGGAGCGCACGTCGCGCGCGGAGGAGCACCGGGAGCGCGCCAAGGCGGCGGAGGCGGCGGAGCGCCTCGCCGGGTGGGAGCGGGACGCCGCGGCGCTGCTGGCGGCGTTCGACCGCCGGGACCGGGCGCGGGACGAGATCGCGGCGGCGCTGCGGCACTGGCGGACCCGGCGGGCGAGGCTGCTCGTGGACGCGGCGGAGGCGGACGCGGCGCACGCCGCGGAGCAGGAGCGGCTGCGGGCGGAGAGCGACGGGCTGGCGGCCGCCGCGAAGGCCGCGGACCGGGAGATCGAGCAGCTCACGGGCGGTGCCCTGGACGACGGGCTGCGGACGGCGGGGGCGGCGCTGGCGGAGCTGAAGGCACGCGCGGAGGAGCTCGCCGCCGAGCGCGCCGTGGCCCGCAACCGGCTCGACGAGCTGCGCCGGCGGACGTCGGCGCTGGAGGACCGGCGGCGGGAGGCCGACGGCCGGGACGTGCCGGCCGCGCGCGCGGAGCTGGCCGCGGCGGAGGCCCGGCGGGACGAGGCGCAGCAGGCGTTCGGGCTGGCGAAGGGCAAGGTCGCGCGTGCGGAACGGGCGCTCAGGGAGGCGGAGGCGGGTGAGAGCAGCGCGCCCGCGCAGATGCGCGCGCTGTCCGCCGCCGGGGTCGCCGCCGTCGGTCTGCTGGACGCGGTGGATCTGGCCGAGGAGGTCAGGGAACGCTGGGAGGCCGCCCTCTGGCCCTACCGGGAGGCGGTCGTCGTCGGGGCCGCGGACCTGGACGCGGCCGCCGGGGTCCTCGCGGGGCTGCCGGGGTCGGTGATCGTCCCGGCGGACGGCGACGTCCCGGAAGGCGAGGTGCCGCCTGAGGGCGTCCGGTGCTCGTGGCCGTTGGCGCGCTTCTTCAACGCCCTGGCCGACGACCGCACCGGTGTCCGCGTCATCGGCGGTTTCGCCGAGCCCGTCACGGGACGCGTCGCGCGCGTGCGAGCGGCGACGGCGGCACTGGAAGGCGCGCAGGAGGTGCTGGAGGACGCGCGGCGGGAGACGTCGGACGCGGCCTGCGAGGTGACTCTGGCGGGGCGCAGGCTCGGGGGCGCGCGTGCGGCCGATGAGCTGGAGGACGTCCGGGAGGGCATGACCGGACTGCGCGAGCGGCTGGAGGAGCTGGGGGGCGCGGAGGCGGAGCTCGGGCCGCGCCTGGCCGCGGCGGAGCAGGCGCTGCGGCGGCTGCAGGCGAAGGCCGACACGTGCGCGCTGGAGGTCGACCGGCTGCGGGGCCGCCGCGAGGAGAGCGAGCGGGAACGCGACCGGGTCCGCCACCGGTCGGCGGAGCTGGCCGACAGGCGGGCCGCGCTGGGCCTGGACGTCCTGGAGAAGGAGTGGGGCGGATCCCGGGAGAGCGCCGCCGAGTGGCTGTCGGGTCTCGACGACGACGAACGGACATGGACTCCCGCCGAGTGGTGGCACAGCGCCGAGAAGCACCTGTCGGAGGCGCTCCGCGGGGTCTTCCCGGACGGCCCGTCCGACGAGGACATGCCGGAGGAGATGCGGTTCCTCCTCCGGGAGCGGGCGGAGGGCGAAGGGCGCCGCACGGACCGGGAGCAGGCCACGTTCCCGCGACTGGTGAAGGCGATGGAGATGTACCTGCGCCACCAGGAGGACTACGAGCGGCACCAGCGCCGGCAGATCGAGGTGCAGCTGGCGGCCCGCCGCACCGACCTGGAGAAGGCCCAGCGGGGCGCGGACGAGGCGGCGGGGGCGGCGGAGGCGCACCGCACGGCGCTGACCGCCGCGATCCGTGCCCGGCTCCAGCGGGTCTCGGAGGAGTTCGAGAAACTGGACGTCGCGTACGGGGGTTACGGGGCGACGCTGGAGTTCCCCACCCCGGAGCAGCCGGGCGACCCCGAACAGGAGTGGCGCTGGAGGGTCACCCCGAAGTGGCGCCGTTCGGAGGGGCAGCGGTATGTGCCCTACAACCGGCGGGCGAACACCGCGCTGATGGACGAGAAGGCCGTGAAACTGGTGTGCGCCGCCGCGCTCGCCAGTTCGGGCGGGGGACGCCTCTGCCTCGTCCTGGACGAACTCGGGCGCAACCTCGGGAAGGAGCACCGCCGAGAGGCCGTGGCCCTCTTCCGCAAGATAGGTGAGACGCACGGCATCACGGTGATCGGCGCCCTCCAGGACGACATGGAGCCGTACGCGATCGACGCGTGCGGGCAGTACGTGAAGCTGCGCCGCTCGTCCGACACGATGCCGTACAACGAGCCCCCGGTCGTGGTCGGGTACGACGAGCACGAGCCGCGGGTGAGGAGGCTGGCCGAGCAGATCACCGCCGCCAGGGTCCCGGACGGGGAGGACGTCACTCCTTCCTGAGGCCGCGCTCCAGTTCGTGGGCGAGCTGCTCCAGTTCGGCACCGCCCGCCATGAGGCCGGTGAGCTCGTCCCGGGAGATCTCGTCCTTGGTGTGGTACCCGATGCTCCGCCCCCGGTCGAGGATGAGGAAGCGGTCCCCGACCGGGTAGGCGTGGTGGGGGTTGTGCGTGATGAAGATGACCGCGAGCCCCCGTTCCCGCGCCTGGACGATGTACCGCAGGACGACCCCGGCCTGCTTCACGCCCAGGGCGGCCGTCGGCTCGTCCAGCACGAGGGCCTTGGCCCCGAAGTAGACGGCACGGGCGATCGCGACGCACTGCCGTTCACCGCCGGAGAGGGTGCCGATGGGCCGGTCCACGTCCCGGAGGTCGATGCCCATGGCGTGGAGCTCGTCCCGGGTGGTGGCGCGCATGAACGGGATGTCGAGGCGTCCGAGTCGCCTGCGCTTCTCCGAGCCGAGGAAGAAGTTCCTCCAGACGGGCATCAGCGGGACGACCGCGAGATCCTGGTAGACGGTGGCGATGCCGAGGTCGAGGGCCTCGCGCGGGGAGGAGAAGGCGACCTCCTCTCCCTGCACCGTGTAGGTGCCGGTGTCGTGCCGGTGCAGTCCCGCGACGATTTTGATGAGGGTGGACTTGCCCGCGCCGTTGTCGCCGAGGACGCACGTCACCTCCCCCGGGGACGCCTCCAGGTCCACGTCCCGCAGCGCGATGACGTTGCCGTAGCTCTTGCCCGCCCCGTCGAGCCTCACCAAGGGCGTGTCACTCATGACGACCGCTCCACCCTCCGCCGGACGACCAGGTTCACCACGGTCGCGATGAGGAGCATCGCGCCGAGGAAGAACTTGAACCAGTCGGGGTTCCACTCCGCGTACACGATGCCCTTGTTCGTCATGCCGAAGATGAACGCGCCGACCGCCGCGCCGATCGCCGACCCGTAGCCCCCGGTCAGCAGGCAGCCGCCGATGACGGCGCAGATGATGTAGTAGAACTCGTTCCCCACGCCCTCGCCCGACTGCACCGTGGCGAACGCGAACACGAGGTGCATCCCGGACAGCCACGCGCAGAACGCGACCCCCATGAACAGCGCGATCTTCGTCCGGGCCACGGGGACCCCGACGGCGCGGGCGCTGTCGGCCGCTCCGCCGACCGCGAAGATCCAGTTCCCGGCGCGCGTGCGCAGCAGCAGCCAGGTCGCGGCCGCGACGAGCAGCAGCCACCACAGCACGGTGACGTCCACGGTGACGCCCCCGACGGCCAGGTCGGACGCGAAGACCGCGCGCGCCGAGTCGAACCCGTCCATGTCCCGGACGGAGTCGGACGCGACGTTCCCCGTGACCGCCTTCGTCACGCCGAGGTTCAGGCCCGCGAGCATGAAGAACGTCGCGAGCGTCACGATGAAGCTCGGCAGCCGCGTCCGCACGCACAGCAGCCCGTTCAGCAGCCCGAGGGCCAGGGTGACGGCCAGCGAGATCGCCGCCCCGACCCACAGGTTCAGCGTCAGCTGGTAGGCGGTGAGCGCCGTGACCAGCGCGGACGTCGTCACCATCACACCCGCCGACAGGTCGAACTCGCCGCCGATCATCAGCAGCGACACCCCGACCGCCATGATCCCGAACGTGGAGCTCGCGTACAGGACGGTCGAGAACGACCCCGTCCGCAGGAAGGCGTCCGCGGCCAGGGAGAAGAACACGAACAGCGCGACCGCGCCGAGGAGCGCCCCGAGCTCCGGCCGGCCGAGCAGCCGCCGCAGCGGCGACCGCCGGGCGAGCCGCTCGTCCGGCGCGGCCGCGACCGCCGGGGTCGTCACCGGGTGCCCCGGTTCGCGAACCCCTCCAGCGCGGCGGCGTTGTCCTTGGTGACGATCGCGGGGCCGGTCAGGACGGGGCGTCCCCCGCCGAGGACGTTCCCGTTCGTCTTCTGCAGCCACAGCTGGTCGACGGCTCCGTACCCCTGCAGGTAGGGCTGCTGGTCGACGGCGAACCAGATGGCGCCGGACGTGATCTGGGCGATGAGGTCCTTGTTCAGGTCGAAGGTGCCGACCTTGGCCTTGCTCCCGGTCGACTCGACGGAGTCCACGGCGGTGGCGGCGAAGGGGGCGCCCAGGGTGAGGATGCCGTCGATGCCCTTGTCCGCCTGGAGCTTCGCCGTGATGGAGGACTTGACCTCCGGCATGTTGGTGCCCTGCACGAAGAGGTTCTGCAGCTGCCCGCCGAACGTCTTCCTCGCCCCGGCGCAGCGGTCCTCCAGGCCGACGTTGCCCTGCTCGTGGATGACGCAGAGCGCCTTCTTCGCACCGATCTTCTTGAGCTCGGCGCCCGCGGCCTCACCGGCGATCGATTCGTCCTGCCCGAAATGGGCGATCGCTCCGAGCGCGGCGGATTCCGTCGCACCCGAATTGATCGACACGACCGGGATCTTCGCGGCGGCCGCGCGGGCGAGCACGTCCTTCATCGCGTCCGGCTTGGCGAGCGTGACGATGATGCCGTCGACCCGCTTGTCGATCGCCGCCTGGACGAGCTGCGCCTGCTTCCCGCCGTCCGGGTCCGCGGAATAGAGGAATTCGACGTTGTCCTTGGCGGCGGCGGCCTTCGCCCCCTTCTGGACGATGTCCCAGAAGGTGTCGCCCGCCCCCGAATGGGTGACCATGGCGATCTTCAGGCGCGGCCCGCCCGCGCCTGGGGTCTCCTCGGCCTTCTTCCCGCCGGAGTCGCTGCAGCCTGCCAGCGCCAGTACCGTGGCGGCGGCCAGGACGGTCACCGTCGCGCGCGTGGTCGCACGTCTCATCGGACGCTCCGTTTCTCCCCCGAGCGAGTCGATCATAAAGGGCGCGGCCGGATCGGCGCCTCCCTCATCTCCGCACCTCGGCGACGGCGACGATCCGCCCTTCCCGGAGGGAGAGCGCGCAGGCCTCCGCGAGGTAGAACGCCTCCAGGGCCGCTCGGGGCGGGCAGGGATTGGCCCGCCGTTCCGCCACCACGTCCACGAACGCTCTCAGTTCAGCGTCGTAGGCGTCGGCGAACCGTTCCATGAAACCGCTGTAGGCGTGCCGCTGCTCGCCGCCGGACGCCCCCAGAGGAGTGATGGGGGTGCGCTCGTCCAGCCCGGCGACGACGCTGTCCTTCGACCCGAACAGCTCCAGGCGCGCGTCGTATCCGGCCGCGTTGTACCGGGTGGCGGCCACCTGGGCGAGCGTCCCGTCGTCCAGGACGAGCAGCGCGCCGCCCGTGTCGATGTCGCCGTGTTCGCGGAAGAAGGCGTCGCCCCTGTTCGCCCCGGACGCCGCCACGCTCACGGCATCCCGTCCGGTCACGTACCGGATCAGGTCCAGATCGTGGATGACGCAGTCGCGGAACAGGCCGCCGGACGTGGCGACGTAGGCGGCGGGCGGGGGCGCCGGGTCGAAACTGCATGACCGCACGGTGTGCAGCCATCCCAGCCGGCCGGACGCCACCGCCTCGCGGGCGGCCTGGTTCCCGGCGTCGAACCGCCGCTGGAAGCCCACCTGCACCGGCACTCCGGCGGACTCGGCCGCGGACACGATTTGGAACGTTCCATCAAGATCCCCGGCAAGCGGTTTCTCGCAGAAGACCGGCAGCCCGCGGGCCACCGCCCGCGTCACCAGCTCCGCGTGCGCTCCGGTGGCCGCCGCCACGACCAGGCCGTCCAGCCCGGCGGTGAACAGCCCGGCGACCTCGTCCAGCACGGCGAGCCTCGCGGTCCCGGCCTGCCCGGACGGCGCGTCGGGCGACGCGGGGGCGCCCGTGTCGTCACCGGTCAGGGAGTCGGCGAGAAGGCGGGCCCGGGACGGGTCCACGTCCGCGATGACGAGCGAATCGACCTCGGGCAGCGCGCTGAGGGCGGCGGCGTGGCGCGCACCGATGCGCCCCGCGCCGGCCAGTCCGATCCTCATGGGTCCCTCCCGGTCGGCGGTCAGGTGAGTCCCGAGTGTGATGGAGCGTTCCAGAGGCGTCAATCACCCGGCCCTGCGCGCCCGGGATATGCGCCGGTCCGAAACCCGGCGGACCACCGGCCGGGCGAGTGTCGCGGCGGGCCGCCCAAGCGCTAGTTTGTCCACCATGCGGGTCCTCGTCACCGGCGCCTCCGGGTATGTCGGTTCCCATACCGTCCACGCGCTGCTCGCCGCCGGGCACCGGCCTCGCGCCCTCGTCCGCGACCGGGACAGGACCGCCCGCGTCCTCGGCGCGCTCGGCGTCGACATCGGCGCCGTCGAGGTCGTCACCGGCGATATGCTGGACGAGGGGGCCGTGCGGACCGCCCTGGACGGCTGCGACGCCGCGATCCACACCGCCGCCTCGATCGGCGTGACCGGATCGGCCGGCGACCTGGTGAAGGTGAACGTCACCGGCACCCGCAACGTGGTCGGCGGCGCCGTGGCGCACGGCCTGAGCCGCGTCGTCCACGTCTCGACGATCGGCGTGTTCGTCCCGCCGTCCAGCCCCGTGATCACCGCCGACGGGCCCCTCGCGAACCCGCGCACCGGGTACGGCCGCTCGAAGCTCGCCGCCGAGCGGTACGTGCGCGGGCTCCAGGACGACGGCGCGCCCGTCACCATCGTCTATCCGGGCGGGGTGTGCGGCCCCCACCAGCCCACCCTCGACGCGCTGATGGAGGGTTTGGCCGCCGCGCTCGGCAAGGTATGGCCGCTGCCCGGCGGGGGCGTCTCCGTGATCGACGTCCGCGACCTCGGCACGGCGCTGGCACGGGCGGCCGGGGCGGACGGCGGCGCGCACCGCTGGCTGCTCGGCGGCCACTACCTCACCTGGCCCGAGTACGCCCGGCTCTGCCACCGGCTGACGGGCGTCCGCCCGCGGACCCTCCGGGTGCCGAGCGCGGTGATGCTGGCGCTGGGCTCCCTGCTGGACGCGGCGAAACGCGTCCGCGACTTCGACTACCCCCTCACCCGCGACGCCGCCGAGTTCATGGTCACGCTGGTGCCGACCGACGACCGCCCGATCCTGGACGCGCTGGACCTCGCGCCGCGCCCGGTGGAGGAGACGGTGGAGGACGGCCTCCGCTGGCTGGCCGAGTCCGGTCACCTGGCGCCCCGCCGCGCGGGCCGCCTGCTCGCCGCCGACTGAACCCCTTCGAAACGAGCATCACCACAGAGCCGGACCACGGAGGAGACAGCCATGCCCGTACCACTCGTCCAGCGCACGCTCGGACCGGTCTTCCAGCGGATCTCCGGTTCCGCGTGGTTCGCCAAGGTGGGGCCGAAGATCGTGCCGGCGCTCGACAGGCGGCTGCACCGGATCACCCGCGGCCGGGTGCGGTCGATCGGCCAGGCCCTCGTCCCGAGCCTGGTCCTGACGACGACCGGCGCGGTGAGCCGGCAGCCCCGGCAGGCGCCGCTGGCGTGCCTGCCCGAGCCGGACGGGACGTGGCTCGTCGTGGGCTCCAACTTCGGGCGCGAGAAGCACCCGGCGTGGACCGGGAACCTGCTGAAGCACCCGGCGGCGGAGGTCAGTTTCGAGGGGCGCCGCAGCACGGTCACCGCCCATCTGCTGACCGAGGAGGAACGGGAGGCGGTGTGGTCGCGGCTGGTGAGGGTGTGGCCGGTCTACGACCGCTACGAGGAGCGCGCGCACCGGCAGTTGCGCATCTTCCGCCTGACGCCCTCAGACTCCGTGGACGCGGCGTGAGAGGTACCGCCCGAGCAGCAGGTAGGCGAGGACGACACCGGTCACGTTGAGGATGACGTCGTCGACGTCGAAGGCGCGGCCGATCACGAAGAGCCCCTGCACCGCCTCGATGGCCAGGGAGATCAGGCCGGTCAGCAGGATCAGCCGCACCGGGCCGCGCAGGCCCGCCGTGACCAGGGGGAGCAGGACGCCGAGCGGCGCGAGCAGCGCGAGGTTGCCGCCGAGCTGCCGCACCGCCTCGCTCGGGGGCCGGTCCAGGTAGAAGCGCAGGGACCGTCCGGGATCGGTGTTCCCGCCCGCCTGCCCGTGGTCCCGGACCGGCGTGAGCGTGAGCCGGAAGGCGTAGTAGAAGAAGACGCCGAGCAGGGCGAGCGCCGCGAGCGCCGCCACCGCCCGGAAGACGATGACGTACCAGGGGGCGGGCGCGCCGCGTTCGGCGGGATGCAGCAGTGGGACCGACACACCGCACCGATCCCCACTCCGCTAGGGAGTATGCCGACGAATATGGGGACGCGGGGCTTACCTCGTCGCAGGGGCGCCGCCCTCCGGAGAGGGCGGCACCCCCGTGCGGGCTCAGACGGCGACGGGTGTGGTCGCCGGCTCCAGGGCCAGCTCCAGCACCTCCCGGACGTCGCTGACGGTGTGGACGGTCAGCTTCTCCAGCACCTCGTCCGGGACGTCCTCGAGGTCGGGCTCGTTCCGCTTCGGGACGATCGCGGTGGTGATCCCCAGCCGCGAGGCCGCGAGCAGCTTCTGCTTGAGCCCGCCGATCGGCAGCACGCGCCCGGTCAGGGAGACCTCGCCGGTCATCGCCACCTCCGGCCGCACCGGACGTCCGGTGAGCAGCGACGCCAGCGCCGTCGTCATCGTGATCCCGGCGCTCGGCCCGTCCTTCGGGACGGCGCCGGCGGGCACGTGGACGTGCACACCCCGGTCCTTCAGGTCGCCGACCGGCAGTTCCAGCTCCGCGCCCCGCGACCGCAGGTAGCTGAGCGCGATCCGGGCCGACTCCTTCATGACGTCGCCGAGCTGCCCGGTGAGCGTCACCCCGGTGTCGCCCGTCTCCCGGTCGGCCAGCGACGCCTCGATGTAGAGGACGTCACCGCCCGCCCCGGTGACGGCGAGCCCCGTCGCGACGCCGGGGACGCTCGTCCGGCGCTCCGACCGGCTGAGCTCGACCTCCGGCGTGAACCGGGGCCGCCCCAGGTACTCCTTCAGGTCGTCGGCGCCGATGACGACCGGCAGCTCCGCCTTCTCCAGCGCGACGTTCGCCGCGACCTTCCGCAGGACCCGGGCTATCGACCGGTCCAGCGACCGGACGCCCGCCTCCCGCGTGTACTCCGCCGCCAGCAGGCGCAGCGCGTCGTCCCGGAACCCGACCTCGTCCGCCTCCAGGCCCGCCTTGTCGAGCTGGCGCGGCAGGAGGTGGTCCCGCGCGATCGTCACCTTCTCGTGCTCGGTGTATCCGTCCAGCTGGACGAGCTCCATCCGGTCGAGCAGCGGCCCGGGGATCGCCTCCACGACGTTCGCCGTCGCGAGGAACAGCACATCGCTCAGGTCGAGCTCGACCTCCAGGTAGTGGTCCCTGAACGTGTGGTTCTGCTCCGGGTCGAGCACCTCCAGGAGGGCCGCCGTGGGGTCGCCCCGGTAGTCGGCGCCCACCTTGTCGACCTCGTCCAGGAGGACGACGGGGTTCATCGACCCCGCCTCCCTGATCGCGCGCACGATCCGCCCCGGGAGCGCCCCCACGTACGTACGCCGGTGGCCCCGGATCTCCGCCTCGTCCCTGACACCGCCCAGGGCGACCCTGACGAACTCGCGGCCCATCGCCCGCGCGACCGACTCGCCCAGCGACGTCTTGCCGACCCCGGGAGGACCCGTGAGCGCCAGCACGGCCCCGCTTCGCCTGCCGCCCACGACCCCCAGGCCGCGGTCGGCGCGCCTCTTGCGCACGGCCAGGTACTCGACGATGCGCTCCTTGACGTCATCGAGCCCGGCGTGGTCCTCATCGAGGATCCTGCGCGCCCCGGCGATGTCGTAGGAGTCTTCCGTCCGCTCGTTCCAGGGGATGTCGAGGACGGTGTCGAGCCACGTGCGGATCCATCCGCCCTCCGGCGACGCGTCCGACGCCCTCTCCAGCTTGTCGACCTCCTTGAGCGCGGCCTCGCGCACCTTCTCCGGCAGCTCCGCCGCCTCGATCCGCGCCCGGTAGTCGTCCTCCTCGTCGGCGGGGTCGCCGTTCAGCTCGGCGAGCTCCTTGCGGATGGCCTCCTGCTGCTGCCGCAGCAGGAACTCCCGCTGCGTCTTCTCCATGCCCTCCTGGACGTCCTTGCGGATGGTCTCCGCGACGTCCAGCTCCGCGAGGTGGTCGCGCGCCCAGCCGATCACCAGGTTGAGCCGCTCGACCACGTCGGGCGTCTCCAGCACCTCGGTCTTCTGCTCGTCCGACAGGTAGGGCGCGTACCCGGCGTTGTCGGCCAGGACCGACGGGTCGTCGATCTGCTGGACGACGTCCACGACCTGCCACGCGCCCCGCTTCTGCAGGATCGCGCCGACGAGCCCCTTGAACTCCTTGGCGAGCTCCAGCGCCCGCCCGCCCGCCGGGCCCGGGTCGACGACGGTCCCCTCGACCCACAGCGCCGCGCCCGGCCCGGTCGTCCCGGTCCCGATCCGCACCCGCGAGACGCCGCGCACGACGGCCCCCGGCCCCCCGTCCGGCAGCCGTCCCTCCTGCTCGATCACGCCCAGCGTGCCGATCCCGGCGTACTGCCCGTTCAGCCGGGGCACCAGCAGCACCCGCGGCTTCTCCTGCGCCCGGACCTCCGGCCCCTTCTCCCGCACCCCCGCCTTGGCCGCCTCGACGGCCGCCCGCACCTCGCCGCTCCCGGACAGATCCAGCGGCACGACCATGCCGGGCAGGACGACCCCCTCGTCCAGGGGCAGCACCGGCAACGTCAGCGTCTCGCTCATGCTCAGCTCCTCGTCAGACGACCCAATCGGAAGTTGAGTCATATCCACTCAAGAAAACGGAGCAGAATTTTGTTTCCTCAGCAACGTTCGCTCTCAGCGATCACCACTGCCGGGCCGGGCGTCGGGACGTTCGCCCCTTAAGTCGGCCTCCTCCGCGGCCGATGCTGGAGGAACGGGCATTGCGGAGCGACGAGGGGCATCGGGCATGTGCGAGTACTGCGGCTGCCAGGCGGTGGAGACGATCAGACAGCTGACGGACGAGCACGAGCTCGTGGTGAACCTGATCGGCGATGTCAGGTCCGCCCACCGGGCCGGCGATCGTGAGCTGATGCGGGACCTCGCCCGCCGCATCTCGGCCGTCCTCGTCCCGCATACCGCGGTCGAGGAGGAGGGCCTGTTCCCCGCCCTGGACGGCGACTTCCACGAGCACATCGACGCCCTGATCGAGGAGCACCGCGTCATCGACGCGGCGCTGGCGGAGGCCGCCGCGGGCACGGCACCGGGGTGGGAGCGGCGGCTGCTGGACGCGCTGGGCGTCCTCCGGCAGCACATCCTGGCCGAACAGGACGGCGTCTTCCCGGCCGCGCTGGCGAACCTCGGCACGCCGCAGTGGGAGGCGATCGAGGCGGTCCGCGCCCGTGTGGGAACCCTGCTCCCGGGCCAGGCCGAAGCCGCCTGACGTCCGGTCGCGACATCGCGGAACGCCGAGGTCACAGATCGTTCGGCGGCAGGGACGCGCGGTCGCGGGCGGGGCGGATCAGCGCGGCGGCGAGCAGCCCGCCGATGATCATTAGGGTGGCGGCCAGGTCGAAGACGTGCCGGAACCCGGTGGGCTCGGTGGACGCGGCGTCCACGATCGCGCCGGACAGGAGCGGGCCGACGGCGCCGGCCGTGGACGCCAGGGCCGTCACCGTGCCGAGCAGGGCGGCCCGCTGCCGCGTCGGCGCGAGCTCCGCGATGACGGCCTGCATCAGGGCGAAGAACGCGTTGCCGGCGGTGAACGCGACCATCATGACGAGCACGAGCGCCGCTCCCCCGCCGGACCGCGGCACGAGCAGGCAGCCCACCCCCGAGACGACCACGCAGGCGCCGCCGAGCACACCGCGCGCCGTCCGGGTCGAGCGGCCCGCCCGGGTCAGGCGCGTGGACGCGTAGCCGACGCCCAGCATGACGCCGATGCCGACGACCTGGGTCCCGGCGGCGATCACGCTGGCGGTCTCCAGCGTCATCCCGTGGACGCGCTGCAGGAACTGCGGCAGCCACGTGATCGCGACCGCCATCGTCCAGAACGCCGCGAACCCGGCCGCGAGAGCGCCGAGGACGGTGCCGCGGGTCAGCAGGCGCCGGTACGGGACGCGCGGCTCGCCGCGCGTCCCCGCCGCACCCGGCGCGTGCGGCCCCTCGCCGCCGAGCGGCAGCCAGGCGGCCAGCCAGAGGACGCCGAGGACGCCCGTCACGGCGAAGGCCGTCCGCCACCCGTACCGGGAGATGACGGCGGCGAGCGCCGGCGCGCCGAGCACGACGCCGGCGGCGGCGCCGACCGACAGGAGGCTGCCGGGCAGCGCGCGCTCGCGGTCGGGGAACCAGCCGAACGCGGTGTGGGTGGCCATCGCGAAGGACGGCCCCTCGGCCGCCCCGAGGACGACCCGGGTGATCAGCAGGGTGCCGAGGCCCGCGGCGGGCAGGGCGGCGACGAGCTGGGACGCGCTCCAGAGCACCACGAGGACGGCGAGCAGCCGGCGGGTCCCGACCCGGTCGGCGACGAACCCCGCGGCGATCCCGGCGACGCTGAAGAGCAGGAAGAACGCGGTGCCGACGGAGCCGAACTCGGTGCCGGACAGGCGCAGGTCGCGCCGGATGTCGTCGCCCGCGAGGCCGAGCACCGCCTTGTCCAAGAAGTTGATCATCATGAAGAGGACGAGCAGCGCGACGGTCGTCCAGGCGCGGCGGGCGGAGACGGCGGGAGCGGTCACGGTCGTGGCCATGCGGGGTCCGTTCGACGGCGCGGATCGTTACCGATCACCTTCGCCGCCCCGCGCCCCGCCCGCAATACCCGACATATCGCTATACGTCGTTTCCGAGCCCCGGCAAAGGTTCGCGCCGCTCCCGATTCTCGGGATTGACCTTGGTTTACGTCCGCATGACGGTGGGGTACCTACCGCTACGAGATCGTGACGCACAGTGAACGACTGGTTCTCGGGGCGACAAAGCCCCGCTTCGAACGGAGGGGGGCGGCCCGGATGCGGTGCACCTTGCGCGGAGCCGGCCGTCCTCCGCACCGCCCGGACCGTGCGGCCGAGGGCGTTCCCGGCGGCGCCGCGCAGGCGCCGCGCGGCGACACACCTCGGGTCCTCGGCCGTCCGGGGGCGTCACCGGACCGCCGCCGGACGCCGGCGCCACCGGACGGCGGCACCGCCGGCCCGGTCACTCACCGTCACATCGCATCCGCCGGACGGACCCTTCCCCGGACGACCGGCCGAGCCGCGAAGGGAGGTGGGAATCGCTTTCTTCCGACTCCGGCTGCACGCCGGAAAACAGGCGGCCGGAACTCCGTCCGACCCCCGTCCCGGCCGCCGTCCACGCAGTAAAGGGATCGCTGCGGGGCCAGGCCCGTGGAGGCGCCGCCTTCACGGGCCGCGGCTCGTTCCGGACCGGGGGCGCGGGTCAGGCGCTCGCCTCGACCGGCTCCGGAAGGGCTCGGGCGTCGCGGACGATGCGCCGCTCCACGAAGAAGGTCATCAAGGGGACGATCCCGCCGAACACGATCAGGACCATGCGGGAGAGCGGCCAGCCGGCACGGCGCCACAGGTCGTAGGCGGCCGCCAGGTAGACCATGAACAGGAAGCCGTGGATCTGCGCCACGATCCCCGCCATCTCCGGCCGGTCGGGCGGCCCGTACTTCAGGACCATCCCGATGACCAGGAGGACCAGCAGCGTGCCGACCACCATGGCCAGGATGCGGTACCGCGTCACCGCGCCTTTCACAGCTCACACCCTTTCAGGGAACGATCGCGCGGTTCAGTCGCGCCGGTGGCTCTCGGAGTTGAGGCGCGCGAGGTAGCGGTTGTAGGCCGCCAGCGCGGGGTCCTCCTCCTCCTGCTGCCGGATGATCTCTCGGGTGACCGCGGACTCCGCGGGCTCCTCGATGACCTTGGGCGCCGGTGCCACACCGTCCCGTTCGTCCCGGATCATCTTGACCCACATGATGACCACGAAGATCGCGAAGATCGGCCATTCGAACGTGTAGGCCCACGACCGGTCGTTGCCCGCCTGGGCGCGGTCGAACTGCCACCAGCCGAAGCCCAGGAAGGCGCCGAAGAGCACGATCGCCAGCGCATGCAGGCCGAGCCAGCCGGGGGTGAGGAACCGTCGCACGTCCACGAGCGTACCTCTGCCTCCCCGCGCGCCGGGCACACCCCCGTCCCAAGGAGTGGAACGCGGGCCGGCGGCGTCCGCCCCGGCCCGCGTCCGCGGCGGATCCGGCCGCCTGACCGAGGGGTGTCGGCCCCGGCCAATATGCTCGGCCGGGGCGAAGGGAGACAGGTGATGGAGGAGACCGTGGCGTTCGGCACGGCCGGGACCGTCCTCGGAGACCTGCTCGTGGCGGCGACCGAGGCGGGGATCGTCTCGCTCGGCTTCCACGACTCCCCCGCCGCGCGCGCCCGCACCGCGAAGGCCGCCGCCCTGCCCGTCGTGGACGACCGCGAACGCCTCGCCCCCGCGCTGGACGCGCTGCGCGCGTACTTCGACGGCGACCCGAAGACGTTCGACCTGCCGATCGACTGGCGCCTGACCTCGGACGCCCAGCGCGCGGTCCTCGGCACCCTCTACAGCACCGTCCGGTACGGAGAGACCGTCACCTACGGTGAGCTGGGCGAGCGCAGCGGCACCGGGCTGCACGCGCAGGTCATCGGTCAGGTGATGGGCTCCAACCCGATCCCGCTGATCGTGCCGTGCCACCGCGTCGTCGCCGCGAACGGGCTCGGCGGCTACAGCGGCGGCTCCGGCATCGAGGTCAAGCGCTGGCTGCTCACCCTCGAGGGTTCGGTCCCCGCCACCCTCGACTGGGACCTCGCCCTCCCTCCGTGACCGCCTACGGGGCGGTGGGGTAGGTGACGCCGGTCAGGGTCTCCGAGATCTCCCAGAGGCGCGCGGCCTGGGGCGCCTTGTCCGCTTGGGGCGGGGTCACCACCTCGGTGGGGGCGCCCCTGTACTGGAGGAGGCGGGGGCCGTAGCACGCACCCGGCTTCGCGTCGGGGGACGTCGCGGCGTAGAGGGTGGGCAGGGCGCCCGCCGCGGCGGACTGGGCCATGAGGGCGTTGCCCAGGGCGGCGGCGCGGTCCATGAGGCGGCTGCCCTGCATGCGCGGGCCGGCCTGCTGCAGGTTGGTCGCGGCGTAGCCGGGGTGGGCGGCGACGCTGACCAGGGTCGGGACGCGGCGGGCGAGCTCCTTGGCGAAGAGCAGGTTCGCGAGCTTGGCCTGGGCGTAGGCCGTCCACTTGTTGTAGCGGCGCTCGCCCTGGAGGTCGTCGAAGCGGATCCGGCCCGTCCAGGCGAATCCGGACGTGACGGTGACGACGCGGGCGTCCTTCAGGGCGGGGAGCAGGAGCCCCGTCAGGGCGAAGTGGCCGAGGTGGTTCGTGCCGAACTGCATCTCGAAGCCGTCGGCGGTGGTGCGGCGCGGGAGGGCCATGACGCCGGCGTTGTTGACGAGGATGTCGAGGGCCGTGCCGGCGTGGCGTTCGGCGAAGCCGCGGACGGATGCCAGGTCGGCGAGGTCGAGGGAGTCCAGGGCGAGGTCGGCATCGGGGGCGGCGGCCCGCATGCGGTCGAGGGCGGCCCGGCCGCGCTCGGCGCTGCGGCACGCCAGCACGACGGACGCGCCGTGCAGGGCCAGCTGCAGGGCCGTGTGGTAGCCGATGCCGCTGTTGGCGCCGGTCACGATGGCGCGCCGGCCGTTCAATGCGGGAATGTCGGACGCCGTCCAGCGGGTCATGCGCAACCTCCACGTCAGAGCGTGCATGCACACTAGAACAATCGTCGGTGCGGGGGTGCGGACGCACCCTCCGCACCGGCGCTGTTCAGGCGGGGAGCGACTTCTCGATCGCGGCGATGACCTCGGCGGATTCGGGTTCGACCTGGGGGGCGAAACGGGCCGCGACGGCGCCGTCCGGACCGATCAGGAATTTCTCGAAGTTCCAGCGGATGTCGCCGGTGTGCCCTTCCGCGTCGGGGGCGTCGACGAGCCGGTCATAGAGCGGATGCCGGTTCTCGCCGTTGACCTCGACTTTCTCGGTCAGCGGAAAGGTGACGCCATAGGTGGCCGAGCAGAACTCGGCGATCTCGTCGGGGGTGCCGGGCTCCTGGCCGAGGAACTGGTTGCAGGGGACGCCGAGGACGGTGAAACCCCGCTCGGCGTAGCGCTCCTGCAGCCGTTCGAGGCCGGCGTACTGGGGGGTGAGGCCGCACTTGGAGGCGACGTTGACGATGAGCACGGCCGTGCCCCGGTACCGGGGAAGGTCCGCGGAGCCGTCCCGCAGACCTCCGATCTCCACATCGAAGATTGACATGGGGCCGATCCTAGGAGATCGGCCCCGGGCGCGGCCTACTGGCCGCCCAGGGCGTTGACGAAGGCGGCGAGCTGGCTGCCGGCCTGGCCGAGCTGGTCGAAGGCGTTGTTCACGACTCCCGCCGCGTCCGTCGGGGAGCTGAGCAGATAGAAAATGACGAAGGCGATCGCCACATAGCGGAGGTTCTTCTTCATCCGTACGCCGTCCCTGTCGTTTAGCGCAGCGACACAATGACCCGATCCGATTGTGCCCAGCCGCGAGTGCCCGCAAAGCGGGATTTTACTGTGACGGCGGGGCCACCGCTTGGTGTCCGGCCGCGAAAGAGCCCCGCGCCCGCGAGGCACGGGGCCGGTGGATCCCGAGTCAGGTGGGCAGCGCGCTCATGAACTGCGAGATGGACTCCGCCGCGGCGCCGAGACCGCGCAGTGCATCGCCGACCAGATCAGCAGCCCCTTCCGGCCTGCTGATGATGTACCACACGGTGAAGGCGATGGCCGCCAATTTCACGTACTTCTTGTTCACGATCAACCACCTTCTGAGGTCACTTGCCTACGCAGGGTGATTCCCGAGGGTGGCGGAACGGAGAGCAAGAAGCGGCAAAGAGACGGTCAGTGGCGCTTGCAGGTGACTGAAATCACTCTGTGCCGTGCGAGCGGAGGTACTCGGCGTAGAAGGGGCGCAGCGCGTCGGCGAGTTCGCCCTCCCCGGCGTGGGTGAACTCCTCCAGCAGGGAGAAGCCGTGCAGGAGGTCGAACTCGGCGCGGTCGACGTCGCCGGTGGCCGCCGCCGCGGCGGGGATCGCGCGCAGGAGATCCCACAGGAAGCCGACGTCCCGCCGCTGCCTGGCGAGGGCCATGGCGCGGTCGTGCAGTTCCTTGGACGTCAGGTCGTCGAGCATGATCCGACTCTAGCCGTTCACTTCGTGATGACGTTCCGCGGCACGGCCCGGTCCTCCCTGAGGGCGCCGAAGAGCACGCCGGCCTTCGTCCTGTCCCAGCTGATGTAGGAGCCGACGCCCGCCGCGGACCCACCGCCGCCGATCGGGACGGTCGTGGTGACGCCGTCGCCGCCGCTGACGTCGCGCATCGCCCACATCATCCGGGCGAGGTGGTGGAGGTGGTCGCCGTCGTCCACGAGGAAGTTGCTGGTGGCGTTGAGCGCGAGGGGGACGCTGCGGAACGGGTTGAGCAGGACGCCGGGGCCGGAGGCCTTCTTCATGAGGGCGCCGAAGAACTGCCGCTGCTTCTCGACGCGCTCGAGGTCGGCGCGCGCGTAGTTGCGGGACCGGACGTAGCCGAGGGCCTGGCCGCCGTCGAGGGTCTGGCAGCCCGGCGACAGGTCGATGCCCGCCTTGGGGTCGCGCATCCGCTCCTTGACGCAGATCTCAACGCCGCCGATGGCGTCGACGACCCCGACGAACCCGCCGAAGCCGATCTCGGCGTAGTGGTCGACGCGCAGGCCGGTGGCCTGCTCCACGGTCCGGACGAGCAGCTTCGGCCCGCCGAACGCGAACGCGGCGTTGAGCTTGTTGCGGCCCCGGCCGGGGATCGCGACATAGGAGTCGCGCGGCAGGCTGACGAGGGTGGTGCCGCCGGATCCGTAGTGCAGCAGCATCATGGAGTCGGTGCGGCGGCCGGCCGCCTTGCCGGTCGCGAACTCCCTGCGCTGCGCGGCGGACAGGCCCTCGCGGCTGTCGGAGCCGACGATGAGCCAGGTGGTGCCCGGGGTGTCGGCGACCCTGCCGGGATAGTCGACCAGGACGCTCTCGCGCTGCAGCCGGGAGTCGAGGTAGAAGTACCCGCCGACCGTCAGCAGGAGCGCGACGACGAGCAGCCCGCCGAGGACGCGCGGCCAGCGGCGCCTGCGGCGGCGGCGCGGCGGGGCGTCCTCGGGATGGATGCGGCCGCCGGCGAGCCGGTCACCGTCGTACGGGTCGCCGTAAGGGTCCCGCTCGTAGTGGCCCGCGGGCACGGAACCATGCGTCACCGGTCGCCCTCCTCGCCTGTCCGGCCGCTCGTCCGGCCGCCGGTCCTGCCGTAGACCTTAGAACCTTCCGGACACTTCCACGTCCATCCCGCGCATGATTGCTCAACGGTCTCAATCACCGCTCTTTGTGACATTCGAAGGGGACAATGTCGTACTCGCGTCGCACACTCCACCTGGGGTCGCATACAGGCACGGAGGACGCCGATGGGAGCAGGACGCCGTTTCCGCTGGAGGGCAGGGCGAAAGAGGCGGCCGGCGGCCGCGGATCCGGGCGGGTCGCAGCTGCCGGAGCTGAGCGCCCACATCTGGCACGCGAAGGACCGTGAGGTCGCCGAGACCGGGATGGTCACGATGGCGCGGCGGCTGCCCTCCGTGATCGCGCGGGCGGCGGGGCTGGCCTGGCGGGCGAACCGGGCCGACACCGCGGTGACGATCGGACTGAACCTGCTCGCCGGGATCTTCACCGCCTTCGGGCTGCTCGCCACGACGGGGGTCCTGACGGCGCTGTTCAGCGCGGGCCCCACGCCGGAACGGGTGCGGGCGGCGCTGCCGTCGCTGGCGCTGGTGGCGGGGGCGATCACCCTGCGGGCGGGACTGCAGACCGCGGCGGGCTGGGCACAGGCGCGGCTGCGCCCGCAGGTGCAGCGGCTGGTCGAGACGCGGCTGTACGAGACGACCACGGCGGTGGACCTCACCGCGCTCGACGACTCCGACTTCCTGGACGAGCTGCAGCGCGCGGAGACGCGCGGGATGTCCTCGGCGCCGCGGGTCGTCCAGGCGGCGGTGGACGTCCTGACCGGCGTCGTCGGGGTGGTCGCGGCGGCCGGGACGCTCGGCGTCCTGCACCCGGTGCTGCTGCCGCTGCTGCTGCTCACGGCCCTGCCGGAGGGCTGGGCGTCGGTGCGGGCGGCGCGGATGCAGTACCTGACGATGCTCGCGATGGTGGGGGTGACGCGCCGCAAGTGGATCCTGTCGAACCTCATGACGGAGCGGCGGCACGCTGCGGAGGTGCGGTCGTTCACCATGCGGTCGTTCCTGCTCGGCGAGTACGACCGGTTCGCGGCCCACCAGCGGAGCGTGGAGCTGGACCTGGCGCGCCGGCAGACGCTCGCGCGCGCCGGCGGCGACGTGCTGAAGGGTGTCGCGACGGCCTGCGTGTACGCGGCGCTCGGCCTGATGCTGTGGCAGGGGTGGGTGCCGCTGGCCGTGGCCGGGACGGCCGTGCTGACGATCCGGACGGGGCAGACCGCCCTGGCCAACCTCGTGTTCGCGGTGAACCAGTGCTATGAGGAGGGCCTCTACTTCGGCGACTACCTCGACTTCCTGGCGACCGCCGAGAAGAAGGTGCCGCCCAGGCGGGCGGTCGCGGCCGGGCCGCTGCCGGACGACTTCGCCCGCATCGAGGTCAGGGACATCGCGTTCACCTACCCGGGGGCGGACAGGCCGTCCCTGAACGGCGTCTCGCTCACTCTCCGCAAGGGGGAGGTGGTCGCGCTCGTCGGGGAGAACGGGTCCGGCAAGACGACCCTCTCGAAGATCATCGCGGGCCTGTACGCGCCGGACGGCGGGCAGGTCCGCTGGGACGGCGTCGATCTCGCGTCCGTCCCGCCCGAGGACGTGTGGGACCGCATCGCCGTCATCGCCCAGGAGTACACGCACTGGCCGATGACCGCCCGGCAGAACATCACCATGGGCCGGGAGCCCGCCACGGACGCGCCGCTGCTCGCCGCCGCCGCCGCGGCCGGCGCGGACGAGGTGGTCGCCGATCTGCAGCGCGGCTACGACACGCTCCTCGACCGCCGGTTCGAGGGCGGCGCGGAGCTGTCGGGCGGCCAGTGGCAGCGGCTCGCGGCGGCGCGCGGCTTCTACCGGGACGCGCCGCTGCTGATCTGCGACGAGCCGTCCGCGTCGCTGGACGCCCGCGCCGAGCACCTGCTGTTCGAGCGCATCCGCACGCACGCGGACGGGCGGACGGTCCTGCTCATCACGCACCGCCTCGCGAGCGTGCGCTACGCGGACCGCATCTACGTCCTCGAGCACGGCAAGGTCACGCAGGAGGGCGACCACGCGGCCCTCATGGCCCAGGGCGGCCTCTACGCCGACCTGTACTCCCTCCAGGCGGACGCCTACGCGGCCTAGATGTAGTGGCCGAAGGAGGGACCGGGGTCGGCGGAGGGCGCCTCCGGGAGGTCCTCCGGGCGGAGGTGGCGCACCTCGGTGGCCTCCGGCGTGTCGCCGTCGTCGTGGGCGGCGGTGATGCGCTGGGCCTGCCGGGAGATCGCCGCGTCCAGGAGGTTGCGGACGAGCCGGGCGTTGCCGAAGGACGCCCCGCGCGGATGGGCGGCGAGCCGGGCGCGCAGTGCCTCCAGCACGCCGGGCGCGACGGTGAACCCGGCCGCGGTCGCCATCGACTCGAAGATCGTGACGAGCTCGTCGTCGGAGTAGTCGGGGAAGCGCAGCATCTTCGGGAACCGGGAGTCCAGCCCGGGGTTGAACTTCAGGAAGCGCTCCATCTCGGCGTCGTAGCCGGCGACGATGACGACGAGGTCGCCGCGGTGCTCCTCCATCAGGCGGAGGAGTTCGGAGACGGCCTCGTGGCCGAAGTCGCGCTGGTCCCCTCCCGCCGCCGACAGCGCGTACGCCTCGTCCACGAACAGGACCCCGCCCAGGGCGCGCTCGACCGCCGCGCGGACGCGCGGGGCGGTCTGCCCCACGAACTCGGCGACCAGGTCCGCGCGGGTGACCTCCACCAGGTGGCCGGACGACAGCAGGCCGAGCCGCGCGTACACGGCGGCGACGAGCCGCGCGATGGTGGTCTTCGCGGTGCCGGGATTGCCCATGAACACCATGTGCCGGGTGGGGGACGCGAGCGGGACCCCGGCGTCCCGGCGCATCTGCTCGGCGCGGGCCTCGGCGACGAGCGCCGCCACCTCCCGCTTGATCGGGTCGAGCCCGATGAGCCGGTCGATCTCGGCGAGCGGGTCGCCGGGGACCTCGTCGCGGCCGGGCGCGAGAGTGTCGGGGACGTCGATGAGGAGGATCTCGTCGAGCGACTCGTCCTCGTTCACGATCCCGTCGGCGAGGACACGGCGGCCCTGCATCGCGACGGCCCGGTCGAGGAGGTTGGCCATGAGGCGCGCGTTGCCGAACGCGCGGTCGCGGGACGCGCCCTGGAGGAGCCCGCGGACCCGGTCGAGGACGCCGGGGGCGAGCGCGAACCCGGCGTCGGCCGCCTTGGCGGCGAAGACCTCGATGAGCTCGTCGTCGGTGAGGTCGGGGAACCGGACCGTCCGGGGGAAGCGGGCGGCGAGGCCGGCGTCCGACTTCAGCAGCCCGTTCAGCTCCGCCTCCGGCCCGGTGAGGACGACGACGAGGTCGCCCTCGTGCGCCTGGACGGCGGTCAGCAGCATGTCGAGGGCCTCGCGCCCCCGGGCGGCGTCGGTCCCGGCGGGGGCGAACGTGTGCGCGTCCCGGACGACGAGGACGCCGCCGAGGGCCTGCTCGACCGCCCGCCGGACCCGCAGCACGGTCTCGCTGGCGTACTCCCCGAGCAGGTCGGCCCGGTCGACCTCGATCATGTGGCCGGACGACAGGACGCCGACGTCCGCGTAGAGGCGGCCGAGGATCCGGGCGACGCGCGTCTTGAAGGTGCCGGGGTCGCCCGCGAACACGAGGTGCGGGGGCCGCGACGCGACGGCCATGCCCGCCTCCCGCCGCATCCGGGCGGCGCGGGCCTCCGCGACGAGCGCGTCCACCTCCCGCTTCACCGGTTCGATGCCGGGGCAGGCGGCGAGCTCGGCGCGCGGGTCGGTCTCGGCGTGCCGGCCGGTGAGCAGCCGCTGCGGCAGGTCCGCGGCGGTGACCTCGGGCGCCTCGCCGGGCGCCGCGCCCCGGGCGGCCGCGGCGGCGGCGCACTGCGCGGCGAGGTGCTCGACGAGCCGGGCGCCGCGCAGGTTGAGCAGCGGCGGGGTGCGGCTGAGCAGCAGCCCGGCGGTGGCCGCGACGTCGCCGCCGGCGCGGGCGCCGCGCCGGGCGACGGCCCGGGTGAACAGCTCGGTGAAGTCGGCGGCGGTGAGGTCGCGGGTCCGGACGGTGTCGAACGCGCGGACCAGCGCCGGGTTCACGTCGAACAGGCGACGGGCGCCGCCGGGGCGGCACAGCGCGACGACGTCCAGGTCGGGGAAGCGCGCCATGAGCCGCCGGAGCTCCTCGACGGCGGCGGCGCCGCAGCGCTCGTAGGTGACGAGCCGCTCCAGGTCGTCCAGGACGAGGAGCCGCCGCCCCTCCCGGCAGTCGCGGACCCGGCCCTGCAGCCACAGCACGGCGTCGCTCACCCCGAGCGAGGCGAAGACCTGGTCGGAGATCCACATGGCCTCGTGGACGAGGCCGGCGGCGGCGAGCCGCGCCTCGACGAGCTCGGCGGCGGTGCCCTTGCCGGTGCCCTCCGGGCCGGCGATGAGCAGCCGGACGGGCCGCTCCCCCGCCAGCCGCGCGGCGACCGCGTCCTGCACGGCGCGGGCGAGTTCCGGCTGGCCCACCAGCGCGGGACCGGCGTGGTCGGCGGGGACCGGGCCCGCGGCCTCGTCCCGCACGGGCCGCCGGAACGCGATCGGGTTGGCGATGACGCGGCGCGGCGCGAACAGGCGCCGCAGGTCGGCCTGGAAACGCCGGACGGGCACCAGGCAGCGCGGGCTCGTGGCCGCGTCCGGCAGGCCCTGCACGGCACCGGTGATCCGGACGGCCATGTCGACCCAGGCGCGCGAGGCGTCCGCCTCCCCGGCGACGAGGCCCCGCGCGAGCCAGGTCCGCACGTGCTCCTGCCAGGACTCCGGCTCGAACGCGTCGCGGGCGGCGCGCAGGCGCTCCTCGACGCGTTCGTAGCGGTCGGTGCCGAGGACGACCGCGAGCTCGGCCGGGACGACCGCGACGCCGGCGGCGAGCAGCAGCCGCGCGAGGGCGGTGTCGGCGTCGTCGCCGTCCGCGACCGCGCCGGCGAGGGCCTCGTGCGCGGCGGCGAGCCCGTCGCACGCCCAGCCGAGGTAGGCGACCGGCCCGCCGAGTTCGGGCAGCGCGGCGAGCTCGCCGTCGGTCAGCCCGTCCGCCCACGCGGCCTCCAGCCCGTCGCGCGGGACGGCGAGGTCGCGCTCCCGCAGCACCGGGTCGGCGGCGTGCCGGTCGAACAGCCCGGCCAGCGCCCCGCGGCGGGTCTCCAGCGGCTCCAGGCCCTCGAACACGTCGAGGCCCGCGCGGGCGACCTCGAACATGACGGCGCGCCGGTCGGGGTCGTCGCCGGCGGGCTCGGGCAGCCACAGGCCGGGCGGGCGCCACCGGCCGCCCTGGGTGAACCACTGCTCCGGGTCCCGGACGGCGGTCTCCGGCACGGCGAGGAAGTCCGACAGCAGCTCGTAGTCCACGTCCCCGCGCGACCCGCCGCGGACGGCCGCCGCCCCCAGCAGGAACGTCAGCAGCGACCACTGCTCCGCGCCCGCGGTGCCGGTCCCCTCCCCGTAGAAGTCGCTCAGCCGCCGCTTCAGCACGACCGCGCGCGGGTCGTCGTTGTACGCGACGGCGCGTTCCCGGAGCTCCTCGTACAGCCCGTCGGGGACCCGCCACGGCCCGTACGCGTACACGTCCAGGACGGGTTCGTCGGTGAGGAGCAGTTCCAGATGGTCGGGCAGCCGGGGAGCGTTCACGCTCGCGATCCTTCCCGCACGCGGCGGACCGCACAACCCTCGGCCCCCATCCTGCGTCGCGAGGCTCAGAGCGGCAGAGGAGTGGGGCGTTTCGGGTCGCGGCCGTCGCCGCTGGAGCGGCCGGTGGCGCGGCGCCCCATCCACGGGAGGAGGTAGGCGCGGGCCCAGTGGACGTCCTCGCGGCGCTGGGTGAGCCAGTCGACCGGGTCGGCCGGGGGCCACGGCTCGCGCCAGTCGCCCTCGGTGGGCACGCCGATCGTCTCCGCGACGAACAGGGCCATCCGGCGGTGGCCCTCCGCCGACAGGTGCAGCCGGTCCTCGTGCCAGGCGCGGGGGTCGTTGAAGATCCGCAGCGACCACAGGTCGACGACCGCGCAGCCGCGCCGGTCGGCGATCGCGCGCAGGTGCATGTTGTAGGTCGCGGCCCGGCCCCGGACGCGTCCGCCGCTGCGCAGGCCGCGGGTGTCGAAGCCGGTGAACACGACGACCCGCGCCCCGGCGCCCCGCAGCGCCCGGACGGCCTCGTCGAACACCACCGCGAGGGCGTCCGGGTCGGCGCCGGGCCGGATGATGTCGTTGCCGCCCGCGCAGATCGTCACGAGGTCGGGCGCGAGCCGCACGGCCCGCGGGACCTGGTCGTCCAGGACCTGCCGGACGAGCTTGCCGCGCACGGCGAGGTTCGCGTACCGGAGGCCGGGGTTCGCGGCGGCCAGGTGCTCGGCGAGCCGGTCCGCCCAGCCGCGGAAGCGGTCGTCCTCACCCGGGTAGGGGTCGTTGAGCCCCTCCGTGAAGCTGTCGCCGAGGGCGACATAGGTCGAGATGGGATGCGGTAGGTCGTTCACGCCACGAAATGATGCATCCTGCACACATTCCTACGCGACCGTAGTCACCGGGCGCCTACGTCCAGCTAGGGGAGGCGGTGCCGATGCCGGGCGCGGCGGGTGGGGCGGCCTGGGCGTGGACGGTCATCGCGTGCTGGACGAGCGTGATGAGCACCCGCTTCGTCGACTCGCGGCTGCGGGCGTCGCACTGCACGATCGGGACATGGGCGCTGATCGACAGGGCGTCCCGGATGTCCTCGACCGCGTACTGGAACTCACCGTGGAACCCGTTGACGCCGACGACGAACGGGAGCCCGAGCTCCTCGAAGTAGTCGACGGCGGCGAAGCAGTCCTCCAGCCGGCGCGTGTCGACCAGCACCACCGCGCCGATCGCGCCGCGGACGAGGTCGTCCCACATGAACCAGAAGCGGTGCTGACCGGGGGTGCCGAACAGGTACAGGATCAGCTCGCTGTCGAGCGAGACGCGGCCGAAGTCCATCGCGACCGTGGTGGTCGTCTTGTCCGGGACCGCGGACAGGTCGTCGACGTCGGCGCTGGCCGCGGTCATGACGGCCTCGGTGGTGAGCGGCATGATCTCCGACACCGAGCCGACGAAGGTCGTCTTCCCGACGCCGAACCCCCCGCCGACGACGATCTTGACCGAGGTGAGCTCGGCGTCCGGGCCGGACGGCACCATCTGGTCAGAGCTTCCGAAGGCCACTGAGCACCCTTTCCAACAGACGTAGGTCCGGCTGTCCGCCGGTGGTGGCGGGCCGCGACTGGTGCAGGCGCAGCAGCCCTTCGACGGCCATGTCGGCGATGAGGACGCGGGCGACGCCGAGCGGCAGCCGCAGCAGCGCGGACACCTCCGCGACCGACCGGGCGGACCGGCACAGGTCCATGATCGCCCGGTACTCGGGGGTCAGCACGGCGACGTCACGGGGCGGGTAGGCGGCCGCGGTGACCAGCGCCTCGATGGCGAGGTCGTAGCGCGGCTTCACCCGCCCGCCGGTGACGGCGTAGGGCCGCACCAGCGAGCTCGCCTCGTCCTGGGGCCCGCCGGGGCCGGGGTCTCCCGACCAGCCCCCGTGACCGCCGCCGTAGGGACTGCCTCGATCCATGTCGCCGACCTCCGTCAGAGTCAGTCACGTCAAAAGCGGGCGGGGCCGGCGCCCATCCCGGTCACCGGCGGCCCGTAGGGCGGCTGCTCCTGGGCGCGCAGCGCCGGGGTCAGCACCCGGCCCACCCGCTCGACCAGCAGCGTCATCTCGTACGCCACCAGTCCGAGATCGCAGTCGGGCGCCGCCAGCACGGCGAACACCGAGCCGTTCGCGATGGCCATGACGAACAGCAGCCCGCGGTCCATCTCGACGACGGTCTGGTTCACCCCGCCCGCGTCGAAGATCTTCGCCGCGCCCTGGGTCAGGCTCATCAGCCCGGACGCGATCGCCGACAGCTGGTCCGCCCGCTCCGGCGGGAACCCCGACGAGTAGGCCATGGGCAGCCCGTCGGAGGAGACCACTACGGCGTGCGCGACCTTCGGGACCCGGTCCGCGAAATTCGTCACCAGCCAGTTCAGATCCTGCCCGCTCACCGGGTGCCTCCTGTCTCGCCGTCGCCCTGCGACGGCGCCTCACCTGACGTGCCCCCGTCGCGTGCCTCGGTGCGGGCCCGGTGGACGCCGCGCTGCAGGCTCGCGAAACGGTTGCGTACGACATCGGCCGTCTGTCCCGGGGCTCCGGGGACGGCCTGACCGGGAACGGCCCGACCTGGGTCCGGCGCGGCCGGCGGCCGCGCCTGCGGGGCCGGTCCGGCCTGCGACCGGTTCACCGCCCCCGGCACCCTGTTCTTGCCGGGCACCCGCTTGGGGAGCCCGACGGACGTGCGGGTCTCGGCCACCGGTTCCCGGGCGGCCTCGGCGGCGCGGAACCCCGCGTCCGCCGGGGACTCCCATTCACGGCCGCCGGGCTCGCCGTCGGTCCGGCGCTGGAACCACTCCGACTGCATGGCGTCGAAGATCGGGGATCGCGCGGGGACGCGCGGGGGGTCCTGCCGGGCCGGCGCGGGCGCGCCGTCGTAGCCGGACGGGTCGGGCATGGGCGGCTCCGTTCCGAATTCGTCGGGACGGCCGGCGTCCGGCGGGAGGGGACCCCGGCCGGCCGGCTCCGCGTGCGCGGCCATGTCGGCGACCTGCTGGAACGGACCGGTCTCCCAGGAGATCTGCCGGTTCCCGGCGGGCTCGGGGACCGCCGGCTGCGCCTCGGGCACGACGGGCAGCGGCCCGGTGCGGGAATCGCGCCGGTACAGGCCGCCCGGCTGCGCCGGTGCCTCGTGGGCCGGCGCCTCGTAGGCCGGTACGTCGTGCGCCGGCAGGTCGCGCACCGGTTCGTCGCGGACGGCGGGCTCCCGCTCGCGGTCCTCGCTCGGCTGGAACAGCCCGTTCGGGCCGTCGTCCGACCGGGACGGGCGGCCGGGCAGCTGGGCGCCCGGCTGACGGACGGGCAGCTCGCCGGGTCCGCGGGCGGGCCGCCGGTCGGCCGGGGTGCGCGGCTCGGGCACCGCCGGCCCCGCCGGCTCCTCCGGGACGCGCGGGAGCGGACCGGTGCCGGGACCGCCGACCGCGGGCAGCGGACCCGTCCCGCCGAGGACGGGCTGCGGGCCGGTGATGCCGTGGCCGGGACGGCCCGTCCCCTCGCCGCCGAGGATGCGGTGGGCGCCGCTGCCGCCGACCATGGGGTTGCCGCCGGTGGCGCGCGCGGGCGGCGCCATCGCCGGGGGCTCGTCCCGGAACGCGCCGCCGATCGCGGGCGGCTCGGTCATCGCGGTGAGCGCGGCGAGCTGCGGGCTCTCCCGGGTGCCGAAGCCGCGGGTGCCGACGCCGGCGGGCTCGCCGGGGCTGACGGCCGCGTCCGGCAGCACGACGAACGCGGTGAGGCCGCCGCCCTGCGCGGCGCGCAGCTCGACCCGGATGCCGTGCCGGACGGCGAGGCGGCCGACGACGAACAGGCCCATGCGGCGGGCCGCGCCGAAGTCGATGACGGGCGGGTTGACCAGCCGCCAGTTGGCCTGCTCCAGCTCCTCGGGCGCCATCCCGACGCCGCTGTCGGTGATCTGCAGCATGGCGCCGCCGCCGGTCAGCATCTGCCCGGACACCGTGACCTTGGTGTGGTCGGACGAGAACACCGTGGCGTTCTCGATCAGCTCGGCCAGCAGGTGGACGAGGTCGTTGACGACCGGGCCGCCGACGGTCATGTCGCCCTGGACGCGCAGGGACACCCGCTCGTACTGCTCGACCTCCGACAGCGAGGCGCGGACGACGTCGATGAGCGGGACCGGCCGGTTCCACCGGCGCACCTGCTCCTGGCCGCCGAGGACGAGGAGGTTCTCGTTGTTGCGGCGCATGCGGGTGGCGAGGTGGTCCAGCCGGAACAGGTTGGCGAGCTGCTCCTCGTCCCGCTCGCTCTGCTCCAGCTCCTCGATGAGCTTCAGCTGCCGCTCGATCAGCGACTGGCTGCGGCGGGACAGGTTGACGAACATCGCGTTGATGTTGCCGCGCAGGACGGCCTCGTCGGCGGCGAGCCGGACGGCCTCCCGGTGGACCTCGTCGAACGCCCGCGCCACCTGCCCGATCTCGTCGGTGGAGTCGATGTCGATCGGCTCGACCTCGATGCCGCCGGCGGCGGCCTCGGGATCGCGGAGCCGGTCGACCAGGCCGGGCAGCCGGGCGCCGGCGATCTCCAGCGCGCCGCTCTGCAGCCGGCGCAGCGGGCGCACCAGGGAGCGGGCCATCACGGCGGTGATCGCCAGGACGATCAGCAGCAGCAGCCCGGCGACCACGGCCTCGATGATCGTGGAGGTGGTCGCGGCGCCGCTCTCGCGGTCGCTGTCGGCGCGGATGTCGGCGGCGATGCGCTGCTCGACGGCGCGCATCTGGTCGATCATGGAGGTCATCGCGGTGCGGATCACCAGGGCGGACTGCGCGGTGCCGAGCGAGGCGGGCAGCCGCCCGCCGTTGGCGCTCGCCGAGGCGATCACCCGCTGGCGCAGGTCGCGCGCCCGGTCGATCTGCGTGCCGACGACGGTGTCCTCCAGCAGCTGGCGCTGGGCCAGCGACGCCGAGCCGCCGAAGGCGTTGAGCTCGGAGTCCTCCTGGGCGCGGGCGGCCGTGAGGGCGTTCAGCTCGTCGGACGCCAGCCGGCGGGAGCGCGCCGCGATGAGCAGCAGGGCCCGCTCGCGGGAGACGGCGTCCTTGGCGCGGGCGAGGGAGCCGAGGGCCCGGCTGGACTCCGCGAGCTCGGCGTCGGCGACGTTCTGCGACAGACCGTCGAGGATCTCCACCAGTTCCCCGGTGGACTCCGAGTACTTCTGCAGCACGGTGAACGCCGGGACCTTGGTGTCGACCGAGAGCGAGCGCAGCGCGGCCAGGCCGTCGAGGCGGCCGAGCACGGCGGTCGCGTCCCGGACGGCCTCGCTGCCGTGGGAGGCGTCGATCCGCTGGGCCGCGCCCCGCGCGGAGTCGAGCTGCGCGTCGGTCTTCTCCTGCTGGTCGCGCAGCGTCCGGCGCAGCGCGGCGTCCCGGCCGGTGGCGATGTACTCGATGGTGAGGTCGCGCTCCGCGGCGAACTCGTGCACGAAGCGGGTGAGCGTCTCGCCCAGCTCCGCCATGCGCTCGACCCGCCCGTAGGCCGCCGCCGTCTCCGCCGAGCTGGAGATGCGCAGCCCGGCGAGCAGGACGGCCGCGGCCGTCGGGACGAGGATCAGTACGATGAGCCGCTGGGGGACGCGCCAGTTCCGCAGGCTCAGCCTGGAGCCCGCCCGCGTCGAAGGGGCCTGCCACGCCTCGACGCCTTGAGGCTGAGGATGGTCGCGACCTGCGTCGCCTGGTTTCATGCGGCGTTTACACCCTCTCCATCACGATGGGCGGAATCCTCGGTGGTCGAACCGCCACGAAGGGTCAAATGCACCATCGTCCGCCTCCGGCGCGAGACATTGCAGCACATCCCCGGTGGGGCCGCAAAGGACCCTAGACGAGTCCATACCGCCTATTCCGACGGTCGCCCGTTCGTCACATTTGTCCGATTTCTCGCACACAACCGCTCACTCTGAGTGAGTACTTTCCGGGGCGACTGCTTTCTCCGCGAACAGTGATGTCCGCTGTTTGGCCACTTCGCTCCACATGATCGCATTTATCGGCCGCCAGTGCGGCCGCATCCCGATGTTCACGTTCCGCGATGGCCCGGCGATCGATCGTTACGGCGGCGCGCGGGCCGTCCGGCCGCCGGGCGCGGACCGCCCCGCGGCAGGACACAAGACAGTCACGCAATTCGGGACCGATCACCCTAAATGCGCCAGTCCGCGCTACGCTCCGGTGCTCGTGATCATCAGGCGCGCCGGCCCCTGACCGGCCCGGCCCGCCCGGACGCACATCCGGCGACCTCGCCACGCCGGACCCCTCCCCCCGCGAATAAGGAGTGCCATGAGGCGATCCAGAAGGCTTACGGCTCTACTCGGCGTTCTCACACTCGCCCTTCCGCTCGCCGCCTGCGGCGGCTCCGACTCCGACGGAGGCGGCAAGGGCCTGGAGAAGACGACGCTGACCGTCGCCTCGCTGCCGCTCGTGGACGGCGCCGCCCTCCACATCGCCCAGAAGCAGAAGCTCTTCGAGAAGGAAGGGCTGAAGGTCCAGATCAAGCCCGTCGCGCAGAGCACCCTGGCGATGCCCGCCCTCATCAAGGGCGACGTCGACCTGATCGCCGGCGCGAACTACGTCACGTTCCTCCAGGCGCAGGACAAGGGCACGCTCAAGCTCAGCGTGCTCGCGGAGGGGGCCACCCTCACCTCGAACATGATGAACGTCCTCGTCCTGCCGAAGTCGGACATCAAGACCGCCAAGGACCTCGAGGGCAAGAAGGTCGCGGTCAACATCCTCAACAACATCCAGGGGCTGACGCTCAACGCCATCCTCAAGGCGAACAACGTCGACCCCACCAAGGTGAACTACACCGCGATCCCGTTCCCGCAGATGGCGACGGCGCTGGAGAAGGGGCAGGTCGACGCCATCCACGTCGTCGAGCCCTTCCTCTCCGACACCCAGAAGAAGCTCGGCGCCCGGGTGGTCGTGGACGGCGGCAGCCAGCCGGTCACCGGCGTGCCGATCAGCGGCTACGTGGCCACCCAGAAGTTCACCGGCGACAACCCGAAGACGAGCGCGGCGTTCCAGCGGGCCATCCTCAAGGCCCAGGCGCTCGCGGCGGGCGACCGCAAGCGCGTCGAGGAGGTCCTGCCGACCTACGCCAGGATCGACAAGCAGGTCGCCTCGGTGATCACGCTGCCGGGCTACCCGACCTCGCTGAACGCCACCCGCATGCAGCGGGTCGTCGACCTGATGAACTCGGCCGGGCTGCTCAAGGAGAAGACGGACATCAAGCCGGTGCTCTTCCAGCCGACCTCCTGACGGCCGGGCACCGACACCCATGGCACACGAGTCGACGCCGTCCCGCGGCCTCTCGCGCCCAGGCATCTGGGCGCGAGGGGCCGCCGGGGTGGCGATGCTGTTCCTGGCGAGCGAGATCCTCGGCAGGGCAGGCGTTGTGGACCGTTCCTATCTGCCCCCCGCCTCGTCCATCACCGCACGGGCGCTCGAGCTGTTCGGCGACCCCGTCTTCCTGCACGGCGTCCGCGTCACCCTCACCGCCTGGGCGCTCGGGCTCCTCATCGCCACCGCCGTCGCGGTGCCGCTCGGGCTGCTGCTCGGCAGCGTCCCGGCCGTGAACACCGCGGTGCAGGCGATCATCGAGTTCCTGCGCCCCATCCCGTCGGTCGCCCTCATCCCGCTGGCCGGGCTGCTGCTCGGCTCCGGCCTGGAGATGGAGGTGCCGCTGATCGTCTACGCGGCGAGCTGGCCGATCCTGTTCAACACCATGTACGGCCTGAAGGACGTCGACCCGGTCGCGAAGGAGACCCTGCGCTCGTTCGGCTTCGGCCGCGGCCAGGTCCTGCTCCGGGTGTCGCTGCGCAGCGCGGCCCCGTTCATCGCGACCGGGGTGCGGATCGCCGCCGGCGTGGCGCTGATCCTCGCGGTCGGCACCGAGATCCTGTCCGGCTTCGGCGAGGGCCTCGGCATGTTCATCGCCCAGGCCGGCGCCGCCCCGGACGGCAACCTCGACGTCCTCGCCGGGACGGTCTGGGCCGGCTGCATCGGGCTGATCATCGACACCGTCCTCGTCCAGGGCGAGAACCGGATGTTCCGCTGGCACAAGGCCCTGAGGAGTGGTGCGTCGTGACCACCGCCACCGCGACCGCCCCCCGGCGCCGCGGCGTGGCCGCCCGGCTCGCCCTGGGCGTCCTGCACCGCTGGCTGCCACTGGCCGTCCTCGTCGCGTGCTGGGAGGCCGCGACCCGGATCGCCGGCAGCGTCTTCTTCCCCCCGCCCTCCGACATCGTGCGGTGGATGCACGAGATCTGGTTCTCCGGGCCCGTCGGCCGGCTGTTCCTCACGGAGCAGGCCGGCGACGCCATCGGGCCGAGCCTCGGCCGGATGGCGCTCGGACTGGCGATCGCCACCGTGGCCGGCGTCGCCGTCGGCCTCGCGCTCGGCCGCTCCGAGCGGGCGTTCGCCTACCTCGACCCGCTCGTGCAGTTCGCGCGGGTCATCCCGCCGCCCACGCTCGTTCCCGTGTTCATCGTGCTGTTCAACCTCGGCACGCAGATGCAGGTCGCCTCGATCGTGTTCAGCGCGGTCTGGCCGATCCTGCTCAACACCGCCGACGGCGCCCGCAGCGTCGACCGGCTGCAGATGGACACGGCCGAGACGTTCCGGCTGTCGGGTCCCGACCGGATCCGCTACATCGTGATCCCCTCGGCGCTGCCGAAGATCTTCGCGGGACTGCGGCTCGCCCTGTCCCTCGCGCTCATCCTGATGATCTTCTCCGAGCTGCTCCCCGGCACGTCCGACGGGCTGGGGTTCGAGCTGACCAACGCGCAGAGCCAGTCCGACCTGCCCACCGTCTGGGCGGTCATCGTGCTGCTCGGCATCCTGGGCTACCTGTTCAACACCATCCTGCTCGCGGTCGAACGCCGGGTCCTCGGCTGGCACCGCGGGGCGCGAAAGGCAGACGCATGACCACGGAGTTCACCGTCCGGGACGCCTTCTTCGACTTCTGCCGGCGCGCGGGCATGACCACCGTCTACGGCAATCCCGGCTCGACCGAGCTGCGGATGTTCCGCGACTTCCCCGACGACTTCTCCTACGTCCTCGCCCTGCAGGAGACGGTGGCGGTCGCCGCCGCCGCGGGCCACGCCCTCGGCACCGGCAACGCCGCCCTCGTCAGCCTGCACTCCGCGGGCGGCGTCGGGCACTCGCTCGGCGCCGTCTTCAACGCCCACCGCGACCGCGTCCCGGTGGTCATCATCGCGGGCCAGCAGTCCCGCGCCATGCTGCCGACGCGGCCGTTCCTCGGCGCGGACGAGCCCGCCCTCTTCCCGCGTCCCTACGTGAAGTGGTCCCGCCAGACCGAGCGCGGCGAGGACGTCCCGGCCGCGCTCGCCGAGGCGTACCGCGTGGCGATGACGCCGCCGTGCGGGCCGGTGTTCCTGTCGGTCCCCGAGGACGACTGGGACCGGCCCGCCGAGCCCGTCCCGCACCGCGCGGTGCGGACCGGGTTCGCCCCCGAGCCCGCCGCGCTCCGCGAGGTGGCCGACGCCCTCAACGGCGCCGCGAACCCCGTGATCGTCGTGGGTCCCGGCGTGGAGGACGAGGGCGCGCTGCCCCTCGTCGTCGAGCTGGCGGAGAAGGCCGGCGCCCCGGTGTGGATCAGCCCGCTGTCGGGCCGGTCCGGCTTCCCCGAGGACCACCGCCTGTTCCAGGGGTTCCTGCCCCCGGTCAGGGACCAGCTCGCCGCGCGGCTGGAGGGGCACGACGTCGTCCTGGTCCTCGGCGCCCCCGTGTTCACCTACCACGTGCACAGCGAGGGCCCGTTCATCCCGGACGGCGCGAAACTGTTCCACTTCGACTGCGACCCGGCGCAGACCGCGTGGGCGCCCGTCGGCACGAGCGTCCTGACGACGATCGACGCCGGCGTGTCCGGCCTGCTGGACCTCGTCGACAAGGCGGACCGGCCCGCACCCGAGCCGCGCGCCGCGCTCGCCCGGCCGGGGGCCGCCGACCCGATGGACCCGGCTTTCGTCATCGAGGCCCTCCGCGACCACCTCCCCGCGGACGCGGTCATCGTGGAGGAGTGCCCGAGCCACCGGGACCTGTTCCACGCCCGGCTGCCGATCACCCGCTCCGGCGGCTTCCTGACCACCGGCAGCGGCGCCCTCGGCTGGGGGCTGCCGGTCGCGGTCGGCCGCGCGGTCGCCGGGGCGGGCGAGCGCGTCGTCTGCGTCATCGGCGACGGCTCGATCATGTACTCGGTGCAGGCGCTGTGGACGGCCGCCCAGCAGAACGTCCCGATGACCGTCCTGGTGCTCAACAACCGCGGCTACGGCGCCGTGAAGGCCCTCGGCCGCAGGATCGAGATGGACACCGTCCCCGGCACCGACATCCCGGGCATCGACTTCGTCACCCTCGCCAAGGGCCTCGGCGTCCCCGGGCGGACGGTCTCCGCCGCCGCCGACCTCGACGCGGCCCTGGCCGAGGGGATGGCGCACGACGGGCCGTTCATCCTGGACGTGAGCGTCGTCCCCGACGACTCCCCCGCCTACGAGCCGTGGGCGCGGTGACCGGGATGCTCGAGATCACCGGGCTCGGCCACTCCTACGGCGACCACCACGTCCTGCGGGACGTGAACCTGACGGTGGCAGAGAAGGAGCTGGTCACCATCGTCGGGCCGTCCGGCTGCGGGAAGTCCACGCTGCTGCGCTGCATCGCCGGCCTCATCGCGCCGACCGCGGGGAGCGTCGTGCTGAACGGGACCGCGATCGACGGGGTCCCGGACGGCCTCGCCGTCGTCTTCCAGGACTACAGCCGCTCGCTGATGCCCTGGCTGACGGTGCGGGACAACGTCGCGCTTCCGCTGCGGCGCCGGGGGCTCGGCAAGGGCGAGCGGCGCGCGGAGGCCCTGCGGGCGCTGCGGTCGGTCGGCCTGGAGGACGCGGCGGCGAAGTACCCGTGGCAGCTGTCGGGCGGCATGCAGCAGCGCGTGTCGATCGCGCGGGCGCTCGCCTACCGCCCGTCCCTGCTGCTGATGGACGAGCCGTTCGGCTCCGTGGACGCGCAGACCCGCGAGGACCTGGAGGACCTCGTCCTGCGGTTCCACCGGGACGAGGGCATGACCATCCTGCTGGTCACCCACGACATCGACGAGAGCGTGTACCTCGGCGACCGGGTCGTGGTGCTCGCCCGCGACCCCGGGCGGATCCGCAAGGAGCTGACGGTCACGCTGCCGCCCGACCGGGACCAGATCGCGACCCGGGCCGACCCCGCCTTCGTCCGGCTGCGGGCGGAGGTCGGCCGCCTCGTCCGCGGCGGCGCGGCGGACGGTGGCGCGGCGGACGGCGGGCCGGCGGATCACTTGGCGTCGGAGTAGCGGTCGACGACCGCGACCTCCATCGGGAACACGACGGGCGTGCCGCCGAACAGCAGGCGGCGCGCCTCGTCGGCGCTCGCGTGGACCGCTTCGGTCACGGCCGCGGCGAGCTCCGCCGGGGTGTGCACGACGACCTCGTCGTGCTGGAAGAACACCAGCCGGGGCGCGCCCAGCGCGGTGAGCCGGCGGCGGAGCGTGGCGAGCAGCGCGAGCGCCCAGTCGGCCGCGGTCGCCTGGACGACGAAATTGCGGGTGAACCGGCCCCGGCCGCGCAGGGCCCGGCCCGCCGTCTCCGCCTCGCCCTCCGATGTCAGCTCCCGCCAGTCGGCCGACGGCGGCGGGCAGGTGCGGCCGAGCAGGGACCGGACGAGCCCGCCGCGCTCCCCCTCGCGGGCGGCGGCCTCGACGAACGCGAACGCGTCCGGGAACCGGTTCCTGAGCACGGCGAGGAACCGCACGGCCTCGCCCGTCCCCCCGCCGTACATGGCCGACAGCAGCGCGATCTTGGCCTTGTCGCGGGCGCTGTGCCCGCCGGGGCCGTCGTCGGTGCGGAACGCCCCGGCCAGCGCGGCGTAGAGGTCGCCGTGGGCGGCGGCGGAGGCGAAGGCGCGGTCGCCGGCGAGGGCCGCGAGCACGCGGGGCTCCAGCTGCGCCGCGTCCGCGACGACCAGGGACCAGCCGGGATCGGCGACCACGGCCCGCCGCAGGACGCGCGGGATCTGCAGCGCGCCGCCGCCGCTGGTGGCCCAGCGCCCGGACACGACTCCGCCCACGACGTACTCGGGGCGGAACCGCCCGTCCCGCACCCACGTGTCGAGCCAGGCCCAGCCGTGGGCGGTGTGCAGGCGGGCCAGCTCCTTGTACTCCAGCAGCAGCGGGACGGCCGGGTGGTCGACGCCCTTCAGCACGTGCGCGCGCGTCGACGGGATCGGCAGCCCGGCCGCCGCGAACGCCTTGAGGATCTGGGCGGGCGAATCGGGGTTGAGGTGCACCCGCCCGCCGGGGGCGCCGCCCGGACCGCCGCCGAACGCGGCGTCGATGCGGTCGGCGAGGTCCTGCAGGCGGCGCGGGCGCAGGCCGCCCGCGGGGCGCGGGCCGAGCATGCCGGAGAGCAGGGCGTCGTGCTCGGCGGCCGACCAGGGCAGCCCGTCGTGCCCCATCTCGGCGGCGGCCAGCGCCCCGGCCGACTCCGCCGCCGCGAGCAGCGCGAAGCCGTCCAGGGCGGCGATGCCCTTGCGCTGCTCGGCGTGCACGGCCACGATCCGCCGCAGGTCGTCGCCGGGCCCGTCGTCGCCATCGTCCCCGAAGAGGGACGCCTGCGCCGACGCGCGGTGCGGCGCCCGGTCGGACGGGACGGGCTCGCCCGCCAGCCGCGCCCAGGCCGCCGCGACCGAACGCGGCTCGCCGTGCCGTCCGGCATGGCCGAGCAGGAGGTTCTCGACGAGTTCGAGGTCGTGGCAGCGCGCGACCCGCACATCCGCGCGCAGCAGCCGCGGGTACAGCCGGGCCGTCGACGCCCACACCCAGCGGGGCGCGTCGGCGCGCTCATGCCGGGCGATCGCCGCGGCGAGGTCGGGGACGGTCTCCGCGGGACCGCTCGGCGTCCCGTCCTCGGTGAGGACGAGCAGCTCTCCCCCGCCCCCGGCGCGGGCGGCCACCGCGATGCGCACCCGCCCAGTGTCGCGCCCGCCGCCGACACTTCCGTCCACGAGAAAGACCCCTCCGCTGGGCGGAGGGGTCTTCAGAGGGGCCAGGGCCGCGGCCCCGCTGCGGGTCGCCCCAGTTCGGGTCAGGCGGCCAGGGAGACCTGCTGCCCGGCGGGCGTGTCGCCGTAGCGCTCGATGACCTTGTTCAGCTGGAGCTGGTAGTACAGCACGCCGAAGCCGATGAGGCCGAGCAGGAACGCGACGCCGCCGCTGCAGGACGGCTGCAGGCCGGCGGCGCGCTGCGCCTGGGCGATCCGGCCGCCCAGCTTGACGTACATGATCAGCGGCCAGATGCCGAGGGTGATGCCGCCGAGCAGCATCGACAGCAGCGCGCTGGTGGCGGCGTCGCCGGTGCGGCGGTCGTAGTTGTAGAGCTCGGCGTGGACCTTGTAGAACCACACGAGGCCGTAGATGCCGAACGTGATGATCGGCAGGCCGAGCCAGGCGGCGGCCGGGTTGCGGCGCTTCATGTTGTAGCCCGTGCCGGCCGGCACGGGAGCGTGCTGCGGCGCGGCGACGGGCGCGTTCCCGCCCTGGTACGCCTGCTGGTACTGGCCCTGACCCTGCTGGGGGTTGCTCATCGAGTCACTCCTGATGGACGCGGTCGTTCTCCGGCCGACCGTCCTGAACCGTTCACCCGTGGAGGGTGAGGGACGACTGTAACGAAGAGGAGCAGGTCAACGCCGCCTAATAGGGCCGATCCCGGCAAATTCTCCTATTTGAGACCTACGGTCCCCGGTGCCGCAACGCGATCGTCACCCCGTCCTCGACCGGGGGGTCCGCCTCGTGATCGCCGCATCCGGTCGCCGCGTGGCAGCGCACCCGCAGCTCGTCCTCCGTCACGTCCACGCGCAGGAAGCTCTTGAAGAACGGCGGCTCGTCCCAGTCGGCCAGCTCGGAGCGGAAGCGCTGCGGCAGCCGTCGCACCGGCAGCCGCAGGAAGCGCGGCCGCGCCCGCCTCCCGCGCGGCACCCCCAGCACGGCCGCGACGAACCGCGCCCGGAAGGACGGCTCGGTCGCGTCGTAGCCGCGGCCCGGCCGGATCCCGAGCCGGTGCCGGACGGCCGCGGTCGCCTCCTGCGGGGTGAGCTCGAACAGGCCCGGCATCCGCAGCCACCGCCCGTACAGCCTGCTGTAGCGCGACAGCGAGTCGCCGCGCAGCGGGTAGCAGCGGAACGCGTCCTCCTCGACGGCGGAGGTGCGCGGGATGATGTGGGTCGCGTGCATGAACGCGCCGCTCCCGCCCGCGACGAGGTACTGGATCGTGCGGCCGTCGTCCAGCCGGACGGGGTAGCGCTGGTAGTTGTGGATGTCGCCGCCCACCGCCAGCACGTAGTTGTGCGCCGGGTCCCGGACGATCGCGTCCACCGTGCCGCCGCCCTCGATCCTGCCGGGCCGGCACGTGTCGTCCACGTGGATGGGCTTGCCCGTGATGAGCATCTTCGGTTTGGGTCCCGCCGACACCTCGCGCAGCCACGCGCCCTGCTCGCGGTCGAGCGTCCCGGTGATGCCGGTGTCGACGCCGACGATGCGCAGGGACGGGGTGTCGATCGCCCAGTACGGGCCGGGCTGCACCGACCGCTGCCCGGGGGCGCCCCGATAGCGGGCGCGCGCCTCGTCGAGCACCTTCTGGTCGACCTCCCCCGGCCGTCGCCACAGCAGCCGCGGCACGATCCCGAGCGGGCCCCGCCACGGCGGCGGCGCGTAGTCGGCGTCCAGGTCGCAGAACACCCGCAGGAAGCCGCGCAGCCCGTCGTACCAGTCGTGGTTGCCGGGAATCGCGTAGATCGGCCCGGGATAGCCCCCGTAGGGGCGGAAGAACTTGTCCGGGTAGTCCGCGGCGTCCCCGGCGGGGTAGATCACATCGCTGGCGATGACCATGAAGTCGGTGCCGGCCGCCGCGTTCAGCAGCGGCGGGACGACCGCGTACTGCGACCGGTCGCCCTCGCCGGTGTCGCCGAGCAGCATGAACGAGAACTCGGGGGCGGAGCGGTGCACGGTGAACGCGGCCGGCGTCCCGCGCTCGCGCAGCGCCGCGACGCAGCGCCGCCGGATCGCGTTGGACGGGTCGCCGAACAGCCGGGCGAGCACGTCGTTGCGGGACCGCCACAGGACGCTCGGGCGGCGCCAGGAGAACGGCGGGACGCGCGCGGGCACCAACTCCTCGAACGTGCCGGGCGAGCCGCAGGTCCAGCCCGCGCCCGCCTCCGAGGTCCGTGAGTTGTCGGCGCGCAACAGATCACCTCCGGGGGGCGTGAGGGGGTGCTCACACCCTGTCCCGGAGGTGATCCACTCGTCAAGCCGAACGCCTAATGAGCGCCCTTCCCGGTCAAGGCGCGCACCTCCAGTTCGGCGTACTCGTCATCGGTTCGTTCCTTCGAGAGCACCGTGCCCAGGTAGGCGCAGAGGAACCCGACCGGGATGGAGATGAGGCCCGGGTTCGACAGCGGGATGGGGGCGACGGTGTCGGCGCTGAACAGCGCGTCCGGGTTGCCCTTCGGGATGGTGTCGGACTTGCCGCCCCACGCGACCGGGCTGAGCAGGACGATCCCGACCGCGGAGACGAGCCCGCCGTAGATGCCGGCGACGGCGCCCGCGGTGTTGAACCGCTTCCAGAACAGCGAGAACAGCAGGGTCGGCAGGTTCGCGGACGCCGCGATCGCGAACGCGAGCGCCACCAGGAACGCCACGTTGAGCCCGCGCGCGAAGATCGACAGCACGATCGCGATGGCGCCGATGACAAGGGCCGCGTACCGCGCGGTCACGACCTCGTCCCGCTCGGTCGCCCGGCCCCTGCGGAAGACGTTCGCGAACAGGTCGTGCGCGAACGAGGAGGACGAGGCGAGCGTGAGGCCCGCGACGACCGCGAGGATCGTCGCGAACGCGACCGCCGCGATCACCGCCAGGAAGATCGCGCCGCCGGTCGAGCCGGAGCCGCCGCCGAGCTCCTCGGCGAGCTGCGGCGCGGCGGTGTTGCCGCCCTTGTCCTGCGCCGCGATCGCGGACCCGCCGACGAGGGCCGCGGCGCCGAACCCGATGACGAGGGTCATCAGGTAGAAGAAGCCGATGATGCCGATGGCCCAGTTGACGGACGTGCGGGCGGCCCGGGAGTTCGGGACGGTGTAGAAGCGGATCAGGATGTGCGGCAGGCCCGCCGTCCCGAGCACGAGGGCGAGGCCGAGCGACAGCAGGTCGAGCTTGGACCACAGGTCGGTCGCGCCGTACTTCAGGCCGGGCTCCAGGAACGCGTCGCCCTTGCCGCTCTTGGCGGCGGCGTCGCCGAGCAGCTCCGACAGGTTGAAGCCGTACTTCGACAGCACCCAGACCGTCATGATCAGCGCGCCCGTCATCAGCATGACGGCCTTGACGATCTGCACCCAGGTGGTGCCCTTCATCCCGCCGACGGTCACATAGAAGATCATCAGCGCGCCGACGACCACGATCGTGAGGATCTTCGCGGTCTCGCCGGAGACGCCGAGCAGCAGCCCGACCAGCGCGCCCGCGCCGACCATCTGGGCGAGCAGGTAGAAGATCGACACGACGATGGTGGAGATGCCGGCCGCGGCCCGGACGGGACGCTGCCGCATCCGGAACGCCAGCACGTCCGCCATCGTGAACCGGCCCGAGTTCCGCAGCATCTCGGCGACCAGGAGCAGCGCCACCAGCCAGGCGACGAGGAAGCCGATCGAGTACAGGAAGCCGTCGTAGCCGGACAGCGCGAACAGGCCCGCGATGCCGAGGAACGACGCGGCCGACATGTAGTCGCCGCTGATCGCGAGGCCGTTCTGCAGCGGGGAGAACGCCCGCCCGCCCGCGTAGTAGTCGGCCGCCGTCTTGTTGTGCCGGGACGCCCAGATCGTGATGTAGAGGGTCAGCGCCACGAACAGGCCGAACAGGATGAGGGAGAAGGTGCGGCTCTCGGTCTCGGAGACCGCGAGCACGGGGGCCGCGAACTCGGGGGCGCTCATTCGCCGTCCTCCTCGCCGTGCGCGGGGGCCGCGCCCCCTCCGACGGTGACCGCCGCCGCGAGGGGCTCCAGGCGGCGGCGCGCGTACCGCTCGTACGCCCAGGCGATGAGGAACGTCGAGAGGAACTGCAGCAGGCCGAAGACCAGGGCGACGTTGATCTCCCCCACGACCTTCTGGCCCATGAAGTCGCGCGCGTAGGCCGACAGGACGACGTAGAGCAGGTACCAGGCGAGGAACACCGCCGTCATGGGGAAGACGAATCCGCGGAAGGCGCCGCGGAGCCGCTCGAACTCGGGGCTCTGCCTGAGCCGTACGTAGGCCGCGTTGTCGAGCCCCTCATCGGGGTGTCCCGACTCTGATGATCCGGTTGTCACGTCCACCTCCGCCGGACGGGTTGTGCCTGAACCTCGTCGAGGTTGCGGACACGATGCCCCGGCGCGGACGGCCGGACACGGCCGGGCGGCGGATTGGCGCGCGTGCTGGGCGAACGGATACCGGCCCGATGCGACGCCGATGCGGGATCGTGATCTAGATCACATGGCGGACGCCGGTGTCACCCCCGGGAACACCGGCGCCGCCATGTCAAGGGCGCCTGCGGGCTTCATGAGTCCCCCCAGAACGGCGAGCGGAGTCGCCTCCCATGATGCCTCCGCAGACGGCCCATATGGCCCCGAAAGCGGGACGTTCATGACGCTATCCGGAACGTCGTAATGGCCACGTAAACCGGCGCTCCCGGGCCGGCCAAATCCGCGGTGCCCTGTTCAGGGCGCGAGAACGTTCAGCGCCCCGGGCATCACCCGCGCCGTGACCGGCAGGACGCCGGGCAGCTCGCCGTCCGCCCCGTACGGCAGGGTCCGTCCGGGCGGCCCGGTCAGCTCGATCCGCACCTCCCGGCCCCGCAGGACCTCCACCTGGGGGCGCCGGACGTGCGTGCCCTTCTCCAGCTCCCTCATCACCGCGAAGAACAGCGGCTTCGGGGCGTGCCGGACGATCACGACGTCGAGCAGCCCGTCGTCCTCCCGGGCATCGGGGGCGATGCGCTTGCCGAACCCGTAGAAGCCGGAGTTGGCGGCGACGACCGTGTAGCCGCGCCGCAGGTGCTCGGTGCCGTCCACGGTGATCCGGTAGTCGGCCGGACGCCAGGTCGCCACGGCCCGCAGCGCCCCGACGTAGTAGGCGGCGGACCCGCGCAGCAGCCGCGTCCGGTTGGCGTTGTCGTTGGCGAGCGCGTCGATGCCCGCGTACACGCTGCCGAGGACCGGCGTCCCGTTGGCGTCGATGCAGTCCACGGGGCGGGGCTCGCCGTCCAGCAGCAGCCGGGCCAGCTCCCGCGGGCCGGACGGGACGCCGAGCTGGCGGGCGAAGTCGTTGCCGCGCCCCGCGGGGACGAGGCCGAGGGTCGCGTCCGTCCCGGCGAGGGCGCCGCCGACGCAGCCGACCATGCCGTCCCCGCCGACGCCGAGCACGACGCGGCCGGTCCGGGCGGCGGCGCGGGCCAGCGCGGTCGCGTGCGGCAGGCCGCGGCTGTACTCGACCTCGACGTCGGCGCCCGCGTCCCGCAGCAGGCGGGCGACCGGGACCAGGGTGGCCGAGGCGGCGGACCCGCCGGCGGCCGGGTTCACGACCGCGGTGAAGGATCTCGGTGGACGCACGGGTGTCACTCCTCGGTGGCCGGGGGGACGAGGACGCCCGGGTTGAGGATCCCGGCGGGGTCGAGGCGCTCCTTGACGGCGCGCAGGACGGCGCCGCCGAGCGGTCCGATCTCCCGTGCGTACGCGTCGCGGTGGTCGGTGCCGACCCCATGATGGTGGCTGATCGTCCCGCCCGCGTCGACGATGGCGTCGCAGGCGGCGCGCTTGGCCCCCGCCCAGTGCGCGACCGGGTCCGCGCCCTGGGCGGACACGACGGTGAAGTACAGGGACGCGCCGGCCGGGTAGACGTGCGAGATGTGGCACATGACCAGCGGCGGGGTGCCCGCGTCCGACAGGGTTCCGGTGAGCGCGGCGCGCACCGCCTCGTACAGCGCGGGGATGCCGGACCAGAACGCCGCGGTCTCCAGCGTCTCGACGAACGCGCCCGCGTCCAGCAGCGAGTCCCGCAGGTAGGGGGCGTTGAAGCGGCCGTGCGCCCACGTGTCGCCGGGGGCGGTGCCGAGCGGTTCCCCGCCGGCCGCCCGCAGGAGGTCCGCGACCGCGGCGCGGCGGCCGGCGATCTCGCCGGGCTCGCCCTCGAACCCGACGATCGCGAGGCACCCGGCGGACGACGCCCCGCCGATGGCGGCCGGGTCGGCGAGGCCGACCATGGTCTCCGCCTCGTCCGACAGGCGGAGCACGGTGGGCAGCGGCCCATCCTGCGCGACCCCGCGCAGCGCCGCGGCGCCGTCGGCGAACGTCGCGAACCGCCAGCCCTCGTACTCCGTCGCCGACGGGACGGGCCGGACCCGGACGGTCACCGACGTGATCACGCCGAACGCGCCCTCGGAGCCGAGGACGAGCTGCCGCAGGTCGGGCCCGGCGGCCGACTTGGGGGCGCGGCCGAGGTCGAGGTCGCCCGCCGGCGTGGCGACGGTGAGGCCGACGACCATGTCGTCGAACCGGCCGTATCCGGCGGACGCCTGCCCGCTGGAGCGCGCCGCCGCGAACCCGCCGATCGACGCCCATTCGAACGACTGCGGGAAGTGGCCGAGGGTGTAGCCGCGCTCGTTCAGCAGCGCCTCCGCCGCCGGGGCGCGCAGCCCCGGCTGGAGGACGGCCGTGCGGGACACCTCGTCCAGCTCGATCAGCGCGTCCATCCGGCGCAGGTCGAGCGCGATGAACCGCTCGGCCCCCCGCGGGGCCAGCCCGCCCACGACGGACGTGCCGCCCCCGAACGGCACGACCGCGATGCCGCGCTCCGAGCAGGCCCGCAGGACGGAGCCGACCTCGTCGTGGGTCGCGGGCAGGACGACGGCGTCCGGCGCGTCGGAGGTCTCGCCGGCCCGGATGCGCAGCAGGTCGGGGGTGGACTTGCCGCGGGTGTGCCGGACGCGGGTCTCGGCGTCGGTGCGCACGTGTCCGGCGCCCACCGCCCCGGCGAGCGCGCCGAGGTCCTCCGGCACCAGCCGGGACGCCGGGACCGCGACCGCGTCGAGCGCGACCGGCGGCGCGGCCGCGGGCTTCACCCCGAGCAGGTCGCGCAGCAGCCCGACCACCGGCTCGGGCAGCGGGGCGGCCTTGGCGGGGTCCCCCCAGCCACTCCACAGCATGTCCCGCGTCTCCACCGCGCCTCCTCGTCCGTCCGTCCGTCCTCAATGCGTTTACACTGTGACATATGACGTCGAACCGTCACAACTCCCGGACCCCGGACGACTCCGTGCTCGACGCCGCCCGCGAGTGCGTGCTGGCCGTCGGGGTGCGCCGCACGACGCTCACCGACATCGCCCGCCGGGCCGGCGTCTCCCGGATGACGCTCTACCGCCGCTGGCCCGACGTCCGCACCATCGTCGCCGACCTGATGACGCGCGAATGGGTCGCGCTCGGCGCCGCCGCGCAGCCGCCGGACGACGGCGGACCGGTCCGGGACCGCCTCGTCGACGGCCTGGCCGGCGGCGTCCGGACGTTCCGCGACCATCCGCTGCTGCGCAAGATCATCGAAGTGGATCCCGAGCTCCTGCTGCCCTACGTCCTGGACCGGTGCGGCGCCAGCCAGGAGGCGTTCCTGGCGGTCTTCGAGGAGGCCGTCGAGGCAGGCCAGGCGGACGGGACGATCCGCGCCGGCCACCCGGTGCGCCTCGCCCGCGCACTGCTCCTGGTCGTCCAGTCGTTCGCCCTGTCCGCCCAGACGATGATCGAACCCGACGACCCCGAGCTGAGCGCGGACGCCTTCGACGCCGAGCTCCGCCACATCCTCGAAAGGACGCTCGCACCTTGACATCTCCCCCAGCTGAAGCAGGGGGATTCAGCCCTCGCGGGTTGAGCTTTCTGCTTCACCGACCACAGCCGACCCGGATCACCGGCGAGGGACGGAGTGCCGCCCATCGGTCTTACATCGTCTCCACAGACGTCACTTCCCGCCTGCCCGGCGGTAGGTCCGGCCGGCTTGGATATCCCCGGCCGAGCCCGAGAAAAGTAGCACACATGTTCGCATGCGCGCCGGTATCGGCCGGCACGTCGCTGAACGCCGCGCGGCGCGAGCGCGAGCTCGCCGGGCTCTCCGGCGAGATCGTGGACGTGCTGGTCGTCGGGCTCGGCGCCACCGGCGCCGGGGTGGCGCTGGACGCCGCGTCGCGAGGGCTGTCGGTCGCCGCCGTCGACGCCCACGACCTGGCGTTCGGGACGTCCCGGTGGAGTTCCAAGCTGATCCACGGCGGGCTGCGGTACCTCGCGTCCGGGCAGGTGGACGTGGCGTACGAGAGCGCCGCCGAACGGGGCGTGCTGATGACCCGGACGGCGCCGCACCTGGTGCGGGCGCTGCCGTTCGTGCTGCCGCTGACACCGCTCGTCTCGCGCCGGCAGGCCGCGCTGGTCCGGGCGGGGCTGGCCGCCGGGGACGCGCTGCGCCGCGCCGCCCGCACGCCGGGCACGGTGCTGCCGCCGCCCGGCCGGCTGTCGGCCGCCGAGACGCGCCGGGCCTTCGGCGCCCTGAGCGCCGAAGGGCTGCGCGGAGGGCTGCTGTCGTTCGACGGCCAGGCCGCGGACGACGCGCGGCTCGTCACCGCGATCGCGCGCACCGCGGCCGCCCACGGGGCGAGGATCCTCACCCGCTGCCGGGCGACGGCCCTCGCCGGGGACGGCGCCGTCGTCCGGGACGAGCTGACGGGGCGCGAGCACACCGTGCGGGCGCGGGCCGTGATCAACGCGACCGGCGTGTGGGCGGGCGGGCTGGTGCCCGGGGTGCGGCTGCGGCCGTCGCGGGGCACCCACCTCGTGCTGAGCGGGGAGACGCTCCGGTGCAGGTGGGGGATGCAGATCCCCGTGCCGGGCTCCACCAGCCGGTTCCTGCTGGTGCTGCCGCAGGACGACGGGCGCGTCCATGTCGGGCTCACCGACGAGCCCGCCGACGGGCCGATCCCGGACGTCCCGGAACCGGCGCCCGGCGAGATCGGGTTCCTGCTCGACATCCTGAACTCGGTCCTGGAGACGCCCGTCCGGTCCGCCGACGTGGTCGGGGCGTACGCGGGGCTGCGCCCGCTGCTCGACACGGGCCGGGACGGCGAGACGGCCGACATCTCCCGGCGGCACGCGGTCCTGACGTCGCCGGAGGGTGTCGTCACCGTCATCGGGGGCAAGCTCACCACCTACCGGCGGATGGCGCAGGACGCGGTGGACGCGGCCGTCGCCACCCGGGGGCTCGCCGCCGGGCCGTGCCGGACGGCCCGCCTGCCGCTGGTCGGCGCGGCCCCGCGGGACCGCCTCGCGGAGGTGGACGCGCCGCGCCGCCTCGTCCGGCGGTACGGGACGGAGGCTCCGCTGGTCGCGGCGCTCGCCCAGGACGACGCGTCCCTGCTGGAGCCGGTCCTGCCGGGCCTGCCGGTGCTGGGGGTGGAGCTGGCATGGGCGGTGCTGCACGAGGGCGCCCTGGACGCGGCCGACGTGCTGGACCGCCGGACCCGTGTCGGCCTCGTCGCCGCGGACCGCGCGGCGGCGCTGCCCCTGGCGGAGGCCCTGGTCGGACGCGCCGCGACGGGCCCGACACGCCCGTGACACCTCTCACGTTCGATCCTCGCCTCAGAGGGCAGTGTTAGGTTACCCTTACCTAATTCACCAGGTCCGAGTCGGGGGTTGTTCGTTTGACGCGCGGGAAGGGCTGCGGGCACTGCCCGGGAAGCCACACCGGCGAGCGGTCGTGCTTCGCCAGCGCGACCGTGAAGCCGCGGTCCTGGCTGCTCATCGAGCACCCGGGCCCCTGGCCCGAACGCATCGAGGACCTCGTCGGCCCCCCGCCGATCGCCGCCGCCGTCCGGGCCGCGGCCGCCGCCGGCGTCCGGCCCCAGCTGATCCGGCGCACCGGCCGGCGGCGCGCGGCCGCGTCCGTCCAGGTCTACCTCGCGTACTCGTACGGCCCGGACGTCTGGATCGAGGGGCGCCGGCTGGCCGACGCCGAGGAGCTGTCCGGCATCGACCTCGGCGCACTCGCGGCGGGCCGCCGGCCCGGGTTCGGCGAGCCGGTCGCCGAGCCGGTCCTGCTCGTGTGCACGCACGGGCGGCGCAACACGTGCTGCGCACGCACCGGCGCGCCGCTGGCCCGGTCCCTCGCGGCACGTTTCGGCGACCCCGTCTGGGAAACCACACACGTCGGCGGTGACCGCTACGCAGCGAACCTCGTATGTCTTCCCCACGGGCTCTACTACGGCGACCTCAACGAGACCGAGGCCGTGCGCGCGGTGGAGGCCTACCGGCGCGGGGACGTGACGCTGGAGCGCCTGCGCGGCCGGGCCGGGCTCCCCGAGCCGGCCCAGGCCGCGGAGCACTTCGTCCGCGCGCACACGGGCGTCCTCGGGGTGGACGCGGTGACCGTGACCTCGGTCACCGGCACAGACCGGTACGAGGCGGTCGTCGCCGTACAGGAACGTCGATACCAGGTCAGCATGGAGGCGATCGAGCAACCCGGTCCCTGTGGCCCGGACTGCCGGGAGAACGCGGGCACCTACATTGTTAGGGACCTCACCCTTCTCAACGAGGCGGCCCTCGTGTAATCTTCCGGAGGCCCCATTCGAGGGTCTCCCTGTCGCGCGGCCCCAGGATCCCGGATGTGAACCGGGCGGGGAACAGAGCGGCAACTCCAGACGTTGGACCATTCGGCGCTTCTGACGCTTGTCATCCGAAGCATGTCGAGCGTCCATGTCCCGAAATTGTTCGAAACCAATCAAGGTGGGTGTTCCATGGCTCAGGTACGTCGGCAGGCAAACCTCCCTCGTCCCAGCTGGGGCTGGCAGGACGCCGCGGCGTGCCGGGGGGAAGACCTCGTCCTCTTCTTCGGTCCCGACGGCGAGCGCCAGCCCGAGCGCGAGATCCGCGAGCGCAAGGCCAAGCAGATCTGCATGGGGTGCCCGGTCCGCACGGAGTGCCTGGACTACGCGGTGTCCCGGCCCGAGAAGTACGGCACGTGGGGCGGACTGAACGAGGACGAGCGCGCGTCCGAGCGCCGTCGTCGGATGCGCCGCGCCAACGCCGCCTAGCCGACCGGTCGCACGAAAAAGCTCCCGAAACGCACCCCGGCACGCCACCAAACGTCACGGCCCCGCGCATGCGGGGCCGTTTGCGTTTTCCGGGCGGACATCGCGCGGCACTACTCCATGGCGCAGCGCGCCGTGGCCTATTCCACCAAATTGTTTCCGAACCATTCCGAGCTGAGCCGCGCGACCTCTTCCAGGGCGCCCGGTTCCTCGAACAGATGTGTGGCGTTCGGCACAACGGTCAGTTCGTGCCCGGCGCCGCCCATCCGCTCCAGCGCCCGCCGGTTGAGCGCCAGCACCTCCGGATCGCGCTCCCCCACGATCAGCAGCGTCGGCGCCCGCACCGCGTCGAGGGCCTGCGCCGCCAGATCGGGCCGCCCGCCGCGCGACACCACCGCCGCCACGTCGTCGGGCCGTTCCGCCGCCGCGACCAGGGCCGCCGCCGCGCCCGTGCTCGCCCCGAACAGCCCGACCACGAGTTCCGGACGCTCCGCGCGCAGCCACGCCACCACCCGGGCGAGCCGTCCGGCCAGCATCGGGATGTTGAACCGCAGGTGCGCGGTGTGCAGCTCGGCGATCTCCTCCTCCGGCGTCAGCAGGTCGAACAGCAGCGTCGCGAACCCGTCCCCGTTCAGCGCCGCCGCCACCTGCCGGTTGCGGGGGCTGCGCCGGCCGCTGCCGCTGCCGTGCGCGAACACCACCGCGGCCCGCGCGCCGGCGGGCTCCAGCAGTTCCCCTTCGAGATCGACGTCTCCCGCCGGGAGCATCAGACCGGTCATCGACCCGGCCCCGGCCCGCCGACGGCCGGTTCCGCCGCGCGTTCCAGCCAGGTCAGCACGTCCCTGTCGGTGAGCTGGTCGAAGTCGCGGTACCACTGGCCGACGGCGCGGAACTCCCACGGCGCCGCCGGGACGACCACCTCGTCCGCCTCCGCGTCCATCGCCCGGACGGTCTCCGCCGCCCCGACCGGCACGGCCAGGACCAGCCTAGAGGGGCCGCGCTCCCGCAGCGCCCGCAGCGCCGCCCGCGCGGTGCCGCCGGTCGCGAGCCCGTCGTCCACCACGATCACCGGACGCCCCGCCGGGTCCGCCAGCGGGCGTCCGGCGCGGTAGGCCCACACCCGCCGCTCCAGCTCGGCCCGCTCCGCCGCCACGGTGTCCGCCAGGTCGTCCTCGGTCAGGCCGAGCTGGTCCAGCAGGTCGCGGTCGAAGACGGGCTCGCCGCCCTCCGCGATCGCGCCCACGCCGAGCTCCGGCTGCGGCGGGTATCCGATCTTGCGGGTCACCAGCACGTCCAGCGGCGCGCCGAGCCGGCGGGCGATCTCGTGCCCGACCGGCACGCCGCCGCGCGGCAGCGCCAGGACGATCGCGTCGCGCACGTCCGCGTCCCGCGCGAACAGCGGGACGAGCCGCTCGGCGAGCACCCGTCCCGCCTCGGCCCGATCCGCGTACGGCAACCGGACGGGCTCGCCGTTCCCCTGTCCGCCCTCCGCGGGCCTGTTCCAGGGCATGGGACCGCACCCCCCTCCGGGGTCGCGTGGAGCACTCGTCCGGTCCATACCCGGTTCACGCCCGCCGATCCCGTGACGGGACGGATCCGCACCCCCTCGGGCACCGATCAGCCCGTCAGCCGGTGGGCGCCGTCAGCCGGCCGTGCCCGTCAGCCAGCGGAGGGGGTTGTCGTGCAGGATCGTGCGGAGGGTGGCGTCGTCGGCGCCCGCCGCGCGGAGGGCGGGCACGAACACGTCGAAGAGGTGGCCGAACCCGACGCCCCCGTAGCGGGCGACGTGCGACATCCGCGACACGCCGGTGCTGATCAGGACCCGGTCGGCGTGCCCGGCCTCCAGGAGGTCCATGACGGCGCGGACCTGGGCGCCGATGGCGGCGTGGTCCTCCCCGGCGAGGACGAGGCTCCCGAACGAGACATAGGCGCCCGACTCGGCGATCTTGCGGTGCTGGGCGGGGTCGTCCACGCGGTCCTGGCGGCCGATCGCGACCCGGGCCGGGTCGACGTCCGCGCCGGTGAGGATCTCCAGCTGCGCGAGCCCGGCCCGGCCGTAGGTGGCGATCGACAGCCCCGAGTACCGGGCGGCCTGCGCGGCGGCCCGCAGGCACGCCTCCTCGGCCTCGCCGGGCGCCTCGCCCCAGGTGCCGATCTCGCCGATCACGCCGGGCAGCGAGCCCGTGCCGTCCAGCCCGAACCCGATCTCGGAGAGGAACCGCTCGGCGAGCTTCTCGACGCCGCCGGCACCGGCCAGGGCCTCCCGCACGTACGGCGGGTGGAAGGGCTCGGCGAACACACCCGTCCCGGCGACGACGGCGACCCGCGCGCCGGCGCTGATCCGGGCGAGCACGGCGGCGTCCCGCCCCATGCCGGCGCAGGTGAGGTCGATCACGAGGCCGAGGTCGTGCTCGGCGCGCAGCTCGGCGAGCTCCCGCTGGACGGCCTTCTCCTCGTCCAGGAACCGGCGCGCGTCGGAGTCGAGCAGCCGCGGGCGCTCCGGCCAGCGGAGGTCGAGCCGCAGGTGCTCGTGCGCGAGCACGGTGCCGGTGATCTCGGACGCCTCGATCATTCCGGTGACGGTGCGCAGCCGCGCCGGTTCATCCCGGGGGGTCATGACGCCGAGGTTACGACATGTTCAAACCACCTATACCGCTACGCGGCGGACTTTTTACCCGGCGTCTCCCCCGCCGCGCCGCCCGCGTCCTGCTCGCCGTCCCCGCCCGCCCTCTCCCGGACGGCCCGCGCCCGCGCCGTGTCGCCGCTGGGCCACAGCCGGTCGATCTCCGCGTTCAGCGCCGCGCCGATCAGCACCGCGAGCGCCGCCACGTACAGCCAGGCGAGGACGGCGATCGCCGCCGCGAGCGAGCCGTACACCGACACCCCGCTCAGCGACCCGCTCAGGTACAGCCGGAGCGTGACGCTGCCGACGATCCACATCAGCAGCGCGAAGACCGCGCCGGGCACCTCGCGCCACCAGGACGTCCGGACCGGGACGCTCATGTGGTACAGCATCGCCAAGAACATGATCGACAGAGTGACGACCACCGGCCAGTACAGCAGCCGCACCAGCCCGGCGCTCTCCGGCAGCACGTCGTGCACCAGCGTCGGGCCCGCCACCAGCAGCGGGATGAGGAACAGCATGACCAGCAGGCCGACCAGGTACAGGAAGAACGCCCGCAGCCGCGTGCGGACCACCCCGCGGACCCCCGACAGCCCGTAGGCGATCGTGATCGTGTCGACGTACACGTTCGTCGCGCGGGACCCCGCCCACAGCGACAGCAGGAATCCGGCCGACACGATGTCCGGGCTGCCGCCTTCGATCACATCGTCGATCAGCGGGATCACGACCGACTCCACCGCCGGGCCGGTCAGCGCCGTGCGGGCCTGCTCGATCAGCCAGCTCCGGACCTCGGCGACCGTGTCCGCGCCGAACGCGCCCCGGAAGTGCCCCATCGTGCCGATCAGCCCGATCACCAGCGGCGGCAGGGACAGCAGCGCGAAGAACGCCGCCTCGGCCGCCAGGCCCGTCACCCGGTACCGGAACCCGGTGATCGCGGTGCCCTTGGTCAGGGCCCAGGACGTCCGGCCGGCGGTGCGGACGAGGGCACGGGCGCGCGACGGCACGCCGGCCCCGGGCCGCCCCGGGCCGCCCCCCGCGGCCGGCTCGCCCGCCGGGGGGCCATCCGCTGCGTCCGAGACGATCGTCACACCGCCCCACCGTAGAGCGTCACCCGCCGGAACATGCCGCTCGACCCATTCCGTGATCCGTTTCCGTGCGTCGCGGCTCCATGATCTTCCCTTTCGCCGGGTGCCCGCACGGGTTCACCGGCACAAGCCCGTCCGGGTGCGGCCATACCCGGTCAGACGCGCGGGAACGTCGCCCAGCCCAAGATCACCCCTATCCGGAGACGCCGTTTGCCTTCATCGGCGACAATGGAGGGGTGATCTGCCAGCCGTGCCGCGACCGCCGCCACGACCAGTGCCGTGGCGGCTCCTGGTGTGACTGCCAGCACCAGCCCGCCCGCGAGGAGAAGAAGGACGACGGCGCCCCGTCCGGCGAGCCCCGGGTCAACTGGAGGCGGCAGGGATGACGCTTCTCACGCGTCCGCATGCCGGACGTCACTGGACAGCCCGCGAGACGGCATGTCACAGTTCAGGTATGACTGCTGCGGACCCGTTGCTGGCCAAGCGCCGGCACGTCGACTTCCTGCGCGTCCGCAGCGCGATCTGTCGGTGACGCCCCGACCACGCCCCTGAGGTTCTGCCACCCGGGCGCGTGGCGCATCGGCGTCGCCTTCGACTTCCTCCAGCTCAGTGCCGAGCCGGCCGTCTTGGACTGCCGGTGCGCCACGCGTCCCCGCCCCACAGATGAGGACGCGCGCCGTGCCACCCGCGATCAAGCCCAAGAAGGGCGAGGGCCAATGGGCCCTCGGCTACCGGGAACCGCTCAACAAGAACGAGGAGAACAAGAAGAACGACGACGGACTCAACGTCCGCCGCCGGATCATCGACATCTACTCGAAGACCGGTTTCGACTCGATCGACCCCGCCGACCTGCGCGGCCGGTTCCGCTGGATGGGCCTCTACACGCAGCGCAAGCCCGGCATCGACGGCGGCAAGACCGGCTCGCTCACCGACGAGGAGCTCGAGGACCGCTACTTCATGCTGCGGGTCCGCATCGACGGCGGGCAGCTGAGCGGTCCCCAGCTGCGCACGATCGCCGACCTGTCCGTCAGGTACGCGCGCGGCACCGCCGACATCACCGACCGGCAGAACGTCCAGTACCACTGGATCCGGATCGAGGACGTCCCGGCGATCTGGGAGGCCCTCGAGGCGGTCGGCCTGCACACCACCGAGGCGTGCGGCGACACCCCCCGCGTGATCATCGGCTGTCCACTGGCCGGGATCGCCGCGGACGAGGTCATCGACGCGACCCCGCAGCTGCGCGACGTCCACGACCGCTACATCGGCTCGCCGGAGTTCTCCAACCTGCCGCGCAAGTTCAAGACGGCGATCTCGGGCTGCACGGCGCACTGCACCGTCCACGAGATCAACGACGTGGCGTTCGTCGGCGTGGTGAACGACGAGGGCGAGACCGGCTACCAGGTGTACGTCGGCGGGGGGCTGTCCACGAACCCGATGTTCGCGCAGAGCCTCGGCGTCTTCGTCACGCCGGAGCAGGTCCACGAGGTCTGGAAGGGCGTCATCTCGATCTTCCGGGACTACGGGTACCGGCGGCTGCGCAGCCGCGCCCGGATCAAGTTCCTGGTGAAGGACTGGGGCGCGGCGAAGTTCCGCGAGGTTCTGGAGCAGCAGTACCTGGGGCGCGCGCTTCCGGACGGCCCCGAGCCGGCCGCCCCGCTCGCCCACCGCGACCACGTCGGCGTGCACCCGCAGCGGGACGGGAACTTCTACGTCGGGTTCGCGCCCCGCGTCGGCCGCGTCAACGGCGAGCTCCTCGGCGTCATCGCCGACCTCGCCGAGCGGTACGGGTCCGGCCGGGTCCGCACCACCGCCGAGCAGAAGATGGTCATCCTGGACGTCCCCGCGGAGAACACGCGGGCGCTGTCGGACGCGCTGGCCGCGCACGACCTCCAGGTCAACCCATCGATCTTCCGCCGCCAGACGATGGCCTGCACCGGCATCGAGTACTGCAAGCTCGCGATCGTCGAGACGAAGCAGCGCGCGATGGACCTGGTCGACGAGCTGGAGAAGCGCCTGCCCGACTTCGACCAGCCGCTGAGCATCAACATGAACGGCTGCCCGAACTCCTGCGCGCGCGTCCAGGTCGCCGACATCGGCCTGAAGGGCCAGCTGGTCATGGACGAGAACGGCGACCAGGTCGAGGGCTACCAGGTCCACCTGGGCGGGCAGCTCGGCGCCACGTTCGGCAAGAAGGTCCGCGGCCTCAAGACCACCTCCGCCGGACTCACCGACTACGTCGAGCGGGTCGTCCGCAACTACGACGCGCAGCGCGCCGACGGCGAGACGTTCGCCGCCTGGGTGAACCGCGCCGACGAAGCCGACCTCAAGTAACGAGCCGCCCGGGCCGCCCCCGGGCGGCCCCCGGCACCGGGAGCACAGCATGTCCGAACGAGCGGCACCGTTCTACTGCCCCTACTGCGGCGAGGAGGACCTCGAACCGCTGGAGCAGGCGGGGGCGTGGTTCTGCCGTGACTGCGTCCGCTCGTTCCAGCTGAAGTTCCTCGGTGTCGGAGCCCCCCGCGCAAAGGAGACCCACCAGTGACGCTCCTGGAGACCGACAGACCGACACTCGACCTCGAGGACATCGTCGAATCCGCCGCCGCCGCGCTGGAGGGCGCCCCCACCCTGGAAGTGATCCGGTGGGCGGTCGCCACGTTCGGCGACCGGATCTGCCTGACGTCCTCGATGTCGGACGCGGCCCTGATCCACCTCGTGTCGAAGGTCAAGCCCGGCATCGACGTCCTGTTCGTCGACACCGGCTACCACTTCGCCGAGACGATCGGCACCCGCGACGCCGTCGAGGCGGTCTATCCGGTCAACGTCATCAACGTCCAGCCGTCCCGCACGGTGGCGGAGCAGGAGGAGGCGCTCGGTCCGCGCCTCCACCGCCGCAACCCCGACCTCTGCTGCCACCTCCGCAAGGTCGAGCCGCTCGGCCGCGCCCTGGAGGGCTACATGGCGTGGTTCAGCGGCATCCGCCGGGACGAGACCAGCACCCGCCGCGACCGCCGCGTCGTCGAGTGGGACCGCAAGCGTGGCATGGTGAAGGTGAACCCCATCCTGGACTGGACCCAGGAGCAGATGGACGACTACATGGCCGACAACGGGGTGCTCGTCAACCCGCTGCACTACGACGGCTACCCGTCCATCGGCTGCGCCCCCTGCACGAGCCCCGTCGCGCCCGGCGAGGACCCCCGCAGCGGCCGCTGGAAGGGCATGGGCAAGGTGGAATGCGGTATCCACCTGTGAGCGTCCCCATGGTGGCGGTGGCGCACGGGAGCCGGGACCCGCGCGCCGCCGCGACCGTCACCGAACTCCTGGCCGCCGTCAGGACCCGTCTGGACGCGCCCGTCCACGCGTCCTTCCTGGATCACGCGGCGCCCAGCCCCGACCGCGTCCTGGACGGCCTGGACGCGGACGAGGCCGTCGTGCTCCCCCTCCTCCTCACCGCGGCGTACCACAGCAAGACCGACATCCCCGGCATGCTGCGGCGCGTCCGCAACCCGCGCCTCCGCCTGCACACCACCCCGACCCTGGGCCCGCACCCCCTCCTGATGGCGGCCCTGGAGCGCCGCCTGGCGGAGGCGGGCGTCCAGGCCGGCGACCCCGACACTGCCGTCGTGCTGGTGTCGGCCGGGTCCAGCGACCCCGCGGCCAACGCCACCATCGCGCGCCTGGCGCGCGACTGGCGCGGCCGGGGCTGGTACGGCACCGCCCCGGCCTACGCCTCGGCGGCCTCCCCGACCCCCGCGGAGGCGATCGCGGCCCTCCGCGCGGCGGGCGCCCCCCGCGTGGCGGTGGCGTCCTACTTCCTGGCGCCGGGCTACTTCACGGACAAGGTCCGCACCGCGTCCCTCGCCGCCGGCGCGACAGCGGTCACCGACCCCCTGGGCGCCGCCCCGGAGGTCGCGGACCTGATCGTCCACCGCTACGGCGAGACCCTGGCGGCCCCTCTCCGGGCCACCGCCGTGTGACGTTCGGCCCCGGCGCCACCGGGTATGCGCCCCTGCATGGACGAGCGAGAGGACACGGGCCACGAGCCCGCCGTGACCCACGACCGCGACTTCGCCCCCGTGAACCAGGGCTCCGACGCCCGGGGCCGCACCACCGGGACCTCCGGCCCCCGGAACGTCCCGGGAGCGCGACCGGACGACGAGGACGAGCCCCTCAGCGGCACCGGAACCCCCTCGGTCACCAGGGAGCACCCCGACTCGCTGCCGCCGACCGAACGCGGCGTGCAGGAGGCCGAAGCCCACGACGACAGCCGCTGACGGGCCGCACGTGATTCCGGTCGCGACTTGTTGACGATCAATCCAACGTCCCCCTACCGTCGCTCCCGAGACGGAGGGGGTCCGGGTGGAAGCGCGGTCCGGCCTGCGCGTCCGGCGCCGCGGCCGTACCTTCGGTCTCAGCAACCGCGATCTCACCCGTTGAAAGGAATCCCGATGGCCCTTCTCCGCACCGCCGGGCTCGCCCTCGCCGCGACCGGCGCCGCCCACTTCGCCGCCCCGCAGGCGTTCGCTTCGATCACGAAGCAGGCGTTCCCGACCGACACCGACGCCTGGATCAAGCGCAACGGCGCCACCGAGCTCGCCCTCGGCCTGGCCCTGACCGCCGAGAGGACCCGCAAGGCCGGCCTCGCCGGGCTGGCCGCGTACACCGTCTGGCTGGGCGCGCGCACCGCGATGAACCGCTGAGCCGCGCTCTCCGGCCCCGCGCTCGCGGTACGGCGGCGTGGGGCGGAGGCGGTCAGTGCCTGTTGCGGCGCCAGCGGCGCAGCGGGGTCAGGTTCTCCTCGTCCACGATCTTGACGTCCCCCATGACGGCCTGGGCCGCGACGCGGACGACCGGGACGCGCGCCCCCGGACGGGCCTCGCGAACCTTCACCTTGCGGTCACCGAGAAAGGCGTAGCCGGTCAGCTGGACGTCGATTCCGTCCGGCACGATGATCTTCACATCGCCCATGACGGCGGTGGCGCGGATGACGACCTCGCCCGTGGGGACCTGGGCCCCGCGCAGGTCGATCTCGACGTCGCCCATGACGGAGAGCGCCTCGAGGGGGCCGTCGATGCGGCCGACGATGCGTTCCTTGCAGTCGCCCATGACGGCGGTGAAGCGGCGCTTGACCTGGGCCGGCGCCGGGTCGGCGCCGGGGGCGCCCATGCCGGGCAGGTCGGCGGTGATGTGCTCCAGGTCGCCGCGGGTCACGGCCTGGAACGCGGCCTCGGTGCGCTCCGTCAGCTCCTCGAAGGTGAGCCTTCCCTCCACCGACGCGACCCGGAGACGCTCGATGACGGCCTCGCGTTCGGCGTCGGACGCCCGCACGTCCTGGGGGGCGGGCCGCCCGCCCGGGAGCGGCTGAGGGCTGGACTGACTCATGGTTTCGAAGGTATGCCCCCCGCGCCGCCGGGCAATCCGCCGCGCGGACGAGATCGCCCCACCCCTGAGGAGGATGGTCTGAGTTCGTGGCCGGGTGTGGACCCGAACCCCGCTCTGTATTCTGCGGGCAGCGGAAGGAGCGGCGCTGTGACGCACGAGGTGTTCAACCAGGTTCCCCCTCTCACCGGGCACGATGTCGCGGACGACGCCGTCCTGCTGGCGGGGCTCGAGCGGGAGGGCGCCGGGTGGGCGGCGGCCGAGGTGCACGAGATCGGCCGGCTGGCGGGCACCGCGAAGGCCCAGGAGTGGGGGCGGCTCGCCAACGAGCACCCGCCCGTCCTGCGCACGCACGACCGGTACGGGCACCGGATCGACGAGGTCGAGTTCCATCCGGCCTGGCACGAGCTCATGAACGTCGCGGTGACGAACGGCCTGCACGGCGCGCCCTGGGCCGACGACCGCGCCGGCGCGCACGTGGCGCGGGCCGCGAAGTTCTACACCTGGCGGGTGGACGCCGGGCACGGCTGCCCGATCTCGATGACGTACGCGGCCGTTCCCGCGCTGCGGCAGGAACCCGAGCTGGCCGCGCGCTACGAGCCGCTGCTGGTGAGGCGCGAGTACGACTTCGGCCTGCGCGCGCCGCTGACGAAGAACGCCCTCCTGGCCGGCATGTCGATGACGGAGAAGCAGGGCGGATCGGACGTCCGGGCCAACACCACTCAGGCGGCGCCCGCGGCCGACGGCACCTACCGCCTCGTCGGGCACAAGTGGTTCACCAGCGCGCCGATGTGCGACGTCTTCCTCACCCTGGCGCAGGCGCCCGGCGGGCTCACCTGCTTCCTCGTCCCCCGCGTCCTGCCGGACGGGACCCTCAACCCGCTGCGGCTGATGCGCCTCAAGGACAAGCTCGGCAACAAGTCCAACGCGTCGTCCGAGGTCGAGTACGAGAACGCCGTCGCGTGGCGGGTCGGCGACGAGGGCCGCGGCGTCCGCACCATCATCGAGATGGTCAACATGACCCGGCTGGACTGCGTGATCGGCGCCGCCGCCGGGATGCGCCAGGGCCTCATCACGGCCGCGCACCACGCCGCGCACCGCAAGGCGTTCGGCGCGTACCTGATCGACCAGCCGCTGATGCGCAACGTCCTCGCCGACCTCGCCATCGAGTCGGAGGCCGCGACGGCGGTGATGCTGCGGCTGGCGGGCGCCACCGACCGGTCCGCGCGCGGCGACGCGGCGGAGTCGGCGTTCAAGCGGCTGGGCCTCGCCGTCACCAAGTACCAGGTGTGCAAGCGGTGGCCGTCCCACGCGGCGGAGGCCCTCGAATGCCTGGGCGGCAACGGTTACGTGGAAGAGTCGGCAATGCCCCGCCTCTTCCGCGAGAGCCCCCTGAACTCCATCTGGGAGGGTTCCGGGAACGTCGCGGCTCTCGATCTTCTACGGGCAGTGGCGAGGGATCCCGAGACGCTGGAGGCGTTCTTCGCCGAAGTCGAGCTCGCCGGCGGCGCGGACGCGCGCCTGGACGCCGCCGTCCGCCAGGCCAAGGACGACTTCACCGATGTCACGACCGCCGAGCAGCGCGCCCGCCGCATCGCGGAGCGCCTCGCCCTTGCGCTTCAGGCATCCTTGCTGGTCAGGCACGGCCACCCCGCCGTGGCCGACGCGTTCTGCGCCACCCGCCTCGCCGGCGACTGGGGCACCGCCTTCGGCACCCTCCCATCCGGCCTCGACCTCGATCCCATCATCGAACGCGCCACCCCCAAGATCGGCTAGCCGCCCTGCGGCAACGCTCGGGCCGGTTCTGAGAGGGCCTCGATCGCGAACGCCGGACCGCGGACGGGTCTCCCGCCTGGACGGGTACCCGGTCCGCGGTCCCTCGCACGCGGCGGCGGGTGGCCGGCGCCGACGTCTCAGCGGTACGCGCGCTGCGCTTCGGCGATCCGCTGGACCGTGTTGTCCGGTGGCTGCTGCCGCTGGATCCAGGCCGCGGCGGCGGGGAACTGCACCGCGAGGGCGCACAGGAGGCGGAGCTCGATGGGCGCCAGGTTGATCTCGGCCTGGTCGCGGACGATCGCCCGGATCACCGCCGTCGCCACCTGGTCCGAGCTGACGGTGCGCATGCCCTTCGCCACGGGCACGCCGGTTTTCGCGAACATGCCCGCGTCGCCGACGATGCCGGGCTGGATCATGGAGACGCCGACCCCGGTGCCGTGCAGGTCCTGCCGCAACGCGTGCGCGAAGCCGCGCAGCCCGAACTTCGTCGCGCTGTACAGCGACGAGTACGGGGTGGTGAGCATCCCGGCGACCGACCCCATGAACACGAGGTGGCCCTTTCCCGCCCGCACCATCGCGGGGGTGAGCAGCCGGGTGAGCATGATGGAGGCGCGGAGGTTCACCATCAGGGCCCGGTCCACCTGTTCGGGCGTGTAGTCGAACAGCTCCCCGCTGGCGGGCTTGCCGGCGTTCGCCACGAAGATGTCCACGTCCCCGCACGTCTCGGCCAGGTCGGCGACGTCCAGCGGGTCCGCCAGGTCGGCCGGCACGCACCGCGCTCCCAGATCCTTCGCGAGGCTGTGCAGAGCCTCGCTCTCCCTGGCGGTGAGGACGAGGTCGGCGCCCAGATCGATCAGCCGCCGCGCCAGCACCTGGCCGATACCGCCCGTGGCACCGGTCAGCAGAACGGTCGCTCCAGCGATCTTCATGCCCATCACGCCCTTTCCAGAAAACGGATCGCACCGAAGAATCCGATCACCGACCACGCGGCGAGGATGATGTAGCTCATCGGATCGGCGTCGAACGTCGTATGCGCCAGTGAGGCCCGCATGACCTCTGCCATGTGGTAGATCGGCAGCACCTGGTGCACGGCCTCCAGCCATCCGGGCAGGCGGTCGATCGGGAAGTTGATCGGCGAGAACATCAGAGCGGTGAAAGCGATCAGCTGCGACAGCGCCATCGCCAGCTCCGCCTGCATCACGAACGAGTAGCCGTAGCCGATGGCGAAGCTCGACAGCACCATGAGGACGAAGCCGGGCACGACCATCCAGGACACCGCGTATCCGGGCTCGAAGAGCAGGTGCGCCACGAAGACCGAGATGATGATCGCCGGAACCGTGACCATGGCCCAGATGCCGACGTCCGCGATGAGGAAGGACTTGCGGCTGACCGGCAGCGACTTCACGAAGTCGAGGTAGCCGGCCAGCCGCGCGCCGGCGTTCTGCATGGGGACCGTGACCAGCGCGGTCATGATCAGCACCATGGTGGGCGCGCCGGTCGCGAGATAGAGCATCTCGGACTTCTCCGGCGACGGGATCAGGTACGAGAAGCCGATCGCCACCCCGAGGGCGATGAGCACCATGATCAGGGTGAACACCACCAGGTAGCTGGCCTGCTTCCGCAACTGCAGTTCGGCCACGTACGCGAGTTGGCCACCCCTAGGCATTGGATACCGCCTTCGTCGCGCCGACGAGTTCGATGTAGCTGTCCTCGAGAGTGATCTCGGTGAGTGCGTACCTGCCGAGACGCCGTTCCCTGTGCTGCTCGGCGGCCCACTTCAGGGCCTCGGAGGCGAGCGTGCGGTCGAACGTGAGCGTGAGCTCCGCCTCGGCGATCTTCATGTCCTCCGCCCAGTCCGGCTTGGCGAACTCCTCTTCGCCGGCCGCGGCGGTGGCCTCGAGCTTCATCCGGTTCCGGGCCGTCTCGGCCTTGATCTGCTGCACGTTGCCCTGGACGAGGACCTTGCCCTTGTCCAGCACCGCGACCTCGTCGACCGCGCTCTCGGCCTCGCGGATGTTGTGCGTCACCAGGAGCACGGCCGTGCCGTCGCGGGTCAGGCCGCGAATGGCGTTCCACAGGTAGCGCCGCCGCACCGGATCGACGTCGTTGGTGGGCTCGTCCAGGATGACCGCCTTGCCGGGGCAGATCGCCGCCATGCAGAACCCCGTGAGGCGGAGCACCCCGCCGGACAGCTCCTTGCCCGGGACGTCCGCCCATTCCATGATGTCGAGCTTCTCGAAGAGCTCGTCCGTTCGCTCCCGCACCTCATGGGCGCTCACGCCGCGCAACTTCGCCATGATGCGCGTGGCGGCGCGAGGGGTCAGCTCGCCCAGCGGGGTCTTCGACTGGGGCTGGACGGAGCACAGGTAGCGTCCCCGGTTCGGGTTCTTGACGATGTCCTCCCCGGCGATGACGAGCGAGCCCTTGTCGGGCCTCAGCAGACCCAGCAACTGGTTCACGATCGTCGTCTTGCCCGCGCCGTTGTGCCCGAACAGCCCGAGCACCTCGCCGCCGTCAACGCGCAGGCTGACGTCGTCGTTGGCCACCGTCCGCTTGCCCCTGGACTTGTAGGTCTTCGTCACGTGATCCATTTCGATCACTGCCATCGTTGATCCTCCGCCGTTCGCCGTTGGATCCGTCATCGAGATACATCGCGACGTGAGTCATGAACAAGATATATCTCAATATCCCGCGCGCCAATGGGTGTCGAGAAGTTCGTCCTCGAGGAGGAGTCGAAACCGTCACCCGGGGTCTCGTCCCACGGCCCATGGCGGTCACCGGAGTGGTTCCGGCCTGAGGTGCTCGACCTCCTCGGTCAGGATCGCGGCCAGCTCGTCGGGGGCCTGCACCCACTTGCAGAGGATGAGCAGGTCGAGCCGCCCGTCGTTGATCTTCGACACGCAGTAGCAGTCCGCGTAGTCCAGCTTGGACTGGTCGCCGGCCAGCTGCTCGAGCATCAGATCCCAGACGGCGTCGTACTCGGCCTCCACGTTGCCGACGAAGTTCACCAGGCAGGTCAGGCCGGCCGACCCGCCGAGGACGTCCTTCACCGCCAACAGGACCTCCCGGTACCTGACCAGCGACTTCAGGTCGTGGACCAGGTCCAGGAAGCTGACGTTGTTCTTGTTCATCATCCGGACCTTGTCCCGGATGACGGCGTTCAGCTCGTCCCGCGCGCCGCGCCTCCCGGAGACCACCACGGGCAGGCCGCCCAGGACCATCCCCATGACCTCGGAGTAGTCCTCGTCCTCGAAGACGCGCGACCCGAACAGGATGTTGAGCGCCACCTCGTCGACGTCCATCAGGCGGGCGACGACGCGCGCGTAGAGGTGCACGACGAGGGAGAACGTCTCCAGCTCGCCCCCGTCCGCCGCCCGGAACCCGTTCAGGTCGATGGAATGGCGGACGGCCTGGATCCGGGCGTCCGCGTAAGGCGCCGCCTTCTCCTGGATGATCTTGGTGTGCCGCGCGTAGCGCTCCAGCTCGAACCTCTCGACGATCTGCTCGGGGGTGATGCCGACGGGGCCCTTGCGGATCTGATCCTGCAGATGCCGGTAGCTCTTGGCGGCGGGCATCGCCCGGACGCTCCCGCCGAGCAGCTCCTCGTACCGCCGCAGCAGGTCCCCCCGGAGCGTCTGCCCCGAGGTCGCGTCGAAGATCGAGTGGTCGAACTGGAAGAGCAGGTCGTAGGAGCGCTCGTTGTACTTCAGCAGGACGACCTGGTACATGGGCCTGTCGACGACCTTGAAGTCCGTCTCCAGTTCCCGATCGACCAGCTCCGCCCGCAGCTCCTCCTGCTGCGGGGGGTCCAGGTGGGACAGGTCCATTCGCGGCAGCGCGATCGTGTCCGGCGCCTCGAACTCGCGCCACCTGAATCGGCGGAACGACCTGGACAGGAAGCTCCGCATGAGCCCGTGGCGCCCGACGACGTCGGCGAAGGCCCGCTCGAGCACGTCGACATCGAGGAGCCGTTCGAACCGGATCAGGTACAGCTGGAGCCGTGCCTCGCTCGCGAAGTGCCGTTTCTGCATTCCGCTGATCGGATAGGTCCACTTCACGGGCTGCGCGGCGATCGAGGTGCGCAGGTTCTCCTGGCGCCGGTCGATCTCGTCGAAGATCGCCTTCAGTTCGGCGCCACGCGGGTCCGGGCCGGCGCCGATGCCCAGTGAGGCGAAGTCCCGGTCCGCGAGGAACCTCTCCTCCAGCGCGCGAGGAAGGATGTGGTGCGGCTGCAGAGCGCCGGGCGGTCGAAGGGCGTTGAGCTCCCGTACGACCCGCTTCCGGAGATCGTCGTCCAGACCCTCCACGAAGAGCAGCACGAGAGGGTCGGCGCCGGCCGCCGGACTGAACTCCTGGAAGGCGCACTCGCGCCCGAGATTCGCCCGCAGCCGCTCGGCGATGCGCTCGAAGGAGTCCGCGTCCCCGCCGGTCCGCTCGGCGGTGCGTCCGGCCAGCAGCCCGGCGAGGCTGTCGACGGTCGGATGGTTGTAGACGTCGCCGTGCAGCACCTTGTGGCCATTGCGCTCCAAGGCGTTCGTGAACTGCACCAGCTTCACCGAGTCGAGCCCGATATCCATCATGTCCGCACTCGGGTCGATCTCGGAGTACCCGAGCAGCCTCGCGAGCTCACGCTCGATCACGGCCGCTATCGCATCGCGCTCCGCACCGGTCGCGCCCTCGCCCACCGGGGCCACCGTCTTGGCGGCGGACTGCGCCCGCAAAGGGTCGAGTCCGTGGTAGGCGGTATCGATACCGGCCTCGGACATCCGCGAGAGCAGGTCCAGCACCGACCGATCGCCCTCAGCGGCCCGGCCGAACGAATAGAGCCTGGTGAAGCCGGCCTTGGTGCCGCTCACCTCGGTCTCGGCGAACCAGCGGGTCACCTCGCCGTCCCAGCCGCCGCGGTCGAGACGGGGCCGCGCCAGGACGTGGCAGGTTGTCCTCAGCTCCCGGCTCAGCTCCCCGAGGAGGCCGTGCAGGGCGCGCCGATCGACCGTCCCGTCGCCGCCGGTCCCCTCGGGAACGCGCTCGTCCCACAGGACCAGCTCGTTCATGGGCGTCAGGTCGCGCAGCCGCGCCGACAGCGCCGCCCGCAGGGCTTTCCAGGATCCCTCGACGACGGCGGGCAGGACGGTGACGCGGCCCCCGGCCGCGCTCTCGGAGGCGGGTACGGGATCCGGCCGCAGCTCGACCGGCAGGACCTGGATCGCGCGGGTGGGGTCGCCGTGCGCCAGCTCCCCGGCCACATCGTCGGCGATGCAGGCACGGCACACGATCACCGTCCGGCGGGCCCGGTCGTGCCTCGGATCGTGACGTTCCTGAACGGGCACCATCAGGGGGACCCTCCGCAGTCCGCCTTCGTAACGGACGGCGACGGCGTCGGGCCGCCGGGCCTCCAGCTCCGCCTGAAGGCACCTGGCCCACGCCTCCGGCGCGTCCGGGCCCCTGCGACGCGGGTCGCCGCGGAAGGCGGTGATCCGGAGATCCGGGGCCTCGTGGTTCAGGCCGAGAACACGCGGCAGGAAGTCGGCGCGGCGTCGCAGGAAATCGCCGGTGTCCAGCACGACGAGGTCCCGCACGCACGGCCGCCGCATCGCGGAGGCGGCATCGCGGAGCCGGCGCATGAGCGTGATCGTCGACGAGTAGCTCGTCCGGTGGACGACGAACGTGTCACCGGCCAAGGCGTGGTCCTGCAGATCTTCGACGAGTCTCGCCAGATCGTCCTGGTCGTGGTCACGGACGGTCGCGCCCCGGCCGCCGCGGAATTCGTACCGCGCGCCGAACTCCACGTAGATCGCGCGCCAGTGCGGGACGTGCTCCAGAACGGACCTGAGTTTCACCGCGTCGTCGGTGAACACGATGAGCGTCCTCTGCTGCTCCTTCCCCTCGGGGAGGGCCAGCTCGGACCACACCATGCGCAGCGCCGGGGCCGCGACCGCGTCGGCTCCGGCCGCGGACGCCGGCGCGACCTCGCCGGGGTCGGAGTACAGCCGCTGGAACCCCGTCACGTCGACCGGGTACTCGATCTTGTCGAACGGATAGAGCGGCAGGGACACCTTCCGGGGCTCGCGGCCCCGGTGGTACGCCTTCCAGTCGAGGGCGACGCCCGCCTCCCAGAGTTCCCCGACGACTCTCGCGACGTGCTCGTCGTCCTCGATCTCCGCGCGGGTCCCGGGCAGCGCGTTCACGGCGGTGATGCGCGCGCCCCGGTCGCCTCCCCGGATGAACGACGACAGCGACCTGCCCGGACCGACCTCGACGATGACGGCGCTCCCCCGCTCCAGGAGCACCTCGACGCCGTCCTCGAACCGGACCGCTTCGCGCGCCTGCGTCCAGTGGGCCGGGTCCGTGGCCTGCTCCGCGGTGATCCAGGTGCCCGTGACACCGGACACGAACGGGATCTTCGGCGGACGGAGGGAGATCCCGGCGGGCGGCGCGGCGCTCCGCTCGTCCCTCGCCCGCGCGAGGCGGATGCCGTCCTCCGGCGAGAGCACACCGGACACGCAGGCGGCCGCCAGTTCGCCCACGCCGTGTCCGATCATGCCCTTCGGCTTGATCCCCCACCCGATCAGCGTCCGCGCCAGGGCGTACTCGACCATGAACAGCAGGGTCTGCGTGCCCTCGTCCGGTTCGAGGATCGAGAAGCAGGCGTCGAGGTGCGAGCGGAAGGACTCCTCGGCCGCGTAGAGGCCACGGGCCATCCCCAGGTGCGCGGCCTCCGCTCCGCTGAAGACGAAATGGACGTCCGCCCGCGCGTTCTTCACGAGTCGCGCCGGCCTCTGGTCCGCGTCCAGCGACGCCCGGAGGCGCTCGGCCAACTGCCCGGTGTCCCGGAACTCCACGGCGTAGCGGTACGCGAGGCGCCGCTGCCGGTTCTGCATCGTCCAGGCGAGATCCGCGCCGTCCACGTCCGGATGTGCGGCGAGGTGGTCGACGAGGTTCCGCTTGATCCGCCGTATCGCCTCCGCTGACGTCGCCGACACGACCAACGTGTTGTACTCGCGCCCTCCGGCCGGGGCGGCGGCGTCCGCGCGGGGCGGCTCCTCCAGGACGACGTGCGCGTTGCTGCCACCGATCCCGAACGAGCTCACGCCCGCCCGGAGCGGGAGGACGGCCTGCTCCGCCGTGCGCCTCCGTTCGAGCCTCTGCGTCCGGTCCACCACGTAGAAGGGGCCGTCGATGAAGTCGATGTTCGGGTTCGGCGCGGTGAAGTGCAGGCTCCGCGGGGCGGTCCGGTGTTCGAGGATCTTGCACGCCTTGATGAACGAGGCGACGCCCGCGGCGGTGTCCAGATGCCCGACGCTCGCCTTCAGGGAGCCGATGCCGCAGGTGGCCGGCGACGCCGAACCGAACGCCTTGCGCAGGGCCTCGACCTCGACGGGATCGCCGAGCGACGTTCCGGTGCCGTGCGTCTCCACGTACGAGACGTCGGCCGGGGAGACGTTCGCGACCCGGTACGCCTTCCGGATGACCTCGGCCTGCCCCTCGATGCTCGGCGCGGTGTAGCCGACCTTGCGGTCGCCGTCGTTGTTGACGGCCGAGCCCCGGATCACGGCATGGACGCGGTCCCCGTCCCGCAGCGCCGTCTCCAGCCGCTTCAGCACCACCACTCCGGCGCCGTTGCCCTCCACGGTGCCGCCGGCCTCCCGGTCGAACGCCCGGCAGCGGCCGTCCGGGGAATGGATCATGTTCTCCTGGTAGAGGTAGCCGTTCTTGTGCGGCAGCGTCAGCCCGCTCCCGCCGGCCACCGCGATCTGGCACGCGCCGGTCCAGAGGTGGCGGCACGCCGAGTCGATCGCGATGAGCGAGGTCGAGCAGGCCGAGTGGAGGGTGAAGGCCGGGCCCTTGAGGCCGAGCGCGTAGGCGATCCTCGTGGCCGCGTAGTCCTTGTCGTTCAGCTGCGTCCCGCTGAACGACAGCTCCGATTCCCGGACGTACTTGCTGAGCGTGTGCCACTCCCAGGCGAGATTGTTGGTCGCGCCGAGGAACAGGCCGATGGACTCGGTCCGCGCCTCGGCCGAGTAACCCGCGTCCTCCAGGGCGTGGTAGACCTCCTCGTGCAGGGCGCGCACCTGGGGGTCGAGCATGGTCGCGTCGGCGGGCGTGTAGCCGAAGAACGCCGAGTCGAAGAACTCGATGCCGGGGAACGCCCCCTTCGCCCGGACGTAGCCGGGGTGGTCGAGCGCCTCCTCGGACACGCCCGTCCCGCGCAGTTCGGCGACGCTGAAGTGCGAGATCGCGTCGACTCCGGCGACGAGATTGGTCCAGAACCGGTCGAGGTCCTCCGCCTCCGGGAACCGGCCGGCCATCCCGATGACGGCGATCTCCAATCCCATGTACCGGCGTTCGGGGTCCTTGGCCTCAGGCATGGTCGGGGCTTCCTTCGGGGTCGTCGGCGAGCCGGCCGAGCAGCAGCATGCTGGTCGTGACGGCGGCCTGCTCCGCTTCCTCTTCGGACGTGGCGACCTCCGGCCCCGCGATCTCCTCCTCGCCGTCCGAGGTCTCGAGATGCGCGGCCAGGTCGGCGATGGTGGTGTGTTCGAAGAACCACTTCAGGGAGACCTCGCGGTCCAGGGCCTTGCGCAGCCGGTTGTTGATCGTCAGGAGGTTCAGCGAGTTCATCCCGAGATCGAAGAAGTTCCGGTGCACGTCGATGGTGTCGGCGGGGACGAGACCCGCGACGATCTCGAAGAGCACGCGCCCCACGTCCGAGAGTCCGTCGAGATTTGTCGCCGGGCCCGCGTCCCCCGGCACCGCGGGGACCTCGCCGATGTCGACGAGCTCAAGGAATCCGTCCGGTGACTCACGCGCCAGGTCGCCCGTGGGCCGCCCGTCCAGGTGGAGTTCACCGATCGCACCCGGCGGCAGGGGGTTGAGCCCCTCATCGAGGACCCGGGCGGTGGAGGCGTACGCGTGGGCGATCGTGAGGTCCGGGCAGGCGTTCCGCACCCCGGCGACGTGCCGTGCCGACAACGCGCCGCTTCCCACGACGAGGTTCCGGAGCGGAGAGAACACCTCCGGGTGGTCGTCGCACAGCCGATGGAACGACGACGGTGTGAGCCACAGGCTCGTCACCCTGTACTGCTCCATCATGCCGCGCAGGTGGTCACCGTCCAGGACGTCGGCCTCGGCGGGAAGGACCAGTGCCGCGCCGGACAGCAGCGTTCCCCAGATCTCGAAGGCGGCCGCCTCGGAGTCCGGCGCCCCCGTCAGCAGGCCGACGTGCCCCTTCCCGAAGTCATGGGACGGCCGATCGGCGAGCAGGCGGGCGATGTGGGGATGCGTGCCTTCGCAGGGGAACTCCGGCACCCTCTCGGGCGGCTCGTCGATCAGGACGACCTCGGCCGAATCGGGCGCCCGGTCGGCGAGATCCGCCACCGTGCAGACGAACCGCGCCCCCGCCTCCGCGAGGACGGCCTCGGGCGCGGGCTTCACGCCTCCCATGCCCACGGCCGGTGCGGGCAGCCTCCGGCGGTCCAGCTTCCCGTTGACGGTCAGCGGGATCTCGTCGAGGACGAGGAACGCGGCGGGGACCATGTAGGCGGGCAGCCGCCCGGCCACATGGTCCCGCAGCGCGCGCACGTCGATCTCGTGCCCCGGTCCGGGGACCACGTAGGCCGTGATCCGCCGGTCTCCGGGGACGTCCTCGCGCAGGATCACCAGCGCCTGGCCGACCCCGGGGGCCGCGGACACCGCCGCCTCGACCTCGCCCGGCTCCACCCGGAAGCCGCGCACCTGCACCTGGTCGTCGGCGCGGCCCGCGTACTCCAGCTCGCCCTCGGCCGTCCATCGGGCCACGTCACCGGTGCGGTACATGAGCGACCCGGGCTCGCCGAACGGGTCCGCCACGAACCGGCCGGCGGTCAGCGCCGGATTCCCGAGGTATCCGCGCGCCAGCTGCGCGCCGCTGACGTAGACGTCCCCGTGCACGCCGGGCGGGACGGGCCTGAGCCGCGCGTCGAGCACGAGCACGCGCAGGCCCGCGACCGCCCTGCCCAGGTAGCTGCCCGACGCCGCGGTCACCGTCGCCCGGTCCAGGGCGCGATGGGTGACGTGCACGGTGGTCTCGGTGATGCCGTACATGTTGACCAGACGGGGCGCGTCGTCGGGATGGCGCCGGTACCAGTCCTCGAGCCGGTGCGGATCCAGCGCCTCGCCACCGAAGATCACGTACCGGAGGGCGAGCCCGCCGGCCGCGCCGGATCGGCGGTCCACGGCGTCCAGCTGGTGGAACGCCGACGGGGTCTGGTTCAGCACCGTCACCCGTTCCCGGGCGAGCAGCTCGAGGAAGTCCTCGGGCGAGCGGGACGTCTCGTAGTCGACGACGACCAGCGAGCCGCCGTGCAGCAGCGCTCCCCACATCTCCCACACCGAGAAGTCGAACGCGTACGAGTGGAACAGCGTCCACACGTCGGTGTGCTCGAACCCGAAGGACGAGGCGGTGTTGGCGAACAGCTTCACCACGTTGCGATGCGGGATCAGCACGCCCTTCGGCCGCCCGGTCGAGCCGGACGTGTAGATCACGTACGCGATGTTGCCCGGCCGCAGCGGCGCCGTCCGCACGGTGTCGGTCACCGGCCCGTCCGCACCCGCCCGGTCCATGTGATCACGGTCCGCACGGTTCAGGTCCAGACGGTCGAGTTCGACGACGGTGAGACCGCCGGGCCGCGGCACGCCTCCGCCGGAGGTGGTCACGAGGCAGACGGGCCGCGCGTCGGCCAGCATGTACGCGATCCGGTCGGCCGGATAGTCCGGGTCCACCGGAAGGTATCCGCCGCCGGCCTTGAGCACCGCCAGCAGCGCGACGACGAGGTCGGCCGAGCGCGGCAGCGCCACGCCGACCAGTGTCTCCGGGCCGACGCCCATGCGGATCAGCTCGTGTGCGAGCCGGGACGACCTCTCGTCCAGTTCCCGGTAGGTCAGCACGACGTCGCCGAACCGTACGGCGACCCGGTCGGCGTGCCGGGCGACGGTGCGGGCGAACAGGTCGGGGAGGGTCGCCTCCGGCCCGGTGTCGTGGCCCGACGTGCTCCACTCCCCGAGCAGGAGGGCGAGCTCGGATTCGGTGGCGGGGGCGGTGTCGCCGGGCGCGGTGCCGTTCCCGCCGTCCGGTTCGGTCGCGCCACGCGCGACGAGGAGGCGTCGCGCGGCGTTCGGGGCGGAGACGCCCCCCGGGCCCGTGGAGAGCGGAAGGGGGTGGTTCCCGTTCTTCATCAGGGCGAGCATCGCCACGACCAGCTCGGGACGGCGGTCGATCTGGACGCCGAGCCCGTCCCCCGGGGCGACCCCGCGTTCCCGGAGCCGCCAGGCGACCGCGTCGGACCAGCGATCGATCATCCGGTAGGTGTACTCCCTGCCGCGCCACACCAGCGCGGTCCCGTCGCCGTGAGCGCGGGCGAGCCCCTTGAAGACGTCGGCGATGGACGCGTCCGCCGGCGGCCCGGGCGCGGGCTCCGCGATCGCGATGTCGCGGACCGGGATCCGCGGATCCCCGGCGGCGGCGGAGAGCACCCGGAGGAGGCAGCGTTCCAGTGTCTCCATGAGATCGGGCGAGTACGCGTTCTCGTTGTAGGTGAACGTGACCGTGAACTCCGGCTCGGGGTTCACCATGATGTTGAAGTCGTAACTCGTGCGCTCGAAGACCTCGACGCCTTCGAACCGCAGGCCCTTCTCGCCGTCGCCGCCGAAATCACGCAACCGCTCCGACAGCGGATAGTTCTCGAAGGCGATGAGGTGGTCGAGGAGCCTGCTCTTCAGCGGGGTGAGGCCCTGGATTTCGTAGAGCGGGTAGTACTCGTAGGGATTCGACTCCCGATACGCGTCCTGCACGGCCCGGCACAGGTCGGCGAAATCGCCGTCCTTCGGCGTCGTCACGCGGACCGGCTGCGTGTTCACGAACAGGCCGAGCATGTCCTCGATCCCGTCGAGTTCGATGCTCCGGCCCGATACGACGCTGCCGAACACGACGTCGTCGGTGTGGTTGAACTTCTGCAGGACGACGCCCCAGGCGGCCTGGAAGACGGCGCTCTGCGTCACGTGTTCCCGCTGCGCGAACTCCTTCAATCCCTCGCGCAGTTCCCCGGGCAATCGGAATCGATGGACGGCGCTCCGGTAGCCGTCCGCACTCCGGTCCGCGGGAAGAACGGCTTCGTTCTCGTAGCCGTCGAGCAGCCGGGTCCAGTGGCGCCGAGCGTCATCGCCGTGTTGCGAGCCGTACCATCCGATGTACTCGCTGTAGGGATGCACTTCTTTCCGCTGCCGGAAGGTCCCGGTCCGGGCCAGCTCGTCGTAGTAGCCGAACAGCGTGCCGAACAGCGGCCCCAGCGACCATCCGTCCATGATGATGTGGTGGAACGTGAAGACGAGGTGCCACCTGTCCTCGGCGACCCTGAGCAGGGTCGCCCGCACCAGGACGTCCTTGCTCAGGTCGAATCCCCTGGCACGGTCCGCCGCTTTGAAGGCCTCCACCCGTTCGCCGATGTCGGTCTCGTGGCGGTAGTCCAGGACATCGAGTTCGGGTGACCATTCCTTCAGCACGATCTGGTACGGCTCGTCGGTGTTCCGGAACGAGAAGATCGACCGCAGCACGCTGAAATGCCGGGACAGGGCCGCGAGCGCCGTGCGCATGTGCCCGGCGTCGATCTCTCCGGTGACGGTGAAGTCGAACTGCTCGACATAGGCGTCGGACCCGGCGTCCATGGCATGGCTGAGGAGCATGCCCTGCTGCATCGGCGCCAGTCCGAAAATGGACTCGATGTTCTGTCTGTCGACCATGGCCCGCCCCCTCTCCCGGACGCCCGTCACTGCGTCTCGACGAGACCGTTGACCAGCGTGATGATGTCGCCGATGCTCTCGACCGAGCCGAGGCTGTCGTCGGTGACGCTCACGCCGTACTTCTCCTCGAGGAAGGTGAGGAAGTCCATCACGGCGAGCGAGTCCATCTGCAGGTCCTGCTGCAGGGACGTCGACTCGGTGATCTCCCGGCCGTCGATCTCGGCCTCCAGCTGAAGAGACGGGTCGCGGAGGTCCCGTGCGATGGTGTCGAGGTCCACGATGCTCATCGGATGCTCCCGTGCTCGAAGGGTTCTTGGCGGAAGAGGCTTCTCAGGCCGGCGGATGCGACGGGTCCGATCCCGGCGGCAGCGCCGGCCAGCGCAGCACCGTCGAACCCCAGCTCGCGCCGGCGCCGAACCCGGTGAGCAGCAGCGTCTCGCCGCCGTTCAACCCGCCGCCGTGGTGCGCCCTGCTCAGCGCGATCGGTATCGATGCCGCACCGGTGTTCCCGATGTCGGTGAGATCCACGAGCGCCCGGTCCGCCGGGACGCCGAGCCGCCGCGCGACCTCTCGCAGGATCCGGGCGTTGGCCTGATGGGCCACGAGCAGGTCGACGTCGTCGCTGGTCATCCCGCGGTCGCGCAGTGTCCGCTCGCACGACCCGACCATCTTGGCGACCGCGTGCCGGTACGTGGCGCGGCCGTCCATCCGCAGGTAGAGATCCCGCGGGTCGGTGTCCGGCGTGGTCGGCCGTCCGCTGCCGCCCGCCTTCACATGGGCCAGGTCGCGCAGGGCCCCGTCGGTGGCGAGGTGGACGCGGCCGATCGCGCCGGGCTCGTCCGCGTCACCGGGTCGGACGACCACCGCGGCCGCCCCGTCACCGAAGATGGGCGCGGTCGCGCGGTCGCCGCCGTGGACCATCGAGGAGAAGTGCTCCGCGCCGATCAGCAGGACGCCCCGCGCGTTCCCCGTGGTGATCAGGCCCGAGGCGATCGAGAGACCGGCGAGGAAGCCGACGCACGCGGAGTTGACGTCGAACGCCGTCGCCCCGGTCAGCCCGAGGCCGTCGGCCACCAGCGGCGCGGTGGCGGGGCACTTCATGTCCGGGGTGGTCGTGGCGACCACGACGGTGTCGACCTCGGTGAGGCCCGCGCCCGCCAGCGCGGCCTTCCCGGCGTGGGAGGCGAGCGTCGACGTGGGCTCGCCGTCGGCGGCCTTCGCTCGCGCGCGGATCCCGGTCCTGGTCCGGACCCACTCGTCATCGGTGTCGAGCACGCGAGCGAGATCGTCGTTGGTCTGCCGTCCGGCCGGAATGTAGTGGCCGATCGACTGGATCACCGCCGCGCCGGCCATGCGCGCTCCGTTCATCTCCACCTCCGTGAGCCAGGCCACGAGCCGGTCACGGTGAACCGGCCGGGGGGCGCGGTCACGTCGAGCCATCCCGGTCTGCCGGTCGGCTCCGGGACCGGGTCATGGGCCGCGGCCCGCCGGGACGGCCGGGACGTGGCCAGCACCGCGACCAGCGCGGCGAGCTCGTCGTCGCCGAGGGATCCTCGGATGATCTTGATGTCCATGCCGTGCTCCTCCGGGCGTCGCCCTCAGAACGGTGGGTTCGGATGCTTGCGGTGCGGCAATGCCGCGCGCTTGGTGTGCAGCACGGCCAGTGCGTCGGCGAGGACCGCGCGGGTGGACTCCGGATGGATCACGTCGTCCACCAGCCCGAGTTCGACCGCGTGGTAGGGGTGCATCAGGGTGTCGCGGTACTCCTCGATCCGTTCCAGCCGGGTCAGCTCCGGGCAGTCCGAGGCGGCGATCTCCCTGCGGTACAGGACGTTCACCGCCCCCTCCGCCCCCATGACCGCGATCTCGTTGCCCGGCCAGGCGAAGGAGAGGTCCGCGCCGATCGAGCGCGAGTCCATGACGATGTAGGCGCCGCCGTACGCCTTGCGCAGGATGACCTGGACGCGCGGGACGGTCGCCGCGCAGTACGCGTGCAGCAGCTTGGCCCCGTGCCGGATGATCCCCTCGTGCTCCTGCGCCGTCCCGGGCAGGAAGCCCGGCACGTCCACGAGCGTCACGAGCGGGATGTTGAACGCGTCGCAGGTCTGCACGAACCTCGCCGCCTTCTCCGCGGCGCCGATGTCCAGCACGCCGGCGAGCACCATCGGCTGGTTGGCCACGATCCCGGCGACCCGCCCGTCGATCCGGCCGAGCCCGCAGACGACGTTCGCCGCCCACCCCTCGTGGAACTCGAAGAAGTCGCCGTCGTCGACGATCTCCTCGATCACCCGGTGCATGTCGTACGCGTGCCTGGGGTTGTCCGGGACCAGGTCGAGCAGCCCGGTGCACGGCCGGTCGGCCGGGTCCCCGGAACGCACGGGCGGCGGGAACTCCTGGTTGTTCGCCGGCAGCAGGCCCACCAGGTAGCGGACCTCGGCCAGGCAGGTCGCCTCGTCGTCATGGACGAACGTCGCGACGCCGGAGCGGCTCGCGTGCACGTCCGCGCCGCCCAGCTCCTCGTGGGTGATCTCCTCGCCGGTCACGGTCGCCACCACGTCGGGCCCCGTGACGAACATCTGCGACGTCCGCCGGACCATGAACACGAAGTCGGTCAGCGCGGGCGAGTACGCCGCGCCGCCCGCGCAGGGCCCGAGCATGACGCTGATCTGCGGGATCACCCCGGACGAGCGGACGGCGCGACGGAAGATGCCGCCGTACCCGGCGAGGCCGACGACGCCCTCCTGGATGCGCGCGCCGGCCCCGTCGTTGAGGCCGATCAGCGGCGCACCGGTCTGCTCCGCGAGGTCCATCACCTTGTGGATCTTGGCCGCGTGCGCCTCCCCCAGCGAACCGCCGAAGACCCGGAAGTCGTGCGCGTACACGAAGACCCGGCGGCCGTCGATCGCGCCCCAGCCGCAGATCACCCCGTCGCCGTCGGGACGCTTGCGCTCCATGCCGAATCCGGTGGCGCGATGCCTGCGCATCCCTTCGATCTCCCTGAACGAGCCGGGATCGAGCAGGACCTCGAGCCGCTCGCGGGCGGTCAGCTTGCCCTTGGCGTGCTGCTGCCGCGTGGCGTGCGGGCCGGGCCCCTCGGACGCCGCCCGCTTGCGCTCGGCCATCTCGGCCACGCGCGAGCGAAGCGTGGCCGCCGGCCGTCCCCCGGGAGGGGCCGGCGGAGGCGCCGCTTCTCTGCTGATCGTCACGCTTGGCTCCCCTCTTCCACCTGGAGTTCGCCCGCGACGTCGACGAGGATGTCCTCGAGGACGTCATGGGAGATCGACGGCGAGGTCCGAAAGCCCCGCCGGCCGGTGGCCCGCACGGCCTCGCGGACCTCGTGGAACGCCGCCTCGATGTGCGCGGCGATGTCGCGGTCGCCGCGGCCCCGCCAGTCCTTCGGACGGCGCACCTCGATGACGACCACGTCCCTGCCGCGGGACGCGATGACGTCCAGGACGTACGGCGTCCGGTAGCCCTCGCCGGTCGTGATGTCCGCCGGAAGATGCGTGACGGTGATGTCGCCGAAGCCGTCCTGCTCTCCCAGATAGTTGAAGCCGATCTGGGGACGTAGCCGCCCGAGCACGTTCGCGTCGTCGCCGAGGGCGGGATCGAACCGCAGGAGCGGGCCGAACCCGAAGCCCTTGGCGGGCAGCCGCTCGAAGGAGCGCCGCACCGAGTTCACCGTGTCGTCGACACGGTCCTCGACCTGGACCAGATGCGGGAACGTGCTGGTGAACCAGCCCACCGTCCGGCTGAGGTCGTGGTCGCCGGCGAAGGACTCCCGGCCGTGCCCCTCGAGGTCGAACAGGATCCGGTCGCGACCGGTCATCGTCGCCACCGCACGGGCGACGACGGTGAGCAGGGTCTCGGCGGGCTCCGCGCCGTGGACCTCCCGCGCGGCGTCGAGGAGCGAGAAGCCGTCCGTCTCCTCGATGCGGACGACGTCCGCGTCGGTCTCGCCGCGCGCCACCTTGACCGTGTCGAACAGGTCTTCGCCCGTGTTCTCGGCGAGGTCGGTCCAGTAGGGCAGCTGCGAGCGGAAGCCCCCGCCCTCCGCGTGCCGCTTCAGCGCGGCCGTCCATTCCGGGAACGGCATCGTCTTGGCGGGAAGATCGGCGTCCGGGTCGGCCACGCAGGTCAGCAGGTCCTCCAGGAGGATCATCCAGGAGACGACGTCCACGGCGAGGTGGTGGATCGCGATCGCGAACGTCCTGCCGTCCTGGCCCAGCCCGGCGCCGAGGGCGACGGCCGGTCCTCCGCCCACGTCCACCTTCGCCTGGAGGGCCGTCACGTACTCCGTCATCTCCGCGTCCGACAGGCCCTCCGGCGCTTCCTCGGCGTGGATCAGCGACGGTGCGTCGACGTCCCGCAGGTGAAGGCCCCCCTGCTCGTCCATCGCGACGCGCAGCAGGTCATGATGCCTCGCGAGCCGTTCCATGCCGCGCATCAGGCGCTCCGGCGGGCAGGGCCCCCCGGTCGTGACGAGCAGGCTCTGGTTGAACAGGCGCACCCGGTTGGCGGCATCACCGAGGAACGCGTGCTGGATGGGGCCGGGGACGACCGGTCCGGTCAACGGCGCCTGGTCGTACTCGGGCGTCTCGGCCGGGCCTGCGGCGCCGGACGCCTTCTCTTCCAGCGAACGGATGCTCTGGGCCTCCAGTAGGTCCGCGACCTGGGCGTGGACGCCGTGGGCCTTGAGCCGGGAGACGACCTGGATCGCCTTGATCGAGTCGCCGCCGAGCGCGAAGAAGTTCGCGTCGATGTCCTCGACCGCGGCGCCGAGCACGTCGGACCAGGCCGCCGCGATCCGCCGCTGCAGCTCGGTCACGGGGGCGGCGGCCGAGGCGCCGGCGGAGAGGTCCGGCCCCGGCAGCGCCGTCTCGTCGAGCTTGCCGTTCGCGGTCCATGGGACGGTGGCGGTCTCGACGACGAACGCCGGCACCATGTAACTCGGCAGCCGCCGTGCCAGCGCCGCGCGCAGCCTCGGCTCCGCGGTCCCGGCGTCCTCCTCGTACCGCACCCAGAGGCACAGGCTCTTGCCGCCCGCCTCGGTCACGTGCACGCCCGCGTGCGCCCACCGCACGTACGGCTCCGCCATGGCGACGTGGATGATCTCGGCGAGTTCGATGCGGTGGCCGCGCAGTTTGATCTGCCGGTCGATCCGGCCGGTGTAGTAGAAGCGGCCGTTGCTCTTGAGCGTGACGAGGTCGCCGGTCCTGTAGAGAATCCGGCCCGGGACGGCGGGGCTCTGGACGAACCGTTCCGCGTCGAGCTCGGGCCGGTTCAGGTAGCCGTCGGCCAGGCCCTCGCCGCCGATGAACAGCTCGCCGCCGACGCCGATCGGCTGCGGCTCCAGCCGGTCATCGAGCACCCACAGCGACGTGTCGTTGATCGGCCTGCCGATGGGGACGGCGTCGTTCTCGTCGAAGTCGTCGAAGTTGTGGACGGCCGCGAAGACCGTGCTCTCCGTCGGGCCGTAGCCGTTCGCGATCCGGCCGGGGCCGAGCAGGTCGAACGCCCTGCGCACATGGACCGGGGACGCCATCTCGCCGCCGAAGATCATCCGCCGGATTCCGCCCAGCGAGCCGGGGGCGTGGTCGATCAGCGCGTTGAACATCGCCGCCGTGATGAAGAAGGTGGTGACACCGTGGCGCTCGATCGCGGACGCGAGCCGGTCGAGGTCCAGCACCGCGGCCTTCTCCAGGATCACGAGCGCGGCGCCGTTCGTCAGCGCGCCGAACATGTCGTACACCGAGCCGTCGAACGAGTAGTCCGACATCAGCAGGAACACGTCGCTCGGATCGGCCTCGTAGAACACCGACCTGCGGACGACGCGCAGCACGCTCTTGTGCCGGATCGTCGAGCCCTTGGGGACGCCGGTCGTCCCCGACGTGTACATGATGTAGATCTCGTCGTCGCCGCCGGTCGGGACGGCCGGGTCGGTGTCGTCCTCCGCGAGCTCCATGCAGGCGGAGAGGTCCACGACCCGGAGGCGGTCGGTGGCGAGTCGCGCGGCCCGCTCCATCCGCGCCGGCGCCGACAGCAGGATCGCCGCGCCCGAGTCGTCCGCGATCATCCGCAGGCGCTCGGCGGGGAACTCGGTGTTGAGCGGGACGTAGAAGCACCCCGCCTTCAGGACGCCGAGGATCGCGACGATCATGTCGAACGACCGGTCGGTGAAGAGCGCGATCGGCGTCCCCGGCTCGGCTCCCAGCCGCAGAAGGCCGCGCGCGACCCGGTTCGCCCGGGAGTTGAGCTCGCCGTAGGACAGGCGGTCATCGTCCATGATCAGTGCCGTCCGGCCCGGGTCGGCCGCGACGTGCCGCTCGAACAGCCCGACCACGCTCTCGGATTCGAGCGGCGGCGCGGGGGTCGTGGCGTAACGCCGGATGAGCTCGGCCTCGCGTTCGGGCATCAGCCGGAGCGCTCCCAGTTCGTCGTGGTCGCCGGCGGCCAGCACGGACCGCAGCAGCGTCAGGTGGCGCTCGGCGAACAGCCGTACGGTCTCCTCCCGGAACAGGGCCGTGGAGTACTCCCACTCGACCAGCAACTCGCCGCCGGACTCCCTGGTGCTGAGGGTGATGTCGTACTTGGCGCTGCCGTCGTCGAACGTGATGACCCGCGCGTCGTCGTGTTCCAGCCCCATGTCGGTGTTCTGGTGCACGAAGCAGACGTCGAACAGCGGACGCCGTCCGGGTTCGTGCCGCGGCCCGAGTTCCTCGATCAGGGACTCGAGGGGGTAGTCCTGGTGCTCGAACGCGTCGAGGACGGTCGACTTGAGCGCCGTGAAGTACGCGCCGACGCCGGTGCCGGGCCCGGCGGCGATCCTGATGGGCAGCGTGTTGACGAACATGCCCACGAGGTCCTGGTAGGCGAGATCGGGCCGCCCCATGACGGGGGCGCCGATCACGACGTCGTCCTGTCCGCTCAGCCGGGACAGCAACTGCTGGAACACGCCGAGCAGGAACATGTAGAGGGTGAGGTCGTGTTCGCGCGCGTAGCGCTTCGCCGCCTCGAGCGTCCGCGCGTCCACGGCGGTGAAGAACGTCGCGCCGGTGCGGGTCGCGACGTCCGACCGCTGCCGGTCCGTGGTGAGCCGAAGCGTCGGGACCCCGTCCTCGAATCGGGAGACCCAGTAGTTCCGGTGCGGTAGCAGGTTCGCGCCGTTCTGCCGTTCGAGCAGTTCACGGATCGCGGACCGGTAGCTCCGCGGGAGCGGCGCGAGCGCCTCGCCCCGCGAGGCGGCGGCGAGATCGCGGAACACGATCCCCATCGAGGTGCCGTCGGTGATGATGTGGTGCATGTCGATCGCCACGCAGGTGGCGCCGTCATCGAACTCGAAGCACCCGACCCGGAACAGTGGTGCCTCGTCGAGCCGGAACGGCCTGACGAACTCCTTCATCTGCTCCCGGGCGCGGTCCTCGTGGGTCTCGCCGTCGCCGGGCGCGCCGAGCCGGCGGTGCTCGACCGTCACCGGGACGTCCGCGTGGACGCGCTGGAACGGCTCTCCGTGGACCATGTGGAACGTCGAGCGGAGGCTGTCGTGCCGGCGGACGAGTGCGCGCAGGCCCTTCTCCAGGACGGCCGTGTCCTGCGGCCCCCGCCCGATCGTCAGTCCGGTGACGTTGTAGGCGGTGGAGTCCTCATGGAGCCGGCTCGACAGGAACATGCTCCGCTGGGAGCCGGTCAGCGGAAGCTCGTACTCCTCGACGGCCCTCTCCTCGGCGGTCTCCGCCGGCCGCCGTCCCCTCGACCCGGCCAGGACCCGCGCGTCGCTGAGCCCGAACTCGCCGGCGACCGCGTCCGCGAAATCGTCGAACACGGGCTTGGCCAGCAGGGCCGACGCGGAGATCTCCAGATCGAACTCCGCGTTGAGCATTTGCGTGATCTTGAGGGACGCGACGGAGTCGCCGCCGAGCCCGAAGAAGTCGTCCGTGCCGTGCAGCATGGGGTAGCCGAGGACGTCGCTCCAGACCCGGGCGATCACCTTGCGGGACGGCGACGCGTCCTCCTCGCCGTGCAGGCATGACGGCTGCGCCAGGATGCTCTCCACGTCGTCGCCGGGACCGGCCGCCGGTCCGGCGTCGTTGCGCGGGCGCACGCTCTCGTCCCACAGCCGTACGCGGTGGAAGAGCTGCGGTGGAAGCGGCACCCGCCGGACGTCGGCGTCCCGGCGCAGGCCGGCGAACGGGTGCGCCCCGCCCGCGAGGAAGTCGTCGACCGCTTCGGCCAGGAGCCGGAACCGGGGCGGAGTCCCCCGCGGCTCGCGGACGACGGCGGCGCCCTCCCCCGCCGGCCGGCGGCCCAGCAGCCGCTCGAGCCCGTCCCGCAGTGAGTCGCGGCCGTCGCACAGGACGACGGCGCGGACGGGCTGATGCTCACGGCCCGCCTGCATCGTGAAGCACACGTCGTCGATGCGGTACTCGGGATGGCCATCGAGGAACTCCAGGTGGCGCGCCGCCGTCCCGGCCAGCAGCTCCTCGTTCCGCGCGGAGATCGGGTAGAGGTACGGGCCCCGGCCGGGGTCCGGCCGTCCGGGCAGCGGCGGCGCCTCCTCGAGCACCACGTGGCAGTTCGTCCCGCTCAGGCTGAAGCTGCTCACGCCCGCCCGGCGCGGCGTCCCGGCGGCGGTCCACTCGGTGAGCCGGTCGCACACATAGACCGGCGATTCGGCGAGATCGAAGAACCGGTTCGGGGCGTCGAAGTGCAGCGACGGCGGAATGGCTCCGCGCTGCAGGCTCAGGAGCACCTTGATGAGCGAAGCCAGCCCGGCGGCGCCGACCGTGTGGCCGATGTTGGTCTTCACCGAGCCCAGCGCGCAGAACTGCCGCCTGCCGGTGAACGCGCGGAACGCGCTCGTGAGCCCTTTGATCTCGATGGGGTCGCCCAGGGGCGTTCCCGTGCCGTGGGCCTCGATGTAGGAGATGGATTCCGGCTCGACGCCCGCGCGCCGCCAGGCGCTCACGAGCAACCGGTCCTGTGCCCGCGCGTTCGGGGCCGTCAGGCCGTTGCTGCGGCCGTCGTTGTTCACCGCGCCGCCGAGGACGACACCGTAGACGTGGTCCCCGTCCGCGACCGCGCGCGAGAGCGGCTTGAGGTAGACGCCGGCGACTCCCTCGCTCCACACCGTGCCGTTCGCCGCCTCGTCGAACGCCCGCACGCGGCAGTCGCCGGACTCGGTCTCGTCGCCGAGTCCCGTGGGGGCGAGCAGGAGGTTGATCGCGGCCACGAAGGCCGTGTCGCAGTCGCCCTGCCGGATGGACTTCATCGCGGCGTCCAGCGCGACCAGCCCGGACGAGCAGCCGGTGTCGACGACGACGGCCGGTCCGCGCAGGTTCAGCAGGTACGACAGGCGGCTGGCCAGGATCCCGGACCACGAACCCGTCATGGCCGAGAAGTCCGCCTCCGAGAGGAACGGCAGATACGAGACGCGCAGCCGGTGCGTGTGGTCGTTGCCGACGAAGACGCCGACGTTCGTCCCGTCCAGCTCGCTCTTGGCGTACCCGGCGTCCTCCATCGTCTCGACGAGGACCTCCACAAGGTTGCGGTGGTACGGGTCGATCTGCCGTGCGACCTGCGGCGGGAGGCCGAAGTACTCCGGGTCGAACAGGTCGATCCTGTCCAGGTAGCCGCCCTTGACGGTCGACACCGCCCCGCCCTCGACCCGCTGGAGGTCTTCGAGGCGGATCGGCGGGAACGCGCCGATCGACTCGCGGCCCTCCACCAGGTTGCTCCAGAACTCCTCCTTGTCCCGGGCCCCGGGGAACCGGCAGGCGATCCCCACGACGGCGAACGGCTCGTCCCTCTCCCGCTCGGGCTCGACGATCGCCTTGATGAACTCCTTCGCCCGGCCGACGTCGAGCCGCTCCTGCTTCACCTGCATGAGCAGGTACCTCAGGAGCTCCTTCCTGATCTCCGGATCCGACGCCACCGCTACCTCCCTCCGCCGTCCGCGTCGCCGAAGATGCCGGTCAGTTCCGCGTCCCCGATCTCCTCCAGGACCTCCCTGAGCGGCTGGTCCGCCGCCGGGGCGTCCGCGGGGGCCCGCGCGGGCCCCCGCCGCTCGTCGATGTAGGCGGCGAGGTCGGCGACCGTGGAGTACGAGAACAGATCGGCGATGTCGACCGTGTCCGGGAACAGCTCGTCGAGCTTCGATAGCAGCTGGGACGTCATCAGCGAGTTGCCGCCCATGTCCTGGAAGGTCGTGTAGGCGTCGACCTCGCCCAGCCCGAGCACGGTCGCGTACAGGACGGCGACCTGATGCTGGGTCGGGGTCGGATCGGACAGCCCGGTGAGGCGGAGATCGGACACGACATCTCCGGACGGACCGGCGCCCGCGTCGGCGGCCTCGGACCGGAGCTCCGGTTGCAGCCGGAACGGCAGCTCGTCCAGGGCGTCCCGGATCACGGAGAGGTTGAACGCGGCCGGGATGACGCCGCCCGTGGCCGGGTTCCGCAGGAAGTACGCCAGCCAGTCCAGCCCCTCGCGCACGGAGATCGCCGTGAAGGGCGCGTCATCGGTCCCCATGCCGTGGTCGACGGCCATCCCGACCTCGGTCCACGTCGGCCAGTTGATGGACAGCGCGGGGATCCCCTCGTCCCTCGCCCGGGCCGCGAGGGCGTCCATGAAGGCGTTGGCGCAGCAGTAGTCGCCCTGCCCCTGGCCACCCGTGATCGCGGTGATCGACGAGAAGAACACCAGGAAGGCACCGGGGTGCCCCTTCGCCAGATCCAGCAGCGCGACGCCGCCGTCGACCTTCGGGGCGAGGACGGTGCCGAAGACCCCGCGCTCCTTCGTCGCGAGGAAGCCCGCGCCGGCCACGCCCGCCGCGTGGACGATGCCGGTGAGGACGACGCCCTCGTCCCGCAGCCATCCGGCCACGCGTTCCACGTCGGCGGCGCGCGACACGTCGCACGGGACGTACTCGGCCGGCCCGATCCCCTCGATGCGCCGCGCCGTCCGCTCGTCGAGGGGCCGCCGGCCGAGCAGGACGACCTTCTCGGCCCCCTCCCGGGCCATCTCCTCGGCGATCGCGAGGCCGAGGCCCCCGGCGCCGCCCGTGATGAGGAACGTCCCTCCCGCGTAGCGCGGCCCGGCCGCCTCCTCCGCCTCGCGGTACCGCAACTCCCGCACATGGATGTCCGAACCCCGGACGGCCCGCGGCGTCGCACCGTGGCCGCCCAGGCATTCGCGCAGGACGAGCTCCATGTCCGCGTCGGCGGGCGCGTCCACCGCGTCCACCAGGAGATGCCGGTGCTCCTGACCGATCACGACGGCGAGCGCGGCGGTCGCGGCGTAGTACGGATCGATGCCGGGGCCGCCCTCGGCCACCGGCCAGGCTCCCGTGCCGAGCACCTTCAGGCCCCGCGCGGGCTTGAGCCGCGCGGCGAGCATGCCCCGGTAGAGCTCGAACAGAGCGTCGGCGCCGTACGCGCGGCGCCGTTCGTGGGACAGCCCGGCGTCCGCGGTGAAGTCGGTCGCGAACAGGACGCCCTCCACCTGCTCTCGCAGCAGCCGTTCGCACAGGAGCCGCACGCCCTCCTCGTCCGGAGCGAACACGTCGCGGGCGGGATCCGTCTTCTCGCCCAGGCGGCAGGGGACGACCCGGCGGACGCGCGCCTCGACCTCGTCGACGAGCCGCCCGCCCGCCCGGGAGTCCAGCGTCAGCACGGCCCACGCCGAGTCCTCCTCCACCGCCGTGCCGAGGCGGGGAGCGGGCACCCACGCGGACTCGAGGAACCGCCGGGGGCCGTCCAGGCTGAAGCGCTCCCAGTCGACCCTCTTGACGGTGTAGCCGGTGATCTGCGCGAAGATCCGGCCGTCCTCGTCGAGAAGGTCCACGTCGTAGGTGATCGTCTCGCCGTCCCGGCCGTCGTCGCGGACGGTCCGGATCAGCGAATAGCACGTTTCCGGCATGGGCCGGTGGAGGACGAAGCTCTTGTACAGGTACGGCAGGAACGTCCGCCCGCTGGTCTGCGAGGTGAGGTTGACCGCGTTGTCGAGCTTGGCGGGGTGCAGCCCGTAGTCCGCGGTCTCGGCGTCGACGCCCTCGGGGAGGCGAAGCAGGGCCAGCGCCTGCGCGTCGTTCCTCCAGAACGCCCGCACGGAGTCCCAGCGCGGCCCGAACTGGAAGACACCGGTGTCGGTCTCGCCGTCGTAGGGGTCGGCCGCCTCGGTCGCGGCGCGCTTCGGCGCCTCGAGGTCGACGGCCGAGGGGGGCGCGGCGGCCTCGCCGACGGGGCCCACCCGCCCCTCGACGTGGGCGATCCACTCGCCGTCGCGCCGGCTCGACACACCGAACGCGTAGCCGCCCTCGTCGAGCCGGTCGAGCCTGGTTCGCACGACCGCGCCCGCGCCCTCTTCCACTGAGAGCGGGAAGAGGAAGAAGACGTTCTCGAACCGCATGCTCTGCGTGTTCTCAACGGCGCTGTAGGCCGCGCGGGCCATCTCCAGGTAGGTCGTTCCCGGAACGACGGCCCTGTGCCGGATGCGGTGATCCGACAGGACCCAGTGCCGGTCCACCGAAAGCGTGTTCTCGAACACGACCTGGGACTCGAATCTGCTGATCTCGTTGCCCAGCAGGGGGTGCTCCCGGACGCCGCCGAAGCCTCGCACGCGCGTCCTCATCGGCTTGGCCCAGTGGCGCGTCTTCTCGAACGGGTACGTCGGGAGCGGAACCCTCCGCCTGCCCTCGTCCTCGTGGTACTTCCCGAACTCCACCCGGGCGCCGCGGACGTACGCTTCGGCCAGTTCGGTGAGCGCCGCGTCGTCGCCGTGCGCGCGGTACGCGGCGAGCCTCGCGTTCGCCTCGCCGGAGAGCCGCTCGCTCTCCTGGACGGTGATGTCCCCGGGCTCCAGTTCCGTCTTCCGGTCGCTGACGACGGCGTGGACGCCGTAGAAGAGCCCGTGCTCCGCGTCGCCGTGCGGGCCGTGCTCCCTGGCGCGGGCGAGGGACTCCGCGAGCCGTTCCTTCGTCGTCGCGACGATGAGGAGGCGGTGGTCGTGGTGGCCACGGCCGACGTTGGAGGTGTAGCAGATGTCCGCGAGCGACCAGGGACTGTCCGCGAGCAGTGACGCGTACGCGTCGACCAGCTCCCGCAACGACGACTCGGACCTGGCGCTGACCGTGAGGCAGTAGCGGTCCTTGCGCTGGGCCTCGCTCCGGTAGCGCGGGCCCTCCTCGAGCACCATGTGACAGTTCGTCCGGATGAAACCGAACGAGTTGATCGCGGCGCGGCGGGGCTCCCCGTTCGTCTCCCACTCCGTCAGCCGGTCGTTGACGTAGAGCGGGCCGTCGGTGAAGTCGATGTACGGGTTGGGCACCTCGAAGTTCGCCGAAGGCGGCAGCAGTCCGGTCTCGAGGGCCTTCACGACCTTGCCCACCGACGCCACGCCGGACGCGGCGACCATGTGCCCCATGGTGGTCTTGAGGGATCCGATCCCGCAGAACTGCCTGCGCTTCGTGTGCCGCCGGAACGCGTTGGTCAGCCCCTTGGCCTCGATGGGGTCGCCGAGCACCGTTCCCGTGCCGTGGGCCTCCACGTACGTGATCGTCTCCGGCGAGAAGTCCGCCTTGGCCCACGCGTCGAGGATCACCCGCTCCTGCATCAGCGCGTTGGGCGCGGTGATGCTGTTGGAGGTGCCGTCGTTGTTGATGGCGGACGTCTTGATCACCGCGCGGATGTGGTCGCGATCGGCCAGCGCGCGGGCGAGCGGCTTCAGGACGACGATCCCCGCGCCCTCGCCCCACTGGGTCCCGTTCGCGCGGGCGTCGAACGTGCGCACCGTGCTGTCGTCCGACACGACGCTGTCCATCGTCATCCCGGACATGAAGTCGGACTTCGCCTCACCGCCCATCGTGAGGTTGAGGCCGCCGGCCAGCGCCATGTCGCACTCGCCGAGCACCAGCGACTGGACGGCCTGGTGGATCGTGACCGCACCCGCCGAGCACGCCGTGTCGGTCATGACGCAGGGGCCTTTGAAGTCCATCTGGTAGGAGATCCGGCTGGCGACCATGCCTTCCCAGGAGCCGGACAGCTGCATCGGGCTGCCCTCGGAGACCATGCGGTAGTACGAGAAGTTCGTCTGGTCCCGTCCCAGGAAGACGCCGGTCCTGGTGCCCTTCGCGCCGTCACCTCCGTACCCGGCGTTCTCCAGCGCCTCGTAGGCGACCTCCAGGGCGATCCGCTGGTACGGGTCCATGTAGTCCGCCTCGAGGGGCGGGATGCCGAAGAACCGGGCGTCGAAGTGGTCGATGCGGTCCAGGTAGCCGCTCATGGCATAGATCCGGTCCAGGTCGGCCTCGTCGACCGGCGCCCCGAGGATCAGTTCCGTGTAGTACGGATTCCTCAGCGTCTCGTAGATCTCGTTCTTCCGCGCCTGCGGAAAGTCCCGGATGCAGTTGCGCTTGCTCTGGAGCATCTCCCAGAACTGTTGGATGTTCGTCGCGGCGGCGAAGCGCCCGGCCATTCCGATGATCGCGACGTCCTGGTGGAGATGGGCGCCCGAGAGTTCGGACAGCAGGCTCTTCGCCCGCTCCCTGGTGATGCGTTTGGCGGCGAACTGCTCGAGAACGAAAGTCTTCAGGTTGTCCATATGACGTCCATTTCTAAGGGTCTCGAGACTCGTCGACCGTGATCGCCCCCTGTTCCAGCAGGTCCAGGAGCCGGTCGACGTCTTCGCCGTCGATGTCCGTCGTGCCGAGAGACGGCGGGCCGGCCTCGCCGACGCGCGGTTCGTCGACGTGCAGCCTTTCCTTGAGGCAGGCCGCCTGCTCGGCGATGGTCGTGTACCGGAACAGATCCGTGATGTCCATGGCGTCGGGGAAACGCTCACCGTAGAGCTTCAACATCTGCGAGGTGAGCAGCGAATTCCCGCCGAGGGCGGCGAAGGTGTCATGGGCGTCGAGTTCGTCCATCGCGAGCGTTTCGGCCCAGATCTCCGCGACGGCCCGCTCGATGTCACCGGGCTCGTCCATGCCGAAGAGCGTGACGTCCCGCCCGCCCGCGCCCCTCGGCGTCGGCCGGGCGTCCGAAGTCGCGGCCGCTCGCCCTTTCCTCTTCATCCGGCCCGGCATGATGACGGGCGGATGTCCCTCCCACGCCACCAGCGCGTCGAGCAGGGTCATGGCCTCGCCGGTGTCCAGCGGCGGGAAGATCTCCTCCTCGTCCACCGCGTCCAGGCGCCGCGCCATCCCGATCTCACGCCATGCGGGCCATTGGACGCTCAGCGCGGGCAGCCCCGCGCGGCTCCGGTGCTGCGCCAGGCTGTCCAGCACCAGGTTCGCGGCGGTGTAGTCGGCCTGCCCCTGGTGCAGGAGAAGGCCGGAAACACTGGAGAACGCGATGAAGTACTCGAGGTCGTCCGACAGCGTGGCCTCGTGGAGGTGGACGCCTCCCAGCGCCTTGGGCCGGTACACCCGCATGAACTCGTCGTAGTCCTTGGTGTGCAGGAACCCGGCCCCGGGACGCGCCGCGAGGTGGAGGACTCCGGCGATCCGGCCATGCCGCTCACGGAGGTCGCGGAGGACGCGCTCGACCGCCCGCCGATCCCCCAGGTCCGGCCTGAGGACCTCGAACACGTCGAGCCGATCCCGCAGGTCGGACCAGGACTCCCTCGTCGTGCCGCCGTCCGGGGAGCCCAGCAGGACGAGCCTGCGCGCCCCCCGCCGCGCCAGGTGCCGCGCCACGGCCGTGCCGAGTTCGCCCGTGCCGCCCGAAACGACGACCACGCCGTCGTTCGCGGGGCCCGCCGGTGCGCCGCCGCCGAGCGGAACGGCGCACTTCTTCATGTACGGCTCGTGCGGCCGCCCGCGGCGGTAGTGCAGGAGCGGCGGTCTTTCGGGGTTCTGCGCCTCCGCGACCAGGAGGGCCGGATCAGTGTGCCCGTCGGAGTCGACGCAGCGGATCCGCAGGCCCTTGTACTCCAGGGCCGCCACCCTCATGAGGCCGAGCACGCCGGCCTGGCCGGGCTCGATCGCGGGCTCGTCCCCGGTGACGGCGAAGGCGTTGCGGGTCAGGACCAGCAGGCCGCCGGACGTCGGCCGCCTGTCCGAGATGAGCTTGAGGAGGGCGAACGCCCGCCGGACCGGTTCCTCGGCCGGCTCCTCGCCCGAATCCCCCGTGGGCGGGCACAGCATGACGCCGAAGGCGAACGTGCGGTCCTCTCCGAGCCGTTCGGCGGCCGCATCGTCCATCCCGTCCGGCACGTGGACGCAGTCGTAGCCGGCCGCCTCGATCGTCCGTTCCAGCGCACCGAGCGCTTCCCCGGAGCCGCCGCAGAGCAGGACGGCGCCGGTCCCCCGGCGCGGTGGCGACGGCGGGGAGACCTCCCGGTACGCCTGGACGTGGCCGAACTCCCCGACTCCCGCCATGTCGAGGTCGACCGCCGACTTGATGCAGTAGTTCTCCACCGTCAGGACGACCCGGCCCGTCGCATCGGCCACGGTCACGTCGAAGCTGTACAGCTCCCCGTCGATGGACTCGGCCCGCTTCTCGAAGTGCGCGAAGACATGGGCGGGCAGGGGGCCGTGGATGGTCAGGACGCCATAGGACAGCGGAAGGTAGAGCCGTTCCGTGTCGTAGAGGTTGTTGGGCGCGTTGATCAGCGCGTCGAGCAACGCGGGGTGGAGGACGTAGTCGCGGATCTCGGGCGTGTACCGCGCCGGCAGCCGGAACTCGTACAAGAGCTCCCCCGATTCCCGGTCGGCGTGACCGTTCAGCAGGCTCCCGGTCCAGCGCTCGCCGATCTCCAACCCCTTGGACCTGTCGAGATCCTCCGGCTCCCGGATCCGGCGTTCCGTCCGGCCGCGGACACCGTCGAGGTCGAGCGGCTCGGCGGCCTGCGGGACGGCTCCGCGCACGAGCTCGGCCCTGGCGTTGCGCACCCACTCGCCGTCCCCGGACCGGCCGACGACGGTGATCTCGTCGATGTCGCCCCGCGGTTCGAAGATGACGTGGACGTCCTTGTCCTCGCCGTCGGCGACCGCGAGCGGAGTCGCGAACACGATGTCCCGGAGCGTCATGCCCGGCCCGGCGACGCCGAGGCTCCGGGCCGCCGACACGATCATCTCGACCAGCGCCGTGCCGGGAAGGACGCCGACCCCGTGGATGCGGTGCTCGGCCAGCTCCCAGCGGTCCCGGGAGCTGATCCGGGCCGCGCAGATGTCCCGGTCCAGCGTGCGCAGGAAGTCGGCTCCGTCGAGGAGGCCCCCGCGACGGGCCTCGCCGTCGGGCTCGATCCAGCATCGGATCGGCTCGAAGGGGTAGGTGGGCAGCGAGATCCTGCGCGCCCCGTCCGGCGCCGCGCGCCGCCAGTCGATCTCGGCGCCCCGCGCGTAGAGGGACGCGACCCGGCGCAGCGTGTCCCGGTCCACCGGCGCGGGGCCGGAGACGAGCGCCGCTGCCTCCCGGCTCAGCTCGTCGCGTTCGGCGTGCGTGAGGTCTCGCGGGTCGCGCTTCTCGCCGCTTTCCAGGACGAGCCGGAACTCCCCGCCGCACACGTCCTCGCTCGCCGCCCGGCCGTCGGCGAACCGCTCGAGATGCGCGAGGAGCTCCTCGCGGCCCTCGAAGACGAACGCGGCGCGGACCCCGTGGTGCAGGCGGCCCGCCGAGGCGGTGAAGACGAGATCGGCGAGGTCCGCCTCGGCGCCGGCGAGGAAGTCGAGGTAGCGCTGCGCCAGCCTCGCCAGGGCACCGGCGTCCCGGGCGCTCAGCGGCAACAGGAGGCATCCCGGCGGCTCCGGACCGGCCTCCCGTCGGGGGGCGGCGTCCGCGCTGCGCACGATCAGATGGCAGTTCGTCCCGCTCAGCCCGAAGCTGCTGATCCCCGCGTAGAGCGTCTCGTCGCGACGGTCCGACCAGGGCACCGTGCGGTCGTTCACGAAGACGGGGCTCTGCGGGAAGACGATGTTGCGGTTGGGCTCTTCGAAGTTCAGGCTGGCCGGCAGGGTCCGGTGCTTCAGCGACAGCACCAGCTTGGCGAGGCCCGCCAGACCCGCCGCGTTGTCCATGTGGCCGATGTTCGTCTTGGCCGAGCCGATGCCGCAGAACTGCCGGAGCGACGTCCGCCGGGCGAACGCCCGCTCGATGCCGCCGATCTCGATCGGGTCGCCGAGCCTGGTCGCCGTCCCGTGCGCCTCGATGAAGCCGATCCGTTCGGCCCCGACCCGGGCGTCGGCGAGCGCGGCGTCGATGAGGTCCGCCTGCGCCTCGACGTTGGGAGTGGTGATGCCGTTCGACGCGCCGTCCTGGTTGACGGCCCCGCCCATGATCACCGCGTGCACGTTGTCGCCGTCCCTCAGCGCCCGGTCGAGCGACTTGAGCACGAAGACGAAGCACCCCTCGGCGGCGAAGGTGCCGTCGCCCCTGCGGTCGAACGTCCGGGTCCTGTGGTCGGCGGATGATGTGTCCTGGATGTCCTTGATGCCGATGCCGGCGTCCGGGTCACCGTCCGCGTCGAGCGGGAGCAGGTCGCAGTTCACGGCCCCGGCGAGCGCCATCGCGCACTCGCCGTTCCGGATCGCGCTGAACGCCGTGTACGCGGCCACGAGGCCCGACGAGCAGGCCGTGTCGATCAGCATCGACGGGCCGCGCAGATCCAGGAGGTAGGCGATCCTGGCGGCGATCATCGACCTGACGTTGCCGGCCACGGAGACCTCCGGGGCGTCGGGCGCGATCGCCTGGATCATCGCCCGGTAGTCCTCGCCGAAGTCGGCCGACATGCCCACGTAGACGCCGACCTTCTCGCCGCGGATCTCCTCGGTCAGGCGGCCGCTGTCCTCCAGCGCGGCCCAGGCGGTCTCGAGGAAGATCCGCTGGTTCGGGTCGACGAGCCGGGCCTCCTGCGGGGAGAGGCCGAAGAACCTGTGGTCGAAGTCGGCGAGGGTCCGCAGGCGGGTTCCGCCGATGTACCGCTCCGGCGAGCGCGGTACGGGCGCGTTCTTCGCCGCGAGGTAGGCGTCGACGTCCGCCCTGCGCTCCTCCGACAGGGCGCGGTAGGTCTCCTCGCCGCGCAGCAGCATCGTCCAGAACTCGCCGAGGCTCTCCGCCTCGCCCGCGCGCCCGCTCATCCCGATGATCGCGACCGGCGCCGCGCTCGTCCGCGGGCCGGCCCGCGTGATCCGCACTTCGGCGTCGTCCGGGCGTCCGGTCAGGTCGAGACCGCTCAGATCGAGCAGGGAGCTCATGTCGCGGAGGCCCCCATGGCCGGCCGGAGACCGGAGTCGCCGGTGCGCCGCAGGATCGACCGGACGCGGTCCTGCTGCTCCGCCTCGGGGACCTGCTTCGTCTTCATGATCGTGAAGAGGAGGTCCAGCGCGGTCCGCTTCTGCTCGTCCGTCAACTCGTCCTTGTCGATCCGGTCCAGTTCCTGGAGCCGGCGATAGGGGACGATGACGCCCTCGGTGTAGGCGTCGTCGTCGAAGTTGCGGTTCCTGGTCGCGGCGACCGCGCCCATGCACAGCCCCACGAGGCCGGGTTCGCTCCTCCTGCGTTCGATCAGCCGGTCGATCGCCTGGTAGGCCCGCTCGGGATCCTCGTCCAGGCCGAGGACGTCCTCCTCGCCGACGACCCCCGCGATCATCTTCTTCAGCACCTGCTTCGGCCCGACCTCGATCCACAGGCGCACGTCCCGGTCCGCCAGCGCCGAGACGACGCCGCTCCAGCGCACCGGGCTGGTCAGCTGCACCGCGAGGGCGTCCTTGATCTCCGACGCGTTCCCGTACGCCCGGCCCGTGACACCGCTGTAGACGGGGACGTCCGGCTCGGTGAACCCGACCTTCTCGATCGCCTCCACGAAGGCGGGGACGGCGGTGGCCATGAACGTGCTGTGGAAGGCGCCCGCCACGTTCAGCTTGGCGACCCGGCAGTCGCGTTCCTCGAGGTAGGAGGTCATGCTCTTCAGGTCGTCGAGCGTGCCCGACAGAACGGTCTGCGTATCGGTGTTGTAGTTGGAGACCTGCACGTCGTGGCCCTCGGCGTTGAAGTCCTCGACGCATTTCTCCAGATCGGCCACCGGCATCCCCATCGCGGCGATCATGCCGGTGGAGCCGTCGGCCGCGCAGACCTCCATGGCCTCGCCGCGCACCTTGACCAGGCGGACCGCGTCCTCGAAGGACACCGCCCCCGCCGCGAGGAGCGCGGTGATCTCCCCCAGGCTGTGCCCGGTCATGGCCGAGACCGGCGCCTTCCGCCCCCGGCTCGCGACCTCGCGCATCGCGGCCTCGTACATCGCGTAGCTCACGACCAGCAGCGACACCTGGGCGTAGCGGGTCCTCGTCAGCTCCTTCGGCTCGGCCTCGAAGCAGAGGTCCTCCAGCGAGTACCCGAGGATGTCGGACGCCTGCCGGAAACGCTCCCGGACGCTCTCATGCGCGGCGAACCACTTCTTCCCCATCCCGACGAACTGGGATCCCTGACCCGGAAACACGATCACGAGCTCATTCATCATCCGACCCTTTCCGGAATGCCCAGCATTCCCAGGAGCTTGACATTTCCGCTCAGCAGTTCCGCCAGCGCCGCGGAATCGACGTCCCGTGCGTGGTCGATTCCGATCGTGATCCCGTCCGCCGCCACCTCGATCCCGAACACGAGGTCGAAATGCCGGAGGAGGCGCGCCCCGTCCGTCCCCCGTCCGGTGCGGCACGCGACGGACACGGTGCCGCCGGCGCGGCGCCCGGCCGCGAACCGCGCGACGTCCGGCCGGCCGCCGGACCCGCCCGCCTGGCGGCGGTAGTCGTCCAGGATCTCGGTCAGGTCGGTCTTGCCGGCGAAGTCGAACCGGACGGGCGTGACGCCGTCGTCGCCGCCGACGACGCACAGGGTGATCTCGTCCTGTCCGAGGACCCTGCCGAGCGTGAGGGCGAACGCGGCGTTGAGCAGATCCCCGATCTCGTGCGCCGCGCTCTCCCGCAGCGCCTCCAGCGTCGCCCGGGTGCGTTCCGGCAGTGTCGTCTCGACCCGGCCGTCGGCCGTCCCGTCCCGCACGAACCACGATTCGGGCAACCGGACACCGCGGTCCGCCGGGGGATCACCGGCTTCCCGGCCCGCCGACCGCGCCTTCAGATACCGGCCGAGCTTGCCGATCGTCGGGTTCGCGAACAGGTCGCTCACGTCCAGCGCGTCCGGGAAGGACCGGTTAAGTTCCTCCAGGAGCAGGATCAGGCTGAAGGAATTGCCGCCGATATCGAAGAAACTGTCGTCGTAGCCGATCGGGATATCGCCGAGGATCTTCTTCCAGGCCGCGATCAGCCGCTGGTCGACCGCGGCCGCCGCGCCTTCCCCAAGGTCGTCTCCCACCGGCTGCGGGAACGCCTTCTCCAGCGCCTTGCGATCGACCTTCCCGCTCGTCGTCAGCGGGAGGTCCGCCACCTCGGTCAGGGTCGCCGGGACCATGTAGTCGGGCAGGCACTCGGCGAGCCGGGCCCGCAGGGTGTCCGGGGTGAGCTCCGCCCCGTCCTTCACCTGGTAGAAGCCGCGGAGGAGCTGATTGCCTCCGGGCAGCTCCTGGACGACCACGGCGGCGCCCGCCGCCAGGTCGTGTCCGGCGATCGCGAGTTCGATCTCCTCGAGTTCGATCCGGTGGCCGCGGACCTTCACCTGGTTGTCGATGCGTCCGAGGCAGTGGACTTCGCCGTCCTTCCACAGGGCCCGGTCGCCGCTCAGGTAGATCCTGCCCTTCCCGAACGGGTCGTCCCGGAACAGCTCCCGGGTCAGCTCGGGCCTGTTGAGATAGCCGGGCGAGACCCCGTGACCACCGATCCACAGGTTCCCGGACGTGCCTTCGGGAACGAGTTCGAGATTGTCGTCCAGCACGTAGAAGGTGGTGTTGGCGATGGGTCTGCCGATGCTGACGGCCGCGTCCCCGGCCAGCTCCTTGACGCTGGACCAGATGCAGGTCTCCGTCGGGCCGTAGACATTGAAGATCTCCAGCGACGGGAACGACCCCAGCTCGGGGAGGAGGTTCTCCGGGAACGCCTCCCCGCCCACGATGAGCTTCTTCAGCGGCTTCAGCGCCCTGGCAGCCGCCTGCGGATCCGTGCAGAGCAGGCGCAGCCGGGTCGGTGTCATCTGCATGTACTCGACGCCGCCGCGGGTGACGAAGTCGGCGATGTCCGCCGGCGTCCGGGCGTCCTTCTCCTCGGCCACGACGACCGTCCCGCCCCGCACCAGGGTCAGCAGGGTCTCCAGGAGGTGGATGTCGAAGGACGGAGTGGTGAGGCACGCCACCGCCTTGTTCGGGCCCCACCGGAGCGCCTCCGGCATGCCGTGCAGGAAGTTCGCGAGCGACCCGTTCGTCACCATGACCCCCTTGGGGTCACCGGTCGACCCGGAGGTGAAGATGACGTAGGCGAGGTCGTCCGGGCGCGCCGCGACCGCGGCGGGCGGCGCTCCCCCGCCCAGGTCCTCCTCCCGGATCGAGAGCGCCCGATCGCCGAGCTCCAGGCTCGCGGCCGCCTCCGCGGAGGAGACGACCTTCCTCGGGGCCGCGGTCTCGATCATGTAGCGCAGCCGCTTCACCGGGTTCTTCACGTCCATGGGCAGCCAGGCGCAGCCGACGCGGTTGACGGCGAGCATCAGCGTGATGAGCTCGGGCGACGGCGGCAGCAGGAGCCCGATCACGTCTCCCTTGACCGCACCCTGTTCCTGGAGGATGGCGGCGTACCGGTCCACCCGCTCGGCCAGCGCCGCGTACGTGAGGTCGGCGCCCCGGAATCGGATCGCCGGCCTCGTCGCGTTCTGCCGGAACGCTTCCTCGATCAGCTCCGCGATGGACGGCACGTCCGGGACGACCGGCCCCGTGCCCAGTGTCATCAGCCGTTCCCGGGACTCGTCGTCGAGGAGCGAGAGGTCCCCGACGGTCCGACCGGGCTCCTTCACCACCCGCTCGATGAGGCCCTGGAACAGGTCCATCAACCCGGCGGCGCGTTCCTCGCCGTAGACGTTCGAGAAGCTCAGGTCGCCGAACAGGCCGCCGTCCCGTTCGGTGAGGTCGAGCGAGAGCGCGACCGTGGACCGCGGAGGAGCGAAATTCTCCGTCGCGGCCTCGAGGTCACCGAAGCGCAGCACCCGGCCCCGGGCGTTCTGGAACGTGAACATGACGTCGAACAGTGCGTTGCGGCCGAAGTCGCGTTCCAGGTCCAGTTCCTCGACCAGCACGTCGTACGAGTAGAGCGAGTGCTCCATCGCCTCGAGGCAGGTGTCCCGGACCCGCCGTAGCAGATCCGGCACCGGGAGGTCCGCCGCCGGCCGGATGCGCAGCGGAAGCGACTGGGCGAACATCCCCACGGTGTGCTCGAACGAGCCCAGCATCCGCTGGTCCATGGGGATGCCGATGCACAGGTCGTCGTCGCCCGTGACCTTCGCCAGCAACACCGCCCACAAGGACAGATAGAAGACGGACGGCGTGGTCTTGTGTTCCTCGATGAGCGCTCTGGCCGCCCGGTGGACGTCCTCGTCGATCTGGAAGTAGTGATGGCTCCCGCTGAAGTCGTTCACCAGCGGGTACGGCGAGTCGGTGGGGAGGCTCAGTGGCGTCGGCAGGGTCGCGAACTCGCGCATCCACCACCGCCGGTGCTCCTCGTACACGGGCCGGTGAACGACCTCGGACTGCACGCGCACGAACGACGCGTAGTCGTCGGATCCGGCCTCGTCCAGGGCGCCCTTCTCGAGGTGGCGGGCGAGGTCCCTGTAGATGATCTCCAGGGACGTGAAGTCGGCCGCGATGTGATGCAGCGAGATCACCAGGCGATGGGTCCCGTCCCGGTCGATGACGATCCCGTATCTCCACAGCGGAGCCGCGGCCAGGTCGAAGGGCCTGTTCATCACCGCCATGACGTCGTCGTCGCTCAGGTCGGGATTCCGCGTCCGGTCGAACACATGGCGTTCTGGAGCGACCTCCGCAACCACGCGGGCCCTCACGTCGGTCGAATCGATCTCGTAGCGGGTGCGCAGCCTGTCGTGCTTGCGGGCGATCGCCCGGAACGCGCCGTCGATCTTCTCGAGGTCGAGCGCGCCGTCGAAGCGGAGGCCGCAGATGATCTGGTACGCCTCGTTCCCGCCGCGCATGCGCGACAGCACGTAGATGCGCTTCTCCTGCGACGAGAGCGGAGTCGTCTCCCGCGCGGGTTCGGCGGACGTCGCGCGCCGGAAGTCGAATCCGCCCTCGCGCAGCGCCTCGACGCTCTTCCTGATCGCCTCGAGGATGCGGTCCTGATGCTCACGGGTGTGCGCCAGCGAGAAGAAGCAGCCCCTTCTCTCCCACACGTAGACGCCGTGGTACGCCATGAGCTTGAAGAACAGGTTCAGGGCGAGCGACCTGTCGGCCAGGTCGCGGGGGACGAGGGACTCGTACTGGTAGATCGACGCGAAGTGCGCCACCTTCAGCGGGACGTCCTCCGCCTCGAAGTAGTCGTTCGCGCGACGCGCGAACTCCGCGGTGAACCGGTTGATCTCCGCGAGCCGCTCCGCCCCCGAGTCGCGCAGGTGGGTCAGGACGGCCTTGCAGGCCGCCATCGCCAGCGGGTGCTTGCAGAACGTGCCGCCGAAGAACGTCGTCGGGGTGGCCGGCTTGGAATCGTCGAGATCGGAGAAGGCGCCGCCGTCCACGGCGTCCAGGTACTTCGCCTTACCGGCGACGATCCCGATCGGCATGCCGCCGCCGACGAGCTTGCCGTACGCGGCGATGTCGGCCTCGACCCCGAAGTGCTCCTGGGCCCCGCCCACGGCGACCCGGAACCCGACGATCATCTCGTCGAAGATCAGCGCGATCCCGTGCTCGGTGCAGATCCTCCGGAGTTCGTGCAGGAACTCCCTGGGCTGCAACGACGGGTTCCTCGACTGCACGGGTTCGACGAGAACGGCGGCCAGCTCGTCGCCGTGGCGCCGGATCCGGTCCAGGGCGTCGGCGCTGTCGTAGGTGAGCACCATCGTGTTGTCGACCATCGCCTGCGGAATGCCGACGGTCATGGGGATGCTGCCGGCGCCGTCGGCCTCGGCCAGCACGCCGTCGTAACCGCCGTGGTAGGAGCCGGTGAACCTCGCCACCTTGTCGCGGCCGCTGGAGGCCCGCGCCAGCCGCAACGACACCATCACCGCCTCGGATCCGGTGTTGCAGAAGGTCACCCGCTCGGCGCCGGTCAGCCGGTGCACGAGTTCCGCGACCTCGCCGGCGATCTTGTTCTGCGGGCCCAGCTCGTATCCCAGGTCGAGCTGGGCCTTCACGGCGTCGACGACGAAGTCGGGCTGGTGGCCGAAGAAGTGGACGCCGTACCCCATGGCGGTGTCGACGTACTCGTTGCCGTCCAGATCCCAGAAGGTCGCTCCGCGCGACCGTGACGAGACGATCGGATAGACCGTCTCCTTGATGCCCGGGTTGAAGTTCAGGGACGCGATCCAGTCCGCCAGCTTCTCGCGGTGCGCGTCGGCGTACTCCTTGGACTTGCGGGTCTTCGCCGTGTACTTCGCGACGAAGTCGCGCATGAACCGGGCCTGGCGGTCGGTCGTCCGGGCATCGGTCAGCACGATGTTGTTGGTGTACGCGCCGACCCGCCGCGTGGTCGGGGGTGCGGGGCTGCGCGCCGGTCGCGCCGCCGGGGCGGGTGCCGGGGCGGGTGCGCCCCCCAGCAGGCTGAGCTGCTGCTGCATCACCGCGAGCTGTGTCGCGACGATGCCCTCGACGCCCGAGGAAGGAGGTGCCGACGCGGGCGCCGCCGATGACGGGGACGGCACGACGGGAAGTGCCGGCGGCGCGGCCTCGCCAGGTGTCGCGGAGCCGGCCGCGGGCACCGGATCGGCCTGGCGGTTCTCGAGGATGAAGTCCGTCACCAGCCCGAGCGTGTGCAGCGACTCGAAAAAGACCTTGATGGGAATGAGGACGTTGAATTCCTTCTCCGCCCGCTGTCCCAGCTGGGCGAGCATGAGGGAGTCAAGCCCCAGGGAGAAGAGCTGGAGCGAATCGTCCATCGACTCGGCGGAAACGCCGGTGATCTGGCTGAGGGCCTGCCGGAGAAACCCGCCGATCGCCTCACGTTCGCCCGGCCGCACAGGTTCGGTCGTCATCTCCGCCTCGTCAAAGGTGCGATCTCCGTACCAGATCCGTTGCCTGTCGAACGGCGTGTGCGGCACCTCGCGGACCAGCTTTCCGCCGCTCCCCGGCAGGCGGCTCCATTCCAGGCTGCCGCCGAGTTTCCACAGTTCACCGATGCTCTCCAGCATTTGCCGGACGTCGGAACGTCCCTTCCGAAGACTCGGCAGGACGACGACCTCGTCGCCGAACTCCTGCGCGATCAGGCCGCCCACGGTCGCCATCGAGCCGATCTCGACGAACACGCGGCAATCCCGTTCGAGCGCCGCCGCGACGGCCGTCCTGAACAGGACCGGCTCGACGAGGTGCCGGCTCCAGTACGCCGCGTCGATCGTCGATTCCCCTGTCAGTACCTCGCCGGTCATCGCGGAGATCCACGGGATCTCCGGGGCGTCGAACCACTGATCGCGGATGCGCTCGTACAGCCGCTCTGCGCCTTCGGCCATCTGCGCGGAGTGGAACGCGTGCGACACGTCGAGCCGCTCCATGAAGATCCGCTGCCCGCGGGCGTCCTTCGCCAGCCGGTCGAGCGCCTCGGCCGGCCCGGAGACGGTGATGTTCTCGGCGGCGTTCACGGCGGCCACGGAGACGTCCGGAAACGGGCGCAGCAGCCGCTCCACCCGGTCCCGGGAGCACAGCAGCGTGGCCATCGAGCCGGTCCGCGGCGTGTCCTCCATGACCCGGGCGCGGTGCGTGACCAGGGCCACCGCCCGTTCGACCCCGACGGCACCGGCGAAGCAGGCCGCCGCGTACTCACCGATGCTGTGCCCGATCACCGCGGCGGGCGTGATCCCGAGCGCCCGCCAGTAGCGGGCGAGCGCCAGTTCGACCGCGAAGATCATCGGCTGCGCGCGCAGCGGGGAGCGGAACGCCGACTCGTCGTCACCGAACATGATCTCCATCGGGGAGATGTCGCCCGCGCGCCGGAACTCGCGGTCGATCTCGTCCAGCTCGTGCCGGAAGGCGTCGGCGTGGTCGTACAGTTCGCGCGCCATGCCGGGGTACTGGGTGCCCTGTCCGGAGAAGACGAACGCGATGCCCGCGCGAGCCGGCGCGGCGTCGCGGCCGGGGCCGCCGGGGGACGCCAGGGCGCGCTCGACGGCCGCCGGAATCGCGGCCGGGGAGTCGCAGACGAGCGCCTCCCGGAACCGCAGGGCCGCCCGCCGCTCCGTCAGGGTGTGGGAGACGTCGGCGAGATCCGCGCGCGCGTCCGCGCTCCACTCGGCCAGGCTCCGCAGGGCCGTGCGCAGCGCGGGTGCCGAGTTCGCGGAGACGGTGAGCAGGCGCGGCAGGCCGGGCGCCGGACGGGCGTCCGGCGCCGCCCGGTCGTACTCCTCCACGATGACGTGGGCGTTGCTTCCGTTGATCCCGAGGGAGCTGACGCCGGCGCGGCGCCGTCCTGCGGCCGGCTCCCACGGGATCTCCTCGGCCACCACCTCGATCGGGACGTTCTCCCAGTCGACCAGGCGGTTGCCCTTCCGGAAATGCGGGGTGCCCGGGATACGGCGGTGCGCCAGCGAGACCAGGACCTTGCACAGTGCCGCCATGCCGGCGGCGGCCTCCAGGTGCCCGAGATTCGACTTGACGCTGCCCACGCGGAGCCTGGTCGCACGCCCCGCGAACACCCGCGCCAGCGCGTTGATCTCCTGAGGGTCCCCGATGGGCGTGCCGGATCCGTGGGCCTCGAGGTAGGAGAGGTCGTCGATCCCGAGACCCGCCTCGGCCATGGCGTCCTCGATCACCCTGCTCTGCGCGTCACCGCTCGGCACCGTGAACCCGCCGCTGCGGCCGTTGTGGTTGACCGCGGAGCCGGTGATCACGGCCAGGACGTCGTCGCCGTCGCGTTCGGCGTCCGCGAGCCTCTTGAGGACGACGACCCCCGCGCCCTCGCTGCGGATGTAGCCGTCGGCTGCGTCGTCGAAGCTCCGGCAGCGTCCGGAGGGGGACAGCGCCCCGAGCCTGCTGAACGACACGTGCGCCTCGGGGCTGAGGATCAGGTTCACGCCCGCCGCCACGGCGAGGTCACAGCCCCCCTGCTTCAGCTCCCGGCAGCCCTGGTGCACGGCGTACAGCGACGACGAGCACGCGGTGTCGATCGCCGCGCTGGGGCCGCGGAACCCGTAGACGTAGGAGATCCGCCCGGCCGCCGCGTTGGCCATGTTGCCGGTATAGGTATAGGCGTCGGGGGAATGGCCCAGGTCCTTTCCGACCTGGAGGTAGTCGTCCAATGAAATGCCTGCGAAGACTCCCACCTTCGCCTTGTCACCGATGGTGTTCGGAGCGATCCCGGCGTCTTCGAACGCCTCCCAGGTGAGCTCCAGGAGGAGGCGCTGCTGGGGGTCGATCAGCCGCGCCTCGGCCGGCGAGATGTTGAAGAAGAGCGGGTCGAACCGGTCCACGTCCCGGAGGTAGCCGCCCTCGGTGGTCGTCACCTCGCCGGTGTCGAGGGGGCTGTGCCGCCACCGGTCCGCGGGGATCTCCTCGATGACGTCCGCGCGGCGGCTCAGCGCGCTCCAGAACCGCTCCCTGTTCCCGATGCCGCCGGGCAGCCTGAACGCCATCCCGATCACCGCGATCGGCTCCGACGCGTGCGCCCGCGTCCGGGCCGGGGAGGGGGCCGGACGTTCGCGTTCCCCGCGTTCCGCCCTGCGCGATACCTCGGCGACCATCGCGTTGACCGTCGGGTGATCGATGATGAACGTCTGCTCGAGCTCGACACCCAGCCGGCGTTGGATCTCCTCCTGCAGCCCGATCAGCTGAACCGAACTGCAGCCCAGGTCGAACAGGCTCGTGTCGTGATCGTCCCGACCGATCCTGACGTGGTCGTCGACGACCGCCACGATCTTCTCGACCACGGCCGCCCGGTCGATCCGCTCGGCCGTCCCCGCGGCCGCGCGCTCCGGGGCGCGTCGTTCCCGCTGCGCCAGGTGGTCCTGGACGAGCCGGTGGCGCTGCACCTTGCCGCTCGTCGTCTTCGGCACGCTCCGGACCGGGACGACCTCGGCGACCTTCAGACCCAGCCTCGTCATCACCGCCCGCTTGACGGCGGCCTCGATGGACCGGAACCGCTCCTTGCGGCCCTTGAAGTAGGCGAAGACGACGAGGTCGTCGGCCGCGGTGTCGGCGTTCGGCACGGCGCACGCGATGTACCTGTTGAGATTCCGCCGTCCCAGTTCGTCGAGGACGGCGTCCTCGATGTCGGCCGGATAGTGGTTGACGCCGCCGACGATGACGACCTCTTTGCTCCGGCCGACGATCACGAGCTGGCCGTCGTGCAGGAACCCGAGGTCCTGGGTGTCCAGCCAGCCGTCCTCGCGGATGATCTCCCGGGTCGTCTCCTCGTTCCGGTAGTAGCCGCCGGTGACGCATCCGCCCCGGACGTGGATGCGGCCGACCCGCCCCTCGCCGAGCGCGTTCCCCGCGTCGTCGACGATCCTGACCTCGGAGTGGCCGTGGGGGGTGCCGCAGAGCACGAACTCCACCGCCGTGGGATCGTCCGCGGAGACCGGGCGGACCGTGGAGCCGACGTCCAGGTGACCGCGGTCCACGACGATCGACCGCACCGGCGCGTCGTCCTGGAACTGCGAGATGATGAGCGTGTTCTCCGCGAGCCCGTAGGTGGGCTTGACCGCGTCCTCGCGCAGCCCGCGGTCGCGAAGGACGTCCGAGAACTCGCGGCACGACCGGGCGCTGATCATCTCGGCGCCGTTGAGGATGATCCGGACCCGGCTCAGGTCCCAGGCGGCGCCGGCGGCGCTCCCCCGTTCGTAGCGGGTCAGCAGGTGCTGAACGCCCGCGTTCGTCGTCCCCAGAATCGTGGCGCCGTACCGGCTCGCCGCCGACATCCAGTCGGTGGGGTTCCAGACGAAGTGCTTGGTCGTCATCCAATACTGCGCGCACCCGGCCACCAACGGGGCGAGATGAAACCCGATCATCCCGAAGTCGTGGGAGATCGGCTTCCAGGTGAGGAACACGTCGTCCTCGTCGATGGCCGACACGCCCACGAAGCCGTCGATGTTGCACAACAGGTTGCGGTGGGTGAGCGTCACGCCCTTGGGCCTGCCGGTGGACCCGGACGAGAACTGGATGAACGCGATGTCGTCCGGTCCGACGTCGGCCAGGGCGGGTTCGTCCTCGACCAGCCGGACCGTGCAGTCCTCGGTGAGCAGCCCGCGGCCGAGGACGTCCTCCGGGGACGCGGAGCCGTCCGGGCATTCGCCGAGCCTTCCGACCGCGCCCGGATCGTCGAACGCGAGCCAGGGACTCCCGAGCACGGACCAGACGCCGACGACCTTCCGGACCTCGGCGTCGTTCTTCAGGCCGGGCATGGGAACCGGAATGATGCCGCCCAGGAGCGCCGCCCAGTAGGCGATCATGACGTTCCTGTTGGAGTCGAAGGCGATGACGAGCTCGTCGCCCCGCCGTGCCCCCTGCGCCTGCAGGAAGGCCAGGTAGGACCGCGCGTGCCGAGCCAGCTCTGGATACGGCACCCGTTCGAGAGAGTTGTCATCGCCGATGAAAGCGATTCCCCGCTCCGGATCGCGGTGCCCGAGAAGCGCGTCGGTAAGGGTCGAAATGCCGGTCATCACGCACTCACCCGGTTCTCCTGGCGAACGCCTTGTAGCCGTAGTCGGCGATCATCAGCTGCTGCAGCTGCGAGGTGCCTTCGATGATTTCGAGAATCTTCGCCTCACGGAAGAGTCGCTCCACCGGAAATCGCGACCAGCAGCCGTTTCCGCCGAGCACCTGAACGGCGTCGGAGGCGACCCGCTGGGCGACCGTCGACGAAAAGTACTTCGCAATATTCGTCTGCATCACCGCGTCAGCGGCGCGATCCCCGCGCAACCGCCCCGCATGACGGCACAACTCCCTGGCGGCCCCTATGTTCGTGACCGCGTCCGCGACCATCCGCTGCACCAGTTGATGGGTGCCGATCTTGACTCCGAACTGTTCGCGCCGGAGGGCGTAATCGCACATCTCCTCCAGTGCCGCCTGGCCGATCGCGACGCCCGCCCAGGCGATGCTGTACCGGCCGTGGAAGAGCGCCGTGTTCGCGACGAAACTGAAGCCCACGCCGATGCCCGCGACGAGGTTCTCCGCGGGCACCTCCACGTTCGTGAAGGTCACGGATGCGATGTGGGTCGCCCGGTTCCCCAGCAGACCGGTCATCGGGTGGATCTCCATGCCGGGCGTCTCCCGTTCGACGACGAACGCGCTCAGTGCGTCACCGTCGGCCGCGATCACCAGGAAGAGGTCGGCGATCCCGGCGAAGGAGATCCACTTCTTCCGCCCGTTGAGGACGAACACGTCGCCCTTCCGGACGTAGCTCGTCGTGACCGACGCGCCGTCGGAGCCGGCCTCGGCCTCGGACAGGGCGAAGCAGCCGATCCTGGTTCCGGAGGCGAGGTCGGGCAGGTACTTTCTCTTCAGCCGGTCGGACGCCCGGTCCGAGAGGGTCTCGGCGACGAGCGAGGTGTGCACGGTCAGCAGCGCCCGGGTCGACGAGCACACCTTTCCGATCACCTCGGTCAGTTCGCCGTACGCGAGCGGATCCAGTCCCATGCCGCCCCAGGCGGTCGGAACTGTCGCTCCCAGGACGCCCGCCTCGGCCAGGCGCTCGATGACGTCCCGCGGCAACCGTTCGTTCCGGTCGAAGTCCGCGGCCCGGGGTGCCAGCCCCTCGGCGAACGACCTGGCCCAGGCGAGGACATCCGCACGACGCCGCTCAGTCACCTGCCGCCGCTTTCAGCTCGCCAACCATTTCGGCCATCCGTTCGACAGAACTGAAATTCCGGAGTGTGATGTAGCCGTCCGGCACTTCGACATCGAATGTCGACTCGATGTAGAGCAGCAGCTGCATGGCGAACATGGACGCGACGAACCCCTTTTCGAAGATGTTGTCGTCGTCCCGCAGGCCGGCCCCGTCCAGCCCGGTCACATTCCCGCGAACATAGGACCGGATACTGGCCGCGGCCGCCGCCGCGGCGGCGTCCTTCCTGTTTTCGACCGCTTCGCTATGCATCGACTTCCACCTTGATGTAGTCCGGGTAGTCCTGGCGGACGGACAGATCGTTCTCGTAGAGGTAGTCGTCGCCGTCGTGCGAGACCACGTGAAAGTTCGCCAGCTGATAGGTCAGCAGCATCTGGCGGTTGCGGTCGGTGCGGCGGAATCGCGCGAAAAGGCGCCTGCCCTCGTCCGAGGCCCGTTTGATGAGGAAGGACAGGAGCACGGTCCCCACCCCTTTGGAGACCGTGCGGCACGACATGAGCAGGAGCTTGATCGTCCACGCGTCGGACCGCTTCTCCACCAGCGCCATCCCGATCTTTCCGTAGGAGCCGTAGCGGTCGGTGAGCTCGCACACCCACAGGTCGTGCCCCGGATCGCGCATCAGCTTCTCGAGCTGCTCGTACGAGTAGTGGACGCCGGTGGAGTTCAGCTGGCTGGTCCGCTCCGTCAGCTCCTTCAGCCGCAGCAGGTCGTCCCCCGCGGCATGGGAGATCGCGAAGCGCATGTCGAGCGCGGCGAGGAACTCCTCCCGCGGCCCCTCGTAGGCCCGTTCCGAGGTCCTGCGGACCTCGTCCTCCAGGTACATGGACCGGCGCCGCCTCGCATCGTCGGTCACCACCTTCGGCGACAGCCGGGGCAGCGTCCGGAGCGCGAGGCAGCTCGCCGCGTCGACGGTCTGCACCTCGGGGTGCGCGAACGCGACCTCGTCGCGCTCGAACGCCTGATCGTCGATGAACATGATCGTGTCCATCCCGATGTTCAGCTTCTTCTGGATCACGGCGATCGAACTGGATTTGCTGTTCCAGTTGATCTGCGGATACAGGAAGTACTCGGCGAGCCCGAACTCCTCGAGCCTGCGCAGCGCGTCGTCGTGGTCGTTCTTGCTGGCGATCGACTGGAGAATGCCGCGAGAGTCCAATGTCTTGATGAGTTCGGGGACGCCCGTCTTCGGCGCGACGTCGTCGCCGGCGGCCAGCGTGCCGTGCCACAAAGTGTCGTCGAGGTCCCACACGACGCATTTCGCCATCTTCGTGGATCGTTCCTCGTCCTGAGCGGGCAGACGTGGCATCACGCTGAACCCCCGCTCGGCAGGGCCTCCGGCGATCCGATGGCGGCGCGATTCGCGTACGAGTAGAAGCCTTGACCGCTCTTTCGTCCCAGCCTGCCTGCGGCGACCATCCTCTTGAGCAGCGGGCAACACCGGAACTTGGGGTCCTGCATATCGTCGTACAGGACGGCCAGGGAGTTCACGACGGTGTCCAGGCCGATGAGGTCCGCCGTTTCCAACGGTCCCATTTTGTGTCCATACCCGAGCCTGAAGAGAGCATCGATCTGCCCCGGCTCCGCGACGCCTTCGTGGACGAGAAAGGCCGCCTCGTTCATGAACAGATGGGATAGCCTGTTCGACACGAATCCCGGCGTGTCCTGCACGACGATGGGCTGCTTTCCCAGCGAGGTCGTGAAGACCTCGGCCTCCCGTACCGTGTCGTCGGAGGTGTGGTGGCCCCGAATCACCTCGACCGCCTCGATCAACGGCACCGGGTTCATGAAATGCATGCCGACGACCCGGTCGGGACGCGGCATGAGGCCGGCGATCTTCGTGATGGACACGCAGCTCGTGTTCACCGCGATCCGCGCGTCGTCGCCGCACACCTCACGAAGGCCCAGGTAGACCTGCTCCTTGGCGGCGTAGTCCTCGACGATGTTCTCCACGATCCAATCCGCGTCGGCGAATTCTTCGTAGTTCTTGCTGGGGCGAACCCTGCCGAGGACTTCATCGGCGCTCCACCCGGCCACTGCGGGAGACGTCAGTCGATATTGCCGTAGCAACCGCCGCATATCGCGCGGCACGGACGCCAGGACATCGGGATCCCGGTCGCACAGGATCACGTCGTAACCGTGTCCGGCGCAGGTAATGGCGACGTCCTTGCCCATCAGGCCGGCCCCGATAACGCCTACCGTGGTCATGTCCGGTCTCCCTCCCCACCGCATGCCGGATGCCGTGACCACGTTGTCGCATGCATGGCCACTTCGAACGCATTTGCTATGCAGCAACTTACGGGACCCGCCTCGGCGTCGTGAACTGTCCGGCGGGACAGTCCGGCCCGATGACGTACAGTTCCAATTCCAGCCATTACTTGACATCTGGAATCTGCACCTGAGCACGTTGCCGCGACACCGGACTGGGAGGGTGTCGGCGCAGGTCGCACGGATGGCCGGCCCGGGAGCGCAGCGGTGATTCCAGGCCGTCCGACCTGCCCCACACATCGACGGTGCGGCAGGAGATCGACCACTCAGCGCAGGTAGTTCGACCTGAAGGCGATGGCGATCAAGTGGGCCCGGTTCCGCGCTTCGAGCTTGCGGAACATGCTCGCCGTATGATGCTTGACCGTGCGCGGGGAGATACAGAGCCGGCGGCCGATCTCGGAATAATCCATGCCATTGGCGATCTGTATCAGCACTTCCAACTCACGGACGGTCAACTCCGTGGGATCTGAAGAATCGTGGAGCAATGTTCCCCCGTTGATCACCCGCGGTCGCGCACCTGCGGATCATCGCGCTCGCACCTGTCCGCGGCCGCGTCGCCGGACTGCCGGAGCAGACGGATCCTGGTCTCCATGATCGAAGCCATCTGAGACCTGCAGTCCTCCAGGAAGAAATGCCCGCCCGGAAACTCGATGAACTCCGGCGGATCTCCGGCATAGAGTTTCCACCCGTCCATGTCCGCTCGGTCGTCGAGGCCCTTCATGAGGACGAGCGGGCACCGCAGCCGTTCAATGCCCGTCTCCTCGTAGGTAGCGAGCATTTGCAAATCCGCGGAGATGATGGGCGAGAAGTACTTCATGAACTCCGCATCGCGCAGATTCTCCTCGCCGATCCCGCCATAGTGCCGCAGGATCTCGTTCAGCCCTTCTTCGTCGTCGAGCATGGCGGCCCGCTTGAATCTGCTTTCATTGGGCGCGGCCGAGGCGGAACCGAAGAACACCATGGGCGGATTGTCCAGGCGCCGCTGGCAGAGCTTGGCAACCTCGTATCCGACGATGGCGCCCATGCTGTGGCCCCAGATCGCGTACGGCCCTCGGAACGTTCCGATAAAAGCAGCGAAAACGTCCTCCGCCAGCGACGGCAGCGACGCCGGCATGGGAACGTTCATCCGCTGCTCCCGAAACGGGTACTGAACGATGCGGAAGTCGATGGCGTCCCCGAATTCGTAGCGCCACTTGCCGTAGTACATCTTTCCCGCACCCGCGTGCGGAAAGCAGACGATCGGGGTCCTCGCTACATCCCCCACCAGTTCCCCTTTCTGGGGTCATGAGCCACCGATAGGCGGACAGCAGATCTCCCCCGCTCCCCCGATCGCCGCCAGGCTCCATCATCTGCGGATCTCCCGTCGGTCAGATAATCGACGGCCCGCCAACGCTAGTCAATAGAACCGCAGACGACCGGCCCCACCTCACGCTCGGTGACACGGGTCATACATCGCAGGGCGCTCCCTTGGCGCGGTTCTTCGAATACCCGGTGCCGGCTTGTTCAATATGGCTGAACATCAGGCCCGGGTCGCCTTCCCGCCGAGCACGGCGAATCGAGCCCCAATGCGCCGAGCGTCTGTGGCGTGTTCAACTGCGGAGGTTCCGCAGTTGAACATCTGCCGCACGTCTCTCCGAACGCCTAGGCCGACGAATCCCGGCGCCGCTGCGTGCTCGCACGGTCCTGGGTCTGCAGGTCGCGCGCGAACGCCTGCCAGGTCTCGGCGTAGTACAGGGCCATCTCGGCCACGATCGGCACGAGATGCGGTGGTATCGCCGTGGCGATCCGGGAGCGTTCCGACGCGACCGCCTCCTGCACCCGGAACCAGCGGAGCAGCTCCCTGCCGACATCGGTGAGCCGCAGCGACGGGTCCTTCTGCACGATCTGCAACCCCGCCCGGTTGTTCCCCCGCTTGCGCCGCTGCACCCCCTGAGTGATGCTCGACGCCCCGTCCACGGGTTCCCGCGACCCGCCGTGAGCCGGGCGTTCGGCCGAGCCCTCCCCTCGGTTCAGCCGCTCGCGGACGGCATGCGCCGTTCCCAGCGAGACTCCGGCGACCTTGGCGATCTGCCGGAGCGGCGCGCTCGGGTCGGCGGCGATGGCCTCGGCGGCCAGCCTCCGTCCTTCCGCGCCGTTCACGGGACGGCGCCGGCCGTCACTCCCGATCCGCACCTCGTCCCGCCGGGGCGCGGCGCCCGTGCGCCGCCGGATCACGCCGATCGTCCTGGCCGTCAACCCGGTGCTCTTGGCGATCGCCCGATCCGACATCTCGGGCATGGTCGCGACGATGCGCGCCGCGGCGGCCCGCCTGTCGTCCAGGGACAGCGGCAGCCCATGCTTGATGTTGGTCTCGACCGCACGGACGAAGGCCTCCTTCTCGCTGCCCTCGAAGAACTCGACCTCGATGAACCGCTGCCCCTTCAGCTTGGCGGCATGGAGCCGGTGCATCCCGTCGATGACCCGCAGCGTTTCCCGGTGCACCAGTATGGGCGGCATCTTGTCGTCGGTCTCGACGAGCGCCCGCGTGTGCCCCTCGACCTCCCCGGCGAGTCTGGGCGAGTCCGCGGGAAGCAGTGAATCGACTTCGATGAGGTTCGGTTTTCCGGCCGTCTCGATGGCGACGGCCGGCACATGAGAGGAGTCCTCTTGCACCGCCACCAGTCCCTGCACGATCCTCTGGACAAAGAAAAACGATCAAGCTACCGCTTGCGCTGACTCCGATCAGGAACATCCGGCGAACCGGACGATTGGATTTGATGGTGTCCAGAGCGCCGTGTCCGGTGGATCATGAAGCGATCCAGGATCGGCGAGGAGCGTGGACCGGACCTCATCCTTTACCACGAACAGTCTTTCGCGCCGGCGGTGATTCCTCCGCTCGGAGACCCGTCCCGGCCGATTATCCATGACGCCCGCACCCCAGTGGGAGCAACCTTCCGGGTGCACGGGCGCCCCTTCCCTCGAAGCGTACACGGGTAGCTTCGGCAGACCGTTCGCCTTGCTGGACCCACTGGTTCATGGAGACAGCCTCAGCGATTCGACTTCTTACGGAGCAGACTCCATTTCAATTAGAACACTGTCAAGCGTCGCACAGATCGGTGACCGAAATGGGTCACAGACTCACATTCTGTGATCACGCACGGGCGTCAATGCATGCGCCGGCATCTCTCACGCCGCCGGCGTTTCCCGGATGTTGAGACGCGGGTCCCCGGTCACGCCATCACGTCGACAGAGGATTTCCCGAGGTCAGTCCGTGTGCCGGCCGGCCTCAAGGCAGGTCGGCATCCACCTGACGAACCTTGTGTGAACAGCGGGAACACCGGCGAGACGAGACTGCGAACAACCTTCGGCCCAGAAGACCGAGAGAGGGTCGACACGAACGGGAACTGCTCACCGCGGGTTCTGAGCAGGGCAGGACGGGCTTCGCAGCGGACGACCCTGCACATGAGTGAAAATTCAATTTCCAAACCGAATGTCCAATGACAGCCGAGGACAACCCGGGTGATCACAAGGACCCGCCTTCTACTGGCTGCGGACGAGCCCGTGAACCTGGCGGCGCGCCTCTCGGGATCGCGGTGCGCTTTCACATGGACTTGCCGATGAATGCGGGGCCTGTCGAGGACTTGACAATCCGAGCCGGAACCGATGTTCGTGCCTATCGACGGACCGAGCGCATGTGCCGGGCAGATGTTGCCGATGAACAAACGCATGGCGGCCGGGAGACATGACGCGGCCGCCCTGCCGACGAAGCGGCCGGAGGACGCGTTTGTGGAACCCTTCGATGTTCTCCAAGATCGCGTTGCGAGTTCGACGCGGATCGCCGGCATATCGACGTGCGCGCCCGTCGCATCACCGGGCGCCTCGCCCACGTCCTGCGGGTTCGCTGCCGGCCCGGCACGGCCACCCGGCCGTCGCCGACGCCTTCTGCGCGGCGGTCAGCGCAGGCGGCGGAGGTAGGGGTCCCAGGTCCGGCGCGGGGCCAGGCGGACGCGGGCGTCCACGGCCACGACGCCGTCCGGGCGGACGATGGTGGGGTTGAGGTCGAGTTCGGCGATCTCGGCGTGGTCGGCGGCCAGCCTGGACAGCCGGAGCAGCGCGTCGCGCAGGGCGGGCAGGTCGCCGGGCGGGCGGCCGGGATGCCCGAGGAGCAGCGGCGCCAGGCGGAGCTGCCGGACCATCTCGTCGGCCTCCCCGCCGGTCACCGGCGCGAGGCGGGCGGCGCGGTCGGCCAGGGCGTCGGTGTCGACGCCGCCCGCGCCGACGACCACCACCGCCCCGAAGATGTCCTCCTGGACGGCTCCGCAGAGGACCTCGACGCCCTCGGCCGCCATGCGCTGGACGACCACGCCCCGCAGCCGGTCGCCGAACCGGTCGGACAGCCGCCGGTAGGCACCGCGCACCTCCTCGTCCGCGCGCAGGTTCAGGTGGACGGCCCCGCCCGCCGCCTTGTGCACGACGCCCGGGACGTCGGCCTTGAGCGCCACCGGGCCGCCCAGGTCCGCGGCCGCGCGGACGGCGTCCTCCTCGCCCTCCGCCCACCTCCACGGGACGAGCGGCAGCCCGTAGCCCTCCAGCAGGTGGAAGGTGTCGGCGGGCGGCAGCCAGCCGCCTTCGGGGTTCCCGGCCAGGAAGCGCCCGATGATGCCCGCCGCCGCCTCCGGCCGGACGTCCGCGAGGACGGGCGGCGCCTCGGGCGCCTCGGCCCGGCGGCACGCGTAGGCCCACGCGTGGGCGAGGGACCGCGCGGCGTTCTCGGGGTAGGCGTAGGACGGCACGCCGTGCCGGGTGATCGTGACGGTCTCCGGCTGGCCGAGCAGGACCGCCGCGACCGGCTTCGCGGCGTTCGCCACGTCGACCTCCAGATCGGCCAGCGCGGTGGGAGCGATCACCGCGAGCACGGCGTCGACGCCGTCGTCTCCCATGACCGTGTCGATGGCGCGCCGGAACACGTCCGGGCGGACCGCGGCGGTGGTGTCGACGGGGTTGCCGATCGCCGCGCCGTGCGGCAGCAGGCGCCGCAGGCTCTGCCGGACGCCCTCGCCGAGCACCGGGACGGTGAGGCCCGCGTCGGCGCAGGCGTCGGCGGCCAGGACCCCCGCTCCCCCGGCGTTGGAGACCACGGCGACCCGGGCGCCCCGGGGAAGGGGCCGGCGGGCGAGCATCGCGGCGGCGTCGACCAGCTCGCCGAGGTCGTCGGTGGCGACGATCCCCGCCTGCCGGAACAAAGCCCGCCGGGTGAGCTCGGGCGTCGCGGCGGCGGCGGTGTGCGAGGCGGCCGCCCGGGTTCCCGGCGCGGACCGTCCCGCCAGCACGGTCAGCAGCGGCATCCGCGCGGCGACCCGACGGGCCGTCCGGGCGAACTTGCGCGGGTTGCCGAACGACTCCACGTGCAGGATCCCCAGGCGGGTCGTCTCGTCGGACTCCCACCACATGAGCATGTCGTTGGCGCTCACGTCGTACTTGTCGCCCACGGAGGCGAACGACGACACCCCGATGCCGAGGCGCGACAGCTGTGCGAGCAGGGCGATGCCGACGCCTCCGGACTGCACCACGACGCCCGCCTCGCCCGGCGCGGGCGGGGCGGCGGCGAACGTGGCGTCGAGCCCGATCCCGGTGTCGGCGATGCCCAGGCAGTTGGGCCCGACCAGGCGCATGCCGTGCTCGCGGCAGACGGCCAGGAGGTCGCGGCCCTGCTCGGCGGTCAGACCGGAGGAGATGACCACGACCGCGGACGTTCCGCACCGGCCGCAGTCGGCGGCCGCCTCCACCACGGCGGCGGCGGGGACCGTGATGACCGCGACGTCGGGCGGCTCGGGCAGATCGGCCGGGGCGGCCACGCACGGCACGCCGTGCAGGGTGCGCCCGGCGGCGTGCGGGTTCACCGCGTGGACGGCGCCTTCGTACCCGCCGGCCAGGATGTTCGCCAGGATCGCGGCCCCCACGGTCGCGTCCCGGCGGCTCACGCCGACCACCGCGATGGAGCGCGGCCGCAGCAGCGGGACCAGGCTGGCCACGTCCGCGCGGCGCTCCCGCTCGGCGACCGCGTCGAGGTAGCCCTCGTCCGGGCCGAGCGGCATGGTCACCTCGACCACGCCTCCCGACACGGTGCGCCGGGCCGGCATGCCGACGCCCTTGAACACGCCCAGCATCGCGCTGTTGTCGGCGAGCGTGTCCGCGCGGAACGTCACGATGCCGTTCTCGCGGGCCAGCGACCCGAGGTGCTCCAGCAGCAGGGTTCCGACGCCGCGGTGGTGCATCCGGTCGGCGACGGCCATCGCGACCTCCGCCTCCCCCGGCGTCCCGGCCGCGTCGTACTGCGCGACGCCGACGAGCTCGCCGTGCAGCCACGCGCCCAGCGCCGCGTGCCCCTCCTCGGGGTCCCGGCAGATCCGCTCGGCGAGACGGTCGCCGTACTTCCGGTTCACCCCGAAGAAGCGCAGGTACAGGCTCTCGTCCGACAGCTCCCGGTGCAGCGCGCAGACCGCCTCCCGGTCCGCCTCGGCCAACCGCCTGATCTCGACCTGGGCACCGTCGATGAGCAACGCGAACGCGCGCGCGCCGGAGACTCGTTCCGTCATGCTCCCAGCCTTCGCCCGCCGCCGACGGAGATCAGCGGCCGGAGGTCACCCGGGACCGGGACCTCCGGCCCCTCCCCGCGACGGCGGTGGATCCTCAGTCCTCTTCGGTCAGGACCTCCTCGACCGGACGGCGGACGCTCGTCAGGTTCTCGGTGTCGGGCACGCCGAACCGGAGCAGCAGCTGCGGATGCGCGTTGCCGCAGAAGTGGAGCCGGATGAACCCCCGCAGGTCCGGAATCTGCAGGGCCTGCGTGTTGTAGGCGGCGGCGAGGCCGTGCTCGGCCGCGCGCAGCAGGGACCGCTGCAGCGCCTGCCCCGCCCGCAGCCAGTCGGCCGGGGCGTCGCCGTCGGTGACCAGCAGCATCACCGTGCCGACCGAAGGCGAGTCGGAACCGTACGCGGCCTCGGGGTCCGGCGGCCCGATCCCCCAGCCGTGCCCGCGGGCGAAGTCCCGCGCGGAGAAGTCCGGCTCCGTGTGCGGGACCCTCTGCGGGTAGGCCCCCTGCTGCACGCCGTCCAGGCGGCGGCTGCCCGGGGCGGGCGCCCACCGGACGAGCTCCTCCTCGTATTCCGGGCTGGCGGCCTGGATGTGCTGGGCGGCGTTGTTCAGCGCGGCCAGCGCTCCCTGGACATGGGCGTCCGCGGCCAGGACGAGCCGGGCGCCCTCCTGCTCGGCCTCGTACCGGATCGCCGACAGGACGGGGGCCTGCACCGGGACGGGCCGGAACCCGCCCCGGTGGCTCCGGCGGTGCCGGATCTGCGCGTGCAGCCGGCGGGTGTACTCGTCCGGGGTCTCCCCCGGGCCGACCTCGACGTCGGCCAGCAGATGCGGCCGGTCCGGGTCGGGCAGGAGGTTCACCGCCGCCTCGTGGCCGAGGGCGCGCAGGGCGAGCCGGAGGTTGTAGAGGGCGGCTCCGCAGCTGATCAGCATCTCCCGGCCGTCGGGGTCGGCGACCGCGAGGCGGCGGTCGGCGTCGGCGCGCACGCTGATCCGCGCCTCGTGCACGCCGAAGCGCCAGGGCTGGGTGTTGTACACCGAGGGCGCCCAGACGGCGTCCGCCACGGCCTCGTGCAGATCCTTGAACACGTCCCGATCCGTTCGCATGATCGCTCTCCCGAATCCGCTTCCTTCAGCTCATCCCCCGCCGTGCGCTCCCGGCACGGGCCGAAGGTCCGGTCCACCTGGGGCGTTCGCCTCCGCTCTTCTCATGCCCCGATGCCGGGTCCGGAGACATGCGGACGGGGGGACGAACGTGACGCCTTCCGGCCGCCGGTGAGAACCTGTTGGACGGTGGGCCGGGAAACGGCTACGGCACGAGGGAGTGCGCCATGGACCGCTGGGTCCTGAGCTACGACGGGTACGACCCGGCGAACGAGGGCTTGAGAGAGGCCCTGTGCACGCTGGGCAACGGCTACTTCGCCTCCAGGGGCGCCGCTCCGGAGACGTCGGCGGACGGCGTCCACTACCCCGGCACGTACATCGCCGGCTGCTACGACCGGCTCGCCACGGAGATCTCCGGACGCGGCATCGACAACGCCGACCTGGTCAACATGCCGAACTGGCTGCCGCTGACGTTCCGCGCCGCGGGCGGCGAGTGGTTCCATCCGGACCACGCCCTGCACGCCGGAACGCTGTCGTCCTACCGGCAGGAGCTCGACCTCCGCCGCGGCGTCCTGACCCGGCTCCTGCGCTTCACCGACGGGCAGGGGCGGACCTTCCGCGTGGCGCAGCGCCGGATCGTGTCCATGGACGACCCGCACCTGGCCGCCCTGCAGACCACGATCACCCCCGAGAACTACACGGGCACCCTGGAGATCAGGTCGGCGCTCGACGGGCGGGTCGCCAACGCGGGCGTGGCGCGCTACCGGGCCCTGCCGGGACACCACCTCTCCTTCGCGGAGCCGTCCGCGCCGGACGACCCCGAGCTGCTCTTCCTGCGCGCGACGACCGTCTCCTCGAGGATCGGGGTCGCGACGGCGGTCCGGACCCGGGCGTCCGTGCCGGTCGGGCGCGTCCGGCACGTCGAGGACGACTGGACGGCGCAGGACCTCGCCGTCGAGGTGCGGGAGGGGACGCCGGTGACGGTCGAGAAGGTCGCCGCCGTCCACACGTCCCGCGACCACGCCATCGAGGAGTGCGGAGGGGCCGCCCGTGCCGCCGCCGCGCGCGCGCCGGACTTCGACGCGCTGCTGGAGCGGCACGCCATGTCCTGGACCCGGCTCTGGCGCCGCTGCCAGCTCGGCCTGGACCGGCCGGACGTCCAGCGCGTCCTCAACCTGCACATCTTCCATCTGCTGCAGACGGTGTCGGAGAACAGCGTCGACCTGGACGCCGGCGTGCCCGCCCGCGGCCTGCACGGGGAGGCCTACCGGGGCCACGTCTTCTGGGACGAGCTGTTCATCCTGCCGTTCCTGTCCATGCGGTTCCCGGAGATCGCCCGCGGGCTGCTGATGTACCGGTGGCGGCGGCTGCCCGCGGCGCGCCGCGCGGCGGCCGAGGGCGGGCACCGGGGGGCCATGTTCCCGTGGCAGAGCGCGGGAGACGGGCGCGAGGAGACCCAGAAGGTCCATCTCAATCCGCGTTCGGGCCGCTGGCTGGTGGACCACTCGCGGCTGCAGCGGCACGTCGGGTTGACCATCGCGCACAACGTGTGGCGGTTCTACGAGACGACGGGCGACGAGGACTTCCTCGCCGAGTACGGCGCGGAGCTGATCCTCGAGATCGCCCGGTTCTTCGCGGCCCTGGCCGTCTACGACCACTCCACCGACCGGTACGAGATCCGCGGCGTGATGGGGCCGGACGAATACCACGACGCCTATCCGGGCCGGGAGGAGCCCGGCCTCGACAACAACGCCTACACCAACGTCCTCACCTCGTGGGTTCTGCAGCGGGCGCTGGAGGCGCTCGCGCTGCTGCCCGAGGAGCGCCGCGCCGAGCTGCGCGAGCGCCTCGCGCTGACCCGCGAGGAGATCGCCGCCTTCGAGGACGTCGCCCGCAGGATGCACGTCCCGTTCCACGACGGCGTGATCAGCCAGTTCGAGGGCTACGCCGATCTGGAGGAGCTCGACTGGCAGGGCTACCGGGAGCGGTACGGCGACATCCGCAGGCTCGACCGCATCCTCGAGGCGGAGGGGGACACGCCCAACCGCTACAAGGTCTCCAAGCAGGCCGACGTCCTGATGCTGTTCTACGTGCTGTCACCGGACGAGCTGGACGACGTCCTGCGGCACCTGGGGTACGAGCACGGCCCCGGGCTCGCGGCCCGGACGATCGCGTACTACCTGCCGCGCACCTGCGACGGGTCGACGCTGAGCTCGCTCGTCCGCGCCTGGCTCCTGGCGCGCACGGACGGCGAGGAGGCATGGCGGCTCTTCCTGGAGACCCTCGCCGGCGACGTCACGGACGTCCAGCACGGCACCACGGCCGAAGGCGTCCATCTGGGTGCCATGGCCGGCACGGTCGATCTCGTGCAGCGCTGCTACGCGGGGCTCAGCACCCGCGGCGGATCGCTCCGGCTGGAGCCGAGGCTGCCCGCGGCGATCGGCGAGCTGCGCCTGGGGCTCCGGTACCGCGGCCACTGGGGCATCGACCTGAACCTCCACCAGGACCGCGTCCGAGTGACGCTCCGTCCCGGGGTCGCGTCGCCCGTGCACATCGTCTACGGGACGCAAGAGGTCGTCATCCAGCCGGGCGCGTCCTGGGAGAGCGCGCTGGAGCACGGCAGGACGCCCCCGCCCGGCTCGCCCGGCTGAAGCAGCCGCCCCGGAGGGATCATCCGTTGCCCAGGGCGGTGCCCGAGGGCGGCACGATCGCGACCGAGCAGGTGGCGTGGTGCAGCATCGCCGAGCTGGTCGCCCCGAGCGGCAGGGGGTCGAGGCCGCCGGTGCCGCGGTCCCCCACCACCAGCAGGTCGGCCCCCTCCGCCGCCGCCAGGAGCACCTCGCGGGGCCGGTCGAGCACGAGCGACACGTCCACGTCGACCTTCGGATGGAGGTCGCGCCAGGGGGCGACCACCCGCTCCAGCATGGCCGTCCGCGTCCGGGTGAGCCGCGCCCTGTCGCCGAACATGGGCAGCTCCGCCTCCGGCACGGCCTGCGGCTCCCAGGCCGCCCACACCACGCGCAGAGCGCATCCGCGCAGTTCCGCCTCCTCGATGCCGAAACCCAGCGCCGCGTCGGCGCGCGCGGAGCCGTCGACCCCCACCACGATCAGCCCGTTCCGGGCCGCCGCCCGCCGTACGACGACCACCGGACGGCGCGTGAGCGCCGGCAGCCGCACCGCCGTCGACCCGGGCTGGAGCCGCTCCCGCTCGTGCGACCCGACGACGATCAGCTCCGCGTCGCCGGACTCGCGCACCAGCGCCTCGGCGATCGGCTCGGGCCGCAGCCGCGTGTGAACCGTTCCCCGCGCGTCCATCTCTCGAGCGCGCCGCACACCGCACGCGAGGAGGTTCTCCCCCGCGCGCCGGACGATCGCCTCGACGGCGGCATCCACATGACCGGCCTGGTACGGCCAGTGCCAGCAATGGCACATCACCACCTCGAGCCCGCGCAGCCGCGCCTCCTCGACCGCCCAGCGGAGGGCGGGCTCGTTCTCCTCGGTCCCGTCGAAGCCGAACAGAATGTGCGGCCGCTGGACTCCCGCCTGACCACTCACGGGCCGGCCCCCTTTTGTTTTTCCGAAGCGAGGGGACCCCTTCCCTCGAATGGCGGTCTCAGCCCGGACTCGGGGCCATCCCTCGGTGCCCCTGGGCGCGGAGACGGTCGCGACGGGGCGGCCCGCGCGCAAATCGGAGACGCGGAGGGTCCCTTCGTCGTCCGGAGCCTCCCTCTTCGAAGCCAGGCCGGATTCCCGTGCCCGTCTGCGGCCGGAGGCCCCCAGCATCGGCCGTTCCCAGCCCGTCCGCCCCACCCGCGGAGCGGACGCGGGACCTTCGCCGGGAGAGTGCGGACCTCCGGCCGACTAATCTCCCCGGCGCGCTCGCCGACAGTGGAGGTGGCGCCCCCGCCCACCGGGGTCCGGGGGCCGTCCCGGAGGAAACGATGACGGTGAACGAGGCCGAGCGCACCACCGCCCCCGCCGCATGGCAGGGTTTTCAGGACGGTGCCTGGCGCGAGGGCATTGACGTGCGCGACTTCATCCAGCGGAACTACCGCCCCTACGAGGGGGACGGCGCCTTCCTGACCGGACCGACCGAGCGCACCGCCGCGGTCTGGGCGAAGGTCAGCGGGATGTTCGCCGAGGAGCGCCGCCGCGGGATCCACGACGTGGACGTGTCGACCCCCTCCTCGATCACCTCGCACGCCCCCGGGTACATCGACCACGACCGCGAACTGGTCGTGGGCCTGCAGACCGACGCGCCGCTCAAGCGGGCGATCATGCCCGCCGGGGGGCTGCGGATGGTGGAGAGCGGGCTCGCCGCCTACGGGTACGAGATCGACCCCGTGGTCCGGAAGATCTTCACCGAGTACCGCAAGAGCCACAACACCGGCGTCTTCGACGCCTACACGCCCGAGATCCTGCGGGCGCGCAAGGCGGGGATCATCACGGGGCTCCCGGACGCCTACGGGCGCGGGCGCATCATCGGCGACTACCGCCGGGTGGCGCTGTACGGCGTCGACCGGCTCATCGAGGGCAAGCGCGCCGAGCGGGCCCGGCTCGACTCCCGGCCGTCGACCGAGGACGTCGTCCGCGACCGCGAGGAGCTGGCCGAGCAGCTCCGGGCGCTCGCCGAGCTGAAGCGGATGGCCGCCTCCTACGGCTTCGACATCTCCGGGCCGGCGGCCACCGCGCAGGAGGCCTTCCAGTGGCTGTACTTCGGCTACCTCGCCGCGGTGAAGGAGCAGAACGGCGCCGCCATGTCCTTCGGGCGCACGTCCACGTTCCTCGACATCTACCTGAGCCGCGACCTGGCCGAGGGGCGCATCGACGAGGACCGCGCGCAGGAGCTCGTCGACGACATGGTCATCAAGCTCCGGATCATCCGGTTCCTGCGCACCCCCGAGTACGACGAGCTGTTCTCGGGCGACCCGACATGGGTGACCGAGTCGATCGGCGGCATGGGCGAGGACGGCCGGACGCTGGTGACCCGGACCTCGTACCGTTACCTGCAGACCCTCTACAACCTCGGCCCCGCCCCCGAGCCGAACCTGACGGTCCTGTGGTCGCCGCGTCTGCCGGAGCCGTTCAAGCGGTTCTGCGCCGAGGTGTCGATCGCCACGAGCTCGCTGCAGTACGAGAACGACGACCTGATCCGTCCGCGCTTCGGCGACGACACCTCCATCGCCTGCTGCGTGTCGGCCATGGAGACCGGCAAGCGGATGCAGTTCTTCGGTGCCCGCGTCAACCTCGCCAAGGCGCTGCTGTACGCGATCAACGGGGGCCGGGACGAGATCACCGGCGTCCAGGTGGCGCCCGCCCGCCCGCCCGTCACCGCCGAGCGCCTCGACTACGACGAGGTCCGCGCCGCCTACGACGTCATGCTCGACTGGCTGGCCGCCACCTATGTGGACGCGCTCAACATCATCCACTACATGCACGACAAGTACGCTTACGAGCGCATCGAGATGGCCCTGCACGACCACCCGGTCATGCGGTCGCTGGCCTGCGGCATCGCCGGCCTCTCGGTCGCGGCCGACAGCCTGTCCGCGATCAGGCACGCGAACGTCACGGCGATCCGCGACGCGACGGGCCTCGCCGTCGACTACCGGATCGAGGGCGACTACCCCGCCTACGGCAACAACGACGACAGCGCCGACCGGATCGCCGTCGAACTGGTCGAGTCGTTCATGGAGAAGATCCGCCGGCACCCCTCCTACCGGGGCGCCGAGCACACCCTGTCGGTGCTGACCATCACCTCCAACGTGGTGTACGGCCGCCACACCGGGAACACGCCCGACGGGCGCCGCGCGGGCGAGCCGTTCGCGCCGGGGGCGAACCCGATGAACGGCCGCGACCGGCACGGCATGGTCGCCGCCGCCCTGTCGATCGCCAAGCTGCCCTACGACCGGGCCCGGGACGGGATCTCGCTGACCGAGACGGTGACCCCGGCCGGCCTCGGCCGCACGCCGGAGGAGCGGGCGGTCAACCTCGCCGGGATCCTCGACGGCTACACCGACGCCGGAGGCTTCCACATGAACGTCAACGTGCTGGACCGCGAGACGCTCCTGGACGCGATGGAGAACCCGGAGAAGTACCCGCAGCTGACGATCCGCGTGTCCGGGTACGCCGTGAACTTCGTGCGGCTCACCCGGGAGCAGCAGCAGGACGTCGTCCACCGCACCTTCCACGGTTCGCTGTGAGCGCCCGCGAGCGCGTCCTGCGCGAGGCCGACGAGGAGCTGCTCCTCCGGGCGGACCCCGGCGGCCTCACGGGAGCGGTGAACTCCTGGGACCTGTCGACCGGCGTCGACGGCCCCGGGACCCGGTTCGTGGTCTTCACCGGCGGCTGCCCGCTCCGCTGCCTGTACTGCGAGAACCCGGAGACGTGGCGGATGCGGGACGCCACCCGCACGACCGTCGACGCGCTCATGGCGGAGATCGTCAAGTACCGGCGGTTCATCTCGGTGGCCGGCGGCGGCGTGACGATCAGCGGCGGGGAGCCGCTCCTGCAGCCCGCCTTCACCGGCGAGCTGCTGCACCGCTGCCGCGCCCTCGGCCTGCACACCGCCCTGGACACCTCCGGCTTCCTCGGCGGCCGGGCCGACGACCGCCTGCTGTCCGACACCGACCTCGTCCTGCTCGACATCAAGGCGGGGACCCCGGACGTCTACCGCCGGCTCACCGGCCGCGAACTCGCGCCGACCCTGCGGTTCGCCGAGCGGCTGGCCGAGCTCGGCAAGCCGGTCTGGGTCCGGTACGTCCTGGTCCCCGGCCACACCGACGCGCCCGAGGAGGTGGAGGGCGTCGCGTCGTTCGTCGCCGCGATGCCGAACGTGGAGCATGTGGACATCCTGCCGTTCCACCGCCTGGGCACCGCCAAGTACGATCGCCTCGGTCTGCCGTTCCCGCTCGCGGACGTGGAGCCGCCCTCCGCCGACATCGTGGCGCGGACCCGGGAGATGTTCCAGGCTCACGGCGTCGACGCGCGATAGGGGCTGCGCGGTCCCGGGAGGAACCGAACATGGGTGAACAGAGCCGACGAGGATCCGGCGCTGCACCCGCGGGCACCGGCTCCGCCGCTCCGCCCGCCCGCACCGGGCGGTCACCCCGCCGGGTCTGGTTCGGCCGCGTCCTCGGCCTGCTCATCGTCGCCGCGATCTTCGGCAAGGCGCTGCCCGAGCTGGTCGACCTCGAGCGCGTGGCGCACATCCTGCGGACGCGGGTGCAGGCGCCCGAGCTCGCCCTGCTCATGGCGTTCACGGTGCTGTCGGTGCTGCTGTCGGCGGTCGGGCTGAGCGCGGCGCTCCCCGGGCTGAGGATCCTGCCCGCCTCCGTCATCAACGTCGTGACCACGGCGCTGTCCTATGCCGTGCCGGGCGGTGGCGCGGCGGGCGCGGCCCTGAACGTCACGATGTCCCGGGAGCTCGGGTTCCGTCCCGCCCCGATCGCGCTGCAGATGCTGGTGACCGGTGTCTGGAACCTCCTCGCCCGCCTGGTGCTGCCGCTCCTCGCCCTGGGGCTGCTCGCCGTGGCCTCGGACGTGTCCGAGGAGGTGCGGGCGGCCGGGGTCGTGGGCCTGGCCGCCGCGCTCCTGCTCGTGGTGCTCGCGGGCCTGATGCTCTGGCACGACCGGGCCGCCGCCGCGATCGTCTCCGGCGCGTCCCGGGCCGCCCGCCCCGTCGCCCGGCTGCTGCACCGCGACATCCGCGACCACGGCGGCGACGTGGCGGGGTTCCAGGCCGGGGCCCGCACACTGATCCGCTCGCGCTGGCCCGCGCTGACCCTGTCCGCCTTCGGATACCACCTCTGCCTCTTCGCCGTGCTGTACGTGTCGCTCCAGGCGGCGGGCGCGACCCGGGTGGGCGTCCTGGAGGCCTTCGCCGTCTACACGATCGCCCGGCAGGTCACGGCCATCCCGCTCACCCCCGGCGGCGCCGGGGTGATCGAACTGGCGCTGATCGGCGGGCTCGACCTCACGGGCGCGGACCTGCCCGCCGTCACGGCGGGGGTCCTGCTGTTCCGCTTCTTCACCTACCTGCTCTACCTCCCCGCGGGCGGGGTCCTGTGGGCGTGGTGGCGGTGGGTCCGCCCGGCGTCCACGGGAGGGGGGAACGCCGAACGGACCCACCGCCCGGCGTTCCGCCACCCCATGGACGCCGTCCGGCTCGCGGCGGGCCTGGCGGCGCTGGCGCTGCTCGCGCTGCCGAGCCGGGGCCTGCCCGGCTGGGACGCCGACCTGTTCCGGCTGGTCAACAACCTCACGGACGCGATCGAGGCGCCGATGTGGCTGGTCACGCAGGCCGGCTGGCTCGGCGCCGCCGGCCTGGCCGCCCTCGCCGCCGCGGCTCTGCGCCGGTTCCGGGCCGCCGCCGCGCTGGGCACGGCGGGCGCTCTGGCCTGGCTGCTCGCCAAGGTCGTCGAGGAGGTGGCGGACCGCCCCCGCCCCGCCGCGCTGCTGGACGGCGTGGTCCTGCGCGCCGACGCCGCGGCGTGGGGCACGGGCTTCGCCGCCGGGCACACCGCCGTCGCCGCCGCCCTCGCCACGGTGGCCTCCGCCCATGTGCCCCGGCCGTACCGGCGGCTGCTGTGGCTCGCCGTCGCGGCCGTCGGCACGGCGCGGGTGTACGCGGGCGCGCACTTCCCCCTGGACGTGCTCGGCGGGGCGGCGCTCGGCTGGGCCGCCGGCGCCGCGGTCCTCCTCCTTCTGGGCACTCCCGGGCACCGGCCTCATCTCGCCGCCGTCCGGGACGCCCTCGGCCGGCACGGCATCGCCGTGACCGGCATGCGCCCCGTTCCCGGCGACATGCGGCACGCGGTCCCCCTTATCGTCACCACGCCGGACGGGCCGCTCTTCGTCAAGGTGATCGGCCGCGACCAGCGCGACGCGGACGCGCTGCACCGGCTGGGCCGGCTGTGGCGGCGCAGGCCGGGCGAGCCGCCGTTCGCCACGGCGAAGCACCTGGCCGAGCACGAGGGATATCTGCTGATGCGCGCCCGCGGCGCGGGCGCGCGGGTCCCGGACGTCCGGTTCGTCACCGAGACGACACCGGGGACCTGGGCGCTGGTGATGGAGCACGTCGACGGGGTCCCGGCCCCGGAGGCCGGGGAGTCCGGCCCGGAGACGCTCGACGACCTGTGGGGGCAGCTCACGGCGCTGCGGCGCGACCGGATCGCCCACCGCGCCCTGCTGCCGGAGAACATCCTGATCGATCCGCGCGGACGCGCGTGGATCGTCGGCTGGAGCCGCGCGGAGACCGACACCGTCCAGGCGCTCCTCGACGAGGACGCCGCGCGGCTCGAGGAGACGACCGGCACGGCCCCGGCACGCGAGCCCGCGATGGCCGCGGCGGCCGCGGCGCCCCGCACGGGGGAAGCCGCCGCGGCCGCCCGCCCCGCCTCTCCGGCCCCCGGGCGCACCGCCCGCCCCGCCCGCCGCCGACGGCCCGCGATCCGCGGGCTCCGCCCGTTCCCGCCGAAGTCGCCCGCGACCGCCCGCCATCCGGCGGACGTGCTGCGCGTCCTCGCCGGTCTCGGGGCGGGCATCGCCCTGGCCGTCTTCGCCGCGGACGGCTACCTGCTCCGCGTCGAGGCCGATGTCTTCCGCCTGGTCAACGGCCTGCCGGACCGGCTGTTCGGCCCGGTCAACGTCGTGATGCAGGCGGGGGCGCTCGGCGCCGTCGCGGTGACCGCGGCCGCCGCGCTCGCCGTCCGCCGGGTGCGGCTGGCGGTCGATCTCGCTCTGGGCGGCACCCTCGCCTGGTTGCTGGCGAAGCTGGTCAAGGAGCTGGCCGACCGCGGCCGGCCCGGCGCGCTGCTGCCCGAGGCCGTCCTGCGCGGCGCGCACGAGAGCGGGCTCGGATTCGTCTCCGGGCACGCCGCCGTCGCCGCCGCGCTCGCCACGGTCGCCTCCGCGCATGTCGCGCGCCCGGTCCGCTGGGCGCTCTGGACGGCCGCCGCCGCCGTCGCGCTGGGCCGCGTCTACGTCGGGGCGCACCTCCCGCTCGACGTCGTCGCCGGCGCCGCGCTCGGCTGGGCGATCGGCGGCGCGGTCCACCTGCTGCGCGGCACCCCCAACCACGTCCCGTCGCCCGAGCAGGTCGCGGCGGGTCTCGCCCGGTGCGGCCTGCCGGACGCCCGGGTCAGGCCCTTCACGTCCGACGCCCGCGGCTCGGTGCCGTTCACCGCCGCCGCCGACGGCCGGACCGTGTTCGTCAAGGCCCTCGGCCGCGACCAGCGCGACGCGGACCTGCTGTTCAAGACCGCCCGGTTCCTGCTGTACCGGGAGGTGGAGGACGAGACGCCGATGGCCGGGCCCAAACGCCAGGTCGAGCACGAGGCGTACATGCTGATGCGCGCGGCGGCGGCGGGCGCGCGGGTCCCCGCGGTCATCGGGGTGGCCCCCGCCGGGTCCGGCACCTGGATCCTGGCCGAGGAGTCGATGGACGCCACCGGCCTCGACGGCTCCGCGGGGCGGGAGGTCGACGGCGCCCGCCTCCGCGCGCTCTGGACCGAGGTCGCGGCGCTGCGCGGCGCCCGGATCGCGCACCGCGACCTGCGCCTGTCAAACGTCCTCATCGACGGGCGGGGCCGTCCGGTACTGGTCGACTTCGGGTTCGCCGAGGACGCCGCGAGCGACGCCCGGCTGGCCCAGGACGTGGCCGAGCTGCTGGTCTCCACGGCCCTCGTCGCGGGAACGGGCCCCGCCGTCGAGGCGGCCGTGGACGTCCTCGGGCTCCCGGCGGTGGACGAGGCCGTCCCCTACCTGCAGCCGCTGGCGCTGGCCCGCTCCACCCGCAACGGGCTGCGGGAGCGGCCGCACCTGCTCGACGAGCTCCGCTCCGTCATCGCCGCGACCGGCGGGACCCGCGCCGGCCTCCGGCCGCTGTCGCGGCTGCCGTCCCGGCCCTGGATGCTCCTGCTGCTCCTCGCGGGCGGCTACGCCACCGCCCATCTGCTCATCGGCATCACGGGTCCGAGCTCCCCGGCGGCCGTCCTCGGGGACGTCCACGCGCGCTGGCTCGCGGTCGCGGCGCTGCTCGTGACCGCCTCCTACGCCGGGGGCGCGCTGGCCCTGATGGGCGCCTCCCTGCGCGACCTCGCGCTGGGGCGCACCTACCTGCGCCAGGTGGCCGCGTCCTACGCCTCCCGGCAGCGGCAGGCGGGGCAGGGCGGCGGCGCCGTGCTCGGCTCCTACCTCCACGGCCACGGGGCGGGCCCGGACGAGGCCGCCGAGACCGTCGCGCTGACCCGCCTGACCGGGGCGCTGGTCCACCTGGCCGCCCTCGCGCTCGCCATCGCGTCGGTCCTCGCCCGGGGGCCGGGGCCGCTCCGCATGCCGTCGTGGTCGCAGCCCCTCATCCTGACCGTGACGGCCCTGGCCGCCTTCGGAGCGGTCCTGGCCTGGCGGCGCCGCGGCGAGATCGTCGTGCCGCTGAGGGGGGCTCCGGCCGCCCTGCGCCGCCGTCGGCACCGCCCACGCCGCCTCATCGCGCTCATCGCGGGGAGCTCCCTGGTGACGAGCTGCTCGGTGCTGGCGTTCCTCAGCGTCGCCGCCGCCCTGAGCGTGCCGCTGCCGCCCGTCACCCTGGCCGCCCTCTACCTCCTGCTGATCCCGACGCGCCTGCTCGGCCCGCTGCCCGGCGGTGTGGGCGTGGTCGAACCGCTGCTCGTCCTGGCGCTGGTCTCCCTGGGGACGGGGCCCACCGAAGCGGTCCTGACCGTCCTGATCTACCGGGTCGCGAGCTTCTGGCTCCCCATCGTGCCCGGCGCCCTCAGCTTCCACCTGGGGCACCGGACGGACACCGGTGGAATCTCGTCGGTCCCGCCGTCCTCGCCGTAGGCTGAAGGCCATGTCGGACGGCCGCCCCCCATGCGCCTGCGTGCTCTGCCACGACTACGGCGACCGCGACCGGCTGGACACCTTCCAGCTCCGCACGATCGTGCACATCGCCCAGTACGGGTGGAGCATCGTGCTGCGGCCCGCCGACATCACGGGGCCCGGCTGGGCGTACACGATCGGCCTGTGGCACAGCCACCGCTCCCCCGAGCTCTCGATGTTCGGCGGCGACGTCTACGAGATGGAGGAGTCGCTGAACCGGCTCGGGCGGCAGGCCGCCGAGGGCCGCGTCCCCGCCGACGGCGAGCGACGCGACGACATCGTCCGGGGGCAGGCCGCCGCGTTCCGCGTCCCGGACCGGCGCTGGTCCGCGGTCTTCTTCGGCGGCGCCCTGGCCTTCTACCGGACGTCCGCACCGCCGTTCCTGCAGGCCGTGCGGCCCGATCCGACGGGGCTCTTCCCCTGGCAGCCCGGCACCGACCTGCCGTTCCGGCACTCCCAGCCGTGGCTGTGGCTCGCGCCGTCGCAGCACCCGGCCGGTGCCTGGACAGGGCGGATCGGGCGCCCGAAGGCGTAGGATCGCCGGGTGTACGGGCCGATCGCCGAGACCCTCCGGACCCAGCGCCTCGTGCTGGAGCCCCTCGCCGTCCACCACGCGGACGAGATGGCGCCCGTCCTCGACGACGACCGCCTGCACCGGTACATCGGCGGCGAGCCCCTCACCCCGCTCGAGCTGCGGGAGCGCTACGAGCGGCTGGTCGCGGGGCCGGCGCCGTTCCACCAGGAGTCGTGGCTGAACTGGATCGTCCGCCGGACCCGGGACGGGCAGGCCGTCGGCTACGTGCAGGCGACGGTGCGTCCGGAGTCCGCCGGCCCGGTCGCCTCGGTCGCCTGGGTGATAGCGATGCCGTACCAGGGGTTCGGGTTCGCGACGGAGGCGGCCCGCGCGCTGGTGTCGTGGCTGACGGCGAACGGCGTCGCCGGAGTCACGGCGTCCGTGCATCCGGCCAACCGCGCGTCGGTGGCCGTGGCCCGCAAACTCGGCCTGCGGCCGACCGCGGAGACCTCCGGCGACGAGACGGTCTGGCGCCTCCCCCGCGCGGACTGACCGATGCCGCTCGGTACCGCCGTTCCTCCCACCGCGGCGGTTTCCGGGTGACCTCGGCGGGAAGCGTTGTGACACTCTGATATCGGTCCGTGCCGGGAGGATGGGGAGCGGGTACGCATGGAGGGCGGGGGTTTGCGCTGAGTGTGGAGCGACTCGGGCGAGGAGTGGAGAGCATGCCGGAGGTGTGGCCCGGGGATCCTTATCCGCTGGGCGCCACGTGGAACGGAACGGGAACCAACTTCGCACTGTTCTCCGAGGTGGCGGACCGCGTCGAGCTGTGCCTGTTCGACGAGGACGGGACGGAGGTCCGGCACGACCTGCCCGAGGTGGACGGGTTCGTGTGGCACGGGTACCTGCCCGGTATCGGTCCCGGGCAGCGGTACGGGTACCGGGTGCACGGGCCGTTCCGGCCGCGGGAGGGCCACCGCTGCAACCCGGCGAAGCTGCTCCTGGACCCGTACGGGAAGGCCGTCGGAGGCGACATCCGGTGGCACGAGTCCCTGTTCTCGTACCGGTTCACCGACCCGGACGCCCTGAACGAGGACGACAGCGCCCCCTACATGCCGAAGAGCATCGTCATCAACCCGTTCTTCGACTGGGGCGACGACCGGGCGCCGCGCGTCCCGTACCACGAGAGCGTCATCTACGAGGCGCACGTGAAGGGGCTGACGCGGCTGCACCCCGGCATCCCGGAGGAGCAGCGGGGGACGTACGCCGGGATCGCGCATCCGGCGATGATCGACCACCTGCTCGACCTGGGCGTCACCGCCGTCGAGCTGATGCCGGTGCACCAGTCCGTGCCGGAGCACGCGCTGGTGGCCCGGGGCCTCGACAACTACTGGGGCTACAACACGATCGGGTTCTTCGCGCCGCACAACGCGTACGCGTCGTCGGCGGAGAGCGGCGAGCAGGTGCTCGAGTTCAAGGCGATGGTGCGGACGCTCCACGAGGCGGGCATCGAGGTCATCCTGGACGTCGTCTACAACCACACGGCGGAGGGCGACCACCTGGGGCCGACGCTGTCGTTCCGGGGCATCGACAACGCGTCCTACTACCGCCTGCGCGACGACGACAGGCGCTACCACCTCGACTACACCGGCTGCGGGAACTCGCTGAACGTCCGGAACCCGCACGCGCTGCAGCTCATCATGGACTCGCTCCGGTACTGGATCCTGGAGATGCACGTCGACGGGTTCCGTTTCGACCTGGCGTCCGCGCTGGCGCGCGAGCTGCACGACGTCGACCGCCTCGCGGCGTTCTTCGACCTCGTCCAGCAGGATCCCGTCGTCTCCCAGGTGAAGCTGATCGCCGAGCCGTGGGACGTCGGCGAGGGCGGCTACCAGGTCGGCAACTTCCCGCCCCTGTGGACGGAGTGGAACGGCAAGTACCGCGACACCGTCCGCGACTTCTGGCGCGGGTCCTACGCCACGATGCCGGAGTTCGCGTCCCGGCTGACCGGCTCGTCGGACCTGTACGAGCACAGCGCGCGCCGGCCGTTCGCGTCCATCAACTTCGTCACCTGCCACGACGGCTTCACGCTGAACGACCTCGTCTCGTACGGCCACAAGCACAACGACGCCAACGGCGAGGCCAACCGGGACGGGACGGACGACAACCGCTCCTGGAACTGCGGCTACGAGGGCCCGACGCGCGACCCGGCGATCCTGGAACTGCGGGCGCGCCAGCGGCGCAACTTCCTCGCGACGCTGTTCCTGTCGCAAGGCGTCCCGATGCTGTCCCACGGGGACGAGATGGGCCGCACCCAGCACGGCAACAACAACGCCTACTGCCAGGACAACGAGCTCGCCTGGGTGCACTGGGGGGACCGGGGCGACATCTCCTTCGTCCGGTCTCTGTCGCGGCTCCGGCACGACCACCCGGTGTTCCGCCGCCGCCGATTCTTCACCGGGAGGGGCGCGGGCGCGGCCGCCGACATCGCCTGGCTCACCCCGGCGGGCGAGAGCATGACCGACCACGACTGGAACGTCGGGTTCGCGAAGTCGCTCGGGGTGTTCCTCAACGGCGACGCCATCACCGAGCCCGACCCGCGCGGACGCCGGGTCGAGGACGACTCGTTCCTCCTGCTCATCAACGCGGGCGCCGAGCCGGTCGTGTTCACCCTGCCGGCGGCCGAGTACGGCGAGCGCTGGGAGTACACGCTCGACACCGCCGAACCGGACGGCCTCGGGGACCGGGCGCGGCTGAAGGCGCGCGACGACGTCCGCGTCCCGGACCGCTCCCTGCTCGTCCTGCGGCGGCTCCCGTGACGGTCAGGCGACGGCGCGCATCGCGGTGAGGAAGACCAGGACGACCGTGGTGACGGCGATGCCGCCGTGCAGGGCGACGGCGGTCGCGGGGAACGCGTGCTCGGCGCCGCGGGCGTGCCGTCCGCCGCGGCCGACGAGCCAGCGGGTGAACAGCATGAAGCCCTGGAGGACGACGACGAGCAGCGCGTAGAACGCCGCCCACGCGTACGCCGAACGCGCGGTGGCCAGGTAGGCGACCCACATGGCGAGCCCGAGGACGGCGGCGAGCGGGTGGCCGGCCACGAGCAGCACCGGGAACCGCGTCACCTTCGTCGACAGTCCCCCGTTCGTCACCCAGATGAGCAGCAGATAGGCGCCGGCGCCGGCCGCCAGGATCCACGCGGCGAGTGCGGCGAACTCCACTCAGTGCCCCCTTCGGTCTGTTCGTGGTCCAGTGTCGCCCGTTCGATGCCCCGGCATGACGGATTCGCTGGGATTCACATATCTGTCACCGTTTCGGTGTCGACTACGTTGGGTGTCCTATGCGCAACCTCTCACCGGCGTCCGGGCCGGTCGACCTCGTCGCCGCGTACGCCTACCCGCGCACCGGGCCGTGGTTGCGCGCCAACATGGTCGCGAGCCTGGACGGCGCGGCGCAGCGCGACGAGCGCAGCGCCGGCCTCGGCGGCGCCGCCGACCGGTCGCTGTTCCTGCTGCTGCGCGGCCTCGCCGACGCGGTCGTCGTCGGCGCCGGCACGGTGCGCGCGGAGGGCTACGGCCCGGTGCGGCCGCAGGACACCTGGCGCGACGTCCGGGAGGGGCGGCCGCCCGTCCCGCCGCTCGCCGTCGTGTCCCGCTCCCTCGACCTCGACTTCGACGCCCCCATCTTCACCGAGGCGGCCGTCCCGACGATCGTGCTGGCGACGGCGTCCGCCGCCCCGGACCGGCTGCGAGCCGCCCGCGAGCACGCCGACGTCGTCATCGCGGGCGAGGACGCGCTCGACTGGGCCGCCGCCGTCCGGGCACTGCGCGAACGCGGTTTCCAGCGGCTGCTGTGCGAGGGCGGACCCGCCGTCCTGGCCCAGGTGGTGGCGGCCGGCCTGCTGGACGAGCTGTGCCTGACGCTGAGTCCGCTGCTATTGGCCGGGCATCCGGCGCGCATCCTGAACGGACCGCCCATTCCCATCCCGCCCCATCTGCGGCTGGGGCACGTCCTGGAGGAGGACGACTTCCTGTTCCTGCGCTACACGCGGTAACGCAGGAACAGGACGCCTTCATCGAGGTAGACGGCCGCGGGCTCGACCTCGGCCGGGGTGTCGAGGGCACCGAGCAGGCGCGTGTGCCGGGGGCTGCCCAGCAGGGTCGGGGCGATGTTGAGGCAGAGCTCGTCCACCAGTCCCGCCCGCAGGAGCGACGTCGTGAGCGCGGGCCCGCCCTCGCACAGCAGATGCTCATGACCGAGGTCGCGCAATTGCCGCACGGCGGCGTGGAGGTCGATGTCGTCCTCCCCCGCGGTCACGGCGCGGACGGTGGGCGGGACCGATCCGCGCGCCTTCTCGGACGTCACCACGATCGTCGGCGTCTCGGCCGCCGTGAACAGCGGAAGCGTCCAGTCCAGCTCGAGGGACCGGCTGACCACCACGATCGGCGCGGGCGGCCCTCCCCGGCGCTCCCGCAGATCGGGACGCAGCCGCGCCGGGCCCAGCCGCCCCGTCCGGACGGTGCCGGCGCCGACGAGGACGGCGTCGGCGAGCGCGCGGAGCGTCCGGAACACGCGGAAATCGGCGTCGCCGCCGAGCCCGTCCGTCCAGCCCTCGGCGTCGGTGACGGCGCCGTCGACGCTCATCACCATCCCGACGCGCAGGCCGGGCCGGTCACCGTAGAGCTCGTACGGGTCGAGGCCGTCCGCGGCGGGCTCGGGCAGCAGACGGCGCATGACCTGCAGGTTATCGGACGCGCCGGGGCGGGCTTTTGTCGGTGCGGGAGAGCAGGATGGGGGCATGGACCTGCCGATCACGCCGCCGCTGCCTCCGATGCTGGCCAAGGCGGTCAAGACCATGCCGAAGGGCGACGTCCTGTACGAGCCCAAATGGGACGGCTTCCGCTGCATCGTGTTCCGCGACGGCGACGAGGTGGAGCTGTCGAGCCGCGGCGAGAAGCCGCTCACCCGCTACTTCCCCGAGCTGGTCGAGGCGGTGAAGCGCGAACTCCCCGAACGCTGCGTCGTGGACGGCGAGATCGTGCTGCGGAAGGGCACCCGCCTCGACTTCGACGGCCTGCAGCAGCGCATCCACCCCGCCGCGTCCCGTATCAAGCTCCTTTCGGAGCAGACGCCCGCCTCCTTCATCGCCTTCGACCTCCTCGCGCTGGGCGAGGAGTCCCTCATGGAGGTCCCGCTCGGCGAACGCCGCCGCCGCCTGGTCGAGACCCTCGGGGGCGTGGGGGCACCCGTCCATGTGACGCCCGCGTCCGACTCCCACGAGCTCGCCCTCCGCTGGTTCGACGAGTTCGAGGGGGCCGGCCTCGACGGCGTCATCGCCAAGCCCCTCGACATCCCCTACCAGCCGGACAAGCGCGCCCTGTGGAAGGTCAAGCACGAGCGGACGGCCGACTGCGTGGTGGCGGGCTTCCGCTGGCACAAGTCGGGCCCGATCGTCGGCTCCCTCCTCCTCGGCCTCCACAACTCCGAGGGCAGGCTCCAGCACGTCGGCGTCGCGGCGTCCTTCAGCATGAAGCGCCGCGCCGAACTGGTGGACGAGCTCCAGCCCTACCGCCTGGAAGACCTCTCGCAGCACCCCTGGGCGGAGTGGGCGAAGCAGACCGAGGCGACCGTCGACCGCATGCCCGGCGCCATCTCCCGCTGGACGGGCAAGAAGGATCTGAGCTGGGTGCCGCTGCGCCCAGAACTCGTCGTGGAGGTCGCGTACGAGGCGATGGAGGGCGACCGCTTCCGCCACACGGCCCGCTTCCGCAACTGGCGCCCCGACCGGACCCCCGGGTCCTGCACCTACGAGCAGCTGGAGGTCCCGGCGGCCTACGACCTGGACGAGATCCTGAGTGGCCGCGCCGCACCGAACACCCGAACCGACCGCTGACCCGCCACCCCTGGGAGACGTGAGGCTCAGCCACGGCCCGCCGGGTCAGGGCACCCCACCGCGGCGAGCGAAGAGGATGCCCCGACCCGGGACGGGGGCCCTGAGCGTCAGGGCTGGGTCTCGTTGCGGACGGTCTCGTCGATGAGCTGCTGGTCCGTGCGCGGGGCCGACTTGGCGGACATGAGCGGGCGCAGGTAGGTCTGGTTGACGCCGGGAACGCCGTCCTCGATGACGAAGGTCGCCTTGGTGGAGATCTCGGCGCCGGGCGTCCGGACGTAGGGGAGGGTCTTGAAGTCGACCTTCATCTCGTCCTTGCCGATGGTCGTCATCACGTAGCCGCGCTGGTTGTTGTAGAACTTCAGATGCGGGTTGATCTTGAGATACGGGTGGTCGGCGGGGTTGGAGTCCTTCCCGTCGCCGGTGCTGGTGACGGACGTGCAGACGAGTTCGGAGCCGACCGTCCTCGATTCGGGGTCGTCGTAGTTCGCCTTCAGGTCGCCGGCCCAGTGGGCGTGCACGTCGCCGGTGAGCACGACGGGGTTGCGGACCTTGGCGGACTGCCAGCCCTTCTGGATGCGGTCGCGGGAGGCGACGTAGCCGTCCCAGGCGTCCATGGACGTCTTCTTGACGGGGCCGGCGGTGTTGTCGCGCTGCGCGAAGAAGACCTGCTGGCCGAGGATGTCCCAGCGGGCGCGGTGCCGGCGGAAACCGTCCAGGAGCCACTTCTCCTGGCGGGCTCCGGTGATGGAGCGCTTGGGGTCGGACGCGTCGGCGCAGTCCTTGTAGCCGTCGCCGCAGGCCTGGTCGTCGCGGAACTGGCGGGTGTCGAGCATGTGGAGGTTGGCCAGGCGGCCCCACTGGACGCGGCGGTAGACCTGCATGTCGGGGCCGTTCGGGAGGGAGCGGCGGCGCAGCGGCATGTTCTCGTAGTAGGCCCGGAACGCGGCGGCGCGGCGGGCGCGGAAGGCCGCCGGGTCGGGGGTGTCGGAGTTCGCCTCGGGAACGTCGTCGGCCCAGTTGTTCTCGATCTCGTGGTCGTCGAAGACGACGAGCCAGGGCGCGGCCCGGTGAGCGGCCTGCAGGTCGGTGTCGGACTTGTACTGGGCGTGGCGGAGCCGGTAGTTCGCGAGGGTGACGGTCTCGGGGCCGTCGTGGTCGCGGACGTTCCCGCCCGCGATGACGTAGACGCCCTTCTTGTACTCGTACTGGTAGTCGCCGAGGTGGAGGACGAGGTCGGGGTTCTCCTCCGCGAGCCGCCGGTACGCGGTGAAGTAGCCGTGCTCGAACTGGCTGCATGAGACGAAGCCCATGGTGAGGGCGGGACCGTAGGTGGCGGGGTGCGGGGTGGTGCGCGTCCGGCCGACCGGGGAGATGTGCCTGCCGGTGCGGAACCGGTACCAGTACTCGCGGCCGGGCCGCAGGCCGCCCAGTTCGACGTGGACGGCGTGCGCGGAGGCGGGTCGGGCGGCGGCGGTGCCGCGCCGCTCGATGCGGCGGAACCGCTCGTCGGTGGAGATCTCCCACTGGACGGGGAGGGTGCGCGCGGGCATGCCGCCGAACCCGTCCTCGGCGAGGGGGTTCACGGCGAGGCGCGTCCAGAGGACGAAGCCGTCGTGGTCGGGGTCGCCGGACGCGACGCCGAGGGTGAAGGGGTCGCCGGCCGGGACGGGGGCGCGGCCGGGCGCGGCCTGGGCGAGCGCGGGGGTGGCGAGGGTGGCGGCGCCGACGGTGAGGCCGGTGGCGGCGAGGAAGGAGCGGCGGTCGAGCGGACGGACGAAGTCGGCCATCTGTGACCTTTCGGAGGTATCCGGCTTGATCGCCGGAAAGCCTCACAAGGGCCGATGGCCGAAGGGCGCCGCGCAGATGACGTCCGCGACAACGAGAGTGAACGATCCCTTGGGGAGTGCCGGGAGCGCATGAGGGATGCTAGAGTGGCAACTTACGAGTTGCATACAGATGCCCGCATCCTATGAATAGGAGAATACCGAACGCATGGGAATCCGTCAAGCGCCTCCTGTCAACCCTGATCCGGCCGGCGGCCGGGAGGCGGCCCTGCGCACCGAGCAGGAGTACGTCTCCCACCTGTACGCACGTCTCGACGAGGAGCGCGCCGCCGCCGAGGAGTCCCTGCGCGCCGCCCCCGTCGCGGGTGGCGGCAGCGTGATCCAGGCCAGGGTCGAAAGCACCGTCGCCACCGAGGAGGCGGCCCGCCGCCTCGCCCGGCTCGGCGGCGTCGAGCCGGGCCTGTGCTTCGGCCGCATCGACCACCGCCCCGCGGACGGCGAACCCGGCGACACCTTCTACATCGGCCGGATCGGGCTGCGCGACGCCGACCACGAGCCCATCCTGATCGACTGGCGGGCGGCCGCGGCGCGTCCGTTCTACACCGCGACGACCGTCGCGCCAGGGACCCTCGCGCGCCGCCGGCACCTGCACCTGCGCGGCCGCCGGGTCGTCCGGCTCGACGACGAGGTCTTCGATCTGGACGCCCTGGACGAGGAGCAGCGGCGCGAGATCACCGGTGAGGCCGCCCTGCTCGCCGCCCTCCGCCGGGGCCGGACGGGCCGGATGAGCGACGTCGTCGCCACCATCCAGCGGGAGCAGGACCAGGTCATCCGGTCGGACCTGCACGGCGTGCTCGTCGTCCAGGGCGGTCCCGGCACCGGCAAGACCGTCGCCGCCCTGCACCGCGCCGCCTACCTGCTCTACACGCACCGGGACGTGCTGGAGCGGCGCGGGGTCCTGATCGTCGGCCCGAACGCGACGTTCCTGCGCTACATCGAGCAGGTGCTCCCCGGCCTCGGCGAGACCGACGTCGTCCTCGCCACGGTCGGCGAGCTGTACCCGGGCGTGCGGGCGAGCGCGTCCGACGAGCCCGCCGTCGCCGTGGTGAAGGGCGATCCGCGCATGGCGGACGCCGTCGAGGAGGCCGTCCGCGCCCGCCAGCGGATCCCCGAGGGCGGCCTGAAAGTGGACGTCGAGGGCATGACGCTGCATGTCGACGAGGAGACCTGCACCCTGATCCGGGACACCGCCCGGGGGCTGCGCCTGCCCCACAACGTGCAGCGGCGCCGGTTCGTCCACGACATGCTGGAGGCCCTCGCGATCGACCGCGCCGAGCAGTACGAGCGCCTCATGGACGAGCCCCTCGAGCAGATCATCGCGGAGGGCGGCACGCCGCCCTGGCTGCGGGAACTGCTCGACGAGGCGGAGGACGCCCCGCTCCTCGACGAGACCGACCTGCGCCTCGCGAAGGAGGCGCTGTGGCACGATCCGTCCGTCCGCCGGGCACTGGACGGCCTGTGGCCGGAGACGACCCCGCAGCAGCTCCTCGCCGGCCTCTACGCCGACCCGGACGTCGCGACCGTCCTGACCCCCGGGGAGCGCGCGCTCCTGCGCCGTCCCGCCGGGGCCCCCTGGACGACGTCCGACGTGCCCCTGCTCGACGAGGCCGCGGAGCTGCTCGGCGTCGACGACGCCGCCGAGCGCGCCCGCGCCCGCGCCGCCGAACTGGCGCGGCGGGCGGACGACGAGCTGTACGCGCGGGAGGTCCTCGCGAACAGCGGCGTGGCCGAGATGCTGGAGGCGGGCGGGTTCGGGGCCGCCCATCTGGCCTACCGGCACGAGGACCACGGCCCGCGGCTCACCACCGCGCAGCGCGCCGCCGCCGACCGCACCTGGGCGTACGGCCACGTCATCGTGGACGAGGCGCAGGAGCTGTCCGCGATGGCGTGGCGCACGCTGATGCGGCGCGTCCCGACCCGGTCCATGACCGTCGTCGGCGACATCGCGCAGACGGGCAGCGCGGCGGGCGCCGCGTCCTGGGGCGACATGCTGGACCCCTACGTCCCCGGACGCTGGCGAGAGCAGCGCCTCCTGGTCAACTACCGCACCCCCGCCGCGATCATGAAGGTGGCCGAGGAGGTCCTCGCCGCCGTCGCCCCCGACCAGACGCCCCCCGTCCCCGTCCGCGACGACGCCCCGCCGCCCCGCGCCCTGGCGCTGCCGGTGGACGCGCTCGCCGAGCTGGTGCGGACCGAGCTGAACGACGTCGCCCCCGACGACATGGGCGAGGGCCGGCTCGCGGTCATCACGTCCCACGCGCGGCGCCCGGCCGTCCTCGCCGCGCTCCCGGACGCGGCCGTCGGCGCGACGCCCGAGGCCCTCGACTCCCCCACCGTCGTGCTCACCTGCACCGAGGCGAAGGGCCTGGAGTTCGACTCGGTGATCGTGGTCGACCCCGCGGGCATGCTGGCCGAGTCACCGAAGGGCGGCCAGGACCTCTATGTCGCCCTCACCCGGGCGACCCGTCACCTGACGATCGTCCACAACGGCGACCTCCCGCCCCTGCTGGCGGGCGTGGAGGGCTGATCAGCGGCTCTTGAGGGACCGGCGCCAGGTCAGGCCGGTGCCGGGGATCCGCAGCGTGATGTAGCGGCGCCCGTCCGCACTCTGGGTGTAGCGGGCGCCGCCGCGGCCCACACTGTGCCCGACGCCCTTCTTGGAGAAGTTCAGCCGGAACGGCCCCTTACGCACGGACTTGCGATAGCTCCAACCCATGACGGCCTCCTAGATCGCTTCCCCCGGAAGGCTGCCCCACCCCACTCCCCCGGCACCGGAGACCCCAATACGGACATCCCAAATACACCCACACCACAACCCGGAACCACACACCCCCAGACCGCCTCCACCCCGCCCGCCGGACGGCCCCCGAGAAAATCACGCGGCGACCTTCTAAAAATCGAGTCACCACATGGTCACACTTTGTCAGTGAAACCCTCTCCACCGAACCCTGCTCTAGGCCACCATGAGGTATCACGCCTAGACTCGCGAACGGAGGCGGAATGTCCCCCAACCTCAGCAGGGAGCTGAGGGCGGTCCGCAAAGAGGCCGTGAGCCAAGGCTGGACGGTGCTCCGGGGCAAGAGGTACTGGAAGCTACGCTGCCCGTGTCCGATGAAGCACAAGAAGTCGATGAGCCTCACGCCGTCGAATCCGAACTACGTCAAGAACCTGCTCGGTGAACTGCGCCGGGCCACGTGCTGGAAGGGGTGAGCCAGATGACCTTCTACCTCCGGGCCGACCTCACCTTCGTCTGCGTAGATACGGCACGCGATACCGACGAGGAGTTCGACGCCTTCACGGACGCCGTCACCGACGCTCTCTACGACCTGGCCGAGGTCGACGAGGGGATCATCGACCCGGACATCACCGCGAGCATCGCCGAGCGGCGAGCCGACATCTTCATGGGCATCACCGCGGACACGAGGGCGGACGCCTCCCGGCTCTTCCTCGCCAACGTCCGGGCGGCGCTGCATGCGGCCGGGTGCGGCACTCCGGGATGGCCCATCTACAAGCCGACCACCCAGGTTCCGCAGGTCCGGCAGGCCGACTTCGCGGGCGCCTGAACCTCACCGTTCGAGCATACGGGCGACTGTTCTCAGCAGCCTCCGGGGCGACACCGCGAGTCGCGTGGGCCGCACCGAGCGGCCCGCGCCGGTGCGGTGAACGGGGCGGGACGCGCGGCCAGGGGTCAGTGGGGGTTGTCGGTGTCCTTGCTGGGTTGGACGCGTTTCGGCTCGCCGGGCATCTTCGGGTAGTTCGGGGGGTACGGCATGTCGCCCAGGCCGTGGTCGCGCTCGTCCCGGTCGGCCAGGTCGAGGAGGCCGTCCAGGGAGAACGCCTCGTCGTCGATGGCGGCGTGGAGGTCGCCCAGTTTCGCGAAGCGGTCGGGCATCGTGGCGATGGTGAAGTCGTGCGGGTCGATGTCGGCCAGTTCGTCCCAGGTCACGGGGGCCGAGACGGGGGCGTGCGGCGCCGGGCGGACGCTGTAGGCCGACGCGATCGTCCGGTCTCTGGCGTTCTGGTTGAAGTCGATGAAGATCTGCTCGCCGCGCTCCTCCTTCCACCAGCGGGTCGTGACCTCGGACGGGGCGCGGCGCTCCACCTCGCGGCCGAAGGCCAGGGCGGCGCGGCGGACCTCGGTGAACGTCCAGCGCGGCTCGATGCGGACGTAGATGTGCACGCCGCCCTTGCCGGACGTCTTCACATAGCCCGTGAGGCCCATTTCGGAGAGCAGGTCGCGGGCCGGGCCGAGGGCGACGCGGACGGCGTCCGAGAAGTCCGTGCCGGGTTGCGGGTCGAGGTCGATGCGCAGCTCGTCGGGGTGGTCGACGTCGCCGTCGCGGACGGGCCAGGGGTGGAAGGTCAGGGTTCCGAGGTTCGCGGCCCAGGCGATCGTGGCGACCTCGGTGGGGCGGACCTCGTCGGCGGTGCGGCCGCTCGGGAACGCGATGCGGGTCGTCTCGACCCAGTCGGGGGCGCCCTTCGGGATGCGCTTCTGGTAGAACGCGTCGGACTTGCCGGCGCCCATGCCCTGCTGGCCGCGCGCGTAGTCCTCCCGGGTGGCGAGCCTGGCGCCCTCGAAGACACCGGCGGGCCAGCGCTCCAGGGTGGTCGGGCGGTCGCGGGTGGCGCGCAGGATGCCCTCGCCCACGGCGATGTAGTACTCCACCAGCTGCCGCTTGGTGTAGCCGTGCTCCGGAAAATAGATCTTGTCGGGGTTGGTCACCTTGACGAGCCGATCCCCGACCGGGATCTCGATGAAGGGCGAGGCCATGCCAGCACGCTAACCCAGAGGTCCGACAAGTAACGTCGACGGCATGGAGAAGATCCGTAAGAGCGAGGACGAGTGGCGCGCGCAGCTGTCGCCCGAGGAGTTCCACGTCCTGCGGGAGGCGGGGACGGAGCGTCCGTTCACCGGCGAGTACACCGACACGAAGACGGTCGGGGTGTACCGGTGCCGGGCCTGCGAGACGGAGCTGTTCCGGTCGGACACGAAGTTCGACAGCCACTGCGGGTGGCCGTCGTTCTACGCCCCCGCCGCCGCGGAGAACGTCGTGCTGATCGAGGACACGTCGCTCGGCATGGTCCGGACGGAGGTGCGGTGCGCGGTGTGCGACTCGCATCTCGGCCACGTGTTCCACGGCGAGGGGTACAAGACCCCGACGGACGACCGGTACTGCATCAACAGCATCAGCCTCACCCTCGAACCGGCCGAGTGAACCCGGTGCCCCCGTCCGGCGTCCCACAGACGACCGGATGGGGGTCTCATGAGCGATTTCAACCCTTATCAGATCGCGTACCTGTGCGGCGGGCCGGAGCGGGTGGCGCAGACCGCGCTGTACGGCCTCCATGAGCGGCGGCGCGTGCGGATCATGCGGGCGCTGCACCGGGTCGAGGTCGTCCGGCGGGAGGCCGATGACCCCGTGCAGGCCGCCGTCCTCGACGCGGTGCCGAGCACGGGGCGCGTGCTCGGGCGGGTCGTCGCGGACGCCGGTGCCTCACCCGAGGTGACCTCGGTCGGGGACGCGCTGAAGGCCGACGGGCTGCTGCGGCGCGGCCTGGCCGGCGGGCTCCGGCCGACCCGTGCGGGCCGCGCCCTCCGGAAGAGGTTCGCCGCGGACGCGGCGCCCCGCGGGCCGGCCCGGGTCGCGGCGCTCGGACCGGCCGGGATGGCGGAGGCCCGGCTGCGGGAGGTCTTCGAGACGCCCGATCCGAAGCCGGTGAGGGTTCCGCCCCCGTACGGCGCGGGCAGCGGCCGCTCCGCCGCCGTCATGGACGACGGCGGCGCAGCCTCCCTCTACCACGAGGGAGGCGACACCTGGGGCGGCGGCGGCGGAGGGGGTGGCGGGGACTAGCGGGTCTCGCCGACCTCGCAGTCGTCCTCGTCGCTCTGCTTGTTCGCCAGGACGACGCTGCCGTTGTCGTTGCTCTTGCCGTGGACGAAGACGCGGGGTTCCTCGTCGCCGCCGTCGCGCAGGTACTGGGTCGACCACTCGCAGAGGGAGACGGCGGGTTTCGAGTTCTCGTCGCTCTCGCCCAGATCGGTGTAGACGCGCAGGAAGAGGCCGCTGCGCCTGATCTCGGTGACGTGCTTGACGATCGTCCCCTCCGGGTCCTTCGTCTTGAGGTAGGGAAGGGCGTCGGGGACCTCGTCCGGGTCCGTGACGGGTTCCGGGGCGGCGGACGCGTCGGTGTGCGCGGCGACCGTGGCGCGGGGGGCGGGGGCGCCGGAGCCGCCGCCGGGCAGGAGCACGGCGGCGGCGAGCACGGCCGCGGACGCGGTTCCGGCGCCGGCGAGGACGAGGCGCCGCCGTCTCGGGTCCCCCACCAGGCGGGCGAGGTGGACCGAGACGGCGGACGGCGGCCTGGCGTGCCGGCCGCGGGGGGCGGGAGTTCTGGTCACGGGCCGCACTTTACTGCGCCGTGACCCGCCGCTCAGGGAAGGTCGGCGATGAGCTCCGCGACGGCCTTGCGGCGGCCTGTGTAGAAGGGGATCTCCTCGCGCGTGTGGACGCGGGCGCGGGCGCCGCGCAGGTGGCGCATGAGGTCGACGATGCGGTGCAGCTCGTCGGCCTCGAAGGCCAGCATCCACTCGTAGTCGCCGAGCGCGAACGACGCGACGGTGTTGGCGCGGACGTCGGGGTAGTCGCGCGCCATCTTGCCGTGCTCGGCGAGCATGGCGCGACGCTCCTCGTCCGGGAGCAGGTACCACTCGTAGGACCGGACGAACGGGTACACGCACGCGAACTGGCGGGGCTCCTCGTCGGCGAGGAACGCGGGGATGTGGCTCTTGTTGAACTCGGCCGGGCGGTGCAGGGCCATCTGCGACCAGACGGGCTCGCTGGCGCGGCCGACGGCCGTCCGGCGGAAGCGGGTGTAGACCTCCTGGAGGTCCTCCGCGGCGGGGGCGTGCCACCAGAACATGAAATCGGCGTCGGCGCGCAGGCCCGCGACGTCGTAGGCGCCGCGGGTGGTGACGTCCTTCTGCGCGGCCTGGTCGAGCAGGTCCTGGACCTCGGCGGCGTGCTCCTCGCCGAGCGTGCCGGTGTCGCGCACCTTGAACACCGACCACATGGTGTAGCGGATGACGCTATTGAGCTCGCGTGCCTTCGGCCTGGCCTGCTCCGTCGCCATGGTCGAACCCTCCTCGACTGCGTAGATGATCGATGATCCGGTCGGCCGCCGCGGTCGCCGAGGCGATGCAGGCGGGGATGCCGAGGCCGTCGTAGGCCGCGCCCGCGACGGCGAGCCCCGGCTCGCCGGCGACGGCGGCGCGGACCCGGGCCACGCGGTCGGCGTGGCCGACGTTGTACTGCGGCAGACCGCCGCCCCAGCGGGTCACCCGCGTCTCGGCGGGCAGTTCGGTGAGGCCGCAGGTCGCGGCGAGCTCCGCGATGGCGCCGGCGGCGAGCTCGGCGTCGGGCCGCTGGAGGACGGCCTCGTCCCGGAAGCGGCCGATGCTGCACCGGACGATGATCAGCCCGTTGTCGCGGCGGCGCAGGTGCGGCCACTTCACCGAGCCGAACGTGACGGCCTTCACGCCGCCCGGCCCGACCTCGACGGACGGGACGAGGTAGCCGCTGGCCTTCGGGAGCCTCGGGAACGCGGACACGGGGTAGGCGAGCGTGACGATGGCCATGCTCGCGTACTCGATGCGGGCGAGCTCGCGGGCGGCGGCGGGCACGTCGTGCTCCAGCAGCCGGGCCGCCGGCGGCGCCGGGACCGCGAGGATCACGGCGTCGGCGTCCAGGTGCTCGGGGTCGCGGGCGGAGCCGACGGTGAGCCGCCAGCCGTGCTCGGTGCGGCGCAGCTCGCGGACGGTCGCGCCGGTGCGGACGTCGCCGCCGGCGGCGGTGATCGCGTCGGCGACGAGGTGCGGGAGCGTGCCGAGGCCGTCCGGCAGCGTCGCGAAGACGGGGCCGGCGCCGTGCGGGGCGGCGTCCCGGACGCCCCGCACGGCGGCGAGGAGCGAGCGGTGGGTGCGGGCGGCGGCGGCGACGGCGGGCAGCGTCGCGTCGAACGACAGCTCTTCGGCGCGCCCGGCGTAGACGCCGCCGAGCAGCGGCTCGACGAGCCGGTCGACGACCTCGCGGCCCATCCGGGCGCCGATGTAGTCGGCGACGGACACGTCGTCGCCACGCCGCGTCTCGGGCAGGATCCGGTCGAGCGGGACGCGGGCCAGCCCGGCGGGCGACAGGATCTGCGAGCCCGCGAGCGCCCGCAGGTCGGACGGGACGCCCATCACCTGGCCGGACGGGATGCGGCGCAGCTCGCCGCGGCTGAGGATGGCGGACGCGGTCGTGCCGGGGTGGACGAGCGTCTCGGCGCGGCCGAGCGCGGCGACGAGGCCGATGCCCTCGGGGCGGCGCGCCAGCATGGACTCGGCGCCCTCGTCGACGGGCAGCCCGGCGATGTCACCGACCCGGAGTTTGCCGCCGACCTGCGGGGAGCCCTCCAGGAGGGTCACCCGGGCACCGGCGGCCGCGAGGACGCGGGCGGCGGCGAGACCCGCGATGCCGCCCCCGACGACGACGGCGTGGGACGTGGTCATGCCCCCAGCCTCGCAGATGCGGCGGGGTGCGGCGCACCGGGTGGCCGCTTCGCCGATGTGCGATTGGCGACAGCGGTCTCCGCCGCCACCTTGCCAGTGAACGCTGGTCACCAATACGCTCGGTGCGCAGGTGATCGCGGCCGGGGAGGGGTGCGGGGCCGTCCCCGGCCGTGACCCGCGCGTGCCCCATTCGTGCCCGCTTCGCGACGCCGCGCCCGGAACGGTGACACGGGACACATCGTCCGACCCTCATGCGGAATATCAGGCGTGTCCCAGGTGTCCTGTCCGTTCTCCTGCTGGCGGGGACGCTGGCCGCGTGCAGCGGCGGGGGCGGCGGCACCGCGAGCAGCGGGGAGATGCGGGACGAGAACGCCAAGGGCCCGGCGCGGGCCGTCGCCCCGTCCGCGGGCCCTGCGGGCGCGCGGCCCGTCACGGCGCCTCCGCCCGCCGCCCGCGCCGTCGTCTACACCGCGCATCTGAAGATCCGGAGCGAGGACGTCGAGAAGTCCGCCGAGACGGCGAAGCGGCTCGCCACGGACGCGGGCGGCTACGTCGAGGAGGAGCGGGGCGAGACCGATCCGCCGTCCGCCACCCTCGAGCTGAAGATCCCCGCGGAGAAGTACACCGGGCTGCTGCCCGGCTTCACGACGCGGCTCGGCACGAAGGTGTCGCTGCGGCAGGACGCGGAGGACGTGACGGCCGAGGTCGCCGACGTCGACAGCCGGGTCCGGTCGGCGGAGGCGTCGCTGGAGTCCTTCCGCAGGCTGCTGGCACGGGCGAAGACCGTCGGCGAGATCATGAGCATCGAGCAGGAGATCGCGAACCGCGAGGCCGATCTGGAGTCGCTGCAGGCGCGGCAGAAGTCGCTGCGGCAGCGCACCCGCTACGCGACGCTGAACATCACCATCGAGGAGCCCCCCGCGGCACCCGGCGGCGACGGCACGTTCGCCGACGGGCTGAGGGCCGGCTGGGACGCGTTCACCACGTCCCTGCGCATCGGCGGCGTCGCGCTCGGCTGGCTGCTGCCGTTCCTCGGCGCGCTCGCGCTGATCGGGATGCCCGCGCTGGTCGTCGCGCGGCGGGTGAACCGGCGCCGTCCGGGCGGGCCGGACCGGCCGGGGCCGCGCGACGGCGCGTGACCCGGCGTCAGGTGCCCGCCTCTTCGGTGCTCGCCTCCTGGACGAGGTCGGTGAGGCGGGCCAGGACGTCCGGGTCGGTGGACGGCTGCACCCCGTGCCCGAGGTTGAAGATGTGGCCCTCGGCGGCGCGGCCCCGGGCGAGGACGTCGCGGGCGCGCCGCTCCACCGTCTCCCACGGCGCGAACAGGATCGCCGGGTCGAGGTTGCCCTGCAGCGCCCTGCCGGGCGGGACGCGGCGGGCGGCCACGTCCAGCGGCACCCGCCAGTCGACGCCGACGACGTCCGCGCCGGCCTCGCCCATCAGGCCGAGCAGCTCGCCCGTCCCGACGCCGAAGTGAATGCGCGGCACGCCGAGCGCCTCGATCTCGGCGAAGATGCGGCTCGTGTGGGGCAGCACGGACGCGGCGTAGTCCTCCGGGGCGACCGCGCCGACCCACGAGTCGAACAGCTGGATCGCGCTCGCCCCGGCCTCGACCTGCACCTTCAGGAAGGCGATCGTGATGTCGGCGAGCCGGTCCATGAGCCGCGCCCACAGCTCCGGCTCCCCGTACATCATCGCCTTGGTGCGGTCGTGGTTCTTGGACGGCCCGCCCTCGATCAGGTACGACGCGAGCGTGAACGGGGCGCCCGCGAAGCCGATCAGCGGTGTCGCGCCGAGCTCCCCCACGAGGCCGCGGACCGCGCCGGTCACGTACGGGACGTCGTCGGGGACGAGCGGGCGCAGCGCGTCCAGGCCCGCCGCGTCCCGGATCGGGTCGGCGATCACCGGGCCGACGCCGGGCTTGATGTCGAGGTCGATGCCGATCGCCTTGAGCGGCACCATGATGTCGCTGAAGAAGATGGCCGCGTCCACGGCGTAGCGCCGCACGGGCTGCATCGTGATCTCGACGATCAGCTCGGGCCGGGTGCAGGACTCCAGCATCGGGACGCCCTCGCGGACCCGCAGGTACTCCGGCAGCGACCGGCCCGCTTGGCGCATGAACCACACCGGCGTGTGGGGCACGGGCTTCCGGCGGCAGGCCAGCAGGAAGGGGCTCGCGGCGAGCCCGGACTCGTCAACGTCAGCAGCCACCCCGCGATCGTCCCACGGACGCCCGCCGCTCACGCACCGGGGCGACCGGAACACGCAACATCGCGGCGCGGACGCGCGGGCCACGGCGCCGACCTGCGATCCGGCCGCGCGGAACGTGTGACGGGGGGACGAAGTTCCGGACACGCCGAGCGAAGTCCCGCATTCTGTCACCGGCTCATGCGAACGTGATCCGTGTCATAGCCGAGGGAGGTCCCCCTTGTACTGCTCCACCTGCGACGATGAACGCGCGTTCGAGCAGCCGCCGTGCCCGGACGGGCATGGCGGGGAGTGCCCCGAAAGGGTCTGCACGGAATGCGGGGCGGCGGTCTTCGTCGGCGCGCCGCCGGTGGCACCGGCCCTGGTCGCGGCCCGCGAGGCGGCTCCTCCCGGCGGCGCGGGGATCATTCCCCGCCAGGTCAAGCGGGCCGTCGCCTGAGCGCCGCGGCCCCCGGAACGAGAACATCTGTGCCGTGCCCGCATCCCCTCCCTCGCCTCCCGTCGCCGCTGTCCCGAGGCACCGGCGGTCCCCTTCCCGTCCCAGCGCGCCGGCCGGTCCGCCCATGAGCCCACCGGCCTTCCAGCGGGCCGTCGACATGCTGCGCGACCTGCTCGCCGGTCCCGGCGTCCGGCCCGAGCTCGACCTGGAGGACATGCCCGCCCCGCAGAGCCTCGCGCCCTACGCGGCGGCCCTGTCCGGCAGCGTCTACCGCGACGACGACACCGAGGTCGCCATGGGGCGGCTGATCGTCCTGTACGACCCCGACGGGAGACCCGGCTGGGCGAACGGGTTCCGCGTCGTCGCCTACATCCGCGCCGACCTCGAGCCCGACATCGCCGCCGAAGAGCTGATCGGCTCCGTCGCCTGGGACTGGCTCCTCGAGGCCCTGGAGCCGGCGGGCTACGCCAACGTGTCCGGGACGATCACCCGGGCGGTGTCGGAGAGCTTCGGCGACAAGGCCGGCGAGCCGTCCACCACCGAGCTGGAGCTGCGCGCGTCCTGGTCCCCGACCGGCGACGATCTCGCGGGCCACGTGGCCGCGTGGTGCGAGGTCATGTGCACAACGGCCGGGCTGCCGCCGTCCGGCGTCGCCGCCCTGCCGGACCGCCCCGGCGGAACGGCCCGTTGAGCGACGTACGGTAGAGGGCGTGGCAACAGCGTCCGAGAGCAGCGCGGCGGGGGAGAACACGGGAACAGTGGGAGTGTCCGAGGTGCACGCGCCCGGCCCCGGCGAGGGCGTGCAGAACGCGGAGCCGGCCGCGCCGGAGGCCGAGCCGCTGCTGGAACCGCGCGAGGGCGTGCCCCCCGTCGTCGTGGACGCCACCGGGCTGGACGCCGTGATCACCGCGTTCGCGGCCGGGACCGGTCCCGTCGCGGTCGACGCGGAGCGGGCCTCCGGGTACCGGTACGGGCAGCGCGCGTACCTGATCCAGCTGCGCCGCGCCGGCGCGGGCACCGCGCTGATCGACCCGATCGGCTGCCCCGACCTCTCCGGGCTGGACGCGGCGCTCGCCGACGCGGAGATGGTGCTGCACGCCGCCAACCAGGACCTGCCGTGCCTCGCGGAGGTCGGGCTCGTCCCCCGGCGGCTGTTCGACACCGAGCTCGCCGGGCGGCTCCTCGGCTACCCGCGGGTCGGGCTCGGCTCGATGGTCGAGAACGTCCTCGGGTTCCTGCTGGAGAAGGGCCATTCGGCGGCCGACTGGTCGACCCGCCCCCTGCCGGACGACTGGCTCCGCTACGCCGCCCTCGACGTCGAGCTGCTCGTGGAGCTGCGCGACGCCCTGCACGGCGAGCTGGTCGCCGCGGGCAAGCTGGAGTGGGCGCTGGAGGAGTTCGCGGCGATCCTGGCGACGCCCCCGAAGCCGCCGCGCACCGACCCGTGGCGCCGCACGTCCGGGATCCACCGGGTCCGCAACCGGCGGGCGCTCGCGACGGTCCGGGAGCTGTGGACGGCCCGCGACGCGATCGCGCGGGAACGGGACCTGTCCCCCGGCCGGGTCCTGCCGGACGCGGCGATCGTCGAGCTGGCGCTGAACCCCCCGAAGACCCCCGCCGACCTCCAGTCGCTCCCCACGATGCGCAGCCGCGGCGCCCGCCGCCACCAGTCCGCCTGGCTGCGCGCCGTCGCCCGCGCCCGTGCGCTGGCCGACCGGGCCCTGCCCGAGGCGAACCTGCCGGGCGACGGCCCGCCGCCGGCGCACCGCTGGGCCGACCGCGACCCGGAGGCCGCCAAGCGCCTCACCGCCGCGCGCGCGGTGGTCGCGGCGCTCGCCGACGAGCACACGATGCCGTCGGAGAACCTCCTGCAGCCCGACTCCGTCCGGCGCCTGGCGTGGTCGCCGCCCGCCGAGTCGTCCGCCGCCGCGATCGCCGCCGCGCTCCGCGCCCTCGGCGCGCGCGAGTGGCAGGTGGGGCTGACGGCGCAGCCGCTGGCGAAGGCGTTCCTGCGGCTGGCGGTCAAGGGCGACGCCTGACCGCGCGGCCGGCCTGGCGTCACAGGTCGGGCAGCGGGTCCCGGGGCAGGCTGTCGCGAGAGAACACCTCGGTGTCGGCGGCGTTCACGACCGGGACGTACTCGTCGTCCACCTCGAACACGGCGCCGGCGAACTCGAACGACGCGCCGGACCCGGCCTCCACGGGCCCGATCCGCGTCCCGCGCGGGTAGCTGCCCCAGACGCTCTTCGGCGTCCCGCGCCCCAGCGACCCGGTGGAGATGACGGAGATCTGGTCGTCGGTGACGACGAACACGAAACCCGCCCCGCCCCCGTACGCCATCGCGGGGAAGATGTACTGGATCTCACCGTCGATCCCGAGGAACTCGCGGCAGCGCTCGCGCAGCGGGCGTGGCACCGGCATGGCGGACTGGGCACCTCCCCCGGGACGGAACGTCGTCGGCCCCATCATGCCCCGTCCCGTCACACCCTGACCAGAGCCTCGGCGGGCGCCGCCCGCGCCGCCGGGTACAGCCCCGCGAGCGAACTCGGGCCGCGCTTCATCCGGCGCCAGCGACGCCCGCGTAGGCCGCGGGGTGTCCGGGGGCCGGTTCAGCTGGTGTGGGCCTGGTGGAGGAGTTGCAGGAGGTCGTAGACGGCTTCGCCGGTCCAGACGAGCGAGCTGGCGGCCAGGAGCGCCGGGGCGGTGAGGAGCCAGGTCAGGCGGTGCGGGGTGGGCGTCAGCAGTTCGCCCACGCGGCGGGGGATGGCGCCCCGGCGGGGGCGGGCGAAGGAGGTGTGGGCGGGGGCCGGTGCCGCCGGCGCTCGGGAGGCGGCGAGGGCCGCGGCTCCGATGGCCGTGGCCACCGTCCGGCGGTCGCCGACGGCGCCGGCGGCCTGCTCGTCGGCGGCCCGTTCGATCAGGTAGAGGACGCGGGAGGCGACCCACCACAGGGCCGGGTGCGCGGCGCCGGCGAGTTCGGCCAGCAGGACCAGGCGGGGATGCCCGGCGTCCAGGTGCGCCCGCTCGTGCGCCACGAGCGCGGCGAACTGGTCGTCGTCCAGCGCCGCCCGCATGGCCGTGGTGGCGACGACGCGGCCGGGCCGGCCCGGGACCGCGAACGCGTCGACGGCGGCGCTGTCGACCACCACCACCTGGCCGCCGGGCAGTCCGGCGAACTCGCGGGCGGCGGCGCGGCCCCGGCGGTGGCGGCGCCGGACGCGCGCGGCGGCGGCCACCGAGCCCGCCAGGAGGGCCGCCGACACCCAGGGCACCCACGGGACGTTCGCGGTGTCGCGGGCCACCGTCTGGGACGAGCATCCGAACCGTTCCGCGACGGCGGGGATCTGCACGGCCGCCGCGACCGTGAACGCCGCCAGGTTGACGGTGCCGGCGAGCGCGGCGCCCGCGGCCGACCAGGCCAGCGCCGAGGCGCCCGCCGCGGGGGTCAGGCGGTCGGCCAGCAGGGCGGCCGCGGCGACGACCAGGAGCGGGACGACGAGCACGGACCAGACAAAATGATCGAACACAGTCATTCCTGACATTCGGCGGCACACCAGTGTGGCATCACCGTGCGCCGGCGCCGCGCCGGGTGATGGCTAGAGTTCTCGGATGACGCGCAACCCTCCGCACGAACCCGGGCACCGCACCCCGCGCCGCCGCTCGGGGGAGCTGGAGGCCCAGGTCATCACGGTGCTGGCGGAGGCCGACCGGCCGCTGACCACCGGTGAGGTGATGGAGCGCCTCGCCGACGACGGGCTGGCCTACAGCACGGTCGTGACGACGCTGACCCGCCTCCACCGCAAGGGCGTCGCGGCCCGCCGCAGGCGCGGGCGCGCGTACCGCTACGAGGCGGTGGCGGACGCGGCGGGGCTGACCGCGTACCGGATGAACCGCCTGCTCACCGGGGAGGACGACCGGGCGTCCGTGCTGAGGCGCTTCGTCGGCGCCCTCGACCCGGGCGACGAGGAGGTCCTGCGCGACCTGCTCCGCGAGCCCGACGACCTGCCCTAGGCGAACAGCGTCCGGCCCCAGTGGTCGCCGGGGCCGCGGACGCCGGGCGGGCAGGCGTACACGCCGGACCCGACGTGCTGGATGTACTCGTTCAGCGCGTCCGCCGCCAGCGACCGCTGGATCGGGACGAAGCCCTTGCGCGGGTCGCGCTGGAACGCGATGAAGAACAGCCCGGCCTCCAGCCGGCCGAGCCCGTCGGTGCCGTCGGTGAAGGAGTAGCCGCGCCGCAGGATGCGGGCGCCCCCGTTGGTCTCAGGACGGGCGAGCCGGACGTGGGCGTCCGGCTTCATGCGACCGAGCACCGGCGTGTCGCGCTCGCGGGAGAGACCGGCCGGGGCCCCCTCGCGCTTGTCCCGGCCGAAGATGTCCTCCTGCTCCTGCAGCGAGGTCCGGTCCCAGGTCTCGATGTGCATCCGGATGCGCCGCGCCACCAGGTAGGAGCCGCCGGCCATCCAGTCCGCGCCGTCCGCCGCCGCGGACCACACGTGCCGCTCCAGCAGGGCCGCGTCGGTGCCGGCGATGTTCTCGGTGCCGTCCTTGAAGCCGAACAGGTTGCGCGGGGTCTGCGTGTCGGGCGTGGTGGACGAGGTCTTGCCGAAGCCGAGCTGGGACCACCGGACGGCCACGACGCCGAAGCCGATCCGCGCCAGGTTCCGGACGGCGTGCACCGCGACCTGCGGGTCGTCCGCGCACGCCTGGACCGCGATGTCGCCGCCGCTGCGGTCGGGGTCGAGGGCGTCTCCGGGGAAGTGCGGGAGGTCGACCAGCGCGGCGGGGCGGCGCTCCCTGATGCCGAACCGGTCCTTGCCGTCCTTCTCGAACAGGGTGGGGCCGAACCCGATCGTCAGGGTGAGCCGGGACGGCGGCAGGCCGAGCGCCTCGCCGGTGTCGTCGGGCGGGGCCACCGCGACGCCGCCGGTCGCGCCGCCGCCGACCTCGCGGCCCTCGGTCATGGCCGCCGCGGCGGCCGTCCAGTCCCGGAGCAGCCGGACGAGCCTCGCGCGGTCGTCGGTGACGACGTCGAAGGCGGCGAAGTGCAGCCGGTCCTGGACGGGGGTCGCGATGCCGGCCTGGTGCGGGCCGTGGAACGCGATGGCGGTGCCCGGGGACCGGCCGTCCCCGTGCGAGGACACGGCCCGGTCCAGTCCCGCCCCGGCCGCGGCGCCGGCCAGCAGGCCGGCCCCCGAGTACCCGAGCATCCGCCGCCGGGACAGCCCGGCGCCGCTCACTTCGCCACCGCCCCCGCGAGCTTGGACAGCGGCTCGCCGAGGGCGTTCACCGCGTCCGCGAGGACCTTGCGGTCGGCCTTGCCGACGGTGTCGTAGGAGACGTAGCCGTCGCCCTTCTCGTGCTTCTTCAGGGCGTCCTGGACCTTGGTGAAGCCCTCGTCCAGGTCCTTGGCCAGGGCGGCGTCCCGCTCCTGGACGACCGCCCGGAGCAGCTCGTAGACCTTGAAGGCGCCGTCGACGTTGGCCCTGAAGTCGACGAGGTCGGTGTGGGAGAACGCCTCCTCCTCACCGGTGACCTTGCCGGTGGCGACCTCGTCCAGCAGCTCCTTCGCGCCGTTGGTCATCGAGGTCTGGGTGATCGGCGGGTCCAGCCGCACGGCGTTGACCTTGGTCTTCAGCTCGCCCAGGTCCTTCAGCAGCTGGTCGGCGTACCGCTCCTCGCCCTTGGTGGAGCCGGTCTTCCACAGGGCCTTCTCCAGGCGGTGCCAGCCGGTCCACTTCTCGCCGGGCCGGAGGTCGGCCTCGCGGGCGTCCACGCGCGGGTCCAGGTCGCCGAACGACTCGGCGACCGGCTCGATGCGCTCCCAGCCGATGCGCGAGGACGCGTACAGCTCCTTGGCCCGGCCGACGTCCCCGGCCTTGAACGCGCCGGCGAACCTCTCGGTCTCGGCGATGGTCGCGTTGGTCTGCTCGATGACGTACGCCTTGTACTCGGTCAGCGCCTTCTCGACGCGGGGGTCGACGCCCTTCTGCGCGACGCCGGTGACCGCGATGTCCTGCCGGATGCCGTCGCCGACCATGCCGGGCTTGCAGGCGATCTGGTACTTGCCGGCGCTGAGCTGGACGACCAGCGAGACGCGGGTGCCGGGGCCGATGTTCTCCCGCTCCGTGACGATCTTGTCGCCGGGCGCGTAGACGTAGACCTCGGTGACCTTGGAGCCGGTGTTGGTGACCGTGAACTGGTTGACGCCGGCCGTGTAGTCCTTCTTGCCGACCTCGCACTTGTCGTCGCCCGCGGTGATGGTGGCGGCGCCCGCGGCGGGCTCGCCGTCGTCGCCTCCGCACGCCGCCAGCAGGGACATCGACAGGGCCGCCGCGCCGGTCAGGGCGAGGCTGTGCGAAGGAATGCGCATGTTCCGGTCTCCAACGACTGCGTCCGGGGCGAGAAAGTTAGCCAATGCTAACCTTACTTTTACTCACCTGTAGAACTTTGTGACGGTGATCCCACCCCGGCGGAGGACGGTGCGATGCTCGGCAACTACCTGATCGGCCTGCGCGAGGGGCTCGAGGCGGCGCTCGTCGTCACCATCCTCATCGCCTACCTGGTCAAGACCGGACGCCGGGACGCGCTGGTCCCGGTGTGGGCCGGCATCGGCGCGGCGATCGCCGCCGGCGCCGGCTTCGCCCTCGTCCTGAACCTGCTGGTCGCCCAGGAGGACCACTTCAAGGTCCAGGAACTCGCCGGCGGGCTGCTGTCGATCATCGCGGTCGGTCTCGTGACCTGGATGGTCTTCTGGATGCGCGCCGCGGCCCGCTCCATCAGGGCCGAACTGGAGGGCAGGCTCGCCGGCGCGCTGGACGCCGGGCCGGTCGCCCTCGCCGTGGTCGCCTTCCTGGCGGTCGGGCGCGAGGGTCTGGAGACCGCCCTGTTCCTGTGGATCAACACCAGCAACTCCAACGCCGGCAGCACGCCCATCATCGGCGCGCTGCTCGGCCTGGCGACCGCGGTGGCGCTCGGCTACCTGCTCTACCGGGGCGGGCTGCGGCTCGACCTGAAGCGCTTCTTCACCTGGACGGGCGCCGGGCTGATCGTGGTGGCCGCCGGCGTCATCGGCTACGGCTTCCACGACCTGCAGGAGGCGGACGTGCTCCCCGGCCTGCAATCGGTCGCCCTGCGTCCGGCGGAGTTCTTCGCCGGGTACGGCGACCCCGGGCAGTGGGCGCAGACGCTGCTGCACGGCGTCTGCAACCTCACCCCGTCGGTGACCTGGCTCCAGCTGGCCGTCTGGATCGCCTACCTGGTCCCGGTCATGGTGCTGTTCCTGCGCCCCTCGCGGCCGCGGACCCCCGGCGCCGTCGCTCCCGAGGCCGCCTGAGGACGCGCGCCGCCGCCCGGGAACGCGGCGCGGACGGCCGCGAATTCGCGCCCCGCTGATAAAGGAGGGGCCCGGGGAGTTGGTTTTCCGCTGAACACTTCGGCGGGGCGGGCGGCGATAATCCGGGGATGCCCAGCCGAACCGCGCCTCCGCTGAACGAGGACTTCCGGCTGGTCGAGGCGCTCCGGGAACGGCGGCCCGGGGCGGTCGGCCAGGTCTACAACGTGTACGCGCCCGAGCTCATCCGGTACGCCGAGGAGCTCGTCGGCGATCCCGAGGCCGCCGTCGAGCGGGTGCAGGCGGCGCTGGTCGGGGTGGCCGAGCGTCCCGAGGACGTGCCCGACGACGGGGTGTTCCGCGACTGGCTCTACGAGCGGGTGCGGGACGAGGGGCGCGGCCCGGCGCCCATGCGCGTGCGGGGCCGGCTCGTCGTGGCGGGGATCATGGCGGGCGCCGCGCTCACCGCCGGCGTCCTGGTGCTGTTCGACTCGACCGGAGAGGGGCCCCCGCCGGTCGCGGCTCCCCCGCCCGCGGTGGTCTCCACGTCCGCGCCGGCCCCGCCGGCTCCGCAGAAGCGGGCGCCGAAGCCCTCCCCCTCGGCCAAGCCGAAGAAGAAGGCGACCCCGAGGCCGGCGGCCAGGGGGCGCCTGTCGCTGGACGGGTCCGCGTGCCGGGGCGTACGGGTCGCCGCCCTCCCCCGGACGTGCTCCATCCGCGTGACGGCGCGGGGCGGTCCGGTGCGGTGGTCGGTGGCCTCCACCAGCGGGCGGGTCGAGGCGTCGGGCGGCGGCAGGCTGGCCGCCGGGAGGTCGGCGTCGGTGACCGTGACGGTGCGCCCGGCCGTGCTGTGCTTCCTGCCGGGCGGCGGGAACGGCGCGGTCGCGTTCGCGCCGGGCGGGTCGGTGAGCGTCACCTACGTGTGCTGGCGCGGGTAGGGGCTTGCACGGGGACGACGCCGAGACGGAGCCGCGTGCCGAGGGCGGCCTCTCGATCATCGTCCGGATGCCGCGGGGGTGAGCGCGGACCGGGGTCCCTTCGTCAGTGGTTACTGACGAGTAGCATTTGGTGTTACCAGCGAGTAGCCTCGCTGCCGCGGGTACCCGTGCCCGGCCGCGCCGCACCGGCGAGGCCGGCGCGGGGCTCGACACCATCGCGACCCCATCCACCGCAGGGAGGACGATCCGTGCCTCGCACCGCACGCGACGTCGTGTTCGTCGACGGCGTACGCACGCCGTTCGGCAAGGCCGGCCCGAAGGGCCTGTACGCGGAGACCCGCGCCGACGACCTGGTCGTCCGCGCGATCCGCGAGCTCATGCGCCGCAACCCGTCCCTCCCGCCGGAGCGGGTGGACGAGGTCGCGATCGCCGCCACCACCCAGACCGGCGACCAGGGCCTCACGATCGGCCGGTCCGCCGCCGTGCTGGCCGGGCTGCCGAAGAGCGTCCCCGGCTACGCCGTCGACCGCATGTGCGCGGGCGCGATGACCGCCGTGACCACGTCCGGCGCCGGGATCTCGTTCGGCTCCTACGACGTCGTCATCGCGGGCGGCGTCGAGCACATGGGCCGCCACCCGATGGGCGAGGGCGTCGACCCGAACCCGCGGTTCCTGGCCGACCGGCTCGTCGACCCGACCGCCCTGGTCATGGGCTCGACCGCCGAGAACCTGCACGACCGGTTCCCGTCGATCACCAAGGAGCGCGCGGACGCCTACGCCGTGCGCAGCCAGCAGAAGGTCGCCGCCGCCTACGCCGCCGGCAGGATCCAGCCGGACCTGGTGCCGACCGCGATCCGCTCCGCCGAGAAGGGCTGGGGCCTCGCCACCGAGGACGAGCCGCCGCGCCCCGGCACCACGACCGACGACCTCGCCAAGCTGAAGACCCCGTTCCGCGTGCACGGCAACGTGACCGCCGGGAACGCGGCCGGGCTGAACGACGGCGCCACCGCGTGCCTGCTCGCCGCCGAGGACGTCGCCGCGGAGCTCGGGCTGACCCCGAAGATGCGCCTGGTCGACTTCGCGTTCGCGGGCGTCGAGCCCGAGGTCATGGGCGTCGGCCCCGTCCCGGCGACGGAGAAGCTGCTCGCCCGCAACTCCCTCACGATGGACGACATCGGCCTCATCGAGATCAACGAGGCGTTCGCCGTCCAGGTGCTGGCGTTCCTGGAGCACTTCGAGATCGCCGATGACGACGCGCGCGTGAACCCGTGGGGCGGCGCGATCGCCGTCGGCCACCCGCTCGCCTCGTCCGGCGTCCGGCTGATGAACCAGCTGGCGCGGCTGTTCGAGGAGCGCACGGACGTCCGCTACGGCCTGACGACGATGTGCGTCGGCATGGGCATGGGCGGGACCGTCCTGTGGGAGAACGTGAACTGGGAGGGCGCCAAGTGAGCGACATCGCTTCGATCTTCAGCGACGAGGTCGTGACGCACGCGCGCGTCCGCGACGTCCGGCTGCCCCACGGGGCGGGCACCCTCGCGCTGATCACGCTCGACAACGGCTTCGACCACACCAAGCCGAACACCTTCGGCCCGAACGGCCTCGCCGAGCTGAACGCCGCGATCGACCAGGTCGCCGCCCGCGACGACATCGTCGCCGTCGGCGTCACCGGCAAGCCGTTCATCTTCGCCGTCGGCGCCGACCTCAAGGGCGTCCCGCTGATCGGGAGGCGCGAGGACGCGGCCGCCATCGGCAGGCTCGGCCACGACGTGTTCCGGCGGCTCGGCGAGCTCGACGTCCCCTCGTTCGCGTACTACAACGGCGCGGCGATGGGCGGCGGCGTCGAGATCGGCCTGCACTGCACCTACCGGACCGTGTCCGCGGGCGTCCCGGCGATCGCGCTGCCCGAGACGTTCCTCGGCCTCGTCCCCGGCTGGGGCGGCACCTACCTGCTGCCGCACCTGATCGGCGCCGAGAAGGCCCTCAAGGTCATCATCGAGAACCCCCTCGCGCAGAACCGCACCCTCAAGGGCCGGCAGGCCCTGGAGCTCGGCATCGCCGACGCGATGTTCGACTCGGCCGACTTCCTCGAGGAGTCCCTCGCCTGGACGGCCCGCGTCCTCACCGGCGAGACCGCCGTCGAGCGTCCCGAGGTCGACAAGGGCAAGGCGTGGGACGACGCGGTCGCCCTGGCCCGCTGGACCGTGGACGGCAAGCTGCACGGCGCCGCCCCCGCGTTCACCCGCGCCCTCGACCTCGTCGCCGCCGCCAAGGACCGCACCCGCGACGAGGGCTTCGCCGCCGAGGACGAGGCGCTCGCCGACCTCATCATGGGCGACGAGCTCCGCGCCGGCCTGTACGCGTTCGACCTGACGCAAAAGCGCGCGCGCAAGCCCGCCGGGGCGCCCGACAAGGCGCTGGCCCGCAAGGTCACCAAGGTCGGCGTCGTCGGCGCCGGCCTCATGGCCTCGCAGCTGGCGCTGCTGTTCGCGCGCCGCATGGAGGTCCCGGTCGTGCTGACCGACCTCGACCAGGAACGCCTGGACAAGGGCGTCGGCTACGCGCACGGCGAGATCGACAAGCTGCTCGCCAAGGGCCGCGTGTCCGCCGACAAGGCGAACCGGCTCAAGGCCCTCATCGGCGGCTCCCTGACCAAGGACGCGTTCGCCGACGCCGACTTCGTCATCGAGGCCGTCTTCGAGGAGATGTCGGTCAAGCAGAAGGTGTTCGCCGAGGTCGAGGAGCACGTCTCCGCCGACTGCGTCCTCGCGACCAACACCTCGTCCCTGTCGGTGACGGAGATGGCGTCGAAGCTGAAGCACCCCGAGCGGGTCGTCGGCTTCCACTTCTTCAACCCCGTCGCGGTGCTGCCGCTGCTGGAGATCGTCCGGGGCGAGCGGACCGACGACGCGGCGCTCGCCACCGCGTTCGCCACCGGCAAGGCGCTGAAGAAGTCCTGCGTGCTGGTCAAGGACGCCCCCGCGTTCGTGGTCAACCGCGTCCTGCTGCGCCTGATGGCGGAGATCATCCAGACCGTGGACGAGGGCACGCCGATCGAGACGGCCGAGCGGGCCGCCGCGCCGCTCGGCCTGCCGATGCCGCCGTTCGTGCTGATGGGCCTGGTCGGCCCGGCGATCGCGCTGCACGTCAACGAGACGCTGCACGGCGCGTTCCCGGACCGCTTCCCGCTGTCGGAGAAGTTCGCGAAGCTCGTCGCCGCCGGGAAGAAGGGCGTCTACCTGCCCGACTTCACCGTCGACCCCGAGGTCGTGGAGATCTTCTCCGGCGGGACGAACCCGTCCACCGAGGAGCAGGTCCTCGAGCGCGCCCTCGCCGCGCTCGCCGAGGAGATCAAGATCATGCTGGACGAGGGCGTGGTCGCGGCCGCGGAGGACATCGACCTCTGCATGATCCTCGGCGCCGGCTGGCCGTTCCACCTGGGCGGCATCACCCCGTACCTGGACCGGGCCGGCGTGTCCGAGAAGGTGGCGGGCGCCCGGTTCCTGAAGCCGGGAGTCGCGTCCCTGGCGGGCTGACCCCGTCGCGACCCGCACCGCGCGCCCCCGGACCCGTCCGGGGGCGCGCGGTCGTTACCGGACCGCGATCATAGGCGGGGGCATTTCGGGCATGGGCTTGGCGAACCATGACGAGGAGCTCCGATGAAGCATCTGCTGCGCACCAAGTCGGTCGAGCAGTCGATCCGCGACACCGAGGCGCCCGAGCACCGGCTGCGACGCGACCTGTCCGCGCTCGACCTCGTGGTGTTCGGCGTCGGCGTCATCATCGGGACGGGCATCTTCGTCCTCACCGGGGAGGTCGCGCGGGACAAGGCGGGCCCGGCGGTCGCGATCTCGTTCCTGCTCGCCGCCGCCGTCTGCGGGCTCGCGGCGCTCTGCTACGCCGAATTCTCCTCCACCGTCCCGGTCGCGGGGTCGGCGTACACGTTCTCCTACGCGACGCTCGGCGAGTTCCCCGCCTGGATCATCGGCTGGGACCTGATCCTGGAGCTGGCGCTCGGCGCGGCCGTCGTGTCGGTGGGCTGGTCCGGATACGCGTCCGCCCTGCTGGCCGACATGGGCGTCACGATGCCCGCCGAGATCGTCAATCCGCCCGGCGAGCAGGGCGGGGTGGTGAACGTCCTCGCGATCGGCCTCGTCCTGGCCGTGACGGCGCTGCTGCTGGTCGGCATCAAGGTCTCGTCGCGCGTCAACGCGGTCGTCGTGACGATCAAAGTCGCGGTCGTCCTGCTGGTGATCGTCGCGGGACTGTTCTACGTCAAGGGCGAGAACTACCGCCCGTTCATCCCGGACGCGAAGTCGACGCCCGAGGTGGAGGGCGGCCACGCCCCGCTCATGCAGGTGCTGTTCGGGATCACACCGGTCAGCTACGGCTGGCTCGGCGTGTTCGCGGCGGTCGCCATCGTGTTCTTCGCCTACATCGGCTTCGACGTGGTCGCGACCGCGGCCGAGGAAGCCCGGCGGCCACAGCGCGACCTGCCGATCGGGCTGATCGGCTCCCTGGTCGTCACCGCGATCCTGTACGCGGCGGTGTCGCTGGTCGTCGTCGGCATGCAGCGGTACACCGAGCTCAGCACCGGCGCGCCGCTCGCGGACGCGTTCGAGGCCGTCGGCAGGCCGGCCTTCGCGACGATCATCAGCGTGGGCGCGGTCGCCGGTCTCACCACGGTCGTGCTGATCCTGCTGCTCGGGCAGACCCGGGTGTTCTTCGCGATGAGCCGGGACGGGCTGCTCCCGCCCTGGATCGCGGCCGTCCACCCCCGGTTCGGCACGCCCTACCGGTCGACGGTCATCATGGGCGTGATCGTCGCCCTGCTCGCCGGGTTCATCCCGCTCGGCAAGCTCGCCGAGCTCGTCAACATCGGGACGCTGTTCGCGTTCGTGGTCGTGTCGGCGGGCGTGGTGATCCTCCGGCGCACCCGTCCCGACCTGCCGCGCGGGTTCCGGACGCCGCTCGTCCCGCTCGTGCCGGCGCTGTCGGTGCTGGCCTGCCTCTTCGTCATGATCAACCTGCCGGTGGACACCTGGCTGCGGTTCCTCGCCTGGATGCTGGTGGGCGTCCTCGTCTACGCGGGCTACGGGTATCGGCACAGCCGCGTGCGCATCGCCGCCGCGACGCAAGTTTCCGAAAAAAGCTGAGATCTCGTCATTTCTCTGCCTTCTGCACCGTCCGCCGTCATACGATCTTGACGGCACGCCCAGCTCCCCCACCAAGGACGGTGACAGGCATGACCGGTGACACCTCGGCCCCCGTCGGCGGGCCCGCCCCCTCCGACCGGATCGACTCGACCCGCCCGCACTCCGCCCGCGTCTGGGACTTCTGGCTCGGCGGCAAGGACAACTACGAGGTGGACCGGGAACTCGGCCGCCAGATCCAGCAGGCGAACCCGCACGTCGTCGCCATGGTCCGCACGGACCGGACGTTCATGCGCCGCTCCGTGGCGTTCCTCGCGGCCGAGCACGGCATCGACCAGTTCCTCGACATCGGCACCGGCCTGCCGACCGACCCGAACGTCCACCAGGTGGCGCAGTCCGTCCACCCGCACGCCCGCGTGGTGTACGTCGACAACGACCCGGTCGTCCTCGCGCACGCCCGCGCGCTGCTCGACTCGAACCCCGCCGGCGCGACCGCGTACCTGGACGCCGACCTGCGCGAACCGGGCCGGATCCTGGCGCAGGCCGCCGAGACCCTCGATCTGAAGCGGCCGGTCGCGATCTCGCTGATGAGCCTGATGCACTTCGTCAACGACTTCGGCGACGCGCGGGCGATCATCACGCGGCTGCTGGACGCCGTCCCGTCCGGGAGCTGGCTCGCGTTCACCCACGCGACCGCGGAGCTCGGCGGGCCCGAGGTCGCCGAGGCGTTCCGGATGTGGAACGAGAACGCCGTGCAGAAGGCGCGGCCCCGCGACCGCGACGAGGTCGCGAAGCTGATCGACGGCCTCGAGCTCGTCGAGCCGGGAATCGTGTCGCCGCCGTTCTGGCGCCCCGACCCCGCCGACGGCGAGCAGCCGCGCGAGGTGCCGCTGTGGGCGGGGGTCGCGCGCAAGCCGTAGTGACCGGCGTCACTATGCTTGGCCGCGCTCCGTGTGCACAATGTCCCGCATGGTCAATCCTGTGCGCGTCGCGGTCATCGGTTCGGGTCCGGCGGGGCTGTACGCCGCCGAGGCGCTCGTGAAGCAGACCGACGGGAACGTGCGAGTGGACGTCCTCGACCGGCTGCCCACGCCCTACGGGCTCGTCCGGTACGGGGTGGCGCCCGACCACAAGTCGATCAAGTCGATCGCCCGGTACCTGCAGAAGGTGCTGGAGGACCCGGCCGTCCGGTTCCTCGGCCGGATCGAGCTCGGCCGCGACATCACCCGCGCGGACCTCCTCGACTGCTACGACGCCGTGATCTACGCGACCGGCGCCATGGTCGACCGGCACATGGGCATTCCGGGCGAGGACCTGCCCGGCAGCGTCGCCGCGACCGACTTCGTCAACTGGTACTGCGGGCACCCCGACGCCGCCGACCACGACTTCGACCTGTCGGTCGAGGAGGTCGCGGTGATCGGCGTCGGGAACGTCGCCGTCGACGTCGTCCGGATCCTCGCCAAGACGGCCGAGGAGCTCCGCGACACCGACGTCCCCGAGCACGTCATCGAGGCCCTCTCCCGCAGCCGCGTGAAGCGCGTCCACATGATCGGGCGGCGCGGCCCGGCGCAGGCGAAGTTCACCACGAAGGAGGCCCGCGAGCTGGGCGATCTCGCCAACGCGGGCATCCATGTCAGCCCCGCCGACATGGACCTCGACCCGGCCAGCGCCGCCCTCGCCGAGAGCGACCGGCACGTGCGCGGCAACGTGAAGGTCCTCGGCGGCTGGACGGCCGAGCCCCCCGCCCGCCCCCGCCGCATCGACGTCCGCTTCTGGCGCGCTCCCGTCGAGATCATCGGCACCGGCCGCGTCGAGGGCCTCCGGCTGGAGAGGACCCGCCTGGACGAGGCGGGCCGCGTCACCGGCACCGGCGAGTTCGAGACCCTCCCCGTCGGGATGGTCCTGCGCTCCGTGGGCTACAAGAGCGTCGCGCTCGACGGCGTCCCGTTCGACGAGCGCGCCTGCACCGTCCCGAACGAGGCCGGCCGGATCACCGGCCCGGACGGCGCCCCCGTCCCCCGCGAGTACGTCGCCGGCTGGCTCAAGCGCGGCCCCACCGGCGTGGTCGGCACGAACAAGTCCGACGCCGCCGAGACCGTCACCCACCTCCTCGCCGACCTGGCGGGCGCCTCCACACCGCCGAAGCGGAGCATCGACGACCTGATCGAGTCGCGGGGCCTGCCCGTCGTCACCTACGCCGACTGGCTGAACCTGGACGCCGCCGAGATCGCCCTGGCCCGCGCGCTGGAACGCGGCGAGCGCGTCAAACTCGCCCGCTGGGACGCGATGTGCGACGCCTGTCGGCCGCCGAAATAAACCTGCGGATAAGTGGTGACTAAAGACTGACTCGGACGCTACCGTGCCGCGTGTGACCGGTCGTCCAGAAGTGACCGGGTTCCCTCCACCCGACATGGTGCCCGATCTGGGGTGGCTCGGCCCGGACTACGTCGCCGCGCTGGTGTACGACCTGACGCAGGGCCTGCTGCGCCAGGACCCGGGCACCACCGTGCTGGGAGTGCGCTGCGAGGCGCGCCCCGAGCTGCGGCCGTCCGTCGACCCGGCGGGCGTGATCCGCTCGCACGACGCGACGTTCCGGCTGCGCGTGTTCGTCCAGGACGGCACGGGCCGCCCGTGGCGGCTGAACGGGCAGTGGACGTACGCGGGCCGCGAGCTCGGTACGTCCACCGCCTCGATCCGGCACTTCTGGCGCCTGATCTCCGCCGAGGGCGTGTGATCAGTCGGACGTCGCGGGCTCGCGGGAGTCGACCGACGTGGCGCGCGCGACCGACTCGGTGACCTCCCTGGCGAGGGCCTGCGGTGTCAGGCCGATGTCGGTGAGGATCTCGGCGCGGGACGCGTGGTCGAGGAACTCCTGCGGGATACCGTAGGTGCGGATCGGCACGTCGACCTCGGCGTCGCGGAGCAGGCGGGCCACGGCGTCGCCGACGGCGCCGGTGCGGCCGTTGTCCTCGGCGACCGCGACCAGGGTGTGGTCGCGGGCCAGGTCGAGCAGGGCCGGGTCGATCGGCTTCACCCAGCGAGGGTCGACGACGGTGACGCCGATGCCCTGCGCGGCGATCAGGGCCGCCGCGTCCACCGCCGCCGCGGCCATCGAGCCGGCCGCGACCAGCAGCACGCGGGTGCCGTTGGAGCCGTCGTGGCGGGCGAGGACGTCCATCTCCCCCGCCTTGCCGACCGCCTCGATGTCGTCGAACACCGGGCCCTTCGGGTAGCGGATCGCGGTCGGGGCGTCCGACACGGCGACGCACTCGCGCAGCAGCTCCCGCAGGCGGGCTCCGTCGCGCGGGACGGCGATGCGCATGCCGGGGATCAGCTGGAGGATCGACAGGTCCCACATGCCGTTGTGGCTGGCGCCGTCGTCACCGGTGACCCCGGCCCGGTCGAGCGCGAACGTCACGCCCTGCCGGTGCAGCGCCACGTCCATGAGGACCTGGTCGAACGCGCGGTTCAGGAACGTCGCGTAGACGGCGACGACCGGGTGCAGGCCGCCCATCGCGAGGCCCGCGGCGGACGTCACGGCGTGCTGCTCCGCGATGCCGACGTCGTAGATCCGCTCCGGGAACGCCTCGGCGAACGGGGCGAGGCCCACCGGGTGCAGCATCGCGGCGGTGATCCCCACCACGTCGTCGCGCTCCCGGCCGATGGCGACCATCTCCTCGCCGAACACCTTCGTCCAGCCCGGATTGCCCTTCTTGGAGTGGAACCTGCCGGTGGCGGGGTCGAAGGCGCCGCCGCCGTGCATGCAGTCCTCGGTGTCGTTCTCGGCGGGCGCGTAGCCGCGGCCCTTCTGCGTGATGCAGTGCACGATCACGGGCTTGCCGAAGCCGCGGGCCCGCAGCAGGGCACGTTCCAAAGCCTCCTCGTCGTGGCCGTCGATCGGCCCGACGTACTTCATGCCGAGGTCCTCGAACATGGCCTGCGGCTGCAGGACGTCCTTGAGGCCCTTCTTGATGCCGTGCAGCGCCTCGTAGGCGACCGCGCCGACGACCGGCGCCCTCGGCACCGTCTTCTTGATCAGGTCGAGCGCGTGCTCGTAGCCCTGCGTGACCCGCAGGTCCGACAGGTGGCGGGCGAGGCCGCCGATCGTCGGGGAGTACGAGCGGCCGTTGTCGTTCACCACGATGATCACCGGGCGGTCGTGCCCGGCGGCGATGTTGTTCAGCGCCTCCCAGCACATGCCGCCGGTGAGCGCGCCGTCGCCGACGACCGCGACCACGGCCCGGTCGGTCTCGCCGCGCACCTGGAACGCCTTCGCGAGGCCGTCGGCGTACGACAGGACGGTCGAGGCGTGCGAGTTCTCGATGACGTCGTGCTCGGACTCGGCGGCGCTCGGGTACCCCGACAGGCCGCCGCGGCGGCGCAGCCCGGAGAAGTCGTGCCGGCCGGTGACGATCTTGTGGACGTACGCCTGGTGCCCCGTGTCGAACAGGACCTTGTCGTGCGGGGAATCGAACACCCGGTGCAGCGCGATCGTCAGCTCGACCACGCCGAGGTTCGGGCCGAGATGGCCCCCGGTCTTCGACACCGCCTCCACGAGGAACTCGCGGATCTCGCCCGCGAGCCGGGACAGCTGAGCGGCGTCCAGTCGCTTGAGGTCCTCCGGACCCTTGATCGACTCAAGCAGGCTCACGCGTTCTCAACTCCTCCATGCGGGGGGAACCGGCTCCCCCCGGGCTCGGGCCCATCCGAGTTTAATCCCGGTTCGCCCCAGTGGGAGCCGCACAGGGGATGCGGGAGGATGTCCGCATGGGCGTCGAAGAGATCGTGCTGCTCAATGCCGAGGACGAGGCCGTGGGAACGGCACCGAAGGCGGAGAGTCACCATGAAAGCACCCCCTATCACCTCGCTTTCTCCTGCTATGTGGTGGACACGGAGGGGCGCGTCCTCATCACCCGGCGCGCGCTGGGGAAGCGGACCTTCCCGGGGGTGTGGACGGGCAGCTGCTGCGGGCATCCCGGGCCGGGCGAGGGCCTTCGGGAGGCGGTCCTGCGGCGCCTCCGGGACGAGCTGGGGCTGCCGGACGCGGCGCTGACGTCCGTCCTGCCGGGGTTCCGGTACCGGGCCGTCGCCGACGACGGGACCGTGGAGCACGAGCGCTGCCCCGTGGTCCGGGCGACGGTCGCGCCGGGAACTCCCGTCCAGCCGAACCCGGAGGAGGTCGAGCACGCCGAATGGTGGTCGTGGGACCGCTGCCTGGACCTCGCCGGCCGCCCCGAGTCGTCGCTCTGGTACCGCCTCCAGCTCGCCGAACTGGCCCCGCTGGGCGCCCCCCGGGACTGGCCGGACGCGGGCACCGCCGCGCTCCCGCCCGCCCTCCGCTGGTAGCCGGATAACCACGGGATCACTTTTCCCCGCCCGCTGTTGACCGTCCCGCCGTCCGAACGGACGCTTGGTTCTTCGGGGAACCGAAGGGACGGACGATGCGAGGACGTACTCCCAGACGAGCTCCACGACACACCACCGGACGGGTCTCCCGCCGCTGGAAGGCGATCGCCGCGACCGCGCTGGGCGCGGCCCTGGTCGTCTCCGGCTGCGGCGGGACCGACGACGGCGGCGACGACGCCTCCCAGGTCGAGGTCTTCTCCTGGTGGACCGGACCGGGCGAGGCGGACGGCCTCGCCGCCATGAAGGCCGAGTTCGAGAAGAAGAACCCGGGCACGAAGTTCATCAACGCCGCGATCGCGGGCGGCTCCGGCACGCAGGCGCAGGCCGTCCTGGCGAGCCGGCTGCAGAACCGCAAGCCCCCGGACTCCTTCCAGGGTCACGCTGGCGCCGAGCTGCTCGACTACATCAAGGCCGGGCAGATCGAGCGGCTCGACTCCTTCTTCGACCAGAACGGCCTGCGGCCGGCCTACCCGCAGCAGCTCCTCCAGCAGATCAGCTACAAGGGGCACCTCTACTCGGTGCCGGTGAACATCCACCGGTCGAACATGCTCTGGTACAACCCGAAGATCCTGGACGACGCGGGCATCGCGGGGCCGCCGAAGACGATCGCCGAGTTCATCACCGCGCTGAAGGCCGTCAAGGCGAGGACCGGCAAGGTGCCGCTGTCGCTCGGCGCGCAGTGGACGGCCGACCACCTGCTGGAGAACGTCCTGCTGGGCAGCCTCGGCACCGACGCCTACAACGCGCTGTGGAAGCCCGGCGCCGACTGGAGCAGCCCGGCCGTCCGCAAGGCCCTGACGGACTTCGCGGAGATCATGAAGTACACGACGGCGGAGGCCGCCTCGACCGACTGGCAGGGCGCGTCCAAGGCCGTCGTGGACGGCAAGGCCGCGTTCAACATCATGGGCGACTGGGCCTACGGGTACTTCACGGGCTCCGCCCCCAACGGGCTCGGCAAGAAGGTCGACACCGACTTCAAGTACGCGGCGGCCCCGGGCACGGACGGCACCTACATGTGGCTTTCGGACTCCTTCACCCTCCCCAAGGGCGCCCCCCACCGCGCGGGGGCGATCGCCTGGCTGAAGGTGGCGGGCTCCAGGGAGGGGCAGGACCTCTTCAACCCGAAGAAGGGCTCCATCCCCGCGCGCACGGACGGGAACAAGGCCCTTTACACCGGCTACCTCCAGTACGCACTCGGTGAGTGGACCAAGCCCGGCATCAAGCTCGCCGGCTCGTTCTGGCACGGCGTGAACGCCGGCAAGAAGCAGCACACCGACATCGACACAGCGGTGGGCCTCTTCCTCCAGAACAAGGACGTCGCCAAGCTCCAGGCCGCGCTCGTCGAGGCGGCGAAGAACAGCGGACAGTGACGGGCCCGGGGCGGCCGCGCGCCGCCCCGGCCGTCGGGGAGGAGATCGCGTGGCACGACGGTGGCGCCGGTGGCTGCCCGGCCTGCTGCTGGTGTCGCCGTCCATCATCGCGATCGGCCTGTTCGTCTACGGGCTGATCTTCTGGAACACCAGGGTCGCGGTCAGCGGCAAGCACGACGAGATCACCCCGTACGGGTTCGACAAGGGACGCAACTTCGTCGACCTGTGGTCGCAGCCGTCCTGGCCCGGGGCCGTCCAGAACGCCCTGGTGTTCACCGTCGCGTTCGTCGGCGGCGCCCTGGCCCTGGGCGCGTTCCTGGCGTTCCTGATGGACAAGGGGATCCGCGCGGAGGCGTCCCTCCGCGCGATCTACCTGTTCCCCATGGCGGTCTCGTTCATCGCCAGCGGCGTCGTCTGGCGGTGGCTCATGAACCCCGCCCCGCCGCAGCGCGCCGTCGGCCTGAACCAGCTGTTCGGCAAGGTCGGCCTCGACGCCCTCGCGAACTCCTGGTGGCAGCACCCCACCTGGGGCATGGCCGCGATGGCGCTGCCCGCGATCTGGCAGATGTCCGGCTACGTGATGGCCCTGTACCTCGCCGGGTTCCGCGCCGTCCCCGAGGAGCTGCGCGAGGCCGCGCGCGTGGACGGCGCGTCCGAGTGGAAGGTCTACCGCCACGTGGTGTTCCCGCGGCTGCGCCCGGTGACGCTGTCCGCACTGATCATTCTCGGGCACATCTCGCTCAAGGTGTTCGACCTGATCATGGCGATCTCGGGCAAGCAGATCATCACCTATGTCCCCGCCGTCGCGACCTACGTCGAGATCTTCGACCGGCACGACCCCGCCAACGGCGCCACCATCGCGACCTACCTCCTGCTGGCCGTGGCGCTCCTCGTCGTGCCCTACCTGGTCTGGTCGGTGCGGGCGGAGCGGACCCGATGAGGATCGCGCGCCCGGTCGTCCTCCTGCTGTTCGCCGCCCTGTTCCTGATGCCGGTGTACGTCCTCGTCGTGACGAGCTTCAAGCCGCTCGCCGAGGCCGACCCGGCCGGCGCCTGGAGCCTGCCGGACGCCTGGAGCCTCTCCGGCTGGCGCACCGCCTGGGACGTCCTGCGCCCCGGCCTGGAGAACAGCGTGAAGATCGCCGTCTCCGGGTCGCTGATCTCGGCCGTCCTCGGCTCGCTGAACGGGTACGTCCTGTCCAAGTGGCGGTTCCCCGGCGCCGACGCCGTCTTCACCCTGTTCCTGTTCGGGATGTTCATCCCGTACCAGGCGGTGATGATCCCGCTCGCCGGCCTGCTCACCGACATGGAGCTCGTCGGGACGATCCGCGGCCTCGTCCTCGCCCACGTCGTCTACGGCATCCCGATCTGCACGCTGATCTTCCGCAACTACTACGTGACGATCCCGGACGAGCTGATCGAGGCGGCCCGCGTCGACGGCGCCGGCATGCTCCGGACCTACACCTCGATCGTCCTGCCCGTCTCCGGCCCCGCGTTCGCGGTGACCCTCATCTGGCAGTTCACGTCCCTGTGGAACGACTTCCTGTTCGCGGTCTTCCTCGGCGCTCCCGACAGCTGGCCGGTGACGGTGATGCTGAACAACACGGCGGGCTCCGGCGCGGCGGCCGTCCAGTACAACCAGCAGATGGCGTCGGCGCTCCTCGCGTCGCTGCCCACGCTCCTCGTCTACCTGCTGCTCGGCCGCTTCTTCATGCGCGGCCTCATGGCGGGCGCACTCAAAGGCTGATAACTTCTGCCCCATTCGTCCCACCTGCGTCAACCATCCCTCTTACTCGCGCGTCACACCAATGATCACCCGGCGCCATTGGCATGACGCCCGATATGCGCCTACCCTCACGGGCATCGCGCGGTCGCCGGCCGGCCGATCCCCGCGACAACGGAGTCTTGGAGGTACCGCGTGCAGGCGATCAGTGTCCAGCAGCCCTGGGCGTTCGCGATCGCGCGTGGCGGCAAGACCGTCTCGAACCAGGACATGCCCACCGCCTACCGCGGCCCGCTCCTCATCCACGCGTCGATGCGCGTCGACCTGAAGGCGTGCGACTCCCCCCTCGTCCGCGCCGCCGGGTGGGACCCGGGCGACCCCCTCGCCACCATCGGCGCCGTCACGGCCCAGGCCGACCTGACCGACGTCTGCGGCGCCTCGGCCGCGGGCGCCCCCTGCGACTGCGGCCCCTGGGCGAACCGGGGCGAGTACCACTACCACCTGGCGAACGTCCGAGCCCTCCCCCGCCCCATCGTCGCGCTGGGCCGCCACCCGGGCCTCTGGCAGCCGAGCGCGTCCCTCCTCACCGAGGTCGAGACCATGCTCACCGCCGCTTCTCTGAAATAGGTCTCCTTTCGGTCATCGCGTCGCTACGCTGGGTCGCGAACATCGGGCGGGGTAGTGTTGTCCCTGTATCGATCTGTCGTGCCAACGATGGGAGCGGAACCGTGAGCGTCGCGCCCGACCATGACGGTTTTGGCCCGTACACAGCCGAAGATCTGCATGCCCGAGAGGACGAAGGCCGCGGCCTGGAACTCGAAGACGGGTGGCTGATCGAGTTGTCTCCGAGCACGGTGCACAACATCATCTACCGGAAGATCCACGAGGCCATCGAAACGGCCATCGAGAAGGCCGGGGCCTCCGCCTACGCGGATCGAGGCGGGGACTGGGAGATCACCACTCCGTCCGGGATCCGGAAGCCGGATGTTTTCGTGGCGCCGGGGGAACTCGTCGAAGACGCTTTCCTCGAAGGCAGCGTCGAACTTCCCGGCGAGGAACTACTCCTTGTGGTCGAGGTGGTCTCGCCCGGTAGCGGCAGCGAGCGCACCGACCAGGTACGCAAGGTGAAGGAGTACGCGGCGCTGGGCATCCCGCAGTACTGGATCGCCAAGTTCTCACCCCACCCGCAGGTACAGGTCTTCATCCTGGACGCCGAGACAGGCGCCTATCACCTCACTCAGACGGCCATCGCCGGGCAGTCGCTGAAGACGGAGATCCAGGCGGACGTCCCCGTCTCCGTGTCCTTCGATCCCGAGATCTTCATGGAGTTCCGGGGGCGGCGGCGCGGAGCCGGGCGAACTCGGCACTGATCTTGTCGAGCGTCCAGGAGGCGTTGAGGCCGCTCGGGTTCGGGAGGATCCACAGTTTCGCGGGGCCGCACATCTCGTCCTGCTCACCTATCTGAGCCTTGGGGTTCGCGAAAGCCGTCCGGTAGGCGGTGACGCCGGCGACCGCCAGGTAGGCGGGGCGGTGCTCCTCGACGAAGGCGGCCAGGCGGAGGCCGCCCTCGCGGAGTTCCCCGGCGGTCAGTTCGTCCGCGCGGGCCGTGGTGCGGGGCGCGAGGTTCGTGATGCCGAGGCCGTAGGACGGCAGCAGGCCCTGCTCGGCGGGCGACAGCAGCCGGTCGGTGAAGCCCGATCGGTGCAGGGCGGGCCAGAAGCGATTGCCCGGACGGGCGAAGTGGTGACCGGTCGCCCCCGAGTACAGCCCCGGGTTGATCCCGCAGATCAGGACGCCGCCTTCCGGCGGCACGATGTCGGGGATGACGCGGTCGCGCGCGGCCTCCAGATCGGCCTTGGTGGGACGCATCGGACCAGGCTAAGGCCGCTGAGACGCGGAACGGGCCGCCCCCCGGGGGGAGGCGGCCCGTCGCGGCGTGCGGGTTACTTGCGGAGCAGGTTGCGGAGGACGTACTGCATGATGCCTCCGTTGCGGTAGTAGTCCGCCTCACCGGGGGTGTCGATACGGACGACGGCCTGGAACTCCCTGCCGTCGGCCTTCACCGTGACCTCGCGGGGGACGTCGCCCTCGTTGAGCGCCGTGACCCCGGTGATCTCGAAGGTCTCGGTGCCGGTGAGGCCGAGGGTCGCGGCGGACTCGCCGTCCTTGAACTGGAGCGGAAGGACGCCCATGCCGATGAGGTTCGAGCGGTGGATGCGCTCGTACGACTCGGCGATGACGGCGCGGACGCCGAGGAGGGCGGTGCCCTTCGCGGCCCAGTCGCGGGACGAGCCGGAGCCGTACTCCTTGCCCGCGATGACGACGAGCGGGATGCCGGCGGCGGCGTAGTTCTGCGCGGCGTCGTAGATGTACGCCTGGGGCGCGCCGTCCTGGGTGAAGTCGCGGGTGTAGCCGCCCTCGACGTCGTCCAGGAGCTGGTTGCGGAGGCGGATGTTCGCGAACGTGCCGCGGATCATGACCTCGTGGTTGCCGCGGCGGGACCCGTAGGAGTTGAAGTCGCGGACGGCGACGCCGTTCTCCTCGAGGTACTGCGCGGCGGGCGTGCCGACCTTGATGGACCCGGCGGGCGAGATGTGGTCGGTGGTGACCGAGTCGCCGAGCTTGGCGAGGACGCGGGCGCCGGCGATGTCGGTGACCGGCGACGGCTCCAGGCCCATGCCGTCGAAGTACGGGGCCTTGCGGACGTACGTGGACGACGGGTCCCACTCGAAGGTGCCGCCGGTCGGGATGTCGAGGCCGCGCCAGCGCTCGTCGCCCTTGAAGACGTCGGCGTAGCTCTGCGCGAACATCTCCTGGCCGATGGACGACTCGACGATCTCGGCGACCTCCTCGGCGGTCGGCCAGATGTCCCGCAGGTACACGGGGCCGTCGGTGCCGTCGGCGATCGGGTCGTTGAGGATGTCGATGTCCATCGTCCCGGCGAGCGCGTAGGCGATGACCAGCGGCGGGGACGCCAGGTAGTTCATCTTGACGTCGGGGCTGATGCGGCCCTCGAAGTTGCGGTTGCCGGACAGGACCGCCGTGACGGCGAGGTCGTTGTCGTTGACCGCCTTGGAGATCTCCGGCTGCAGGGGGCCGGTGTTGCCGATGCAGGTGGTGCAGCCGTACCCGACGAGGTTGAAGCCGATCTTGTCGAGGTAGGGGGTGAGGCTCGCGCGCTCGAGGTAGTCGGTGACGACCTGGGAGCCGGGGGCGAGGGAGGTCTTCACCCACGGCTTGCGGGTCAGGCCCCTCTCGACGGCCTTCTTCGCGACGAGCGCGGCGCCGATCATCACGTACGGGTTGGACGTGTTGGTGCAGGAGGTGATGGCGGCGACGGCGACGTGGCCGTGGTCCAGTTCGAACTTCGTGCCGTCCTCCATGACGACGTCGACGCGCGTGTGGGGGCGGTCTCCGTCGGGGCCCATGGCGGGCGCGTCGGACGCGGGGAACGACTCGAGGCCGGCCTCGTCCGCGTTCTTCACGTAGTTCTGGACGTCGCGGCGCCAGGTCTCCTTGGCGGTGGAGAGGGCGATGCGGTCCTGCGGGCGCTTCGGCCCGGCCAGGGACGGGACGACCGTGCCGAGGTCCAGCTCGAGGTACTCGGAGAAGTCCGGCTCGGCGGACGGGTCGAGCCACATGCCCTGCTCCTTGGCGTACGCCTCGACGAGCGCGACCTGCTCGTCGGAGCGTCCGGTGAGGCGCAGGTACTTCAGGGTCTCGCCGTCGATCGGGAAGATCGCGCAGGTGGAGCCGAACTCGGGGCTCATGTTGCCGATGGTGGCGCGGTTCGCCAGCGGCAGGGCGGCGACGCCCTCGCCGTAGAACTCCACGAACTTGCCGACGACGCCGTGCTTGCGGAGCATCTCGGTGATGGTCAGCACGAGGTCGGTGGCGGTGGTGCCGGCGGGCAGCTCGCCGGTCAGCTTGAAGCCGACGACGCGCGGGATCAGCATGGAGATCGGCTGGCCGAGCATCGCGGCCTCCGCCTCGATGCCGCCGACGCCCCAGCCGAGGACGCCGATGCCGTTCTCCATCGTGGTGTGGGAGTCGGTGCCGACGCAGGTGTCGGGGTAGGCGACGCCGCCCCGGTCGAACACGACGCGGGCCAGGTGCTCGATGTTGACCTGGTGGACGATGCCGGTGCCGGGCGGGACGACCTTGAACTCGTCGAACGCGGTCTGGCCCCAGCGCAGGAACTGGTAGCGCTCCTTGTTGCGCTCGTACTCCACCTGGACGTTGCGCTCGAACGCCTGCGGGGTGCCGAAGTAGTCGACGATCACGGAGTGGTCGATGACCATCTCGGCGGGCGCCAGCGGATTGATCCTCGTGGGGTCGCCGCCGAGGTCGCGGACGGCCTCGCGCATGGTGGCGAGGTCGACCACGCAGGGCACGCCCGTGAAGTCCTGCATGATGACCCGCGCCGGGGTGAACTGGATCTCCTTGCTGGGCTGGGCGCCTGCGTCCCAGCCGGCGATGGCGCGGATGTGGTCGGCGGTGACGTTCGCGCCGTCCTCGGTGCGCAGCAGGTTCTCCAGCAGCACCTTGAGGCTGTACGGGAGTCGGGCCGAGCCCTCGACCGCGTCCAGCCGGTAAATGTCGTACGACCTCTCGCCCACCTGGAGCTTGCTCAGGCTGCCGAAGCTGTTCGCGGACACGGACTCCTCCTCCATCGACGACCGCGCGTCGGGTCCGGGACATGACCGCGCGGCGCACACTCTTCTGATCGGTGAATCCCGCCCCGGGGCTGTACGCGCGCGGCGGGGCGGACGCTCATCCACCATGAATCCTGCCTTAGGCGGAGTCCTGTCCGGGATCCGGGTCCGCCTAACTTCCGCAGGTTTTCTCTCGACGTCAAGCTATCTCTAATTTATCTCGACGTCGAGTTACTTGCGCCGCGCCCGGCGCGTACCGGTCGCGCCGCGGTCCGCGCAGCAGGCTCACCAGCGCTGGCGAGCCTCTTCGGCCCAGCCCTCCAGGCCCTCCACGTCGAGCCACGCGCCGTCGTCGGTCTGGACGCGGCCGGTGAAGTAGCCGAAGCACTGGTGCGTCTCGGAGCCGACGATGAGGAGTTCGGTACGGGCGACGCGTTCGTGGAAGGGGTGGAACCCGACCTGGACGCGGGGGCCCTCGATCGTCCAGGGGCGGAGCAGGTCGGTGGGGTCGTAGGTCCAGCGGAGATCGTCGCCGATCTTGTGGAGGCGGCCGTCGACGAACAGGCCGTTCTCGGTCTGGCCGGTCCCGTCGGTCCACTTTCCGCCCAGTTGGAGGGCGAGCTTCCGGCCGGACGCCGCCGCCCAGTTCCACGTCATCCGGTACGGCCATTTGCCGCGCCCGTGGTCGAGGACGGCGAACGCGCCCTCACCCACCTCGTACTCGCCGGACGGGAGGGTCAGCCGCCCCCGCACGGGGCGCCCGACGTCCTTCACCGTGTACTGGAAGCGGTGCTCGCTCCACGGGACCACGACGCCGAGCGACTCGTGCCCGTCCGGCAGCGGGATCTCCAGGTCGACGAGGACGCCGGGCGCCTTCGCCCGCAGCAGCGTGCCGGACGCGCCGTGCCTGCCGCCGACCGCGACGCCGCCGCCGCGCGCCGCCACCTCGCCCTCGCCGCAGCGCTCGGGGAAGCGGGCGCCGAGCGCGAACGGCGCGACCGCGTCCCGCGCGAGCTCCTCGCCGGTCTCGCGGTCGAGGACGTAGACGCCGTGCACGCCCGCGTAGTCGAGGGACGAGGCGACGAGCCCGACGATGTGCCGGGGCGTGACGATCCCCCAGTACTCCCAGCGCTTGGCGCGGCCCCACCCGCGCAGGTTGGCGCGGTGCAGGGGGCGGCGGGTCCATCCGACGGCGTCCGGGTTCAGGCGGCCGTCGGGAAGGCACAGGTCGACGGGCTCGACGATCTCTTGCATGGCCCGAGGGTAGCCGTGCGGGATGCCGCGTATGCCGGTTGTCCCACCCCGATTGACCCGCTCCATACCGGCGGCGGGGTTTCCCCCGTGCCGCGCCCGCGAATCACCCCCATGGTGATCACCGTTCGGCACCCGCCGCCCCCGGGCGCGTGCCCGTCGAAGGGGATTGAGGGATGTCGGTTTCGGAGACCTGCGGACGCTCCGCCCAGGTGGCGGAGGCGTACCGGCACTGCGAGCGGGTCGTCCGCAAGCGCGACCGCGACTTCGCGCACGGCGTCCGGCTGATGCCCGTCCCGAAGCGCCGCGCGCTGAGCGCGATCTACGCGTTCGCGCGCCGCGTCGACGACATCGGGGACGGGCCGGAGCCCATGCGCGTGCGGCTCGACCGGCTCGACCGGGCGCGGCGGCGGCTCGCCGACGTGCGGTCGGCGGCGCGCGGCCCGGACGGGCTCGGCGTGCTCGGCGGCGACCCGGTCCTCACCGGGCTCGCGGACGCGGCGGGCCGGTACCCGATCCCGCTCGACGCGTTCGACGAGCTCATCGACGGCTGCGCGGCCGACGTCCGGGGCGTCCGGTACGAGACGTTCGACGACCTGCTGCGCCACTGCCAGCGGATGGCGGGCACGGTCGGGCGGGTGTCGCTCGGCGTGTTCGGCGCGGGCGGGCGGCTCCGCGCGGAGGGACTCGCCGACTCGCTGGGGGTCGCGCTGCAACTCACGAACGTTCTGCGGGACATCCGGGAGGACCGCTCGGCGGGCCGCACCTACCTGCCCGCGGAGGACCTGGCGCTCTTCGGCTGCACCCTCGAACAGGACGAGTCGGGCGAGTTCGTCGACCCGCCGTGGCGGCTGAACGGGCTGGTGCGGTTCGAGGCGGAGCGGGCCCGCGCCTGGTACGCGGAGGGCATGCGGCTGCTGCCCCTCCTGGACCGGCGCAGCGCGGCCTGCACCGCCGCGATGGCGGGCGTCTACCGCCGACTGCTGGAGCGGATCGCGGAGCGCCCCTGCATCGCGCTCAGCTCGCGGGTGTCGCTGCCGCCCTGGCAGCGCGCGGTCGTGACGGCCCGCGCGGTGACGGGCGTGGAGCGCTGATTTCACCCGCTTTCGGGAACTCTCTGGCCCTTGCGTACGTCTTCGATATATCGTTGGCGTATCGCGAGAGATCATAGAGAGATCTCAGAAGGTGGTGACGAACATGGGACACCGTGGATTCCGGGCACGGGGAGACGTCCCCGGCCCCGGCTGGATGTTCGGCGGCCCGTGGGGACCCCAGGGCGGCTTCGGCCCCGGTCCGCACCCGCCCTGGGCGCGCGGCCGCGCCCCCTGGGGCCGGGGCGGCAAGGCGCGCAAGGGCAACGTCCGGGCCGCGATCCTCGTCCTCCTCGACGAGGAGCCGCGCAACGGCTACCAGCTCATCCAGGAGATCGCCGAGCGCAGCGGCGGCGCGTGGAGGCCCAGCCCCGGCGCCGTCTACCCGGCCCTCCAGCAGCTCGCCGACGAGGGACTCATCGCCGGGGAGGAGAGCGGCGGCCGCCGCGTCTTCCACCTCACCGGCGAAGGCCGCGCCCACGTCGAGCGGAACCGCGACGAGCTCGCCGAGCCGTGGGCCGAGATGGCGTACGACTTCGGCGAGGGCGTCCCCGACCTGTTCCGGCAGGCGGCGCAGACGGGCTCCGCCGTGATGCAGATCGTCCACGCCGGATCCCCCCGGCAGATCGCGCGCGCCCGCGACGTCCTCGCGGAGGCGCGCCGCGACCTCTACCGCGTCCTCGCCGACGACGAGGACGCCACGACCCCCGACGCCGAGGAGTAGGCCATGCGGCCGAACCCCATGCACGTGAGCACCCTGGACGCGGCGCCGCCCGGCGCACCGCCGGGCGACGACCTGCGGGTCGGCGACACCGACCGCGAGGCCGTCATGGTCGCGCTGCACGACCACTTCGCCGCCGGACGCCTCGACCGGGCGGAGCTCGACGAGCGGCTGGAGCCCGCCCTCACCGCGAAGACGCGCGGCGACCTGCGCGCCCTCGTCCGGGACCTGCCCGCCCCGCACGGCCTTCCCGACCCGGAGCCGGCACGGTCGCGGCATCGCGGCCGGCCCCCGGCACGGCACCCCGGCCGGCCGCCGATGCGGGCGCACCGCCGGCACCGGCCGGGCCACCCCGCGTTCCCGGTGCTGCTCGCGGTGTTCGCGGTGGTGGCGATCACGGCGGGGCCGTCGGCGGGCCTGTTCGCCGTCCTGATGCTCGCCCTGGTCGCGTGGCTGGTCCGCGCGGCGCTGATCCTCACCGGACGGCGCCCGTCCCGGCGCCGGCACCGCGGGATCCCGTCGGCTTCGTGAGCCCGGCGCGGTCCCCGCGCGCGGAGGCCCGCCTGCGCACCCCGGCAGGGCCGGTCGGCACGCCCCTCATGGCGCCCACCGTCCTCCCCGGCACTGCCAGGCGGGCCCCCACCGCTCAGACGACCGGACGGAGGGCGGCGGCCTCCTCGGCGAGGGCGCGCACCGCGTCCCAGTCGCCGGCGCGGACCGCGTCCGGCGGCGTCAGCCACGACCCGCCGACGCAGCCCACGTTGGGGAGCGCCAGGTAGGCGGCGGCGTTGGCGGGGCTCACGCCGCCGGTCGGGCAGAAGCGGACGCCCGGCAGGGGGCCGCCCAGCGCCTTCAGGTACGGCACGCCGCCCGCCGCCTCGGCCGGGAAGAACTTCATCGCGGTGACGCCGTCCTCCAGCAGGGCGATCGCCTCCGATGCCGTCGCGACGCCCGGGAGGAACGGCAGCCCGGTCGCCGCCATCGCGCCCCGCAGCGACGGCGTGCAGCCGGGGCTGACGAGGAACCGGGCGCCGGCGGCGGCGGAGCGCTCGGCGTCGGCGGGCCGGACGACCGTGCCCGCGCCGACGACCGCGTCCGGGACCTCGGCCGCGATGCGGGCGATGGCGTCCAGGGCGGCGGGCGTCCGCAGCGTCACCTCGATCACCGGGAGGCCGCCGGCGGCGAGGGCGCGGGCGAGGGGCGCGGCCGCGTCCGCGTCGTCCAGCACGACGACGGGGACGACGGGTGCGAGGCCCATCAGTTCTTCAGCGGTGTTCATGCGCGTTCCAGGGCTGGGGTGCGGAGGGTCTGGGTGAGGTGGGCGGCGGCGCCGACCAGGGCGGGGCCGGGGTGGACGATCAGGGCGGTCGGGATGGTGCGCAGGTAGTCCTCGACCGGGGGCTTCCACTCGAAGCGGGCGCGGAACGAGCTGCCGCACAGGACGTCCGCGATGCGGGGCAGGATCCCGCCGCCGAGGTACACGCCGCCGCGCGCGCCGAGCGTCAGGGCGACGTTCCCGGCCAGGGAGCCGAGCAGCGCGCAGAACATCAGCACGGCCTCCTCGCAGAGGGGGTCGTCGAGGCGCGAGCAGATCCGGGCGGGGTCGAGCGGCTCGGCGGCCGGGACGCCGTCGATGACCGCGAGGAAGCGGTGGATGCGGGCCAGCCCGTCGCCGGACAGCAGCAGCTCGGCGGTCGCGGCGCCGCGTTCCGCGCGGAGCAGCCGCATCACCTCGACCTCGCGCTCGGTGGCGGCGGGGATGTCGACCTGGCCGCCCTCGCCGGGCAGGGCCAGCCATCCGGCGGCGGTGGGGACGAGCCCGGCGACGCCCAGTCCGGTGCCGGGGCCGACCACGGCGAGCGTGCCGCCGCCGGTGGGCGCGGACGGCCCGACCGGGATCAGGTCGCCCGGGGCCAGGCGGGGCAGGGCGAGCGCGAGGGCCTCGAAGTCGTTGAGGATCTCCAGGCGCGGAATGCGGAGCCGCTCGCGGACGGCGTCCGCGGTGCCGGCGGGCCAGCCCGCGTTGGTTAGGTGGTACGTCCCGCCGCTCACCGGGCCCGCCACCGCCAGGCACGCCGCGGACGGCCGCACGCCGGCATGGCGCGCGAGGTAGGCGGCGGCCGCGTCGGCGAGGCCGGCATGGTCGCGGGTGGGAAGGGACGCGACGTGCTCGGGCGTCCCGTCCGGGCCGTCGACAAGGGCGAACCGCGCGTTGGTGCCGCCGACGTCCGCGACGAGCCAGGGTCCCGCGCCTGGCCCGGTCATCCGAGCACCCCCGCGCCGCGCTCCGCCGGGCCGACGGCCGCGCGGAAGACCTGGAAGAGCTCCCGCCCGGTCCCGGACGCGCCGGGCGGCGCGGGATCGGGGTGGCGGGCGGCGAGCTCCTCGTCCGGGACGAGGATCTCCAGCACGCCCTTGTCGCAGTCGAGCCGGATCACGTCGCCGTCGCGGACGCGGGCGAGGGGGCCGCCCGCCGCCGCCTCCGGCGACACGTGGATCGCGGCGGGCACCGCGCCCGACGCGCCCGACATGCGGCCGTCGGTCACGAGCGCGACGCGGTGGCCGCGGTCCTGGAGCACCGAGAGCGGCGGGGTGAGGCGGTGCAGCTCCGGCATCCCGTTGGAGCGCGGCCCCTGAAACCGGACGACCGCGACCACGTCCCGGTCGAGTTCCCCTGCGGCGAACGCCTCCTGCAGCGACTCCTGCGAGTCGAACACGCGGGCGGGCGCCTCGATGACCCGGTGCTCGCCCCTGACGGCCGACACCTTCACCACCGCGCGGCCGAGGTTGCCCGTGACGGTGTGGAGGCCGCCCTGGACGTCGAACGGGTCGGCGACCGGGCGGAGGACGTCGGTGTCACCGGATACCCGCGGGTGCTCCCGCCACTCCGCCCTGCCGTTCACGTACTCGGCGGCCCGCCGGTACACCGCGAGGGTGCCGCCGCCGACCGTCCGGGCGTCCTCGTGCAGGAGGCCCGCGTCGATCAGCTCGCCGATGAGGAACGCGGTGCCGCCCGCCGCGTGGAAGTGGTTCACATCCGCCGTCCCGTTCGGGTACAGGCGGGTGAGCAGCGGCGTCACATGCGACAGCTCGTCGAAGTCGTCCCAGGTCAGGTCGATCCCGGCGGCGGAGGCCATCGCGACCAGGTGCAGCGTGTGGTTCGTGGACCCGCCGGTCGCGAGCAGCGCGACGACGCCGTTGACGAACGCCCGCTCGTCCAGCAGCTCCCCGATCGGCGTGTAGCCGTCGCCCGCCAGGCTCGTCAGCTCCAGGACGCGCCGCGCGGCGGCCTCGGTCAGCGCGTCCCGCAGCTTCGTGCCCGGCGGGACGAAGCTCGCCCCCGGCAGGTGCAGCCCCATGACCTCCATGAGCAGCTGGTTGGAGTTCGCCGTCCCGTAGAAGGTGCAGGTGCCGGGCGAGTGGTAGGACGCGGCCTCGGCGGCGAGCAGCTCGTCCCGCCCGATCTCGCCCGCCGCGTACCGCTTGCGGACGCTCGCCTTCTTCGCGTTCGGCAGCCCGGACGGCATCGGCCCCGCCGGGACCAGCAGCACGGGCAGGTGCCCGAACGCCAGCGCGCCGATCACCAGCCCCGGGACGATCTTGTCGCAGACGCCGAGGAGCAGCGCGCCGTCGAACATGTCGTGCGACAGCGCCACGGCCGTCGCCATCGCGACGACGTCCCGGCTGAACAGCGACAGCTCCATGCCCGCGCGGCCCTGCGTGATCCCGTCGCACATCGCGGGCACGCCGCCCGCGAACTGCGCGGTGCCGCCCGCCGCCCGGACCGCCGCCTTGATGAGGTCCGGGTAGTCCTTCAGCGGCTGGTGCGCGGACAGCATGTCGTTGTACGCGCTGACGATCGCGATGTTCGGGGTGACGTCGCCGCGCAGCCAGAGCTTGTCCTGGGCGCCGCAGGCGGCGAAGCCGTGCGCGAGGTTGCCGCAGCCCATGCCGCCGCGCGCGGGGCCCCGCGTGCGGGCCGCGCGGATCCGGTCAAGGTACGCGCCGCGCCGCTCCGCGCTCCGTTCGGCGACGCGCTCGGTCACGCGCGCCAGGACGGGATGCACTGCCATCTTCGCTGCTCCAGATAACGGGGGGATTGAACGAGCACGCTACCCAGCCTTCCGTACACCGACAAGCCCACTTAGGGATACAAACTGACAAAAGCAGGAATCTTCAGCTAACTTGGCGCACCTAAGCGGCGCGTGCTTGACTGACCGGATGGCACGCCCCGTCCCCCGCCCCGCCACCGTGGGCGACACGCTCCGGCTGATCCGCGAGCACGGCGTCGCCACCCGCGCCGACCTCGGCCGCATCACCGGCCTGTCCCGCCCCGCCGTCGCGTCCCGCGTCGCCGACCTCATCGCGCGCGGCCTCGTCGTCGAGCGCGCGGACGGCCCGTCCACCGGGGGCCGCCCCCCGGCCCGGCTGGAGTTCGACGCGGCGGGCGGCACCGTCCTCGTCGCGAACCTCGGCCAGTCGCGCGGCACGCTCGCCGTCTGCGACCTCGCTGGTTCGGTCCTGGCGAGCGCGGCCGGGCCGCCGCCGGAGACGTCCGCCGCGAAGACCCTCCCCCGCCTCCTCGACGACTGGACGGACCTGCTCCGCGCGTCCGGGATCGACCCGTCGAGCGTCCGCGGCGTCGGCCTCGGCGTCCCGGACGCCGTCGAGCACGCCACCGGCACCTGGAACGGCCTGGAGACCGGGCCCCCGATCCGCGACCGCTTCGGCGTCCCCGCCTACCTCGACAACGAGGTCAACGCCGCCGCGCTCGGCGAGCACCAGGCCCACCCCGGCGTGGACGACCTGCTGTTCGTGAAGGTCTCCACCGGCATCGGCGCGGGCCTCATCGCGGGCGGCCGCATCCAGCGCGGCGCCCTGGGCGCCGCCGGGGAGATCGGGCACGTGCCGGTCCCGTCGGCCTCCGAGGCGCCCTGCCGCTGCGGCAACGTCAACTGCGTCGAGGCCGTCGCGGGCGGCGCCGCCCTCCTCGCCCGCTCCCCCGCCGGCGACCTCTCCGGACTCGCCGCCCTCGCCCGCGCGGGTGATCCCGCGACCGTCGCCCTCCTCCGCGAGGCCGGGCGCCGCATCGGCGAGGTCGTCGCCACCGCCGTCAACCTGCTGAACCCCGCCGTCGTCGTCCTCGGCGGCGACCTGGTCGGCACCGACGAGGCCCTCATCGCGGGCGTCCGCGAGATCGTCTACCAGCGCTCCACGGCCCTCGCCACCCGCAGCCTCCGCATCGAACCCAGCCGCCAGGGCGAATCGGCCGGTCTGGCGGGCTGCGCCGCGATGGTCCTCGACCGCCTCCTGTCCCCCGAGGCCATCGACACCGCCCCATAACGATCACCGGAACACGCCGTCCCGAACCGCCGGATTCCACTAAGATGATCACCACCTGTCAGCGACCGGTCAGGGACGTCTCATGGGCTCATTCCCGATGGTTCCGTTCGACTCCGGCCGGCCCGAGGTCCGGCGGCGGGCCGCGCTCGAAAGGCATGGCGGCGCTCCGCTCCACCGGCCGGGCGAGATGCGGCTCGGCGGCAGCCCGAACCGCGAGGAGTGCTGGGCGTCGATCGGGCCGCGCACCCGGGCGCGCCTCGCCGAGTTGTCCGGCGCCGCCATCACCTGGTTCGCCCACGAGGACGCCTCCAGCGGCGACGGCCGCCCCTACGCGGTGACCTTCGGGGAGAGCGGCCTGTCGATCGCCGACCCGCGCGTCGACACCGAGCACCGCCCCGTCTACGCGATCTCGTCCTTCCAACTCGCCCCGGGCACCCTCCGGCACGTCCAGGTCGATCACCGCCCGCCGCCGAACGCCTCCCGCCCGGGACGGCCGCGGGCCGCGTCCACGCGGGACACGCCGCCGAGCGGCCTCGCCCTGGACGACGGCGCCCTCGGCGTGCTGGGGAACCTGCCCGCGCAGGCGCAGGAACTGCTGCAGACCCCCTTCCTCGGCGGCCAGGACATCCTGCGCAACATGTGGTACTACGAGGGCCACGACCACCACCTCACCACGTTCGTGTTCTTCATCGCGGGCGCGAGGGACGTCACGGTCGCCACCGGCTCCAAGATCGTCCCGGTGGGCCACACCGACGCGACCGCGCACTGGTCCCTCACCTGCTACCGGGCCGCGGTGGCCCGCCGCATCGGCCGCTGACGTTGTCCGGCGCCTTCCGGGAACTCGACGGCCACGACGCCTACGAGGTCCTCGGCCTGGAGCCGGACGCCACGTCCGGCGATATCCGGCGCGCCTACCGGGCGCTCGCGCGCGCCGTCCACCCGGACCTCGTCACCGACCCGGCCGCCAAGCCCGCCGCCGAGGAGAGGCTCCGGCTCCTCAACGCCGCGATGGAGGTCCTCACCAGGCGACGCGCGACCTACGACGCCGCGCGCCGCGCCGCCGAGGACGGGCCCCCGCCCGGCCCCGAGGAAGAGGTCATCATCGACGACCCGTGGGACGTCGCGGCGCCGGGCAGGCCGTCGCCCGCCCACGATCCGTGGCGGGCCGCCACACCGGGTCGCGTGCCCCCGCCGCGCCCCGCCCCGCCGCCCTATGCCCGCCCCGCCCCGCCGCCCCATGCCCGTCCCGGCTCGCCCCCGCCACGCTCCGCCTTCTCGTACATGCCGATGGCGCGCCGCACGAAGGAGCGGCTCGCGACCGCGTTCGCCATCGTGGTGAGCGTCACCGCGGTCGCCTGGTGCGCGACGATCCTCGTGCGCGACTTCCTGCCGGACGAACCGAGGGCCGAGGTCGCCGTTCCGCGTGCCCTGGCCGGAACCTGGAAGGGCACGGTCGACTTGCGCGACCCGAAGGGCGGATCCCGGAAAGTGGAACTGACCCTCGATGCGGGCAGGAAGGTCGGGAAGATTCGATATCCGCCCAAGGGCTGCACCGGCGAGGCCGTACCGATCGGCTTGCGAAGCGGGACGCTGACGATCCGGCCGGTCTTCTCCGGCGGTCACTCCAGATGCGATGCCGGGGACATCACCCTGACCCCGGGCAAGAAGAACAGGGCGAGCATCGTCTGCTACGACCCGGGCGGGAAGAGGAAGAAGGCGACCGGCACGCTCCGCCGCGACCAGCCCGGCCCTCGGCCATGATCCGATCTCCGGAACGGGACGCGCCCCGGCCGCCCGATCCGCCGGACCCGGCCGCCCGGTTCAGCCGGCCGCCGGGGCGAGGTCGTCGGTCACGCGGCCGCCCGCGACGGTGAGGCGGCGGGTGGTGCGGACCGCCCGCAGCATCCGGCGGTCGTGCGTGACCAGCAGCAGCGTGCCCGCATAGGACTCCAGCGCCGCTTCGAGCTGCTCGATCGCCGGCAGGTCGAGATGGTTGGTCGGCTCGTCCAGCACCAGCAGGTTCACGCCCTTGGCCTGGAGCAGCGCGAGGGCGGCGCGGGTCCGCTCGCCCGGTGACAGGGTGGCCGCCGGGCGCAGGACGTGCGCCGCGCGCAGACCGAACTTCGCCAGCAGCGTGCGGGCCGGCTCGGGATCGAGCCCGGACGCCCCGCCGAACGCGTCGATCAGCGGCGCGTCCCCGAGGAACAGGCCGCGCGCCTGGTCGACCTCGCCCACGACCACGCCGGGCCCGAGCGCCGCGTCCCCCTCGTCCGGGACGACCCGGCCGAGCAGGGCCGCAAGCAGCGTCGTCTTGCCCGCGCCGTTCGCGCCGGTGATCGCGACGCGGTCCGCCCAGCCGATCTCCAGGTCGACCGGGCCGAGCGTGAACGCGCCGCGCCGCACGACCGCGCCCCGCAGCGCCGCCACCATCGCGCCGGACCGGGGCGCGGCGGCGATCTCCATCCGCAGCTCCCACTCCTTGCGCGGCTCCTCGACGGCCTCCAGCCGCTCGATGGCCCGCTCGGTCTGCCGCGCCTTCGCCGCCTGCTTCTCGCTCGCCTCCGACCGGAACTTCCGGCCGATCTTGTCGTTGTCGCCGGCCTTGCGGCGCGCGTTGCGGACGCCCTTGTCCATCCAGGCGCGCTGCGTCCGGCCGCGCTCCTGGAGCGCGGTCAGCGTCCCGGCGTACTCCTCGTACTCGGCCCGCGCGTGGCGGCGCGCGACCTCCCGTTCGGCGAGGTAGGCGTCGTACCCGCCGCCGTAGAGGTTCACCTGCCGCTGGGCGAGGTCCAGTTCCAGGACGCTCCCCACGGTCCGGGCGAGGAACTCGCGGTCGTGGCTCACCACGACCGTTCCCGCCCGCAGGCCGGTGACGAACCGCTCCAGCCGTTCGAGCCCGTCCAGGTCGAGGTCGTTCGTCGGCTCGTCCAGCAGGAACACGTCATAGCGGCTGAGCAGCAGCGACGCCAGCCCGGCCCGCGCCGCCTGCCCGCCCGACAGCGCCGTCATCGGCCGGTCGAGCCCGGCGTCCAGCCCGACCTCCGCGACGACCTCGCCCGCCCGGTCGTCCAGGTCCGCGCCGCCGACGGCCAGCCACCGCTCCAGCGCCGCCGCGTACTCGTCGTCGGCGCCGGGCCGTCCCTCGACGAGCCCTTCGGTCGCCGCGTCCAGCTCCGCCTGCGCCCGCGCGACCCCGGTCCGGCGCGCGAGGAACCGCGCGACCGTCTCCCCCGGCCGCCGCTCGGGCTCCTGCGGCAGGTACCCGATGACGGCGGACGCCGGATTGGCCTGGACGACCCCCTGCTCGGGCTCGGCGAGCCCCGCCAGGATCCTCAGCAGCGACGACTTCCCGGCGCCGTTCCCGCCGACGAGCCCGACGACGTCCCCCGGCGCGACCACGAGATCGAGCCCGGAGAACAGCGCCCGGTCCCCGTGCCCGGCCGCGAGATCCTTCACAACAAGAGTGGCGCTCATAGGCCCTCAACGCTATCCGCCGCCGGGACCGGCGCCGCCCCGCCGGACCTTGTCCCGCCCCGGCCCCGACTTCACACTCGAAGGCATGCGCGAACTGCTCCTGCGCGGGGGAACACCCTGGCGGCATCCCGGCCCGGCCGACGTCCTGGTGCGCGACGGGACGATCACCGCGATCGCACCGCGGTTGACGGAGCCCGGCGCGGAAGTGATCGACATCGCCGGACGCCTCGTCCTGCCCGGCCTGGTCGAGGCCCACTGCCACCTGGACAAGACCCTGTACGGCCGCGAGTGGGAGCCCCATTCCGCCGGGGACGCCCTCGCCGACCGGATCACCAACGAGCGGACCCGGCGCGGCGGACTGGGCCTGCCCGACCCCGACAACGCCGCCGCCCTGCTGGAGCGGATGGTCGCCTACGGCACGTCCCACGTCCGGACGCACACCGACGTCTACGCGGGCGCCGGGCTGGACGGTGTCGAGGCCGTCCAGGAAGCGGCTCGGCGCCTGGACGGACGGGTCACCGTCGAGCAGGTCGCGTTCCCCCAGAGCGGCATCCTGCGGAACCCGGGCACCGCCGAACTCCTGGCCGAGGCGCTCAAGTCGGGCGTGTCCACCATCGGCGGGATCGACCCCGCCGGCATGGACCGCGACCCCGTCCGCCACCTGGACGTGGTGTTCGGCCTGGCCGAGCGGTTCGGCGCGGGCATCGACATCCACCTCCACGACGGCGGCGCCCTGGGCGCGTTCGAGCTGGAACTGATCATCGAACGGACCCGGGCGACCGGCCTGACCGGCAGGGTGACGGTCAGCCACGCCTACGCGCTGGGGCAGATCGACGCCGCCCACCAGGACCGCCTGGCCGCCGGTCTCGCCGAGGCCGGCATCACCGTGACGACGGCGGCCGTGTTCGACTTCCCGGTCCCGCCGCTCAAGCGGCTGCGCGCCGCCGGGGTGACCATCGCCTGCGGCCACGACGACATCCGCGACCTGTGGAGCCCCTACGGCAGCGGCGACATGCTGGAGCGCGCCATGCACGTCGCGTACCGCAGCGCGTTCCGCCGCGACGAGGACATCGAGATCGCCCTGGACGCCGCCACCCACGGCGGCGCCCGCGCCCTCGGCCTGCCCGCCTACGGCCTGGCGGAGGGCTCCCCCGCCGACCTGGTCGTCGTCACCGCCGACACTCCCGCCGCCGCGGTGGTCACCCGCCCGCCCCGCGACCTGGTGTTGAAGGCGGGCCGCGTCGTCGCCCGCGACGGCGAACCCGTCCGCTGAGGGGTCCGCACGGCAACGGGATCCAGCGCCGGGCGCGGTAATTCGCTTGGATCACCCCGGCGGGGGCGTCTACGTTCCTCTCCATGACCAAGTTGCCCGAGCTCTACCTGGCCGTCGACGTCGAGGCGGACGGCCCCATCCCGGGTCCCTACAGCATGATCTCGCTCGGCATCTCCGTCGTCGGCCGTCCCGACCTGGCCTTCTACACCGAGATCCGGCCGATCTCCGATGACTTCGTGCCGGCGGCGCTGGCGGTGTCCGGCCTGGACCGCGACCGCCTCCTGCGCGAGGCGCCCCCGGCCGAGGAGGCCATGGCCGCCGCCGCCGCGTGGATCAACGGGCTCCGCCGGACGGGACGTCCCGTCTTCCTCGCCGGCCCCGCCGTCTTCGACGGCATGTTCGTGCACTGGTACTTCATGCGGTTCCTCGGCAAGAGCCCGTTCAACGCGTCGGGCGCCGGGATCGACCTGCGCAGCTACTGGATGGGCATGACCGGCTGCGAATGGGTCAGCTCCCGCAAGAGCATCATCAAGGAGAAGCTGAAGATCGAAGGGCTCCCGCACACGCACCACGCGGGCGAGGACGCCGCCGAACTGGCTCAGGTCTTCCAGGCCATCCTCGACAGCCGCTGAGGCGTCCCGGGTCCGTTCACTTCGGACGCCACTCCTCCTGGTAGTCGGGGTGGTCGGCGTAGGGCAGGGCGATCAGGCGCGCGGTCTCGCACGGCCACCTCTCCCGCAGCATCGGCCTGTTCCGCTGGTCGAAGCAGGTCGGGCACACGCCGCGGTGGCTGTAGTGCGAGTCGAGCATCCGCCGCTTCGCGGCGACGTCGTCCATCACGCGGGCGGGGTCGTGCCGCGCGATGTGGAGCCTGGGTTCGATGGCCAGCTGGGGCGCGAGGACGGCGATCGCGTCGTCCGTCCAGTGGCTGTCCCCGGCGCACGCCCGAGCCAGCGCGTCGTCCTCGTCGAGTCGGGCTCGCAGGAATCCCGCCAGGTCAGTGTCCACGACGGACCATCCTGCCCGCGTGACCGGCGGCGGGCCAGCTTCACCGGCCCCGGGGTGTCCACGTCCGGCGGGACCCCCCGTGGCCACTTGGGGTCAAGGGGCGGCGGACGCGTACATCTCGGGCGTATCACGTGGTGAGGCCGCAGGTGGCATCCGGGAGGCGTCATGCCGACGCGGGACGAATACGAATCCGCGCTGCGCGGCATCGTGATGCTGTCGGGCGAGTACGCCTCCGCGCTGGATCGGGCCCACCGGATCCTCGCCGACGGCGCACTGGTGGGGCCGCACGCGGTGGCGCTCGAACGAGCGATGATCGACCGTGACCGGGGCGTCCGCACGGCATTCACGGACGCCTTCGAGGACGTCCGGTGCCGCGCGCTGCGGGAGCCGGGCGCTCCCCTGAGGGTGGCCTCGCCCAGCCCCGGCCGCCCCCCGGTCGGCAACGCCCGCGCCCGGCTCGGCGTCGCCGGCGGAGACGCCCGGCTGCTCGAGCGGCTGGACGCCGAGTTCGAGCTCACCGCGCAGGCATGGCTGGACGCCGCTCGCGCACTGGACCGGGTCCTGCTCGGAGTGGGAGCGGATCGCGCGGCGCCCCGCAGGCTCGACACGGCGAGCCGGTGGCTCACCGCGCAGGTACCCGACCTCCGGCGGCGCCGCGCCGAACTCCTGGAATCCGACAAGGCCGGCGCCGGTATCGCGGCGCTGACCGACATGCTGATCCAGCAGACCCGATTCGCCGTCCTCACCGCCCAGATGGAGAAGGGCGACCCGGAGTTGGCGGCGCGGCTGCGCAAAACCGGTGTGGACCTCTCCCTCATCCCTCTCCGGGACGGGGCGCGAGCGACGGCCGAATGGTGGAGGGGGCTGACGGCGGAACAGCGCAAGCTCTATATCGAGGCATTTCCACAGGTGATCGGATGGCTCGACGGTCTCCCGGCGCGCGACCGCGACCGCGCCAACCGGCTCACCCTCGCCAAACGCATCGACGAGCTCTCCACCAAAATGCTGCTCGTCCCGGAGCTGAGCCCGTACGAGAAACGCGATCTGCAGCGACTACGCACCCTCCAGGAGAAGATCCAGGGTTTGGACGCGCGGGCGGCTGCCGGTCGGGGCCCGCAGGTCTTCCTGCTGGGGCTCAACTCGACAACGGCGGGCCAATGGGACGGATACGGTCCGAAGCCCGACCCGCTCCGGTACGGTCCTCCCGGTTCGCAGTACCTACCCCCAGATGCCAAGAAGGTCGTCAGCAACTCCTCACCGGGCCCCGATGGGCGAGTCATCATCGCCCTTGGAGACCCGGACAAGGCTGCCCACACCGGCGTGTACGTCCCAGGGACGACGACCAAACTCGACGGTTTCAGCGGCGGTGACATCAATCGCATCGACGACCTCTGGCGGGCGGCGATGCCTGTGGCCGGCGGCCGGCCGGTGTCGACGATCGCGTGGCTGGGGTACGACGCTCCGGATTCACTGACGGATGCCGGCGACGGAAAGTACGCCGTCGAGGGCGGGCCCCGACTCGACCGGTTCATCGACGGCATCCGTGCCGCTCAGGGAGATGGGCACCGGCACCTCACCCTGATCGGACACAGTTACGGAAGCACGGTCATCGGCGCGGGCGCTCGGAGCGGGAACGGCCTCAATGTGGACGACATCATCGCCGTGGGGAGTCCCGGGATGAAGGTGGGGAGAGCCGATCAACTCCATATGTCTTCCAGCCGCGTTTGGTCAGAGCTGGCATCGGGCGACCACGTCGCCGACCTCGGACGCTCGTCCCATGGCGGAGGAGCTCAGCAGGGCCCCTTCCTGAACGGGCCTCCCGTAGTACCGTCCGACCCCCAGTTCGGCGCGCAGCGCCTCATCACCGACACGGAAGGGCACAGCGACTACTGGAAGTACGATGCCGTAAAGGGACCTACTCGAAGCCTGCTGAATCAGGCATTGGTGGTGGCGGGCGCACACACTGATCCGTACCGGCACAATGATCCGACGACCAAGCCTTGAGCACGGCCGGCAGAGAACGTCCACGCTGGGAGCAGATATTGCGATCATTCACCGTGATGGTGACGTTGGCCCTGGTAGGGCTGGGCGGTTGCAAAATGGTCAATCCAGGAGGGGACGGCGTGCCCGGTCTGCGAAACAACAACAATCTTCCGGTGGCCCATCCCCGCGAGGTGCACGCGAAGGTCGAAAGATTCAAGCAACAGCTTGACAGGGAATTTCGCAGCGCCGCGGTGGAGCCCGCGACGAAGGCAGGCATTCCAGGTCCCGTACCCTGCGGATATGACGAAGACCGCAGAGAAGTGCGACCTACAGAGTCGCCCGACGTCAATCCGTACCTGCAGCCCTGGTATGTCGACCACAGCCCTTACATGTTCACCTCCCACTCCTGGGCCACCGCCAAGAGCATCGCGGAAGCCGTCGCGGCATTGCAGAAGATCACCGATCGGTTGAAGCGATCGGGCTGGCGGATCGCCGCATTCAAACAGGACTCCAAAGGTCTATGGGAACTGGCGGCCGAAGCGCCGGGCGGCGGCTATGGCGCGTCCGCGCGAGCACCCATCCCGGGTCCGGGGAGCGAGCAGCGGGTTGTCTTCACCGTCTCGTCGTCCTGCTTCCGGCACCCGGACGCCCATCCGGCCGGCGGCCCAGCCAGCTCACCAGGGTGACCTGTTCGGCCGCCGCCGGGGTTCCGAGGGGAATCGGCCTACGCGGATCTGCGTGCGGGAACGGCCTTTGACCACGCTCCGCACCGTAGATGATCACGCGCGGAGGCGTATTCTGCGCCGCCCGTCCCGGCAATAGGATCCCCGGTATGCGACGCAGAGGCATGCGGTTCCCGGCGCCGGTCCGAGCGGCACGGCCGTGAACGCGGCGGGCGCGTCCTCGACCGGCGCTCCGATCAGGGTCCTGCTCGCCGACGACGAGCGGCTCGTGCGTTCCGGGTTCAAGGTGCTGATCGACGTCGAGGACGACATCGAGGTCGTCGGCGAGGCCACCGACGGCGCCGAGGCGGTCGAGCTGGCCCGCGCGACCCGTCCCGACGTCGTGCTCATGGACATCCGCATGCCGAGGCTCGACGGGATCCAGGCGACCCGCGAGATCGTCAGGACGCAGGGGCTCCAGCATGTCAGGGTCCTGATCCTCACCACCTACGAGACCGACGCGTACGTCTTCGAGGCGCTGCAGGCGGGGGCGAGCGGCTTCATGCTGAAGGACGCGGGGCCTGCCGAGCTCCTGCACGCCATCCGGGTCGTCGCCGCCGGGGACGCGCTGCTCGCCCCGCGCATCACCCGGCGGCTGATCGCCCAGTTCACCGCGGAGCGGGTCGCCGCGCGGGCCGGGGAGGACCGGCTGGCGGTCCTGACCCGGCGGGAACGCGAAGTGCTGGCCCTGGTAGGGCGGGGCCTGAGCAATGACGAGATCGGCACCGAGCTGTTCCTGAGCCCGGCCACCGCGCGCACTCACGTCAGCCACGCGATGGCGAAACTGGGTGCGCGGGACCGCGCGCAACTGGTCGTCATCGCCTACCGGACGGGCCTTGTGAAGCCGTAGCCGCGCGGTGGCCGGTCCGCGATCAGGGGGTGCGGCGGAGCGAACGGGCCAGCGCCATGGCGCCGATGGCCGTGGCGGCCAGGGCGAGCACAACGGCGACGATGGCGCCGCCCGTCCCGTTCCCGGTGCCGACGTCCGCGTCGGAGCCGGCCAGTGCGACCGAGCCGACGATGCCGCCGATCAGCCCGAACGCCACGGCGGCGAGGGCCAGACCCCGCCGGCCGGCGGAGCGGAGCGCCGGCACACCGGCGACCAGGCCGGCGAGCGCCAGCAGCACGGCCGCCGCGGAGACGCCCCGGCCACCGCCGCCGTCCTCCTGTGCGGCCGCCGGTGCGGCGAGTGCGGGCAGCATCGGCGCGGCCGCCGATGCGATGGTGAGCAAGCGACGGATGGGCATGGAATTTCCTTTCGGCTGAGTTGTGCGTTTCTGAGAAGGCGCAGGGGTCGCGAAGTCAGACCCCGACCTTCACCGGGGGTGCCGGGACCTGCTTCGGCGCGCGGCGTCCGGGCATCCACCAGTTGGCCTTGCCGCACAGCTCCATCACGGCGGGCACGAAGATCATCCGGACGAGGGTGGCGTCGATGAGCACGGCGGCGGCCATGCCCAGACCGCCCTGCTTGACCGCGATGTCGGGGCCGAGCAGCGAGGTGGTGAAGACCGCGATCATGATGGCGGCCGCGGCCGTGATCACCTTGGCGGTGCGGGCCAGTCCCTGGGCGACGGCCGCGCGGGTGTCGCCGGTCCGCTCGTACTCCTCGCGGACGCGCGAGATCAGGAACACCTGGTAGTCCATCGACAGGCCGAACAGGACCGGGAACATCATCATCGGGACCCAGGTCGTGACCGGCATGGCGGCGGGGAACCCGAGGGCCGGGCCGAACCACCCCCACTGGACGACCGCCACGACCACCCCGTAGGCGGCGCCGATCGACAGGACGTTCATCACCGCGGCCTGCAGCGCGATCGTGACGGACCGGACCAGCGCGATCATCAGCACCACCGCCATCGCGATGACGACCGCGATCATCAAAGGCAGGCGCGAGGCGGACTCCTCGGCGGCGTCGATGGTGCCCGCGTTCGGCCCGCCGACGAGGACGTTCGCGCCGCCGTCCGTCCGGGGCAGGACGTCGTCGCGGAGCTCGTGCACGAGGTCCGCGGTCGCCTCGTCCTGGTAGCCGGTCGTGGGGAAGGCGGCGAAGGTGACGGCCCGTCCGTCCGCGCTGGTCCGCGGCGGTGTGACGGAGGCGATGCCCTCGGTGCTCCTCACCGCTTCGACGACGGGGCCGAGATCGGCGGCTCCCGAGTCGATCCCGGCGGCGAAGACCAGGGGTGCCCCGTAGCCCGGACCGAAGCCCTCGGAGAGGATCTCGTACGAGATGTGGCTGCTCCGGTCGCGGGGCTGGACGCTGGCGTCGGGCTGGCCCAGCCGCATCGACAGCGTGGGGGCGGCCAGCACCAGCAGGATCCCGCCGGCGGTGAGCGCGGCGACCAGCGGCCTGCGCTGCACCAGGCCGGCCCAGCGTTCGGCCGGCGTGCGGCGCGGCGCGGCGACCGTCCGGCTCCGGCGGGACGCGCGGCGGGGCAGGCGCAGCGAGTCGATGCGGCGTCCGGTGAAGCCCAGGAACGCGGGCAGCAGCGTCACCGCGGCGATCATGGTGATGAGCACCGTGATGGACGTGGCGACGGCCACCCCGGTCATCAGCCGCTGTCCCATGACCAGCAGCCCCAGCAGCGCGATCACGACGGTCGTACCGGCGAACAGGACCGCGCGGCCCGCGGTGGCGATGGCGGTGACCGTGGCGTTCTCGGGGTCGTCGCCGTCACGGAGGGCGTCCCTGTAGCGGGTCACGATGAACAGCGCGTAGTCGATGCCGACGCCGAGCCCGATCATCGCGCCGAACACGAGGGTGAAGTCGGGGGCGGGAAGCACGTGCCCCACCAGTTTCGTCAGCGCGAGACCGGCCGCGATGGCCAGGAGGGCGGTCGCGATCGGCAGGCCCATGGCCACCAGCGACCCGAAGGCGATGAACAGGATCACCGCCGCCGCCAGGAGGCCGACGCTCTCGGCCGAGCCCTGCGGCGGCGTCTCGGCCCTCTCCGCCATGTACCCGCCGAGCGCGAGGGTGAGACCGCTGCCGGAGGCGTCCTTGACGGTGTCCACCAGGGGCTTGACCTCGCTCTTCTTCACCTCCTTGTCGCTCAGCGGGATGGTCGTCCGGGCGATGCGACGATCCTTCGTGACCAGAGTCGTGTCCTGGTAGGGCGACGTCACCGGACCGGTGACGGGTGAGGCGGCGAGATCGGCGACGGCCTTCTCGATCCTCTGTTTCGCGGCCGGATCGTCGATCCCCTTGTCGGCCCTGATCGCGAGGGTCAGCCTGTCGCCTTGTTCCTGGGGGAAGTGCCTTTCCATCAGTTCCTGCGCCCTGGCCGACTGCGAGTTCCCTCCGGAGAAGTCGTTGTCGGGCGCGGCGCCGTATCCGAAGCCGGCGAACGCGACGGCGACGACGCCGATGACCCAGGCCACGACGACCAGGCCCCGGCGGTGGAAACAGAATCGCCCGAGTCCCGCCAGAGTTCCGTCACGTGGAGTCCCGGTAGCCATTCATCCGCTCCTTTTCGATACGCGAAGGTGATCGGTCACAATGGCGATCGTCCCGGGAGCGAGGCGGGCACGGCCTCTGACGACGGATGGCGGCGTCTACGCAATCGGGCGTATCCCGGCCGTTCCGCGATGCGTCCCTCGGCGTAGCGGAGTCGCGCTCATGAGCGCAGCGTCGTCCGCGGGTCCGAACCATAGGATCGCGGCATGGAACTCCGCCCCGGGTCGTTGTCGCCGCGCGCGCTGGCCCAGGATGTGCTCCTCGCGCTCTTCATCACCGCGATGCAGGTGCAGGGCACACTCGCCCTCGCCGCCGCGAGGGGGACGGAGCAGCGCTCGCTCACCGACGCCGGATACCTCGGATTCGCGCTGCTGGCGGTCGGCGGCCTCGTCGTGGCCGTCCGCCGCCTGTGGCCGGTCCTGGTGTTCGCCACGACCGGGCTCGCCAGCGTGACCTATTACGTCCTCGACTTCCCGGACGGCTACGGCTGGCTCGGCCTCACCATCGCCCTCTACACCCTCGCCGCCTACGGCGACGGGCGCCGATCACTCGCGATCGCCGGAGGGGGCACCACGCTCATCGCCGCCGGGTGGCTGGTCGCGGGGGCCGACGTGCAGCCGCGCGAGGCCATCGGCTGGGTGTTCTTCCGCATCGGGGTCGCGGTGATGAGCACGACCCTCGGCGAGTCCGTGCGGTCCCGGCGGGTCATCGCGGCGGACGCCCAAGAGCGCGCGGAACTGGCGGAACGGACCCGCGAGGAGGTGGCGCGGGCGCGGGTCGACGCCGAGCGGCTCCGGATCGCGCGTGAGGTCCACGACACCGTCGCCCACGCCATAGCGATCATCAACGTGCAGTCCGGGGTCACCGCGCACGTGCTCGACAAGCGTCCCGAACGCGCGCGCGAGGCGCTGCAGATCATCGAGCAGACGAGTTCGCGGACGCTGCGGGAGATGCGGGCCATCCTCGGCGTCCTCCGCGGCACCGACGACGACCCCGTCCCGCATGCCGGCCTGGAGAAGATCGACGACCTCGCCACCGAGGCGCGCGCCGCCGGACTGGACGTCACGCTCGACATGGACCCGCCCGCGACGCCGCTGCCGAGCGCGGTGGACAGCGCCGCCTACCGGATCCTCCAGGAGTCGATCACCAACATCATCCGGCACACCGGACCCACCCGGGTGACGGTAGCGGTGCATCCGGGGATCGACCATCTGGAGATCCGCGTCACCGACCAGGGCCGTTCGAACGGCGCCGCCGCGCTCCGCCCGTCCGGCGACGGCGATGCCGGACGCGGGATCCTGGGCATGCGCGAACGCTGCCAGCTGCTCGGCGGGGAGCTCGACGCGGCGCCGACCCCGACCGGCGGCTTCGAGGTCATGGCCCGTCTGCCCCTCGCCCCCACCGGATCACTCATCTGACCAGCAAGCCGCCGCGCAGCCCGGAGCACTCAGGAAGGCAGCCATAGGTCGGGGCCGAGGCGGCGGAGATGCTCGCGGCGGGCCGCGTAGTCGGGCATGCTCCGCTCGACCAGCGCCCAGAAGCCGTCCCCGTGGTCCGGACGGGTCAGGTGCGCCAGTTCATGGACGAGGACGTAGTCCACGAGCGCCGGCGGCAGCTGCATGGTCGCCCAGTGCACGTTGACGCGGCCCTGAATCGTGCAGGACCCCCAGCGGTAACCCAGCGGCAGGACGCGCAGCTCGGTCACGGTGGCGCGCATCCGTTCCGCCCACGGCTCGATGCGGCGCGGCAGCCAGGTGCGGCCGCGGCGGGTGTACCAGCGGACCATTTCCGTGGACGCGTCAGGCACCGAGTCACGCAGCAACTCCAGCCGCCCCCGGACGAGCCGAACCGGCGCGGGCGCCTCGTCCACGAGCAGGAGCCGGTGGCTTCGTCCGAGGTAGGGAAAGCCTTCTCCGGTCACGAACACGCGGGGAGGGCGCCCTTCGCCGAGTTCGCGCCGCTCGGCGAGCTTCCCGTACAGCCACCGCCGCCGACTCTTGACGATCTTGACGAGGTCCGCCTCGCCGGTGCCGGGCGGGACGGTCGCGGTCACGGCGGCGTCGCGTTCGACGGTCAGCCGGACGGTACGGCGCCGTTCGCTGACCCGCACCCGTACCTCCAGGTCACCGACGTGGACGGTACCGGGAACGGGCGGCGGGGACGAGCGGGAGCTGTGCACTGTCCCAGCCTGCCATGCGGTCCGGACAACCACGATCGGCGCACCGCCCTGCCTCAGGTGCGGGGGATGTTCGCCCGGTTCCGGCTGATCACGCTCACGAGGTCGTCGGCCAGAGCGACCGCGCCGCCGGGGTCGATATCGTACCCGACGAGCTTCTGCACGATGTGCCGCTTGAGCCCTTCCTGGTTGACCTGCCCGCGCCAGAAATCGCGCCGCCGGGTCTCCACGATGGCGAGAGCGTAGATATCCCGGGCGATGTCGATGAGATGGCGGCCGCTCTCCTCGTCCTGGACGGCGTCCACGGCCGTCCCCTCCAGAAGCACCCCGTACAGGGCGCGCTCCAGAGGGCTGAGGGGGCCACCGTCGTCCTCCTCAGCGGCGCGCATGTCGTCGATCAGCCGCTGCAGTTCGCGGGCCCGCCGCTCCCAGTCGTCGGCGTACTCCTGGAGGATCTGCTCGAGCCGCTCGCTGAACTGCCGGTACAGGCGCGGGTCGCGTCCGGCGTTGACGTCGATGTGGTCGCGAGCGGCGTGCTCCATCTCGGACGCCCGCGCCCGCGCGTCCGGGAGGGCCGCCACCTTCTCGTCGAAGTCGTCGGCGGTCAGCGACACCGGCGGCAGCTTCTCGTCGATGCCGAGCGACACCAGGTGCTCGTCGATCAGCTCGCGGACCTTGGCGCCGTACAGGCTGGGGTCGAAGTCACCGCCGTCGATCCGGTAGCGGCGCCGCGCCCGCAGGGCGATCTCCGAGAACAGCCGCACGTCTCCCATGTATCGCCGGGCGGCAGGGTTCGGCATGACGGTGTCGACCGTTCCGAGGAACCGCTTCAATTCGGCCTCGAACCGGTCGAGCAGCATTCCGTCCTCGAGGAGCCGGACGCATTCCTCCAGCGTGTCGGCGCCGGGCGTGACGCCCCTGTCGCTGAAGAGCCCCCGGACGGATCGCGCCTGCGGCCCGAGTTTCGCGATCTCGTCGTGCAGTTCCTTGAGCGTCCCGTCGACGTCCTCGGACGCGTACTCCTTCAGCGCCTCGGCGAGGTGGTGCGTGACTCCGTAGTAGTCGACGACGTAGCCGCATTTCTTGTTCTCGGCGGTCCGGTTGACGCGGGCGACGGCCTGGAGCAGTTCCGCCTGCTTCAGCGACCGGTCGACGTAGAGGACCTGTTCGATTGGGGCGTCGAATCCCGTCAGCAGCATCGACTTCACGATGAGGAACGCGATCGGCCGCTCTCCTTCACCGGGCTCGCCGGGGAACGGCCGCTTGAACGCTTCGATCCGCGCTTCCTGCCGCCGCTCGTCGCTCCATTCGCTGAACCGCTGCTCGTCGTTGGACGTCCCCGCCGAGATGACGGGGACGAAGTCCATCGCCCGCAGCAGGTCGATGTGCTTCCACGCCTGCACCCGGGCGGCCTTCCGCGTGTTGTCGAGTTCCGCCGGGTCGACGCTCCGGAGGTGTTCGGGCAGCCGTTCCGCGTCCCGGACCATCTCGTCCCGTGCGGCCATGAGCGCCTTTCGGTACTTCACGGTGGCGAGGCGGCTGCCCGCGACGAGCTGCGCCTTGAACCCGCCGGGTAGGACGGTCGAGACGTAGTGCCGCAGCATGTGCCGGGCTTTCGCGGCGATCAGCTCGTCGGCCTCGAGGACGTCGCCGCGGGTGGCGTAGCGGCGCTGGAGGAGTTGGCGCTCCTCCTTGGTGTGTTCGGCGAACATGTCCTCGAAGACCTCGTCAAGGTCACGGCCGTCCCGGACGGCGCCCTTCACCGTGTGGCCCTCGTAGAAGATCTGGACGACGGCGCCGTCGCGCTCGGCGTCCGCGATCAGGTACTTGTCGATGAACGACCCGAAGATCTGCGTGGTCTTCTTCCGCTTCCCCATGATGATCGGGGTGCCGGTGAACCCGATGCGGGCGCAGTTCGGGAGAGCCTCGAGCAGGTTCATGTGCAGCGCGGAGCCGTGCGAGCGGTGGGCTTCGTCGATCAGCACCACGATCGACTCGTCGGCGTTCAGCTCGCCCAGCGACGGCGTCCGCTCCCCCAGCTCGCCGGTGCGCGCCTGCTGGTCCTGCTGCTTCTGGATCATCACGAACACGATGGCGGGGCCGTGCTCGGACAGCCGCGCCTTCGTGTCCCGGACGTTCTTCGCCGTCTCGACGGTCTCGCCGGTCAGCGCCATCGTGGCCCGCAGCTGGCCCTGCAGCTGGGTCCGGTCGGTGACGACGACGACCTTCATCGCGGCGAGGTCGTCGATGGACCGCATCCGCCGGACGAGGAAGGTCATCGTGAGGCTCTTCCCGGAGCCCTGCGTGTGCCAGATGATGCCGCCGCGCCGGTCGGCGTCCCCGTCGAGGGCCTTGGTGTCGCCGTTCAGGAGCCGTCCGATGGCCTTCTCCACCGCCCGGTACTGCTGGTACCGGGGGGCGATCTTGATGATGCCGCCGCTGTCGGCCGGCATGAACGTCACGTAGTCGTGGACGATCTCCAGGAGCCGTCTCGGGTCGAGGACAACGGCGGCGAGGCGGTCCTGCTCGGTGAGGTCGGCCTCGTCGCGGTCGAGGCGCGCGGCGAGGCCCTCGTCCGTGAGCGGGTACGCGTCGCGCCACGGCAGGTAGTGGTCGGGGTCGGCGGTGAACGTCCCGAGCCGGGCCCGTTCGCCGCAGGTCGCGATCGTCAGCTGAACGGTGTGGAACAGCCGACGGTTGCCCTCCCGCTTCCGCGCCCGCCGCCGCTCCGCGTACCGCCGGATCTGCGTGATGCCCTCCAAGATCGCGTCGCCCCTGCCCGGGCGCTTGCACTCCACGACGACGATCGGGATGCCGTTCACGAACAGCACTTCGTCGGGGACGATGTGCGCCCGCCCCTGCGTGCCGGGGATGTCCACCCGGAACTGGGACGCGACCACGAAGTCGTTGCGGTCCCAGTGCCGCCAGTCGATGAAGTGGACGCGCTGGTCACGGCCGCCGTCCCAGCCGGGCAGCCCTTCGACCGCCACGCCGTCCAGGAGGAGGGAGGTCGCATTCTGGTTGGCTTCGAGGAGACCGGCGGGGGCGATACGGGTCAGTTCGCCGACGGCCTGGGAGATGCGCTGATCGTCCAGCCAGGGCTCCCCGTCCGGCCGGAGGTTGATCTCCCGCAGGGCCGTCCGCAGCCGGTCGAGCAGGAACACCTCGGCGAACGACTCGCGCCCGGTGCGTCCGGGATCGGACGGGGCGAAGTCGCCTCTCTCCGCCCCGGCCAGGTGTTCCCACCCCATGTCCTCGAGCTGCCGGAGCAGCGGCTCTTCCACCAGCGTGTACTCGGGCCCCGCCACGAACAACCCCGCTCACCCCTGCCGCTCGTCACCGATCACTCCATCTTGCTCACGGAGCGCACGACACGCCACAGGAATTCACAAGCAGCCGGACATTTTCCCCTCAATTGCCAGTTCTCCCGGCCGTCCTGGGATGCCGCGCCGAAGGCCGGTCGAGCCGATCTCAGGGACCGACGCCGAGACAAGGCGTCGCCTCGCGCCCTGCGGACGCTTGACCTCGACCAAAGTCGAGGTTCCAGAATGATCTCCAGGAGCGATGCGGAAAGGCAGTGATCAGTGATGCGAGTCGTGCGAGTGGCGGAGTTCGGCGGCCCAGAGGTCCTGCGGGTGGAGACCGTTCCGGACCGGGCGCCCGAGCCGGGCGAGGCCGTCGTGGACGTCGAGGCCGCCGGGGTCCTGTCGATCGACACGGTGATCCGCGGTGGACGGGCCGGTGAGATCTTCCCGGTGCACCCGCCGTACGTGCCGGGGGTCGGTGCGGCCGGACGGGTCACCGCGGTCGGTGAGGGCGTCGAGCGGGAGTGGATCGGACGGCGCGTCCTCGCCGACGTCGAGAACGGCGCGTACGCGGACCGAGTCGTCACCGCAGTAGAGAACCTGATCCCGATCCCCGACGGCGTGGGAACCCGGGACGCGATGGCGTTGCTGCACGACGGCGCGACGGCCCTCGCCGTCTTCGACCGGGTGGACGTGCGACCCGGCGCAACTGTGCTGGTGCAGCCGGCCGCCGGTGGCCTCGGAAGCGTGCTCGTCCAACTCGCACACGCCGCCGGAGCTCGTGTGATCGGCGCCGCCCGAGGCGCGCACAAGGTGAAGGTGGTCGAGGAACTCGGCGCCGACCTCGTGGTCGACTACAGCGCACCCGACTGGCTCGACCGGGTCGGGCCGGTGGACGTGGCGTTCGACGGCGTCGGCGGCGACCTCGGCCGGGCTGTCCTCGCCAAGGTGGCGTCCGGCGGCACCTACTCCAACTACGGCTTCGCGGGCGGCGGGTTCACCGAGATCGATCAGGACGCGGAGGCACAGCGCGGGGTCACCGTGATCGGTATGGAGCAGCTCGCCGAGAACCAGCCCCACCGGCCCAAGTGGGCGCGGCTCGTCCTGGAGGAGGCGGCGGCCGGACGGATCCAACCCATCATCGGCCAGACGTTCCCGCTGGACCAGGCCGCCGAAGCGCACGCGGCACTGGAGAACCGCGCCACGATCGGCAAGACGCTGCTGCTGCCCTGACCACGTCCCTCGATCACATGCCCAAGACCGCTGGAATGCCGGACGCCGCCCAGGCCACACCGCTGGACGGCGTCAGGTGGCGTCCCGGCCCAGATTCAATTCACCACGACGGATGCGCCTCAACAGCCCACCGAACTCCCGAGAGCTGAACCCAAGCCGAGGACCATCGGGATCCTTGGAGTCCCGGAAGCCGATGCAGCCGCCAAGATCTGCCACCTCGACGCAGATATCATCGTTACCGCTACCGGTGTAGGAACTCTTCCGCCAATCGATCATTCGTACATCCTCTTAGTCTGCTCGATCAGATTCCGGGAGTCGTCCCGAGACAGGGCAAGCGCCCCGATTTGATCGAACTTTATCGCGAGGCCGGCGATCTCGTCACCGGCTTCGATCAGACGCCCGCCGATCTGGGCTGCCACATAAGCGACCTCACGCCCTCCCACCTTCAGGACCTGGAAGGCTCCATCGTGACCAGGGTGAGGTCCCGCCGCTCTGGGGACGACCCGGACAACCAGCCTCGGGTTGTCTTCGATGTCGATCAGGCGTTGCAATTGACCGCGCATGACCTCACGGCTACCGACCATGCATTCCAGGACCTCTTGGTCAATTAGAATCCAAACGTGAGGCGGTTCGGGCCGGGCGAGAATGGATTGCCGCTTCATTCGCGCCTTGCTTTCTGTCTCGGCTTCTCGGATGCGACCAGCCATCCAGAGAATTGATTGGGCGTAGGCTTCCGTCTGAACGAAAACGGGAAGATTCTTTCCGTTGTAGATCTTGATTACATCCGCCGTCTCCTCATATTGGACATATTGCTTGAACCAGACAGGATCGTGCCCCGTCTGCGCGTACCACAGGAGCCGAGTGAAGTGGCCGCCCGTCTTCCAAGCCTCATCGAGACGCTTCATATGATCGACGTGCGGCCTTAGCCGTCCCGCCTCCCAGTTGGATACAGTTCCGCGGGCTGCCCTGACGATCAGTCCGGTCTGAGCCAGCGAGAGCCCACGCTGAGTGCGGTAAAACCACAGGTCATGGGCCAGCCACGCCCACATCGACGACTTCGGATCGATCAATTCGCGCGCACTCATCCGCCCCTCCTGTGTATCTGGTTTTTCTGGATACAACGCACGGTAACCCGGCGATGCCGATCCTGTGAGGCGAATCGAGAAACAGGATGGCGGAGATGAATGATCTAGCTTCAATGCACGAAGCGCCCAACTCGGGTGAAATGCGGATGACTCTCCTTGCAGTCGGCACATCGGTAGTGCTGGCCCGAGAACTCGTCCGCTACGCCCTGGCAAACTGGGGCTACAGCCGAGCCCTGATCGATGACGCGGTCGTCGTCATGAGCGAAATCGTGACGAATGCCGTCAATGCGGCACCCTCTTGCCCGGTCCGCGTTCGGGTCGCTGTCCAAAGCGGCGCCCCTCTCCTGGAGTGCTGGGACCCGGCGCCCGAACTCCCCCAGGCCGGCGACGCCGAGTTCGATGCTCTCAGCGGCCGAGGCCTCGCGATCATCGCGGCCTATTCGAAGGACACCGGCGTCCGTCCGTCTGCCACCGGCGAGGGCAAGATCGTCTGGGCCCTCATGCCCACGGAAGGCCACGACCAGTTCCCCCCGTAGCAGTCATACGCGGACGGCGTGGTATTCGCCAAGGCTCGCGAGCCTGCGAATTACGCACCCTCCCGCCGCCATCAAGGTCACCGGACGGAGCAGGACACACCCCCGCCTCCTGACTTGCCAAGGAGGCGGGGGGCACTGCTGTTCAACTACGAACCCATCGAGGGCTATTCAAGTGTCAGCCTCATCGCATCGTGCCCCTAGGTCTGCAACCCGTGCCGTCCTGTTCGACATGAACGGCGTTCTCATCGACGACGAGGAGCTCCACCGCCAAGCCTTTCAGGACGTCTTACGGCAGACCAGCCCGCAGATGACCGACAAAGACTACGTCCGCTACTTCGTCGGACGAACAGACCGGGCAGGCTTCCAAGGCTTTTTCTCCGACCGGTGTCCGGACCGACTTGGCGAGATAGAGGAGCTTCTCGACCGCAAACTTGAGTTGTACCTACATCTGGCGGCAAGCAGCCTACGCAGCTACCCCGGCGCGACGGAACTCGTCAATGGATTGCATCAAGCCGGCCATGACCTCGCCGTGGTTACGAGCTCCACTCGACACGAGGTGGCCGTAGTACTGGACTTCCTCAACCTCAACGATGCCTTCACCACGGTTGTCACGGCCGAGGACGCGCGGAACGGAAAGCCCTCGCCCGCGCCCTACCTAACCGGCGCGACTCGCTTGGACCGTGCGCCGCATGAGTGCCTCGTCATCGAGGACTCCCCGAGCGGTATTACCTCCGCCAAGGCTGCTGGCATGACCTGTGCCGCAATCGCCTCAACACATGATCGAGAGCACCTCACGGACGCTGACGTGATTGTTGAGCGCATCTCTGATCTCACGGCATGTTCAATATTCCATCGACCGCGCTCGCAATGAATGACCTGTGCATCTCGGGAGAGCGTCGGACTGTTGAATCAGCGATGGACTACCCGCTGCAGCAGCCCCCAAGAAAAAACGACGTCATACGCGGACTCTTTAGATGCTAATCCACCTCGAAGTCCATATTCTTCATATGGAAGCCACACTTCTCCCTCCTCCAGAGGCCCGAACCATGTCGCGATTTCATCCTTCGTGAACATCCATGGCTTGAGTTCGACAGGATCTCCAGGCCTTGGCGGGGCAATCTCGGAAGACCGCAAGAATCGCGCTTCCGTCCATAGCCCCAAGTTATTGGCATCAACCTGAAATGTTAAGCCCGGCCAGGTATCAAAATCACACCGGACCACAATTGCATCTTGTCCCTCGCGCTCTTGCACCGAGGCATCCTCGCCAAGAATCTCGATGAGACTCTGAATCTGACCAGGCGCCAACTGAGTTGCATCTTGGACTTCTTGCCTGATGCGTTCAGCATCACTGGCGGATACCTGCAGCGTCTTAAGCGCGCGATCAATCAATGCCTGTTCAGTTGACATGGTTTTAATGAGATAGATCTCAAAGTCTCTTGCCTGCATCTCACACCTTCCCTCTTCTGGGCATTTCACCACCGGTTCAGCGTGCGATGAAGTCTATGACATTACCGCGTTCCGCCACCACCGACCCGTCCGGCCGTACGATCAAGACGATGTTCTGAGCTGCGATCTTGGGAAGGATTACTGTGCCTCCACCGACCGCAGCCGGGGTTCCTCCGACCTCACCGAATGCGGATTCGGCAGCTTTAACGGCGGCGCGTACCGCCTCGTCATGCGGCAAGCCCAGTTTCGTGAGCGCTTCAGCCAACCTATCTGGCTTCCCCGAACCGCGCGGCAACTTCTTGATCTCGGCCCCAATCTCAGCCGCACGCCTTTCGAACCACGGAATCTCTGGCGAGGGTGGGTGACCAGGCGATGTCCTTTGTGGAGGCTGAGGCTTGGGACTATCTGGCTCCTTTCCGGCAACTCTGATGTCTTCGGGGGGACCATTTGGGCGCGGCGCGGGGCCAGGCGGCTGCGTGGGAGAAGTCGCCGCTGGGCCTCCACCTCGAGAATGGTTGCCCAAATCTCTGGTTTTGGGGGCTTCTTCAGCGGCTTCATTGAGGGATTGGTCGGACTTGCGTGTGTCGGCGGCGGGAGTCTCGGGCTTTTGCTCGTGGCGGCGGAGGAGGGTGCTGAAGCGGGCGGTGATGCCGCTGCCGGCGCCGGTGCCCATGGTGGCGGCGGCGATGAGGGAGGGGACGGTCTCGCCGTAGGCCCTCATCGGGTCGGTCTTCCACTGCTCCCAGTCGACAATGGACTTCAGGAAGAGTCCAGGGTGCTGGACGGCCTGGTAGATCATCTTGGCCTGGCCGACCGGGCCGCGGTTCATCCAGCTGTCGCGGTTGGCGGCGAAGTAGAACGGCGCGGTCATGGGGTTGTTGGCCAGGCCGTAGAGGGTGAGGTCCTTGGTGCCCGTCGCGACGCCGGGGAGGAAGTGGTGGAACTGGGCGTCCCAGGCGGCTTGCAGCGGTGGCTTGCGCTTGGGGGTGTTCAGAAAGGTACGCACGCCTGTGATGGCGTTCTGGGTGATCTGCTGCTCGGCTTTGAGGAGTTCGGCGCGCCGACGCTCTACGTCCGCCTTCTGGGACGAGACCCGGCGGGCCGCGCCGCTGATGGTGCGGGCCGGGGTGGTGGGCAGCGCGAGCCCGGCGAGGATGCCGCTCAGGACGCGGGCGCTGCTCTCCCATGCGCCGGCCGCGCGGGTGAGTTCGGTGCTGAGCGCGGTCAGCGCCTGCGGTGAGCCGCTACCGACGCCTGGCGGTGTGCGGGGCGGGGGTAGCGGGCCAGGGATGTAGGGCTCGGGGACGCGGTTGCCGTGCTGGGCGGCCACACGGCGCACCTGCTCGAAGGCGTCGTAGAACGCGGTGCGGGCCTCGCGGTGCGCGGACACCATAGTGGCCGCCAGGCGTTCGGCCGCAGGGCCGACCAGAGCGCCCTCGTGCAAGAGGGTCTACGCGCGTTTGAGGGCGGGGCCGTGTTCTTCGGCCTGCTGGCGGACGCGCTGGAGGAGTACTGCTGCTTGTTCGGCCCGGTTCATCATGTCCCGTTCTCAAAGGGTGCTCGCCATTGAGAAGACCCGGCCCTGCGGGGGAGGGGCCGGGGGACGCGGAGTCAGCGGGTCGCGGCCTCGATGTTCTGCTGCGACTTCTTGATGTCCTGGCCGCCCTGCTCCAGGGCGATGGCCATCTTGTCGAACGCGGTCTTCGCCTCCGCCCACGCGGCACGGAAACGGTCGGCACCCGGCCCCCACCAGGCGTTCGTGCTGCTCACCGTCCGCCCGTTCAAGTCCTTGATCAGGGCATCGAGGTTGCGGGAGTGCTTGCTGAAGATCCGGGAGAGCTCCTCAAGCTCACCGATGTTCGCACCGCGCTTGTCACCGCTCATAGTTCGACCTCTCTCCTGACAGCTTGTGGAGAGAGCAGCCTAGTGCGCAAGGGAGCAAAAGTGAACAAAATGGCACCGCCGCGCCGGAGATGGCCACATGCGGCACGGGAGGCCCCGGGGGAGTCATGGATTTACACTGGCCATGCCCAGACTCGACGATCTCATCGTCCGTCGTTAGGCTCTACACGCTGGCGCTTCCATCTATCAATCACTTCTTGGGCCTGCTGTGCAGTGATTTCTACATAGTCTTCATCGTTGTGCCCCAGCCAATGCAGTACAAGGAACTCGGTCGGTTCCCATTGCATGTTTCTGGTGAACGCCTCGTCCGTAGGACGTGGCGTTGCATGTACTCGTCGAACTATTCCCGCAGGGCGACTAGGAGCAAAGCCTTCATCGAGGATGGCGTAGTAGGTTATCTCGGGCACTTGCGCTCCTTGTATAATACCTGCAGCATCTTAAGTGCGCGATCAATCAATGCCTGTTCAGTTGACATGGTTAATGAGATAGATCTCAAGGTCTCTTACCTGCATCTCACATGGAAGACCTCCATGTCTCATGTCTCGCGCCGACATCATGGGTCCCCTCTCCTAAGCCAAAACGGTTCCTTCATAGTCAACTTTCTGTAGCAATCCCCAGGAAAATATGACCTCATACTTTGAGATATTGCCCTCGTCCTCGGAAAATTCCATCGAAAAGGATTCGTAGGGTGGCCATCGTTCCTCTACCCTTAGCGGGCCAAACTGTGCGTCGACTTCCTCCATTGTTACGCTCCACGGCTCGAGGGCCTCCGGCCTTGTAACGATGGTGGTGGAACTCTCCGATGCGCGAGTAAACCGCTCGTCCCACACTCGTCCCTCGGGAGTCGCGTAGATGTCGAGCAGGAAGTCGTTCCAAATCGGCAGACGGAACGACCGCATAAAGCATTCGCGGCCGTGAATTTCGCGGACACCCTCCCAGATTGCAGGGGCAAGAATCTTGCTCTTGTCGGCGAAGGCAGCCTTCATCGTAAAGTTCTGTTTATTGACCAGACTGTAAGAATGTTGCAGCCTGCTCTGATCGACTCCTGCCTGGCGGAGAGCCGACTCGACGCGATCAGGTGGCGCATCCCTCATCGTGTAGAGAACATATAGTGCATAGTCGAGCGGTGTGATGTTTGTCATGCCATCCTTCGGTCAGTCGATGTACCTGATCTGCATTCTATTTTCCTCATCGAGCCATCGCTCGGTCTTGCGGGTGATGACACTGCCGTCTGTGCGAATGATAAACGTATCGGGAACGAAATCTTTACCTGGCGCTACGATAATATCTCCGTTAGCCAACTTGAACCACCCGGCTTCACCCCATGCTTGCTGGGATGCATGCATGATGACGTCAGCTAACTTCTCCCGTGATATCTGAAGCTTCATAAACTGCTGGATCATATAGGCTCGCTGACCTTGTCCCGCCTTGAGCTCGTTCATATTTTTGGCGCACATATTCGCCGACCACTCTACCCGCAGTCTCGGCGCCGAGATCATCATATATCTGTTGGAGGGTCCTGCCCGAGTTGCCGATCGCCATGAGCTCCGCAGGCGATCTAAGAGGCGTCTTAGGAGCGACTTTGGATGGTGAAGGCCTACCCCCTGCGACTTTTATGTCTTGGGGCGGCCTGGCGGCTCCAGGTGCGGGATCTTTCGGAGCCGCTTGGGTCGGGGCGGATCGTTCGCCGAGGTTCTTAGCCTTGGGGGATTCCTTGGCTGCCTCGTCGAGAGCTTCTGCGGATTTGGCGGTGTTGGCGGCTGGGGTTTCGGGCTTTTGCTCTTTTCGGCGGAGGAGGGTGCTGAAGCGAGCGGTGATGCCGCTGCCGGCGCCGGTGCCCATGGTGGCGGCGGCGATGATGAGGGAGGGGACGGTCTCGCCGTAGGCCCTCATCGGGTCCTTCTTCCACTGTTCCCAGTCGATGATGGACTTCAGGAACAGGCCAGGGTGCTGAACGGCCTGGTAGATCATCTTGGTCTGGCCGACCGGGCCGCGGTTCATCCAGCCGTCCCGGTTGACGGCGAAGTAGACCGGAGCCGACACGGGACTGTAGGCCAGACTCATCAACCCCAGGTCCTTGACGCCCGTCCCGACGCCGGGCAGGAAGTGCTTGAACTGGGCGTCCCAGGCGGCCTGAAGCGGCGGCTTGCGCTTGGGGGTGTCGACGAAGGTGCGGACCCCGGTGAGGGCGTTCTGGGTGATCTGCTGCTCGGCTTTGAGGAGTTCGGCGCGCCGACGCTCCACCTCCGCCCTCTGGGACGAGACCCGGCGGGCCGCGCCGCTGATGGTGCGGGCCGGTGTGGTCGGCAGCGCCAGCCCGGACAGGATGCCGCTCAGCACGCGTGCGCTGCTCTCCCAGGTGCCGGCCGCGCGGGTGAGTTCGGTGCTGAGCGCGGTCAGCGCCTGCGGTGAGCCGCTACCGACGCCCGGCGGAGTACGCGGCGGGGGCAGCGGGCCAGGGATGTAGGGCTCGGGAACGCGGTTGCCGTGCTCGGCGGCCACACGGCGCACCTGCTCGAAGGCGTCGTAGAACGCGGCGCGGGTGTCGCGGTGCGCGGACACCATAGTGGCCGCCAGGCGTTCGGCCGCAGGGCCGACCAAGGCGCCCTCATGCAGGAGAGTCTGCGCGCGTATGAGCGCGGGTCCGTAGTCCTCGGCCTGCTGCCGGACTCGCTGGAGGAGTACTGCTGCTTGCTCGGCCCGGTTCATCACGTCCCGTTCTCAAAGGATGATCGCCATTGAGAAGACCCGGCCCTGCGGGGAGGGGCCGGGGGACGCGGGTCAGCGGGTCGCGGCCTCGATGTTCTGCTGCGACTTCTTGATGTCCTGACCGCCCTGCTCCAGAGCGATCGCCATCTTGTCGAACGCCGTCTTCGCCTCCGCCCACGCGGCACGGAAACGGTCGGCACCCGGCCCCCACCAGGCGTTGGTGCTACTGACCGTCCGGCCGTTCAGATCCTTGATCAGCGCATCCAGATTCCGCGAGTGCTTACTGAAGATCCGGGAGAGCTCCTCAAGCTCACCGATGTTCGCGCCACGCTTGTCACCCGTCACGATTCAACCTCTCTCCTGACAACGTGTGGAGAAGTAGGGGCAGCTTAGTGCGTTGAGGCTTGAAAGTGAACGGTAGGGCACTGCCGGGCCAGAGATGGACACGAGGCAGCTGCCTGCGAGCCAGTGATGCGCCGCACCGGGCGCGAGTCTAAACGCTTATACCCGCACGCGTCCAGTCAACAAGTCATTCATCAGTGCACTCTTCGCCTTAGAGTTGCGAGCAACGAGGTTGCGCTCCTGCTGGATATTTTCCGCGACTGCTGTGAATATTGTCGCCAACTTTATTTGTTCGTCAGCCGAAATTCTCGGGAAAGGCAAAGCTCTCAAAAGTTGAGAATTTATCGTATAGAGACCCGAACTTGTTGCGGCATTTCGTCGCCAATATGATCGAGCTACTGCGAAATTGAACCAGGATTCGGCAAATTTTGGCAGGATATCAGATGACCGGAGGCGGAATAGATGATTTTGATAAAGAAGTCCAGTGGCCTTCTCTGGAACTGAAGCACAGCGTCCAATTTCTTCTGGATTTGCATGCCCCTCCACAATAAGCAGATCACCCCTTCGCAGTGAGAACATCTTCGCTTCCGCCGCAGAAGCCTCCATGGCCAATAGATCATGAAATTGAATACGCTCTCGCTGCACGTTTGCGACGCGCAAGTATTGGCGTCCTTCATTTAGCGGAACGCGATCAGGTCCAATGGTTATTCCTGGCTTTATTTCAAAAATATGCCCAACTCGGTCCATCGCCGCTTCCGCCAGGGGCGATAGGCATACATCGATCACACCTTTAGCTTGTTGCTCCAGCTTTCTGATGTAGCTGCCACTTAGGGTGATCTGGTCGTCGATTGCGTCGAGAGTCTCCGCAATTTTGCGCTGCTCGTCCAGTGGCGGAACGCCGATTTCCAATTTGGCCAGGAGGTCCGTCGGTAGGCGACCGGTCCCATGCCCCGCCTCATCTACCATTGCGAGAATGTCACGGCTGCGGGCTTTTAGAGCAAGGGCGAGGAATGTGCCGTCGATTCCGGGAGCGGGAATGATTGCCTTACAGTCCTGCCCGAAGGAAACTACCCGCTGAGTCACGCCGACTCGAAACTCAGTCTTGAGACTCATGCCCCGAACCACGAAAAGAACGACGCCGTCACCTACCAGGCGAGTGCCCGCCCGAGCACCGGCGCGGGTGACGCGGCGGTCGGATTGCGAGATATGGAAATCTTTGAGGCTGGCTGCGCTGATCCACGGAATATCACCGCCCCAAAATCGGCTTTCTTCGGTGGCCGGCGTCCCGCCAGAAAGCCACGTCCCACAATCCTTGAGCTTGAGGAGGCGCCAGCCTTCGGGGAGGTCAGGCATAGCCGAGATCCTTGAGGATGGCGTTCACACGGGCGGAGGCGGCGGCGCGTTGGGCCTCTATTTCGGGGAGGGTGATCGCGTATTTGTCGGCCCACATTCGGTATCGGTCGGCGAGGGCTCGGCGGCCGATTGTGAGGCGGATGTCGATGCGTGATTGCAGGTCGGCCTTGAAGATCCGCATGACGAGGGCTTCTTCGGTTCCCTCTTGGTGGAGTGCGCGGACGCCCGCGCCCAGCTTCGTAACGAACTCTGCTTCGAGGGTGCGGATGTTCTTCTTCGCCGCCGTGAGCTGGGCCTTGAGGCGCTTGAGCTCGACCGGGTCGATCTCTTCGACGTCCTCTGCGTCTTCGTCCGGAATCGCGGTTGCGGCCTTGACCTTGGCGTCGAGTTCGGCGCGGAAGTTCTCGGCCTCCTCCAACTGCTTCAGATAGTCCGCCAGGACGTACGGGACGAGTCGATGCTCCCTGGCCTTCCGCTTCTCTGTGTTGCGACGTTGGGCGTTGAGAGTGGCTGCGGGGCTCGTGTCGTCAAATGCGCTCTTGATCGTGGTCAGCCAGTTCTGCACGACCCCACTGAACTGGTGATACGACAGCGACCTGATGTCGTATTGGACACTTCCCCACCAGGACGCGACGGCGCCGGCGAGTTGGAAGCGGCCCAGGGGGCCGAGTGGTTCGAGCTCACCGACGAACGAGTCCAGCAGCTCGGCGCGGGTGTCCATGACGCGGTGGGTCCGCGGCAGTTCCGACAGGCGCTTGCTGTGGCGGTCCCACCACTCGTCGAAGGCGTCGCGCAGCCGCTCTTCGGTGGGTGCGGCGAGTTCCGGGATGCGGTCGATCGCGGCCTGCCAGCCCTCCGGCGGGAAGCCGTAGTAGTCCTCGTTCTTCTCGACGAACAGGTCGTGGACGTTGACGCCATAGGCGGCGAACGCCGCTTCATGCTCCTTGACCTCGGTTTTGGGGACGCCGCCGTGGATGTGGGCGCGGACGTCCTGCGGTTCCGGAGGCGGCGTGTTGTCGACGTAGCGGCGGATGTTCAGGTTGAAGTCGTTCTCCGCCAGCTCTGTCACGGGCACCACGCGGGCGAAGCCGGGGATCTCCATCTCCGGGTCGCGCTTGTACTGCCGGTAGGCGGAGACGATCTTCTCCGCGTGCTCGGGGTCGAGGTAGTTCTGAGCGCGGCCGGACGTGAACTCTCGGTCGGCGTTGATGAACAGCACGGTGCCGCGATGGGTGGGCGGGCGTTGCTCCGTCCCGCGCAGGACCAGGATGCAGGCGGGGATGCCCGTCCCGTAGAAGAGGTTCGGGGCGAGGCCGATGACGGCCTCGAGGCGGTCGGCTTCGATGACCGCCTGACGAATGTCGCGTTCCTTGCCACCCCGGAACAGGACGCCGTGCGGCATGACGGTCGCGGCGATGCCGTCCGGGCGCAGGACGGCCAGCACGTGCTGCGCGAACATCAGGTCGGCCTTCTTGCCCGTGTCGGGCGTCCAGCCGTACTCGAACCGCTCCCGCTCCTTGGTGATGGCCTGGGCGTCGTAGTTCAGCGAGAACGGCGGGTTCGTGAGGACGCGGTCGAACGACATGAGGGTGTCGTCCTCTTCGTAGTGCATCGGCTCGACGAGGGTGTCCTCGTTGTGCAGCTCGGCGTCGACGATGCCGTGCAGGATCATGTTCATCTTCGACATGGCCCAGGTGCCGCCGTTGGCCTCCTGCCCGTACAGGGCGAGGTCATCGTCCCCACGCTCGGCGATGTACTCCTTCGCCATGATGAGCATGCCGCCGGAACCCGCACACGGGTCGTAGACGCGCATGCCGGCCTGCGGGTCGACGAGGCGGACCATCATGCGGACGACGGCGCGGGGCGTGTAGAACTCGCCGCCTTTCTTGCCCGCGCTGTCGGCGAACTCGCCGATCAGGTACTCGTAGGCGGCGCCGAGGAGGTCGGGGAACTCGAAGTCGTCGTTGCGGAGCCGGTACCGGCCGAAGTGCTTGATCAGCTCCTGGAGCCGTTTGTCGGGCAGCGACGTCTTGCCCGCCTTGCGGTTGAAGTCGATGTGCTGGACGACGTCGTCCAGCGCGGGCGAGTTCGCCTCTTCGAGGGCGCCCAGGGCGCGGTTCAGCAGGTCGCCGACACCGCTCTTCCGCGACTCGTCGACGATGTACCGCCAGCGGGCCTCGAGAGGGACATAGAAGTCGCCGACCTGGTAGAAGATCGGGTTGTCGGCGAGGGTCTCGGCGGCCGACCGGGCCTTGCCCGCCGCCATCTGCTCGGCGATCACGCGTTCCCGGAGCACCTCGAACTGGTCCGAGCAGCGCTTCAGGAACAGCATCCCGAAGATGTACTCCTTGAACTCCGAGGCGTCCATCTTGCCACGGAGGATGTCCGCCGCCGCGAACAGATGCGTCTCCAGCTGCGGCAACGTCAGCGTCATGCCTTAGACCCCTCCCCGATGATCAGCTAAAGCACGGTAGTGGATCCGGGGGCGCGTTCGCATAACGATGCCCGAGAGTTGCATGAGACTTCGCGAACACCCTGCACTGGAAAGATCTTGACCGTACGTTGGCATCCTCCCCGTCACGAGGAGCGGGGATTCCCTTGGTCGCCCTCGGGTGTTCCTGTTTCACTGCCGACCGCCCCGTCCGGGAGGAGTCCCGTTGAGGTCTTACACCGGCTCCGCAGGCCGTCACCGCCAGCCCGGCGGCCAGAATGTTGCGCGCCGCGTTGACATCACGGTCGTGAACCGCCCCGCAGGGACAAGTCCACAAACGAACGTTCAGCGGCATCCTTTTAGCGACCGCACCGCAGGCCGAGCAGGTCTTGGACGAGGGGAACCAGCGGTCGACCACCACCAGCTCCCGGCCGTACCAGTCGGCCTTGTACTCCAGCATGTTCCGCAGCTCGCGCCAGCCCGCGTCGCTGATCGCACGGGCCAGCGAACGGTTCTTCACCATGTTGCGCACCGACAGGTCCTCGATCACGAGCGTTTGGTTCTCACGCACGAGCCTCGTGGACAGTTTGTGCAGGGTGTCCCGGCGCCGGTCGGCGATCCGCGCGTGGATGCGGGCCACCTTGAGCCGGGCCTTGGCCCGGTTCGCCGACCCCTTGTCCTTACGGGCCAGCTCACGCTGGGCGCGGGCGAGCCGGTCCCGGTCGGCGCACTCATGCCGGGGATTGGTGGCCTTCTCCCCGCTCGACAGCGTCACCAGATGGTGCAGGCCGGCATCGATACCCATGGCGTGCCCGGTGGCCGGGAGGGGCGTGATTGTGTCCTGGCAGAGCAGGGACACCCACCAGCGGCCGGCCGCATCGCGCGACACGGTCACCGTCGAGGGTGCCTGCCCGTCGGGCAGCGGCCGGGACCAGATGATCTTCAGTGGCTCGGTCATCTTGGCCAGAGTGAGCCGACCGTCGGTCCAGCGGAACGCCGACTGGGTGAACTCGGCCGAGGCCCGGGACTTGTGCTTGGACTTGAACCGCGGGTAGCCGGCGCGCTTGTCGAAGAACGCGGTGAACGCGCCCTGCAGATGCCGCAGCGCCTGCTGCAGCGGCACGCACGACACCTCGTTGAGGAAGGCCAGCTCCTCGGTCTTCTTCCAGCCGGTCAGCATCGCGCTGGTGGCGTTGTAGTTCACCCGCTCCTGCCGCTGGTGCCAGGCCGTGGTGCGGGCTTCCAGGGCCAGGTTGTAGACCTTGCGCACACACCCGAACGTCCGATTCAGCAGATCCGCCTGCTCCGGCGTCGGATAGAAGCGGAACTTGAACGCCCGCTGCACACACCTGGTCACGGACCGCAAACTAGCACACCTGTTCGAGCCGGGTCTGCGTGTTCCGAATTTCCCCGCCGCCCCGCCCCGCGCGGCCCACCGGCCATCCCTGACCCGCCCCGCAAGAACTCTGTTTCCTCCCCAGCCTGAAGGCAGGGGTACCAGAAGTAATCTGATGACCCGACGTCTAGTCTCCACGGGGAGGGTCGCCGTGCCGCAGCTCGCGATCGCGAAGGACTTCCTCGACGAGCACGCGCGGCTGGAGAAACGCGTCCAGAAGGCGGTGGCGGCGGCCATCACCAAGTTCGCCGAGCACACCCACGCGGGCGCCCACCTGGAGAAGCTGCGGAACGCGCGGGACCCGCGCATCAGGACGATCCGCATCGACCGGTTCTGGCGCGGCGTCGTCCTGGCCCCGGAGTCCGGCGACCTGTACTGCCTGCTGCGGGTTCTCCCCCACGATGAGGCGATCGCGTGGGCGACGAGCCGCAAGTTCACCGTCAACCAGGTGATGGGCGTGCTGGAGGTCCGGGACGAAGCGGCGCTCGAGCCGATGGAACGCGCCCTGGAGTCCGCCGCCGAGCAGACGCCGAAGCGGCTGTTCGGACACGTCGGTGACCGCGAACTCAAGGCCCTCGGGATCGACGAGGAGATCCTCCCGATCGTCCGGCTGCTGACCCGGGAGGCGCACCTCGACGCGCTCCAGCACATGCTGCCGCCGCTCCAGTACGACGTGCTCGTCGCGCTCGCCGCCGGCTTGACCGTCGAGCAGACCTGGGACGAGATCAGCAAGAACCTCGTCGACCAGGAGCGTCCGTCCGCGGTCGAGCCCGACGACCTCGCCGCCGCGATCAGCCGCACCCCGAACCAGGTCGCGCTGGTCGACGGCCCCGAGGAACTCGCCAAGATCCTCCAGCCGCCGTTCATGCTGTGGCGGATCTTCCTGCACCCGATGCAGCGCCGGATCGCCTACCGCGACTCCTACCCGGGATCGATCATGGTGACGGGCGGGGCCGGGACGGGCAAGACGGTGACGGCGGTGCACCGGGCGGCCCATCTCGCCCGGCGCTACGCGGATTCGGACGGCCCGCCGCCGATCCTCATGACCACGTCCATGACGCTGCTCACCGCCGAACTCGGTCGGCAGCTCGACCAGCTGATCGACGATCCCGCCGTCCGGCCTCGGGTCGAGGTCACCAACATCGACCGGGTGGCGTCCCGGATCGTCCGGGAACGGATCGGACGGCAGCCCGACGTCCTGAACAAGCGCGACCTCGTCGGGCTCGCCGACACGATCGGCACCTCCCGTGGCGGCCGCTTCCTCGTGGACGAATGGGAGCAGGTGCTCCTGGCCCAGGACATCCGAGATCTGGACGGCTATCTGAAGGCCAGGCGCAAGGGGCGGCATCAGGTGCTGCCACCCGCGGAACGGCCGAACGTGTGGGCCGCACTGGAGCAGCTGCGGGAACGGCTGGCCGCTGCCGGGCAATGGTCGTTTCTGCAGATCGCGGACGATGCCGCGCGGTACCTCGCAGAGGACGCCGGGCATCCCTACCGGCACATCATCGTGGACGAGGCGCAGGACCTCCACCCGGTCCACTGGCGGCTGCTGCGCGCCGCCGTCCCCAAAGGCCCCGACGACCTGTTCGTCGTCGGCGACCCTCACCAGCGGGTCTGGCAGCACCGCGTGTCGATGCGCAGCACCGGCGTGAACATCACCGGCGGCCGGACCCGCCGCCTCACCATGAGCTACCGCACCACCCAGGAGATCCTCACCTGGGCGGTGCGGCTGCTCGGCCTCGCGCCCGCCGACGAGCTCGACGGGTGGCCCGACAGCCTGGACGGCTACGAGTCCCCGATGCACGGGCGGCGCCCCCTCGTCCGGCGGTTCCCGACGGAGGACGCCGAATGCGAGGCGGTGACGGAGCAGGTCCGCGCATGGATCTCCGACGGTGTCGAACCGGGCGCCATCGCCGTCGCCGCCCGCGAGAACAGGCTGGCAGACCGCGTCGCCGACCATCTGCACCGGGCCGGGATCGAGACCACCAAGGCCGGCGCACACGACGCCGGAGTCCGCGTCGGCTCCATGCACGCGATGAAGGGCCTTGAGTTCCAGTGCGTCGCGGTCGTCGGCGTCCGCGCCGGCCTGGTGCCGCACCCCCGGGAGATCGTCGCCGAGGACGTCGACCCCGCCGCGCACCGCGAGAGCCTCCAGCGCGAACGGTGCGTCCTGTACGTCGCGTGCACCCGCGCCCGTGACCGGCTGCACGTGTCCTATCACGGTGCCCCCAGCCCCTTCCTGCCGCGCTGACCCGACCGAGGAGACCCCAGATGCGCCCCCTGCAGGTGACCGTGCGGAACGTCCGCGGCGCCCGGGACGTCCGGCTCAACCTCCGGCCGTTCAGCGCGCTGGTCGGCCCCAACAACGCGGGCAAGACGACGCTGCTCGACGCCGTCCGGCTCTTCTACGGATCGCTCGCCTGGGATCCCGTGCGCGACCGGCCCTGGGACGTGCCCGCCGACGAGCCGTCCTGGATCGAGATCGTGTACGAGATGTCGCAGGACGAGGCGGCGGCGTTCTTCTTCCCGCAGGTCGACCCGAGCGATGTCGACGTGGCCGAGGGTGTGACCGGGCTCGGCCTGCTCGACAACGGGACCCTGCGGATCCGGCGGTACTTCACCGGCAACCATCCGGGCGAGTACCGCTACGTCTCCCCCGGCGGCGACGAGGAGGCCACCGGCTGGGACGACGCGACCGGAAGCCTCGGCGTGTGCGTCTACGTGCCGACGCTGGCACAGCTCCGCGACCAGACGTCCGTGGCGACCGACTCGCCGCTGCGGGAAGTGCTGTTGCTGGCGTTCTCCCAGTCCAAGATCGACGGCCTGCTGATGGGGGTCCGGGGCGCGCTGAGCGTGCTTCAGACCGCCCTGTCCGACGGGCCCATCGCCGACTTGGAGAACGAACTGGACGAGGCGCTGCACCCATGGGGACTGTCCGCCGAGGTCGGCGTCGGCACGCTGTCCGCCGACTTCATCGTCCAGAACCTGATCGAGCTGCAGGTCAAGCAGGAGGGCACCCGGCGCGCGATGGAGGCGCAGGGGTCGGGGGTCCAGCGGGCCCTGGTCGCCGCGCTCATCCAGGCCGCGGCGCGGGTGCGCGCGAAAGCCGAGGAGAACGACTTCCGCTGGGTGCTGTTCGAGGAACCCGAGGCGTTCCTGCACCCCGCGCAGGTGACACGGCTCGCCCAGGACCTGCGAAGGCTCACCGAGTCCGGAAACGCCACCGTCACCATCACCACCCACGACCCGACGACGCTCGCGGCGTCCGAGACCTCGCCGGAGGGGATCACGCGCGTCCAGCGGCGCGGCAGCGCGGTCGAGGCGGTCTCCCCGGAACCCGAAACGGTACGGCAGGCGCTCGACGACATCCATGTGCGTTCGGCGTACATCGGCTCCTCGAGCGGCTGCTTCCAAAAGGTTCCGGCGCCGCGTCCCGAGGAGCAGCGGCGTCGCCGCGTCCTGTACGACCTCGACGCGCGCCGCGCCGCCGCGTTCTTCGCCGACCGCGTCATCATCGTCGAGGGGTTCAGCGACGTGGTGTTCTTCGAGTGGCTCGAACGGCAGGGGTACATGGCGGCGGTCGGTCCCAACGTCGGATTCCTCGACGCCGGCGGCAAATTCGACCTGCACCGTGCCGCGCGGACGCTGTCGCTGTTCGGTATCCCGCACGTCGTCGTCTGGGATGAGGACGCCGCCATGGCGGTGCAGGGAACCGACGGGTATCGGACGAAGCACTGCCGGGACAGCGCCGTCATGGAGACGCTGTGCGCCGCGGCCCACGATCCCGGCTCCGCGTTCGCCGGCGCCGTCCGGCTGCCAGGGACGATCGAACGGTGGCTCGGCATCAAGGAAGAGGGCGTCGGGGCGTGGAAGGCGGCGAACGTCGGCGGAGCGCTCGCGTCCAGCGGTCCGGGCGCCCCGGCGCTCCGGCGAGCCGAAGCGCTCGTCGAGCTCATCCGTGACCTGTTCGACGGTGCCGATCCTGATGAGCATCGCAAGAAGCCCGAGTTCGACCAGGCCATGATCCGGCTCGACCTGCCCGAACCGTCCCGCGACCTCGCCGCCTTTCCTCCCCAGCCACGGTGCGTGTGCCTGGGGGCGGCGAGGTAGCGCGGTTGGACCCGGTCAGTTCTGGGTGGGGTGGTCGAGGACTCGTTCCACCAGGGCGGTGTCGCAGTACTCGATCACTTCGGTGAGCCGGCCCTCGGCGACCCGGTAGATGAAGCAGTAGTTCTGGTCGTAGCGGTCGCCGCGGTGGGTGACGGCGTCCGCTCTGGCCTGGACGATGACGCGGTCGCCCTCGGCGAGGATGTGGTGCGCCTCGCTGCGGTACTCGGCGAACTGCGCCATCAGCGGGCGCAGCAGCCCTTCCAGGACGGTCTTCTTCGGTTCCCAGGTCCCGGCCCATGACCAGTTCCCCGGAAAGACCCATCGGAAGTCGTCGGCCATCGCGTCGCCCATGGGGCGGGTGTTGCCGCGCGCCATTTCCTCGAAGATCCCGCGAAGCAGCTTCTTGTTCGCCTCAGCACTCATGGAAGGGAGGCTAGGCGCGGGTTTGATATTCCACAATCAACTATCTTTCATATGTGGTATCACTTCTGCGCATGGGTGAGTTCACGGTGACGGGGTTGCGCGTGGTGCGGGAGGCGGCCCGGCACGGTTCCTTCTCGACGGCCGCCGAGCGGCTCGGGTACACGCAGTCGGCCGTCTCGCGGCAGATCGCCCTGATGGAGCAGGCGGCCGGTCGGCCGCTCTTCGAACGCCATGCCCGCGGAGTACGGCCGACCGAGGCGGGACGCGTCGTCCTCCGCCGCGCGGAGGCGGTGCTCGGCGAACTCGACGCCGTCCGGCACGACCTCGACGACCTGGGCGCGCGCACGCCCGCACGGCTGCGGGTGGGCGCCTTCCCGACCGCCATGGCGGCGCTGGTCCCGCGGGCGATCGCCGCTCTCGGGGAGCAGGAGCCCCAGGTCCGGGTGCCGCTGCGGGAAGGTCTGAGCCCGCGCCTGCTGGCCGCCGTCGCGCGGGGCCGCCTCGACGTGGCGGTGGTCACCGGCTCCGGACGTCCGCCGGACGGCGTCGGCGCGGTCCCCTTGCTGGACGATCCGCTCCTCGTCGCCCTCCCGCCCGGCCACGCCCTCGCCGGGCTGGCGAGCGTCACACCCTCGATGCTCCGGCACGAGCGGTGGATCGCGGGGAGCGCGGAGCCGGGCACGACGCTCCTCGGGGCGTGGGAGGACGCGTCCCGGCCGCCCGAGGTCGCGTTCGTCGCGCGGGACTGGGTGGCGAAGGTGGGCCTCGTCGCGGCGGGCCTCGGCATCACCGTCGTGCCGGGCCTCGTGGTCCCCGCGCTTCCACCGGACGTGGCCCTCGCCCGCATCGACCACTCCGCCGCCGTCCGGCCGACCCTGCTCGCCCGCCGGGAGGGCGCGCCGGACGACCACGTGCGGCGGGCCTTCACCGAAGCGCTCCGCGACCGCGCGGCCGACCTCTCCGCGCACCTCCGTCAACGGCTCCGTTGAGGCGTCACGGCAAAGGAGTCAACGGCGGGTGCTTCCCGAGCGGTCGCGGCGGAGCCGTCCCCAGGGCTTGGCCACGGCGAGCACGGTCGCGAAGGTCAGCGCGGTCAGCGACACCGCGGGCGGGAAGAAGAGGTTGTCGATCGTCGGCGGCGCGGCGGCCCCGGCGGGCAGATCACGGCCGTAGGCGCCGACCTCGTCCATTCCCGGCTGGAGGGCCAGGACGATGAGGACGCACAGGACGAGGTTGAGGACGAGCTTGACCGCGACCCACCAGTAGCGCAGCAGCCCCCACCTCGTGCCGAGGCCGAGGACGAGCCCGGTGGCCAGGCAGACGAGCGCGGAGGCGAGCATGGGCCACACGACGAAGGTCGCCAGCGCCTGGTACGCCAGGCCGCGCACCGCGTCGGTCGTTGCGAAGCGCCCGCTGAGGACCAGGACCGCCACGATGACGTCGATGCCGATCCAGGCCCCGGCGGAGACGACATGGGCGACGAGTACCGTCTTGCGCCACCCCCTGCCCAGCTCGAACACGGGTGGTTCCCGCCGGCGTGTCGTGGCCCGGCCCGTCCCCGGCGGCCGCGCGTCCCGTGTGCGGTCCTTCTCGTGTGACGCCATTTCGGGTCCTTCTCGCGTTCTGGACGGACCACGATCTATGGCCCCTCGCCGGCCGATGCGATCGCATCGGCCGGCGGTCCACGTGCGACAAAGGTCCCTCGCGGACGGGGCGGACGTCGTCCCCCGCACGGGGACACCGCCGCTACGCCCGGAGTGGTACGCCGCCAGACGTGGCGGTGTGCCGGGGGTCAGGCGATCGCTTCCACCTCGTCACGGGTGAGGACCGGGTCGGGGGCCGCGGGGGCGGTGGAGGGGGCCGGAGCGGCCGTGACGCCCTTGGCGACGCGGGCCTTGGCCTGGCGGTACTCCTGGATGGGGCCCGTGGAGTCGTGGAGGGCGTTCACGGCCGTCCAGAGGATGGCGCGGCGGGCCCGCAGGGTGACCGGGTTGGGGCGCTGGTACATGGCGAGCTTCTGGGCCCATTCCGGGAGCATGTCGCGGGCCGCCCAGTCGAAGAAGGCGCTGCCGGGCTGCCATGGCTTGACGCCGTTGCCGCGCAGGTTGGGGCCGGTCTGGAACGCCTTGATGGGCGTGACGGCCAGGCGCGGCAGGTAGGACTCCAGGCACTCGAGCGTCTCGGCCTTGGTGGCGGGCAGGTCGGTGCCGCCGAGGGCCTCCCCGACGCGGACGAACTCCTGGTAGTAGCGGTCGATGTCCGGCAAGGGGCGGCGGTGGTAGCGCTCGTGGGCGGTGGCGAGGCCCCAGACGACGGTGGCGTAGTTCCAGCGGAGCCATTCGGGGTCGTCGGCGTCGTAGGCCAGGCCGTCGGGGCGGGTGCCCTTGACGGTGTGGTGCATGGCGCGGACGGTGCGGGCCAGGCGTTCGGCCGTCGGGGTGGAGCCGTAGGCGGTGCCGATGAAGAAGGAGACGGAGTGCCCGAGTCGGACGGCGGCGCCCTCGGGGTCGACGCCGCCGGTCGGGATGCCATTCTTGTCGCGTTCGGGGATGCGGGAGTGGTCGTAGGCCATCCAGCTGATGCTCGGGTCGAGCCCTTCGATGTAGGCGGCGGCGACCAGGCCGAGGATCAGGGTCGGCAGGTGCGAGTGGACGTACCAGGTGGCGCTGCCGGGCCCGAACCAGCCGGGGTCGCCTTCCGGGCCGGCGAAGTCGAGGCCCTTGAAGAAGCGGGCGCGGATCTCGCGGTCGAAGTCCTTCTCGAAGCGGGTGGCGATGGGGTTCGGCATCCGGTGCTCCCGGCGGTTTGGCTACAGGTGTATCCAGAATAAGTGTTTGGTTACGAGTGTGTCCAGACTTGCTAGGGTTGGCCGCATGGCTCACACGGCGTCCACGCGGTGGGCGGGAGTGCCCGCCGACCGGCGCAGGGACGAGCGCCGCGACATGCTGGTGCGGGCCGCGTACCGGCTGTTCGGGGACGAGGGCGAGGCGGCGCTCACCGTCCGGGCCGTGTGCCGGGAGGCCGCGCTGCACACGCGGTACTTCTACGAGAGCTTCGCCGACACCGGGGAGCTGCTCGCGGCCGTCTACGACCGGGAGGCGACCGCGCTCGGCGACGTCCTGGCGCGCGCCGTCGCGGAGGGCGGGCAGGATCCGGAGGCCCGGACGCGGGCGGGCATCCAGGGCGTCCTGCGGTTCATCAGCGACGATCCGCGCCGGGGCCGGGTCCTGTTCGCCGAGGCGCGCGGCAACGAGGTCCTCGCGGCGCGGCGGCGGGCGGCCCAGACCGGGCTGCTGGAGGGCCTCGTGGAGCTGACCCGCATCGAGAGCTCCGTCACGGGGCTTCCCGTCGTCATCGCCGCGACGATGTTCACCGGCGCGATGGCGGAGCTGGCGCAGCAGTGGGCGGACGGGCGGCTCGGCGACGACCTGGACGCCGTCGTCGACCGGGCCGTCGCGCTGTCGCTGGCCCTGCACGACTCGACCGTCGCGCACCTGGATGTGGCACGGTTGCGGAATGATCCCGACGCACACGAGCGCTGACGAACCGGACGTCCCCGTCGCCCTGCTGCCGATCGGGAGCCACGAGCAGCACGGGCCCCACCTTCCGCTGTCGACCGACACGGTGATCGCGTGCACGGTCGCGGCGGCGGTCGCGCAGGAGTACCCGGTGCGGCTGCTGCCGCCGGTGGCGATCTCGTGCTCGCACGAGCACGCGGGCTGGCCCGGGACGGTCAGCATCTCGGCGGCGACGCTGCACGCCGTCGTCCGGGACGTCGCGGAGTCCCTGCGCCGCGAGGGCGTGCCGCGGCTCGTGCTCGTGAACGGGCACGGCGGCAACTACGTGCTCGGCAACATCGTGCAGGAGGCGCACGGCGCGATGGCGCTGTTCCCCGGGCCCGAGGAGTGGGAGGAGGCGCGCGCGGCGGCCGGGATGGAGACGGACGGGATCACCGACATGCACGCCGGTGAGCTGGAGACGTCGATCCTGCTGCACGCGCACCCCGGGCTCGTCCGGGACGGGTACGAGAAGGCCGACCACGTCGCCGACGACCGGCGGCGGCTCCTCACGACCGGAATGGCCCCCTACACGGAGTCGGGAGTGATCGGGCGGCCGTCACTGGCGTCCGCAGGCAAGGGCCGGGACGCGCTCGGGCACCTCATCCGCGCGTTCGGCGGGTGCCTGGCGGCGCTGGACCAGCAGGACGGCCGCGCCGGGCAGGCTTGAGAGCAGCGCCAGCACCCCGTACACGACGGAGATCGTGAGGCCCTGCGCGGAGCCGAGGCCGGCGGCGCCGAACGCGACCGCCATGACGGCCTCGCGCGGACCCCAGCCGCCGACGTTGAGGGGCAGGCCCATCACGAGGAGCGCGAGCAGGGCGAGCGGGACCAGGTCGGCGAGCGGCGCGGCGGAGCCGGCGAGGCGGGCCGCCGTCACGAAGAGGGCGAGATGCCCGGCGAGCGCGCCGAGCGAGAGGGCGGCGACGGCGGGCCACGCGCCCAGCACGTCGCGGACGCCGGTGAACGCCCGGACGCGCCGCCGCGCGAGGACGAACGCCCCCGCGACGGCGCCGAGCACGACCGCGCAGGGCACGGCCGCCGGGGCGAGCGCGCCCAGCAGGTCGGGGCGGGTCGCCAGGACGAGCAGGCCCGTCCCGGCGAGGACCATCTGGCCGGCGGCCCGCTCGAAGAACACGGCCCGGACGCCCTGCGCCACCTGGCCCGCCCGCCGCCCGTGGTCGACGGCCCGGTCCACGTCGCCGAGGACCCCGGCGGGCAGCACCGCGTTCAGGAACAGCGCCCGGTAGTAGTCCGCGACGGCCCTGCCAGGCGCCATCCGCAGCCCGAGCCGCCCGGCGACGACCCGCCAGCGGACTGCGCTGCACACGGTGCTGACCAGGCCGATCGCGAGTGCGGCGGCGACCGCGAACCCGTCGATCACGGCGAAGGCGGCGGTGAACGCGGCCGTGCTCTGCCACCAGAGGAGCCCGCCGATGATCGCCGCGCCGCCGAGCGTCCGCGGCCATGCCCGGCCGGCGGCCCAGCCGACGCGGCGGCGCGGGGCGGTTCGGAGGGGAATGTCGAGGATCATGGGGTCTCGATCAGAAGGTCGGTGTGCGCGATCTCGGCCCGGAGGGCGCCCGCCTCGCACTCGGCGCGGCGGCGGGCCAGGTAGGCGGGGTCGGCGAGGTCGGGGCGCTGCTCGACGGCGGCGCCGACCCAGCCCTCCAGCCAGGCGGCGGTCAGGGCCGCGTCGGACGGGCCGAGGCGCCACGGGCTGGGGCTCGTGCGGACGCGGGCGCCGCGCCGGGTGAAGGCGACGGCGGCGGCGCTCGCGGCGTCCGGGCCGAGGAGGTCGCCGCGGCGCTGGTGGGCGTTGAACGCGGCGGCCAGTTCCGCGTCGAGGGGGTCGGGCGGGGTCAGGCGGACGCGGCCCGTGACCGACAGGGTCAGCAGGGCGGGCACCCCCGCCTTCGTGATGGCGGTGACGAGGCCGTCGAGCCGGCCGGGGTCGAGGATGTCGAGGAGGGCGGACGCGGTGACGAGCGAGACGTCCGCGAGGTCGTCGGCGCGGAGCGCGGCGAGGTCGGCGGCGCGGGTCTCGAACGGGGCGGGGACGTCGGCGCGGGCCAGCAGCGCGGGGTCGTCGTCGCACAGGATCCAGCGCTGCGGGTTCGGCAGGCGGGGCGCGAGCCAGCGGCCGAGGGAGCCGGTGCCGCAGCCGAGGTCGCAGATCACGAGCGGGCCGTCCGGGAGGGCAGCGCGCAGCGGGGAGAGGAGGTCGCCGGCGCGGGCGGCGGCGTCGGCGGGTTCGCGGAGCGCGAGCCAGGACGCGTCGAAGCCGGTCATGCCGCCGCCCGCCGGAGCCGGCCCAGCACGACGGACATGCGGCGGGCCGTGTCGTCCCAGCCCGGGAGCGTCTCGCGGCGGTTCCGCGCGGCGGCGCGCAGGCCGTCGCGGAGGCCGGGCTCGGTGAGCCAGCGGCGGAGCGCGGCGGCGAGCGCGGCCGGGTCCTCGGGGCGGACGAGCAGGCCGGGGACGGCGCCGGAGGGGTCCCAGCCGAGCGTGTCGGGGACGCCGTCGACGGAGGTCGCGACGGCGGGGACGCCGCGGGCCAGGGCCTCCGTCACCACCATGCCGTAGGTCTCGGCGCGGGACGGGAGGACGAGCAGGTCGGCGGCGGCGTAGGCGTCGTCGAGGCGTTTGCCGGTCAGGGGTCCCTCCAGGGTGACGCGGTCGGCGAGCCCGTGCCGGGCGACGAGGTCCCGGACGCGGGCGACGTGGTCGGGGTCGCGGTCGAGCGGCCCCGCGCATTCGCACGTCCAGGGCAGGTCGGTGAGGGAGGCGAGGGCCTCCACGAGGAGGTCGTGGCCCTTGCGGGGCGTGACGGACGCGACGCACAGCAGGTGGGACGCGCCTTCGGTGCCGTTCGCGAGGGGCGCGGGGTCGGTGCCGGGCGGGACGGCGTGCACCCGGGACGGTTCCAGGCCGTGGTGGGCGATGAGGTGGCCGCGCGCCCACGCGCTCGTCGCGACGACCGCCTGGACTTCCCGCAGGGTCTCGCGTTCGGGTGCGTTCAGGTCGGCCTGCCCAGGCTCGTCGGCGAGGGGCAGGTGAACGAGCACGGCGACCTTCAGCCGCCGGGCCGCGGGGACGACGATGCCGGGGACGCCGCAGGCGATCAGGCCGTCCAGCAGGACGGTCCCGCCGTCCGGGACGGCGTCCAGCGCCCGCGCCAGGCGGCGCCGGGCATCGGCGTCCGGGCGCGGCCAGCCGCCCGGCACCGGCACCTCGCGCAGCGGGCGCCCCTTCGCCGCCAGCTCGTCGCAGACGCGCCGGTTGTAGCGGTTGCCACCGGACGGGACCGACATGTCTCCGGGGACGATGAACACCGTCACAGCGCACGCTCGTAACTCGCCCACGCCACGTGCGACTCGTGCAGCGTGACCGTGATCCCCGCGAGGCCCCCCGCGTGCTCCCCGAGCGCCCCCGCCTCGACCCGGTCGGCGAGCCGGTCGGCGACGACCTTCGCGAGGAACTCCGTGGACGTGTTGACGCCCTTGAACGCCGGATCGTCGTCCAGGTTGCGGTAGTTCAGCTCCCCCAGCACGGCGTTCAGCTCCCGGGCGGCGAGGCCGATGTCGACGACGAGGCCGTCCGGGTCGAGGCCGGCGCGGCGGAACGACGCGTCCACGACGTAGGTCGCGCCGTGCAGCCGCTGCGCCGGCCCGAACACCTCGCCGGTGAAGCTGTGCGCGATCATGACGTGGTCGCGGACGGTGACGCTGAACATCGGTCCTCCTCGTAGGTGATGCGGTGGCAGAGGGCCGCGCCGTCGGCGGCGAGGCGCGGCATGAGGCGCGGCAGGTCGGCGAACGGGCTCTCGCCCGTGACCAGGGCGTCGTACTTCGGGTCGGCGAGCAGGCGGAGCGCGAGGCCGACGCGGTCGGCGAAGGAGCGGCGGCCGCGCCGGGCCGGGGAGATCGCGCCGACCTGGCTGCCGCGGACGGTCAGCCGCCGGGAGTGGAAGAACTCCCCGAGCGGCAGCGTGACGCGCCGGTCGCCGTACCAGCTCAGCTCGATCACCTCGCCGTCCGGCGCGAGGAGCTCCAGCGCGCGGGCCAGCCCGGCCTCGGTGGCGCTCGCGTGCACGACCAGGTCGCAGCCGTCGCGGGCCTCGTCCGGGGACGCGAACTCGACGCCGAGCGCGGCGGCGACCTTCGCCCGCGCCGGGTCGATGTCGATGAGCTGGACGGACGCGCCCGGGAACCCGGCGAGCACCCCGGCGACCGAGCAGCCGACCATCCCCGCGCCGATGACGGCGATGCGGTCGCCGACGAGCGGAGCCGCGTCCCACAGCGCGTTCACCGCGGTCTCGACCGTCCCGGCGAGGATCGCGCGGCCCGCCGGGACGCCGTCCGGGACGGGGCGCACCGCGTCCGCCGGGACGACGTACCGGGTCTGGTGCGGGTACAGGCAGAACACGGTGCGGCCCAGCAGGTCCGGCGGGCCGTGCTCCACGACGCCCGCGTTCAGGTAGCCGTACTTGACCGGGCCGGGGAACGAGCCGTCCTGGAACGGCGCCCGCATGATCTCGCGCTGGTTCTCGGGCACCCGGCCCTGGAAGACGAGCGTCTCCGTGCCGCGGCTCACGCCCGAGCAGACCGTCCGGACGACGACTTCGCCCGGCCCCGGCTCGGGCAGGTCCGCGACGCGGATCTCGCCCTCACCTGGCGACGGGATCCAGAAGGCGCGGGCTTCGCGCGGCATCGGCCGTCCTCCTTTCCCGGCGTCCCGCGAGCCACCGCACGTCGCGGCCGAACGACCAGGCCAGCGCGGCCAGGGCCGCCGCCGCCACGGCGATCGCGAAGGGGTGCGGCAGCAGCGCCGCCGCGGTCAGGGCCATGCCCTGGACCACGGCCACCGCCTTGCGGGCGACCGACGCCGGCAGCGCGCGCCGCAGCCACGGCAGCGCCCACGCCGCCGCGCCGAACACGTACCGCATCGCGCCGATCGCGAGGACCCACGCCCCGTCCGACACGGCGACCTCGACGCTCAGCACCAGGATCAGGAACGCGTCCACCTCCATGTCGAACCGGGCGCCGAGCTCGGTCGCCGTCCCGGTGCGGCGCGCGACCCACCCGTCGACGCCGTCCAGGACGAGCGCGGCCGACGCGACCGCGGCCAGCGCCCAGCCCGCCGTGCCCGGCCCGTCCGCGACCAGCGCGGTCACACCGCCGGCCAGCACGACCCGGCCCAGCGTGACCCGGTCGGCCGGGCCGAGCGCCCGGAACCGGAACGCGCCCGCGAGCACCCACCACGCCGCAACCGCGTACACGGCGCCCGCCGCCCATCCCAGCGGGCCCGGCCGCACCAGCGCCAGCAGGACGGCCAGCGCCGCGACCGCGGCGCCGAGGTCCCGCCGCACGGCCCACCTCACCGGCCGGTGGTACCGGCGCGGCACCGGGCGGACGGCCGCCCGCGGGTCGGCGTACGTCTGCGCCGTCAACTCGGTACCTCGCCCACCAGGGCGTCGAGCTGGGGCAGGTCGTGGCCCAGGCGGTCGCGCTTGGCGGTCAGGTAGCGGACGTTGTCGTCGCTGACGGCGGCGAGCAGCGGCACGCGCGCGGCGATCTCGACGCCGTAGGACTCCAGCGCCCGCTGCTTGTCCAGGTTGTTCGACAGCAGCCGCACCGACCCGACCCCGAGGCGCCGCAGGACGCGCGCCGCCGGACCGTAGTCGCGGACGTCCACCGGCAGCCCGATCGCGGTCGCCGAGTCGACGGTGTCGAGGCCCTGGTCGTCCTGGAGGACGTGCGTGCGGACCTTCGCGACCAGCCCGATCCCCCGCCCCTCGTGCCCGCGCAGGTACACCAGCACGCCGGCGCCCTCCCGGACGATCGCGTCCAGCGCGGCGCCGAGCTGGTCGCCGCACTCGCAGCGGGTGGCGCCGAAGATGTCACCGGTCATGCATTCGGAGTGCATCCGGACGAGGACGCCCGGCCGCCCCTCGACCTCCCCCCGCACGAGCGCGAGGTGCTCCTCCCCGTCGACCGGGTCGCGGAACGCGACGGCGCGGAAGACGCCCCGCCGCGTCCGCAGCTCCGCCTCCGCGACGTCGGTGTCCGCCAGGTCCGCGGCGTACCCGACGTCGACGGGGTCTCCGCTGTGTTCCCTGCTCTGGGCGCGCAATGGTCCCTCTCCTCGGCTCGGCAATCACCCGGTGATACGTGGCGACCGGCCCCCGCGGTTGCATCCGGAGATCACTTTTCGGTCGTCACTGAATGACACGACGCGCGTGCCGGGAGAGTTCAGCGCGCGGAGAGCCGCATCCGGACAACGAATTCGTGAACTTCCCGGCGAACCGAGGGCTCCGCGCGAAGAGAGGTGCGGGACCGCTCGTCCTCAAGGCGGGCGGTCAGCGCCTCGACGTCGGCCCGCAGGCGGTCGCGCTCCGGCGCGTCCGGTGGCAGCGGCCCGTGCTCGGCCGCCCGCTTCGCCTCGACCAGGTCGGGCAGGTAGGACGGACCGTGCTCGTACAGCCGTGTCAGGTCGGCCTGGATCTCCGCCGCCCGCATCAGGTGGATGCCGGTGAGCAGCACCCGGAACGTGTAGAGCAGCGGCTTCAGCTCGCCGGACTTCTCGAACGCGCCCCACTGCGTCCGCGCGAACCCCAGGTAGTGGTGCGCGTGGTTCGAGGTCAGCAGCCCCGGGACGAGTCCGAGCAGCTCGGTGTGCGCCGGCGAGGTCGCCACGACCAGGGGCGAGGTCAGCTGCTCCAGCACGTAGCCGTTGCGCCGCAGCAGGAGGCGGCAGAACTTCGCGAGGTCGTGGGTGACGATGTCCGCCTCGGCCGAGGTGTCGGACCACATGAGCGAGACCGTCTCCTCGCCCGTCTCCAGGCCGACGATCTCCTCCAGCGGCAGCAGGTGGACGCCGCGCAGGTCGTGGTCGGAGTCGCGCGAGGGGAACCCGTACAGGTGCGCGCCGCTCACGGTGACGAACGCGCGGTGGTACGGGTGGTCGGCGTCGAGGCGGGCGAGGATGTCCTCCGGGACGGTCACCATGTCAGGCTCCTCTCACGGATCGAGACGAGGAGGTCCTCGACGCGGTCGCGGTCGGGTTCGGGCGGAAGGGGGCTGCGGGCGAGTGCCTCGTCCAGGTCGGCGGTCAGGGCGGCGCGCCACGCGTCGATCGCGTCCCAGCCGACCTCGCCGCGCCGGACGGCGAGGAGGCGGTCGCGCAGGCCGCCGACGTCGACCAGCGGGACGCCCTCCCGGACGAGGTGCGCGCCGCTGTGCAGCAGCCGCAGAAGGTGCATGACGTGCTTCCAGTTCGGCTCGCCCCGGTTGCGCAAGTCGGCCTGCAACTTGCGGAACTGGGAGTCGGCGTAGCGGAAGAACGTGCGGTGCGCATGACGGGAGAGAAAAGCCGACCGGACGGCGAGAAGGTCCTCCCCGGCGGGTGTCGCGACCTCGACGATCGGGGACCACAGGGTCTCCAGGACGGTCGGGTTCGCGGCGAGCGCCAGCTCGCAGAACCGCTCCAGCTCCCATGAGAACTGCTCGGGCAGCGGCCCGTCCACATGGGTCGGCGGCTTGCTGAAACGCCAGAACAGCGGGGCCGGGGCGGCGAAGACGCCGCGCCGGTCGGTGTCGCTGGCGCCGGTCGCGAGGCCGTACGCGCGCGACCCGGTGACGACCGACAGGATCGTGTGGTCGCGGACGAGGGCGTGGTGCTCGGAGATCACCACGGAAGCCTGGCGCAGCGGGCGGCGCGGCACCAGCACCTTTCCCGCCCGCGACCGCAACGGATTACAGATCGAGCACGTCCTTGCTGAAAGTTTCTGCAAATGGTTTACGCATCTGCAACGCGTTGCTAGCCTCGCAGCCCACCACCCCGTTTATCCGGAACGGCGGGACCGCCCGCGGGCGTCCCGCGAAGGAGGACCCCATGCGGCGTATCCCCCTCATCGGCGGCACCGTCCTCAGCGCCGCCCTCGTGCTCTCCCTGGCCGCCTGCGGCGGCGACGAGAAGGGCGGCACGGAGGGCGGCACCTCGGCCGGAGCCCTGCGGGGCCGCGGCCCCATCACGTTCGTCACCGGCAAGGACCGCTCCGGCTACCTCCAGAAGCAGATCGACAACTGGAACACCGAGCACCCGAAGGAGCAGGTCCGGATCATCGAGCTGCCGGACGAGCCGAACGACCAGCGGCAGCAGATGATCCAGAACGCGACGACGAGGTCGGACGCCTACTCCGTCCTGAACCTCGACGTCGTCTGGACCGCGGAGTTCGCCGCGAACCGCTGGCTGGCCGAGCTGCCCAAGGACCAGATCGACCTGTCGAAGATGCTCCCCGCCACCATCACGACCGGGCAGTACCGGAACCGGCTGTTCGCGGTGCCGTCCACCTCCGACGCCGGGATGCTCTACTACCGCAAGGACCTGCTCGACAAGGCCGGGATCTCCACGCCGCCGAAGACGTACGCCGAGATGTGGGACGCCTGCGACAAGGTCGCGAAGCTGCCCGAGGGCAAGGGCCTGGACTGCTGGTTCACCGAGGTCAACAAGACCGAGAGCCTGACGATCAGCGCGGTCGAGGCGATCGAGAGCCACGGCGGCTCCATCGTCGGACCGGACGGCCGGCCGGCGCTGAACACCCCGCAGGCCAAGGCGGGCCTGGAGTTCCTCGCCAAGGCCAAGGCGGAGCGGATGCCGAAGGAGGCCGTCACCCTCGACACCGAGGGCGGGCGCCGCCACTTCCAGTCCGGCAAGCTGCTCTTCCAGCGGCAGTGGCCGTACCAGTACGCGCTCGCGAACTCCGGCGACGGCTCGTCGAAGGTGGCGGGCAGGTTCGCGGTGGCTCCGCTGCCCGGACCGACCGGCCCCGGCGTCGCGAACCTCGGCGGCCACAACCTCGCGATCTCCGCGTTCGCGAAGAACAAGGCGACCTCGCTGGACTTCATCCGGTACCTCACCGGCGAGCAGTCGCAGCGCGCCAACCTCCTCGCCACCTCCCAGGCCCCGACGGTCGCCGCGCTGTACGACGACCCGGAGATGGTGAAGAGGTTCCCGTACCTGCCGGTGCTGAAGGCCGCGATCGGCAACGCCAGGCCGCGTCCGGTGGCCGTCAAGTACGGCGACGTCACCGCCGCCATCCAGGGTTCGGTGTACGACGCGGTGACCGGGAAGACCCCGGTCGACCGGGCGCTCTCCGACCTCCAGGCGAAGCTGACCCCCCTCACGGCCCAGTGACCGAGACGAGGACGCGCGAGGTTCCGCCCACCGCGAAGGCGGCGGGCGGAACCCGCGGGGCGAAGCGGGACGCGCAGGGGACGCGGCGGCTCGCCGCGCTGCTGCTGTCGCCCACGCTGCTCGTGCTCGCGCTGGTCATCGGGTACCCGGTCCTCGCCGGCTTCCGGGAGTCGCTGTTCACCCGCGGCGAGACCCTGGACGCGGACGGCTTCGTCGTCGAGGGCGAGCGGTTCACCGGTCTCGACAACTACACGGCGATCTTCTCCGGTGACCGCGCGGACGCGTTCTGGAACGCGTTCGGCAACACGTCGTTCTTCACCGTGACGACCGTTGTGCTGGAGACCGTGATCGGCGTCGCGATGGCGCTGATCATGCACCAGGCGTTCCGCGGCCGGGCGCTCGTGCGGGCGTCCATCCTCGTGCCGTGGGCGATCCCGACCGCGATCTCCGGCCTGCTGTGGAAGTGGATCTTCCAGGCGGACGGCGCGGCCAACGCCGTCCTGCGGCAGCAGATCCTGTGGACCGCCGACGGGTTCCCCGCGAAGATGGCCGTCGTCATCGCCGAGGTGTGGAAGACGTCCCCGTTCATCGGGCTGCTCGTCCTCGCCGGGCTCCAGATGATCCCCCGCGACGTGTACGAGGCGGCGCGGGTGGACGGCGCGAGCGCCTTCCAGCAGTTCCGGCACATCACGCTGCCGCTGGTGAAGCCCGCTCTGCTGGTCGCCGTCCTATTCCGGATGCTGGACGCATTGCGCATGTTCGACCTGCCGGCGGTGCTGATCGGCGTCAACCAGAAGTCGGTGGAGACGCTCACGATGATCGCCTGGTTCGAGGCGTCGAACCTGCGGTACGGGTCGGCGGCGGCGTACGCGACGATCCTGTTCCTCTACATCGCGCTGATCGCCTACCTGTTCGTGAAGCTGCTCGGCGCCGACATCATCGGCGAGGCCCGCCAGGTGAAGAGGCGCGCGAGGAAGGTGACCGCATGAACGGCCGCTCCGCGCTCAGGCGGGCGCTCTCCTCCCTGGGCATCGCGCTCGTCGCGGTGTACTGCCTCGCCCCGTTCTACTGGATGGCGATCTCGGCGTTCCGGCGCCCGCAGGACCAGTTCGACAACTCGGTCGTCCCGTCGCGCTGGTCGATGGAGAACTTCACGGCGGTGTTCGCGGGCGACAACGGGTTCGGGCGGGCGCTGCTGAACAGCGTCATCGTCGCCGGGACCACGACCGTCCTGACGCTGACCGTGGGCGTCTTCACCGCGTACGCCCTCGCCCGGCTCGACTTCCGGTTCAAGAACGCCGTGCTCGGGCTGATCGTCGCGACCACGATGTTCCCCGGGATCTCGCAGCTCGTCCCGCTGCTGAAGCTGTTCACCGACATCGAGTGGATCAACACCTACCAGGCGATGGTGCTGCCCGGCCTCGGGTTCGCGCTGCCGCTGTCGGTCTGGCTGCTCACCGCGTTCTTCCGGCAGCTGCCGTTCGAGCTGGAGCAGGCCGCGATGGTGGACGGCTGCACCCGCGGCCAGGCGTTCCGCAAGGTCATCGTGCCGCTGGCGGCGCCGGGCGTGTTCACCACCGCGATCCTGACGTTCATCGCCGCGTGGAACGAGTTCCTCATCGCCCTGTCGATGGTGAACCGGAAGGAGATGCAGACCGCGACCGTGGCGATCTCCAAGTTCACCGGCGTGTCCGGCTTCGACCAGCCGTTCGGCACGCAGATGGCGGCGGGCGTGATCGTGACCGTGCCGCTGATCGTCGTGGTGCTGGTCTTCCAGCGCCGGATCGTCGCCGGGCTCACCGCCGGCGGCGTCAAGTAGCCCTTCCCTCCTCCTGACCCACGAAGGACCTCGATGACGCAGGAAGCCCTCGCCGTGCCCGCCGCCCACGAGCCGTCCGGGACGACCTCCCGCTGGTGGCGTGACGCCGTCATCTACCAGGTGTACGTGCGGAGCTTCGCCGACTCGGGCGGGGACGGCGTCGGCGACCTGCCCGGCGTCCGGTCCCGGCTGCCGTACCTGCGGCGGCTCGGCGTGGACGCGCTGTGGCTCACCCCGTTCTACGTCTCCCCCATGGCCGACTTCGGCTACGACGTGGCGGACCACCGCGACGTCGACCCGCTGTTCGGCACCCTCGACGACGCCCGGGACCTGATCGCGGACGCGCACGCGCACGGGCTGCGGATCATCGTGGACGTCGTGCCGAACCACACGTCCGACCGGCACCCCTGGTTCCGGGACGCGCTGGCCGCCGGGCCCGGCTCCCCCGAGCGCGGCCGCTACGTCTTCCGGGACGGGCGGGGCCCGGACGGGTCGCGGCCGCCCAACGACTGGGAGTCGGTCTTCGGCGGACCCGCCTGGACGCGCGGCCCCGACGGCCAGTGGTACCTGCACCTGTTCGCGCCGGAGCAGCCCGACCTGAACTGGGACGACGCGGAGGTGCACGCCGAGTTCCTGGACGTCCTGAGGTTCTGGCTCGACCTCGGCGTCGACGGCTTCCGGGTGGACGTGGCGCACGGCATGAAGAAGGCGCCCGGCCTGCCCGACGTGGGCCATGCCGGCCAGGTCGAGATGCTCGGCACGGCCGTCCTTTCGTACTTCGACCAGGACGCCGTGCACGAGATCCACCGCGAGTGGCGCCGGCTCCTCGACACCTACCCCGGTGAGCGGATCGGGGTCGCCGAGGCGTGGGCGCCGTCCCCCGAGCGGCTCGCCGCCTACACCCGCCCCGACGAGCTGCACCAGGCGTTCAACTTCCACTACCTGACCGCCCCGTGGGACGCCGCCGCGCTGCGCGAGGTGATCGAGGAGTCGATCCGGACGGCGGACATCGTCGGCGCGGCGCCCACCTGGGTCCTGTCGAACCACGACGTCAAGCGGCACGTCACCCGCTACGGCGGCGGCGAGAAGGGGCTCCGGCGCGCCCGCGCGGCGGCGCTGCTGACCCTCGCGCTGCCCGGTTCGGCGTACGTCTACCAGGGCGAGGAGCTGGGCCTCCCCGAGGTCCTCGACCTGCCGGAGGAGTTCCTGCACGACCCGCAGCGGCTGCGCGGCAACGACGCGGGCCGCGACGGCTGCCGCGTCCCGCTGCCCTGGTCGGGCGAGGCGCCGCCGTTCGGGTTCGGGTCCGGCGACGCGTCCTGGCTGCCGATCCCGGACGCGTGGCGCGCCCTCACCGTCGAGGCGCAGGAGGCCGACCCCGGATCGATGCTGGAGCTGTACCGGGCCGCGCTGCGGATCCGCCGCGGGCATCCCGCGCTCGGCGACGGGACCCTGCGCTGGACGCCCGGCCCCGACGGCACAATGATCTTCGTCCGGGAGAGCGGCGCGGCCGCCGTCGTCTGCGCGGTCAACCTGGGCGACCGCCCCGTCCGGCTGCCCCTGTCCGGGACCCCGCTCCTCGCGAGCGGCCCCGTGCGCGTGGACGGCGGCGCCGTCGAGCTGCCGGCGGACACGGCCCTGTGGGAGGAGAAGTAGGTTGAGACCCATGACGACGCGCCTGGCGGACATCGCGGCCCATGCCGGGGTCAGCGAGGCCACGGTCAGCCGGGTGCTGAACGGGAAGCCGGGCGTGTCCGCGGCCACCCGCCAGGCCGTGCTGACCGCGCTGGACGTGCTCGGCTACGAGCGCCCGGCCCGGCTGCGGCAGCGGTGGGCCGGGCTGATCGGGCTGATCATCCCCGAGCTGACCAACCCGGTCTTTCCGGCCTTCGCCGAGATCATCGAGAGCGCCCTGGCCCGGCACGGGTACATGGCGGTGCTGTGCTCGCAGACGCCCGGCGGCGTCGCCGAGGACGAGTACATCGAGATGCTGCTGGAGCGCGGCGTCGCGGGGATCATCTTCGTCAGCGGCCTGCACGCCAACGCCAACTCCGACCGCGCGCGGTACGTCCGGCTGCTGGAGCAGCAGCTCCCGATCGTGCTGGTCAACGGGCACCGGCCCGACATCGCGGCGCCGTTCGTCTCCAGCGACGACGTCGCGTCCCTGGAGTCGGCGGTCGGGCACCTCGCCGCGATGGGCCATCGCCGGATCGGCCTCGCGATCGGCCAGGAGGTGTACGTCCCGACGCGGCGCAAGACGGAGGGCTTCCGCCGCGGCATGGCGGCGCACACCGACATCGCCCCGGACGAGGTGGAGTCGCTGATCGTCAACACGATGTACACGGTGGCGGGCGGCCAGGCGGCGGCGGCGGAGCTGCTGGACGCGGGCTGCACGGCGATCTGCGGCGGGAACGACATCATGGCGCTCGGCGCGATCCGCGCCGCCCGCCAGCGCGGGCTGCGGGTCCCCGAGGACGTGTCGGTGACGGGCATGGACGACTCGCTGCTCACCGCCTACCTCGACTCGCCGCTGACGACCGTCCGGATGCCCGTCCGGGAGATGGCCCTCGCGGCCGTCGGAACGATCCTGGACGAGATCAGGGGCGCTCCGGTGTCCCGGACGGAACTTCTTTACCGGCCCGAACTCGTCGTCCGGAACTCGACCGGGCCGGCTCCCGTCGCCGCCCGCCTGACCGGCGCGGACACCACCTGACATCGACACTGACTCCGTGCCCTACGATCAGTCCGGGCGACGGCCGGTGTTCACCTGCGTGTAACGGTTGTGTTGCGACGCATTGACAGTGAACCTCGTCACGGTCTTTTATCCGTGGGAGCGCTCCCACACCCACCCACCGGATAGTACGACTGAGAGGGGTCCGCCAATGAGGGCCACCATGCGGCGCGGACTGAGCACGGCGGTTGCCGCACTGCTCGTCGGCGGCCTCGCCGTCGCGTGCGGCGGCGACGACGGGGACGACTCCGGCTCCGGCACGATCGAGCTGACCGTCGACGTCTTCGGCGAGTTCGGGTACGACCAGCTGTACAAGCAGTACGAGGCGTCCCACCCGAACATTAAGATCAAGCAGCGCAAGGTCTCCACGCTCGACGACTACAAGCCGCGCCTCCAGCAGTGGATCGCGACCGGCAGCGGCGCCGGCGACGTCGTCGGCATCGAGGAGGGCCTGCTGCCCACCTACATGCAGCAGAGCGGCAAGTTCGTCAACCTGTTCGACCACGGCGGCAAGGAGCTCGAGAAGAACTTCCTGCCGTGGAAGTGGCAGATGGGCGTCACCCCGGACGGCAAGCAGCTCGTCGGCCTCGGCACCGACATCGGCCCCCTCGGCATGTGCTACCGCAAGGACCTCTTCAAGGCCGCCGGCCTGCCCACCGAGCGCGACGAGGTCTCCAAGCTCTGGCCGACCTGGGACGCGTTCCTGTCCACCGGCCAGAAGTTCCAGCAGAAGCAGCCCAAGACCAAGTGGCTGGACGGCCCCACCGCCCTGCTGCGCGCCACCGTCCTGCAGGGCGCCGGCTCCGGCCCCGGCTACAGCTACTTCGACAAGAGCAACAATCTGGTCTTCGAGACCAACCCCTCGGTGAAGCAGGCCTTCGACACCGTGCTCAAGTTCGAGCAGGCCAAGCTCACCGCCGACATGTCGATCTTCACCCCGCCGTGGCAGACGGCGCTGAAGCGCGACACCTTCGCCACCCTCCCGTGCCCGTCCTGGATGCTCGGGGGCATCGAGGAGTTCTCCGGCGAACACGGCAAGGGCAAGTGGGACGTCGCGACGGTCCCGGGCGGCAGCGGCTACTGGGGCGGCTCGTGGCTCGCCGTCCCCAAGCAGACCAAGCACCCGAAGGAGGCCGCGGAGCTCGCGAAGTTCCTGTCGTCCCCGCAGGGCCAGATCGGCGCCTTCAAGGACAAGAACACCTTCCCGTCCTCCCCGCAGGCCGCGCAGGACCCGGCGGTCGCCGAGGCGAAGTCCCCGTACTTCAACGACGCCCCCACCGGCAAGATCTTCAGTGACATGGCCGCCCAGGTGAAGCCCGTCCACCTCGGCCCGAAGAACGAGGACGTCCGGCAGGCCGTCGAGAACGTTCTGATCGCCGTGGGCCAGGGCAAGGTCAAGCCGGAAGAGGCATGGAGCAAGGCCGTCGAGGAGGCCGAGAAGGCCGCCCGGTGACCCCGGTCCCCCTCTAGTACCACTCCTCGCAAGACACGGGGGCGGCGCCGCGTCCCGTACCTCCCGACGCGGCACCGCCCCCGTTCCCCGTTCCGACCCGTCCACCTCGGAAGGAGGCGCATGGCCACCGATCTGCGCCCCGGCCGGAAAGGCCGCCGGCCCGCACCGCCGGACGGCCCGCCGGCGGCCCGCCGCACCTGGCGCGCCCGCCTCGCCCGGCTCGATGTGAAGGGCGCCCCGTACGCCTTCATCTCGCCGTTCTACCTCGTCTTCCTGATCTTCGGCGCGTTCCCGCTCGTCTACACGCTCTGGGTGTCGCTGCACGACTGGGGCCTCGCCTCCGGCGAGCGCGAGTGGGTCGGCCTCGACAACTACGAGTACCTGCTGACGGACGGCGACTTCTGGCACGCCACCGTCAACACGCTCGGCATCTTCGCCCTGTCGACGATCCCGCAGCTGATCATCGCGATGTTCCTGGCGAGCCAGCTGAACCGGACGATGCGCGCGCCGACCCTGTTCCGGATCGGGATGGTCGCGCCGCTGATCACCTCGACCGCGGCCGTCGCGATCGTGTTCGCCCAGCTGTTCGACCACGACTACGGCTTCGTGAACTGGGGCCTCGACCTGATCGGCATCGGCCCGATCGACTGGCAGGTCTCCCGCGGCTGGTCGTGGGCCGCGATCGCCACCATGGTCAACTGGCGCTGGACCGGCTACAACACGCTCATCTTCCTCGCCGCGATGCAGGCGATCCCGAAGGACCTCTACGAGGCCGCCGCGATCGACGGCGCGTCCCGCATCCGGCAGTTCTGGCAGATCACCGTGCCGCTGCTGCGTCCCACGATCATCTTCACGGTGATCATCTCGACCATCGGCGGGCTGCAGCTGTTCACCGAGCCCGTCCTGTTCAGCGTGGACACGCCCAACAAGATGGACGGCGGCGCGCTGCACCAGTTCCAGACGATCACGATGTACATGTTCGACAACGCGTTCGGCGACGACCGCTACGGCTACGGCGCCACGGTCGCCTGGGCCCTGTTCCTCATGATCATCGTGTTCTCCCTGCTCAACTTCCTCTTCATCCGCCGTACGGGGGGCGCGAAATGAGCATGCTGCTGACCCGCTCCGCGGGTGCCGGAAAGCGGCCCGGCAGGTTCCGGGGGCTGTGGAACGCGAGCCCGCTGACCTACCTCACACTGATCGCCGCGCTCCTCATGTCGATCTTCCCGATCTACTGGATGATCGTCGTGGCGACCCGGAGCAACGACGTCGTCTCGGACGTCCCGCCGCCGGTCCTGCCCGGCGGGCAGGTCGCCGACAACATGGGCCGGCTGTTCGACAACCCCGACGCCTACTTCGCCAAGGGCCTGCTGAACTCGTTCATCGCGTCGGGGTGCGTGACGGTCTCGACGGTGTTCTTCGCCTCGCTGGCCGGGTTCGCGTTCGCGAAGCTGCGCTTTCGCGGCAAGAACGCCCTGCTCCTGACGATCATCGCGACGATGATGATCCCGGTTCAGATGGGCATCATCCCGCTCTACATGATCATGGTGAAGCTCGGCTGGCAGAACCAGCTGCAGGCCGTGATCATCCCGTTCCTGGTCACCGGGTTCGGCGTGTTCATGATGCGGCAGTACGCCGACCAGGCCGTCCCGGACGAGCTGATCGAGGCCGCCCGCGTCGACGGCTGCACCACGTTCGGCATCTACTGGCGCGTCGTCCTGCCCGCGCTGCGGCCCGCCGCCGGCGTCCTCGGCCTGTTCACGTTCATGCAGACCTGGAACGAGTTCATGTGGCCCCTGGCGGTGCTCAGCCCGGACAACCCGACCGTCCAGCTGTCCATCAACAACCTGGCCAACGCCTACTTCAAGGACTACACGCTGATGTTCGCGGGGACCACGGTGGCGATCCTGCCGCTGCTCGTCGTGTTCATCGTGTTCGGACGCCAGATCATCGGCGGAATCATGGAAGGTGCGATCAAGGCGTGACGTCGCTGCGGAACGAGACGAGCACGGAGATCCGGTTCCCCGCCGGGTTCCGCTGGGGCGCCGCCACGGCCGCCTACCAGATCGAGGGCGCCGCCGCCGAGGGCGGGCGCGGCCCGTCCATCTGGGACACCTTCTGCCGCACTCCCGGCAAGGTGCTCAACGGCGAGAACGGGGACATAGCCGTCGACCACTACCACCGGTTCGCCGACGACATCGCCCTCATGGCCGACCTGGGGCTCACCGCCTACCGGTTCTCCATCTCCTGGCCCCGCGTGCAACCCGCCGGGGCCGGCAGGGCCAACGAGGAGGGGCTCGACTTCTACCGCCGGCTCGTGGACGCCCTCCTGGCGGCGGGCATCGAGCCGTGGCCGACCCTCTACCACTGGGACCTCCCCCAGCCCCTGGAGGACGCCGGCGGCTGGCCGGAGCGCGAGACCGCGCACAGGTTCGCCGACTACGCCGACCTCGTCCACGCCGCGCTCGGCGACCGCGTCCGCAACTGGACGACGGTCAACGAGCCGTGGTGCGCGGCGTTCCTCGGTTACGCGTCCGGGGAGCACGCGCCCGGCCGGATCGACCCCGCCGGGTCGCTGCGCGCCGCACACCACCTGCTGCTCGGGCACGGGCTCGCGGTGGAGGCGATGCGGGCGCGCACACCCGACAACGGGTTCGGCGCCGCGGTGAACCTCTACGCGGTGTCGCCCGCGACCGGCGACCCGGCGGACGTCGACGCGGCCCGCCGCATCGACGGGCTGCAGAACCGGCTCTTCCTCGACCCGCTGCTGCTCGGCCGCTACCCCGAGGACGTCCTCGCGGACACAGGGCCGTACGGGTTCGCGCCGTCGGACGCGGATCTGGCCGTCATCGGCCGCCCGATCGACCACCTCGGCATCAACTACTACTCGCGGCACACCGTCGCGGGCACCCCCGGCGAGGCCGCGCAGACCGCGTCGTCGCCGTTCTCCACGCAGTCGCCGTGGGTCGGCAGCGACCATGTCCGGTTCGTGCCCGCGGGACGCCCCGTCACCGGCATGGGCTGGGAGATCGACGCGTCCGGGCTGCACGAGATCCTCACCCGGCTGCGCCGCGAGTACCCGTCCGTCCCGCTGTACATCACGGAGAACGGCGCGGGCTACGACGAGGTCCTGGACGAGAGCGGCACCGTCCGGGACGCCGCGCGGATCGCGTACCTCGACGGGCACCTGCGCGCCTGTCATGAGGCGATCACCGAGGGAGTTCCGCTTCGCGGCTACTTCACCTGGTCGCTCCTGGATAATTTCGAATGGGCGTGGGGCTATTCGAAGCGGTTCGGGCTCGTTCACGTCGATTACGCCACCCAGCGCCGCGTCCCGAAGGACAGCGCGCGCTGGTACGCCGGCGTGATCGGGCGGGGCGGCCTGCCCGGACGCGGCCAGCGCGCCGGGCACGGCGAGGGAACCGGACAACCGTGAGAGAAGGGGGCCCGATGGCGGGCAGGAGCACGCGCCCGACCCTTGAGGAGGTCGCGGCGCGGGCGGGGGTCGGACGCGGAACCGTGTCGCGGGTCGTCAACGGGTCGCCGCGGGTGAGCGCGCGGGCCCGGGAGGCGGTGCTGCGGGCGATCGAGGAGCTCGGATACGTGCCGAACCGCGCGGCCCGCGCCCTCGTCACCAACCGCACGGACACGGTGGCGCTCGTCGTCGCCGAGTCCGACCAGCGGCTGTTCGGCGAGCCGTACTTCGCGGGCATCATCCGCGGCATCGGCAACGGGCTCGCCGGCACCGGCCTGCAGCTCCTGCTCGCCCTGGCCCGCACGCCGGACGAGTACGCCCGGCTGGAGAACTACCTCACCACCCAGCACGTCGACGGGGTCCTCCTCACCTCCCTGCACGCGGAGGACCCCCTGCCGGCGAAGCTGGAGGCCAACGGCGTGCCGACCGTCCTCGGCGGCCGGCCGCCGGGCGTGTCACCGGTCAGCTACGTCGACGTCGACAACCGCAGCGGCGCCCGCGAGGCCGTCGGCCACCTCATCGAGGGCGGCCGGCGGCGGATCGGGACGCTGGCCGGACCGCAGGACATGGGGGTCGGCATCGACCGCCTGGCCGGCTACCGGGAGGCCCTCGCGGACGCCGGCCTGCCGGAGTTCGTCGCCTACGGCGACTTCGGCGAGGCCGGCGGCATCGCCGCCGCCGAGGAGCTGCTCGCGCGGGAGCCGGAACTGGACGCGGTGTTCGCCGCGAGCGACCCGATGGCGCTCGGCGCGCTGCGCGTCCTGCGCCGCCTCGGCCGACGCGTCCCGCACGATGTCGCCGTGATCGGCTTCGACGACTCCGCCGCCGCGCCCCTGGCGGACCCGCCGCTGAGCAGCGTCCACCAGTCCCCCGAGGAGATGGGCGTCGAGATGGCCCGCCTCCTCATCTCGCGCATCCAGGGCGAGACCCTGGACGACCCGGTAATCATCCTGAAGCCCCACCTGGTCCTCCGCGACTCGTCCTGAACGGGCGCGCCATCGGGAACCCGTGGCACGCCCGCTCAGGACGTCAGGCGGTGGCGCGCGCGATCCGGTCGCGGTACCAGGCGGCGCTGTCCTTCCAGGTGCGGTTCCCGGTGGCGTAGTCGACGTGGATCAGGCCGAAGCGCCTCGCGTAGCCGTAGGCCCATTCGTAGTTGTCGAGCAGCGACCAGGCGAAGTACCCGCGGACGTCGGCGCCCGCGTCGATGGCGCTTTCCACGGCCGCGATGTGGTCGCGGAGGTAGGCGATGCGGTCCGCGTCCCCGATGCGGCCGCCCGCGTCGATCTCGTCGTCGAACGCGGCGCCGTTCTCTGTGATCATCAGCGGGACGCCGGGATGGTCGCGGTGGACGCGCAGCAGCATCTCCTCCATGCCGTTCGCGTCGACCGGCCAGCCCATCGCGGTGTACGGACCGGGCTGCCGGAGGAACTCGACCGTGTCGCAGCCGACGAACGGCGACGCTGCGCCCTGCTTGTGGCCGTCGGCGTGGACGCGGGGCGAGGTCCCGTCCCAGCGGCGGACGAGCGTCGGCGAGTAGTAGTTGAGGCCGAGCACGTCGAGGGGGGCGGCGATCACGGCGTCGTCGCCGTCGCGGACGAACGACCAGTCCGAGACCGAGGCGGTGTCGGCGATGACGTCCTCGGGGTAGCCGCGTCCGAGGACCGGGTCGAGGAACACGCGGTTCGCGATGCCGTCCACCTGGCGGACGGCGTCCGGCTCGCCGCGCAGCTGGTGCATGTTGAGCGTGATCGAGTGCCGCGCGGTCGGCGACACGACGCCGCGCAGCGCCCGGACGGCGAGGCCGTGCGCGAGGTTGAGGTGGTGCGCGGCGGCGAGCGCGGCCTCCGGCTCGACGCGTCCGGGGGCGTGCACGCCGGCGGCGTAGCCGAGGAACGCCGAGCACCACGGCTCGTTCAGCGTCGTCCAGGTGTGCACGCGGTCGCCGAGGACGCGGCCGATCCGCTCGGCGTGGTCGGCGAACCGGCGGGCGGTGTCGCGGACGGGCCAGCCTCCGGCGTCCTCCAGTTCCTGCGGCAGGTCCCAGTGGTAGAGGGTCGCGACCGGCGCGATGCCCGCTTCGAGGAGCTCGTCGACCAGGGCCGAGTAGAAGTCGAGGCCCTTCCGGTTGGGCCTCCCCCCGGGCAGGACGCGCGACCAGGAGATGGAGAAGCGGTAGGCGGAGAGGCCGAGCCGGGCCATCGCGGCGACGTCCTCGCGGCGGCGGTGGTAGTGGTCGGCGGCGACGTCACCGGTGTCGCCGTTGAGGACCTTGCCGGGGACGCGGCTGAAGGTGTCCCAGATGCAGGGCGTCCGCCCGTCCTCGGCCGCCGCGCCCTCGATCTGGTACGCGGCCGTGGCCGCGCCCCACAGGAATCCCTCGGGGAAGCCCATGCGTGCCCCATCTGTCCGGAAAAGTGGTCCCGGGCAGTCTATGGGAGCGCTCCCACGAGCGTCAGCCCCGGACGCACCGCCCGCCGTTGAGGGTGAATCCGGACGGCTCCCCGTCGCCGCCGTCCCGGCTGCCGAGAAACCCGAACTCGACCGTGCCGCCCGGCGCGATCGACCGGTTGTAGGGGGCCGCCGTCACCGTCACGGCCGGCCCCTGCTGCTCTTGGCCGCCGTTCCAGATCTGCGTGACGCGCTGGCCGTCCGGGAACGCGAACGCCAGCCGCCACCCGTCGACCGGCGCGTCCCCGAGGTTCGTGATGCGGACCGTCGCCTGGAACCCGTTCGGCCAGCTGCCGTCGAGCGTGTACGTGACCGAGCAGCGGGTGCGCGCCCCGGTCGGCGACGCCGTCGGCGATGGAGTGGCCGGTTTCGCGGACGGGGTCTCCGGCGGGGCGGCGGCCGGACGCTCCCCCTCCGAGGACAGCGCCGCCGGCAGGAGTCCCACCAGGGTCACCGCGCCGACGGCCGCGCCCACGACCATGAGCGGCCTCTTCGGGGAGGGGCGCGGCGCGGGCTCGTCCAGGACCCGCGTCGGGTTCGGCTCCGGTTCGGGCGCGGGGGCCGCCGGCGGCGGCGCGGTCGGCAGCGGCGCGAGGTCGATCCCGGCGGCGTCCGCCAGGACGCGGGCCGTCTCGGCGGCCTCCGGACGCGCGTCCGGGCTGGTCGCCAGGGCGCTGCGCAGCAGCCGACCGATGCCGTCCGGAAGCTCGTGCAGACCGCCGAACTCGGCGGAGGGCGGGCCGCCGAGCAGCGCCTGCCGCAGGATGACGCCGAGCGCGTACACGTCGGCGGCCGGCGTCGGCTCCGCGCCCGCCCGCAGCTCGGGCGCCACGTACGCGGGCGTGCCGATGACTCGGCCGGAGCCCGGTGACGTGCCGGTGAACGCGATCCCGAAGTCGAGGACCTTCACGCCGACCGGCGTCAGGAACACGTTCTCGGGCTTGACGTCGCGGTGCACGACCCCGGCGGCGTGCGCGGCCGCGAGGGCGTCCGCGATGCGGGCGCAGACCCCGGCCGCCTCCTGGAGCGGCAGCGGCCCGCGCGCGAGGCGGGCCGCGAGGGTCTCGCCGTCCAGCAGCTCCATCACCACGTACGGGATGCGCGCGCCGTGCAGGTCCGACTCGCCGAAGTCGTGCACGCCGGTGATGCTCGGATGGCCGAGCCCGGCGGCGGCCCGCGCCTCGCGCAGCAGCCGCGCGGTGAGCTCCTCAGGCCAGTCCGAGCGCGGCACCTTCACCGCGACCGCCCGGTTCAGGACGAGGTCGCGGGCGCGCCAGACCTCGGCCATCCCCCCGGAGCCGAGGGGGGAGTCGATGCGGTAGCGGTTCCCGAGCAGGTCGCCGGGCGCGGGCATGGCGGGCATGCACGCAGGATACGGGCGTCAGGGGGCGTAGTTCATGACATGGTCGTGCAGCATCCGGGGGGCGTCCGGGTCGCGGCGGCGGAACGCCTCGATGAGCTCGGCGTGCTCGGCCGACTTGGAGTAGATCTCGGTGTTGTGGAGGCGGAGCGACAGCGTCGTCCACAACTCGATGTCCAGGCCCTCCCAGACGGAGACCAGCAGCCGGTTCCCGGCCGACGCGACGATCTCGCGGTGGAAGGCGATGCTCAGCCGCGTCTGCTCGTGCCGGTCGTCGTGCCGGGCGGCCTCCGCGAGCCGCCGGTTGTGCTCGGTGAGGGCGTCCAGCCGCTGCTCGATGCGCGGGAGGGCCAGCTCGGCGGCGGTGCGCTCCAGCCCGGCCCGGACGGGGAAGATCTCCGCGAGGTCCTCCTCGGTGAACTTGCGGACGCGGGCGCCCCGGTTCGGCAGCGTCTCGATGAGCCGCTGCGCCTCCAGCTGGCGGAGCGCCTCGCGCACCGGCCCCTGGCTGACGCCGAGCTCGGTGGCGATGCGGCGCTCGACGATGCGCTCGCCCGGCTCCCAGCGGCCCGCGCTGATCCCCTCCACCAGGAACTCGCGGATCTGCTCGGCGAGCCCGGTGCGCACGAGCTGGGCGGTGCTGGGCGTGGTCACGGCATCCCATGGTAGATGCGGCGCTCTTGTAAGTGACCGGGGACCTGAATATGATTTGATCGATCATTGATCAATGATGATCGGTGGGTGTCGTGGCGATCCTACGGCGCCCGCCCGGAAACAGGAAGGTCGCCGAGATGGCCGAGACCCCCACCCGGTCCGCCGCCCGGTCCGCAGGCGAGGCCGCACCGGCCCGCGCCCGCAGGTCGCGCGGGCCGCGCACGCCGCGTCCCGGACCCGGGCTCCCGCAGCCGCCCGACACCGCCGGGGCGGAGGCGCCCGACACCGCCGTCCCCGCGGCGCCCGACACCGCCGGGACGCTCGTCGGCTTCTACCGGCAGATGCTGCTCGTCCGGCGGTTCGAGGAGCGCGCGGCCCGCGCCTACACCGAGGCGAAGATCGGCGGGTACTGCCACCTCAACCTCGGCGAGGAGGCGACCGTCGTCGGGCTGATGGCGGCGCTGCGCCCCACCGACTACCTGTTCACCAACTACCGCGAGCACGGCTACGCGCTCGCCAAGGGCATCGGCGCCGACCGCGTCATGGCGGAGCTGTACGGCCGCTCGACCGGCGTGTCCAAGGGCTGGGGCGGGTCGATGCACCTGTTCGACGCCGAGGCCCGGCTGCTCGGCGGGTACGGCATCGTCGGCGGCCAGGTCCCGCTCGCCGCGGGCGCCGCCCTCGCCGTCTCCTACAAGGGCGGCGACGACGTCGTCATGTGCCAGATGGGTGACGGGACGACCGCCATCGGCGGCTTCCACGAGGCGCTGAACATCGCCGCCCTCTGGGACCTGCCCGCCGTCTTCGTCGTCGTGAACAACGGCCTCGGCATGGGCACCGCCGTGGAGAGGTCCGCCGCCGAGCCCGAGCTGTGGAAGCGCGGCGCCGCGTACCGGATGGCGAGCGCCCGCGTGGACGGCACCGACGTCGTCGCCGTCCGGGACGCCGCCCGCCTCGCCGTCGAGCGGGCCCGCAGCGAGAGCCGGCCGTACCTGCTGGAGGCCGTCAGCCCCCGCCTCAAGGGCCACTCCGTCGTCGACCCCGCGCGGTACCGGTCGAAGGAGGAGAAGGACGCCCTCAAGGACGCCGACCCCGTCGCGCGGACGGCGCGGCGGCTGGCCGACGCCGGGATCCTGTCCCCCGAGGACCGCGACCGGATCGACGCCGAGGTCACCGCCGAGGTCGAGGCCGCCGCCGCGTTCGCCGACGCCAGCCCGCAGCCGGACGTCTCCACGCTGTTCGACTACACCTACGCCACCCCGGTCGCGGGCGAGCAGCGCCGGCTGCCCGCCGACCCCGTGTTCCGGTCCTGAGGAGCGTCCGTTGGCAACCGTCACCTACCGCCAGGCACTCCGGGACACGCTGCGCGCCGAGATGCTGCGCGATGAGAACGTCCTGCTCATGGGCGAGGAGATCGGCCTCTTCGAGGGCTCCTACAAGATCACCGAGGGGCTGCTGAAGGAGTTCGGGCCGCGCCGCGTCCGCGACACCCCGATCGCCGAGGAGGGCTTCGTCGGAGCCGCCATCGGCGCCGCCATGCTCGGCCTCCGCCCGGTCGTCGAGATCATGACGATCAACTTCTCGCTGCTCGCGCTCGACCAGATCGTCAACCACGCCGCGAAGATCTACGGGATGTTCGGCGGGCAGGCCAGCGTCCCGCTGGTCATCCGCACGCCGGGCGGCGGCGGGCAGCAGCTCGGCGCCACCCACTCGCAGAACGTCGAGCTGTTCTACGCGTTCATCCCCGGCCTGAAGGTCGTCGCGCCGAGCACGCCGGCCGAGGCGTCCGCGATGCTGAAGGCCGCGATCCGGGACGACGACCCCGTCCTGTTCCTGGAGAACCTCGCGCTCTACAACACCAAGGGCGAGCTGCCGGACGCGATCGACGCCGTCGAACCGGCCGAGATCGGCCGCGCGGCCGTCACCCGGCCCGGCACCGACATCACGATCATCGGCTACTCGCGGATGGCGCGGGTCGCCGCCGAGGTCGCCGACACACTCGCCGCCGAGGGGATCTCCGCCGAGGTCGTCGACCTGCGCAGCCTGCGTCCGCTCGACCGGGAGACGATCGTCGCGTCCGTGCGCAGGACCGGCTGCGCGGTCGTCGCCGAGGACGACTGGCTGACCTACGGCATCGGCGCCGAGATCGCCGCGACCGTCCAGGAGGGCGCCTTCGACTGGCTGGACGCGCCCGTCCGCCGCGTCGCGATGGCCGAGGTGCCCCTCCCCTACGCGAAGTCCCTGGAGACGGCGGCGCTGCCGTCCGCCGGCTCCCTGCTCACCGCCGTCCGCGCCACCCTCGCCGCGACCGGCCGCGCCCTGGAGCCCGCTTCATGACCGAGATCCTCATGCCCCGCCTCTCCGACACGATGGAGGAGGGCGTCGTCAGCTCCTGGCAGAAGAGGCCCGGCGACGAGGTCAGGGCCGGCGACGTCCTGTGCGACATCGAGACGGACAAGGCCGTCATGGAGTACGAGGCGTACGAGGACGGCGTCCTCGACAGGATCCTGGTGGCGGAGGGCGAGACGGCGGCGATCGGCGCCCCCATCGCGGTCATCGCCCCGGCGGGCGGCGTCCCCGCACCCGATCCGGCTCCGGCCCCCGCGCGGGCACCCGTACCCGAACCCGAATCCGAGCCGGAGTCCGCGCCCCTGGCGGTGCGGCGTCCGGACGGTGCGCGTCCGCCCTCGTCCCCGCTGGCCCGGCGCCTCGCCCGCGACCACGGGGTGGACCTCGCCGCGCTGACCGGCTCAGGTCCGGGCGGGCGGATCGTCCGCGCCGACATCGAGGCCGCGATCCGCGCCGAGGCGTCCGCCGTCCCCGCCGCGCCCGAGCCCGTCCGGACCCGGGCGCAGGACGATCCGGACGTCGAGGCCGTCCCGCTGAACCGGTTCCGCAAGGTCGCCGCGCGGCGGCTCACCGAGAGCAAGCGGGACGCGCCGCACTTCTACCTGAACCGGGAGGTGGACGCGGGCGCGCTGGCGGCGTTCCGCGCCACGCTCAACGAGGTCCTCGCCCCCGCACGGGTCAGCGTGAACGACCTGGTCGTGAAGGCGGTCGCGACGGCGCTGCGCGAGCACCCGGAGGTGAACGTCTCCTACACCGAGGACGCGCTGCTGTTCCACGGGCGCGTGCACGTCGGCGTCGCGGTCGCCGTCCCGGACGGCCTGGTCGTCCCCGTCGTCCGGGACGCGGACCGCAAGAGCGTGTCGCGGATCGGCGCGGAGACCCGCGAGCTGGCGGTCAGGGCCCGCGAGGGGAGGCTGGGCGCGCAGGACATGTCGGGCGGGACGTTCAGCGTGAGCAACCTCGGCATGTTCGGGGTCGGCTCGTTCTCGGCGGTCATCAACCCGCCGGAGGCGGCGATCCTCGCGGTCGGCGCCGTCCGCGACGAGCCGGTGGTGCGGGACGGCCGGGTCGTCCCGGGCAAGCGGATGGCGGTGACCCTGTCGGTCGACCACCGCGCCTGCGACGGCGCCACCGCCGCGAAGTTCCTCGCCCGCCTCGCGGAACTCCTGGAGAACCCGCTGCTCATCGTCGCGTGAAGGAGGGCGGGCTTCGACTTGTCGTCTGACTGACGATATGTGATCCTTGCTGGCATGTCGGTAGATATCCCGCTCGGTCCGCTCATGGAGCCCGCCTTCCACCTCGGCGGCGTCCCCACCACCTGGGCCGAACTCCTCGGCTTCGCCACGGGCGCCGTGAACGTTTGGCTCGTCGTCCGGCAGAACATCCTCAACTGGCCCATCGGCATCGCGAACGTGATCCTGCTCGGGCTCGTCTTCCTGGACAGCGGGCTCTACGCCGACTCCGGGCTCCAGGTCGTCTACATCGGCCTGCAGTGCTACGGCTGGTGGGTGTGGCTCTACGGCGGGGACGGCCGCGACACCCTGCCCGTCCGGCGCACCACGTCCCGCGAATGGGGCGCGCTCGTCGCGGCGGGCGTGGCGGGGACCGCCTTCCTGACCTGGATGCTGTCGGTCTGGACCGACTCCACCGTCCCCTTCTGGGACGCCCTCACCACATGCCTCTCGCTCATGGCGGTCTACGGCCAGTCGAAGAAGCTCGTCGAGTCGTGGTGGATCTGGATCACCGCCGACCTCGTCTACATCCCGCTGTACTTCTCCAAGGACCTCAAGCTGACGAGCGCGCTCTACATCGTCTTCCTGACCCTCTGCGTCCTCGGCCTGTCCGCGTGGCGCAAGGACCTGCGGACGCGCGCCGCCGCCGAAGCCGCGGCATGACCCGGTACGCGCACGGCCTCGTCGTCGGGAAGTTCTACCCGCCGCACGCCGGCCACCACCACCTCATCGACAGCGCCGCGGCGGTGTGCGACCGCGTCACCGTCGTGGCCGCCGCGTCCAGCGTGGAGAGCATCCCCCTCGCGCTGCGGACGGCCTGGCTGCGCGAGGTCCACCGGCAGCCGAACGTCGAGATCGTGCCCGTCGTGGACGACGCGGAGATCGACTACGACTCGGGTGAGGCGTGGTCGGCGCACGTCGCCGCGTTCCGCGCCGGGCTCGCGCTCCGCTCCGGCCTCGGCGTGTCCGTCCCGCCGGTGGACGCGGTGTTCAGCTCGGAGGCGTACGGCGCGGAGCTCGCCGCCCGGTTCTCCGCCGCGCACGTGCCCGTCGACCCGCCGCGCGCCCGGTTCCCGGTCAGCGGCACCGCCGTCCGCGACGACCCGGCCGGCGCCTGGGAGTGGCTCGCGCCGCCCGTCCGAGGGCACCTCGCCCGCCGCGTCGTGGTCGTCGGCGCCGAGTCGACCGGGACGACGACGCTCGCGCGCGCCCTCGCCGCGCACTTCGCCGGGCGCGGCGGCGTCTGGGCGCCGACCCGCTGGGTGCCGGAGTACGGCCGCACCTACACCGAGGAGAAGCTCGCCGCCGCGCGCCGCGCCGCCGCCGACCCGGACCTGTGGCTGGACGACCTGACCTGGGAGTCCCCCGAGTTCACGCTGATCGCCGAGCGGCACGCGGCGCTCGAGGAGGCCGCCGCCCGCTCCGGTTCGCCCCTGCTGGTCTGCGACACCGACGCGTTCGCGACCGCGCTGTGGCACGAGCGGTACCTCGGCTCCCCCGCCCCCGAGGTGGAGGCCGTCCACGCCCGCACCCCGCACCATCTGTGGATTCTGACCTCACCCGACGGCGTCCCGTTCGAACAGGACGGCTGGCGCGACGGCGAGGCCATCCGCACGTGGATGTCCTCCCGCTTCCAGGAGGAACTGGAGGAGCGCGGCCTGCCGCACATCACCGTGACCGGCCCCCACGAGCGGCGCCTCGCCGCGGCCGTCGCCGCGACCGAGGACCTCCTCGCGAAGGGCTGGGCGTTCGCCGCGCCGCTCACCCCTCCATGACCGCGCCGCCCGACGGCCCCTCGCCGCCCGAGGCGACGCACATCCCCGACCCGGCTCAGCCCGCCCAGGTGAGCGAGACGATGCGGAACTCGCGGATGTCCGCCATCACCAGGTACTCGGCGATCGCGGGGAGGCCGTGCAGGGCGTAGGAGTAGTGGACCCCCACATCGTCCAGCGGGGCGCCCGGGGGCGGGAGGCCCACGGCGATCGCGCCCCCGCCGATCTCCGCCAGGGCGCACAGCCTCTCGACGAGCTCGTCGTGCACGGGCTCGGGCAGGGACGTGAGCACGTCCGACACGCTCTCGGTGCAGAAGACCGTCCAGCCGCGCTCGAATCCGCTCACCCGGAGGAGCGACGCCGCAGGGTCTCGGCGAGCGGCACGCGGTCGCGCCCGGCCATCGCGTCGGCGAGCCGGCGCGCGTGGTCCGGATCGCGCTCCAGGGTCGCCTGCGCCCACCACGCGGTGATCACGTCGTCGAGCTCGGGCCCCTGCCGGGCCGTCATGACCTGCTCGAGAAAGAGCCTGCGCAGATCGTCGGGCAGCGCCTCGCTGATCGCCCCGATCGTCCGCGGCACCTCGGGAGGCTCACAGCCGAACGGTTCGACGGCCTGTGCGCTCATGTCCCTCCCGACGGTCCGGTGCGGTCATCGCTCTCGCGTCCACCGAGACCATACTCGCCCCCACCGACACGATGGGCCCGGCGAACACGCCGGAGTCAGGGCGATCGTCCGGGATCGAACCGGAACCTCCGGGGCCACAGCCCGGCGTGCGGACCTCCACACCGCGAACGCCGTGTCTTCGGCAGGATTCGAACCTGCGACCTCCTGGTCCGCAACCAGGCGCGCTCTCCCCTGCGCCACGAAGACCCGCACCACCCAAGGTGCCGGACGGGACGACCTCGGGCAACGGGTTTTCCGGCCGCTCAGCGGACGGGGCGCGGCGCGTCCAGGACGCTGCGCAGCTCGCGGAGCGCCTCGTAGACGCGGAGCTTGACCACGTCGACCGGCACCCCGAGGGTGGCGGCGGCCTCGTTGACGGAGCGGTCGCGCAGGACGGTCTCGGTGAGGATCTCGCGGTGCGCGGGCCGCAGCGACCGGAAGGCCCGCGCGACCGCCGGCGGGCGCTCCCGCCGGCCCGGCGCGGCGGGGAGGAACGAACCGGTGTTCTTGCTCATTCGCAGTTCCACGCCACGAACTTCGCATCCCGGGGCACGTCTGGCTGCCCGTTTATACCTCGCTTAAGGCGGCGTTGAGCAAGCGCGCAGGGCGGCCCGCACCGTCAGCCCGGCACGGCCCGCAGCCGGACGGGTTCGCGCCGGTCGAGGGCCTCGGCGGTCGCCTCGTCGCCCGGCAGGTAGACGATCAGCTGCTGGTCGTCGGCGACCGGGAGTTCCAGCGTCTCGTAGACGAGCCGCAGCTCGCCCAGGGACGGATGGACGAACCGCTCGGCCCCATTGCGGTTCGGGAGCCGCGGCGGCCCGCCGGCGCGGCGGCCGAACGGGGCGCCCGCGGTGATGGTCAGCTCGTCGACGAGGTCGCGCAGGTGCGGGTCGTCGGAGGCGAAGCCCGCGCGGAGGGCGGCGACGCGCTCGTCGGCGACGTGCTCCCAGTCGGGGTAGGCGGTCCTGGCGCGCTCGTCGGTGAAGTGGAAGCGGGTGAGGTTGGGCGGCGCGCCGTCCAGGAGCCCGACGGGGCGGGCGAGGCGGTCGTAGCCGCCCGTCCAGGCGAGGATGTCGCCGAGCCGGTTGACCAGGAGAGCGGGCGCGGGTTCCAGGCGGGCCACCAGCGCCCGGACGGACGGCCGCACCGCGACGGTCGGGGGCACCCCCGCGCAGCACGCGCCGAGACCCCGGCCCTTGGCGAGGATGCGCAGGTGGACGCGGGCGTCGGCGGGCAGCAGCAGCGCGTCCGACAGGGCCCCGAGCACCTCGGCGGACGGGTGCCGGTCGCGGCCCTGCTCCAGCCGGGTGAGGTACTCCACGCTGATCCCGGCCAGGGTCGCGAGCTCGGACCGGCGCAGGCCCGGCGTCCGGCGGCGGCCCCCGGACGGCAGGCCGACCTCGGCGGGGGTGACGGCCTCGCGTCGCGCGCGCAGGAACGCGCCCAGCTCTCTGTCGCTCACGGTCGGAATCTACCCGCGGCCGCGCTCGGGAGGGTGGCCCTGTCAGGGCCTGTATAACGGCGGCCTCCCTGCGGCGCCCGCGGCGCGCGAGGTTGGAGGCACCGCAACGAAGGAGACCACCATGGCGCTCAGACTCGAGATCATCATCGGCAGTGTCCGGGACGGCCGGCACGGGCCGCGCTACGCGGACTGGATCGCCGCCCACGTCCGGCGGCAGGGGGCGTTCGAGGCCGGTGTCGTCGACCTCGCCGACGTTCCGCTGCCGGCGTCCGTCGCGCCGTTCGGGGACCGCCCCGAGCCGCTGGCCGCGCTCGCCCGGCGGCTGGACGCGGCGGACGCGTTCATCGTGGTCACGCCCGAGTTCAACCACAGCTACCCGGCGGCGCTGAAGCACTTCGTCGACTGGCACTACGAGGAGTGGCGCGCGAAGCCGGTCGGGTTCGTGTCGTACGGCGGGGTGAGCGGGGGCCTGCGGGCCGTCGAGCATCTCCGGCTGGTGTTCGCGGAGCTGCACGCTGTCGCGATCCGCGACGGGGTGTCCTTCGACAACCACTTCGAGCGGTTCGACGCCGACGGGAACCTCACCCGCACCGAGGGCGCGGACACGGCGGCGAAGACGCTGCTGGACCGGCTCGACTGGTGGGCGTCCGTCCTGCGCGACGCCCGGCGGACGCGCCCGTACGCGGCGTAGCCGACGGACGCGCCGTCTAAGGCACCTCGACGCGCGAGCGCGCGGGGCGCCGCAGCGAGATCGTGGCGCCCCGCGCGACGAACCGCAGGCGGTCGGCGAGACCGCGGCGGCGCGCCTCGCGCTCGAAGTCGGTGAGCGGCGACTTCATCACCGTGTAGTCGTCGTAGTGGATCGGGACGGCGGTGGCGCACCCCACCGTGTCGAGCCACTCGGCGCCCTGCCGGCCGTCCATGGTGACGGTGAGGAGGCCGAGGAGGCGGGTCCCGCCGAGGTGGACGATCCCGGCGTCGATGCCGGGGAAGCGGCGCGGGATCTCGGCGAGGCCGTCGTACATGACGGTGTCGCCGCTGATGTAGACGCGCAGGACGGGATCGCCCTGGCGGGGGCCGAACTCCAGCAGCGAGCCCATGACGGGCGGCAGCAGCGCCCCGAACGGCCCGGGGGCGTGCCGCGCCGGCAGCGCGGTCACGGTGATCTTGTGGTCGCCCTTGAGGATCGGCTGCGCGTCCCAGGTGGGCAGCCCCTCCGCCCACCGGAAGCCGCGCCGGGACAGGGCGCGCGCCGCGGCATCGGTGGTGAGGATCGGGAGGCGGCGGTCGAGGTGCCCTTCGGCGACGGGGTCCCAGTGGTCGCCGTGGAGGTGCGACAGGACGACGGCGTCCAGCTCGGGCAGCTCCTCGACGGGGATCGCGGGGTCCTTCAGGCGCCTGCTGGACAGGCCGTGGCCGAGGTAGGCGCGCTGCCCCCGGCGCAGGAAGTTCGGGTCGGTGAGCAGGGTCATCCCGCCGTACCGGATGATCGTGGTCGCGTTGCCCACGAACGTCAGTGTGGCCGCGTCGTCCGCCATGTCGTCCCCCCGGTGGTGCTTCCGGCCGCCCCCTTACCCTGCGGCGGGCTCACCATGCAGGATGAGCGGATGATGTGGATGGCTCCGGAAGCGGCGCGACGGGCCGGCCGCCCGGCAGGCGCGCGCGAACGTCCGATAAGTGGTTGAATCTGCGACCATGTGGCCCTCGTCACGACGCTCCTTACCGTGGCGGCGGTGGTACCAGCCCGGCGTTCCCTTCGAGCCGGAGATCCCCGGCATCCCGGTGACACGGCTCCTCGACGACGCCGCCGCGCGCCACCCGCGGCGGACCGCGCTCCTCTTCTTCGGGCGCCGGACGTCCTACCGGCGGCTGCGGAGGGCCGCGAACCGGGTCGCGGCCGGTCTGCACCGGCTCGGCGTCCAGCCGGGCGACCGGGTCGCGCTGATCCTGCCGAACTGCCCCCAGCTGGCTGCCGCGTTCTTCGGGGTGCTGCGGCGGGGCGCGATCGCGGTCCCGCACAACCCCCTCGCCACGGAGGCGGAGCTGCTGCACCAGCTCACCGACTGCGGCGCCCGCGTCGCGGTGGTGCTGGACCGCTCGTACGCGGCGGTCCGCGCCGTCCGGGACGCGACGGCGCTGGAGCACGTCATCGTCACGTCGCTGACGGGGCACCTGCCGCTGTGGCGGCGGTTCGTGCTGCGGCTGCCGCTGGTGCAGAGCCAGCGGAGCCGCGCCAGGATCACCGCGGACGTGCCGCCCGACCCGGGCGTCATCCGGTGGCGGGACCTCGGGCGCGGGTCGCGGGGCCGCGCGCGGTACCCGGCCGTGGACCCGCGCCGCGACATCGCGGTGATCGCGTACACGGGTTCGGCGGAGGGCGGCGCGAAGGGCGCGATGCTGACCCACCGCAACCTCGTCGCGAACGCCGCCCAGCAGCACGCCTGGGACACCGGGGCGCGGCCGGGACGGGACGTGACGCTCGCCGTGCTGCCGCTGTTCCACTCGTTCGGGCTGACGAGCTCCCTGGTCGCGCCGGTGATGAACGCGGGCGCGGTGGTGCTGCTGCCGCGCTTCGACGGCGCCCGGGTGGTGCGGGCGCTGCGCCGGCACCGCCCGGCGATCTTCCCGGGGGTGCCGCCGCTGTACGAGCAGGTGATCGCGAGCCCCCGGTTCCGGGCGTCCGACCTGCGGTCGGTCCGGGTGTTCATCAGCGGTGCGATGCCGCTGCCCGCCGCGACGATCGAACGGCTGGACGCTCTCGGCGCGCGCGGGCTGATCCAGTGCTACGGGCTGACGGAGGCGTCGCCGGCCGTCACCGCGAACCCGATCGGCGCGCCCCGGCACCCGACCGTGGGCGTGCCGCTGCCCGGCACGGACGCCGTGATCGTGGACGCGGAGCGGCCGACGCGCGTGCTGCCGGCCGGCGCGGCGGGCGAGCTGGTGGTGCGGGGGCCGCAGGTGTTCGCGGGCTACTGGAACGCCCCGCTGGCGACCGCGCAGGTGCTGTCGAAGGGCTGGCTGCGCACCGGTGACATCGCGGTCATGGACGGGGACGGGTTCGTCACCATCCTCGGCCGGCGCCGCGACATGATCAAGGTGAGCGGGTTCAGCGTGCGCCCGACCGAGGTGGAGAACGTGCTGCGCCGCCACCCCGCCGTACTGGACTGCGCCGTGGTCGGAATGCCGGACGACCGGCGCGGCGAGCGCGTCGTGGCGCACGTCGTCGAGCATCCCGCCTACCCGTTCTCCGCGGACGAGCTGCGCCGCCATTGCGAGCGCTATCTATCGCATTACAAGGTTCCCGAAGAATTTCGACAAAGGACGGAATTGCCCCGAAATGCACTGGGGAAGATCGTCCGGCGGCGGCTGCGGGACGATACGTCCGCCTAGCGAGCGGCACCGAGGAGGCGGGACGGTGCCGGGGAGAGCGCTCTCCACCGAGGTGAGCGGGGTCGGCGCCGGCGGTGGACGGCGCCCGCCCGGGTGAGTGCGGCGTCGCCCGAGGGGCTCCGCCGGTTTACCCGGGACCGAAGATGGAGCCGCGGGTGGCCGATTGCGGCCGGAATTGGCGTTCGGTATCCACACCGTCCTCGAAATGGTTCATCGTTCGCTTTGAGAGCGCGGGTTTCGCGGCCCGCGCCGGGGGACGGGGAGGATTCCGTGGCCATCGGTGCACTGTTCGGCCGAGACCGTCGTTGGGGGACATTTCTGGCGGGAGCCGTGGCGCTCCTGCTCACCGCGGCGCTCGTCGCGGTGCTCGGGCCGGGCCGGACGGCCCGCGCGGCGGCGCTGCCCGCCAATTTCCAGATGGAGACCGTGTTCTCCGGACTGAACATGCCGACAAATGTGGAATTCTCCCCCGATGGACGGGTGTTCGTCGCGGAGAAGAGCGGAATCGTCAAGGTCTTCGATTCGCTCTCCGACACGTCCGCGACCGTTTACGCGGATCTTCGCCCCCAGGTGTTCAACGGCTGGGACCGCGGCCTGCTGGGAATGGCGCTGCATCCGGATTTCCCGGCCGACCCGCGGGTGTACGTGCTCTACACCTACAACGGGCAGATGGGCGGCGGGTACCCGCGCTGGCCGTCCTCCGACGGCACCAACGAGCAGTGCCCCACCCCGCCCGGCGCCAACGACTCCGGCTGCGTCGTCGCCGGCCGCGTCTCCGTGCTGTCCCCGGCCGTCCAGGCCCAGGTGGCGCAGGCGGCCGCGCCGAGCGAGCAGGTCCTCATCGAGGACTGGTGCCAGCAGTTCTCCAGCCACTCCATCGGCACCCTCGCCTTCGGCGAGGACGGGCAGCTCTACGTGGGCGGCGGCGACGGCGCGGGCTTCCAGTACGCCGACTACGGCCAGAAGGACAACGCCTGCGGCGACCCGCCGAGGCCCGCCGGGACGCCGCTGACCGCCCCGTCCGCCGAAGGGGGCGCGCTGCGCTCGCAGGACATGCGGACGCCCGCCGACCCCACCACCCTCGACGGCGCGATCATCCGGGTGAACCCGGACACCGGCGCCGCCTCGGCCGGCAACCCGGTCACGACGGGCGACGCGAACGCGCGCCGCGTCATCGCCTACGGGCTCCGCAACCCGTACCGGTTCACGATCCGCCCCGGCACGAACGAGATCTGGGCCGGTGACGTCGGGTACAACTCGTGGGAGGAGATCAACCGCGTCACCGAGCCGTTCACGGCGCCCCGCAACTTCGGGTGGCCCTGCTACGAGGGGACGGGCCGCACCGCCGGCTACGACGGCGCCGACCTCGCGCTCTGCGAGAACCTGTACGCGGCGGGCGCGGGCGCGGTCGTCCCGCCGTACTTCACGTACAAGCACGACGCGGCGGTGGTGCCGGGCGAGAGCTGCACGGCGGGCAGCTCGTCCAGCAGCGGCACGGCGTTCTACGCGGGGAACCTGTACCCGTCGCAGTACCGGGGCGCGCTGTTCTTCGCCGACTACTCCCGCAAGTGCGTGTGGGCGATGAAGCCCGGCACGAACGGCCTGCCCGACAAGACGAAGATCGAGACGTTCTCCGCCGGGCAGGGCGGCATGGTCGAGCTCCAGGCGGGCCCGAACGGCGACCTGTTCGGGGTCGACATCCTCGGCGACCGGATCGTCCGGTTCGTCTACCACGGCGTGAACAACCCGCCGGTCGCCGCGTTCACCCCGGACGTGACGAGCGGCCCCGCTCCCCTCACCGTGCAGTTCGACGGGACGACCTCCAGCGACGCCGACGGCGACGTCCCGCTCACCTACGCGTGGGACCTCGACGGCGACGGGGCGTTCGACGACTCGGCCGCCGCGCGGCCGAGCCACACCTACACGGCCGCCGGCCGGTACACGGTCGGGCTGCGGGTCACGGACACGCGCGGCGCCGCCGACACCGCCACGACGACGATCACGGCGGGCTCGACCCCGCCGGTCGCGACGATCACCTCGCCCGCCGCGGGCACGACCTGGAAGGTCGGCGACCGCATCGCGTTCACCGGCACGGGCACGGACGGGGAGGACGGCGCCCTGAGCGGCGACGCCCTCAAATGGCAGACGATCATGCATCACTGCCCGAGCAACTGCCACACCCACACGATCACCGGGCACAGCGGCGCCGGCGGCGAGTTCGCCGCGCCCGACCACGAGCACCCGTCCTGGATCGAGCTGCGGCTGACCGTCACCGACTCCGACGGGCTCACCGACACCAAGAGCGTGGAGCTGCACCCGAAGACGTCGAACGTCACGCTCGCGTCGAACCCGGCGGGCATCCCGCTGACACTGCTGGAGCACCGGCAGGCCGCGCCGTTCACCGGCACGGTGATCACCGGCTCGACGGTGTCGATCTCCGCGCCGACGCAGACGCAGTACGTCGCCGGCAGACTGTACGAGTTCACCGGCTGGTCGGACGGCGGAACCGCCGCCCACAACATCACGGTGAACGGCGACGTCACCCTCACGGCGAACTACCGGCTGAAGACCAACCTGGCGCTGAAGAGGCCGGTGAAGGTCTCCAGTTACCAGCAGGCGGGCACGGAGGGGCCGAAGGCGGTCGACGGGAGCCTCACGACCCGCTGGAGCAGCAAGGCGAGCAGTCCGCAGTGGATCGAGATCGACCTCGGCTCGAGCCGGCAGGTCGGGTACGTGCTCCTGCGGTGGGAGGCCGCGTTCGGCAAGGCGTACCGGATCCAGACGTCCACGGGCGGCGGCGTGTGGACGACGGTCCACACCCGGACGAACGGCGACGGCGGCATCGACGTCGCGCCCTTCACCCCGCGCCAGGCGCGCTGGGTCCGCGTGTACGGGACCGAGCGCGGGACGCAGTGGGGCTACTCGCTCTGGGAGTTCGAGATCTACGACAGGTGACCGGCGGCGGCCGCATGCCGGCCGGGTGGTTGACTGGGCCGGTGCAGACCGTCCCCCAGCTGTTCGGCCGGCTCGCGGAGATCGGACGCGGATCGGCCGGCGCCCCCGCCGAGCCGGAGACGCTCTACGACCGGCACGGCGTCCTGGTCGTCCGTGTCGGCGACGTCGTGGTGAAGGCCCACCAGCCGGACCGCGAGTACGGCGCGGCGCTCGCCGCCCGGATCCGGCTGGCCGCGGGCCTGCCGCATCTGCTGCTCGCCCCGTCCGGTCCCCCGCTCGACGTGGACGGGCGCACGGTCACCGTCACCCCCTACGGCGACCCGGTGGACCCGGCGGCGGACCTGCCGTGGGAGGAGGGGGGCCGCCTGCTGGCGGAGCTGCACGCGTGCCCCGTCCCGCCGGACGCGCCGCCGTGGGGTCGCCCAGGACGCGTCGCGCGCCTCGTGGCGCGGCTGGGCGGCGGCGCCGCCGAGACCGAGATCCGGCGCGCGTTCGCGACCCTGCCGCCCTGGATCCGGGGCGAGGCCGAGGAGCCGCCCGGCCCCCGCCGCGTCATCCACGGCGACTGGCATCTCGGCCAGATGGTCCGGACCGCGGACGGCTGGCGGCTGCTCGACATCGAGGACCTCGGCGCGGGCGACCCGGCCTGGGACCTCGCCCGCCCGGCCGCCCTCCACCTCGGGGGCGTCCTGCACGCCGGCGAGTGGTCCCGCTTCGCGGGCGCCTACACCGCGGCGGGCGGCCCCATCGGCCGCGACCTCTGGGGGGCGCTCGACGTCCCGGCGCGAAGTCTGGCGATCCAGATCGCCGCCACCTGCGTCATATCCGCGAGGGGGGAGGATCGGCCACTGGACGGACCGGAGCAGGCGATGATCGACACCTGTAGCAGAATCTCCCGGACCGGAGCCGCATGACGCGGCGGCGGAACCTGCCCTACATTTAGCCCTACCTGGGGATCCATACCGGAAGGACGACAAGGCGATGCACTGCCCTAAGTGTCGTGGCGTGATGCGGACCTACACCCGCAGCGGCGTCCACATCGAGCAATGTGACAGCTGCCGGGGCATCTTCCTGGACTACGGCGAGCTCGAGGCCCTGGGCCAGATGGAGTCCCAGTACCGGGCGGCTCCCCCGCCCCCGGCCGCCGCTCCCTCGTGGGGCGCGCCGGCCGCGCAGGTGCACCATCACCACCACGGCGCGCACCGCCCGCACCACGGCGGCGTCTTCCACATGCTCTTCTCGACCTGATCCACGCCGCGGCCCGCCCCCTCGAGGAGGCGGGCCGCGCCGCTTCACGCCCGCGCCGCTTCACGCCCGCGCCGCTTCACGCCCGCGCCGCTTCACGCCCGCGCCGCTTCACGCCCGCGCCGCTTCACTCGAGCGACTCCATGCCGAGCGCGTGCTCGCGGGAGGCCAGCGACCGCTTGCGGCCGAGGGAGCGGCCGCGCAGCCGGTCCAGGTTGCCCGGCTCGGTGTAGTCCGGCCCGTAGATGATCCGCAGGTACTCCCGGCCCCGGCACTTGAGGCCCGGCTGGATCCGCCCGGCGGGCCGGTCGTCCGGGAACGGGCCGAGCGGCTTGACGACCATTCCCTCGCCGCCCGCGGCGGTCAGCTCCTCCCACCACGCGGTCGCGGCGGCCTCCGACTCCGCCGACTCCAGGTCGACGACGCGGGAGCCCGTCCGCAGGACGAGGCCGGTGGGGTCGGCGTCCGCGAGTCGTCCGGCCATGTCCATGTGCCAGTCGTGCTCGCGCGCGTCGGCGTACGAGCGGCCCTCGCCGGCCAGGATCTGGAACGGCGCGAGGCGCAGCCCCTCCAGGCCGTCCACCGGCCAGCAGTACCGGGCGTAGGCGTCCCGGAAGCGGGCCGCGTTGGACGCGCGGGCCTCGACGCGCTCGCGCAGGCCGCCGACGTCGAGACCGCGGGCCTTCGCGCGGTCGAGGACGCCAGCCGCCATCGGCAGGGCCGCGCGGGCCGCCGCGCCCGTCGCCGCGTACTGGACGCGGATGAGGTCCATGGCCTTGGCCGACCACGGCAGCAGCTCGCAGTCGAGGGCGAGCCAGCCGGTGCCGAGCTCGTCCCACAGGCCGGCGGCGCCGATCGCGGCGCGGACGCGGCCGAGGATCTCCTCCGTCCGGGCGGGATCGCGGAAGAACGACCGTCCGGTGCGCGTGTAGACGGCGCCGGTCGTCCCGTCGTCCACGCCGAAGCGGGCGGACGCCACCGACGCGTCGCGGCACACGACCGCGACCGCGCGGGAGCCCATGTGCTTCTCCTCGCAGATCACCCGAGTGAGGCCCGCCTTCCGGTAGGCGGCGAACGCCTCGGCGGGGTGCTCCAGGTGTCCGGGCAGCGGCGACGTCTCGGCGGGCGCCATCGTCGGCGGCAGGTACACGAGCCAGCGGGGGTCGATCGCGAACCGGCTCATCACCTCCAGCGCCGCGAGGGCGTTCTCCTCCCGGACGCTGACCCGCCCCATCAGGCGGGTCCGCACGCCCTGGTCGCCGAGCACGTCCTCGATCTTCAGGACGTCGCTCTCCGCCCGCGCGCCCGCGCTCGTGTCGGACACGGCCGCCAGCGGACGGGTCGGCTCGTACCAGACCCGCCGCGCCGGGACGGAGATGAGCTCCTTCTCCGGGTAGCGCAGCGCGGTCAGCTTCCCGCCGAACACGGCGCCCGTGTCGAGGCAGATCGTGTTGTTGACCCACTCGGCCTCCACGACGGGCGTGTGGCCGTACACGACCATCGCCGCGCCGCGGTAGTCGCGCGCCCACGGGTACCGGACGGGCAGCCCGTACTCGTCGGTCTCGCCCGTCGTGTCCCCGTACAGGGCGAACGAGCGGACGCGCCCGGACGCGCGGCCGTGGTAGGCCTCCTTCAGCCCGGCGTGCGCGACGACGAGCCGGCCGCCGTCCAGCACGTAGTGGGCGACGAGGCCGTCCATGAACGCGATCGCGGCGGCGCGGAAGTCCTCCGGCTCGGCGGCGAGCTGCTCCAGCGACTCGGCCAGGCCGTGCGCGAGCCGCACCTTCCGGCCGCGCAGCGCCCGGACGAGCTTGGCCTCGTGGTTCCCGGACACGCACAGCGCGTCACCCGCCGCGACCATGCCCATGACCAGGCGCAGCACGCCGGGCGAGTCGGGTCCGCGGTCGACGAGGTCGCCGACGAACACGGCGGTCCGGCCGCCCGGGTGGCGCGCGCCGGCGGCCCGGCCCTCAGCGTCCCGGTCGATCTCGTAGCCGAGCGACGCGAGGAGGTCCTCCAGCTCGGCGCGGCAGCCGTGCACGTCGCCGATGACGTCGAACGGGCCGGTCAGCTCGCGCTTGTCGTTCCACGCCTTCTCATAGACGATGGTCGCCGCGTCGATCTCGTCCACGCCCTTGAGGACGTGCACGCGGCGGAACTCGCGGCCGAGGGTGCGCAGGCCGCGCCGCAGCTCGCGGCCCTGGCGGGGGATGACGTGCGGGCCGAAGTCCCGGTCGGGGCGGGCGGCGTTCCGCTCCGCCGCGACGTGCTCGGGCACGTCCAGGACGATCGCGGCCGACAGGACGTCGTGGTCCTTGGCGATCCGCAGCAGCGCCTGCCGCGCCTTGCTCTGCACGTTCGTCGCGTCCACGACGGTGAGCAGGCCGCGCCGCAGCCGGGTCGCGACGATGGTGTGGAGCAGGTCGAACGCGTCGCCGCTCGCGGACTGGTCGTTCTCGTCGTCCGACACGAGGCCCCGGCAGAAGTCGGAGGAGATGACCTGCGTCGGGCGGAAGTGCCTGCGCGCGAAGTGCGACTTGCCCGAGCCGGACACGCCTACCAGCACGACGAGGCCCATCGCGGGCAGCTTGATCTCGGTCATCGGGTGAACACTCCCATCTGCGTCGGGGCGCCGACCTCGGGGTCGTCGTCGCCGACGGGGACGTACCGGACGCGGTAGCCGTGCGCGGCGGCGACCCGGTCCGCCCACGCGCGGAACTCGGCGCGGGTCCATTCGAAGCGGTGGTCGGGGTGGCGCATCGCGCCCGGGGCCAGCCCGTCGTAGCGGACGTTGTGCTCGGCGTTCGGCGTGGTCACGACCACGACCCGGGGCGCGGCGTGGCCGAACACGACGCGCTCGACGGCGGGCAGCCGCGGCGGGTCGATGTGCTCGACCACCTCCATCAGCACGGCCGCGTCGTAGCCCTGGAACCGCTCGTCGGCATAGGTCAGCGCGCCCTGGAAGGGGGCGCCGGCGCGGCGGCTCCGCTCCAGGCGGCGGGTCGCGTGCTCGATCGCCCGGTACGACACGTCCGTCCCGGTGACCTCGGTGAAGAAGTCGTCCTGGACGAGGCGGGCGAGGAGCTTGCCGGAGCCGCAGCCGAGGTCGATGACGCGGCGGGCGTCCTCGTCGCGGAGCGCCTGGATCACCGCCTGGGCGCGGTGCTCCGCGAGCGACACGCGGACCTCGCCCTCGGGCTCCTGCTCCACCGGGTCGAGGGCGTCCTCCGGCGCGTCCTCGGTGTCGGCGAGCCGGCCGAGCGCGGCCCGGACGAGTCCGCGCCGGTTCGCCAGGTAGCGGCGGGTGATCGCGTTGCGGTCGGGGTGCGCGGCGAGCCAGCCCTCCCCCGACCGGATCAGCTTGTCGACCTCGTCCGGCGCGAGCCAGTAGTGCTTGGCGTCGTCCAGGACGGGCAGCAGCACGTACAGCTGGTTGAGCGCGTCCGCGAGCCGGACCTGCCCGGTCAGCGTCAGCGTCACGTACCGGGAGTCGCCCCAGTCGCCGAACTCCGGGTCGAGCGGGACGGGCTCGGCGGACACGTCCCAGCCGAGCGGGCCGAAGAAGCGCTCCGCCTGCGCGGGCCCGCCCCGGCACGGCAGCGCCGGCAGGACGACCTCCAGCGGGAGCGGGGCCTCCGCGAGGCCGGGGCGCGCGTCGCAGCGCCCGCGCATGGCGGTGCGGAACACGTTCGCCATCGCGGACGCCAGCAGCGACGACGCCGCGTACGGGCGGTCGTTGACGTACTGGCCGAGGGCGAAGTCGGGGGTGCCCCTGCCGCGCGTCCGGACGAGCTTGACCGGGTCGACGTCCAGCAGCAGCGCGGCCGTGCAGCGCCGTTCGCCGACGTCGGGGTAGAAGACGTGCGCCGTGCCGAAGGACTGCTCGAACCGCTGCACCTTCTCCGGGTGCTTGTGCAGGAGGAAGCCCAGGTCGGTCGCCTGGTCCGTGGTGGTGGTGATGGTCAGAAGCACGGACAGAGTGTGACCGACCGGACGCCGTGCTCGCACCGGGATTTAGGGCACGGACGGGCCGCTCACGAAGCGCCCCCGCCGGTCGTAGGGCCAGCCGTTGATCACGCAGCCCTTCAGCCCGAAGATCTGCTGCTGCATGACGGGGGCGGGCCTGCCGCGCCCGCCGCAGGTCATGTGGCGGTGGCCGAGCCGGTGCCCGACCTCGTGGTTGATCGTCAGCGCGTGGTAGTCGTCCGGACGGCCCCTGTAGTAGGTCGTGAGCAGCAGCCAGCGCCTCAGGTTGACGACGACCTGCTTGCCGCCGGCGCAGTTGACCTTGCCCTCGGTGTCCAGCCCGTACGCCGCGCAGATCCTGTCCACCGTGCCGGGCGAGGCGAGCTTCACCACGAAGTCGTACGGGCCCGAGTCGACGCGCCGGAACGCCCACTTCCCGCCGGCCGTCCAGCCGCGTTCGTCGGCGAGGATCGCGTCCACGCTGCGGGCGAACGCGGCGGGACTCTGCCGGAGGCCGCCCTCCACCTCGACCATGTACCGCATCAGCCTGCCCCGGCCGTACGTGCGGTCGCCGCTCGCCGGGGGGCGCGTGAAGCGGCCCGTCCCGCGCGCGGGGATGTAGGGGGTCACCTTGGGCTTGACGATGGGCGGGTCGGACGGCTCGGCGTCGGCGCGCCCGCCCGTCGCGACGGGGCCGGGGGTGGGCTCGGCGAACGGGGAGCCGGCCGTCGGGCGCCACATGACCAGCGCGCCCACGGCCACCACCGCCGCCAGGACGAGGGAGACCAGCCCGAGGATCATGCCGCGCCGCCGGCCGCGCCGGGCGTTCTCGAACTCCCGGTCGAGGTCGGGGGCGACGGTCCGGGTCCGGGGCGGCGCCGCGCCGTGCGGGGAACGCGGTGAGGGGGGTGCGCCGCGCCGGGAATGGGAGCTTCTTCGGCGGCGTCCCTGCCGTGATCGTGGCGGCTGCATCGCGTCCCAGCATCCCAGAAACCGGGAGAAAAACGATCATTACCGACAATGTGCCAGGTAAAGCGGTTGCCGATGCCGCAGGGGCGCGGCCACAATCGCAGACCATCATGAGCAGACACCCCCGCCGGATGACCGCCCAGGAGACCGTCGCCATCCTCGAACGCGGCTCCTACACCGCGCCCTCCGGGCGCACCGTCCCCATCTCCGCCGCGCTCGGGCGCGCGGTGCGCGGCACCGTCCTGTACCGGCCGGACGAGCTGGACCGCCTCCTCGCGGACCTGCCGTCCGGGCGGCCGGGCACGCGGATCGAGGTCACCGGCGAGACGACGCTGGCGGCCGCGCGGCGGCTGCGCGTCCCCGGCGGGGCGGCGCCGCTCGCGCTGAACTTCGCGTCCGCGAAGAACCCCGGCGGCGGGTTCCTGAACGGGGCGCACGCGCAGGAGGAGGGGCTCGCCCGGTCGTCGGGCCTGTACCCGTCGCTGCTGGAGGCCCGCGAGTACTACGACTTCCACCGGGCGCGGGGCGACCTGCTCTACAGCGACCACATGATCTACTCGCCGTCCGTGCCGGTGTTCCGGGACGACGCGGGCCGGCTCCTCGAAGACCCCTACGAGGTCGCGTTCGTGACGTCACCGGCTCCGAACCGGGGCGCGATCCGCGATCCGGGGAAGGCGGCGCTGATCCCCGGCGTCCTCGCCGTCCGGGCCCGCAAGGTCCTCGCCGTCGCCCTCGCCCACGCGCACCGGCGGCTCGTGCTCGGCGCCTGGGGCTGCGGCGTGTTCCGCAACGACCCGTCCGAGGTCGCCGGGGCGTTCGCCGCCGCGCTCCGCGACGAGTTCGCAGGCCGGTTCGAGCATGTCGTCTTCGCCGTCTGGGACCCCTCCGGCGGCTCCCCGCGGCTGGCCGCGTTCCAGCGCGCCTTCGCCTGAAGCGCCCTAGGGACGCGCGTAGGACGCGATGCCGCGAATGAGGATGTCGATGCCGAACCGGAACCGGTCCTCGCCGTCCCCACCGGTCAGTTCGTTACTCCTGCCGCGGCACCCGCGCCCCGAGGACGCCTGACACGACCGGAGGCCCGCGGCCGCTCCCCGGCCGCGGGCCCTTTCGGTCAGAGCTTCGCCATCACCTCGGACGCCAGGAGCTCGATGTGCTCCAGGTCGCTCAGGTCGAGGACCTGCAGGTAGATGCACTCGGTGCCCAGCTCGGCGAAGGCCCCGATCTTCTCGACGAGCTCGGCGGGCGTGCCGGCCAGGCCGTTCTCGCGGAGCTCGTCCACCTCGCGGCCGATCGCGTCGGCCCGGCGGCGGATCTCCGCCTCGTCCCGGCCGCAGCAGACGACCTGCGCCGCCGAGTACACCATCGGGCGCGCCCGTCCGGCGGCCCGGCAGGCGGCGCGGACCCGGTCGAACGCCTCCCCGGTGTCCGGCAGCTTGTGGAACGGGACGTTGTACTCGTCGGCGTACGCGGCGGCCAGACGCGGCGTCCGCTTCGCCCCGAAACCACCGATGAGGATCGGCGGGCCCCCGGCCTGCGCCGGCTTCGGCAGCGCCGGGGAGTCGGCCAGCGCGTAGTGCTCGCCGCCGAACGAGAACGTCTCCCCCTCCGGCGTCCCCCAGAGGCCGATGAGGATCTGGAGCTGCTCCTCCAGCCGCTCGAACCGCTCGTTCAGGTCCGGGAACGGGATCCCGTACGCGGCGTGCTCCTGCTCGAACCAGCCCGTCCCGATGCCGAAGTCGACGCGCCCGCCGCTCATCCGGTCGACCTGCGCCACGGAGATGGCGAGGGGGCCCGGGTAGCGGAACGTCGCGGCGGTCATCAGCGTGCCGAGCCGGATGCGGCTCGTCTCGCGGGCCAGCGCGCCCAGGGTGACCCACGCGTCCGAGGGTCCGGGCGTGCCGGGAACGTCGCCCATCTTGAGGTAGTGGTCCGACCGGAAGAAGGCGTCGAACCCGAGGTCCTCGGTCGCCCTGGCGACCGCCAGCAGCGTCTCGTAGTCCGCCCCCTGCTGGGGCTCGGTGAAGATCCGAAGTCGCATGCCTCCCATCCTCGCCCCGGCGCGGTCCCGACGGCACCACCGAACCTCCCGATTCGCCAGTGATCATGAGGGAAAGGCTGTTGAATCGTCCATGACCTGATTCGCGAACATGGAGCTGACATGGCCGTCTTCGGCGTCGACTACGCGTGGGGCCGTCCGGGCACGACCGCGCTGAGGAACGCCGGGGCCAGGTTCGCCTGCCGCTACCTGTCGCACGACACCACCGGCAAGAACCTGACCCGCGACGAGGCCGAGGAACTGTCGGACGCCGGGCTGTGGCTGGTCGTCGTCTGGGAGACCGCCGCGGCGAGGGCCCTGGCCGGCCGCGGCGCCGGAGTCGCCGACGCCCGCGACGCCGCAGAGCAGGCCGCCGCCTGCGGCATGCCGGACGACCGTCCGATCTACTTCGCGGTCGACTTCGACGCCGCACCGTCCCAGCAGCCGGCGATCAACGCCTACCTGGACGGCGCCGCCTCCGTCATCGGCCGCGACCGCATCGGCCTGTACGCGGGATACGGGCCGATGGACCGCGCCTTCGACGCCGGGATGATCACCTACGGCTGGCAGACCTACGCCTGGTCCGGCGGGCGCTGGGACCCCCGGATCCACCTCCAGCAGTACTCCAACGACCGCACCCTCAACGGCGTGATCGTCGACTACGACCGCGCCGTCCGGACCGACTACGGGCAGTGGCGCGTGGGCGTCTCGCCCCGAGGAGACGACATGCCCGACTACGTGTCCGCCGGCGTCATCGGCCAGGAGCTCCAGCCCGGCGTGTGGACGACGGTCGACTGGGGGATCGAGTACTCCGACGCCGAGGGGCAGCACCGCGACGAGGGCGGCCCGAGCCTGCTGACCGGCCCCGCCAAGTACACGCTGAGCGCCACCCTGACCCTCGTCGGCGTCCCCGCGGGCACCCGTGTCCAGGCCCGTTCGATCGAGGTGGACGCGGCCGACACCAGCCGCCACGAGACGGGCGCCGTCCACGACCACCTCTCCGCGGGCGACCCGACGAACCTGCTGTTCGGCATGGCCGCCGACTCGGTCGGCCGGGACCGCCGCGTCCGCCTCCAGGTGCGCCAGCACGGCCCCGCCGCCGCGACCATCACCGGCGGCACCGCCAAGGTCCTCTTCTGGAAGTGATCAGCGCTCGCCGTACAGCACCCGCAGGAACGCCAGCGCCGTCCGCCGCTTCTCCCCCGGGTCGGCCCGCAGCTCGGCGAAGTAGGAGCTGAGTTCCGCCAGCTCCCCCCGCACGTCCTCCGCCTCGGCCCCGAGCGGCTCATCGCCCCCGGCGATCCGCACGAGATCACCGGCCCGCCACCGCAGCGCGTCCTCGATCGCGGACCGCGTCCGCGCCTGCGGCCACCGCTCCCCCGCCTCCAGGTTGTAGACGGTCTTGATCGTGACACCGGCCCGCTCGGCGAGCCGCTCCTGCGTCAACCCGAGCGCCCCCCGCCGGGCCGCCACGTACTTGGCGACCCGCTCCCGGTCCACGGCCGTGCCCATGCGCCCACCATGCCGGAATCGCCTAAAAACCTCCAGAAAAGTAACCCACCTGGCACCGCCCCGTCCGGCTCTAGCCGTCGATCAGGCGGCGGGCCACGTCCAGGCCCGGCTTGTCGACGCCGTCCGGCACGAACAGCCGCCGGGTCCGGTGCGCGTAGACGCCGCGCCACCAGCGCGGGTCGTCGTCCTCGGCGAACGCCGCACCCACCACGACGCGAGTGCCGTGCTCGATCAGCAGGATGATCTCATCGTCACCCTCGACGTCGACGCGCCCGGCATCGTTGACCGTCATGCCGTCTCCCCACCGACACGCTTCGCCTCGGCCGCGGTGATCTGGGCGGCGAGGTTCTCCGCCATCGTGACGACGTCCGCCTTCAGGTCCTCGGCGCCGCACAGCAGGCGGAGCTCACCGACGGTCGAAGCGGTCACGGTCAACTGGCAGCCGTAACGGAGCTGCACGTGGGTCAGGAAATCCGCGCGGGCGGCACGCCAGACCTCGCCCTCGCGAGTGACCCGCCACCCGTCGATGCGGGGAGTCTCGGACATCGTCGTCTCCTCGGCGAAAGAGGAGCACGGCCCCCGCCTCGGGAGCCCCGGGGTGCAAAGCCGGGCGGGCAGCCGCGCAGCCCCGCACTCGACGGAGCATGGAGTTAACACTACCTCGGTATACCTAGGTAGTGCTAGGGCTCCCATAGATATCCAAGGTCGCCCCTGATCGCCTAAGGTCCGGTTCATGATCGATCCTGAGGCTCGGAGGCCGCCATACCTTCAGCTCGCAGATCTGATCCGGCAACGGATCGCGGAGGGCGAGATCCCGATCGGTCGCCGGATACCCTCCATGACCGCGCTCGAGGCCGAGTACGGACTCGCCCGCAACACGATTCAACGCACGCTGAACGTCCTCAAGGACGAGGGACTGATCGAGCGCGAGCCAGGCCGTGGCATGTTCGTCATCGCGCGCCCGGACGGTGAAGAACCCGCCGGCGAGTAGGGCGGCGGGCTCACATCACGTCGCTCAGATCCGGTCGAGCAGTTCCTTCTTCTTCGCCTCGAACTCCTCAGGCGTGACGATCCCCGCGTCGCGGAGGCGGCCGAGCTTCTCCAGCGCCTCGAACACGTCCTCGCGGGACGCCGGACCGGTCGAGGGGTCGGTCCGTCCGGCGGCAAGGCGTTCCCGGAGTGCGTCCGCGATGGCCCTGCCCGCCTGCTTGCCGACGTCGGTGATCTCGGCCTTGTTCCCGGGCGCGAAGACGGTCAGCTTGCCGAGGACCATGCCGCTGTTCCACTGCACGGACGAGATCTTGTCGAGGGGGAAGTCCTCGGTGGTCTTGCCGACCCAGCCGTCCTTGACGAAGAGCAGCCGCCGGTCGGTGAGCACGAGCAGGCCCGTGCCGCCGCGATAGGTGCCCGACAGCATGTGCCGCACGGTCTCGCCCTCCCACAGGGACTCGGCGAGCCTGCGGATCTCGCGCTTGGCCCCGACCTGGTCGTCCATGCGGTCGGCCGCGGCCTGGATGTCCGCCCGAAGCGGCGCGTCGGCCATGCGCCTATCCTCTCACCAGGACCGCCAGGCACTCCACGTGCTGGGTCATCGGGAAGGCGTCGAAGGCTCGCAGCGACTCCAATGTCCAGCCCTTCTCGCTGAAGTAGGCGAGGTCGCGGGCCAGGGTGGCGGGGTCGCAGGAGACGTAGGCGATCTTGCGGCCGGCGAGGCGGGCGACCTGGTCGACCACGGCGCGGCCGGCGCCGGTGCGGGGCGGGTCGAGGACGACCACGTCGGCGGCGCGGACGCGGGCGCCGCCCTGGTGGCCGGTGCCGCGCTTGTTCTGGGTGCGGGACGAGGCGTCGGCGTGGCCGAACTCGAGTTCGGCGATGACCTCCTCGACCGGGCCGCGCTCGATCGAGACGTTCGGCAGGTCGCGGAGGTTGAAGCGCGCGTCGCGGACGGCCTGGGCGTCGGACTCGATGCCGACCACCAGTCCGGACGGGCCGATCCGGTCGGCCAGGACGCCGGAGAACAGGCCCGCGCCGCTGTACAGGTCGAGGGCGATGTCGCCCGGCTTCGGTTCGAGGGCGTCCAGGACGGCGTCGGCGAGGAGCTGCGCGGCGCCCGGGTGGACCTGCCAGAAGCCGCTGCCGCTGACCTGGAAGAGGCGGCCGGACACCTCCTCGCGAACATAGGGCAGGTTCGCGCCCGGCTCGGGCTTGCCCCGGACGAGCCGGACCGGCACGTCCAGGCGGGGCACGCGGATCTTGCGGCGGTCGCGGCCGCGCAGCACGACGAGGCGGTCTCCGGTGGAGGCGGAGGCGATGCCCTCGACGCCGGTCGCGCCGGGCCAGCGCTTGCGCTCGATGCCCATCATCTCGACGCCCGGGTGGGCGATCAGGCACTCGTCGATCGGCTCGATGTCGTGGGAGCGGTGCCGGCGGAGGCCGACGGTGCCGCCCGCGACGGTGAACTGGACGCGGGTGCGCCAGCCGAGGCCGGGCGGCGGGACGATCTCGCTCTCGACCGGGTACGGCACCTCCTCGACGACCACCGTGCGGGTGATGCCGGCGAGGCGCTGGAGCTGCTCTTCGACGACGGCGGCCTTGAGGCGGCGCTGCGCGGGCAGGGAGGCGTGCTGCCAGTCGCAGCCGCCGCAGCGGCCGGGGCCGGCGAAGGGGCAGGGCGCGTCCACGCGGTCCGGGGACGCCTCGATGATCTCGACGGCGTCGGCGCGCAGGAAGCTCTTGGTGGTCTCGGTGACGCGCGCCTTGACCCTCTCGCCGGGCAGGGCGTGCCGGACGAAGACCACGCGGCCCTCATGGCGGGCGACGCAGAAGCCGCCGTTGGCGACGTTGCCGACGTGCAGGTCGAGGAGCTCTTCAGTCACGGTCCGAAACACTACCGGCACCGGGGCGTGCGTCGGCCGTGCCGCGGGGCGGGCGGCGCGACGAGCCGGGGCCGGGCGGCTCCTGCCGCCCCTTCAGCCGGTCGGACGAGTGGAGCTGCCACGGGACGCTCGTCACCATCACGCCCGGCTGGAACAGCAGCCGGCCCTTGAGCCGGAGGGCGCTCTGGTTGTGCAGGAGCTGCTCCCACCAGCGGCCGACGACGTATTCGGGGATGAACACGGTGACGACGTCGCGGGGGCTCTTGCGGCGGACGTTCTTCACGTAGGCGAGGACCGGCCGGGTGATCTCCCGGTACGGGGAGTCGAGGATCTTGAGCGGGACGGGGACGTCCAGGGCGTCCCATGCCTCCTGGAGGCGCCGGGACTCGTCGGCGTCCACGGCGACCGAGACGGCCTCCAGCGTGGACGGACGCGTCGCGCGAGCGTAGGCCAGGGCCCGCAGCGTCGGCTTGTGGATCTTCGAGATGAGCACGATGCCGTGGTTGCGGGCGGGCAGCACGACGTCCTCGCCGGACGGCTCCAGCTCGGTCGCGACCCGGTCGTAGTGCTTGCGGATGCTCTTCATCAGCACGAACAGCACCGGCATCGCGATGCAGACGATGTAGGCGCCGAGCGCGAACTTGGTGATCAGGACGACGATGAGGACGACGCCGGTGAGGGTGGCGCCGAACGCGTTGATGCCGCGGGAGCTCTTCATCCGGCGGCGCTGCGCCGGGTCCGTCTCGGCGCGCAGGAGCCGGTTCCAGTGCCGGACCATGCCGATCTGGCTGACGGTGAACGACACGAACACGCCGACGGTGTAGAGCGGGATCAGCTTGCTGACGGACGCGTCGTAGGCGTAGATCAGCAGCCCCGCCATGGTGGCGAGGATGATGATGCCGTTGCTGAAGGCGAGCCGGTCGCCGCGGGTGTGGAGCTGGCGCGGCAGGTAGCGGTTCTGCGCGAGGACCGACCCGAGGACGGGGAAGCCGTTGAAGGCCGTGTTGGCCGCGAGGAACAGGATCAGCGCGGTCATGATCGCGACGAGCGCGAACCCGGGCGTGAAGTTGCTGAAGACGGTGTGCGCGACCTGCGCGACGACCGGGTCGGCGTTGTGGATCTCCTGCCCGGTGGCGGGGTCGACGAGGTGGCTGCCCTGGTCGGGTTCGGCGAACCTGGCGTCGGTGATGTAGGCGAACGCGGTGACGCCGCCGAACATCGTCATCGCGACGACGCCGAGCAGGAGCAGGGTGGCGGCGGCGTTGTCGCCCTTCGGCTTCTTGAACGCGGGCACGCCGTTGCTGATCGCCTCGACGCCGGTCAGGGCGGCGCAGCCGGACGAGAACGCGCGCAGCAGCAGGAACACGAGGGCGAACCCGGCGACGTCCACCGCCTCGCCGCGGACCTCGTAGCCCGCGGTCTCGGCGCGCAGCTCGTCCCCGGTGAGCAGCCGGAGGGCGCCCCACAGCAGCATGCTGCCGATCGCGAACATGAACAGGTAGGTCGGGACGGCGAACGCGGCGCCGGCCTCCTTCAGCCCGCGCAGGTTCGCGACGGTGAGCAGCGCCACGATGACGAGCGCGACCACGACCTCGTGCGGCTGCATGAACTTCAGCAGGGCGCCGAGGTTCTCGACGCCGGACGACACCGACACCGCGACCGTCAGGACGTAGTCGACCATCAGGGCGCTCGCGACCAGGACGCCCCAGTTGTCGCCGAGGTTGGTGGTGGCGACCTCGAAGTCGCCGCCGCCGCTCTGGTAGGCGCGGACGTTCTGCCGGTACGAGGCGACCACCGTCAGAAGGATCACCACGACGGCGGCGGCGACCCACGGCGTGTAGTGGTACATGACGAGCCCGCCCGCCCCGAGCGCGAGGAGGATCTCCTGCGGGGCGTACGCCACCGAGGACAGGGCGTCGCTGGCGAACACCGGCAGGGCGATCCGCTTGGGCAGGAGCTGCTCGTGCTGCTGGGCGCTCCGCAGGGCGCGGCCCAGCAGGACGCGCTTCACGAGGTCGGGAACCTTCGACACGAAATGGAACTCTAACCCCCCGGCGGGCGGCCGCCTGTCTGCCGGGTAGTACTCGCCTGGGGCAATGTGTAGGTTGGCAGCCCGGCAGGGATCATTCACAGCAGCGGTCCTCGGGTGCGCACGGTGTCGGGGCAGCCACGACGGACGCCGTGCACGGCGCGGGGGTACAGGGGGAGCGTCCCCCTGGTCGGAAGAGGGAACGGCCGTGCATATCGTGATCATGGGGTGCGGGCGCGTCGGTTCGACGCTGGCCCACATCCTGGAGGACAAGGGCCACTCGGTGGCCATCATCGACCAGAGCCCGGAGGCGTTCCGGCGGCTGCGCAGCGGCTTCCGGGGGCGCCGCGTCACCGGGTTCGGGTTCGACCGCGATGTGATCGCCGAAGCGGGCATCGAGCACGCGTCCGCGTTCGTCGCCGTCAGCAGCGGCGACAACTCCAACATCATCTCGGCCCGCGTGGCGCGCGAGACGTTCGGCGTCGACAACGTCGTGGCGCGGATCTACGACCCGCGCCGCGCCGAGGTGTACCAGCGGCTCGGCATCCCGACCGTGGCGACCGTCCGGTGGACGGCCGACCAGATCCTGCGCCGGCTGCTGCCGGAGGGCGCGGAGCCGCTGTGGCGCGACCCGACCGGCGCGGTCGTGCTCGCCGAACTGGACGCCGGGCATCTGTGGGTGGGCGAGAAGGTCCAGGAACTGGAGGAGCACGCGAAGACGCGGGTGGCGTTCCTCTCCCGGATGGGCGAGGCGCTCGTCCCCGACCGGGACACCGTGATCCAGGACGGCGACGTGGTGCACATCATGGCGCGCTCGGACGAGGTGGAGCGCGTGAACGCCGCGGTCGCGGCGCGGAACGAGGGGAGCGCCTGATGCGGGTCGCGATCGCCGGGGCCGGCGCGGTGGGCCGGTCCATCGCCCAGGAGCTGCTGGAGAACGGCCACGAGGTGCTCCTGATCGACAAGAGCCCGAAGGCCATCAAGGTCGAGATGGTGCCGCGCGCGGAGTGGCTGCTCGCGGACGCGTGCGAGATCGCGTCGCTGGACGACGCGGCGCTGGAGCGCTGCCAGGTGGTCGTGGCCGCGTCCGGCGACGACAAGGTCAACCTGGTCGTGTCGCTGCTGGCGAAGACGGAGTACGGGGTGCCGCGGGTCGTGGCGCGGATCAACCACCCGAAGAACGAGTGGCTGTTCAACGAGTCGTGGGGCGTGGACGTGGCGGTGTCGACGCCGCGGCTGCTGTCCGCGCTGGTGGAGGAGGCCGTCAGCGTCGGCGACCTGGTCCGGCTGATGACGTTCCGGCAGGGCGAGGCGAACCTGGTCGAGCTGACGCTGCCGGAGGACGCGCCGCTCGGCGGCCAGCGCGTCGGGTCGGTGGCCTGGCCGCGCGACACGGCGCTGGTGGCGATCCTGCGCGAGGGCCGGGTGCTCGTCCCGACGCCTGACGACACCCTGGAGCCGGGCGACGAGCTGATGTTCGTGGCCAGCCAGGACGTGGAGGACGAGCTGGCCGAGCTGCTGGGCTGACGAGGCCGCCCGCGGGCGGGGCCCGCCCCGCCCGCCTCAGGTGGCGGGGTCCTCCCGGCGGATCGGGGTCCGTCCGCGAGCGAGGACCCAGACCATGGCGGCGAGGGCCGCGACCTGGAGAGGCCAGCCCATCAGGATCTTGGCGGTGCCGAGGAAGCCGCTCTGGTCGCCCTCCGCGACGTAGATCGGGTACTGGACGGCGACGCGCACCACGCACGGCGCCACCAGCAGCCAGGTGAGCCGGGAGCACAGCTTCAGGATGCCCGGGTCGGACCGCCACGCGGTGGGGTCGCCGGTCACGGACCCGATGAGGAATCCCACGACCGGCCACCGCACCGCGATCGAGAAGATCATCGCGGCGCCGTAGCCGGCGTTGATGAGGATGCCGGGCAGGAACGCGTCCTCCGCCTTGCCGGAGCGGAGCGCGAAGAACGCGGCGATCGCGATGCCGAACAGGCTGTTGAGGACGAACTGCGGGTTGGACCGCTGGACGATCCGGATCAGCAGCAGCACGACCGCGGCGCCCACCCCGGCGGCGACGGCGAGCCGGATGTCGTCGATCGCGACGTAGGTACCGGTGAACGCGATCGTGGGGACGGCCGCCTCCAGCATGCCCCGGACGCCGCCGAGCGCCTTGGCGAGCTGGGCCCGGACGGCCGCCTCGACGGTGTCGTGCGCCGCCATGGCATCGGCCGCGGTCGCGGTGGTCCCGGTCTCGGTCCCGGTGTCGCTCACGTCGCCCCCTCGGCCGGCGGGGGTCTCACGACCCGCCGCGCAGCTCGTATCGCGGATTGAAGATGACCTTGCGCCCGTCCTGCAGGCTCACCAGCCCCTCGGCGATCAGCCGCCGCCCGGGGTCGATCCCGGCGATCCTGCGGCGGCCGAGCCAGATCAGGCTGACCACGTCGGTGCCGTCGTAGAGCTCGGCCTCCAGGGCGGGGGCGCCGCCCCGGGGCCGGAGCGTCACGGTACGCAGCGTACCGGCGACGCAGTGCCGCTTGCGCTCTCCGCACGCGGTGATGGGCGTGGCGCCCTCGTCGTCGGTGGTCTTCTGCAGCTCTTCGGCCTCGAGCTCGGCCTTGCTGGCACCCATCCGCCGCAGGAAGCGCCGCAGCGCTCCGTTACCGCGAACCGGCGCGGCGGGATCGGTCTCCGGGGCTCCGCCGGCCGAAACCTCATCCATACCCGAAAGCGTAGGGCATATGGGGGCGAATCGAACTCATACGGCCCGGACGATCTGTCACCCCGCCACCGGTACCCCGGCCGCGGCGCGCGGACACCGGCGTGCCCTCGCCACTTGTGGAATGAAGCGTTCCGTTCTGTTAATATGAGAACAGAACGTTCCGCTCCGCAAAACGAAGGGATGAGCCGATGACCGTCACGATCGACCGGGCGACTCCGACGGCCGCACCGACCGGACCCGTCCCCCGCCGCTGGCTCGGCCTGTCGGCGATCCTCGCCGCGACCCTGCTGAACCTCCTCGACTCCACCATCGTCGGCGTGGCCGCCCCGGCCATCCGCGCCGACCTCGGCGGATCGCTGTCCGCCCTCCAGTGGATGTCGGCCGGCTACACCCTCGCCCTCGCGGTCGCGCTGCTCACCGGCGGACGGCTCGGCGACATGTTCGGCCGCCGCCCCGTCCTGCTCGCCGGCACGGCCGGCTTCCTCGCGACCTCGCTGGCGTGCGCGCTCGCCTGGTCCCCCGAGAGCCTGATCACCGCCCGCGTCGCGCAGGGGCTGTGCGCGGCCGTGATGGTCCCGCAGTGCTTCGGGCTGATCCGCGACCTGTTCGGCGCGCGGGACATGGGCAAGGCGTTCGCCCTGTTCGGCCCGGTGATCGGCCTCGCCACGATCCTCGGCCCGGTCGTCGCGGGCGTGCTCGTGGACGCCGACCCGTTCGGGACCGGCTGGCGCGCGATCTTCCTCATCAACGTGCCGCTCGGCGCGTTCGCCCTCGTCGTCGGCGCCCGGGTGCTCCCCGCGGCCGCCCCCACCGGGCGGGGCGGCGGCATCGACCTCGTCGGGATGCTGCTCGGCGGCGCCGGGATGAGCATGCTCGTGTACCCGCTCGTACAGGGCCGCGAACTCGGCTGGCCCGCCTGGTCACTGCTCCTGCTCGCCGGTTCCGTGCCCGTCCTCGCCGCCTTCGCCGTCCACCAGCTCCGCCGGGACCGCGCGGGCCGGACGCCGATCCTGCGGCTGTCGGTGTTCGCGAACCGCGGCTACCGCTCCGGTGTCCTGTTCGTCATCGTGTTCTTCGGGACGATCACCGGGTTCTCCCTCGCCACCGGCCTGTTCCTCCAGCTCGGCCTCGGCTACACGCCGCTCGCCGCGAGCCTCGCGATGGTGTCCTGGGCGATCGGCGCGTTCGCCGGCTCGGCCTTCGGCGGAACGCAGATGGCGCGGCTCGGCCGGACGATCCTGCCCATCGGGCTCACGCTGATGACCGCGGGCCTCATCGGGCTGTCGGCCGTGCTCGCCGCGGCGGGCACCGGACTCGGCGGCCCGCACCTGGCCGCGCCGCTGCTGGTCTTCGGCGCCGGAATGGGCATGATCTTCGTCCCGCTCTTCGACATCATCGTCGCGGACGTCGCCGACCACGAGGTCGGCTCCGCGTCGGCGGCGCTGGAGTCGATCCAGCAGCTCGCCGCGACACTGGGCGTCGCCGTCCTCGGCACCGTGTTCTTCGCGGCGCTCGGCGGCGAGACCGGGCACGGGTTCGACGCGGCGGCGGCGCTGACCGGCGCCCGGCAGGTGACATGGGCGACGATCGCGCTCACCCTGGCCGCCTTCCCGATCGCGTTCCTCCTCCCCCGCAGAGCCCGGCAGCCGCACTGATCCGCGCACGCCGGCGGGCGCCCACCCCGGAAGGGGAGCGGGCGCCCGCCGCCGCGTCCGGCCGGTCAGGCGGTGACCGCCTCCACCGCCGGGGTCCGCAGGACCCGCCGCGAGGCGGTGAGGGCCGTCGCGCCGGTGATGGCCGCGGCGAGGGCGACCACCGCGAGGTACGTCCAGACGCCGCCGTCCGGGACGGGGGTGCCGCGCCGGGCGATGCCGAACGGGACGATCGTGAAGACGGACGCCACCGTGCCGCACGCGACGCCGATCACCGTCAGGACGGCCGACTCGATCGCGACCATGCCGAGGACCTGCCCCGGGGTGGCGCCGGCGAGCCGGACCTGGCCGAACTCGCGGCGGCGGTGCGCGGTGGCCGCGACCAGCGTGTTCACCAGCATGATCGCGGTGAACAGGACGACCATGCCGATGACGACGAAGTTCAGCGTCTCGATGTTCTTCTGCTCGGCGTCCTTGACGAGCCCCTCGGCGGCGGCCGCCGCGTTCTCGGTGGCCTGGAGGAACAGGGTGCCGACGGCCGTGCCGGTGAACAGGATGATCGGGGTGACCGCCGCGGCGAGCTGCCCCGTCCGGCGCCGCATGTTCGTCACCGCGAGGTCGCCGGTGACGCCGCCGAACCGGCGGACGGGCCCGGCCAGGACGCCCGTCGCCCGGCGGACGATCAGCGGGGCCAGCAGCGCCAGCCCGATCGCGGCGAAGATGTCCGCCTGACCGGACGTCGCCATCGCGTCCATGCCCTTGCCGCGCATCACCGTGACCGTGATCGCGACCTCCCAGAGCGCCACCAGGAAGAACACCCCGGCGAAGACCGCGCGCCCGCGGCCGAGCCGCTCCGCGCCGGTCGCGGCGTCCCGCAGGGACTCGGTCGCGCCCGCCCGGACGGCGCGCCGCACCGCGATCAGCGCGGCGGCGACCGCGGACACCAGCGTCACCCCGGCGCCCACGGAGACCGCGATCGGACCGAACGCGTAGCCGACGCTCTCTGGCACCTGGCCGGTCCCGTGGAGCAGTCCGAGGAGGCCGCGTCCCAGCGGCACCGCCGGAACGATCGCCAGCAGCACGGCCGGCACCGCCAGCCCGGCGGCCTCGCCGACGATCATCCGGCCGAGCTGCCCGGGGGTCGCGCCGGCGCTCTTCAGCAGGGCCAGCTCGGCGGCCCGCTGCCGGACCGACAGCGTCAGCGTCGACGCCACCGCGAACACCACCAGGATCAGGCCCCAGCCGCCCACGACGCCCGCCATCGTGGTCAGCGTCTCCCGCGCCGGGCCGGTGGCGCCCTCGCCGTTCGCGGTGTCGAGCATCGCCGCGAACGCCATGATGATCGCGGCACCGAGGAACATGGACAGGAAGGTCGCGGTGAACGCGCCCGCACGGCGCCGCAGCGACCGGATCGCCAGCCAGAACACGGTCAGACCCCCGCTTCGGCGCGCTGCCGCTCGACCTCGTCCGCCAGGTGCGTCATCCGCTCCGCGACCGCCTCGGCGGTCGGCGCGGGCAGGTGCCCGACGATCCGGCCGTCGGCCAGGAACACCACGGAGTCCGCGCCGGACGCGGCGACCGGATCGTGCGTCACCATCACGACCGTCCGCCCGAACTCCCGGACGGACTCGCGCAGCAGCCCCAGCACGTCCCGGGCGCTGCGGGTGTCGAGCGCGCCGGTCGGCTCGTCCGCGAACAGGATCTCCGGCCGGGTGACCAGCGCCCGCGCGATCGCCACCCGCTGCTGCTGCCCGCCCGACAGCTCCGCCGGCAGGTTCCCGAGCCGGTCGCCCAGCCCGACCCGCGCCAGGATCCGCGCCGCGCCCGCCCGGTCGACCCTCTTCCCGGCGAGCCGCAGCGGCAGGGTCACGTTCTCCAGGACGGTCAGCGTCGGCAGCAGGTTGAACTGCTGGAACACGAACCCGATCCGCTCGCGGCGAAAGCGGGTCAGCGCCGCCTCCGAGTCCCCCGCGAGCTCGGCGCCGTCCACGAACACCCGGCCCCCGGTGGGCCGGTCCAGGCCCGCCGCGCACTGCAGCAGCGTGCTCTTGCCCGATCCGGACGGGCCCATCACCGCCGTGAACGACCCCGCCGCGAGCGACAGCGACACCCCGTCCAGCGCCACCACGCGGTTGCCCTCCGCACCGTAGACCTTCCGCACCCCGTCCAGCCGGAGCGCCTCCCGACCTGCCGCCATCGCTCTCACCTTCCGCCCCGCGCCCCCCGTCGGGGCGCCGCGAGATCGAAGCTACGGACGGCGGGCGCGCCGCAGGAGGGGTCCAGCACGCCGATCGGGGTAGGCAAAACCCCACCTCCGGCAGCCGCGAAGGCGCTCTCACGAGCGCGCCGGCGTAGGCCAGGATGGTGGGTATGGAAGAAGTATCGGAGGACTGGGGGCGGGCGCTCGCGATCGTCGCGCACCCCGACGACCTGGAGTACGGCGGGTCCGCCGCCGTCGCGAAATGGACCGCGCAGGGCAAGGAGGTCGTGCAGGTCCTCGCCACCCGGGGCGAGGCCGGGATCGACGGGATGGATCCCGAGGAGGTGGCCCGGATACGGACCGCCGAGCAGATCGAGGCGGCCCGCCGGGTCGGCGTCGGCACCGTCGAGTTCCTCGACCAGCCCGACGGCATGCTGGAGTACGGGCTGCCGCTGCGGCGCCTGCTGGCCGGGGCGATCCGGCGGCACCGCCCGGAGGTCGTGATCTCGGTGAACTTCCGCGAGACGTTCCCCGGCGGCATGTTCAACATGGCCGACCACCGCGTCCTCGGCCTCGCCGTCGCCGACGCGATCCGGGACGCCGCGAACCGCTGGGTGTTCCGCGACCTGGACCTCGACCCGTGGCAGGGGGTCAAATTCGCCCTGTTCGGCGGGTCACCGCAGGCGGCCCACTACGTGGACGTCACCGGCCACCTGCAGGCCGGCATCGACTCCCTGCTCGCGCACAAGGTCTACTTCGACGGCCTCGGCGCGGACTTCGACGCCGCCGCGTTCCTCACCTCGATGGCGACGCCGACCGGCGAGGCCGTCGGCGTCGAGCACGCGATCGGATTCGAACTGATCGCCACCTAGTGCCGGGCGCAGGGCCGCCTGCCCTTGTTGTGCTTGTTCCGCTTGCGGGCGCGGCGTTTGCGGGTCCTCTTCGACATGCCATCGATTGAGCACCCGCGGCGCCGCCCGCGGCAAGGGACGGCCCCCCGCCCGGAAAGCGGAAACGCCGGGCCCGCACGTCCGAAATGCGGACGTGCGGGCCCGGCGCCGCAGGCTCAGCGCACCTCGGTGATCTCGGGGCCGCGCTCGAAGGGGCTGAAGTTCTCCTCGCCCTCCTCGGGCTCGCCCTCGCCGAACTCCTTGGGGATCTGGAGTTCGAGCAGGTCGCGCGGAGGCATCGGGGCGTCGCCGCGGACGACGACCACGCCGCGCAGCACGTCCTCCAGCACCTGCCACTGCTCCTCGTCCTCGATCGCGGCGCCCTGCACCACGGCCTGGAGGAACCAGCGCGGGCCGTCCACGCCGAGGAAGCGGATGATCTGCGGCGCCCAGCCCTGCTCGATGAACTCGGCCGGGATCTGCTCGCGCACCTCGTCCGGCATCTCCGCGAGGACCTCCTCGGTCAGCGCGGCGGGCACCATCGCGAGGAGCTCGGGGCCGAACGGGCCGTCGCCCTCCTGCGTCTGCCCCTGCGCCTCCTCCTCGATGTCCTTGGCGGTCTCGCGCCGGACGTCCGCCCAGATGCCGCTGCGCTTGGGCGCCGCGAACACCTGGAGCTGCATGGCGCTCTCGGCGTACTGGACCAGGACGGCGACGGGACGGCCGTCGAGGGGGTTGCCCTCCTCGTCGACCTGGGTCGCCTCGAAGTTCACCTGGAAGCCGAGACCCGGCGCGACCGGGATCTGGAGGGCCCCGAAGTCCAGGCGCTGCAGTTCGGGGAAGGAGTCCTCGGAGTCCCAGGGGCCGCCCTCGGCGCTCTCGGGAGCCTCCGCCTCGGCCTCATCGACCGGCTGCGCCGACTCCTCGGTCGCCTCGGCGCCCTTCGCGGGCTCCTCGCCCTGCCGACGACGTCCAAAAGCCACGACTCACACTCCTTCTCTGCTGTGCTCAATATCGGCGACACCGCCCGTGGAGCCGAATCCGTTCGCCCCGCGGGCCGCGCCGGGAAGGTCGCTGACCTCGTGGAACACGGCGCGCTCCACGCGCTGCACGACCATCTGCGCGATCCGGTCGCCCCGCCGCAGCCGGACCGTGGCGCGCGGGTCGGTGTTCAGCAGGGTCACCTTGATCTCGCCCCGATAGCCGGCATCGACCGTACCGGGTGCATTGACTATGGTCACCCCCAACTTAGCGCCCAAACCGGACCTCGGGTGCACGAACGCGGCATAGCCGTCCGGCAGGGCGATCGCCACCCCGGTCGGCACCACGGCGCGCTCACCGGGCGGGAGTTCCACGTCCTGCGCGGCGTGCAGGTCGGCGCCCGCGTCGCCCGCGTGGGCGTACTCCGGCAGGGGAAGCCCGGGGTCCAGCCGCTTGATCAGGACGTCGACCTTGCTCACGGTTCCACCTCACGCTCTGGGAGCCTCCGCCCGGACGCCGCGCGCCGGGAGGCCCCCCGACCCTACCGGCTCCGGAGCGTGACCACTTCCGGAAGGTTTGCCCCGTAAGAGCCATTCCAGGCGTACCGTCACAGCAGCCACAAGGGGCGCGAACCAGGAGGAAGCGTCATGGCCGAGGTCACCCACCGCTCACTCGACGGCGTCCGGATTCGCATGTCCGGCCCGCACGACCTCGCCCGCCCCTGCACGTCCGTCGCGCGCGTCGCCGACGCCGGACGACTCCACGAGATCTCCTCAGGCACCCGCGCCGACGCCCTCGCCTGGGCCGAGGACATCGGTGTCCGGCGCTTCGACCAGGAGTTCCACACCCAGGGCGGACGGCTGAGGGTCGGCCGCACCGCGACCCGCGACGCCGACACCGGGTTGAGCGATCCCGTCCTCGCCGCCGTCTGGGAGGGGCGCCGCCACGCCGTGTTCACCCACCTCTACCACGGCCGCCCCGCCGACGCCGTCGCGTTCTTCCGGACGCTGCGGCTCACCGAGCACGCCGACGGGATCACCGCCGTCCCGCGCGGCCGGGCGCGCCGCCCCGAACCGGCGGAGATGGCCAAGGAGGTCCCCGGGCTCGGGCTCCTGGAGATCGCGCCGCTGACCGCGCGGACCCGCAGGCGGCTGCCGTCCTGGCGGGGCGCGTCGGTCGCGGGCGGCGAGCTGTTCCAGGACGCCGTGGAGGGGCAGGGACCGTACTTCCTGCTCGCGCTGACCTCGCTGCTCGTCACCGTCCTGCCCGAGGAGGACCGCGTCCGCGAGGTCCCGCGGCGGCTCGCCGGGCTGGCGGTCGAGGCGATCCGGTGACCGCCCTGCTCGCCGGGGCCGCCGCCGTCGCGATCCCGCTCGTCCTGCTCGCGTCGCTGGCCGGGCACCTGCGGCGCCCCCGGGCCCTCGCCGGGGCGCTGCGGGCGCAGCGGACGCTCCCCGCCGTCCTCGTGCGCCCGGTCGCCGCGTCCGTCCTGCTCGCCGAGGCGGTCACGGGGTCGGCGGGCCTGGCGGGGCTCGTCCTGTGGCGGGAGACCCCTGCCCTGTGGGCGGCCGCCGCCCTCCTCGGTATCTACGCCGCCTACGGGACGTGGGTGGCGCGGACGCGGCACGGCGTCCCCTGCGGCTGCGCCGGCGACCCCGGCACGCCCATGACCGGCTGGGTCGCGGCCCGCGCCGCCGCACTCGCCGCGCTCGCGCTCGCCGGCGCGTCCGGCGGCCTGCCCTCCACCGCCTACGAGACGTCCGTCTCCACCATCGCCGGCCTCACCTTCGCGGTGCTCCTGTGGACGCTCCCGCACGCCATGACCCACGAGAGGACCCTCGCCGGATGAGCTTCCAGAACAGCGCCCTGCTGCTCTCGTGGGCGGCGATCCTGCTGCTCTCCCTGGTGGTCGCGGGACTGGTCCGGCAGGTCGCCGCGCTGACCAGGGGCGCGCCCGCCCCGTCCGCCCTCGGCCCGGCCCCCGGCACACCCGCCCCCGCGTTCGACCGGCTCGGCCCCGGCCTCCTGCTGTTCCTCGACCGCGACTGCGGCGTCTGCACCGACGTGCTGGCCGCCGCCGAGTCCCTCGACCGCCCCGTGCAGGTCGCCTTCGCCGGGGCGCCCGCCGTCACCTCACCGGGGCTGACCGTCCACGCCGACGAGCGGGACGGCCTGTTCACCGCCTACGACGTCCCCGCCACCCCCTTCGCCGTGCTGATCGACACCGGCGGGCGCGTCCGCGCCGCCGAGCCGGTCGGCTCGCCCGACGCGCTCCGCGCCCTCGCCCTGGAGGCCGCCCGATGATCGAACTGGAAGACGTCCCGCTGCTGCGCGGCCCCCGTCCGGCCGGGGCGCCGCGCGCCCGGCGCCGCCCCGCCCCGGGCGAGCCGCGGCCGCGTCCCGTCCGCCGCAGCGTCCTGACCGGTCTCGCCGCCGCCGGCGCGACCGCCGGGCTGAAGGCGCTCGGCGTGTTCCCGCCCGCCCGCGAGGCGCTCGCGTCCGGGTTCCAGCTGGCCGGGTACTACGACATCTATCCGCGCTGCCCGTCGTACGCGTCCAACCACAATTGCTCTCCCGGGTGCGGCCCGAGCCTGGTGTGCGGCGTGTGCTGCCGGACGAGCGGCAAGTACAAGGGCTTCCACAGGTCCGGGGTCTCCGACCCGGGCCGCTACAAGCTGCGCCCCGACGCGTGCGTCGGCGGCGGGTACGACGGCTGGCTCTGGGCCTATACGAAGAGCTGCGGGAGCTGCAAGAAGGGCGTCACCTGGCGCTGCCATGACGGCTGGAAGAAGTCCAAGCGCGGGAACTGGTACCGGACGATCTGCCGCAAGGCGACGGCGTGCCGGAACTGACCGCCGGACGCCTCCGGCGGGGCCTCACCGAGCCGTTCCTCCCCGTCGCGGCACTGTCGCTGCTCGCCGTGGCCGCCGCCGCGCTGGACGCGACCGTCCTGTGCTGGGCGTCCGTCGGCGCGCTGGCGGGCTTCGCCCTGTCCGGCAGCGTTTGAACGCGCAACAGCGAATCCGTGCTGTTCTCGCCAGGTTGGCGGGCCCCGATACGGCAGGGCGAGGTCCTCGCCGTCTTCACCCTCGGCCTTCTCGCCGGGGGCACCCTCAGCGCCGCGGTCGTCTGGCTGCTGTCCGGTCTCACCGAGCCGGTTCCGGCCCCGGCCCGCGCGGCGTCGATCATCGGCATCGCCGCGCTGGCGGTGGCGCGCGAAACGGGCCTGCTGCCGATCCCGCTCCCCCAGAACGCCCGTCAGATCGCCCCGGAGGTCCTCCAGACCCGCCTGCGCCGGGGCTCCCTCCAGTTCGGCTTCGAGCTGGGCACCGGCGTCCGCACCTACGTCTCCGCGAGCACTCCCTACGTGCTGGCGCTGGGCCTCCTCCTGGCGCACCGGTCTCTGGCGACGACCCTTCTGACCGGCGCCGCCTTCGGCGCGGGCCGCGCCCTGAGCGCCGCCCTGACCTATCTGGCCCGGGACGAGCACCGGGACGCCGCGATCGCCGCCCGTATGCCGCACACGAAGACCACCACGGCGATCGCCACCCTCATCGCCCTGTCGCTCCTCCTCACGTAGCGGCACTCACCGCGGGCGACCTTGACGCCGGGCCGGGGCGTGGGTTGCATGGAAACCGAATGATGTTCTGCGGAGCCGAGGGCGGTGCGGCGTGACGATCACGGCGGCGGACCAGGTCAACCTGTCGGACCTCACCTTCTGGGCGCTGCCGCAGCGGGAGCGGCTCGCGGCGTTCAAGCGGCTGCGGCAACTCGACAGGCCCGTGTTCTTCCCGGAGCTCGAGGTGCCGTTCTTCAAGGCCGGACCCGGCTACCACGCTCTCGTCCGGCACGCCGACGTGGTCGAGGCCAGCCGGAAGCCGGACGTCTTCAGCAGCGAGCCGTCCGTCACCGGCGTCGCCGACCTGCCCCGCTACATGGCGCGGTACTTCGGCTCGATGATCAACATGGACGACCCGCGGCACGCGAAGATCCGCAGGATCGTGTCGCGGGCGTTCACCCCGCGCGTCCTCGCCAAGCTGGAGGAGGACCTGCAGGCGAGCGCGACGCGGATCGTCGACGATCTGCTGCTCCACGGCCCCGGCGACTTCGTCACCGACGTCGCGGCGAAGCTCCCCGTCCAGGTCATCTGCGACATGATGGGCATCCCCGAGGCCGCGCGGCCGATGGTGTACGACCGGACGAACATCATCCTCGGCGTCGGCGACCCCGAGTTCAGCGGTGGCGCCGACTTCGGCCGGACCGGGATCATCACGCGCAGCGGCGTCCTCCACGGCATCCTCAAGGCGATGACCGCCGGGTACGAGCTGAACCACCTGGCGATGAAGCTGGCGCGGCGGCGCCGCCGCGAGCCGGGCGACGATCTGGTGTCCGCCCTCGTCGGCGCGAACGTGGGCGGCGAGACGCTCACCGACCAGGAGATCGGCTCGTTCTTCATCCTGCTGGTCGTCGCGGGCAACGAGACGACCCGGAACGCGATCTCGCACGGGCTGAAGCTGTTCACCGACAACCCGGAGCAGCGGGCGCTGCTCATGGAGGACTTCGACGCGCGGATGCCGGGCGCCGTTGAGGAGATCGTCCGCATGGCGACGCCCGTCATCCAGTTCCGCCGCACCGTCACCCGCGACCACGAGATGAACGGCAACCTGTACCGGGCCGGGGAGAAGGTCCTGCTGTTCTACAACTCGGCGAACCGCGACGAGGCCGTGTTCGACGACCCCGACACGTTCGACATCACGCGGTCGCCGAACCCGCATGTCGGGTTCGGCGGGCCGGGTCCGCACTTCTGCCTGGGCGCGAACCTGGCCCGCCGGGAGATCACCGTGATGTTCCGGGAGCTGTTCACCCGGGTGCCCGCCATCCGCACCGCGGGGCGGCCCGACCGGCTCTACTCCGACTTCATCAACGGCATCAAGCACCTGCCCTGCACGTTCTGACCCGGTTCACGACCCCGGTTCAGGTCGCGAGCGTGACGTCCACGGTCAGGGTCGCGGGCGCGTCCTCCAAGGCCAGGTCGGCGATGCGGCCCGCCGCCGCGAGGTCCGCGCGGGCGATCCGGACGACCTCCGAACCGCGGACGACGGCGCGCGCCACGTCCGCGCGCATCGACGCCTTCGCCGCCGACTTCACCTTGCGGACCTGGCGGAGCGCCTCGGCGGTCGCGGTGAGGACCGCCGGGTCGCCGCCGCCGGGCAGCTCCCCGGCCGACGGCCAGGACGCGGCGTGCACCGAGCCGTGCCGCCACCACGACCAGACCTCCTCGGTGACGAACGGGAGGATCGGCGCGAACAGCCGCAGCAGCACCGACAGCGCCGTCCGCAGCGCGGCCCGCGCCGACCGGGCCTCGTCGCCCTCGCCGTAGGCGCGGGCCTTGACGAGCTCCAGGTAGTCGTCGCAGAACTCCCAGAAGAACCGCTCGGTGCGCTCGAGGGCCCGCGCGTAGTCGTACCCCTCGAACGCCTCGGTCGCCTCCCGGACGACCTCCGCCAGCGCGGCCAGCATCGCCCGGTCGAGCGGCGCGGTGACCCGCGCGTCCGGCGCGGCCTCGCCGAGCCCGAGCACGAACTTCGACGCGTTGAGGATCTTGATGGCGAGCCGCCGGCCGACCTTGATCTGACCGGTGTCGAACGCGGTGTCGGTGCCCGGCCGCCCGTTCGCCGCCCAGTACCGGACGGCGTCCGACCCGAACTCCTCCAGTAGCGCGATCGGCGTGACGACGTTGCCCTTCGACTTCGACATCTTCTTGCGGTCGGGGTCGAGGATCCAGCCGGACAGGGCCGTGTCCGTCCACGGCAGCGACCCGTGCTCCAAATGCGACCGGACGACCGTCGAGAACAGCCAGGTGCGGATGATGTCGTGCCCCTGCGGCCGCAGGTCGAACGGGAACACGCGCGAGAACAGGTCGGTGTCGCGCTCCCAGCCGCCGGCGATCTGCGGGGTCAGCGACGACGTCGCCCACGTGTCCATGACGTCGGGGTCTCCGATGAAGCCGTCGGGCTTGCCGCGCTGGTCCTCGGTGAAGCCGGGCGGGGCGTCCGACGACGGATCGACGGGCAGGGCGTCCTCCGACGGGACGATCGGCGCGTCGTACAGCGGTTCGCCCGACCCGTCCAGCCGGTACCAGACCGGGATGGGGACGCCGAAGAACCGCTGCCGCGAGATCAGCCAGTCGCCGTTGAGGCCCTCGACCCAGTTCTCGTAGCGGGCCCGCATGTAGCCGGGGTGCCAGCGCAGCTCCCGGCCGCGCCCGATCAGCTCGGCGCGGACCGCCGTGTCGCGCCCGCCGTTGCGGATGTACCACTGCCGCGTCGTCACGATCTCGAGGGGCTTGCCGCCCTTCTCGTAGAACTTCACCGGACGGGTGATCTTGCGCGGCTCGCCGTCCAGGTCGCCGGAGTCGCGGAGCATCTCCACGACCCGCTCCTTGGCCGAGAACAGGGTCTTGCCGGCCAGCTCGGAGTACGGGCCGGCGGGGACGCCCTCCGGCGCGTCGGCGACGAGGCGGCCGTCCCAGCCGACGACCGCGCGGGTCGGCAGGTCGAGCTCCCGCCACCAGACGACGTCCGTGACATCGCCGAACGTGCAGATCATCGCGATGCCGGACCCCTTGTCGGGCTCGGCGAGCCGGTGCGCGAGGACCGGGACCCCGACGCCGAACAGCGGGGTGCGCACGGTCGTCCCGAACAGCTCCCGGTACCGCTCGTCGTCGGGGTGCGCGACGAGCGCGACGCACGCGGGCAGCAGTTCCGGACGCGTCGTCTCGATGTAGACCGGGCGCTCGTCGCCGTGGAACCGGAGCCGGTAGAACGCGCCGGGCTGCTCCCGGTCCTCCAGCTCGGCCTGCGCGACGGCCGTCTGGAACGTGACGTCCCAGAGCGTCGGCGCCTCGGAGACGTACGCCTCGCCGCGCGCCAGGTTCCGCAGGAAGGCGCGCTGCGACGCCCGGCGCGACTCGTCGCCGATCGTCGTGTAGAGGTGGTTCCAGTCGACGGACAGGCCGACCCGGCGCCATGTCTCCTCGAACGCCTTCTCATCGACCTCGGTGAGCCGCTCGCACAGCTCGATGAAGTTCCGCCGCGCGACCGGGACCTGCCGTTTCGGGTCGGGCTCGGCCGGCGGCGCGAAATCGGGGTCGTAGGGCAGGGAGGGGTCGCAGCGGACACCGAAGTGGTTCTGGACGCGGCGTTCGGTGGGCAGGCCGTTATCGTCCCAGCCCATCGGGTAGAAGACCGCGCGACCGCGCATGCGGTGGAAACGGGCGACGGTGTCGGTGTGGGTGTAGGAGAAGACGTGTCCGACGTGCAGGGATCCGCTGACCGTGGGCGGCGGGGTGTCGATGGAGTACACCTCCTCGCGCGGCCGGGTCCGGTCGAAGCGGTAGACGCCCTTCTCCTCCCAGGCGCGTACCCACTTCTCCTCCAGGCCGTCCAGTGAGGGCTTGGCGGGAACGTCGGGGATACGCGGCTGCGATGTCATGGGCCAATGGTATTGACATCGGATCGTCCCGCATGCCGAATACCCGCCGCATGACGCGCCGATCGCCCCGCCGCCCGGAGCGGGCGTTCCGGTAGCGTCGGAGACGACAGGACGAGTGGAGGACGAACATGGCGGACAAGGGCGACATCGGCTGGCGGGTGATGGCCGGCGCCGCCGCCTTCGCGGGCGGCTTCGTCGCGAAGAAGGCCATCACGATGCTGTGGAAGAAGAGCACCGGCAAGGAGCCGCCGACCAACCCCGAATCCCCCGACGTGGCCCTGTCCGAGGCGATCGGCTGGGCCGTCGTGATGGGCGTCGGGATGGAACTCGCGCGGCTGCTCGCCACCCGGGCCGCGGCCAGGCAGTGGGCGAAGGGCACGGGCGAGCTGCCCGCGCATCTGAAGGTCGACGCCTGACAGCGCGGGGCGGGGGGCGAACCCCCGTCCCGGCGGGCGCGTGCGTATCGTGGTCGGTCCCCCGGAGCCACGAAGGGACCGACCACGATGCGCCTGCCGTTCGAGAACGAGCTGCGTGCCGAGCGCCACCGCCTCATCGCGACCCTCGACGACCTGTCCGACGACGAGTTCGACGCCGGGACGACCCTCTGCGCGCAGTGGGCTCCCCGGGACGTCCTCGGCCACGTCGTCGGCCTCGACTACCTCCTGTCCTCCTACCTGCCGTTCGGGCCGCGCGTGAACGCCGCGAACAACGCGCAGGCCGACCGCGCCCGCTCGCTCCCCCGGGCCCGCCTGATGGAATGGGCGCGGCACTGGGCCGACAACCCGTCCCTGACGAGCCGGCTGGGCGGCGCGATCATCCTCGGCGACCTCGCCATCCACCACCAGGACGTCCTGCGGGGCCTCGGCCGGTCCCGCGTGGTGCCGGACGCCGTCGCGACGGCGATCTTCCGGGAGGGGCTGCAGCTGAGCCTGTGGCTGAACCGGCGCGTGCTGCGCCACCGCCTCGTCCCGACGGACGGCCACCGGCCGGTGGGCCGGGGCCGCACGGTGACGGGCACCCGCGAGGCGCTGGGCCTCTGGCTGGCGGGCCGGGACGCGGTCGAGCCGGAGCTCACCTTCTCCTGACGGGGGTCAGGACGGGGGCAGGGGTTTCGGGACGAGACGGGGAAGGGCCCCGGGGCCGCGCAGGTCGTGGCGGACCTTGCTCGCCAGGGCCTTGGTCGCGGACCGGTTGAGGGTTGCGCCGGCGGCCGCGCCGGTGAGGAACGGCCCGAGGGTCGTCAGATGGCGGCCGAAGACGCGCAGCAGCCGCTTGCGCAGGGCGGCCTTGGCGGCGGAGCCGAGGGCGCTCGTGAGAGAGCCTTCCAGGGGGTTGACCCCACGCTGCCTGGCCCAGGCCGTGAGGAACGCCGCGCCGCGGGCCGTGCCGGTGCCGTGCACGGTGACGCCGTAGACCTCGTGCAGCTCCGCGATCATCTTGACCTCGATCGCGGCGACCACGAGCGTCTCGGCGGCGATCTGCGCGGGGGCCGTGAGCAGCAGCGGCGGGGCGGCGAACTCGGCGGCGGCGAGGGCGCCGCCGGCCGCGCCGACGGCGGTCGTGCCGTTGGCCGCGACCCGGACGATGCTCTCGGCGAGGGCCTCCCCGGTCAGGCCGCCGTGATGGGCCTGGAGTGTCTCCAGATCGCGGATGCGGATGTGCGGGGCGACCTCCACCATCAGGTCGGCCAGCAGGCGACCGCCCGCGAAACCCGCGGCGCCCGCCCGGCGGGCGCTCTGGCCGAGCAGCCTCGCCAGGCGCCCGAGGAGGCGGCCACGGGTCTCGCGGTCCATGTCGTCGTCGCCGGTGAGCCGCCCGATCAGCTCACCGATCTCGGTGGGGTCGTCCGGAAGCGGCGCCACGGCGCCGCCGTCGGGGGCGCCGGCGCGGTCCCCGCCGGCGTGGTCGCCGCCGCCGGGGTCGCGGCGGCCGTTCACATCACCTCTGTCCGTCACCGGCCACTCCCGGTCAGGCGGCGCATTCGCGGCAGACGGGCTGTCCGTTCTTCTCGGCCGCCAGCTGGCTGCGGTGGTGCACCAGGAAGCAGCGGCTGCAGGTGAACTCGTCGGCCTGCCGGGGCACCACCCGGAAGGTGAGCTCCTCGTTGGACAGGTCGGCGCCCGGCAGCTCGGCCACCTCACCGGCGTCGAGGTCCTCGTCGATGATGCTCGCGGCCTTGTCCGCGCGCCGGGCCTGGAGCTCCTGGAGACTGTCCTCGCTGAGGTCGTCGTCGGTCTTGCGTGGGCTGTCGTAGTCGGTCGCCATCTTCTATCTCCATCCCCCTCAGTGCTTTATGCGCCCCGTCGCGCGGATCTAACGCTCGGGGGGCCGTTCTTGTGCCCGATCCGGGCGGGAAATTCTGTCACGGTTGGTGAGCTGCGGCACACAAGGCGCAACCGTTCCCACGCGTGACACCCAGCCCCTGATCCAGCCCTCGCAAATGTGTCTTCCGTCACAAACCCGGCAGATGTCCCGACGTCCGATGGGGTCGGACATCCGGCGGGCGTCCCGGTACGGCGCGGGGATCATACCGGCCCCGGCGGGGTTGCGCGCGCCGACCGGGCCGCGCGCGGCGGGACGGCCTGAATCGGCAGGTCGACCGCCGAACCAGATCGTCCGGGACAACGTCTGAAGTAACGCGATATCGTGCCCGCCTGAGACTGGGGGCGGGCCCCATCACCGCGGGTCTATGGAGGAATCAGATGCCGGATGCCGCTCCGCTGGAGCCGGGCGATCCCAGGGCGCTGGGACAGTACGAGGTCGTCGGGCGCCTCGGCGCCGGCGGGCAGGGCGCCGTGTATCTCGGCAAGGCCCCGAACGGCGAGTACGTCGCCGTCAAGCTGCTGCACGCCCAGATGGCCAACGACCCCGCCGCGCGCGCCAGGTTCACCCGCGAGGTGGCCGCCGCGCAGAAGGTCGAGCCGTTCTGCACGGCGCGGGTGATCGAGGCCGACGTCCAGGGCGAGCAGCCCTACGTGGTCAGCGAGTTCATCGACGGGCCGTCGCTGCACGACGTGGTCGCCCACAACGGGCCGCTCGGCGCGGCCGAGCTGGAGCGGCTGGCGATCGGCACCGTGACGGCGCTCGCCGCCATCCACGAGGCCGGGATCGTCCACCGCGACTTCAAGCCGAACAACGTGATGCTCGCCTCGGACGGCCCCCGCGTCGTCGACTTCGGCATCGCCCGGACGGTCAACTCGCAGGAGAGCGCGGTCACCGCGACGGGCATGGTCGTCGGCACCCCCGGCTACCTGGCGCCCGAGCAGCTCACCGGCGCGCCGCTGACGCCGGCGGTCGACATCTTCGCGTGGGCCGCGACGATGGTGTTCGCCGCGACCGGCCAGTCGCCGTTCGAGGCCGACACGCTGCCGGTGATCATCAACCGGATCCTCAACGAGGAGCCGGACCTGTCCGCGCTGCCCGCCGGACCGCTGCGCGACCTGATCGGCCGCTGCCTGTCCAAGGACGCGGGCCTGCGGCCCCCGGCCGCCCAGCTGCTGCTGAACCTGCTGGGCCACGTCGGCGCGGCGCCGTCCGGCGCCGGCCAGGAGGACCTGCTCAACCAGGGCACCAGGATCGCCGCGCAGATGCAGGCGCCGCCGCCGGTCCCGCCGGCCCGGCACGCTCCGCCGCCGCAGTCGATCACGCCGCCGCCGATGCCGATGCACCAGCCCGCGCCGCACGGCCCGAACACCCCGCCGCCCCAGCCGATCACGCCGCCGCCGATGCCGATGTACCAGCCGGCGATGGCGCCGCCCGGCCCGGCGCAGCCGCACATGGGGCCGATGCAGCCGATGCCCCCGGGGCCGCTCCCGCCGGGGCCGGGCGGGTACCCGCCGCGCAAGTCCAGCTCGGCCGGGCCGATCATCGCGATCGGCTGCGGCGGGCTCGCGGTGCTGGTCGTCGTCGTGATCGTCGTGCTCGCGATCATCGGGGCGAACTCCGACGACGACCCGGACGACCCGTACACGCCGCGGGTGACGTACACGCCGACGGCGCCGAGCACGACCTCGACGAGCGGCGGGCTGATCGGCGTCTTCAAGGGGACGGGCAGCCAGCCCAGCGCCGACGCGGACGGCCGCAACTTCCAGGTCCAGTTCTCGCTGATCAGGACGTTCGGGACCGCGCGGTACACCTACACGGGCAACCACTCGACCTGCATCACGCGGCTCTCGCTGCTGTCCGGCGACGAGAACAGCTCGAAGCTGGAGTACCGCGAGGAGCCGATGGCCGGGATGGACCCGAAGGAGTGCGCCGCCGGGTACGTCACGTTCATCCCGTCCTCCAGCGGCAGCTCGATGCGGTGGGAGTGGCGGCAGTTGCAGTCCGCCACGTCGGCCGACGCGTACGGCTTCGTGATCAAGCAGTGACCGGGTCGCCGACCAGCTGACGACGCCCGCCCCGGCGACGCCCGCCCGCCCCCACGGAAGGACGCCGATGCCCGAGATCGCCCCGCTGCGCCCGGGTGACCCCGACAGGCTCGGTCCGTACCGGCTGACCGGCCTGATCGGGGAGGGCGGGCAGGGCGCCGTCTTCCTCGGCGAGGACGAGGACGGCGACCAGGTCGCGGTGAAGCTGCTGCACGCCCGGTTCAGCGGCGACCGCAAGGCCCGGTCGCGGTTCGCCGCCGAGGTGGACGTGGCGAAGCGGGTGTCGGCGTTCTGCACCGCCCGGATCCTCGACTCCCACGTCGAGGACGACCGGCCGTACATCGTCAGCGAGTACATCGACGGGCCGTCCCTCGCGGCGGTACTGGCGGAGGACGGCCCGCGCCGCGGCGCCGACCTCGACCGGGTCGCGATCGGCACGATGACGGCGATCGCAGCGATCCACCAGGCGGGGGTCGTGCACCGCGACTTCAAGCCGGCGAACGTGCTGCTCGCGGCGGACGGCCCGCGCGTGATCGACTTCGGTATCGCGAAGGCGCTGGACGCGACGGGCACGCTGTCCAGCACCGCGATCGGCACGCCCGCCTACATGGCGCCCGAGCAGATCTCCGGCGCGCCGGTCGGCCCGGCCGCGGACGTGTGGGCGTGGGGCGCGACGATGGTCTACGCGGCGACCGGGCGTCCCGCCTTCGGGCAGGACACCATCCCCGCGGTCATGCACCGGATCCTCAACCGGCCGCCGGACATGGACGGGCTGCAGGAGCCGCTGCGGTCGGTCGTCGAGGACTGCCTCGCGAAGGACCCGGCGCTGCGGCCCGGCTCCCTGCAGGTCCTGTCGCGCCTGCTGACGCTCGCGGGCAGCCTCCCGGCCCCGGCGGGCGCGCCGGAGGGCAACGGGGGCACGGGGATGCTCACCCAGGGCGTGGAGGCGGCCTCCGCCGACTCGGGGCGGCTCGCCGCCCTCCAGGCGCCGCCGCCCCCGCAGGCGACGCCCCGGCAGCCTTCCCAGCAGGCCGCGCATCAGGCTCAGCCGTCCTTCCAGCCGCCTCCCCCCGCCCCCGGGCCGCCGTCGACTCCCCCGCCGTGGACACCGCCGCACGGCACGCCACCGCACGGGGCACCACCGCCGGGCCAGGGTCCCGAGGGGGCGGTGCCGCAGGGCCCGACATGGCCGCAGGGCAACGGCCCCCTCATGGGGACGGGCAAGGCGCGGCCCCCCGCCCGCAGGCGCGGCATCGGCGTGCTCGCCGCCGCCGGCGGCGCCGCGCTGGTCGCGCTGATCGTCGCCGGGACCGCGATCACCGTCCAGCTCACCAAGGACCGCGACAAGGGGACGGAGGAGGGCCGGGTCGGCGGCGCGCTGGAGATGACGGCCGCGCAGATCTACACGACCGACGGCGAGATCGACCCGTCGCACAGCTACAGCGGCACCGAGCGGTTCATCGCCAAGCAGCTGTTCACCGGCCTGACCGAGCTCGGCCCGGACGGCGGCGCGCGGAACCGGCTCGCCACGTCCATCACCCCCGACGCGTTGTGCGAGAACTGGACGATCCGGATCCGCGAGGGGACGACGTTCAGCAACGGCGATCCGGTCGACGCCGAGGCGTTCCGGCGCGGCTGGTCGCGCAGCGCCGCCACGGCCGGCGGCGCGGGCCCCGTCCTGATGGCCGACATCGACGGCTTCTCGCAGGCCGCCCACAGCAGTGGCCTGACGGGCGTCACCGCGTCCGGGAACACGCTGACGGTGAAGCTCACGTCGGCGAACTGCGACTTCCCCGCCCGGCTGTCCGATCCGGTGTTCGCGCCCCTGCCGGACGAGGCCGGGGCCTCCGACGACAAGACCTTCAACCAGGCGCCGATCGGCAACGGCCCCTTCAAACTGGAGTCCTACCGGACGGGCACGGACGGCGCCGTCATCCTCGTCCGCAACGACACCTGGGCGTTCGGCAGGACGAAACTCGACCGGGTCGTCGTCAACCTGGTCTCGAGCTCGTCGGAGGCCCGGCGAAACGGCGACCTCGGCTGGGCGCACCTGGACTCCGGCGACTTTCCCTCGATCTCCCTGAACGACGTCACCACCGGCCCCGCGCCGTACACGCAGATGCTGGTGCCGCTCGTCAAGCGGGGGCCGATGGCGTCGAAGGACGCGCGGCTCGCCGTCTCCCACGCCCTCGACCGGAACCGGCTGAGCCGGGTCTACGGCGGCGTCTACCGCCCGGCACGCGCCCTCGTCCCGCCGGCCGTCCCCGGGCACGCGGGCGCCGCGACGTGCTCGGCCTGCGCCGGCCCGGACGCGGCGAAGGCGAAGGAGCTCGCCGAGCGGGCCGGGCTCGGGTCCGGCACGTCGATCCGGCTGTACGTCCAGGAGTCGACGACGGCCGAGCGGATCACCGACCAGGTCGCGTCGACGCTGCGGGAGACGCTCGGCTGGAAGGTCGAGCTGAAGAAGACCCCGGCGAGCCGCTACGACGACTTCCGGAAGGCCGTGGTCGCCGACGACGCGTCCGGTCTGGCCCTGTTCTCCTGGGGACCCGACTACCCGAGCGGCCACACGATGCTGTGGCCGCTGCTCGGCAGCACCGGCCTCGCCACCGCGGACAACCCCTACAGCAACTACTCCGGGTGGACGAACAAGCGGTTCGACGAGCTGATGGGGAACGCGCTCCGGAACCAGTCGATCGAAGGCCGCCGCAACGTGTTCCAGGAGGCGGAGAGGCTGGCCCTCGACGACATGGCGCTGATCCCGCTGCTGCACTTCGGGTACGCCGCCCGGATCAGCCCCCGGTACGTCGGGCTGACGCTCGACTACCACGGCGACCCGACGCTCGCGACCGCCGCCCTCAAGTAGTCAGGCGGGCGGCAGCCGGACGGTCACGATCAGCCCGCCGCCCGGACGCGGCGTCGCGTAGACGGCGCCGCGGTGCGCCAGCACCACCGACCGGACGATCGACAGCCCGAGCCCGGCGCCCTTCGCCGATTCGACCCGGTCGGCGTTCAGCCGCCGGAACGGCTCGAACAGCCGCTCCACCTCGTAGGCGGGGACGATCGGGCCGGTGTTCTCCACCTGGACGGTGGGGTAGCCGTCGAGGACGCCGGTGCGGATCCACAGCTCCCCCCCGTCCTCGTTGTGCTTGATCGCGTTGTCGACGAGGTTCGAGACGAGGTGCTCCAGGAGCACCGGGTCCCCGGCCGTCGGTCCCGCCGTCAGCTCCCGGTGGACGGCCACGGTGTTGTCGTGGTCGCGGCGCGCCGCGTGCTCCAGGACCGTCGCGGCGACCTCGGCGAGGTCGGCGGGCGTCCGGTCGGTCAGCTCCCGCTCGCTGCGGGCGAGCAGCAGCAGGCCCTCGATGAGCCGCTCGTGCCGGGCGTTCGTGGCGAGCAGGGTGCGGCCGACGGTGCGCAGGTCGTCGGAGACCTCGGGGTCGCCGAGCGCGACCTCCAGCAGCGTCCGGTTGATCGCGAGGGGGGTGCGCAGCTCGTGCGAGGCGTTGGCGACGAAGCGGCGCTGCGAGTCGAACGCCTCCCCGAGCCGGCCCAGCATCGCGTCGAACGTGTCGGCGAGCTCCTTGATCTCGTCGTCCGGGCCCTCCAGCGCGATCCGCTCGTGCAGCGTGGACTCCGACAGCCGGCGGGCGGTGGCGGTCACCCGCTGCAGCGGGCTGAGCGCCCGGTCGGCGACGAACCAGCCGAGCACGATCGTGATGATCCCGACCCCACCGAGCGCGACCAGGGACCGGCCGACCAGCTGCCGCATCGTCTGCTCGACGAACTGGTGCTGGAGCTCGGCGGCCTCCTCGTCGGTGATCCCGAATCCGATGACCTTGACGTTGCCGAGGATGTCGGCCATCAGCACCGACATGACGAACAGCAGCAGCGCGCCCGCCATGAAGAACAGCAGCCCGTACAGCAGGGTGAGCCGCAGCCGGACGCTCATCCGGCCGGGCAGCGCCTTCAGGTCGCCCATCGGGCCGGCGTCGGCGCGCCACAGCGCCCCCTTGCCGGCCGGCGGCGGCTGCGGGACCTGCTGGGGGCCGGGCCGGCGCCAGCGGCCGCGCCGGCCGCCCGCCTCGGCCTGCGGCCCGGTCTCCCGGACGCCGAGCGGCCCGGTCGCCCCGGTGGGCTCGGCCGTCTCGGCCGTCGTGGGGGCCTCGGCCGGCCGGGCGGCGGCGTCCGGTTCGGGGCGGGGGGCGGATTCCCTGGTCAAAGCCGGTACCCCACTCCCGGCACGGTCTCGATCACGGCGGGTTCACCGAGTTTCTTGCGCAGCGTCATCATCGTCACCCGGACCACGTTGGTGAAGGGGTCGATGTGCTCGTCCCACGCCTTCTCCAGCAGCTGCTCGGAGCTGACGACGGCGCCGTCCGCGCTCATCAGCACCTCCAGGACGGCGAACTCCTTGCGGGTCAGCTCGACCGGGCGGCCGTCCCGCAGCACCTCGCGGCGCGCGGGGTCGAGGGTGATCCCGGCGCGCTCCAGGACGGGCGGCAGCGGCGCGGCGGCGCGCCGCCCGAGCGCCCGGACGCGGGCGATCAGCTCGGCGAACGCGAACGGCTTGGCGAGGTAGTCGTCGGCGCCGATGGACAGCCCCTCGACCCGCTCCTCCAGCTCCCCGGACGCGGTCAGCATGATGATCCGGGCGGGGTAGCGCTGCGCGACGAGCTGCTTGCAGACGTCGTCGCCGTGCACCCTGGGCAGGTCGCGGTCCAGGACGATCACGTCGTAGGCGTTGATCCCGGCCCGCTCCAGCGCGCCCGCGCCGTCGTAGGCCACGTCCACGGCGAGCGCCTCGCGGCGCAGGCCGGTGGCGATCGCGTCGGCGAGCACGCGCTCGTCCTCGACGACTAGTACACGCACGGCGTCCCCCAGCAGTGGCAGCGCGAACCGACCTCCGGGGCGCTGTGATCCCCGGCACGTCCCATCGTCCCAGGTATGCCACGCGAGCCGTAAGACGTACGTAAACGCCTGTTCAGGAGCTCGTCGGCCGGACGACCTTACGCCCGCGCGCAAGGATCCTTGAAAATTGCAGGAGACACCTGGTTTACCTTCAGGTTAGTTCTGGGTAGGGATGGGCAGGATCCGGGAGGAGGCCCATGGGCGAGTTGTCGAACACGATTCAGCAGCGGCTCGAAGACGCCTACGCGTCGCTGCGCAGCGCCCACGCAGACGGGGACACCTACCTGGCGGACATCCGCCAAGAGGAGATCAACGAACTGCGCCGGATCGCAGCGAACCATGACATCGGCCTACCGCCGCCCCGCTGCGACTGAGCAGAAGCACCCCGCGAGGAGAGCCCGAGACGATCGCGTCCCGGGCTCTCGTCCTTTCCGGGATCAGTCCCGGAGGGGGTCGAGCGGGGCGAGCAGGTCGTGCAGCGCCTCGAACGTCCCCTCCCCCGCCGCGATGGTCAGCTCGGAGCCGGGCGCGGCGCCGTGCAGCCCCTCGACGCGCCCGCCCGCCTCCTGGACGATGAGCGCCCCGGCGGCGATGTCCCACGCCTGGACGCCGCGCTCGTAGTAGGCGTCGAGCCGTCCGGCGGCGACGGAGCAGAGGTCCACGCAGCACGTGCCGCCGCGGCGGATGTCGCGGACGTTCGGCAGCACGCCGGTGAGCACCTGCGCCTGGGTCGCCCGCCGGTCCGCCGCGTACCCGAACCCCGTCGCGACCAGCGCGCTCGCCAGCGGAACCCGCGCGTTCACGCGCAGCTCGCGGGTGCCGCCCGCCGCGTGCAGGAGGGCGCCGCCGCCCCGCGCCGCCGTGTACGTCTCGCCGCGCCGCGGCATCTCGACCGCGCCCGCGACGGCCGTGCCGTCCACCTCCGCGGCGATCGAGACCGCCCAGTCGGGCAGGTCGTAGAGGTAGTTGACGGTCCCGTCGATGGGGTCGACCACCCAGCGGACGCCGCTGCCGCCCGCCCGCGTGCCGCCCTCCTCGCCGAGGAACGCGTCGTCCGGCCGGGCCGCCCGGATCCGCTCGATGATGAGGGCCTCGGCGGCGCGGTCCATCTGCGTCACGACGTCGGTGGGGCTCGACTTCGTCTGGACGACGTCGGGTCCGCCGGCGGGCCGCTTGTCGACCAGCATCCGCCCGGCCTCCCGTGCGGTCTCGACCGCGAGCGCGAGCAGCTCGTCCGGCAGGCTCATGCGGTGCTCTCCTCGATCAGCAGCCGCGGGAGGGCGGCGAAGCGGGGGTCGGGCCCGGGGGTGGCGGCGCGCGCGAACGCCATGCCGAGCTCGGCGGCGCGCGCGGCGGCCTCCACGTCGAGGTCGTACTTGACCTCCATGTGGTCGGACACGAACCCGATCGGCACGAGCGCGGCCGCGCGGGCGCCCTTCGCGTGCAGCGCGTCGAGATGGTCGAGGACGTCCGGTTCCAGCCACGGCTGGTCCGGGGCTCCGCTGCGGCTCTGGTAGACGAGGTCCCAGGGCCGTCCGGGCGCGGCCCTCTCGGCGACCGTCGCCGCGGCCTTCTCCAGCTCCGCGACGTACCGCTCCTGGTTCGGCTGGGACAGCGGGACGCTGTGCGCGGTGAACACCAGGCGGGCGTCGGACGGGAGACCGTCCAGGGCCTCGCGGGCCGCGTCCGCGAACGGGTCGAGGAAACCCGGCCGGTCCCAGTAGGCGGGGAGCTTCTCGATCTCGGGCGCGCCGGGGACCTCCTCGCGCGCCTTCGCGATGTCCTCGAGGTACTGCTCGTTCGTGGAGTAGCCGCTGTAGGCGGACGTGACGAACGCGGCGGCCCGGCGGACGCCGTCCGCCTTCATCTGCCGGACGGTATCGGCCAGGTACGGCGTCCAGTTCCGGTTGCCCCAGTAGACGGGGAGGTCGACGCCGTGGGCGGCGAAGTCGGCCTCGATCGCGGTCTTGAGGTCGCGGCAGAGCTGGTTGATGGGGCTGACCCCCCCGAACAGGAAGTAGTGCTCCCCCACCTTCTCCAGCCGCTCCCGCGGGATGTTCCGGCCGCGGGTCACGTTCTCGAGGAAGGGCATCACGTCGTCCGGTCCCTCAGGCCCCCCGAACGACAGCAAGAGCAGAGCGTCGTACGCCATGCCCCCATCCAACCAGCCGCCCCCGGACGCCCGTGCAGGCGGGCGGTGTCATCCGAGGGAACGGCTTCCGGCCCGGCGGAGGCGCACCGGCCGGCGTCCGCCACTCCGGCGCGCTCCGTCGCGGACGCCGGTCAGTTGTACCTGGCCTCGTAGGCGCGGGCGAGGTTGAGGACCTTCTGGACGTACCAGTCGGCGTGGTTGTAGTGCCAGACCGCGCGGTAGAGCTGCTTGCCGCCCCGGCCCGCGCCGTTGGCGCACAGGTAGCGGGCGGCGCCGGGGATCGCGTCGTAGGGGTTCATGATGTCGGCCTTGCCGTCGCGGTCGCCGTCCACGCCGTACGCCTTCCACGTCGCTGGCATGAACTGCATCGGCCCGAGGGCGCCGGCGCTGGACGGGCCGGTGTTGCGGCCGTGGTCGCTCTCCACCTGGCCGATCGCGGCGAGGACCGTCCAGGACAGCCCGGGGCAGGTGGTCGCGGCCTGCTTGTAGAGGTCGAGGTAGCCGCCCGAGCGGCCGGGCGCCTGATACTTGCCCTCGTGCAGGTTCACGACGTTCGCGCCGGGGCCGAGGATCTTGGTCACCGCGGCGACGACCTTGCCGGGGCTGACGCCGGGCGCGTTGACCAGCACCGCGACGTTCGGGACGAGACCCATCTCGCCGCCGGCCTTCGCGCCGACCAGGAGGTCGATGCCGGGCAGGCCGAGGTCGCCGGAGCCGCCCATCGTGAGCTGCGGCATCGTCCGCCCGACGATCGGGTACCGCGTGCCCTGGGCGAGCTGGAGCTGCTCGGCCGCGGCGGGGGACACCACGAACCGGTCGCCCGCGAGCCCCGCCCACAGCTCGGTCTTCTTGGCGGTGCCGGGGGGCGTCCAGGAGCGGAACGCCGACGGGTCGACCGCCAGCGCGTTCACCTGGCGGCCCTGGAGCTGGACGGCGCCGCCCGCGACGGCGATCACGTCCCGGACCCGCTTGAGCCTCCGGATGCGCTCGATCTTGGCGGCGGGCAGGGCGCCCGATCCCCCCACCGCGAGGACGTCGGGCGGGACGACGCGCCGCAGCGGGGCGATCTGCCGCCCGGGGTCGGTGATGGTGACCGGCCCGCCGGGGGCGGGGCCCGTCGGCGGCGCGGCGCCGGGGTCGGCGGCGGGCGCCGCGGGCCGCTCCTGCGCGCTCAGCGCCGCGTAGACGCCGCCGGACATGCTGGCGGCGGTCAGGACCGCGATCCCGACGACGGCGAGCGGCAGCGCGCGCTGCGCCGCGCCGGCGCCCTGCGGACGTCCGCCGCCCTGTGGCCGTCCGCCGCGTTTGCGGAGCCTGCGCTGCTTCTTCTCCTTGGGCGTGGTCGGGGGGCGGCGCGGCGCCGGCCGCGAGGCCTCGGCCGCCATCGCGGCGCGGATCGCCCGGCCGTCGGGCGACCCGCTGTCGGACGGGCGCGGTGCTGAAGGTGAGGCCACAACCATTCCCAACGAGTGTCGCTACGGGTCGGTTACCCGTCTTTGCAGTGCTTTCTCCCAGGTACCGTGATCATGGGCCTGACATCGGATGACGTCCTCGGGGAGCGGCCCGCCCCGGGGGTGTGGGGAGGGTCCGGTGCCCAGTGCGTACCGGGAGCTGCTGACGGTGCCGGGTGCCCGGTCGTTCGTCGCCGCGGGCTTCGTCGGACGGATGCCGATGTCCATGGTGGGGATCGGCATCGTCCTACTCGTGTCCGCGGTTACCGGATCGTACGGTATCGCCGGTGCCGTCACCGCGACGATGTCCCTCGCCTTCGCGGCCGGCGCCCCGCTCTCGGCGCGGCTCGCCGACCGGCACGGGCAGCGCCGGGTGCTCCTCCCGCTGACCCTCGCCAACGCGGCGAGCTTCGCGCTGTTCATCGGCCTCGCGTACGCGGAACTGCCGACCTGGACGCTGTTCCCCACCGCCGCGGCCGCCGGGGTCACGTCGGTGTCGCTGGGCGCGTGGGTGCGGGCGCGGTGGTCCTACGTCCTGCGGGAGGCCCCGCAGCGGCTGCACACCGCGTTCTCGTTCGAGTCCGTGGTGGACGAGGCGATCTTCGTGGCGGGCCCGATGCTGGTGACGGTGCTGGCCACCGCCGTGCATCCGGCCGCCGGCCTCGCCGCCGCCGCGCTCTGCACGCTGGCCGGCTCCCTCGCGCTCGCCGCGCAGCCGGGCACCGAGCCGCCGCCGAACCCGCATCCGCCGGGGACGCGGGCCGGGAGCGTGGCCCGCAACCCGGGCATCGCGGTGCTGACACCGGTGTTCCTGATGCTCGGCATGGTGTTCGGCGCGATCGACGTCGGCGGCGTCGCGTTCGCCGAGGAGGAGGGGCGCAAGGCGCTCGCCGGGGTGCTGCTCGGCTGCTACGCGCTCGGCAGCGGCGCGGCGGCGCTCTGGTACGGGGCGCGGAACTGGCGGCGGCCCCTGTCCCGGCGGTTCCTGGCGGGGCTCGTCCTGCTGACGGCGGGGCTGGTCCCGCCCGTGCTGGTCGGGAACCTGTACCTGATGATGGCCGTGGTGTTCTTCTCCGGCCTGGCGATCTCCCCGACCATCATCCCGGGCTACGGGCTCGTGGAGCGGCTCGTCCCGCCGCGGCAGCTGACGGAGGGGCTCGCGCTGGTCTCCACGTCCGTCGGGATCGGGGTGGCGTTCGGCTCGTCCCTGTCCGGGCGGGTCGTGGACGGGTTCGGGGCGCGGGCCGCGTTCCTCGTCCCGCTGGGGTGCGCGGTGGTGGCGGCGGTGATCGGGATCGCCGGATCGCGGGCCATCCGCAAACATGAACTTCCCTCACATTCAATCGCCCAGTAGAGTCCTGACATGTCCCTCGTGACCAACGAACCATGGCGTAACTGGGCAGGAAACCAGCAGGCCACTCCGCAACGCGTCACCATCCCCCGCGGCACCGACGAGGTCGCCGCCGCCGTCCGCGCGGCCGCCGAAGAGGGCCGGACCGTCCGCATGACCGGCACCGGCCACTCGTTCACCGGCGCCGCCGTCGCCGAGGGCGTCCTGCTGCGCCCCACCGGGATGACCGCCGTCCGCTCCGTGGACACCTCCACCGGCCTCGTCACCGTCGAGGCGGGCCTCCCCCTGCACCGCCTCAACCGGCTCTTGGACGAGCACGGCCTCGCCCTCGCCAACATGGGCGACATCCAGGAGCAGACCGTCGCCGGCGCCCTCCAGACCGCCACGCACGGCACCGGACGCGACGCCGCCGGGCTCGCCTCCCAGGTCGCCGCCCTGGAACTCGTCCTCGCCGACGGCACGGTCACGACCTGCTCGCCGGACGAGCGCCCCGACCTGTTCCACGCCGCCCTCGCCGGCCTCGGCGCCCTGGGCATCGTCACCGCCATCACATGGAAGACCGTCCCGGCGTTCCTCCTGCGCGCGCAGGAGGAACCCATGAAATGGGACGAGGTCCTCGGCCGCATCGACGAGTTCGACGAGGCGAACGAGCACTTCGAGTTCTACTGGTTCCCGCACACCGAGGGCTGCCTCACCAAGCGCAACAACCGCGCGGAGGGGCCCGCCCAGCCGCTCCCCCGGTTCAAGCACTGGATGGACGACCGGTTCCTGTCCAACACGGTGTTCGGGGCCATCAACCGGCTCACCCACGCCGCGCCCGCCGTGACCCCGTTCGTGAACGGCATCTCCGCGCGGGCCCTCGGCGCCCGCACCTACACCGACACGTCCCACAAGGTGTTCACCAGCGAGCGGACGGTCCGGTTCAAGGAGCAGGAGTACGCGATCCCGCGCGAGCGGCTCGTCCCCGCGCTGCGCGAGCTCCGGTCCCTGTTCGACCGCCGCGGCTGGCGGATCAGCTTCCCCATCGAGGTCCGCCTGCTGCCCGCCGAGGACGCGTGGCTGTCCATGGCCCACGGTCGCCGCAGCGCGTTCATCGCCGTCCACGTCTTCAACCGCGACCCCCACGACGACTACTTCCGCGGCGTGGAGGACCTCCTCACGGCCCTCGACGGCCGCCCGCACTGGGGCAAGCTCCACACCCGGGACGCGTCCTATCTGGAGAAGGTCTACCCCCGCTTCGGCGACTTCCAGGCCCTGCGCGACGAGCTCGACCCCGGGCGCCGGTTCGCCAACCCCTACACGCGGCAGGTCTTCGGCGACTGACAGTGTGGAAAAGGTTGCACAAGAATCCGGAAGGCCGCCCCCAGCGGCACCGCGATCCCGGCAAGCTGGCTCAGGTGCCCTCTTCAACCTCGTGAGGAGGGCTTCGAGAGCGGCGATGTTCGGACATGCCGGGTACGGTGCTGGCAGCAGGTGTGTCCGAAAGAGAGACTCGGGAACCCGGGGGAAAGGGCACGCATGCGCCCTCGGCGGGCATCGGACGATCGGCCGGACCGGCCACACGGTCGTCCGGCGCCCTCCGTGCCGTCAGGACAGGGCAGGAAGGACACGCATGCAGGAGCTGCGCCTCGTCGCGGTCAGCGAGGACGGAACGTACCTCGTCCTGGCGACCGCGGGCCGGGGCACCCGGTTCACCCTGCCCGTCGACGACCGGCTGAGAGCCGCGGTCCGTGGGCACTTCTCCCGCCTCGGCCAGTTCGAGATCGAAGTGGAGAGTTCCTTGCGTCCCAAGGAGATCCAGGCCCGTATCCGGTCGGGCGAGACCGCGGAGGAGATCGCCGAATCGGCGGGTATCCCGGTCGAACGCGTCCGCTGGTTCGAGGGGCCCGTCCTGCAGGAACGCGAGTACATGGCCCAGCAGGCGCAGCGCGTCGCCGTCCGGCGGCCGGGCGAGACCACCCCCGGGCCGCCGCTCGGTGAGACCGTCGAGGAGCGCCTCGGCCGCGGCGGCGTCGATCTCGAAGAGGTCGAGTGGGACGCCTGGAAGTGCGAGGACAGCACCTGGCGCATCCGCCTGTCCTTCTTCGACAGCGGCCGCCCGCACGCGGCCGAGTGGGTCTTCGACCCGCGCCGCCGGCACGTCTCGCCGCTGGACGAGATCGCCGCGCGCCTCACGGCCGTGGAGTGGGAGGACGACGAGTCCCTGTCCGACACCGTCACTCCGCTCGTGCCGCGCCGTCCCGCGATGAAGGTCGTCGCTGACCCCGAACGGTCCGACACCCGGCTGCGCGTCCCGGAGCCGCAGCGTGCCCCCGAGCCGCCCCTGCGCGCACCCGAGCCCGCCCTCCGCACGCCCGAGCACTCCCTGCGGGCGGCGGAGCCGCGCGAGTACATCATCGAGCGCGGCCGGATGGTCGACCCCCGTCCCGCGTTCCGCGACCCCGAGCCCGCCGTGCGCGAGGCCGCCCCTCCGCCTCCGCGTGCCCCCGAACCGGAGCCGGAGGCGGAGGCGGCGTGGGAGGACGAGGCTCCCGCCGCCGAGCAGGTCGACGCGGAGTCCGCCGTCGAGGCGGTCGCGCCGCGGGAGGACGTCCGTCCGCAGGAGACCGCAGAGGACGCGCCCACCGCACAGGACGCGGTCGCCGCAGAGGACGAGGAGTCCCCGGAAGAGGTCGCCGCCGAGGACGACCGGACGGCGGAGGCCGCCGCGCCCGAGCGGATCGAGCAGGCCCCCGCTCCCGCCGCCCCGGAGCCGCCCGCGGAGCCCGCCGCGGAGGAGCCCGTTGCGGAGGAGCCCCGGGCGGACGAGGCGGCCGCCGAGGCGGCGCCCGCTCAGCCCGCCGCACAGGCTCCTGAGGAGGCCCCCGCGCAGGAACGCTCCGTGCCGGAGTCGGAGGCCCCCGGCCCGGCCGCCGACGACTCCGTCGGCGAGCGCCCCGCCGACGACCCACCCGTCCGGGAGCGGCCCGTCCAGCACCGGCGCGACGAGCCCGTCTCCGCCGAGCCGGCCGCCGAGCCCCCGGCCGAGGCGGAGGAAGAGCCGCAGGAGCGTCCCGTGGAGCCCGCCGCCGCGGTGGAGCAGCCGCAGCCGGTGCCGCCGCAGCGTCCGGCGCGGCGCGAGCCCGCGCGCCCGCCCGCGAAGAAGAAGCCGACGGCCCGTCCGACGATGCCCGCCGCACCGGTCGCCGCCCCCCAGGAGAAGCCGGCGCCCGCCGCGGCGGCAGCGGCGGCCACCGAGGCGCCGGCGGCTCAGCGGCCCGCGCGCAGCCGCCGCAAGGCCAAGGGCAAGCGCGCGTCCGTCCCGTCCTGGGACGAGATCATGTTCGGCGCCCGCCGCCCGGAGTAGGCGCCGCCAGGAACGGGGTCACCCACGCGGGCGTGATGGCGGCCGCGAGGGCGACCGCGTCCGGCTCCGCCATGTCGACGGCCTGGTAGCCGCCCTCTCCCGCGCCGACGGCGACGGAGAGGGTGGCGAGGCCCAGTCTCCGCTGGAACAGCGTGCGGCGGATCCGCCACCCCACCACGGCGCCGTGCTCCACGACCACCTGGCGGCGGCGCAGCGACCCGGAGCGGACGGTGAGGCGCGCGTCGTCGGTGGCGTGGCCGAGCTGCCGGTACCGGTCCAGCCCCAGCGGGACCGCGAGGACGGCCAGCGCCCCGCAGGTCCCCGCCACCCACGGCTGCCCGGCGAGGAGGGCGAGCGCGCCGACGCCGAGCGGCGGGGCGACCGCCCGCACCACGCGCCGTCCGCGCGCCGCGCGCGGATGGCGGCGCAGCGGCCCCGGAAGCTCCCCCAGCACGCGCGCCGCCAGCGACACCGCCACCGGACGGGGCGCGGCGGGCAGCAGCCGCCCCCGGTGCGCGGCGTCGCCCAGGCCGGTGACCAGCGCGCCCAGGCGCGCCACCCCCGACATCCGCTCGAACGGATTGTCGGCGAGCTCGACGCCGCGCAGCCGCCGCCGCTCCAGCGACACGCTGCGGCGGGTGATCAGGCCGCGCTCCGCGACCAGCGAGCCGCCCCGCGCGTACAGGGTGAAGTCCCAGTTGAACAGCATGAACACGACGATCGACATGATCGGCATGGCGAGCAGGACGAGGATCGCGAGGGCGACGACGACGGCGGGCGGCAGGCCCACCATGTCATGGGCGATGGCCTCGACGCGGTCCCGGGTGATCAGCCCGAGGTCGTCGCCCACGTTGTAGAGGGTGCCGAGGAGGCTGCCCGCCAGGGCGAACGGCGTGAGCAGATACGCCCCGCTGAGCGGCGCGTACACGTACCAGCGCCGCCGCATCCGGCCGAGGGGCCGGAGGCGCGGCACGGCGCCGGTTCGGGTGAGCAGGGCGCGGCGGAGCCGCTCCGCCTCCTGCCGCGACACCGCGTTCAGCGTGCCCTCGCCGCCGTCGGCGCCCGCGTCGATGTGGACGACCGCGAGGCGGAGCAGGCGGTGCGGGAGCGACGCGCTGATGTCGACGCCGCGGATCCGGTCGCGCGGGATGCTCTTCACCGACCGTCCGACGAGGGCGCGGCGCAGCTCGATGCGGTCGTCGTACAGGACGTAGGTGAACGTCCCCCAGCTGACGACGTGGAACACCAGGCCGAACAGCAGCCCGGCGAGCGTGAAGTAGAAGGCGGTGGACAGCCCGCCCACGAGCAGGCCCGTCGCCCCCGCCGCCAGCAGCGCGAGCATCTCCCGGACGGCGCCCACCACGAACGTGAGCGGATGCAGCCGCCGGCCCGGCGCGGAGTCGTCCGGAAGGTGCGGATCGCGCACCGCCGGGGACGCCTCGCCGTGGACGTTCACGTGGCGTCGTCGCGGAGGTCGTGGGCGCGGTGCGCGAGGTCCTCCGCGAGCCGGGTCGCGACGCCCACCGGCAGGCCGGACAACTCCGACGAACCGGTGTGGGACGCGGTGTTCACCTCGATCGTCGCGAGGCCGAGGAGCCGCTCGATCCAGCCCTGCTCGGTGTCGACCGTCTGGATCCGGCTGACGGGGACCAGCAGCCATTCGCGGCTGAACCAGCCCGTCCGGGTGTAGAGGACGTCCGCGCTGACCTCCCAGCGGTGGACCCGGTACCGCCAGACCGGCGCGACCGCCACCATGAGCAGCCCGGCGCCGCCGACGGCGTGCGGCAGCAGCCGGACGCGGTCGGACAGCCAGCCGGGCAGGGCGCTCCAGCCCGAGTCGCCGATCCAGGCGGCCACGCCGAGCGCGAGGCCGAACAGCAGGCCCCAGACAAGGAGGTACTCGATCGCCCAGTGCGCGATCGCGCGGGGCGAGACCCGGTAGGCGGGCGGCCTCAAGCGCGGCGGGGACGGCTCCCCGCCGCGGGGGTGGTGACCGTGCCGGACCGACGTCACACCGTGAGTGTAGATCCAGGAGGCGCGGTGGCACGCCGACGATTTCCGGTCGTACCGCCCTCACCTGGGCGTCGGCGTTCTGTCAGTGGGAGGTGGGACAGTCGTCAGGGTGCCTCGGGCGGCGGAAAAAGAGGTGCGGATCACACCGGACTCCGCTTACTTTTGCAGGTCTTCGCGGTCAGTCCGGTCAGACGAGATGCAGGAGATCACATGACCTACGCAATCCAGGCCGAAGGCCTGGTGAAACGGTTCGGCGCGACGGAGGCCCTCGCGGGCGTCTCCCTCACCGCCGAACCGGGAACGGTCCTCGGCATTCTCGGCCCGAACGGCGCCGGGAAGACCACGACCACCAGAATCCTCGCCACATTGATCGAGCCGACGGAGGGCAGCGCCCGGGTCGGCGGGTTCGACGTGCACAAGGACGCGCACCGGGTGCGCCAGCTGATCGGCCTCACCGGCCAGTACGCCGGCGTGGACGAGATGCTCACCGGCACCGAGAACCTGATCCTCATCGGTCGGCTGCTCGGCATGTCCCGGCGCGACTCCAGGGCCCGTGCCGCCGAGCTGCTCGACCGGTTCGAGCTGACCGAGGCCGCCGAGCGGGCCGCGAAGACGTACTCGGGCGGCATGCGCCGCCGCCTCGACCTCGCCGCCAGCCTCATCGGCCGCCCGCAGATCCTGTTCCTGGACGAGCCGACGACCGGCCTCGACCCCCGCAGCCGCGGCGGCCTGTGGGACATCGTCCGCGGCCTCACCGACGACGGCGTCACCGTCCTCCTCACCACCCAGTACCTGGAGGAGGCCGACCAGCTCGCCGACGACATCGTCGTGATCGACCGCGGCCAGGTGATCGCGCACGGCACGTCCGACACCCTGAAGTCCCAGGTCGGCGGACAGATCCTGGAGGTCCGGCCGCTGCGCGCGGCCGAGGTCGGCAACGCCGCCGCGATCGTCGGGGAGCTCGCCGGCAGCGAGCCCGAACTGCGCGACGGCCTGATCGCCGCGCCGATCACCGACCCGGCGCTGATGCCCGCGGTGGTCCGCCGCCTCGACGACGCCGGGATCGCCGTGGGCGAGCTGTCGCTGCGCAAGTCCAGCCTGGACGAGGTCTTCTTCGCCCTCACCGGCCACCACACCGACGACATCGACGCCGAGGCCGACGAGCTCGCCGCGGCCGCGAAGCAGGAGGCCCGCACATGAGCACCGCCACCTTGGCCCCGGAGGGGCTGGCCAGGAGGGTCTCGCCCGGGACGGGCGTGCGCAACGTGCTGACGCTGGCGTGGCGCAACCTCGTCCAGATCAAGCACAACCCGATGGAGCTGCTGGACCTGTCCATCCAGCCGATCATGTTCGTGCTGCTGTTCGCCTACGTCTTCGGACCGGCGATGGAGGGCAGCGTGCAGGCGTACCTGCCGGTGGTGATCCCGGGGATCATCGCGCAGAACGCCCTGTTCGCCGGGATGAGCACCGGTTTCGGGCTGAACACCGACATCACCAAGGGCGTGTTCGACCGGTTCCGGAGCCTGCCGATCGCGCGCAGCGCCCCGCTCGCCGGCCGGATCCTCGCCGACACCGTCAAGCAGGCGTGGTCGATGATGATCCTGCTGCTGGTCGGTTTCGCGATCGGCTTCCGCCTCGAGACGAACGTCGTCGCCCTGCTTTCGGCGTTCCTCCTGCTGCTGAGCTTCGCGGTGCTGTTCTCCTGGACGTCGGTCTACATCGCCATGGTCGTCAACGAGCCGGAGAAGGTGCAGATCTTCGGCTTCACGGTGATCTTCCCGCTGAGCTTCCTCAGCACCGCGTTCATCAAGTCGACCGACGGCATCCCCGGTCCGGTGGCCTGGGTGATGGACAACAGCCCCGTGACACACCTGGTCGAGGCGATGCGCGGTCTGCTGGTCGGCGGCCCCGTCCTCGAGCACGCCTGGATCGCGCTGGCGTGGGGCCTCGGCATCTCGCTGGTGTTCGCCCCGCTCTCCCTGCACGCCTTCAAGAAGCGCGCGTAGGGGCGTCCGCGCGGTCGTCCCTACGACGCGTTCTCGGCCGTGCCATGCGAACGCCCCGGCGCTCCCTCGCGAGGGGGCGCCGGGGCGTTCGACCGGGCCGAGGCTGCTTCGGCCCGGTCGCCGGCGGGGCCCGGGACGGACGGTCAGGCCACGGACTGCTTCGGCTTCACCTCGTCGAGGGCGGCGAGCTCGAAGTCGGCGCGCGGCTGCTCGACGGTCGCCAGGGAGACCGTCTCGCGCTTGAGGAACAGCGCGAGCGTCCAGTCGGCCATGACGCGGATCTTCCGGTTGAAGGTGGGCACCTTCGCGCCGTGGTAGCTGCGGTGCATGAACCAGGCGGGCCAGCCCTTGACCTTGAACCCGTAGGTCTGCGCGACGCCCTTGTGCAGGCCGAGGCCGGCGACGGCGCCCACGTTCCCGTGCACGTACGGCTTCAGCGCCTTGCCGCGCAGCGACCGGACGAGGTTGTCGGCGAGGACCTTCGACTGCCGGACGGCGTGCTGCGCGTTCGGCGGGCAGAACATGCCCTCCTGGGTGAGGTCCGGGATGGCGGCGTTGTCACCGGCGGTGAAGGCGCGGACGCGGCCCTCGATCGTGAGGTACTCGGTGCCCTTCACCCGGCCCCGCTCGTCCAGGGGCAGGTCGCCGTGCCGCACCACGGGGGACGGCTTGACGCCCGCGTTCCAGACCAGCGTCCCCGCGTGGAAGCTGCTGCCGTCCGAGAGCTCGATCCGCCCGTCGACGGCGGACCGCAGGAAGGTGTTCATCTTCACGTCGATGCCGCGGCCGCGCAGCTGCTCGGCGGTCCACTTGCCCATGTCGGGGCCGACCTCCGGCAGGATGCGGTCGGCGGCCTCGACGAGCATGAACCGCAGGTCCTGCGGCGTGACCTTCCGCATGTACTTCGTGGCGTCCCGGCTCATGTCCTCCAGCTCGGCGACGGCCTCGACGCCGGCGAACCCGCCGCCGACGAAGACGAAGGTGAGCGCCTTGCGGCGGAGCTCCTCGTCGTCGGTCGACTCGGCGATCTCCAGCTGCTCCAGGACGTGGTTGCGCAGGTGGATGGCCTCCCCGACGGTCTTGAGGCTGATGCCGTTCTCGGCGAGGCCGGGGATCGGCAGCAGCCGCGGCACCGCGCCGGCGGCCATGACCAGGTAGTCGTAGGCGATGCGCTCCGGCGGCCCGGCCAGGGGCTGGACGATGGCCCAGCCCTCGTCGTGGGACAGCTCGGTGACGCGCGCCTTGAGCACCGTGCACTTGGGGAGCACCCGGCGCAGCGGGACGACGACGTGCCGCGGGGAGATGTTCCCGGCGGCGGCCTCGGGGAGGAACGGCTGGTACGTCATGTACGAGTTGGGGTCCACGATCGTGACCTTGACCTCGCCCCGCTTGAGCTCGCGACGGAGCTTCTTCTGCAGTCGCAGTGCGGTGTACATGCCCACATAGCCGCCACCCACGATGAGGATGTGGGGAGCGCCCGAGGTGCCCTGAGCGGTCCTGGCCATGGCGGCCCTCCTGTCACGGTCGGCTTGTGAAGACATTCACAAGCTACCGGATAGATCTTCGCTGCACCAACCCATAACAACGAAAGAACCGCGATTGTTCTCGTCAGGGCAAACTGGACCGTGGCTACCCCTGTGAATTAAGCCACTCCTTCTCAAATAGTGGGACAAACCCGAACCTACGCCTCATGACGCGCATCACATCGTCCGGTGGACGAGACGGGGACACGGCGCGGCGAGGGCGCGGGACGAATGCGCCCGTTCCACCCTGCGGAGCCCCTAAAGTTGGCTCGGACCGAGGAAGGGGGCGCCGCCCGGGCGAGCGCGCCGCCGGGATGCGAGGCGATCCGGCGGGCCGACGCGTACGATCACGCGCGGGAGCGTTATCGATGATGAGCAGAGACCGGCGTCCGATCCTGGCCGCGGCGGGCGCCCTCGCGCTCGCGGGCGCGCTGAGCGGCTGCGGGCTGATCGGCCCGCCCCAGAACAAGAGCGCGGAGCTGTCGGAGTGGTTCACGGTGACCAGCCCGGTCTTCCGTGATGGGCACGACTTGCCCACGCGCTACGGCTGCAGCACGTACCCTGGCGGGCAGGGGAAGACCCCGCCGCTGCGGTGGTCGGGGACGCCGGCCGAGACCAGGTCGTTCGCGATCGTCGTGGACGACCCGGACGGCGCCTACGTCCACTGGGTGATCGCGGGCATCGACGGCACCACGCACGAGATCGTCGAAGGTGCCCGGCTGGACAGCACGGTCGAAGGCGTGACCACGGGAAAGAAGGTGGGCTACGTGCCTCCGTGCCCTCCCAAGGGGGAGCGGCACCGGTACCGGTTCACCATCTACGCGCTGGACGCGCCGGCCCCGTTTCGCAGCGGGGCGACACTGAAGGACGCGCTCGGCGCCATCGCCGAGCACACCGTGGGCCGGGGCCGGATCACCGGGAACTTCGGCGGCGAGCAGGCGCGTTGACCATGAGGCCTGACAGAACCCGGTCGTCGCGGGCCCCTCAGGGGGCCGGAGCTGACAGGGGTGCCCGACCCGGCCGAACGGCCGGGTGGGACACGCCGGATGAGGGCAAATGTGCGCGAAGGGTGTGACAACGGTCATAGCAGTCGGACAGAATCGGGCTAGCTCCGAGGGCGACCGGCCGCCGGCGGCGAACGGTACGGATCCGCGGTCCGCACCGGCGGCATACGCCGGGCCAAGGCATTGGGTGGTGGCATGACTTCTTACATCGTGGTCTTCGGCCTCATTGTGGTCGTGGTCCTCGTGGTCGTCCTGGTGGCCCTCGGCCTGCGGGCCGGCAAGCAAGGACGCGACGACGACGACTGGATGGACGACGAGCCGCAGCAGCAGCAGCCGCGCGGCCGGCGTGCCCTCCCACCGCGCGACGAACACGGCGCGCCCGACGGGTACGACGGCGGGTACAACGACCCCGGGTACGCCGACGCCGGGTACAACGAGGCCGCTCCCCCCAACGCCGGGTACACCTCCTCCGGGTACGACGACGGGTACGAGGACGACTACGACGGCGCCCAGTACGGCCCCGGCGCGCCCGAGCAGGGAGTCGACCGCCGCGTCGCGGGCGGTCCCCTCGCGGCGCCCACCCCCGCGTCCCCGCCGCCGCCTCCCAGCGCCCACGCGTCCGACGAGATGGAGGACGACGACTACTGGGCCACCATCACGTTCGACAAGCCGCGGTTCCCCTGGCAGCACGACCGCAACGGCGACCACCAGGGCGCCGAGCACGCGCCCGACCCGCTGGAGACCCAGCAGGCGCCGGAGCCGCACGCCCCGCCGCCCGGCGAGCCCGCGCCCCTCGCCGCGGAGATGCCGCTCGGCGGACGCGGCGGCACCGGTCCGCAGCAGATGCCGACCCCGCCCCCCGCGTTCCAGGGCGGCCCCTCGTTCGGCGTCGGCGACCCCGGCCAGACCGCGCACGACCCGATCCCCGCGGATCTCGGCGCGCCGGGCCCGCAGGGGCCCTACGGCCCGCCCGACCAGCCCCTGTACGGGGGCCAGGAGCCGCAGCCGGCCTACGGCGCGTCCGGTGACTACGGGCAGTCCGACCCGCCCTACGGCGTGCCGGGCGACCAGTACGGCGTCCCGGGCGACCAGTACAACGCGCCGGAGCAGCCCCCGTACGGCGGTCCCGAGCAGCCTCCCTACGGCGGTCCCGAGCAGCCGCAGTACGGCGCTCCCGAGCCCTACGGGTCGGGTCCGCCCGAGCCCGCCTACGGGCCCGGTGCGCCGCAGGGCCGTCCCGACGCCTACGACCTGCCCCTCGGCACGCCCGCGGCGGGCGACCCCCGCACGTCCGACCCGCTCGGACTGCCCCTCGGCCGCCAGGACGAGCCCGCGCTCGGCGGCTACGAGCAGCCCGCGCCCCCCATGGCCCCGCCGGCGGCTCCCCCGGCCCCGGCCCCGGCCGCGGCGCAGGGCGGCGGCGACACCGACGGCCACAAGCTGCCCACCGTGGACGAGCTGCTCCAGCGCATCCAGACCGACCGGCAGCGGACGACCGGCCCCGCCGACGGCGGCGGCGCCTACGGAGGGTCGCTGAACGACCCGCTGGGCGACCCGCTCGGCACCGGTCCCTTCGGGTCGGGCGCGCCCGCCCCCAGCGCTCCCGCACCCGGCTCCGGGAACACCGGCGGCCCCTGGCCGCCGCCCGGCGCGTCCGGGTACGACCAGGGCGCGGGCGGCGCCCCGTCCGGCTACGGGCAGGGCCAGCCCGACGGCTACCCGACGGCGCCCGCGTACGGCGAGCAGAACACCGGCTACGGTGACGGCCCGCGCTACGACGACCCGCTCGGCGGCGGCCAGGAGCCCTACGGCCCGTACGGCTCGGACACCGGTCAGGGCGGCGGCGCCCAGGGCGGTCCCGGCGGCGGGGCGCACAACGCCTCCGGCGGCTACGGCGACTTCAGCGGCAGCAGCTACAACGGCGGCGACCCGCTCACCGCCCCGCCGCAGGACCCGAACGCCACCCAGGCGTACGGCTCCGGCTACTACGGCGGCCAGCAGGGCGGCTACCCGCCGAACGAGCAGGACCAGTACGGCACGCAGCAGCCGCCGGACGACTGGCAGCGGCACGGCGAGTACCGCCGCTAGGTCGTCCGTCCGCACAGGGCCGCCGGTTGATTCGGCGGCCCTGTCGTGTTTCCGGGGGTGAAGCCCGCGAACCATGGTTATATACGCTGCGTGACTCCCACAACACCTCGCGTATCGACTCTCCGGTATGACCTGCTCGCATCGTTCGTCGTGTTCCTGGTGGCGATCCCGCTGTCACTCGGCATCGCGGTGGCGTCCGGCGCCCCCGTCGCCGCCGGACTGATCGCCGCGATCGTCGGCGGCATCGTGGCCGGGCTCATCGGCGGCACGCCGTTGCAGGTGAGCGGCCCGGCCGCCGGGCTGACGGTGATCGTGGCACAGCTCGTCCAGACCTACGGCTGGCGCGCCACCTGCACCATCACCCTGCTCGGCGGGCTGCTCCAGCTCGCGCTCGGCGCGAGCCGCGTCGCCCGGACCGCCCTCGCCGTGTCCCCCGCGGTCGTGCACGGGATGCTGGCCGGGGTCGGCGTCGTCCTCGTCCTGGCGCAGGTGCACGTGCTGCTGGGCGGCAGCCCGCAGCAGTCACCGCTCGCCAACCTGCGGGAACTGCCCGGCCAGCTCGCCGGGCCGCAGGCGCATCCGGCGCTGCTTGGGGCGCTGACGATCGCCGTCCTGGTCGGCTGGGCGAGGTACGGCGGCCGCGCGGCCCGGCTCGTTCCCGCCCCGCTGCCCGCGATCGCCGTCACCACCCTCGCCGCCTGGGCGCTCGGCTGGAGCGCGCCCCGCGTGGACCTGCCGGACGCGCTGCTGTCCGGCTGGGGCCCGCCCGTCGTCCCGCACGGCCCGCTGCCGGGCGTCGTCGGCGCCGTCGTGCTGATCGCGCTGGTCGCGTCCGTCGAGTCGCTCCTGTGCAGCGTCGCCATCGATCGGACGCGGCCGCCCGGCGTCCCGCGCGCCGACCTCGACCGCGAGCTGATCGGACAGGGCGCGGGGAACACCGTGTCGGGCTTCCTCGGCGGCCTGCCGATCGCCGGGGTGATCGTCCGCAGCAGCGCGAACGTGCAGGCCGGCGCGCGGACGCGCTGGTCGTCGGTCCTGCACGGCTGCTGGGTACTGGTGCTCGCGCTGTCGTGCGGCCCGCTGATCGAGCGGGTGCCGCTGTCGGCGCTCGCGGCGCTGCTGGTGGTGCTCGGCGTCCGGATGCTCGACACGGCCCGCCTCCGCGACCTGCGGCACCACCGCGAGGCCACCGCGTACATCGCGACCCTCATCGGCGTCGTGGTCCTCGGCCTCGGCGAGGGCGTCCTGCTCGGCATCGGGGTCATGGCGGTGCTGGCGCTGCGGCGGCTCACCCGGCTGCGGGTGCGGGCCGAGCGCCTCGCCGCGCTGCCGGACGACGGCCCGCTGCCGGCGCGCTGGCACGTGGTCGTGGAGGGCTCCCTGACCTTCCTCGGCGTCCCGCGCGTCATGGGGGTGCTGGAGGACGTCCCGGCGGGCGCCTCCGTGGATCTGGACCTGAACGTCGACTTCATGGACCACGCCGCCTTCGACGCCATCCACCAGTGGAAACGCGGCCACGAACGCCAAGGGGGGAGGGTCGACATCGACGAGATCCACGAGGCTTGGTATGAAAGAGCCGTGACAGGCGATATGTCTCCGGTACGTAAAACGCCCCTCCAGTCCCGCTGGTGGGCGCCCTGGGCGAACCGGCGCCGCAAGTCCGAATTCCCGGTCGACCTGCCGGACGCCAGCGCGCTGCTGCTCGACGGCGTCCGGGAATACCACGGCAGCACCGCGCGCCTCGTCCGGCCGATCATGGCCGAACTGGCGATGGAGCAGAAGCCCGAGCACCTCTTCATCACCTGCGTGGACAGCCGCGTCGTGCCGAACATCATCACGGCGAGCGGTCCCGGCGACCTGTTCATCAACCGCAACGTCGGCAACCTCGTCCCCCGCTACGAGTCGACCCCGCACGACGACTCCGTCGCGGCCACCGTCGAGTACGCCATCAACGTCCTCGACATCCGGACGATCACCGTCTGCGGCCACTCCAACTGCGGCGCGATGGCCGCGCTCCTCGCCGGCGGCACCGAGGTCGAGCACCTAGAGGGCCTCAGCCGCTGGATCCGGCACGGTCACCACACCCTCGCCCGCTACCTGGAGAGCGACCCGACGGACGAGGCGCCGATCACCCGGCTCTGCAAGATCAACGTCATGCAGCAGCTCGACAACCTGCTGACCTATCCCTGGCTGAGGGAGCGGGTCGAGTCCGGCGAGATCGAGCTCGTCGGCCTCTACCTCGACCTCCAGACCGCGAACGTCCACGTCCTCGACCGCTCCACCGGCACGTTCGGCCCCGTCCCCGACGAGGCCCGCCCGGTCTGACCTCTCAGCGGCCCACGAGCTCGTCGTCGGCGGCGGCACCGGTGCCGCCGCCCCGCGTGTACATGCCCGTCACCCGGCGCGCGCGCCGCGCGCGCCGGTCGGAGGCGGGCAGGAACAGCGCGTCCCGGCGGCTGGCCCGCGCGAAGTCCCACAGGTAGAACAGGTAGACCAGCGACAGCAGCACCCCGGCGAACGCCGTCAGCATGATCACGATGGCGAGCATGTGCGCTCCTCTCCGCGGGAGACCGTCTCCGGGCCCCGCACCGACCCCTCCGTCGGCCCTACCAGAACGGTAAGCGCGCCATATCGTCCGGTCTGTGTCGCGTGACCCGAACCAACCGAGTTACACCCCACGTCCCATTTCAGGACTATTTCGCGCGCAACAGGGAAAGGGCGGCGGACGAGTCGGCCTGTAAGCCGGGTTCTGTGCCCGCCGCGCACGGCGGCGGGTGACGGCCATCCATCTAGGGCCGCCGTTGCCGGCGGTCTCCAGCGGTCTACCCGCAGGCTCGGGCGGGCCGCCCTCGGACGCCTGCGCGGGAAGCGCCGCTTCCCTTCTTGACCTTGCTCCGGGTGGGGTTTACCTAGCCGCCCACGTCGCCGTGGGCGCTGGTGAGCTCTTACCTCACCGTTTCACCCTTACCACCGGCGAGCCGGTGGCGGTCTGCTCTCTGTTGCACTTTCCCGCGGGTCACCCCGGGTCGGTGTTACCGACCACCCTGCCCTGTGGAGCCCGGACTTTCCTCGGCGAGGATCGCTCCCCGACGCGGCCGCCCGGCCGGCTCGTCCGCCGTAAGGGCAAGCGTAGCGGTCATTTCAGGTGGTGGGTGTCGTTGAAGGTGAGCAGGGACGCGGGGCCGTCGGCGTACCAGGCGATGGACGAGAGGGACGACACGTCCAGGTGCATGCGGTACAGGGACGGCATGGGCGCGCCCAGGGCGTCCTTCACGAGGAGCTTGATGGGGGTCACGTGCGAGACCACCAGGACCTTCTGGTGGTTGTGGCGGACCTTCAGCTTGTCCAGGGCGGTGCGGACCCGGGCGCCGACGTGGGCGAAGCTCTCGCCGCCGGGGGGCGCGACCTCCGGGTCGGCCAGCCAGGCGCGGAGGGCGTCGGGGAAGCGTTCGCCGGCCTCCTTGAACGTGAGGCCCTCCCATTCACCGAAGTCGGTCTCGCGGAATCCGTCCTCGACGCGGACGTCCAGGCCGGTGGCCGCGGCGACCTCGGCGGCGGTGTCGCGGCAGCGGGCCAGCGGCGACGTGACGATCGCCTCGAGGCCCCGGTCCGCCAGGGCGGCGGCGGCCGCGCGGGCCTGGGCGCGGCCGTTCTCCGTGAGCGGGACGTCGCCCGTGCCGGCGAAGCGCTTCTCGACCGACAGGGGCGTCTCGCCGTGGCGCAGCAGCAGAGTCGTCATGGGGGACGCGGTGGCGCGCGGCGCGGGAACGGGCGGCGGGTCCTCCTCGACCTTGCGGACCCAGTCCTCGCCGCGGGCGGCGGCGTCCATCGCCTCGTTGGCCAGGCGGTCGGCATGGGCGTTGCGGGCCCGGGGGATCCAGCCGTAGGCGACCGAGCCGAGACCGGACGCGACGCGCTTCGCCGTGCGCGCCAGTTCGGCCATGTCCGGATGCTTGATCTTCCAGCGGTCCGACATCTGCTCGACGACGAGCTTGGAGTCCATCCGGACCTCCACGCGGGCGTTCGCGTCGAGGTCGGCGGCGGCCGTCAGGCCCGCGATCAGGCCCCGGTACTCGGCCACGTTGTTCGTGGCGCGCCCGATCGCCTCGGCGACCTCCGCCAGGACCTCGCCGGTCACGGCGTCCCGGACGACGGCTCCGTAGCCCGCCGGCCCCGGGTTGCCCCGGGACCCGCCGTCCGCCTCGACGATCAACCGGCGCGGCGCTCCGTCCCGGCCTCCGGCGACCCCCCTGCTCACAGCCCGGACTCGGGCGTGCGGACCAGGATCCGGCGGCACTCCTCGCAGCGGACCACCTCGTCCTCCGCGGCGGCGCGGATGCGGTTCAGGTCGACGGTGTTGAGCGCGAGGTGGCAGCCCTGGCAGGCGCCCCGGTACAGCTTGGCCGCGCCGACGCCGCCGAACTGGCCGCGCAGCTTCTCGTAGAGGGCGAGGAGGTCGCCCGGGACGTCCTTGGCGACGCCCGTGCGGGCGGTGGAGGTCATCCCGGACTCCGCGTCGATGCTCCGCCGCGCCTCGTCCCGGCGCCGGACCACCTCGGCCAGCTCCTCCTCGGCGGCGGCGCGCTCGGCGCGCAGCGCGCCCACGCGGGCGTCGGCGGCCTCCGCGCGCTCCATGATCTCCAGGACGACCTCTTCCAGGTCGGACTGGCGGCGCTGCAGCGACTCGATCTCGGCCTGCAGGCCGCTGAGGTCCTTCGCGGACGTGACCTGGCCAGAGTCAAGGCGCTTCTGGTCGCGGTCGGCCCGGGTGCGGACCTGCTCGACGTCCTGCTCGGCCTTCTTCTGCTCCCGCTGGAGGTCGCCGACCTCCGTCTCCGCCGCGACGAGCGCGTCCCGCAGCTCGGTCACGCGGGCCTCCAGCCTCGCGATCTCGGCGAGTTCGGGCAGCGTGCGGAGGCGGTGCGCCAGGCGGTCCAGCGAGCTGTCGAGGTCCTGCAGGTCGATCAGTCGCAGCTGGGCTTGCGGTGCGGCTTTCAATGTGCTCCTTCGTGATGCAGGCGCCACGCGTCGGTGACCAGCGTGGACACCCGGGTCTCCAGCGGGGCGGCGGTGGCCGCGGCGAGCCGCCGCGCCGCGTCGGCGAGCCAGGGCCACTCGGTCGCCCAGTGCGCGGCGTCCACGAGGGCGGGACCGCCGTGCTCGGCGAACTCCGACGCGGGATGGTGCCGCAGGTCGGCGGTGAGGTAGACGTCGACGCCGGCGGCGCGCGCGGTGTCGAGCAGGGAGTCGCCGGCGCCGCCGCAGACCGCGACGGTCCGGACGGTGCGGTCGGGGTCGCCCGCGGCGCGGACGCCCCATGCGGTCTTCGGGAGGCCCGCCGCGGCGCGCGCGGTGAACTCCCGGAGGGTGAGCGGTTCGGGCAGGTCCCCGATGCGGCCGAGACCGCGGCGGGGGTCGCCGTCGGCCGGGACCATCGGGCGGAGGGCGCCGGTCAGCCCGACCGCGCGGGCCAGGGCGTCCGACACGCCCGGGTCGGCGACGTCGGCGTTGGTGTGGGCGGTGTGGAGCGCGACCCCGGCCTTGATCATCCGGTGGACGAGGCGGCCCTTCGGAGTGGTCGCGGCGACCGACGTCGCGCCCCGCAGCAGCAGCGGGTGGTGCGCGACGATCAGGTCGGCGTCCCAGGCGACGGCCTCGTCGACGACGGCGCCGACCGGGTCGACCGCGAACAGGACCCGGCGGACCTCCTGGGCGGGGTCGCCGCAGACGAGTCCGACGGCGTCCCAGGACTCGGCCCACGACGGCGGGTACAGCTCCTCGAGAGCCGCGATCACTTGGGACAGGCGCACGTCCCGCAGGCTATCGCGCCGGGCGGCCGCCGCGGGTTCGCCACGAAACCCCGGCGGCGGAAACGGCCCTCCGGCCTGCCCACCGGCTATCGTGTGGACGGCGCGGGCCGGGAGGCGACCGCCTCGCCCGGAATCAGTCGACCACTCAACGCGTTGGAGTGTGTGTGAAGTCACCCTTTCGCCGCCGCAAGCGCGTCAAGGGCCGTCCCCTGGGGAACCGGTCCCGTCCGGCCGAGCACGAGCCCGTCGAGTGGCCAACCGAGGGCACCGGCAGAACGTCCCTGATGGGCGCCATCCGCGGCGACGGCGAGACCGGCGCCGGGTTCGGCGGCGGCATGTTCGAGGATCTCGCGTCGGCGTTCGAGGGCTCCAAGAAGATCAAGCAGGAGCAGCAGGCGCGGGAGAAGCTGCTGCGCCAGGACGACCACCGCGTGGCCGGGGGCTCCGGACGCGACGATCTCGACTCCGGCAAGATCAGGATCCGCCGCGCGAACGCCGACTCCGACAACTGACATCCACTCGAACATCCGTTCGATTTTCGGGCTATCGTGAGGGTGTGAGCACGTACGTCCCGCCCGGCTGGCCGTCCCGGGTCCACCCGCCGGGCAGCGAGCGCTTCGAGGACACGGCGCTGACCTGGCTGCTCGAGCTGGTCCCGCCCGAGTACCGCCGCTACGGCGTGCTGCGCCGCTACCCGATCGTCCTCGCCCGGATGGCCCGGCACCATGTCGCCGCGTCGATCGAGGCCGCCCGCGAGGGGTTCCGCACGGCCCGCGTCGATCTGGGGGAGCTCGTCCCGCCGCACGGGGTCGACGCCGTCCTCGACACCTACCGCCGCGAGGGCGCCCGCCTGGTGCACGTCCTGCGCGCGGTCGAGCTCGTCGAGACCGCCCTGCGCGGCCGGGCGGACCCCGATGAGCCCGACCACCGCCGCCCCTTCACCCCCAAGCTCTGAACCGCCCCTCAGACGGAGACGGCGGATTCGCGTCGGTGCGGGCGGATCCCGTGCCGGACGGTGCCCTCGTCCAGCCAGCGGTCCAGGTGCGCCCAGGTGCCCGCCTTGGCCGAGCGGCCCGTCAGGACGCCGAGGTGGTCGCCCTCGGCGAGGGCGACCCGCACCTCGGGGGCGCCGCTCAGCAGCCGGGTCAGCGGCCGGACCGCCCGCGCCGGGGCGATCGCGTCACCGCGTCCGGCGATGGCCAGAACCGGCACCCGGACGCGCCCGAGGTCGATTCGCCGGTCACCGAGTTCCATCCCGCCGCCCGCCGGCTCCGTGCTCCGGGAAAGCAATCGGTAAATCTCCCTGGCGGCACATGCCGGATATTCGAGCAGCGCGTTGGCGAAATGATCGAGCGCTTCGATCTGCGCAAGAAAATCGGCATTATGCAGATGCGCCAGGAGGGTCGAGGGACGCAGCACGTATTTATCGAATCCGGCCAGCGTCGACGCGCGACCCAAAAGCGGCCGGGACAGGCCCCCGAACATCAGCGCCAGGACGTCCGACTCCGCGCCGTGCGCGGGCCGGCGGGGCGCGAGCCCGCTCCCGGTGAGGCGGACCCCGCGCGCGTCGGCCGGAGTGCCGATCACCGCGATGGACGCGATCGGCAGCCGGGGGGCGTCGGCGGCGGCCAGCAGCGCGAAGAGCCCGCCGAGGCACCAGCCGACGAGCTGGACGGGCTGGCCGCCCGCGTCCCGGCTGACGGCGCGGACGGCGGCGGGCAGCACCTCCCCGATCCACTCGCGAATGCCCTGTTCACGGGCGCCCTTTCCGGCCGCGCCGGGGTCGAGCAGGTAGCTGCGGCGGCCCCGGCCGACGACATGCTCGGCGAGACTGCAGCCGCGGCGAAGGTCGTAGCAGCGGGCCGGCGCGGCGAGCGGCGGGACGAACAGCACCGGCGGCCCCGCGGGGACGAGGCCGCGCGCCGTCCGGTACCGGCGCACCGCCGCCCCCTCCCCCGCCGCGCCGCCCCCGACGGGCACCGTCGGCATCGGCCGCAGATCGGCGAGGTGGCCGTACCGGGCGAGGTGGGCCGCATTGGCGGCGGCGGACAGCAGGGGGCGCGGGGAGAGCATCATTTCGCCATTATCCCCTTCTCTTGGTCGGCGTCCCGGCGGGCACAATGACCAAAGGCGGTCCCACCGTGTTCGCACATTGATACCCAGGTCAGCCGCGCCGCCATGAGTCGGCCCGGTGAAACGCGTGTTAATAAACCTTGACAACGCGGCGGGCCCGATGCGTAATGGGCCGTCCGGAACGACCAGGGGGTCACCCAGCGTGGCGGCCCGGGGGCGCACCGGCGGCCCCGTCGCTTGCCTCGCCCGCGACATCACGCATAATGCCAGTTACACCCCGTAGCAGAAGCGCCACGGGCCGGCCGCCAGGCGGATGCGTGATGGCGATCCTTCATCCCGCGAACTCCACAGCCATGCGAACGCTGCGGCTGCGCCGGAGCACCGCCCGCGGCGATCCCGTCCGGCCCGCCCTCGCCCCGCTGCTGGACGCGCACCGCACCGCCTTCCCCAACGCCGACACCGGCGAGCTGAGGCGCGGCTACGCGGTCGCGGAGCGGATGCACCGCGGCCAGCTGCGCAATTCCGGCGCTCCCTACATCACGCATCCGCTCGCCGTCGCGATGATCCTCGCCGGCATGGGCCTGGACACCACCACCCTCGTCGCCGCGCTGCTGCACGACACCGTCGAGGACACGCCGTACACGATCGGGGAGGTCAGGGCCGACTTCGGCGAGGACGTGGCCGTCCTCGTCGACGGGGTCACGAAGCTGGACGGCGAGCGGTGGGGCGACCGCGCCGAGGCCGAGACGTTCCGCAAGATCGTGCTGGCCGCCGCCGCCGACCTGCGGGTCCTGGTGATCAAGCTGGCGGACCGCCTGCACAACCTCCGCACGCTGCGCCACTACCCCGCGCACAAGCGCGCCCGGTACGCCACCGCGTCGCACGAGCTGCTCGTGCCGTTCGCCGAGCGGCTCGGCATCCACGTCCTGAAGCGGGAGATGGACGACCTGGCGTTCGCCGCCAGCGACCCCGCCGCGCACGACGCCACCGGACGGGCCGTCCGGACGGCGCTGCGGCAGGCCGGGCCGGTGTTCGGCCCCGCGATGGCGCTGGTGCGCGCGTCCCTCGCCGGGCACGGGGTCGAGGCCGAGGTGCGGCTCCGCCCGTCGCACCTGTACGCGGTGCACCAGGCGTCCGGCGGTGATCTCGCGGGGCTGCGGCCCGGCGAGGCCGCGCGGCTCCTCGTCCTGGTGGACGGGACGGACCGCGACTGCTACATCGCGCTCGGCGCCGTCCACGCGGCCCTGCACCCGGTGCCGGGGCGCGTCCGCGACCACATCGCGCTGCCCAAGGACAACCTGTACCAGTCCCTGCACACCCGGGTGATCAGCCCGGCCGGCGACCCGTTCGAGGCGATCGTCCGGAGCCGGGCGATGCATCCGGTCGCCGAGTACGGCATCGTCGCGCACATCCGCGCCGCCTGCGACGGCGCCGCCACCGCCGACGCCGTGGCGGGCCGCCGCGACCTGGTGTGGCTGAGCCGCCTGCTGGCCTGGCAGTCCGACGCGCCGTCCGCGGACTTCCTGGCCGGCCTGCGCGCCGACCTCGCCGCCGGGAACGTCGCGGTGTTCACCCCGGACGGCGAGATCGTCCCGCTGCCGGCGGGCGCGACCGCGCTGGACTTCGCGTACGCGCTGGCGCCCGAGACCGGCCACCGCAGCATCGGCGCGGTGATCAACGGCCGGCTGGCGCCGCTGTCGGCCGAGGTGCGCAGCGGGAACGTCGTGGAGATCCTCACCGATCCCGGCGCCGTCCCGTCCGCCGACTGGCTCGACTTCGCGGCGACCGTCCCGACCCGCGTCCACATCCAGCGGGCGGTGGCGCGGCGCGACGCGGAGGAGGCGGCCGACGCGGGACGGCGGCGGCTCGTCCGGGCGCTCGCCGGGCGCCGCGTCGATCTGCTGGCGGCCGAGGCCCGCGGCGACTCCCTCGCCGTGGCACGCGACCTCGGCTTCACCGAGATCGACGAGATGTACGGCGCGCTGGCGTCCGGCTCGGTGAGCCTGGACGATCTGCTGAACCGCTTCGCCCGCGCCTAGAGGCCGCGATGGGAGGCGGTCACGACGGCCGCGATCAGCGTGCACACGCTCGCGCCGCCGGCCAGGTTGAGCGCGGACGTGGCGAGCGCCGCGTCCAGCGGCCCGTCCACCACCAGGGGCAGGGCGGTCAGCAGCCCGACCGCGATGCCGGAGATCCAGCCGAACGTCCGGATCGGCCGCGCGGCCGTCGCGAGCAGCAGGTGCATCAGCGCGGTCGCCTGGATCGTCGCGGCGAGCGCGCACACGGCGTAGCTCGTCGCCGCCGCCCCGACCGGAACGTCCGGGGCCGCGAACACCGGCACCTGGACGGCGAACATCAGCCGGAAGACCACCACCGCGAGGAACACCGTCCCGGCCGCGAGCACCGCGAACGCCGCGCCCGCGCACCACAGCGGGCGCAGCGGCAGCCGCAACTCCGCCGCGATCTCCTGGTGCAGCGCGATGAAGTCCTGGTAGCGCTGCGCCGGGGCCTCCGCCGGACGCCGCCGCGCCGTGGCGGGACACCGGTAGGACCGTTCCCAGGGCCGTGGCATCGGACGGCCGGCCTGCCTTCCGGGCAAGCCCCCCGAATACCGCCCGAATGGCGTGTCGGGCATGTTCCCTCCCCCGCTGCGAACAGCTAGGTGCTACCCGGAGCTGATCGGAGGAACTCCCACGGCCGAGACAATTTGCCGACGTTTGCCCGCACCGTCCGGCAATGCCGCGGCCCCACCGGAGTCCTTGGGACGGAGGTGGACGAACCCCCTGCGAGGCATACGGAAACCCCGCCCCGACAGGGACACGCAGGGCACGTAAAAGAGGATCCCGGGGGGGCGCCCCCCCCGGGATCCTCTCAGGCTCAACGACGGATCAGACCTGGCCGGCCTTCTCCAGGGCCTCGCAGACGGTGCCGGTGATCAGGCGGGCCACCACGTACGGGTCGCAGTTGGCGTTGGGGCGGCGGTCCTCGATGTAGCCCTTCTTGTCCACCTCGACCTGCCACGGGATGCGCACCGACGCGCCGCGGTCGGACACGCCGTAGCTGAACTCGCTCCACGGGGCCGTCTCGTGCATGCCGGTCAGGCGGCGCTCGATGTCGGCGCCGTAGCCGGCCACGTGCTCCTGCGCCTTGCCGGCGAGCGCCTCGCACGCGGTGACGATGGCGTCGTAGCCCTCGCGCATGGCCTTGGTGGAGTAGTTGGTGTGGCAGCCGGCGCCGTTCCAGTCCCCGGCGACGGGCTTGGGGTCGAGCGTGGCGGACACGTTGTGGTCCTCGGCGATGCGGTAGAGCAGCCACCGGGCGATCCACATGTGGTCGCCGACCTCCAGCGGGCCCGCCGGGCCGATCTGGAACTCCCACTGGCCGGGCATGACCTCGGCGTTGATGCCGGAGAACTGGAGGCCCGCCTCCAGGCAGGCGTCCATGTGCTTCTCGACGATCTCGCGGCCGAACACCTCGTCCGCGCCGACGCCGCAGTAGTAGAAGCCCTGCGGGGCGGGGAAGCCGCGCTCCGGAAAGCCGAGCGGGCGGCCGTCCTTGAAGAAGGTGTACTCCTGCTCCATGCCGAACCAGGACTCCTGCGCCGCGTACTTCTCGGCGATCGGACGCAGCTGCGCCCGCAGGTTCGTCGGGTGCGGCGTGCCGTCCACGAGGTAGACCTCGCACAGCACGAGCTTGTTGTCACCGCCGCGGATCGGGTCGGGACACACGAAGACGGGCTTGAGCACGCAGTCCGACTTGTCGCCGGGCGCCTGATTCGTGCTGGAGCCGTCGAAACCCCAGTCCGGCAGGTCGGCGCCGTCGGGAAGGATCTTGGTCTTCGAGCGCAGCCGCGCGGTGGGCTCGGTGCCGTCGATCCAGATGTACTCGGCCTTGTAGCTCAACGTCGATCCCTTCGTCACTGCCGGCCCCGCCGGTTCCGGCCTCAAGGAGAGTCCCAATAGGGCATTTCACACCTGTTGCCCATATGTGAACGCCATGTAAACCGCCGTTCGACCTGCGCGAACACGCCTTGAGACCCTGGTCACCCCGTCCAGCCGGCCCCCGTCCCACCCTGCCCGCGGCCCCTGGCCGAAACCCCCGGCCCGCAGGTGAGCGGTCGTCAAGACCTGGGGCTCGACCGTCGCCGTCGATACATGACGAAGATCCCCGCAACGATCGCGATGACGAGGCCCACCGACATGACCAGCAGGCCGAAGACGGACCCCGCGTTGCCCTTCCTGAAGGCGTTGGCCATCTCACCGGTGCCGATGCCACCGATGAAGATCCACACGCCGATGGCCGAGGCGAAGGCCGAGGACCACCACCAGCGCGCGCACACCGCCGCCATCCCCCCGAACAGGGCTATGACCAGGACCCCCGGTGGGAAGTTCCCCGGCAGGGCGCCCCAGTCGGGCGCCTCGAAGATCGACGGCTTGGAGATCCATTGGACGATCAGCCCGAGGATCGCCAGCCCCAGGCCGCCCAGAGGCAGGCCGAGGTTCTCCTTGGCGGGTTCAACGATTCCGTTCATCCTGCTGTTCCTTCTTCCCATGGTGAGAGTCCTCGTCGCTGGGCCGGAGTCAGCCATCCGCCGCGTCACGCGGCTTCGACCACATGGCCGCGAGTCCGAAGACGATCGCGGCGACGAATGCCAGCATTTGCAGCCACCCGGCACCGAAGTCGATCGCTTCGCCCGGTGTGACGAGCCGATCCCGGAATCCGGGATCGGAGAGGCCCCCGAATACGAACAAGGCCGAAACGGCGCCCGCCGCCAGTGGCGCGAAACGCCACGGAGCACCGACGACGAACGCGGCAAGAGCAAGGTAGATCAGGGGTCCTGGTCCGTCGTAGCCGGCGATGAGACTCCCCGACTTCACGACCTCAGGTCCCGCATCACCGACGGCGGCCAATACCAGCGCGCCGCAGACCGCGTACCCGCATTTCCGGTCCGAAGGCGTTCGCGTTCCAGAAGTCATGCGGGCCAGCGTGTTACATACGGGAAAGCGCGCACATCGTCTCGGGGAGGTATCCGCGCCTACGCCGTCCGGCGCACGGGTGGGACACGCAGTGAGGCGCCCACATGACGAAGGGCCATGATCCATCTCTGCGGATCATGGCCCTGAGCCGGGTGGGCGCGGACGGTTTCGAGCCGCCGACTCCTCGCTTGCAAGGAGCCGTGATCATCAAACTGCACGCAAGTGGCACGGGGCCGTCTTGCCGCGTGGCACGCACACCGGTCGCCCGCCTGAGGCTTCCCACCTCAACCCCTGACGACAGTCACGCGCGCATCCCTGACTTCCCAGAGCCGGAGTGCCCCCGCCGGAGGCATGCGTTCGTCAGGTGTAGACGCCCTCCCAGCACTCCTCATGACTTGTGGTGAAGTCGTCCGGACGGCTCCGGCGTAGATCGTCGTAGCGCGCATAGAGAACCTGCGCAGCTTCCTGCAAACCGCACTCGAACGTCGACATGAGCCACCTGACAGCCCGCAGAATCTGACGTTCGACAATCAGCCTGTCGAGAGGCTCCCGCTCGCTGGCCATGCGGGCATCCTGGCACGCGCGGTGATACCGCCCAACTGAGTTCGTTGGGCGGCGGCGTGCCCCGGTGACCGCCGGCACCTGGCGACCGTGGCGAAGGCGTCGCGATGCCCGGCCCGGCGCGGCCGTCCGGTGACCGGCGCCCACGCCGCACGCTCCGCCGACTCTCGCTTACAAGGCAAGATCAACCCGCCTCTGCGCATACCCTGAGCTGCAAAGCAGGCCCTGGAGTCGGCCGCTGTCCACCGTAGTCGCTCCAAAGCCACGTACCGCAAGCAGCGCCGGAGACGGTATCCTCTTCCCGGTCAAGGGGCTGTAGCGCAGCTGGAAGCGCAGCGAGCTTACACCTCGCAGGTCGTCGGTTCGAGCCCGGCCAGCCCCACCCAAAGAACGCTCTGGGTATGTCACTCAGGCAGCGTAAGGCGCCGCATCCTCGGTGGCGGCTATGGCGCCTCCTACTGTGTGCCATGCCACCACCGTCCTCAACCATTGGCGCTGCCTCGCGCGCAACTCCGCCGCCGCACTTCCATAGACCTCACCCAGGACGGACCGTCGGCCACGAACGGCCGGGCGATCTCCCGCAACCGCCTGCTCGGCAGGTTAGGCATGCCCGGCTCCTGTGAAGCACAGCGGCTTCGCTGCCGTCGTGCAGGGCAGCCCGGCTGTGCAGGCCGTCGAACCGGCCCACACCGCGTCACCGAACCCCTCCCGGAACCACACGCAACGAACCTACTATCGAACGTATGTACGAATCTGGAAAAACCCGACCAAGGACGATCGACACACCGTCACCTGACGAAAGACTGGATCTGCTCACGCCCTCACCGCACGGCGCGCAGGGGCCCGAGTCACTCCGGGAAGCGGTTGGGTCAGGCACGCGAGCCGGTCCGCTTTCCAGCACAGCTGCCTACCGTCGTCCGTCCGCAACGCGTCCCGACCGCCCTGTAGCTGTTGTCCTGGTTTGCCTGGGTAGAGTGTGGGCTCCTCAGGCGCCGAACCGGATTCAGGAAGCACCGAAGCCCACCCATGCGTCCCATCCATGGAGCGACAGTCCGCGCAGACCGCTCGGTCCTCGCCGTCGCCCACACGGTCACCTCGATGACCCGGCTCCTGGACGTCCTGGCCGCCCTCCAAAACGACTCTTGCTTGCAGATCTTCCTCACAACCATTCCCGGGACCACCATTCCGGAGGGTGTTAAGGAATTTATCGGCGACCTCGCAATGAAAACCGTTTCCTGGAAGGCGGCCACGCAATACCAGTTCGACCTTGCCGTCGCCGCAGGAAGCAGTGGACCGCTATATGAAATAGATGCGCCATTGATTGCCATTCCGCATGGCGCTGGATACAATAAATACTTGCGCCGGGACGCCGGGACGCCGGGACGCCGGGACGCCGGGACGCCGGGACGCCGGGACGCCGGGACGCCGGGACGCCGGGACGCCGGGACGCCGGTTTCGCATCAAGAGCAGCTGGAGCAGCTCGCCGACCAGTGCCCTGAGGCCTTGCCCCGGGCGGTGGTCGTGGGAGATCCCTGTTTCGATCGGCTGCTGGCGAGCGTTCCGTGGCGGCGGCACTACCGGGCGGCGCTCGGGCTTGGTGAGGGGCAGCGGCTGGTGCTGGCGACCTCCACCTGGGGACCGAGTTCATTGCTCGGACGGCGGCCCGAATTGTTTGCGCGGCTTCTCGGTGAACTGCCGGTCGACGAATATGCCGTGGCGGCCGTCGTCCACCCCAATGTCTGGCACCATCACGGTCCCTGGCAGCTGCGGGCCTGGCTGGCGGACTGCCGGCGGGCCGGATTGCTTCTGATTCCACCGCGTGAAGGGTGGCGGGCCGCACTCGTCGCGGCCGACGTGGTGATCGGCGACCACGGTTCGGTGACCCTTTACGGCGCTGCGCTCGGGCGTCCGGTACTGCTGGACGGCTTTCCCTGGGACGAGGTCGACCCGCGCACGGCCCTGGCCCGGATGGCGCGGCGCGCGGAGGTCATCGGCGACGGGCCGCTCGCCGGGCGGATCGACTCCGTGATCACCGGGCACGATCCGAAGGCCGGACGGCGTATCGCGGAGGAGGCGTTCGCCTTCCAAGGGCGCAGCCTCGAGATCTTGCGGGCGGAGATGTACCGGCTGATGCGGCTCGACCAGCCGTCCAGGCGCGTTCGTGTGACGGCCGTACCGCCGCCGGTTCCCGAGCCGCGCACCTGGGAGGACGCCGAGCGTCCTGCCCTGATCGCGGCCGTGACGATCAAGGAGTCCGCGGGGCGGGCGGAGTTCGTCGTGGAACGCGTCCCGGCGGAGATGGTGGATCTCCGTTCCGTTCCTCTGCACGGCGGTCGCCACCTGGTGGTGGACGGCACCGAGACCGACCATCGGCTCAGGGAGATCGCCGACATCGTCCTCCATCGGGCCGGGAGCGGCCCCGAGCCCGGCGATGTACCCACGGTGGCCGAGGCGAGCGACGGTGAATGCCGGGTGCGCCTGCCCGACGGGGGCGTCGTCCGGCTGCGGGCAACGCCCGACGTCGATTGCGGGCTGCTGGCCTCGGCCGTCCATGCCTGGTCGGCCCAAGGCCGGACGATCGCGGCCCTGCCCCCACGTCTCGTCCTCCGCGTGGGACGGATCGAGGTGCCGTTCAGCTGCGACGTGGCCTCAGGATGAGTCGGCGCGGAGCTCGGCGGCCCGAGCGCTGCCGACCTGCTCGTAAGCGGTGATCGCCGCTTCCCGATGCTGCCGTTCCCGCGTCGCATCACCCATCAGGGCGGACAAGTCGGCCAGCGACTCGCTGATCTGGCCGACCTGGTAGGTGCGCGACTCGTCCCGCATGACCTCCAGTGCCTTGCCCAGCGCATCGGCGGCGGGCTCGGTGCGGCGCGCTCGCAAGTGCAGGACGCCCAGCGTGTGCAGCACCCGGCCCCGGTTGTAGGGGTCGGGAATGGACGCGAAGATCTCGTGGGCGCGGGACAGGGAGGCCATGGCCTCGTCCTCGGCGTCCAGCATGAGGTGGGCGCGGGCCAGGTGGTGCAGGTTGATCGCGACCCCGCGCACCCGGCCGTTCGCCTCCTCCAGGTCCCGCGCCTGGTGGAAGTGGTCGACGGCCTTGGCAGGCTCGCCGGCGTCCAGGTGAGCGCGGCCGATGAACTCCAGCGTGGTGGCACGGTCGAGCGGCTCGGTCACCACGTCCAGCGTCGCGCCCAGCACCTGGTGTGCCTCCGCGAACCGGCGGGTCTCGTACAGCGCCCGGCCGAGCTGGATGCCCATGCGGAACCGGGCGCCCGGGTCGTCCAAGGCCTCGGCCGCGCGCAGCCCCACCCGGTGCGTGTCGATCCATTGGTCATAGTGCTTGAGCGAGAAGAAGAAACCCCACAGCGCTTCACACAGCTGCCAGGCGAGGTCGTGCCACTCGCGTTCGCCGGCGGCATGGACGGCCGCGCACAGGTTCCGGTGCTCGCCCCGCAGCGCGGCGAGCGCCCGTCCCACCGCCTCGCGTCCGGTCCCGTAGGGCGACGGCCGGACGCGCAGTTCCCGGTACACCGGGCCGGTCGTCGGGCGGTGCGAATTGACCGCCAGATCGGCCTCGGCCGCGAACCGCAGGTACCACGCGATGGCACGCCGGACGGCGGCGTCCCGGGAATCGGCGTCCTCGTCGCGTTCGGCCTTGGCCCGCGCGTGCGCACGGATCAGGTCATGGAGGATGTAGCGGTCGCCGTCCTCATCGAGCAGGTGCCGCTCCACGAGCGCTTCCAGGAGGACGTTTGCGTCCGGGCGGTCCAGCAAGGCGGCCGCGGCCTCGGCGCTGAAGACCATCGCGGGTCCCCGGGCGCCGCGCGGCACGGCCGTGGGCCGGTCGCCGCCCCCGGGGTGCAGGCCGAGCAGCCGGTAGGCGCGCCGGACCTCCGCGGGCATCGCCTCGTACCCCTCGTCGCCGAGAACGCGCACGGCCCATTCCCCCTCCGCCGGACGAGCGTCGCCGTGGTCCGCCCCCATCCTCGCGGCGAGAGCCGCCGGAGACAGGTTCCGGCGGGTCTTCAACCGGCCCGCGGCCATCCGGATCGCCAGCGGCCAGCCGCCGCAGAGGCGGAGCAGCGCCCGCGCCCCCTCCGGATCGTGGTCGACACGGTCGGGGCGAAGGAGCATGCGCAGCAGGTCGAGGCCATCCCTCTCCGGCAGGCCGCGCAGCGGGATGACCTCGGCGTCGTGGCGGCCGGCCAGATCGCCGACTTCGGTCAGTTCACCGTCGGTCGTCACGAAGACGACGCAGCCTGGGGACGGCGGCACGAACGCGTCCACGTCGCGCACCAGCCGGACGTTGTCCAGCAGAAGGAATGCCTTCCGCCGGGCCAGCTGGGATCGCAGCAGCGCCAGCCGTCCCTGATCGCTGTGCGGCTGGTGCTCGCCCGCGATCCCGAGCTGCTCCAAGAGATCCGTGGCCGTCTCGCCGAGCCCTCCGCCCAGAGCGCGCCTGGATAAGCCGCCGCCGAGATCGGCGTAGAGCAGCCCGTCGGGGAAACGCTCTCGCTCCGACGTCGCCCACTGCACGGCCATCGCGGTCTTGCCCACGCCGCGCAGGCCCGCCACGATCACCAGTGCCGGATTGCCGCGCCCCTGGCTCCTCCCCACGGCCACGGTGGCCTCGCGCAGCGGCGACTCGCGGTCGAGGAAGGGGTTCGCGCCGGGCGGCAGCGACCACGGCGGCTCCGGGGCCCGCTCGCCGGGCCCCGCGTAGACGTTCATCACCTCGACGCTGTGCGCCTGGACGACGTTGCGCGCCCGGCCCTCGTAGCGATTTCCGTCCCCGTTGTCGCCAGCCACTCCGGCACCGCCCGCCAGGTCATGATGATCGATTTCCCGCAGTCGCAAGGGGAGTGTGCCAGCGGCCTTCCGGGAGCGCCAACGATCCAGGTCACGGACGCGTCGAGGAGCGGGGCTGACACATCGCGCCGACGCGTGATGGACTGGCCCCGTGCCGTGACCTCATCCCCTCGCGTTCAGGAGTGATCCATGGCTGATCCGTTGACTCTGGCGATCGCCGCGGCGGCGGCCGGCAAGGCGGTCGAGCTGTCCGGCCGGCCCGTCCGGGACGGCATCGCCGCGCTCGGCCGGATGGTGCGCGGCCGGTTCCGCGGGCAGGCCGCGGAGGAGGAGGTCCTCGGCGGGGCGATCGCCGATCCGGACGACTCCCGGATCACGCGTCTGGCCGAGGCTCTGCGCCGCGCCATGGAGGAGGACCCGGCCTTCGCCGACGATCTCCAGGCCGCGCTCCGGCTGGCCATGGACGAAGACCCGGAGTTCCGCGCCGAGGTCCTCGACCGGCGTCGGCAGACGCAGGTGAGCGACGACGGCGTGAGCAACGTCTTCAACGGGACGGCTGAGAAGGTCGTCCAGCTGCGCGACGTCAACGGCGGCCTCACGATCAACTGACGCGGGGTCAGTGGCGGAGGGCCGAGCGCGGGAGATGGCGGTTGAACCAGTCGGCGGCCTGCGTGGTGACCTCCGTGAGGTCGTCGGCCGCGCCGTCGATGACGTGGAGTTCGGCGCTTTCCAAGAGGTCGGCGGCGCGCTGGTTGGCGGCGTGGGTGTCGTCCCCGGTGATCAGCAGGACGGGTGCGCGGACGCGGGGCAGGCAGGGGAGCGCGAGGTCCGTGCTGCCCGACCGGGAGACGACCGCGGCCACCGTGTGCGGGCGGGCGGCGGCGGCGGCGAGGGTTCCGGCGGCGGTGGTGCCGGCGCCGTAGAGGCCGAGGGGCAGACCGGCCGTGCGGGGCGCCGCTTCGAGGCCCTCGGTCACCTCGTCGATCGCGTGGAGGAGCGTCATGGTGAGGGGCTCCATGTCCTCCTCGGGGACGTCCAGGAGGACGGTGCCGAGGCCCGCGGTGTTCAGCGCGGCGGCCACGGACTCCTCGGCGTTCGCCAGCAGCACGACGCCCGTCGCGTTCTCGGGGATCGACGGGTTCATACGTTCGGCGGCTCGGCGCTGATGTCGGCGAGGGCCGACCGCTCGTCCCGCTGGACGGCGAGATCGCCGATCGACACGACGCCGATCGGGCGGTCGCCCTCGACGACGGGGACGCGGCGGATCGCGTGCTCGCGCATCAGGCCGACGGCGGCGTCGGCGTCCTCGGCGGAGTCGATCGTGATCAGGTTCGTGCTGCAGATCTCCGCGACGGACGTGTCGGCCGGGTCGCGGCCGGCGGCGACCGCCCGGACGACGATGTCACGGTCGGTGACCAGGCCGCGCAGCCTGCCCTCGTGGACGACGAGGACGTCCCCGATGCCGTGCTGCCGCATCAGGTCTCCGACCTCGGTCAAAGGCGTGTCCGGCGGCACCGTGACGGGCGCCGGCGTCATCACTTCGTTCACCTTCTGGGTCACGGGGTCCGACTACCCGGAGTGAGGCGTTTTATGTCGTGTCGGGGCCGTCCTGCTCGGCGAGGAACCGCTCGAACTGGGCGCCGAGCTCTTCGGCGGTCGGCATGTCCTGCGATTCGGCGAGCAGGTTCTCGCGTTCGGCGGCGCCCGCGAACGCGTCGTACTGCTGCTCCAGGGCCTGCACGACCTTCTCGACCTCGTCGTTCCCGGCGACCTGCTCGGCGATCTCGGCGTCGGTGCGGGCGGCGGCCTCGCGCAGCCGCTCCGACGGCAGGACCAGGCCCGTCGCCTCCATGATCGCCTCGAGAGTCGCGACCGCCGCCGCCGGATACGCCGACTGCGACAGGTAGTGCGGGACGTGGACGGCGAGCCCCACCGCGTCGTGGCCCGCCTCGCCGAGCCGCAGTTCCAGCAGGCCGGAGGCGCTGCCGGGCACCTGGACCTTGTCGAACCACGAGCCGCCGCGGGCGACCAGCTCGGGCCGGGTGGCGTGCCCGGTGATCCCGACCGGACGCGTGTGCGGCACGCCCATCGGGATGCCGTGGAATCCGAGCGTCAGCCCGACTCCGAGCCGCTTCACGAGGTCCACCACCGAGGCCGTGAACCCCTCCCACAGGCGGTCCGGTTCCGGGCCGGACAGCAGCAGGAACGGCGTCCCCACGTCGTCATGGAGGAGGCGCACGACCAGTTCCGGGGCGTCGTAGGACGCCCAGTGGTCGCGGTCGAACGTCATCATCGGGCGCCGCGCCCGGTAGTCGATCAGCGCGTCCACGTCGAAGCGGGCGATCACGCGGTGCTCGAGCCCCTCCAGGAGGTGTTCCCGGACGAGCTGCCCCGCCGACCCCGCGTCCACGAAGCCGTCGAGGCTGTGCAGCAGCACCGGTTCGGTCAGCGTCGGCAGATCGCCGTCCAGCTCGTACAGGTCCTCAGGGTTCAGCAACGTCTCCCCCACTAAGTCATCCGACTTTCCCAGCCTATTGCAATGCCCCTGACACCGCGCTCGCCGCGGGCGCGGGCGGGGTTCTCAGGTGGGCCGCGCTCCTGCCGATCGGAGGGAGCCGAGAAAACGTACAAGGGTGGAGAGTCGCATGATGTGGCCTTGGGTCGCGGTCTACGGCGTTTCGGCGGGGGTCAACCTCCTGCTCGCCGTCGGCGCCTGGGGGCGGCGGCGGGTGGCGCCGGCCTTCGCCGCGACCGCGGTGATGCTCCTGATGTGCTCCTGGTACGTGCTGATCAACCTGCTGGTCATCGTGTGGGACGACCGTCCGGGCCGGGTGGCCGTGCTGACGGGCCTGCTGGTCTCGGACGTCGCCGTCGTGTCGGCGTTCCTGTGCCTGGCGCTGCTGCTGATCGACCGGGCCTGGCGGCCGTCCCGGCGCCTGCTCCTGCTGCTGGCCGTCGAACCGGTCGTGTCCGGTGCGCTGCTCGTGACGAACGGCTGGCATCACACCTACTACGCCGTGATGCCCCATCCGGGGCAGCCCTTCGGGGAGCCGGGCCCGGCGCTGACCCTGCACACGATCTACCTGTACACGATCGTCGGCACCGCGCTCGTCCGGCTGGGGCGGGCATGGCTGCAGAACCCGCGGGACCAGCGGCGGATCTACAGCTGGATCCTCATCTCGTCCCTGTGCCCCGTCATCGCGGGACTGGTCTCCCTCGTGTTCGGCCTGAGCTACGAGCTCGCCCCGATCGGCATGGCGATCACCGCGGTGATCAACTACCGGGCGCTGATCGAGGAGGGGCTGCCCGCGCAGGTGTCGATCGCCCGGCAGCGGGTCATGGAGACCATCCAGGACGCCGTCGTCGTCCTGGACCGGGCCGGGCTCGTCCTGGACGCCAACCCGGCCGCCCACCGGCTGCTGCGAAGGCTGCGGCCGGGCGCCTCCGCCGAGGTGCAGGGACGGTCGGCCGCCGAGCTGTTCGGTGTCCACGTCGACCTCGCCGAGGGCGCCATCCGGAGCCTGACGCTCACCGACGCGCGCGGGGTGGCCCTGGACCTGGACCTGTCCATCGACACGCTGCCCGACCGGCGGGGTGCCGCGCTGGGGTGGGCGCTGGTCGCCCGCGACACGACGGAGCTGAACGACCGCCGCCGGCAGGCCGAGGAGGCCAACGAGAAGCTGCAGCAGCAGCTCGCCACCATCGAGGCGCTCCGCGCCGACCTTGCGGAGCAGGCGGTCAGGGACTCGCTGACCGGCCTCTACAACCGCCGCCGCCTCATGGAGATCCTGGCCGAGCTCTACGACCAGGACCGGCCGTTCAGCCTGACCCTGCTGGACATCGACCACTTCAAGCGCGTCAACGACACGTACGGGCACAACGCCGGCGACGCGGTGCTCAAGCTCGTCGCGCGGCACCTCACCGGGCGCGTGCGGCTGGAGGACACCGTGGTGCGGCACGGCGGCGAGGAGTTCGTCGTCGTGATGGTCGGCGCCACGCCGCAGGACGCGCGGGCGCGCATGGAGCAGGTGCGGGAGCACATCGCCGAGGTCAGCCGCGTCGAGGAGCCGTACATCCCCGTGACGTTCAGCGCGGGTGTCGCCTCGGCGGCCGTGCATCCCGGCGCCAACGACCTGCTGCACGCCGCCGACGAGGCGCTGTACGCGGCCAAGCGGCTCGGCCGGAACCGGATCGAGCTCGCCGACCCGGCGTCCGAGGCCGCCGCCTGAGCTACGAGAAGACGCGGCTGGCGAGGAAGTCGTCCGGGAGCAGCGTGGTCAGCGCCGCGCGGTCGACCTCGCCGGACTCCGCCACGAGGCGGCTCGCGTGGCGGAGCCGGGCCCGCTCGATGGCGTTGCGGACGGAGCGCGCGTTGGCGAAGCGCGGCCGGGCGCGGCGCCGGTCGAGGTAGGCGCGGAAGACGGGTTCCGTCTCGGGCGCGAGGGTGTAGCCCTCGTCGCGCATCATGAGGCGGCCGATGGCCTCCAGCTCGTCCGGCTCGTAGTCGGGGAAGTCGATGTGGTGGGCGATGCGGGAGCTCATGCCGGGGTTGGACGCGAAGAAGGAGTCCATCCGGTCCTTGTAGCCGGCGAGCACCACGACGAGGTCGTCGCGCTGGTTCTCCATCACCTGAAGCAGGATCTCGATGGCCTCCTGCCCGTAGTCGCGCTCGTTCTCGGCCCGGTAGAGGTAGTACGCCTCGTCGATGAACAGGACGCCGCCCATCGCGCGCTTCAGCACCTCCTTCGTCTTGGGCGCGGTGTGGCCGACGTACTGGCCGACCAGGTCGTCGCGGGTGACGGAGACCAGGTGCCCCTTGCGGACGTAGCCGAGGCGGTGGAGGAGTTCCGCGAGCCGCACGGCCACGGTCGTCTTGCCCGTGCCGGGGCTGCCCGTGAAGCACATGTGCAGGTTGGGGCGTCCCGAGTCGATGCCGAAGCGCGCGCGGACGCGGTCCACGAGCAGCAGGGCGGCGATCTCGCGGATGCGGGTCTTCACCGGGGCGAGCCCCACCAGGTCGGCGTCGAGGGCGTCCAGGACCTCGTCGGCCTGCGCGTCGGAGCGCTCCCTCGCGAGGTCGACGCGGGCGTCGGGCGGCAGCGGGGCGAGGGGTTCCCCGGCGGCGGGGTCGGGCGCCGGGGAACCGTTCTCGGCGGGACGCATCCCGAAGCCGGGCCGTCCGGTCAAGGCGCGTCCCCGTAGCGCTCGCCCTCCGGCCGGTCCAGCGCGTACGCGTGCAGCGTGTACCGGACGCGCCGGTCCGACGTCTCCTCGCGGTCGAGGCGGAAGCCGGGCTCGCGGCGGGGCCGCTGGACGATGAACTGCAGCGCGGTCGTCTGCCGCCCGTACCGGGCGTCGTAGGCGTTCAGCCGGATGTAGTGGTCCGGGTACGCCTTCCGGCACTCCTTCACCTCGTACAGGACGCCGGCGGGGTCGGTGAGGTCGAACATCGGCAGGCCCCACATCTCCCAGTAGGAGTTGCGCGGGTGCGGGTCGTCGGTGAACTCGACGGAGCAGGGCCAGCCCCGGTCGAGGGCGTAGGCGGCCTGCTTCGCGATCTCGTCGTCGGTCAGCTCGGGCAGGAACGAGAAGGTGCCTTGGGTGATCCGCATCAGATGCTCCGAGGTCGGGGGCGGGCCCGTCAGGGGGTCGGTGAGAACACGGGGGTCTCGACGACGTCGGGGGTGTCGGTGGACTCGTAGCTGAACGTCACGTCGCCCCAGGTGGAGAGCGCGACATCCAGCTCACGGCTGTGCTTGGCGGCGGAGCGGAGGATGTCGGGGCCCTCGGCGAGGAAGTCGCGGCCCTCGTTCCGCGCCTTGATCATCGCCTCGAGCGCGACGCGGTTGGCGGCGGCGCCCGCGGCGATGCCCATCGGGTGGCCGATCGTCCCGCCGCCGAACTGGAGGATGACGTCCTCGTCCAGGTAGTGGAGGAGCTGGTGCATCTGCCCGGCGTGGATGCCGCCGGACGCGACGGGCATCGTCCCGGGCAGCGACGCCCACTCCTGGTCGAAGTACAGGCCCTTCACGGGGTCCGCGGGGATGCGGTCGAGGCGGAGGGTGTCGTAGAAGCCGGCGACCGTGTTCGGGTCGCCCTCCAGCTTCCCGACGACCGTGCCGGCGTGGATGTGGTCCACGCCCGCCAGCCGCATCCACTTCGCGATGACGCGGAAGCTCACCCCGTGGCTCTTCTGCCGCGTGTACGTGGAGTGCCCCGCGCGGTGCAGGTGGAGCAGGACGCCGTTGCGCCGCGCCCATTTCGCCATGGACTGGATCGCCGTGTACCCGACGGTGAGGTCGATCATCACGATGACGCTGCCGAGCTCCTTGGCGAACTCGGCGCGCTCGTACATGTCCTCCATGGTCGCGGCGGTGACGTTGAGGTAGTGGCCCTTGATCTCACCGGACGCGGCCTGGGCGCGCTGGACGCCCTCCATGCAGTACAGGAACCGGTCGCGCCACCGCATGAACGGCTGCGAGTTGATGTTCTCGTCGTCCTTGGTGAAGTCGAGGCCGCCGCGCAGGGCCTCGTAGACGACGCGTCCGTAGTTGCGGGCCGACAGGCCGAGTTTCGGCTTGACCGTCGCGCCGAGCAGGGGGCGCCCGAACTTCCCGAGGTACTCGCGCTCCATCACGATGCCGTGCGCGGGCCCCTGGAACGTCTTCACGTAGTGGGCCGGGATCCGCATGTCCTCCAGGCGGAGCGCCCTGAGCGCCTTGAACCCGAAGACGTTCCCGATGATGGACGAGGTCAGGTTCGCGATCGAGCCCTCCTCGAACAGGTCGAGGTCGTAGGCGATGTACGCGATGAACTGGCCGTCCTGCCCGGGGACGGGCTCCACCCGGTAGCACTTGGCCTGGTAGTTCTCGTAGGACGTGAGCCGGTCCGTCCACACGACCGTCCAGGTGGCGGTGGACGACTCGCCCGCGACGGCGGCGCCCGCCTCCTCCGGGGGCACGCCCGGCTGGGGCGTGATGCGGAAGGCGGCGAGGACGTCGCTGTCCCTCGGCACGTAGTCCGGCCTCCAGTAGCCCATCTCCGCGTAGGGGATCACGCCCGCCGACCATCTGCCCGCGCTCATCGCCGCTCTCCTTCGGGTGCCGGATCGGGGCCGCGGCGCCCGTCCCGCGAAGGACGGCATGCCCCAGGGGAGGGCACGGGCGCCGCGTCCCGGCCACGTGAACCGTGGACGTTCCGAGGTTCGCCCGCCGATACTTGTGATGTCCATCAAGTGTTTTGCGGTGATCCTCAAGCGATCGGTTGAACCTGGAGGTCGGGTGACGGAGGCGCGGCTGCGGACGTTCGTGGCGCTCGCCGAGGCCGGCTCGGTGCGGGCGGCGGCGCGGAGCCTGTACGTGACGGAGTCGGCGGTGTCGGCGGCGGTCGCGGCGCTGACCCGGGAACTCGGTGTTCCGCTCGTCCGGCGGGAGGGGCGCGGGGTGCGGCTGACCCCGGCCGGGACGGTCTACGCCGGGTACGCGCGGCAGGTGCTCGGCCTCCTGGAGGAGGGCCGGGCGGCGGCGCGGGGGGCGGCCGACCCGGCCCGGGGGCCGCTGCGGCTCGCGGCGGTGACGACGGCCGCCGACCAGCTCCTGCCCGGCCTGCTCGCCGCGTTCCGCGCGCGGTGGCCGGAGGTGGACCTGGCGCTGGAGGTGGGGCCGCGCCGCCGGGTGTGGAGCAGTCTGGCCGCGCACGAGGCCGACCTGGTACTGGCCGGGCGGCCCCCGGCGGGCGTCCCGGCGACCGTGCTGGCGCGGCGCCCGAACGACCTCGTCGTGGTGGGCGCGCCGGACGTCGCCGCCCGGTTCGCGCTCGCGGACACGCCATGGGTGATGCGCGAGCCGGGGTCGGGGACGCGCGCGACCGCGGACGCCTACCTCGCGGAGCGGGAGGTGGCGCCGCCGCGCCTGGTGCTCGGGTCGAACGGCGCGGTCGTCGCGGGCGCGGCGGCGGGCCTCGGCGTCGCGCTGGTGTCCCGGGACGCGGTCGGCGCGGAACTGGACGCGGGGCACCTCGTCGTCGTGGACGCGCCCGGAATGCCGCTCGACCGGCCCTGGCACGCCGTCGCGGGACCGGCGCCGACCGCGACCACCCTGCTCTTCGTCCGGCACCTCCTGGAGGCGCCCGGCTGGACCCCCGCGACCGGAGCGCCCGGAGCGCGGGGCCGAGCGTTCAGGCCAGGCACCAGAGCGGGATCGACAGGAGCGTGAGGCCGACGGCCATCAGCGCGAGGCCCGCGGGCTGCCCGGAGTCGCCCGCCGACGGCACCGTCCGGCGCCGCCGCAGCACGGCGGAGAACCCCCACAGAAATGCCAGCGCGATGACGTCCATCACAATGGCGAGCCCGATCACGCCCGGCATCCCCCCTCGTCAAAAGCCCAGCGTAGAGCATGGATGCCGGTGCCCCGGCGCGGATTTTCGCGAGGAGCCCATCTGCGCCGGGCCCCTTTTCCAACTCGCCCCTTATTGCCGAATATGGGCATTCAATTCGCATTTATGAGGACAGAACACCGGGGCGGCGTCGCGCGCCCCGCCCCGGCGCGACAGAATCTGATTCGGCAACCGCGAAAGGGGCTTCCTTGACATCCTCCCCGTCTGGAAGGGCGGGGATTCCCTTGGTCGCCCTCGGGTGTTCCTGTTTCACAGCCGACCGCCCCGTCCGGGAGGAGTCCCGTTGAGGTCTTACACCGGCTCCGCAGGCCGTCACCGCCAGCCCGGCGGCCAGGATGTTGCGCGCCGCGTTCACGTCACGGTCGTGGACGACGCCGCACCGGCACCTCCACTTGCGGACGTTCAGCGGCATCTTCTCGGCGAGCGCACCGCAGGCCGAGCAGGTCTTGGACGAGGGGAACCAGCGGTCGACCACCACCAGGTCCCGCCCGTACCAGCCGGCCTTGTACTCCAGCATGGTCCGCAACTCGCGCCAGCCGGCGTCGCTGATGGCACGGGCCAGCGTGTGGTTCTTGACCATGTTGCGGACGGTCAGGTCCTCGATCACGAGCGTTTGGTTCTCACGCACGAGCCTCGTGGACAGTTTGTGCAGATAGTCCCGGCGCCGGTCGGCGATCCGGGCATGGATCCGCGCGACCTGGACGCGAGCCTTGGCCCGGTTCGCCGACCCCTTCTGCTTGCGGGCCAGGTTCCGCTGGGCGCGGGCGAGCCGGTCCCGGTCGGCGCGCTCGTGCCGCGGGTTGGTGACCTTCTCCCCGGTCGACAGGGTCACCAGGTGGTTCAGGCCGGCGTCGACACCTACCGCATTCCCGGACACCGGGAGAGGCGTAATGGTGTCCTGGCAGAGCAGGGACACCCACCAGCGGCCCGCCGCATCGCGCGACACCGTCACCGTGGACGGGACCTGTCCGACGGGGAGCGGCCGGGACCAGATGATGTGCAGCGGGTCGGTCATCTTAGCCAGGGTGAGCCGCCCGTCCCTAAACCGGAACGCCGACGCGGTGAACTCGGCCGACGCCCGCGACTTGTGCTTGGACTTGAACCGCGGATACCCGGCGCGCTTGTCGAAGAACACGGTGAACGCGCCCTGCAGATGCCGCAGCGCCTGCTGCAGCGGCACACAGGACACCTCGTTGAGGTAGGCCAGGTCCTCGGTCTTCTTCCACCCCGTCAGCATCGCCGAGGTGGCGTTGTAGTTGATCCGCTCCCGGCGCTGGAACCATGCCGTGGTGCGGGCCTCCAGGGCCAGGTTGTAGACCTTGCGCACACACCCGAACGTCCGGTTCAGCAGATCCGCCTGCTCCGGAGTCGGGTAGAAGCGGCACTTGAACGCCCGCTGCACACATCTGGTCACGGACGGCAAGCTAGCACACCTGTTCGAACCGGGTCCGCGTGTTCCGAATTTCCCCGCCGGCCCGGAGCGGCGTACCGACCGTCCTGGCCTGATCCGCAAGAACTCCGTTTCCTCCCCTGCCTGAAGGCAGGGGTATCCACGGAAGGAATCTGATGACCGACGCCACCGCCCACCACCCCCGCCCTTACGACATCGTGCTGTTCGGCGCGACCGGCTTCACCGGCGCGCTCACCGCCGAGTACCTGGCGGAGCACGCCGACCCCGGCACCCGATGGGCCCTCGCCGGGCGCAACCGGAAGAAGCTGGAGGCGGTCCGCGACCGGCTCGCCGAGATCGACCCGGCGTGCGCCGAGCTGCCGCTGCTGCACGCCGACACCACCGACACCGCCTCCATCGAGGAGATGGCGCGGTCCACGAGGGTCGTCATCACGACCGTCGGCCCGTACGCCGAGTACGGCGAACCGCTCGTCGCCGCGTGCGCGCGCTCAGGGACCGACTACGTCGACCTCACCGGCGAACCCCAGTTCGCCGACCGGATGTACGTGAAGTACCACGCCGAGGCCGTGCGCAGCGGCGCCCGGATCATCCACGCCTGCGGGTTCGACTCCATCCCGCACGACCTCGGCGTGTACTACACCGTCAAGCAGCTCCCCGAGGACGTCCCGCTCCACGTGGAGGGGTTCGTCCGGGTGAACGCGACGTTCTCCGGCGGCACCCTCCACTCGGCCGTCGGCGTCTTCTCGGACGCGTCGGGCGTGCTGCGCGCCGAGCGGGAGCGGCGCGCTCTGGTGGAGCGCCCGGCGGGCCGCCGCGTCAGGATCTCGCGCCGTCCCGTCCCGAAGGCCAAGGTCGGGGACGGCTGGACGCTGCCGATGCCGACCATCGACCCCGCCATCGTCACCCGCTCGGCCGCCGCGCTCGACCGGTACGGCCCCGACTTCACCTACGGCCACTACGTCGCCGTCAAGCGGTTCCCCGTCGCCGCCGCGATGGCGGCCGGGTCGGGCGCCGTGCTGGCCCTGGCCCAGCTGCCGCCGACGCGCGCGCTGCTGCTGCGGATCGCGACGCCGGGTGAGGGCCCCTCGCCGGAGCGCCGCGCCCGCCACTGGTTCAGCGTGAAGTTCGTCGGCGAGGGCGGCGGCGAGCGCGTCGTGACGGAGGTCAGGGGCGGCGACCCCGGCTACGACGAGACCGCGAAGATGCTCGCCGAGTCGGCGCTGTGCCTCGCGCACGACGACCTGCCGGAGACGTCCGGGCAGGTCACCACGGCCGCCGCGATGGGCGACGCGCTGCTGGCGCGGCTCGTCCGGGCCGGGCTGACCTTCCGGGTGATCGAGCAGGGCCCGACGAAGCGCTGACGCGGCGTCAGGTGCCCAGGGGGCTTGTGCTCAGGCGCCCAGGGGGCGTTTCTCAGGCGCCCAGGGGGCGACGGCCGGGCATCGGGATCACGGCCTCCACGGTCGTCCCGACGCCCGGCCGGCTCGTCACCGAGACCCGGCCGCCGAGCAGCTCCGCCCGCTCGGCCATGCCGCGCAACCCGTAGGACTCAGACCGCCCGCGGCGTTCGCTCCGCTCGCCTCGCCCGCTCCGCTCGCCCTGCCCGCCTCGCTCGCTCCGCTCGCCCTGCCCGCCTCGCTCGCTCCGCTCGCCGCGCACCCCCTGCGCGTACACGTCGCGCAGCGAGAAGCCCGTCCCGTCGTCGGTCACCTTGAGCCGGACGCGGTCGGACCCGTGCTCCAGCAGCAGGTCGACACAGCTCGCCGACGCGTGCCGCAGGCTGTTCCCGACGGCCTCCTGCGCGATGCGGTACAGCGCCGTCTGCACATGGTCGGGCAGTTCCTCCTCCAGCTCCCCCTCGATGGTCACGCTCACCTCGATGGCCCCGGCCGGGCCGTGGCCGTCCCCCGCCTCGCGGGCGAGGGTCGCGAGGGCCGCCGACAGGCCGAGGTCGTCGAGGACGGGCGGGCGCAGCCCGCCGATCGCGGCGCGCGTCTCGGCGGCGGCCAGCTCGCACAGCTCCCGCGCGATCATGATCTGCGCGAGGGCCTCCGGGTGGTGCTCGGGCAGCGCCCGCTCCGCCGCCGACAGGTGGAAGCCGAGGCTGGCGAGACGCTGCGCGATGCCGTCGTGGATCTCCCGGCTGAGCCGGGACCGCTCCGCCTCCTGCGCCTCGACCGCCCGCTCGGCGAACCACTCCGCCGCGTGCTCGCGCTCGCGGGCCGTCCGCAGCCGCCGGCACGAGCACAGGACGGGCGCGAACAGCCCGGCCAGCGAGGTGACGAGCGCGATGTCCGCGGCCGCGCACGGCCCCGCCGACCGGACGTCCAGGACGGCGATCGCGGTGCCGCCCGCCAGGACAGGGACGGCCGCGCCGCGCCCGTCGGCGTGCACCCGGACCCGGCCGTGGGCGGCGACCCAGCCGACGTCGCCCTCGCCCAGCGGGACGGGCGGCCCCGGCCACTCCAGCGCGCGCTCCTCCTCGTCCAGCACGTACACGTCGCAGAACGTCAGCGCCCGCGCGGACCGGACGACCAGTTCCGCGAGGTCCTCCGCCATGCGAGGCAGCTCCCGGTCGGAGCACGCGACCGCGACGACGCGCAGCAGCAGGTCCGTGCCGCGCCCGGCGAGCATCTCCAGCGTCACCGGAACAGGCCCTCGCGGAGCGCGACCGCGATCGCCGCCGACCGGTCGGTCACCTCCAGCTTGCGGTAGAGGGCGCGCAGATGGCTCTTGACGGTCTCCTCGCTCAGTACGAGCCGCGCCGCGATCGCCTTGTTCGACAGCCCTCCGACCAGCAGCGACAGCACCTCGCTCTCGCGCTGGGTGAGGCCCCGGTTCGCACCGGGCCAGAACTCGCCGCGGGTCAGCCGGGCAGCGGTCACCGCCATCCGCCCGGCCAGCGTGGGGTCGACGACGGTCTCGCCGCGGGCGACCTCCTCCAGCCGCCGGACGAGCTCCGGGCCGTCCACGCGCTTCAGCAGGTAGCCGCCCGCGCCGGCGCGCAGCGCCTCGAAGACGTACTGCTCGTCGTCGTAGACCGACAGGAACACCACGCGCGCCTCCGGTACGCGCCCGGTCAGCGACCGGCACAGGTCGAGCCCGCTCTCCGGGCCGAGCCGCACATCGAGCAGGACGACGTCCGGGCGCAGCGAGGTCACGAGCCGGGTGGCCTCGTCCCCCGTCCCCGCCTGGCCCACCACCCGCACGCGTCCCGCGAAACCGGCCAGCATCGCCTGCAGCCCGGCGAGGATCATCTCGTGGTCGTCCACCAGGACGACGCGTACGGGGGCGCTCATCCCGGCACGATAACAACCGGGGGCTACTGGCCAGTAGCCCCCGTGTGGCGGGGCATTCCGCTTCTCCCCCACCGACTCACCTGATTGGGGGACGCCCCCCGCCACCGGCCCCCGTACGCTTCATCACGAAAACGGAATTCCGCAGGACGGAGGAGCGAGGTGCCCCATCGGATCGTGCATATGCTCCGGGCGCGCGGGACCGGCCGCCGCCCCGTCATGCTCGCCATCGCCGGGGACAGCGCGGCGGGCAAGACCACACTGACCAGGGGGCTTGTGCAGTGTCTGGGGGCGGACCGCATGACCGCGGTCTGCGTGGACGACTACCACCGCTACGACCGCTCCGAACGGGCAGGCAGGCCGTTCACCGCGCTGCATCCCGACTGCAACCACATCGACATCATGGAGCAGCACCTCCAGCTCCTGTCGATGGGCGAGCCGATCCTCAAGCCGGTCTACGACCACGCGACGGGCGAGCTCGTCCGTCCCGAGCTGGTCGAACCGCGCGACTTCGTCATCGTGGAGGGCCTCCTGCCCCTCCACACGCGGCTCGCCCGCGCCTGCTTCGACATCACGGTCTACCTCGACCCGCCCGAGCCGCTGCGGCACGCCTGGAAGATCCGCCGCGACTGCGACAAGCGCGGCTACACCCCCGGCCAGGTGCGGGCCGAGCTGCACCGGCGCGAGCCCGAGAGCGCCGCCTACATCCGCCCGCAGCGCCGCTGGGCCGACATCGTCGTCCGGTTCGCCCCCGTCGCGGGCCGCATGGACCCGCCCGGCACCCCCCTGTCGGCCGAGCTGCTGCTGCGGCCGACGATCGACCACCCCGAGCTGAACGGCGTCCTGGACGGCACCGCCCCCGGCGACCGCGAGACGGCCATGCACCTGCGCCTGCACCGCGACACCGACGGCCGCCCCGTGGACGCCCTCCACGTCCACGGCTACGTCTCGCCGGAGGAGTCCCAGGTCGTGAAGAAGGCCATCTGGGAACGCCTCGGCCCCCGCGCCGGCGCCACCCTGCCCGACCCCGGAGCCCTCGGCCGCCTGGGCGACACCGCCACCAGCGACCCCCTGGCCATCACCCAGCTCCTCCTCCTGTACCACCTGCTGGACGCCGACCAGAGACAGGCGGCGTAGGGCTCCGCGAGCGTGCGGGGAGGCCCCGGGGCTTGGACCTGTGCCCCGGGCCGCACGCGGCGCGGCGGTCAGGAGGGCATCCCGGCGAAAGCCAGGATGCCCTCCTGACCACATCTCCGCGGAGAGGTCAGACGGTGAGGTCGTGCCAGGGGATCTCCGGGCGGTCCTGCGAGACGATCGCGAGGGACTGGCCGCCGCGGATCCGCTCGTCCGGTTCCGACGCCAGCCGGAAGCGGGCGTTCGGCCGGTGCGACTCGCCGACCGCGAGCAGGGTCCTGCCCTGCTTGAGCAGGTGGATCGCCAGGTCGAGGCGGGACCACTCCCCCGCGTCCGCCGGGACGTCCACGCGGAACAGCGTCGAGTCGGCGTCGAGGGTGCTCGCGAGATTGTGGTAGATCGACCCGACGCCCGGGTTGCGGATCGCGACCGCGACGACGGCGGGGTCGTCGATGTCGACCGGTTCGATGTCCGGGTCGACGAGGCCGAGCGCCTCGGTGATCTCGGCCCGGCGGCCGCCGTCGTTGACCCCGGCGAGCAGATGGACGGACGGCTCGCCGCTGCGCCGCAGGTACGCCACGACGTGCAGCATCACCCGGACGGTCTCGTCGTCGTTGCGGCCCACCACGAGCACTGTGCGGGCCGCCTCGAGGCAGGCCCGCTCGAACGCGGTGTCGTCGAACGCCACCACGTCGTAGAGCTTCGGGTCGGGGTTCTCGCCGGCCAGCTGGTCCGGCCAGAAGACCGTCACGACGGACGTCTTCTCGAACTTCGGGTCGGCGCGGAGCTGGCCGATGACGGCGCGCAGCCCGTCGCGCTCGTAGCCGACCACCACGAGGTGGCGGCGGTGGTGCAGGCGGGCCTGCCCGTTGGCCTTCATGGTCCTGCCCTTCGCCATCCAGAGCGTCAGTTCGGCGAACAGCACGAGGCCCGCAGTGACCCCCGACAGGATGACGAGCGCCCCGCCGACCCGGCCGCCCGGCGTCGCCGGGGACAGGTCGCCATAGCCGGTCGTGGTGCCGCTGACGAAGAAGTACCACAGGTACTCGTGCGGTTCCTTGATGTCGGCGCCGGGCTCCTCGAAGACCGCGATCAGCGCCCATCCGGTGATGAACGCGCCCACCAGGACGAGCGCGGGCACCCGCCAGGACCGCGACGTGATCCCGTGGAGGAGCTGCAGCAGGAGAACCGGCATGGCGCGCAGCGTCCCAGGGCGGGGACATCGGAGTCAAGAGCCGAAAGGCGAGGTCAGAGCCGGTCGGCGCGATCGGTTCGCGGTGAGGTCCGGGGGGTGCCGGGTCCGAGGACGCGGGAGAGCGCCGCCGCGACCTCCTCCGAGAGGCCGTGCGCGCCGGACGGCACCAGGCCGGCCGGCGACGGTTCGTCCCGGACGGCGTCGCGGGTGTGGCCGCAATCACGGCACTCGACCTCGCCCAGCCGGCACACCAGGGCCGGCGAGCCGCACACGGCGCAGCGGTCCAGGATGGCGGCCCAGTCGCCGCCGGCCTGGCAGCCGGGGCAGACGAGGACCTGGTGGTCGGCGCGGACCCCGCGCCGCCACGGGCTCGCGCCGCGCACGGGATCGGTCTGCCGCGCCCCGCAGCGGAAGCAGGGCATCACTCCTCCAGGGGTGCGGGGCCGGATCCGGCCACGGATGCGGGCCGCGCGACCGGGTCGGCCCGGGTCGCTCAGAGGGCGGCGAGCGCCTTGCGGTACTCGTCGAGATCGCGGGCGTCGGGAAGGGCGTTGCGGACCTTCCAGCGGACGACACCGCGCCGGTCGATGAGGAACGTGCCGCGCAGGGCGACGCCGCGCTCCTCGTCGAACACACCGTAGCGCCGCGCCGTCTTCCCGTGCGGCCAGAAGTCCGTGAGCAGCGGGAAGGGGAAACCCTCCTGGTCGGCCCACGCGCGCAGCGCGAACATGGAGTCGACCGAGACGGCGAGCACCACCACGTCGTCCCCGAGATCCGGCAGCGCGTCCCGGAGGGCGCGCAGCTCGCCGGTGCACACTCCGCTGAACGCCAGCGGATAGAACACGAGCACGGCGTTCTTCGCGCCGCGCAGATCCGACAGCCGCACCGGAGTGCCGTGCTGATCCCTCAGCTCGAAGTCGGGCGCCTCGTCGCCCACCTCGACCGCCATGAGTCTCCCGCCGTTCGCCCCCCGGACGGGTTCTCCGGGGCTACTTGCGGACCTTGGGCGCGACGAGCCGCGTCCCGGACCACTCCCTTGCGGCGCTGATGCTACTCGTCTGGGACAGGCCGGCGGTCTGCGCGGCCTCGCCGATGTCGCTGGGCTCCACGTGCCCGTCGCGGCCCGCCTTCGGCGTCAGCAGCCAGATGTTGCCGCCGCCGGTGAGCGGGACCATCGCGTCGGTGAGGCCCTCGAACAGGTCGCCGTCGTCCTCGCGCCACCACAGCAGCACGACGTCCACGACGTCCTCGTAGTCCTCGTCGGCGAGCTCGTTGCCGGTGATCTCTTCGACGGATCGGCGGAGTTCCTCGTCCACGTCGTCGTCGTAGCCGATCTCCTGCACCACCTGGCCCGCCTTCAGGCCGAGCCGTTCGGCCAGGCTGCGCTCAGACTGCGCCTGACCCGCGGTCGCGCTCACGAAATTCCTCCCATGGTCGGTCGTTCGGCATGCGCCTCGCTCGTTCTCGCGGGCACGTCGTTGCGGGACAGTCCACACAAGCAAGTGCCTCCAGCGCAAGTGTCTGCACGGCTTTTGGTGGGCCCATTGGCCCGAATACGGAGAAGAACGTCTCCGTACCTTCGCACACTGTGAGATGCCACGCTCACCCCCGCAGCACCGAGAGCCGGACCTCGCGGTCGTGGTTGTCGACGTTGAGGTCGACGAGCGCGATCGACTGCCAGGTCCCGAGCGCGAGCCGCCCGTCCAGGAACGGGACGGTCGCGTACGGCGGGACGAGCGCCGGCAGGACGTGTGACCGGCCGTGGCCACGCGAGCCGTGCGCGTGCCTCCAGCGGTCGTCGGCGGGCAGCAGCTCCCGCAGCGCGGCGAGCAGGTCGTCGTCGCTGCCGGAGCCGAGCTCGAGGATCGCGACGCCGGCGGTGGCGTGCGGCACGAACACGTGCAGCACGCCGTCACCGCAGGCGGACGCGGCGAACCGCGCGCACTCGGCGGTGACGTCGTGCACGGTCTCCTGTGGACCGGTGGTCACCCGGACCACGGTGCTCTGCATGATCACCGGTGTACCCCGGTACGGGCCCGCCTACCCCGGGACGGCGGTGCGCGGATCGCCGCGCCCGGACGGGCTAGCGCGACAGGCCCCCCGCGTGCTCGACGACGGCGTCCGGGCCCGGGTAGATCAGGGCCTCGTGGCCGTCGTCGAACCGGACCAGATAGGGCGGGTCGCCGTCCGGCCCCCGCACCTCGATGATCTCGCCCAGCCGATCCGCCTGTCCGACGACGGTGCCGTGGACGTGCAGGCGGTCTCCGATGTCCGCGTTCATCACTCCCCCAACCGGCGTGTTCGGCGCGTCCGGTACGAGCGCGTCTCATCCGCTCGGTACCCGCTCTGGCGGGAACAATGGTTACCGAGGGGTAGAGATGCGTTAGCCGCCACGAACGGCGACGATGGATCAACGAGGAGGACGGCCACCAGCCGTCCGCGGGACGGGACCGGCCCCCCGAGCGGCGGCCGCGGGTCCCGCCGGCACCACCGTGAGCGCAGAGGGGATCCCGTGGCTTCCGGACGTCAACGCTATTCGATCATCAGCGACGGCCTGCCGAGCCAGCTGCCCGACATCAACCCGGACGAGACCCGGGAGTGGCTGGAATCGCTGGACACGGTCATCAAGACCGAGGGCCGCGGCAGGGCGCGCTACGTGATGCTGAGGCTCCTGGAACGTGCCCGGGAGCTGCAGGTGGGGGTACCCGGCCTGCGCAGCACCGACTTCATCAACACGATCCCGCCCGAGCACGAGCCGTGGTTCCCGGGCGACGAGCACGTCGAGCGGCGCATCCGCGCGTACATCCGGTGGAACGCCGCGATCATGGTGTCGCGGGCGAACCGTCCCGAGCTCGGCGTCGGCGGGCACATCGCCTCCTACGCGTCCGCCGCGTCCCTGTACGAGGTGGGCTTCAACCACTTCTTCCGCGGCAAGGACCACGGCGAGTCGGGCGACCAGGTGTTCATCCAGGGGCACGCCGCTCCCGGCATCTACGCGCGCGCGTTCCTGGAGGGGCGCCTGCAGGAGACCCACCTGGACGGTTTCCGGCAGGAGCGGTCGCATCCCGGCGGCGGCCTGTCGTCGTACCCGCACCCGCGGCTCATGCCGGACTTCTGGGAATTCCCCACGGTGTCGATGGGCCTGACCGCGATCGACTCGGTGTACCAGGCGCGGTTCAACCGCTACCTCTACAACCGCAAGATCAAGGACACGTCCCGCTCGCACGTGTGGGCGTTCCTCGGCGACGGCGAGATGGGCGAGCCGGAGTCGCTCGGCGCGATCGGCCTGGCCGCCCGCGAGGAGCTCGACAACCTCACGTTCGTCGTCAACTGCAACCTCCAGCAGCTGGACGGCCCGGTCCGCGGCAACGGCAAGATCATCCAGGAGCTGGAGTCGTTCTTCCGCGGCGCCGGCTGGAACGTGATCAAGGTCATCTGGGGCCGCGACTGGGACCCGATCCTCGCCCAGGACGTCGACGGCGTCCTCGTCAACAAGATGAACACCACGCCGGACGGCCAGTTCCAGACGTTCACCGTCGAGTCCGGCGAGTACATCCGGGAGAAGTTCTTCGGGGACGACCCCCGGCTGCGCAAGATCGTCCAGCATCTGTCGGACGACGACCTGCGCAAGCTGTCGCGCGGCGGGCACGACTACCGCAAGGTGTACGCCGCGTTCAAGGCGGCCCGCGAGCACGTCGGCCAGCCGACCGTGATCCTCGCGCACACCATCAAGGGCTGGACGCTCGGCTCCGACTTCGAGGCCCGCAACGCCACCCACCAGATGAAGAAGCTCACCAAGGCCGAGCTGAAGGAGTTCCGGGACCGCCTCTACCTGGAGATCCCCGACTCGGCCCTGGAGGCGCCGCTGCCGCCCTACTACCACCCCGGCGAGGACTCCGACGAGATCCAGTACATGCGCGAGCGGCGGGCCGCGCTGGGCGGCGTGCTGCCGCGGCGCGTCGTGCGCGCCAAGCCGCTGAAGCTGCCCGGCGACCCGGTCTACTCCGAGCTGCGCAAGGGGTCCGGCAAGCAGAACATCGCGACGACGATGGCGTTCGTCCGGCTGCTCAAGGACCTGATCAAGGACGAGAACATCGGCGCCCGGTTCGTCCCCATCGCCCCGGACGAGTACCGGACGTTCGGCATGGACTCGCTGTTCCCCTCGTCCAAGATCTACTCGCCGCACGGGCAGACCTACGACGCCGTCGACCGCAAGCTCCTGCTCTCCTACAAGGAGTCGGAGCAGGGCCAGATGCTGCACGAGGGCATCAGCGAGGCCGGCTCGATGGGCTCCGTCATCGCCGCGGGCACCGCCTACGCGACGCACGGCGAGCACATGATCCCGGTCTACATCTTCTACTCGATGTTCGGGTTCCAGCGGACCGGCGACCAGATGTGGGCCTTCGGCGACCAGATGGGCCGCGGCTTCCTCCTCGGCGCCACCGCCGGACGCACCACGCTCACCGGCGAGGGCCTCCAGCACGCCGACGGGCACTCCCCGCTGCTCGCCGCGACCAACCCGGCCTGCGTCCACTACGACCCGACCTGGGCGTTCGAACTCGCCCACATCGTCAAGGACGCGCTGAACCGCATGTACGGCTCGTCCGAGGAGCACCCGGACGGTGAAAACGTCTTCTACTACCTCACCGTCTACAACGAGCCGTACCAGCACCCCGCCGAGCCGGAGGGCCTCGACGTCGACGCCCTCCTCAAGGGCCTCTACCGGTACCGGGCGGCGCCCGACGCCGTCGCCGCGAACGAGCAGGCGCCGCGCGCGCAGATCCTCGCGTCCGGCGTCGGCGGACGGTGGGCCCTGGAGGCGCAGCGCCTGCTCGCCGAGGACTGGGGCGTCGCCGCCGACGTGTGGTCGGCCACCTCGTGGAACGAACTCGCCCGCGAGGCGCGCGCCTGCGACGAATGGAACATGCTGAACCCCGACCAGGGGCAGCGCGTCCCGTACGTCACACAGGCGCTGGACGGCGCGCCGGGGCCCATCGTCGCGGTCTCCGACTACATGCGGGCCGTGCCGGACCAGATCGCCCCCTGGGTGCAGGGCGACTTCACCGCGCTCGGCACCGACGGGTTCGGCTTCTCCGACACCCGCGCGGCCGCCCGCCGCTTCTTCCACGTGGACGCGGCGTCGATCGTCCTCGCCGTCCTCACGCGGCTGGCGCGCCAGGGCGAGGTGAAGCCGGAGACCCTCAACCAGGCGATCGACCGCTACCGGCTCGACGCCGACGTCAGCGCCGTCTTCGCAGGCGGAGTCGGCAGCCGGGAGAGCAACACGGGCGGAGAGGCGTAGTCGCCCGGGAAGCCCGACCCCGGTCACGGGTGGTGCGGCCTGCGCGCCCTCCAGGGCACGCAGGCCGCACGACCCGCCGGACGACGGGACCGCGCGGACGGAGCAGGCGGCCGGCGCGCGCGGTGAGGACGCCCTCGACTGTGACGAGGGGTTCCAGGAGGCCGCTACCCCTGGGCCGGAGGAGGGGTGAAGACGCCGAAGCGGTTGCCCGACGGGTCGTCCAGGTAGGCGAAGCGGAGGCCGTTCTGGTTGCTCTGCGTCGGGACGGCGACCTTGCCGCCGAGCCGCTCGGTCTCGGCGCAGGCGGCGTCCACGTCCTCGACCAGCACGATGAAGATGGCGTGGTTGTCGGACGCGTCGGCGTTGTGCTGGATGCCGCCCACCGGCTCGGGCGAACCGGGGTAGTTGATGAGGTCGTAGCCGTCGACGTCCGGGTCGACGGAGATGTTCCAGCCGAACATCTCGCCGTAGAAGCGGCGGGCCTCGGCAGGCGCGTCGGTGCCGACCTGGAACCAGGCGACGGTGTTGAAGGCGGGGACGGTCATGGCGTTCCTCCTGCGGAGATGGTGTGCCGTTCGGGTACGGGAGCCAGCTTCCGGGAGGTCCGCGACAACCCTGTGTCGGTGTTTCCGGGGCTTTCTAGACGAATTCCAGCGGTCGCACGGCGTAGTCGCGGAGGCGGTCCCCGGGGTCGTCGACGACGCGTTCGGGGGCGTGCTCGTCGAGCAGCGCGGCACGGGCCACGCGGTCGATCCGGAAGATCCGCCGGGCCTCGCGCAGCCGGCACCAGCCCGCCAGGTACCAGCTCAGGTTCAGGGACGTGAACGCGATCGGCTCGACGTCGCGCTCGGTCTCCCGGCCCTCCCCGTCGACGTACCCGAGGCGGACGACGCGGCGCGCGGTCACCGCCTCCTCCAGGACGGCGGGCACCGAGGGCGGCGCCTGCGCGCCCAGCGGCGTCACGAACCGGATCCGGCCGGCGAGGCTGCGGGCGGACGCGCCGTCCGCCGCCGACATCGCCGCGACGATCTTCTGCAGCGCGGTGCGGGCGGCCCACGAGTACGGGGCGCCGTCGGCGCGGCCGAGCGCGACGGCGACCGCGACGGCCTCGGCGGGCGTGAAGTTCAGCGGCGGCAGCGTGCGGCTCTTGTCGAGCGTGTACCCGCCGCCCCGGCCGACGTCCGCGAAGATCGGGACGCCGCCCTGCTGGAGGGCGCCGATGTCGCGTTCGATGGTGCGGACGCTCACCTCGAACCGGGCCGCCAGCTCCCGGGCGCTCACCCGGCGCGGCGCACGGGCGCGCAGCTCCTCCACCAGTGCGTACAAGCGGTCGGTGCGGTTCACGCGCCGACCGTACGCCCCGCCTCCGACAGTCCCGGCGCGGTCAGCCCCTCGTCCAGCCGAGGAGGTCGTCGGCGGGGAGGGTGTTCACGACGCGGTCGGCGGGGACGCCGCAGCGGGCGGCGCGCTCGCAGCCGTTCGGCTGCCAGTCGAGCTGGCCGCGGGCGTGCGCGTCGGAGTCGATGGAGAATCGGCAGCCCGCCTCGTAGGCGATGCGCAGGAGCCGCTTCGGCGGGTCCAGCCGCTCGGGGCGGGAGTTGATCTCGACCGCGACGTCGTAGGCGGCGCAGGCGTCGAAGACGAGCTCGGCGTCGAACTCCGACTCGGGGCGGACGGCGCCGCGCCGGCCGCCGCCCTTGACGATGCGTCCGGTGCAGTGGCCGAGGACGTTCACGTGCGGGTTCGCGATCGCGGCGACCATCCTCTTCGTCATCGCGACCCGGTCCATGCGGAGCTTGGAGTGGACGCTCGCGACGACGACGTCGAGCCGGCCGAGGAGGTCGGGGTCCTGGTCGAGGGACCCGTCGTCAAGGATGTCGACCTCGATCCCGGTCAGGATGCGGAACGGAGCCAGTTCCCCGTTCAGCTCCGCGACGACGTCGAGCTGGCGGCGCAGCCGGTCGGCCGACAGCCCGCTCGCGACCTTGAGCCGGGGCGAGTGGTCGGTGAGCGCGATGTACTCGTGGCCGATCGCGCGGGCCGCCTCGGCCATCTCGCGGATCGGGGACCCGCCGTCCGACCAGTCGCTGTGGGTGTGCAGGTCTCCGCGCAGGGCGGCGCGCAGGGCGGCCGCGGCCTCGTCCAGCGGCTCGTCCTCGGTGGCCTCGAGGCGCCGCAGGTAGACGGGGGTCTCGCCGCGCAGCGCCTCCTCGATGACCAGGGCGGTGACCTTCCCGACGCCGGGCAGCGCCGTCAGCGTGCCCTCCCGGACGCGGTCGGCGAGCTCGTCCCGGGACATGCCCTCGACGACGCCCGCGACCGTCCGGAACGCGCGGACGCGGTAGGTCGGCTCGTGCGCGCGCTCCAGCAGGAACGCGATGCGGCGCAGCGCTTCGACAGGCTCCACGTTCGGCACCGTACCCGGACGGGGCGGCCCCGGTGTCATCCCGGCCCGCGCCCGCGTCATACCGGGGCGGTACGAAAATGACCGCTCCGCAGAGTGATCTCCTGCCGGGTTTCCGGCCTCTAACTTTCTGAGGGGCAGACACCGACCAGGGGAGGGCCTCCGCCGATGCCGAGCCTGCGCAGGATCGTGACCACCGTCGTCCTCCTCGCGGTGGGATCGGCCAACGGGAGCGCCGGCCGGGACGAGCCGTACGCGCCGCCGGCGCCCGTGCCGGAGCTGTCGGCCGCGACGCTCGACGCCCGCTACGCCGCCGCCGGACGGGAGATCGGCCGCGCGGAGGCGACCGCGGAGCGGATCGGCGACACGGCGCGGGTCCGGGCGCTGGCGGCCCTCCGCGCGCCCGGCCGCCGGTTCCTCGCGTTCGACGCCCGCGGCGGCGGACGGGTCGTCGAGGTCATCGGCGACCTGGCCCGCGCCGACCGGATCGCCGTCCTCGTGCCCGGCGCGGACAACACGATCACCGTCTTCGACGACGCGAAGTTCGCCGGCGGCGGCGCCCGCGCGCTCCACCGGCAGGCCGGCGGCGGGACGCGGCTCGCCGTGGTCGCGTGGCTCGGGTACGCGTCGCCGTCCACGCGGAGCACGCGCGTCCTGACCGGTTCGGCCGCCGCGGACGGCTCGCGCGCGCTGACCCGGTTCCTCACCGGCGTGCACCGCGTCAACGGGAACGCCCGCCTCGCGCTCCTCTGCCACAGCTACGGCGGGGTCGTGTGCGGGAAGGCGGCGCGGCACGTCCGGTCCCTGCCGGTCGACGACATCGCCCTGTTCGGCAGTCCGGGCACCACGTTCCCCAGCGCCGCCGCCCTCCGCGCGGGCGCCCGCGTCTGGGCCGGCCGGTCGGACGGCGACTGGATCGCGCACGTCCCGCACGTCCGGGTGGCAGGGCTCGGCCTCGGCGCGGACCCCGTCTCCCCCGGGTTCGGCGCCCTGCGGTTCGATGCCGGGAAGGGCCCCCACAGCGGCTACCTGCGCCCCGGGTCCACCGCGCTGCGCAACCTCGCCGGGATCGCCCTCGGCGCACCCGTCAAGGTAATGGACCACTGACGCTTTTTGTCACTCCAGGACGGGTCACCGCGCCCCGGATGGCACTCTGTGGGGGTGGACACCACGACTGAGGCCGAGATCAGAGAGCTGACGACCCAGCGCCTGGAGAAGGCGATGGGCACGTTCGGCACCGCCGCGCTGACCAGCATGGAAGAGCAGCTTCCCTGGTTCCGCCGGATGCCGCCGGACCAGCGCTCCTGGATCGGCCTCGTCGCGCAGGCGGGCATCGCCGCGTTCGTCGAGTGGTTCAAGAACAACGAGAAGACCCGGCCCGCCATCGCGGGCGAGGTGTTCGGCACCGCCCCCCGCGAGCTGCTGCGCTCCATCAAGCTGCAGCACACGATCGACATGATCCGGGTGATCATCGAGGTGGTGGAGACGCGGCTCGACGAGCTCGCCGCGCCCGGCGGGCAGGAGCAGCTCCGCGTGGCGATCCTCCGCTACACGCGGGACGTGGCGTTCGGCGCCGCCCAGGTGTACGCGCGCGCCGCCGAGACGCGCGCCGCCTGGGACGCCCGGCTGGAGGCCCTCGTCGTCAACGCCGTCCTGCGCGGCGAGGTCGACGACGGCATGCACTCCTGGGCCGCCGCGCTCGGCTGGTCGTCCAAGCCGGTCACGGTCATCGCCGGGTTCACGCCCGAGGACGAGGAGCCCGAGGTCACCATCGACCAGATGCAGCTGGCCGCCCGCCGCGCCCGCGCCGACGTCCTCGCCGGGGTCCAGGGCCGCCGGGTCATCGTCATCGTCGGCGGCGACACCGACCCGCTGGAGGCGGCCCGCCCCATCGCCGCCAAGTGCGGGCCCGGTCCCGTCGTCGTCGGCCCCCGGGTCGCGGACCTGTACGACTCGACCATCTCCGCGCACGCCGCCGTCGCCGGGCTGCGCGCCGCCGCCGGCTGGCCGGACGCGCCCCGACCCGTCCTCGCGGCCGAGCTGCTGCCGGAGCGGGCCCTCGACGGCGACGCCGAGGCGCGCCGCTACCTCGTGGACAGTGTCTACAACCCCATGCTCGCCGCGGGCGCGCCGCTGCTCGACACCCTCACGACGTACCTGGAGCAGGGGTCGTCGCTGGAAGCCACCGCGCGGCTGCTGTTCGTCCACCCCAATACCGTGCGGTACCGGCTCCGCCGCGTCAGCGAGCTGACCGGCCTCGCGCCCACGGACGGCCGCAACGCGTTCACCCTCCGCATCGCGCTGGCCCTCGGCCGGTTCGCCGGACGCGCCTTGTAGGTCTTTCACAAACCCTTGTGGCGAAAGTTCGTACTGCACGGCATCGGCACGGGGGTGGCGTTGGCGGCAGGCTGGGCGGCGTGATCCTCCTCGCATCGCCCGGCCAGGGCGCCCAGACCCCCGGCTTCCTGCAGCCATGGTCAGAGCTACCCGGAGTCGCCGACCGGCTGGCCTGGTGGTCCGCCGTCACGGGTCTGGACCTGGTCCGGTACGGAACGTCCGCCGACGCCGAGGAGATCCGCGACACGGCCGTCGCGCAGCCGCTGCTCGTCGCCGCCGCGCTGGCCGCCGCCGAGGCGTTGTTCGAGGACGGCGCCCCCGACGCGGTCGCCGGTCACAGCGTCGGCGAGCTCGCCGCCGCCGCCATCGCCGGGGTGCTGACCCCCGAGGCCGCGCTGGTGCTCGTCCGGGAGCGCGGCCGCGCCATGGCCGAGGCCGCCGCCGTCACCGAGACCGGCATGACCGCCGTGCTCGGCGGCGACGCCGACGAGGTCCTCGCCGCGATCGACAAGCACGGCCTCACCCCCGCCAACGTCAACGGCGCCGGCCAGGTCGTCGCCGCCGGCTCGATGGACCGGCTCGCCGCGTTCGCCGACGAGCCGCCCGCGAAGGCCCGGTTGCGTCCGCTGTCGGTCGCGGGCGCGTTCCACACCGAGCACATGGCGCCCGCCGTCGACACCCTCCGGCGGCTCGCGCCCGGCGCGCCCGTCGCCGACCCGAGGGCGACGCTGCTGCAGAACCGGGACGGCGCCGTCGTCACGTCCGGGCGCGACTTCGTCGCCCGGCTCGTCGAGCAGGTCAGCGCCCCCGTCCGCTGGGACGCCTGCATGGCCACGATGCGGGAGATCGGCGTCACCGCGATCATCGAGCTGCCGCCCGCCGGGACCCTCACCGGCCTCGCCCGCCGCGAGCTGAAGGGCGTCGAGCTGCTCGCCCTCAAGACCCCGGACGACCTCGAGAAGGCGCGCGAGCTGATCAAGGCGCACGCGTCGTGAGCGGCGGACTGCGCGTCCCCGAGACCGTGGGCGGTGCCCGCATCCTCGCGTTCGGCGACTACCAGCCGGCCCGCGTCGTCACCAACGACGATCTCGCCGCCGCCGTCGACACCAACGACGAGTGGATCCGCAGCCGCGTCGGCATCGCCGAGCGCCGCATCGCCGGCGACGACGAGGGCATCGTCGAACTCGGCGTCCACGCGGGCGGCAAGGCCCTCGCGGGCAGCGGGCTCGACCCGTCCGACATCGACCTCGTCATCCTCGCGACGTGCTCCGCCGAGACGCCGATGCCCGCCCACGCGGCGATCGTCGCGCACCGCCTCGGCATCCACGCGCCCGGCGCGTTCGACCTCAACGCCGCCTGCGCCGGGTTCTGCTACGCGCTCGGCACCGCCAGCGCCGCGATCCGGTCCGGGACGGCCCGCAACGTGCTCGTCATCGGCTCGGAGAAGATGTCCCAGTGGATCGACTGGACCGACCGGTCGACCTGCATCATCTTCGCGGACGGGGCGGGCGCCGCCGTCGTCACCGCCAGCGAGACGCCCGGCATCGGCCCCGTCGTGTGGGGCAGCGCCGGCGACCAGTCCGACAAGATCGCCATCGCGGACCGGCACTCGTTCATCCGGCAGGAGGGCCAGGCCGTGTTCCGGTGGGCGACCAGCGCGATCGCGCCCGTCGCCCTGGAGGCCTGCGAGCGCGCCGGCGTCCGGCCCGAGGAGCTCGCGGCCGTCGTCCCGCACCAGGCCAACCTGCGGATCATCGAGGCCATCGCCCGCAAGGTGAAGGCGACCAACGCCGTCGTCGCCGACGACATCGTCCACTCCGGCAACACCTCCGGAGCCTCGATCCCCCTCGCCATGTCCCGCATGATCGAACGCGGCGACGTGCCGTCCGGCGCCCCGGCCCTCCTGGTCGGCTTCGGCGCCGGGCTGGCCTACGCTGCCCAAGTCATCCAGATCCCGTAGGCGCCCGCGCCCGCTGCTCTGGACCAACCCACCAGAAGGAGAACCCGAGAAATGGCAGTCGCCACCGAGCAGGAAATCCTCGACGGCCTCGCCGCGATCATCGACGACATCGTCGGGATCGACAAGTCCGAGGTGACGCCGGAGAAGAACTTCATCGACGACCTCGACATCGACTCGCTGTCGATGGTAGAGATCGCGGTGGCCGCCCAGGACCAGTTCGGCGTCGAGATCCCGGACGACGAGCTGCGCAACCTGAAGACGGTCCAGGACGTCATCAACTTCGTCCAGAAGCTGCAGGGCTGAGACGCGGGGGCGGCGCGCCACCGCCCGGGGCCGCGGCGCGCCGTTCCACCTCCCCCCTCCGTTCGCAAGGAGCACCCAGCATGAGCAAGAGCAAGACCACCGTCGTCGTGACCGGCCTCGGGGCCACCACCCCGCTCGGCGGGGACGTGCCGTCGACCTGGTCCGCCCTGCTCGCCGGCGAGTCCGGTGTCCGCCCGCTCGAATGGGAGGGGGTCGAAGAGCTGCCCGTCCGGTTCGCCGCGACGCTGAAGGTCGACCCGTCCGAGGTCATGCCGAAGCAGGTCCTGCGCCGTCTCGACCGCAACCAGTCGATCGCGCTGATCGCGGCCCGCGAGGCGTGGACGCACGCGGGCTTCGCGCCGCCGACCGTGCGCAAGCCCAAGAAGGGCGAGGAGCCGGCCGGGGTCGAGGGGGGCTTCCTCGTCGACGGCGACCGTCTCGGCGTCGTCGTCTCCAGCGGTATCGGCGGCCTCCACACCGCTCTGAACAGCTACGACGTGTACCGCGAGAAGGGCTGGTCGCGGGTCTCGCCGTTCACCGTCCCGATGCTGATGCCGAACGGCGCGTCCGGGCACGTCGGCATCGAGTTCGGCGCGATGGCCGGCTCGCACGCCCTGGTCAGCGCGTGCGCGTCCAGCGGCGAGGCCGTCGGCTACGCCATCGACATGATCCGCACCGGCCGCGCCGACGTGGTGATCTGCGGCGGCACCGAGTCCTGCATCCACCCGCTGCAGATGGCGTCGTTCGGCGCGATGCGCGCCATGTCGACCCGCAACGACGAGCCGACCCGCGCGTCCCGCCCCTACGACAAGAACCGCGACGGGTTCGTCCTCGGCGAGGGCGCCGCCGTGCTGATCCTCGAATCCGAGGAGCACGCCCGCGCCCGCGGCGCCAAGGTGCACGGCATCGCCTCCGGCTGCGGCTACTCCGGCGACGCGTTCGACATCGTGCTGCCCGACCCGACCGGCGCCGGCCAGGCCAAGGCGATGCGCCGCGCGCTCGTCGACGCGGGCCTCCAGCCGTCCGACATCGTCCACATCAACGCGCACGCCACGTCCACGCCCGCCGGGGACGTCGCCGAGCTCGCCTCCATCAAGGCGGGCCTCGGCGAGGAGGCCGCCGCGGGCGCCGCCATCACCGCCACCAAGTCGATGACCGGGCACCTGCTCGGCGGCGCCGGCGCCCTGGAGTCGCTGTTCACGATCCTCGCGCTGCGCGACGGCGTCATCCCCGCCGTCGCCAACCTCGAGGACCTCGACGACGAGGCCGACCTGGACATCGTCCGCGGCGAGCCCCGCAAGCTCGCCGACGGCCCCGCCGCCGCCCTGAACAACTCCTTCGGCTTCGGCGGCCACAACGTCTCCGTCGCCTTCGAGCGAGCGCTGTAACCACGAAGCGGACGGCCCGGCGATCCCCCGAGGGATCACCGGGCCGTCCGCGTTCAGGGCCGGGCCGGACGGACACCTGCACCAAGCCCTGTCCAAGCTGCTCAGCCCCGCGCGAAGCGATGCCGCGTTCGCCCGGGAACGGTCACGAAGCGAGCCGCCGGGCGAGCGCAGTGGGCCGGTACCGCGTTCAAACGGCCGCGTGGAGCCAGCGGACGGGGGCGCCGTCGCCGGCGCGGCGGAAGGGCTCGAGTTCGTTGTCCCACGGGGTGCCGAGGAGGCGGTCGAGCTCGTGCTCCAGGGTCGTCTTGCCGACGGCCGCGTTCGCCATGACGGAGCGGAGCCGGTCCTCGGGGATCATGATGTCGCCGTTGGCTCCGATGACGCCCGAGAAGACGCCGAGGGACGGCGTGAAGCTGAACCGGGCGCCGTCGCTGCCCGGAGTCGGGTCCTCGGTGGCCTCGAAGCGCAGCATCTTCCAGTTGCGCAGCGCGGAGGTGATGCCCGCAGCGGTGCCCGGCCTGCCCTCCCAATGAAGCTCGGCGCGCAGCGTCCCCGGAGCGGCCGCCTGATCGGCCCACTCAAGGGAAACGGGCACGCCGAGAACACCTGCGGCCGCCCACTCGATGTGCGGGCTCAGCGCAGGTGGCGCGGAGTGGACGTAGAAAACGCCACGTGCGGTCACCGGACCTCCTGGATCTGTACCGAGGCTCGTCTTCCCCTACGGCCTCGTACGTCCCAGAGTCGGCGTCCGCGTCCCTCATTGTGCATCATCGGCCCCGGTCGCACCACCCGGCGGTCCACACTGAGGGCTCCCGCCCCGGCGGAGCGAGCGCGCGGGAGAGAGCGGCCGGGTGTTCCCGTTCCCTCCGCCGCGGCGGCGCGTCCCGGGCACCATGGGTGCGGGAGCGGTCACCGCACGCGAGAGCGAGGACCGGATGTTCGATCAGCAGGCACGGCTGGAGCGGCTGCTTTCGCGGCACCCCGACGCGGTCGTGGTGGAGCCGCTGCCGGGGCGTCCCGCGCTGATCCGCCGCGACCAGATCCTCGTCGCGGCGCACGACGCGGACACGGCGCAGGAGCGCGTGCGCCGGTGGTGCGACGCGCGGCACGACGAGCACGGCATGACGCGGCTGCGGCTGCGGCCGCCCGCGAAGGTGGACGTGTGCGAGCTGGCCGCCGCGCTCGGCGGTGAGGGGCGGCGGCGGCGGCTGAGCGTCGCGCCGAACCATCTCGTGCACGGCCAGCCGATGTGGTGGAGCGGCCCCGCCGACCGGCCGCGCCCGGCGGCGCCCGTGCCGGGACCGCGGGCCGCGCCCGCGCGGCGCGCGGTCACCGTCGCGATCCTCGACACGGGCCTCGCGCCGCACCCGTGGTTCGCGGACACGCCGTGGTTCGCCGAGGTGCCCGCCGGCGCGGCGGAGGTCCTTGACGCCGATCTGGACTTCGCGCTGGACGCCCAGGCCGGGCACGGCACGTTCGTCGCGGGCGTCGTCCTGCGGCACGCCCCGTCGGCGCGGCTGCGGATCCGGCGCGTCCTCGGCGGGGACGGGGTCGGCGACGAGGCCGGGGTGATCGCGGCGCTGGCGTCCCTCGGCCCGGTGGACGTGATCAACCTCTCACTCGGCTGCCACACCTTCGACGACCGGCCGTCCCCGGTCCTCGCGCAGGCGATCGCGCGGCTCGGCCGGCGGACGGCCGTGGTCGCGTGCGCGGGCAACACGGGGACCGACCGCCCGTTCTGGCCCGCCGCGCTCAAGCACGCCGTCGGCGTCGCGGCGCTCGACGGCGGCGACCGCGCCGCCTTCTCCAACCACGGCTGGTGGGTGGACGCCTGCGCGCCGGGCGTGGACGTGACGAGCAGCTTCGTCCACTTCGACGACCCGAACCGCCCCGCGGGGGCGGCGGTGGGCGCCGCGGACCCGAATGGCGCGGAGGACGTGGAGGGACCGGTGGACGCGGATGGGGCGGTGGACGCGGAAGGAGCGGATGGCACGGAAGGGGCCGCGGGGGCGGGGCGAGAGCGCTTCGACGGGTTCGCCGTGTGGAGCGGGACGTCGTTCGCGGCGCCGGTCGTCGCGGGGCGCATCGCGCGGGAGATCGCGTGCGGGGACGTCGACGCGGTCACGGCGGCCGACCGGGTCCTCGATCCGGCGGGGCGGGCGCTGCCCGGCCTCGGGGTCGTCGTCCTCGGTTGAGCACGATGTGATAACTGTCCGTGTCCAGAAGGTCACGCGGCTCTAGGGTGATGCGTCGTGGGACCGGAGGATGACGACACGGACGAGCTGACCGCTCGGGCCCGCGCGGGCGACGACGCCGCGTGGGCCGGGCTGGTCGACCGGTACAGCGCGCTGCTGTGGGCGATCGCGCGGGCGCACGGCCTCGGCGACGCCGACGCGGGCGACGCGGTGCAGACGACGTGGTTGCGGCTGGTGGAACGCATCGACACCCTGCGCGACCCGTCCGCGACGGGACGGTGGCTGGCCGCGACGGCGCGCCGGGAGAGCCGGCGGCTGGCGGCGGCGCGCCGGGCGCCACTGCCCGGTCCGGTGCCGTCCACGCCGTCCGCCTTGGGGCCCGACCAGGTCGTCCTCGCCCGCGACCGGGTCGCCCGGGTCGCGGCCGCGCTGCAGGCGCTCCCCCACCGCTGCCGGGTGCTGCTGCGGCTGTCGGCGGTCGCGCCGACCCAGGCCGCGCTCGCGGCGGCGCTGCAGATCCCTCCCGGCAGCGTCGGGCCGACGCGGCAGCGCTGCCTCATGTCGCTGCGGAGGCTCACCCGTGAACGATGACGGCGACCTCGCGGCCGTGCGCGCCGCGTTCGACGCCCTCGACCCCGTACCCGCGGCCGTCCTCGCGGCGGGGCGCCGGGCCCTCGCGTGGCGGACGCCGGACGCGGCGCTGGCGGAGCTGTCCGGCGACCGCCCGCCGAGCACGGCGGGCCTGCGCGGTGGGCGGCGGTCGCGCGTCCTGACGTTCACGTGCGCGGACGTCGCCGTCGAGCTGGAGGTGGACGCGATCGGCCGGATGCGGGAGATCACCGGACGGCTGGTGCCGGGCGCGGCGGCGGAGGTGAGCGTGCGGCATCCGCGGCTGGGCCTCGGCGCGGTGCGGACCGGCGCCGACCCGGCCGGCCTGTTCCACCTGCCGAGCGTGCCGGAGGGCCTGGTCAGCCTCGCGTTCGCCCTGCCGGACGGGTCGTCGGCCGTGACGAGCTGGCTGCGCCTGTGAGCGGCCCCGTGACCGATCCCCGGGAGCGGGCGCTGCTGTGGCTGGCCGCCATGGACCCGCCGACCGCCCACGTCCGGGCGCTGACACTGCTGGAGCACGCCGCGACCCGCGGCGAGCGGGTCATCGCGCTGCGCGTCGCGGGCCTCGCGGCCAAGGAGCTCGGACGCCTGGACGAGGGCATCGCCCATCTCGACCGCGCCCTCGGCCTCGCCGCCGGGTACGCGGCGGCGCAGGTGCGGATGAACCTCGTGGGCCTGCTCACGGCGCGCGGCGACGTCGCGTCCGCGCTGGCGCAGGCCGCGCGGGCGCGGGACGTCCTGCGCGGACCCGACGCGGACCGGCTGGCGGCCAACACCGCGTGCGCGCTCGCCCGCGCGGGCCGCCTGGACGAGGCGCACGAGGTCGCGGTGCGGGCGCTGCCCCGGCTGCGTCGCGGCCACGATCCGGCGGCGCTGAACGGGCTGCTGTCGAACCTCGGGCTGGCCCGCGCGCTGCGCGGCGATCACGCGGGCGCGGAGGAGGCCCTGGCCGAGGCTGTCGCGGTCGGCGAGGCGGCGGGCCTGCACCACCAGACGGCGATGGCGCGCGGCAACCTCGCGTTCGTGGTGGCGCGGCGCGGGGACGTCCCGCGCGCGCTGCGCCTGCACGCGGAGGCCGAGGCCGTGCTCGGCGGGGAGCGGCTGGCGCAGTGCCGGTTCGACCGGGCCGAGACGCTGATCGCGGCTGGCCTGCCGGGTGAGGCGCGGCCCGTCCTGCGGCGGGCCCTGGACGAGGTCGCGGCGCACGGGTACGGCTGCGACGTCGCCGACGGCCTGCTGCTGCTCGCGCACGCCGAGCTCGCCGACGGGGAACCGGCGCGGGCGGCGGCCACGGCGGAGCGGGCGCGCGCCGCGTTCGCCGCGCAGGACCGCGCCGGGTGGGTGCCGCTGTGCGAGCACGTCCGGCTCAAGGCGCGCTGGGCGGCCGGGGAGCGGTCGGCGGACCTGCTCGCCGCCGCGACCGCCGCGGCCGGGCGGCTCGCCGCGCACGGCCGGCCCGACGCCGCGGCGGAGGCCCGCATCATCGCCGCGCGGGTCGCGCTGGAGACGGGCCGTCCGGCGGGGCATCTGCTCGCGTCCGTGCGGCGGGACTCGGGCCCGGCCGCGACGCGCATCGCGTCCTGGCACGCCCTCGCGCTGGAGCGCGCCGTCGCGGGGGACGGCCGGGGCGCGGTCGCGGCGGTCCGGGCCGGTCTGCGGGTCACCGAGGAGCACGCGGAGGCGCTCGGCGCGCTCGACCTGCGGGCGCGCGCCGCAGGGCTGGCCGGCGAGCTGGCCGCGCTCGGCCTCGGCCTCGCCCGGTCGCCGCTGGAGCTGCTCGCCGTCGAGGAGCACCGCCGCGCGGTGCTGCGGCCCACCGCCGTCCGGCCGCCCGCGGACCCCGAGCGCGCCGCCGCGCTCACCGCCCTGCGCGTGCTGAGCGGGCGGGACGGGCCTCCCCTCCTCGCGGCCGACATCGCCCGGCTGGAGGAGCGGGTCACCGCCAGGACGCGGCTCCGCCCCGGCCGCCCGTCCCGCCGGCCGCTGCGCGCGGCGGAGCTGCTGGCGGCGCTGGACGGCCGCGCGCTGATCGAGCTGATCTCCGTCGGCGCCTCCCTGCACGCGGTGACGCTCGCGGGCGGCCGGATGCGCCGCCACGAGCTCGGCCCGGCCGCCCCGGCGGTCCGCGCGATCGCCACGCTCCGCTTCGCGCTGCGCGCCCTGGCCGCGCGGGACGACCGGCAGGCCGCCGCCGGGCTCGCGCACTCCGCCGCCCACCTGGACGGCATGCTCCTCGGCCCCCTCGCGCGGGACATCGGCGACCGCGACCTCGTCATCGCCCCCACCGGCCCCCTGCACGGGCTACCGTGGGCGGTCCTGCCGTCGCTGGCGGGGCGGCCTTTCACGCTCACGCCGTCCGCGGCCGCGTGGCTCCACGCCCGCGCCGCGCGCCCTCCGGCGGGCGAGGCCGTCCTGGTCGCGGGTCCGGGCCTCCACCACGCCGACCGCGAGATCGCGGCCCTGCGCGCCCTCTACCCGGCGGCCCGCGTCCTCGACGGCGCCGCCGCGCGCGCCGAGACCGTCCGGGACGCCCTCGACGGCGCGTCCGTCGCGCACATCGCCGCGCACGGGGAGTTCCACCGGGGCAACGCGCTCTTCTCCCGCCTCCACCTGGCCGACGGCCCGCTGATGGTGCACGACCTGGAGGCCGTGACCCGCCCGCCGGAGCTGATCGTCCTGTCGGCCTGCGACACCGGGCGCGCCGACGAGGGCGACGCGCTCCTCGGCATGGCGGGCGTCCTGCTGTCCCTGGGCACCGCCACGGTGATCGCGAGCGTCACCCCCGTCCGGGACGCCGCGACCCCGGCGTTCATGACCGCCTTCCACACCGCCCTCCGCCGCGGTGAGAGCCCGGCGCGGGCCCTGGCGGCGGCACCGCACTCGCACGGCGTGGCGGGCTTCGCCCCGTTCGGCGCGGGCTGACGGTGACTTCAGCCGTCTCCGACGGGCGTACCGATCAGCCGTCTCCGACGGGCGTACTGATCAGCCGTCTCCGACGGCGACGGGACGGTTCGGGTCGGCCACCCACTCCGACCACGAACCCACGTACAGGGCGGCGGGGATGCCGGCCAGGGTCAGCGCGAGGATCTCGTGGGCGGCGGTCACCCCGGAGCCGCAGTACGCGCCGACGTCGATGGCGTCGGTGGCGCCGAGTCCGGCGAAGCGCTCACGCAGGAGCTCCGGGGGCAGGAAGCGCCCGTCCACCCCGACGTTGCCGGACGTGGGGGCGTTCTTCGCGCCCGGCACGTGCCCGGCGACCGGGTCGACGGGCTCCTGCTCGCCCCGGTACCGCTCGGCGGCGCGGGCGTCCAGCAGCACCCCGGCGGCGGCGACCGCCGCGGCGCCGTCCGCGTCGAGGACGGGAAGGCCGCCCGGAGCCGCGATGAACGAGCCCGGCTTCACGTCGGGTTCCGCCGTCGTCACCGGCAGGCCCGCGCCCGACCAGGCGCGGTAGCCCCCGTCCAGGACGCGGACGCGGTCGTGCCCGAAGTACCGCAGCGTCCACCACAGCCGCGCGGCGGCGGTCGAGTCGGCGTCGTCGTACACGATCACGAGATCGTCCGCGGACACGCCGGCGCCGCGCATCGCGGCCTCGAACACGGCGGGCTCGGGCAGCGGATGCCGCCCGCCCCGGCCGGGCGGCCCGGCCACGTCCCGGTCCAGGTCGATGAAGACCGCGCCGGGCAGATGGCCCTTGCGGTAGGACTCGATCCCCGGCGGCCCCGCCAGATGCCACCGCACGTCCAGCAGGACCGGCACGGGCCGCCGCCGGAGCAGCGGGGCGAGCGCGGCCGCTTCGATGAGAGGGTGCACATCGCCAGTCTGACCGGGGTCGCCCCGATTAGGGAGGGGCGAAGTCGGGTCGATCACGAGTCCGCAGCTTACGCGGCGGAAGACGGCCGGCCGGGCACGCGTCAGGGGCGTGTCACGGTCAGCAGCGGGACGAGCAGCTCCGCCGGCACGAGCGATCCGTGCATGCCGACCATCCGGGTCAGCCACGGCTCCCGCTCGGTCGCGACGATCGCGAGGCCGGTGTGCGGGACGGCGACGACGTCGCCGATCCGCTCCGCCATCCCGGGCGCCATCGGGCCGAACCAGCCCGCGCCGATCGCCTCGTCCCGCGACACGACCCACGCGCGGTCGCCCAGGAGAGCCGACCAGGCCGCCAGGACGTCGTCCCGCGCGCCCGGCTCGGCGTACACGTACCGGCAGCGCGCGTCGCCGCCGAGCAGCGCCACGCCCGCGCCCAGCTCCGGCGTCGTGTCGACGTCGACGCGCTCGGACGGGTCGATCATGCCGTGGTCGGCCGTCACGTGCAGCGCGGACCCGGCGGGCAGGACGGCCGCGAGCCGCTGCGCGAGGACGTCCACGAAACGGAGCTGGTGCCGCCATTCGGCGGACGCGACGCCGTACCGGTGCCCGGTCGAGTCGAGGTCGGCGTGGTAGACGGTCGTGTAGGCGCGGTCGCCGCGCCGCAGGGCGGCCTCGGCGCGGCCCACGAGCTGGCCGAGGGTGTTCGCGGGCTCGTACGCGGCGCCGCGGGTGGTGGCGACGCTCAGCCCGGTGCCCCGGTACAGGCCGTTCGCGACGTACACGACCTCGACGCCCGCCGCCGCGGCCCGGTCGTACACCGTCCGGGCGGGCTGGAACGCCGCCGGGTCGACCTCGCCCTCCCAGCGCAGGCAGTTGATGAGCCGCCCGGTGCCGGGAAGCGCGACCTGGACGCCGAGGAGGCCGTGCCCGCCCGGCGGGAGGCCCGTCCCGAGCGACCCCAGGCTCGTCACCGTCGTCGCGGGGAACCCGGCCGTCAGCGAGGTGCCGTCCATGCCGTTCAGGAACGGCGCCTCGTCGGGGTGGGCGCGCAGCTGCTCCCAGCCGAGCCCGTCCACGATCAGGACGCATACGCGGGGCAGGACCGGGAGGTCGAGGACGTTCCGGGCGTCCGGCACCCCGAGGGCGCCCAGCACCGAGGCGGACAGGTCCGCGAGCGCGCCCGTCCCGTAGCGGGGGGCCTCCGGCGCGGCCGTCACCGTGCCGTCGCCGCGGAGAGCTCCCGCGCGAACGCCAGCACGTTCGCGACCGCCTCGGCGCCGTCGGCGGCCTCGCTGACCCGCAGCGACAGGTCGTCGGCGGTCACGCTGCCGGTGTAGCCGTGGTCGGCGTCGCAGCTCTCGTCGCCGCAGGTCGCGGGCTCAAGGTCGATGTGGGCGATCGCGCCCCACCCGATCGTCAGGACGACCTCCGTCGGCGGCATCCCCGGCACGTACGACGCGGGGTCGGGGACGACGCGGGTCACCGCCACCGACTGGACCCGGTGCAGCTTCACCGCCTCCGTCGTCGTGGACGCGTGCGGCTGCGCCACCCCCTCGCCCGGCGGGTGCTCGTCTGTGTGGCACACCAGCAGCCGGCCCGCGGTCAGCACCAGCACGGTCACGTGCCGGCGCACCTCCATCGCGGGATCGAACGTCGCCTCGTGGTGCACCACGTACGCGACGACGGGCTCGTCCTCGATGGCCGACTCGACCGCGTCCGCCACCAGGGCGGGGTAGTAGCCGCTGCGCTCGATGGCCGTGCGGAGGCCGTGGCCGGTCGCTCGGGTTTCCCTCATGGTCCCATCCTGCCCTGTCCGGGGCGGGCCGCGCACATGACGGCCCCGGACACGGTGTGATGGCCGGGGCGTTCCCCGGGGTAGGGGGAGGACATGGAGAAAGATCCGCTGCCGCACCCGCGCCCGGTGCCGCCGCCCACCCCGGACCCGGCGCCCGCCCCGGAGCCCCTGGTGCCGCCGATGGAGCCGCCGAAGCCCGCGCCGCAGCCTCCCGGCCCGGTGCCGCCCGGCCCGGCACCCGATCCGATTCCACCGGGCCCGCCACCCGAGCCCACACCGCCGGGACCGGCACCGGACCCGGTCCCGCCGACGCCGGCGCCCTCCCCGGGGCCGCCCAGCTGAGAGGGCTGCGCCCGGCCCTTGCCCGGACGCCCCCGCTCAGCGGAGGCGGCGGGGCGCCAGTTCCGTCCGCGGACCCGGGGGGCGCTTCAGGGTCAGCTGCACGCGCTGGACGGTGACACCCGAGCCGTCCGCCATCACGGGGTCGAGCTCCAGGCGGGCGGTCTCCGGCAGGTCGTACGCGAGATGCGATACGCGCAGGAGGAGGTCCTCCAGGGCGGGCACGTGGACCGGCTCGGCGCCGCGATGGCCGAGCAGCAGCGGCGCCGTGCGGATCGCCCTGACCAGCTCCGCCGCGTCCACGTCGGTGAGCGGCGCGAGCCGGTAGGCCCGGTCGTCGAGGAGCGCGGCGGTCTCGTCGGCGAGGCCGAACGAGACGATCGAGCCGAACGACGGGTCCTCCATGGCCACGACGCGGATCGGGACGCCGCCGCGCGGCGCGTCCACGACCTCGACGCCGTAGCAGGCGAGGAGCTCGGCGGCCTGCGCGGGAGTGGCCTCCACCGGCCCGCCGTCCGCGAGCCAGCCCGTGACGAGGGCGCGGGCGCGGTGCCGGTCGATGTCCTCGTGCTCCGGGACGCGCCCCGACGGGCGCTGCCGCCACTGCGCGTACCGGACCGCGTACGCGAGGGCGCGGACGGCGTCCTCCGGCGCGGGATAGGACGGCACGGACCCCTCGGCGGGCATCCCGTCCGGCCCGGTGACCCGCAGCTCGGCGGGCATCCCCTTGAGGCCCAGATAGGTCGCGACGATCGGCTTGTCGCCGGACGCCGCGAGCCGGAGCATCTGCTGCGGGACCCGGACGTCGTAGCCGCCGATGGTCGGCGGGGTGAACAGCACGACGACCGCGTCGACCTCGTCGTCGCGCAGCGCCTTCGCCAGCGCCTCCTCGAACTCGTCGGCGCCCGCGCTCGGCCCCAGGTCGACCGGCGGCCGCACCGCCAGGCCGTGCGCGACCGCGGCGTCCTGCGCGAGGAGCCCCAGCGAGTCGGAGTTGTCGATGATCGCGACGCGGTCGCCGGCCGGGAGCGGCTGGTAGGCGAGCAGCTGCGCGACGTCGAACAGCTCGGACAGGTCCTCCACCCGGATCACGCCGGCCTGCGCGAATAGCGCGCTGACGGCGTGGTCGGGCAGGCTCAGCGCCTGCGCGGCGTGGCCGAGCGGGATGCCCTGCGTGCTGCGCCCGCTCTTGACCGCGACGATCGGCTTGCGCCGCCCCAGCCGGCGGGCCAGCCGCGCGAACTTGCGCGGGTTGCCCAGCGACTCCAGGTAGAGCAGGACGGCCTTGGTGGCCGGGTCCTCCTCCCAGTACTGCATCAGGTCGTTGCCCGAGACGTCCGCGCGGTTCCCGGCGGACACGAACGTGGAGAGGCCGAGGCCGCGCTCCGCCGTCCGCTGGAGGATCGCGATGCCGAGCGCGCCCGACTGCGAGAAGAAGCCCACGGGGCCGCGTCCGGGCATGGTCGGCGCCAGGGTCGCGTTCAGCCGGACGTCCGCGTCGGTGTTGGCGATGCCGAGGCAGTTGGGGCCGACGACCCGCATCCCGTACGCGCGGGCGAGGCGGACCAGCTCCTCCTGGCTCGCCCGGCCCTCCGCGCCCGTCTCGCCGAAGCCGGACGACACGACGACCAGGCCGCGCACGCCCTTCCCCGCGCACTGCTCCACGACGTCCTGGACGGCGGCCTTCCGGACCGACACGACCGCGAGGTCCACATCGTCCGGGATCTCCAGGACCGACGCGTACGCCCGGACCCCCGCCACCGCGATCGCCGTCGGATGCACCGGGTACACCGGGCCCGTGAAGTCGCCGCCCAGCAGGTTCCGCAGCACGGTCTGGCCCACGCTGTGCTCCGCGCGGCTCGCGCCGATCACCGCCACCGACCGGGGGAACAGCAGCCGCTGGATCGAGCGGGACTCCGCCCGGTGCTCCCGCGCCGACGTCACCTCCACCGACGTCTCCGTCGGCTCCAGGTCGAGGACGAGTTCGATCACGCCCTCCTCGAACCGCTGCTCCGCCCGGTACCCCGCGTCCCGGAACACCCGCGTCATCCGCCGGTTGTCGGGCAGGACGCTCGCCACGAACCGGGCCAGGCCCCGCTCCCGCGCCGCCGCCGCGATGTGCTCCAGCAGCACCGCGCCCAGCCCGCGGCCCTGGTGCGCGTCCTCCACCAGGAACGCGACCTCGGCCGTCCGCGGGCGGTCCGGCAGCGTCTCGTAGCCGACGACCGCCACCATCTCCCCCGCGATCGTCGCGATCAGCGCCGCCCGCCGATCATGGTCCACGGACGTGAAGTGCTCGATCTCACGCTCCGTGAGCCGCGGCCGCGGCGAGAAGAACCGGTAGTAGATCGTTTCGGGCGACAGGCGCGCGTAGAAGACGCGCAGGAGGTCGGCGTCTTCGGGCCTGATCGGCCGCAGATGGGCCGTTCCGCCGTCACTGAGGACGACGTCGGCCTCCCACTGGTCGGGATAACCCTCGGTCACCCAACCGAGGGTAGAGCACACCGCGTGGCGGGCCCGTGCCTCGAAAAACGCGGCTTCCGCGGTTTCGCTGCGCGTTCGAGACCTAATCGGGGGTCAAGAGCTGTTACGGTCGTCCACAGTCCAGGATGCCGCTCGCGCGGGCCGTGTTGATCGAGGTGATGACTCCATGACGCGCGTGGTCGTGGTCGGCGATCTCATGACAGACACCGTGGCGCGAGCCGCGTACCCCCTGGCGAAGGGCAGCGACACGCCCGCCGCCGTGACGACCCATGGAGGAGGCTCCGGCGCCAACGTGGCGTCCTGGCTCGCCATCGAGGGCATCGACGTCGCCTTCGTCGGACGCCGCGGCTCCGACATCGCGGGCCGCAACAGGGACATGGAGCTGATGGGGTACGGCGTCGACGCCCGCCTCGTCATGGACCAGGAGCGCCCCACCGGAACCTGCGTGGTCCTCGTCACCCACAAGGGCGACCGCACCATGCTGTCGGACCCGGGCGCCAACGCCGCGCTCCTCCCCGAGGACATCGAGCGCTGCAAGGACCTCTTCTCGCAGGGCACCCACCTGCACCTCTCCGGCTACTCGCTGATCAACGAGGGGTCACGCAAGGCGGCCACCCACACCCTCGACATCGCCCGCAAGGCCCAGATGTCGATCTCCGTGGACGGCGGCTCGTCCTCCCCGCTCAAGCGGATGGGCGCCGAGCCGTTCCTGGAGTGGACGCAGGGCGCCCGCCTGCTGGTGGTCACGTTGAAGGAGGCCGAGGTCCTCACCGGCCGCGACACGCCTGACCAGGCCGCCAAGGTGCTCACCGCCTGGTACCCCCAGGTCGTGATCAACACGGCCGAGGACGGCGCCCACTGGTACACCAACGGCCGCCCCGAGCCCGTCACGGTCACCGCCGAACCGGTCGAGAAGGTCATCGACGGCACCGGCGCCGGGGACGCGTTCGTCGCCGGCTTCCTGCCCCCGTGGCTGGACGGCAAGCAGCCCGCCGACGCCCTGACCGCCGGCCTGCGCCTCTCCGCCCGCGCCATGCAGCACCTGGGCGCGCGGCCCACCCTCGACGTGGTCGACAACCAGATCAAGAGCTAGCTCAGCCCGCGGGCGCTCCTCGAGCCCCCTGACCGGTGGCCCGGTCCGGTTCAGGCGAGGGGGGTGTAGGTGCGGACGTCCTCCTGGACGGCCGCCCATAGGCGGTTCAGCGGGTGGCCCGCGTCGTAGCGTTCCAGGTCGGCCCGCCGGACGAAGGCGCCCGTCATCAGCTCCGCCTTCGGCTCCAGGTCGTCGTGGAGGGCGATCGTCCGCAGGGACGGCCCGTCCGGGTCGTCCCGTCCGGCCATGCCGCGCCCGATGGAGCCGGTGACGATCATGCAGCCGCGGACGAAGCCCGACTTCAGGAGCGACAGCCCGTACCGGACGTCGTCGATGTCGGCGACCACGTTCAGGCGCTCGCGGTAGTTCGGCCCGTACCAGGTGCCGAGCAGGTCGGCGACGAGCCCCGCGGGCGGCAGGACCAGCGGCACTCCGGCGAGCCGGCTGGTCTCGACCGGCGTGTCCGGGAGCTCCCCCTCCGGCAGGTTCGTCAGCAGCAGCGCGCGGCCCCGCGCGTACTCGATGACCTCGTACTCCTTCAGCCGGAGGTCGCCCTCCGGCGTGCTGACGATGCTGCCGCACACGAGGTCGACCTGCCGCGTCTCCAGCCGTGACCACAGGTCCTTCGTCCGGACGTGGGCGACCTTGAACTCGACCTCCCGCTGGTGGAACTCCTCCGACACCCGCCGCCAGGCCCGCGACACGATCGGCAGCGTGAACTCGGTCGTCCCCACGGTCAGCATGCGGCCGAGGCGCCGGCGGCTCAGATGCACGGACTCGAGCCAGGCGGCGAACGTCGTCCGGGCGAGCTCCACGGTCGACTCCCCCGTCGGCGTGAACAGGAAGTCCTTGCCGCGCCCCTGCCGGATGGTCAGGACCTCCCCGCACAGGGCCTGGCTATTGCGGTTCAGGGTGTCGAGCTGCTTCTGCACGCTCGACTGCTCGCGTCCGAGGACCCTGGCGGCCCGCAGCGCCGACCCCGTCTCGTGCACGACGAGCAACGTCCGCAGCTGGTCGAACGTCGTGTCGAGCAGCCCGGACGGGCAGTCCAGGAGTGCGTCGAGGGAGGGGGACACGGGGAGGGACATTACTACCTGTTCCAGAAATGGCCGACGGTTCATCCAGGCGGGAAATGATGACATTTCCCGTTCAACTTATCTCAAGATGTTCTTACAAACAGCTGGACACGCATTTGTGTCCTCTAGAACACTTCCTTCGTCCGTACCGACCGAGGAAGTGCATCCGTGAGCCACCCGACCCCCGCCGAACCGGCGCGCCCGGCCGCCCCCGCCAAGATCGTCGTGGCCGTGCCTCCCACGGATCCCGGCGTGGTCGTCAGGGTCGATCCGGGCGACAGGCTCGTCTACCCGCGCCGCGCGCGCTGACGGCTCACTCCCTCACCCGGCCATCATTCCGCCGGGCGCCCGGCCAACCGCTCGGCGCCCGTTCCGGGGCCGTCACGAACCCCCGATCGCCGCGGCCCTTCTCCGCCGCGGCGCGCGGGCACCTCGTCGGCCCGTGCGCGGGGCCGCGCGCACGGGCCGACCGCAGGAGAAGACGGTGCACCGCCCGCGCAACACAGGGGCGCGCGGGCGGCCGCACCGTCCTCCTCCCCCGGCCCGGAGCCTCCCCTCACCCCGGCCGGGGCGCCCCACCCCGCATGGCGGGGCCGTTCGTTCTGGCGGATGGTCAGTTGGGGGTGGCCAGGACCAGGGGCAGGACCGCTTGGGCTCCCGCCTGTCTCAGAAGCCTGGCGGCGACGGTCAGAGTCCAGCCGGATTCCGTGCGGTCGTCTATCAGGAGGATGGGGCCGGAATGGCTTTTCAGGGCATCCGCCAGATGCGGTGGAATGGTCAGGGGCCATACCTGGCGCAGGCGCTGGGCGCTGTTGTGGCGGCGGGGCTCGGGCGGGGCGGGGATGGCCAGCTCGCCCAGATGGGGTAGGCGGCCCAGGCGGGAGATGTGCTCGGTGAGGCTGGCCACCAGGCGGGGGCGGGTGCGGGACCCGATGGAGACCACCGCCGTGGGGCGGGCCGGCCAGTCCCAGGCGGCGAGGACCTCGACCACGGCGTCCAGCATGGCCTTGGGGGCCTCCGTGTCGGGCGCGGCGAACAGCTCGCGCAGGCCGTTCCCCCAGCCGATGTCGGTCAGGCGGCCCAGGGCGCGGCCGGGGTCGGCCTGCTCGGTGGCGGTGATGCGGCCGGAGACGCCCAGGTCGTCCTTGACGCCGGTCGGCCACATGCGGCGGGGGGCGAGTTCCACGCCGGGGCGGTGCAGGCGGGCACGGGCCTCGGCGGCGCCGTGCTCGGTGACGGTCGCCGGCCAATGGCGGCCCGTGCAGTTGTCGCAGCGCCCGCAGGGCGCGGCCGCCGGGTCGTCCAGCTGGGCCCGGAGGAACTCCTCCCGGCAGGACGTGGCGGTGATGTAGTCGAGCATGGCCTGCTGCTCGCGGCGGCGGGCGGCGGTCACGCGCTCGTAGCGGTCCCGGTCGTAGGACCAGGACCGGCCCGTGGACTCCCATCCGCCCTTGACCCGGCGGACGGCGCCGTCGACGTCCAGGACCTTCAGCATCATCTCCAGGCGGGCGCGGTTCAGGTCGACGCGGGGTTCCAGAGCGCTCGTGGAGAGGGCGCGGCCGGCGGCGTCCAGGACCTCAAGGGTGGCGCGGACGATCGGTTCCGGGGGAAATGCCAGGCTCGCGAAGTACGCCCAGATGTCGCGGTCCTCGCGGCCGGGCAGCAGGATCACCTCGGCGCGGTCGACGCCCCGGCCCGCGCGGCCGATCTGCTGGTAGTAGGCGACCGGCGACTGGGGAGCGCCGACATGGACGATGAAGCCGAGGTCGGGCTTGTCGAAGCCCATCCCGAGGGCGCTGGTGGCGACCAGGGCCTTGAGGCGGTTCTCCTGGAGGTCCTGTTCGGCCTGGAGGCGTTCGGCCGGGTCGGTCTGGCCGGAGTAGGCGGCGACCTCGTGGCCGCGGTCGCGGAGGTAGCCGCTGATCTCGTTCGCGGCGGCGACGGTGAGGGTGTAGATGATCCCGGATCCGGGGAGGTCGGCGAGGTGCTCGCCGAGCCAGGCGATGCGCTGCTCGGCGGTGGGGAGCTCGGTGACGGCCAGGTGGAGCGACTCGCGCTCCAGGGCGCCGCGCAGGACGAGGGCGTCGTCGCCCGCGAGCTGCTCCGCGACGTCCTGGGTCACGCGGGCGTTGGCGGTGGCGGTGGTGGCGAGGACGGGGATGCCCGAAGGCAGGTCCGCGAGGAGGGTGCGGAGGCGGCGGTAGTCGGGGCGGAAGTCGTGGCCCCAGTCGGAGATGCAGTGCGCCTCGTCGACGACCACGAGCCCGGCCCCGGCGGCGAGCTTCGGCAGGACGAGATCGCGGAAGTCCGGATTGTTGAGGCGTTCGGGACTGACCAGCAGGACGTCGACCTCGCCCGCCTCGACCTCGGTGAAGATCCGGTCCCAGTCGTCGGTGTTCGCGGAGTTGATCGTCCGGGCGTGGATGCCGGCGCGGTCGGCGGCGGCGATCTGGTTGCGCATCAGGGCGAGGAGCGGCGAGACGATCACGGTCGGGCCGGCTCCGCGGGCGCGCAGCAGCCGGGTCGCGACGAAGTAGACGGCCGACTTGCCCCAGCCCGTGCGCTGAACGACCAGGGCGCGCCGCCGGTCCACGACCAGGGCGGCGATCGCGGTCCACTGGTCGTCGCGGAGCCGGGCGTGGTCGCCGGCGAGGTCGCGGAGGCAGCGTTCGGCTTCGGCGCGGAGCCCTTCGTCATCGCTCATGCCCCTTTGGTACCAGCGCCGCGGACCACCCGCACCCGAACCTCGTTCTGTGGATGGAGGTGTGACGGGTGATACGCGAGTGCCGGCGTGGGTACCTGCCCACCACGATCGTTTTCGCCGAGGGAAGGGACGCGGGCGCGGAATGGGGGCGGCGGAACGGTTGCGGCGGACGTGGCGGGTCCTCATGGACGTGGCGCCGCCCGAGCCACCGGAGCCCGTCCCCGGCGAGACCGTCGATCCCCGCGCGCTCGATCTCGTCCTGCGGGTCGGGGAGCTGCTCCTCGCCAGCGGCGAGACCACCGAGCAGGTCACCGAGGCGATGCTGAGCCTCGCGGTGGTGTGCGATCTGCCCCGGAGCGAGGTGCACGTCTCGCTGACGAGCATGATGGTGTCGGCCCATCCGGACGGCGGCCCGCCCGTCACCGCGACCCGTGCGATCAGGCGGCGCCTGCCCGCGTACTGGCGGCTCACCGCCGTGCACGCGCTCGTCCGGGACGTGTCCCTGGGAATCGCCGACGTGGAGGAGGCCCATGCGCGGCTGGTGGAGATCAAGCGCGGCACGGCGCCCTATCCGCCGTGGCTCATCGTCCTGTCGCTCGGGCTCATCGCCGCGTCGGCGAGCCTGCTGAGCGGCGGCCGCGCGCTCGCTGTGGCCACGGCCTTCGTCGCGACGCTCCTCGGCGACCGGACGGCGGCCGCGCTGGCCCGCCGCGGCATCGCCGAGTTCTTCCAGCTCGCGGTGGCGGCCGCGATCGGCGCGACCGCCGCGGCGCTGGTGGTGGCGTGGGGGCGGCCGACGCAGGCCGCCACGCTCGTCACCGGCGCGATCGTGGCGCTGCTGCCGGGGCGCCCGCTCGTGGCGAGCATCCAGGACGGCATCACGGGCGACCTGGTCAGCGCGGGGGCGCGGCTGCTGGAGGTCTTCTACATGATCGCGGCGATCGTGTCGGGGATGGGCGTGACGGTCTACGTCGCCGTGCAGCTGGGCGTCGCGATCGACGTCAGCCAGCTCCCGCCGGTCGCGGTGAGGCTGACGCCCGTCCCGATCCTGGCCGCGGCGGCGATCTCGGTGACGTTCGCGGTGGCGCTGGCCGCGCCCCGGGACGTCCTCGGCTGGTCCGCGGTGGGCGGCGCGCTGATCTGGGCGATGTACGTGGTGCTGCAGGGGTGGAACGTTCCGCCCGTCCTGTCGTCGGCGGTGGCGGCCACCGTCGTCGGCGCGCTCGCGAGCGCGATCGCACGGCACCGCGGCGCCCCCGTCATGCCGTACGCGGTCCCGGCCATCTGCCCCCTCCTGCCGGGGATGATGCTCTACGGCGGCATGGTGGAGCTGAACACGGGCGCCCCGGAGACAGGCGTCCTCCGCCTCATCGGCGCCCTGTCCGTCGCGCTCGCCCTCGGGGCCGGCGTCAACCTGGGCACGGAGCTCGTGCGCGCGTTCCAGCGCGTGGGCCTCAGCGCGTCCGGACGCTGGGCCCGCCCCGCCGCCCGCCGCACCCGCGGCTACTGAGCCCGCCCGCGCCGGATTGCCCCCGGGACCGGTTCGCCAGAGCCGGCTTTGTCAGTGGCGCGCGTTACGTTCGCCGCATGTACCGACAGGGAGACATCCTGATCCTGCCCGTGCCGGAAGAGGCCGTCCCGCAGTCCGTGCGCGACCTGCCGCCGGCGCCCCGCGACGGGCGGGGCCGCATGGTCCTCGCGCTGGGCGAGGCCACCGGGCACGCGCACGCGATCAGCTCGCCCGGCGTGCTGCTGCGGGTTCCGGACCCGCTCACGCCGGACCACATGCACCTGGAGACCGGCGGGCGCCTGATGCACGAGGAGCACGCGCCCATCACCCTTCCCAAGGGCTGGTACCGGGTGATCCGGCAGCGCGAGTACGTGCCCGGCGCCGTCCGGGTCGTGGCGGACTGAGGCCCGGCATGAACACCGTGATCAGTGAGAACGACATCCGGCGCGGCACGCACTTCGTGGTCGCCGACTGGCAGGCCATCGCCTTCGGCATCGGGCCGGCCGACCGCGCACGCGCGGAGGCGGGCGTCACCGACGCCTACATCGCCGCCGGGCTGCCCGCGCCCGAACGGTTCGTATGGGTGCCCTCCCCCGCTCGCGGGGCCGTCGCGGCGGCCGTGGTCGCGGGGCACGCGGACGCGCTGACCGCCGCCGGGCTCGCGGACGCCGTCGAGCGGGCCCGCGGCGACCTCGGCGCGGGGGACGCGGGGGCGAGCGTGCTGACCACCGTCCGGACCCGCCCGTGGGAGGCCGAACGCGCCGCCGCCTGCTCCGAACAGGGGCCGGAGCAGTGGCCGCGCGTCTGGGCCGAGACCGGAGGGCTCCTCTGGGACCAGGTCCAGTCCCTGGTGACCAGGGTGCGGGCCGCCATCGGCGCGGAGGCGCTGACCGGGGCCGACGACACGCCGTCGCGGGAGGAGGACGCCGCCGAGTCGCTCCTGCGCTCGGCGACCCTCGACGCCGTCCTCGGGCAGCACGACGCGCCGTGGCTGGCGCTGTTCGAGGCGCTGGGGCGGCTGGACGGGCCGCTCGCCGGGCTGGCGGAGGCGGCTCGGTCGGCGGGCTGGTGGTGGCCGTACGAGCGGCTGGTGATCCTTTCGGAGCGGCCGAGCGACCTGCACCGGGACGAGCCCGGACGGCTGCACCGGGGCGACGGTCCCGCCCTCGCCTACCCGGACGGGTTCGCCCTGCACGCCTGGCGCGGAATGCCGATCCCCCACGATTTCGTGCAGTCCCTCACGGGGCTGACCCACGAGCGCATCTCCAGCGAGGAGAACGCGGAGCTGCGCCGGGTGATGCTGGAGATCTTCGGCTACGACCGCTACCTGGCCGAGACCGGGGCGAAGCCGCTGCACCGGGACGAGACCGGCGTGCTGTGGTCGATCGAGCTTCTCGGCGACGAGCCCGTCGTCATGGTGGAGGTGGTGAACTCGACCCCGGAGCCGGACGGGACGTACCGCACGTACTACCTCCGCGTCCCGCCCACGACCCGGACCGCGCGCGAGGGCGTGGCCTGGACGTTCGGTGTGGACGAGGGCGACTACCACCCCGAGAAGCAGACCTGACGGCACCGTAGCGGGACGGGCGGTTCCCGGATGCGCCTCCCACGTCTCCGAGAACCGCCCGTCCCGCTCTCCGCTACACCGGCGGCGCGTCCGGAGCGAAGGCCGTCGCCGTCTTCGCCCAGGTGACCTTGCCCGCGGCGGTGGCCCGCCACCCCCAGGAGCGGGCGAGGGCGCCCACGAGCTGGAGCCCCCGCCCGCCTTCCGCCTGGGGATCGGGGGTCGCCTCCCTCGGCCCCTCAGGGTTGTCGTCCCAGACCTCGACGACGGCGGTCTTCTCGTCGGGCAGGTACAGCACGAGCGTGATGTTCTGGGCGTGGCGGACGGCGTTGGTGACGAGCTCACTGGTGATGAGCTCGACGTCTCCGGTGAGGTCGGGGCGGTCCCAGCTCTCCAGCGCGGTGCGGACGATCTCGCGGGCCGCCCGGACCGCCGTGTCGACGGGGCGCAGCGCGAGGACGAAGTGGGGTCGGTCGAGGAAGTCCACTGATCCCGCCTATCGTTCCGCCACGGCGCCGCGGCGCGCCGCGTCCTGGAGTGCGCCGGACACCGCCTCCCGGCCGCCCCGGGAGGAGGACGGCCGGTCGCCCGTGTTCCGCTGGAGTCCGGCTACCGCCAGCATGCGCCCTCGGCGGCGGACGCGCACGAGGTCGGGTCCGGCCGTCACGCCGGCGGCCGGGATGGGATCGCGATCAAAATTCGACACGGAGAGTAGTTGCTCAACTTCAGTCAGTGACAAACCATGGTTATGCAGATGGTTGACCGCGAGGACCCAACCCGTTGAGGGGGTAAAGGCGGGATGTCCGCTCCCGCGCCCGCCTCATTGCGAGCGGGCCAGTCTTCTGTCACCCCGAGGTGAGGAGCGCCGGGATGCGTTCCAGGACACCGCCCGCGAACGTCGCGTAGAGGCCGAGCGGCTCAAGGTGGACGTACCCGATGTGGCAGTCGCACGTGTCGAGCGGGCAGGGGCGCGGCGCCAGGCCGTCGCGGAAGGTGCCGTCGTAGAGGTTACCCAGGACGGCGGGGACGAAGTGGCAGCGCCGCACCGTCCCGTCGCCGTCGACGGACACGACCGTGTCGCCGGTCCGGCAGGGGAGGCCGCGGCTGGCGTGCGGGTGGCGGCTGACGGGGAACAGGGGGTCGAGTTCCGTCCAGGACGCCGCCTCCGCGTCGGTGTACGTGCGGCCTTCGGCGGCGTTGACCCACAGGTAGGTACCGGACGGCAGGTCGGCGCGGAGGCGGCGGGCCGCGTCGAGGTGCTCGGGCTGCCCGACGATGCCGACGCTGTAGCGGACACCGCGTTCGGCGAGGTCGCGGCAGCGGCCGAGGAAGCGCTCGTAGGGCACCTGGCCCGGATGGTAGGTCGCCCACAACGCGAGCCGGGACGGGTCGGCGTCGGACGTCCACGCGACGCGGTGGCTCAGGTTCGTCTGGATCGCGACGCGCCCGATGTGCGTCAGGTGGCTCAGCTCCGTGAGGGCGCGGCGGTACCAGGACCGGACGAGCCCCTCCCCCCACGGCGTGAACAGCACGGACACCCCGTGGTCGCGTGCGGCGACCCAGGACGTGAAGCGCTCGAGCGCGGCCCGGTCTGCGCGCAACCGCTCCGGCGTGTCGCGCCGCTTGGCGAAGGGGCAGTACGGGCAGTCGTAGTCGCAGCTGGAGAGTGGCCCCCGGTAGAGGATCGTGAGGTGGTCCATCACCGGGCCTCGTAGGCGTCCATGAGGTCGCGGACGCGCCGGGAGAACAGCGCCGGCCCGACCGCGTCGGAGTGGGCCAGCCCCTCCGGGGTGAGCCTCAGCGCCCCGGGTGTCGTCTCGAGCCAGCCCCTGTCCTCGAACGAGGACAGCTCGGCGGGGAAGTCGGTGAGCGGATCGCTCCCGAAGCGCGCGCGGTACGCGCCGCGCTCGAGCCCCGCCGCCTGCAGGAGGGACTGGACGAGATGGCGGCGGCGGCGCTCGCCGTCGTCCATCTCGAACCCGACGCGGGCGGTGCCGAAGTCGGTCTCCCGCACGTAGTCGTCGATGATGCCCCGGACCACGCGGGCCTCCACCCCGTACTCGAACGAGTAGTGCAGACCGGACGTGTAGGAGCGCGCCCCGCACCCGAGCCCCACCATCCCGTCGGTCTGGCAGCAGTACTCCGTGCCGCCCGCGGCGGGCGACGGCAGCCGGAACATCCGCATCGACACCTGCTCGTAGCCCTGGGCAAGGAGGTGGTCGCGGCCGATGCGGTAGAGGGTGAGCCGGTGGTCGTCCCAGTTGGCGGCGCGGTGTTCCAGCGGGGTCTTCTCCCGGGCGTACAGGGGGTAGAGGTAGATCTCCTCCGGACGCCAGGCGAGGGCGGCGTCGAGCGAGTGCAGCCACGTCACGGGGGTCTGGCCATCGATCCCGTAGATGAGATCGATGTTGAGGGTCGGGAAGCCCACCGCGCGGATCCTGTCCAGGGCCGCCTCCACCTCGGCGCGCTTCTGCGGACGGACGGCCGCGCGGGCCTCGCCGTCCAGGAAGCTCTGCACGCCGATGGAGATCCGCGTGGTGCCGCGCTCGGCGAGGACGGTCAGCCGGTCGGTCGTGGCGGTCGCCGGCGAGGTCTCCACGCCGAGGGGGACCGCGCCGAAGCCGGGGAAGCGCGCGGCGATGTCGCACAGCCGCTCCAGCTCGCGGGCGGTCAGATAGGTCGGGGTGCCGCCGCCGAACGCCGTCGTGGCGAACCGGGGGGCGTCGAGGGCGTCCAGGACGGTGGTCGCCTGCCGGTCGAGGGCGTCCAGGAACGCGCCCACCAGTTCCTCGGGCGCGCCCGTGCGGGTGAACAGGTTGCAGAACCCGCAGCGCATCTCGCAGAACGGGATGTGCATGTAGAGGAAGAGCGCGTCGAGGGGCTCCCGCTCCCAGACCTTCCGCAGCGACGGCGCGCCGGGGAGCGGCCGGTAGGCGGTCTTGTGCGGGTAGGCGTAGACGTACGCCTGGTAGGCGCCGGTCGTGGTCAGCAAAGGACGAACTCCCCGTACGGAACGGTCCACACGACCTCGTGGCCGATGCGGTGGCCGGTGTGGCCGTCCTCGCCGTAGGCGGTCCCGTGGTCGGAGCACACGATCACGAAGCAGGGACGGCGCATCAGGCCGAACAGCCGCCCGATGTGCGCGTCGACGTGGCGTAGGGCGGCGGCATGGCTGGCGCGGGTGTCGCCGTCCGCGCGGGACGCCCCGTCCAGATAGAACCAGTTGGGCTGGTGCAGTGCGGCGACGTTGAGCAGCAGGAAGAGCCGGCGGGACGCGGGCAGGCGCGCCATCACCTCGCCGACGCGGCCGATCTGGTTCGGCAGCGACGCGGGGTCGGCGACGCCGAACCCCGGTTCCCAGTGGCTCTCGGCGAACAGGGACGGGAGCGCCGAGCCGAGCGGCGTCAGCTTGTTGAAGAAGCCGGTGCCGCCCACGCAGACCGTGTGGTAGCCGGCGGCGGCGAGACCGGCGGGAAGGTCGGCGGCGTCGAACGTCCAGGTCCCGGGGGCGGTCGTCTCGCTGCCGGGGAACCGGCCGGCGAACGCCCGGGGGTGCGGGCCGGGCGACGCGGGTGTCGGCAGGAACCCGGCCAGCATCGCGGCGTGCGCCGCGTACGTGAAGCTGCCGGGCGTGTGGCGGCGCTCCCACCGGCCGTCCGGCAGCAGGGCGGAGAGGGTGGGGGTGTCGCCCGCCTCGGCCAGTTCGGAGGCCACGTCGTGGCGCAGCGTGTCGAGCGTCACCAGCAGCACGTCATGGCTGCCGATGATCTCGTTCATGTCGTACATGCGGGCGTTTTCCTGAGCAGGGCGGCTTTGACCTGGGCAGTGTAGGTGCCGAGCCCTTCGGCGGTCCCGCCGGGCAGCCCGGTGAGGCCGGGCAGCAGGTCGCCGAAGGCGTTCACCTCCGCGACCGCGAACCGCCGCAGGTTCTGGCCGATCAGCAGGTCGACGCCGACCATCGGGCTGCGCGGGAAGCACGCGGCGGCCCGCGCGCACACGGCGAGGGCCCGCCGCCACCCGTCCGGGCCGAGCGCGCGCCGCACGGCGGGCAGCGATCCCCGGGCGCCGCCCAGATGCAGGTTCGTCATGGGGGCGCGGCTCGTCCGGACGACGGCATGGGTCGGCTCGCCGCCGATGACGACGACGCGCAGGTCGAACACGCGGCCGTCCAGCGACGCCTTGGGCAGCCACCGCTCGACGTGGAGGCCGTCCGGAGCGAGGGCGTCGATCAGCGCCGCGACCTCCCGTTCGGTCTCGTAAGCGCGGACCCGCAGCGAGTTGACCGGGCCGCCAGGGGCGAGGGCCGCGGACGTGACCGCCCGGACCCGGCCGCCGGGCGCGGTCTGCAGCGCGACGACCCCGGACGCCGACGACCCGTGCGCCGGTTTCACGAAGACGCGCCGCGCGCCCGCCTCCGCCATCCGGTCGCGCAGCTCGGCGTGGTCGCGGACGGCCGGCAGCGCGTCCGGGACGGGTACACCGGCCGCCTCCAGCCGCGCGTGCGCCAGCCGCTTGTCGAACATCACCGCGATCTCGCGGGCGTCGCCGAGCAGGCGCGGCCCCGCCGCCTCCTCGATCCGGCGCAGCGCGGCGGTGAACGTCCGGTACCAGCGCGCCCCGCCGCCCACCCGCGCCGGGTTCCCGGGACCGCGCAGCAGCGCGTCGACCTCGGGATCCGAGCCGGGTGAGTCGATACGGACGAGGTCCCCCGCGCCGATCCGCGGTTCCGCGCCGCGCAGGACCTCCTGCCAGGGGATCAGGTGGGGCTCGGGCAGGCCGGCCGCACGGCACGCCTCCGCGAACAGGGCGGGACGCCGGTCACCGGGGGACGCGATGACACTGAACATCATTCCGAGACCGCGATGTAGCGCCACTCCCCGTCCGCGGTCTCCTGCTCGTCCAGGTCGACGTTCACCCCGGGGAGCGCGGCCCGGACCCGCTCCATCATCTCGTCGGTGAGGTAGTGGTGGTGGAGGTCGAGGTTGCGCAGGTGGGTGAGGGGCTGGCCGGACAGCAGCGCCTCCGCGCCCTCGTTGGTGAGCGCGCCCATCGCGAGGCTGAGCGACTCCAGCCGCGCCACGACCGGTGCGCCCGCGACGGCGGCCGCGACCGCGTCCTGCATCTCGGAGTCCTCCAGGCCGAGGTGGCGCAGGCTGGGGAACCGCTCGCCGCTGAGGATGGGGGCGAGGTCCGCGATGGTGGCGTCGCCGCCGTAGTTGTCGGTGCCGAGCCAGAGGTCGAGGTGCTCCAGGTTCGGCAGGTCGCTCGACGCGACGGCGCGGACGATCGCGGCGGGCAGGCCGCCCGACTCGAACCGCAGCCGCTTCAGCGCGTCGCTCTTGATGGGGTCGAGCCCGAGCCCCATGGAGCCGCGCACCTCGAACCGCTCCAGATCGGGGTAGGCGGCGAACAGCGGAGAGATGTCGCCGTGCTCGATCCAGGAGATCTCCGACTCCTCGCCGGTGATGTCGCCGTAGAACAGGGAGCGCAGCTTCGGGAAGGACCCGGCGGCCTCGACCAGCAGCGGCGCCGGGTCGGTGTAGTGCTCGTCGTAGTCCGCACCCCAGTAGCCGACGATCAGCGCCGACACCTCACGCGTGTCGACCGCCCCGCGGAACCGCTCGAAGACCTCGGCGAACGAGACGGAGTCGTACTCCGTCGCGACGCGCCAGGCGGCGTCGCCCGCGGCCGGGAGGGTCTCCTCCTTCGGGTCGGTGTCCGGGCCGAACCCGAACACCGGCAGCCCGGCGAATCCCTGAAGGTGCTGATAGACGCCCATGAGTTCCCTTTCGCTGTTTCGTCGGGACCATGTCCTATCAGGGGCGGCCGACAGTCCGCACCAGAACGCGCGGGAGCCCCGGACGGACGGCCGTCCGGGGCTCCGCGCAGAGCGTCAGGAGGTCGCGATGAGCACGGACCCCTTGAACTCGCCCTCGACGAACTTCTTCACCTCGGGGCCCTGGAGCAGCTCGACCAGCTTCTTCACGCGCGGGTCGTCCTTGTTCTCCGGCAGGGTCACGACGCCGTTGGCGTAGGGGTTGCCCTCCGCCTTCTCCGCCGCGAGGGCGTCCTTGTTCGGCGCGAGGTCCGCCTCGATGGCGTAGTTGCCGTTGATGACCGCCAGGTCGACGTCGTCCAGCGAGCGGGGCAGCTGCGCCGCCTCCAGGGGCTTGATCTTCAGGCCCTTGGGGTTGGCCGCGATGTCCTTCTCGGTGGCGGTCGTCGGCGCGTTCGGCTTCAGCGTGAGCAGGCCGTTGTCGGCCAGCAGCTTCAGCGCGCGGCCCTGGTTGGCCGGGTCGTTCGGCACGGCCACGGTCCCGCCCCGCGGCACGGCCTGCAGCCCCTTCACCTTCCTGGAGTAGACGCCGAGCGGCTCCAGGTGGACGGGCGCGACGAACGCCAGCGTCGTGCCGGAGCTCTTCTCGAACTCCCGCATGAAGGGCACGTGCTGGAAGTAGTTGGCCGTGACCTGCTTCTCCTTCAGCGCGTTGTTGGGCTGGACGTAGTCGTTGAAGGTGACGATCTCGAGCTCGAGCCCGGCCTTCTCCGCCAGCTCGTCCTTGACGAACTTCAGGATGTCGCCGTGCGGCACGGGGTTGACCGCAACCTTCAGCGGGGCGCCCTCGTCGTTGGACGCCTCGGACGAGCCGCAGGCGGTCAGGCCCGCGAGCAGGCCGAGGGAGGCGAGCGCGATGGATATCTTTCGAAGCACGAAGAGTGCCTTTCTCGGGTGGTGTCTACCGGTGGGTGAGGCGGCGTGCGACGAGGTCGCCGGCCGCTTGGATGATCAGGACCATCAGGACGAGCAGCACCACGGTGGCGAGCATGACCTTGCCCTCGAAACGCTGGTAGCCGTAGACGATCGCGAGGTTGCCGAGGCCGCCGCCGCCGACCGTCCCGGCCATGGCGGTGTAGCCGATCAGCGCGATCACGGTGACGGTCAGCCCGGACACGAGGCCCGGCCGGGCCTCGCGCAGCATGACCTTGCCGACGATCTCGCGGCGGGTGGCGCCCATCGCCTCCGCGGCGGCGATCACGCCCGTGTCGACCTCGCGCAGGGCGATCTCGACCAGCCGCGCGTAGAACGGGATGGCGCCGACGGTGAGCGGCACGATCGCGGCCGCGTTGCCGATGCTGGTGCCCACGACGACCTTGGTGAACGGGATGATCGCGACCATCAGGATCAGGAAGGGCAGCGACCGGCCGACGTTGACGGCGAACGACAGCACCCGGTTGACCGGCGGCGCCGACAGCAGCCCGCCCCGCTCGGTGACGACGAGCAGCACCCCGAGCAGCAGGCCGAGGACGGCGGTGAACAGCGTCGCGACACCGGTCATGTAGAGCGTCTCGCGGGTGGCCGGCCACAGGAGCGGCGTGACCTCGTCCCAGTTCATCGGGCGTCCTCCTGGTCGGTCGCGGGGGCGGTGAGGACGACGGTCAGGCCGGAGTCGCGCAGGAAGGCGATCTGGGCGGCGTTCGCCTCGGGGCCGCCGGGCAGCTCCAGCCGCAGCCGCCCGACGCGCTCGCCGCCGATCGTCTCGATGGCGCCGCCGAGGATGTTGACGTCGAGGGAGTACTTGCGGGCGAGCGCCGACACGAACGGCTGGTCGGTGCTGTCGCCGGCGAAGGTGACCTCCAGCAGCGTCGTGCCGGGGCGGGGCTCGGCGGGCGGCAGCGGGAACAGGCCGCGGGCGAGCTCGGAGCCGGGCCGCGCGAGCAGCTCCGTGACCCGGCCGGACTCGGTGAACCGGCCGTCGCGCATCACGGCGGCGGAGTCGCAGATCCGCTTGACGACCTCCATCTCGTGGGTGATCAGCAGGACGGTGAGGCCGAGCCGCCGGTTGAGGTCGCGGAGCAGCTGCAGGATCGAGGCGGTGGTGTCGGGGTCGAGCGCGGACGTCGCCTCGTCCGACAGGAGCACCTTCGGGCGCCCGGCGAGCGCGCGGGCGATGCCGACGCGCTGCTTCTGCCCGCCGGAGATCTGCGCCGGGTGGGCGTCGGCGTGGCCGGCGAGCCCGACGAGGTCGAGCAGCTCGGCCACCCGCTCCGCCCGCTCGGCCCGCGGGACGCCCATGACCTCGAGCGGGAACGCGACGTTCCCGGCGACGGTCCGGCTGCCGAGCAGGCCGAAGTGCTGGTGGATCATCCCGATCCGCTGCCGCGCCCGGCGGAGCCCGGCGCCGCCCAGGGCGAGCAGGTCCTCGCCGTCGACGACGACGCGTCCGGAGTCGGGGCGCTCCAGCAGGTTGACGCAGCGCAGCAGGGTGCTCTTCCCGGCGCCGCTGCGGCCGAGGACGCCGAAGATCTCGCCCTCGCGGACGGTGAGGTCCACGCCGTCGACGGCGGTGACCTCGCGTCCGCGGACGCGGTAGGTCTTCCGAAGTTCTTCGATCTGGATCACAGGAAATACATCCGATGGAGAGGGGCGCCACCGCGCGGGGCGATGGGCGGATCGGCGTCGGAGAAAGCCGCCGGACGGCTCCACGGCGGAGCCCGGCCTGTCAGGGCGCGCGCGTCAGGACCGGCCGGGCGGGTACGGGGCGTGGCTCAGAAGATGCCGTTCGAATGGCGTCATGGTGCGACCGGGGTTCTCGGGATCGGCTCGCTTTGGGGCGCGAGGCTCAGGCGGGGGCCCTCAGCGGTCACACATTCGACACCGGCACGGACACCCCGGCGCGCACGGCATGGCCCGCTGGACCAGCGGGGCGCACTCGCGGCGGAGGTGTTCGGCGGTCATGCGCTTCAGTTAACCCGGACACCGGCGAATCATGCAAATCCCGGCACTGTGTCGTTCATCATCCCGATTCTCCTCAGGTGCGCCGGACAGGGCCGAGGCGTCCCGCGCCCGGTCCCGGCGCGGGATGAGATGAGGCGGGCCGGACCCTCTACAGTTGACGGACACAGGGCCCCCTCTCGCGGGAGGGCCTTTCCCTGTGCACCCCCCTTCTGCACGATCCAGAGGTCCCGGACATGAACAATTACGAGCTGCACGAAGAGTGCCTGCGGCTCCTGCGGGACGGCCTGCCCGACACCCTCGACGAGGGACTCGACAGCCTTCCGCTCTCCGTCGACAAGGACGGCGACATCGCCGTTGTCACGTTCCTCCATCGCGGCGGGGACCCCCTGTCCGGGCATCTGGCCTATATCGAGAGCTGGACGTTCCATCTGCGCGACGGCGAGTGGATGGAGCTCGGCGGCGGGGGCGGCGCGGTGCCGGAGCAGCCGCTCGCGCGCCGCTCGGCCGCCGAGCTGGGCGGCCACCTCCGCCGGTACGGGTCCGGCCGGACGGTCCGCAACGCGGGCCGGCTGCTGCCATGGGGGGCGAAGTTCGTGAACCACGCGCGGCTGCGGGCGTCGTCCGACGTGGCCGCCGTCCGGATCGGGAAGCGCACCGTGGACGTCCCCCCGCACGGGCACGTCGCCGTGGTGTGGGGCGCCCGCCATGCGCCGGTACTGGAGGCGCTCGCCGCCGACGGCACCGTCCTGGACTCCCTCGACCTGGAACACCACCCGGCGGCGTCCGCCGCGCTCTGAACGCGCACCCCGCTGCCGGTCACCGGGCGGGGAGCGCTCGTCACCGCGCGCCGCTAGAGCCAGCCCAGGTCGCGGGCGGCGCGGACGGCGGCGTGCCGGTTGTCGGCGCCCAGCTTCGTCACCGCGGCGGACAGGTAGTTGCGGACGGTGCCCTCCGACAGGCCCAGCGAGCGGGCGATCCGGGCGACCGGGGCGCCGTCGGCCGCCGCGCGCAGCGTGTCGAGTTCACGCGGGGTGAGCGGGCACTCCTCGACGGCGAGGGCGTCCGCGGCGAGCTGCGGGTCGATGTACCGGGCACCGCCCGCCACCTGCCGGATCACCTCCGCGAGCCGCGCGCCCGGCGCGTCCTTGCCGAGGAAGCCTCGCACCCCCGCCGCCATCGCGCGGCGCAGGTTGCCCGGCCGGCCGTGCGCCGTGACGATCACGAGCCGGCAGCCGGGCAGATCGCGGGCCATGCGCTCGGCGGCGGCGAGGCCGTCCAGGCCCGGCATGTCGATGTCGAGGACCGCGATGTCCGGTTTCAGGGCGAGCGCCCGGTCGACGGCCTCGTCTCCGCGCCCGACGTCCGCGACGACCTCGATGCCGTCCTCGGTCTCCAGCAGCAGGACGAGCGCCTCCCGGATCAGGAGGTGGTCGTCGGCCAGCAGCACCCTGATCACGCGTCTCCCCTCACCGGCACCGCGGCCGCCACACGGAACGTCCCGTCACCGCCCGGCCCGGCCGCGAACTCCCCGCCCGCCGCGCGGATGCGCTCGGCGAGGCCCGCGAGCCCGCTGCCCGCCGGGCCCGCCGACCGGCGGGCCGCCCCGTCGTTGACGATCTCGACCCCGACGCGGTCGCCGTCCACCCGCACGGCGATCTCGCACCAGGTGGCGCTGGAATGCCGCAGGACGTTCGTCGCTGCCTCCCGGGCGACCCATCCGAGCGGTTCGTGGACGTGCGAGGGCGGCTCGGGGGAGAACTCCGGGCGGGCGCAGCGGATCCCCGCCGCGCGCAGCACGGCGGACATCCCGTCGAGCTCCGTCCGCAGCGACGTCGCCCGGTAGCCGCGGACGACCTCCCGCACGTCCCGTACCGAGTCCCGCGCCATCGTCTGGATCTCGGTGAGCTCCTTGCGGACGCGCCCCCGGTCGCGGTCCAGGTAGCGCTCGGCGACCTCGGCCCGGAGCGCGACGGCCTGGAGGCTGTGCCCGAGGACGTCGTGCAGGTCGCGCGCGAACCGCAGCCGCTCCTCCCCCACCGCCGAGCGCGCCAGCTCCGCGCGCGCCTCCCGCAGTTCCTGGACGACGTGGAAGAACCACACCTGCACGTATCCGGAGAACGCGGCGAGCGGCACCCCGGCCAGTTCATAGACGACGCTCAGCGGGGGCAGGCCGAGAAGCAGTCCGTAGGCGGGGGTCAGGAGGGCGGCGGCCGCGCCGGTCACGACCGCCTGCCGCAACGGCAGGACGACCGCGATCAGCCCGGCCGGGATCAGCAGCGCGTTGCCCCAGCCCTCCTCCGTGCCGAGGAGCAGCGGCAGCGCCCAGCAGACGACGAAGATCGCCGCGAGCCCGAACCGGTGCATCGGGCGGGTGCGCCGCATGAGGTTGAGCCAGAGCAGCCGCGCGTACAGGGCGAGGATCGCCCCGGAACCGGCCAGGGCGAAGGCGGTCCGTCCCGGATGGTGGCGCTGGACGAGCTCGTACCAGAGCGCGGGCAGCAGGAACCCGGCCAGCGTCAGCAGCGTCATCCCCACGATGATCCGGGCGATGTACGTCGGGCGCGGAAGCCTGGGCTGCACGCGCCCAGCGTATGCGCCGGATGCCACGTCCGGTCAGGCCGCGCGGGCGCGGGGCAGGTCGCGCGCGGCCTGACCGGACGCGGTGGGCCGCCCCGCGTCCAGGACGCCGACGCGGTCGGCGCGGCACGCCTCGTCCGGGTCGCGGGTGGCGACGACGACCGTCACGCCGTGCCGGGCGACACCCCGCAGGACCTCCCACACCTCCCGGCTGGACGCGTCGTCCAGGTCGGCGGTGGGCTCGTCCAGGAACAGGACGTCGGATCGCCCGACGAGGGCGAGCGCGAGGTCGAGCAGCCGGCGCCGGCCCGGGGCCAGGCGCTCGAACGGCACGTCCGCGACGTCATGGAGGCGGGCGAGGCGCAGGGCGTCGTCCCGGGTCAGCGGGTCGAGCGTCCAGCGGCGCCAGGCGTCCACGATCTCGGCGACGGTCAGGCCGGGGAACAGGCCGCCCTCCCGCCAGATCGCCCCGGTCCGGACGGCGTCCCGGTCCCCGTGGGGATCGGCGCCGCGGACGCGGACCGTGCCACCGGCCGGACGGCGCAGCCCCGCCAGGGCCTCCAGCACGGTCGTCTTTCCGGATCCGTGGCGGCCGAGCAGGGCGAAGACCTCGCCCTCGGCCACGGTGAACGAGACGTCGGCGGCAGCCTCGCCCAGTTGCAGGTCGCGTACCTCGATCACGGATGCCCTCATGGCGTCCATGCTTCCAAGGGGCGGCCCTGACGTGCAGTCACGCACGTCAGGAACCGCCCGTGAATTGTGCGGGGGGCACCCATGACAAATGTCACCGGTACTCAGCCCATGAGCACGTCCCGGGTCAGCTCGCCCGGCCGCGTGACGCCGGACAGCGCCAGGGTCAGCTCCAGCTCCGCCATGAGGCACCGCAGGACGTGCCGCACGCCCGCCTCGCCGCCGAGGGCGAGCCCGTACGCGTAGGGGCGGGCGACCAGGACGGCCTCGGCGCCGAGGGCGAGCGCCTTGACGATGTCCGCGCCCGTCCGGATGCCGCTGTCGAACAGGACCGCGGCCCGCCCGGCGACGGCCTCGGCCACGGCGGGCAGGGCGTCCAGCGACGCGATCGCCCCGTCGACCTGCCGGCCGCCGTGGTTGGACACGATGACGCCGTCCATGCCGGCGTCCACGGCGCGGCGGGCGTCGTCCGGGTGCTGGATGCCCTTGAGGGCGATGGGGCCGTCCCAGTGCTCGCGGAGGAACACCAGGTCGTCCCATGTGAGGGTCGGGTCGCCGAAGTTCGCGATCCAGTGCAGGAGGGCCATGTCACGGTTGGCGTCCGTCACCGGTCCGCCCACGGCCTTCTGGAAGACGGGGTCGGAGAAGTAGTTCGCGACCCCGATGCCGCGCAGGAAGGGCAGGTAGGCCCGGTCCAGATCGCGCGGGCGCCATGCCAGGGTGAACGTGTCGAGGGTGACGACCAGGGCCGTGTACCCGGCCGCCTTGGCCCGCTCCAGGAAGCTGACGGCGAGGTCGCGGTCCTTCGGCCAGTACAGCTGGTACCAGCGGGCCCCGTCCCCGTTCGCCTCCGCGACCTCCTCCATGGAGAACGACGCGGCGGTGCTCAGCACCATCGGCGCTCCGGTGGCCGCGGCCGCGCGCGCCACGGCCAGTTCGCCGTCCGAGTGGAAGATCGACTGGACGCCGATGGGGGCGAGCAGGACGGGCGCGGGCATCCGCGTGCCGAGCACTTCCACCGCGAGGTCGCGCTCCGCCACGTCCCGCAGCATCCGGGGGACGATCCGCCACCGCTCGAGCGCCGCGCGGTTGGCGCGTGCCGTCGCCTCGCTGCCCGCCGACCCCGCCACGTATCCGAACGCCTGCGCCGACAGGACGCCCTCGGCGAGCGCCTCCAGCTTCGTCAGGTCGGTCGGCAGCGCGGGCAGCACGTCGCCGAGCCCCTGCAGGTAGATCGAGTTCTGGAAGTCGGCGAGCGCGCCCACGGTGAGCCTCCGGACGTGTGGGGAAAACGTCGGACAACAATCTCCCATGCGCCGCGACCTGGGACATAGCGGGCTCTCCCGGTGGGGCTGGCCGAAGATGTCGGCGGGACCGGCCACAATGTGGGGCATGGCACGACGCGGATCGCAGTCCACTCCCCCGCCGCCCGACTTCGAAGAGAACATCGTCGACGTCGATGTCTCCGAAGAGATGCGCGGCAGTTTCCTCGAGTACGCCTACTCGGTCATCTACCAGCGGGCGCTCCCGGACGCGCGCGACGGCATGAAGCCCGTCCAGCGCCGGATCCTGTACTCGATGAACGAGATGGGGCTGCGGCCCGACCGCGGCCACGTCAAGTGCGCCCGGGTCGTCGGCGAGGTGATGGGCAAGCTCCACCCGCACGGCGACAGCGCCATCTACGACGCCATGGTCCGCATGGCGCAGCCCTGGTCCATGCGGATGCCGCTCGTCGACGGGCACGGCAACTTCGGGTCGCTCGGCGGCGACGATCTCCCCGCCGCCATGCGGTACACCGAGGCGCGCCTGTCCCGCGAGGCGATGCTCCTGGTGTCCTCCATCGACGAGGACACCGTCGACTTCCGGCCCAACTACGACGGCCAGGAGCAGGAGCCGGAGGTGCTGCCGGCCGCGTTCCCGAACCTGCTGGTGAACGGCGCGTCCGGGATCGCCGTCGGGATGGCGACCAACATGGCGCCGCACAACCTCGGCGAGGTCATCGCCGCGGCCCGGCACCTGATCGACCACCCGGACGCGTCGCTGGACGATCTGATGCGCTTCGTCCCCGGCCCCGACCTGCCCACCGGCGGCAAGATCGTCGGCCTGGAGGGCGTCCGCGACGCCTACGAGAAGGGCCGCGGCACCTTCCGCACCCGCGCCACCACGACGATCGAGAACGTGACGCCCCGCCGCAAGGGCATCATCGTCAGCGAGCTCCCCTACTCCGTCGGCCCGGAGCGGGTCAAAGCCAAGATCAAGGAGCTGGTGAACGCCAAGAGGCTCCAGGGGATCGCCGACCTGAAGGACCTCACCGACCGCACCGTGGGCCTCCGCCTCGTCATCGAGGTCAAGAACGGGTTCAACCCCGAGGCCGTCCTCCAGGACCTGTACCGCCTGACGCCGATGGAGGAGACCTTCGGCATCAACAACGTCGCGCTCGTCGACGGGCAGCCCCGCACGCTCGGGCTCCGCGACCTGCTCCAGGTCTACGTCGACCATCGCATCGACGTCGTCCGGCGCCGCTCCCTGCACCGCCGCAGGAAGCGCGAGGACCGCCTCCACCTCGTCGAGGGCCTCCTGGTCGCCCTCCTGAACATCGACGAGGTCATCCAGGTCATCCGGCAGAGCGACGACGCGTCCCAGGCCAAGCAGCGCCTCATGCAGATCTTCGAGCTGTCGGAGATCCAGGCGCAGTACATCCTCGACACGCCGCTGCGCCGCCTCACCCGCTACGACCGGATCGAGCTGGAGAAGGAGAAGGAGCAGCTCACCAAGGAGATCGCGAAGCTGACCGCGATCCTGGAGTCGGAGCGCAAGCTGCGCGGCGTCGTGTCCAAGGAGCTCGGCGAGGTGGCCAAGGAGTTCTCCACGCCGCGCCGCACGGTGCTGCTGGAGTCGTCCGGGCACACGATGGCGGCCACCGTCCCGCTGGAGGTCGCAAACGACCCGTGCACGGTCCTGTTGTCCGCCACGGGCCTCCTGGCCCGCAGCAACGGCGCCGGACCGCTGCCCGACAGCGGCCCCCGCGCCGCCCACGACGTCCTCACCTCGGTGGTGCCGACCACGGCCCGGTCCCAGATCGGCGCCGTCACGACCCTGGGCCGCATGATCCGGATCGACGTCCTCGATCTGCCGACCCTGCCGCCCTCCGCGTCGCCCCCGTCGCTGGCGGGCGGCGCACCGGTCACCGAGTACGTCGACCTCGCGCCGGACGAGACGGTCGTCGGCATCGCCGCCCTGGACGACGGCGGCGGCGGACTGGCCCTCGGCACCGAGCAGGGCGTGGTGAAACGGGTCGTCCCGGACTTCCCGGCGAACCGCGACGAGTTCGAGGTCATCGGCCTCAAGGAGGGCGACCGCGTCGTCGGCGCCGTCCAGCTGCCGTCCGACGCCCACCACCTCGTCTTCATCACCAGCGACGCCCAGCTGCTGCACTACGCCGCCGCGAACGTCCGCCCGCAGGGCCGCGCGGCGGGCGGCATGGCCGGCATCAAGCTCGCCGCGGGCGCCCGCGTGCTGTGGTTCGGCGCTCTCGACCCGTCCCGCGAGGCCCGCGTCATCACGGTCTCCGGCTCGTCGTCGGCGCTGCCCGGCACCCAGGCCGGCGCGATCAAGGTGGCCGACTTCGCCGACTTCCCGCCCAAGGGCCGCGCGACGGGCGGTGTCCGCTCGCACCGCTTCCTGAAGGGCGAGGACGTCCTTCTGCAGGCATGGGCGGCCCCGACCCCGCTGCGGGCGAGCGGCGCGAACGGCAAGCCGGTGACGCTCAACGCCGCCCTGGGCCGCCGCGACGGCTCCGGTGAGCCGCTGGACACCCGCATCGTCACGATCAGCGGCCCCCTCGGCGCCCCGCCGCTGGACGAGACGCCCGAGGAGACCGGAGCCGACGGCTGACCGCGGAGGCCCGGGACGCCGGTCCCGGGCCTGCGGATGTCGCGCGCCCCCGCTCGGCGGCCGGTGCGGCCGGCCGGGTGCGGAGGCGGTTCCGTGCGCCGGCGGCCTGCCGAGACCGCCGGCGCGAGGGTCACTGCTCGATGTCGTCCGGGCCCCAGAAGGCGTCCATGCGGACGATCAGGCCGTCCTCGTCGAACGTCATGACGTCGATGGCGCGCAGGAGCATGCCGGGCATCTCCACCGTGAAGGCCATCGCGGCGCGGTTGCCGTGGGAGCCGCGGATGGGCGCCTCCAGCCTGAGCTTCGCGCCGGACGCGATGGCGTTCGTGTAGAACTCGTCGATCGCCGCCCGGCCGTGGAGTTCGGGGGTGCCGACGGGGTCCTCGACGACGGCGTCGTCCGCGTAGAGGGCGGAGATGGCCGCGGCGTCACCGGCGTTGAAGTGGTCGATGTACGCCTGAAGCGCCTTCTTCATGTGCTCTGCGGAGGGCATGGGCGGATCCTAGCAAGCGCCCGCTTGGCTACCGGAAGGTAACCTGCCGCCGTCCCCTCAGGCGAGCGCCGCCGCGCGGGGCCGGCGCAGGAGCGGACCCCGGCCCGCGCCCGTCGCCGGTACCGCGCTGCGGCATGCCTGCAGACCGCGCTCCGCGCAGGCGGCGACGGCCTCCAGCAGGTCGGCCGCGGAGCCGTCCACCTCGTCGTAATGCCAGAAGCGGACGAGCCGCTCACCCTCCGGTCCCGGGTCGAAGCGCCCGGACGCGAAGCAGCCGGCGATCGCCATCCGGACGATGACGCGCTCGTCCTCCTCCAGGAGCAGCGCGTACGCCGCCGCGTCGATCAGGGCGATCGCGGCGCGGGCGTTGCGCCCGTCGTCGCGGGGATCGGCCCGGTTGATCCTCCACTGGGCGTAGGGACGGAGGTAGTCCGCGACCATCCGGTTCTTCGGGGCGGTGCGGAGCACGGGGATTTTCAGCACGGCGGTCCTCTCGGGTTACAAGGCCCTGTCCATGCTGGTCAGCCCGGCCTGGCGGCGCGGGGAGTTTGGCGTACACCTTGCCGTGCTTTGCCCGATCAATGAGTTCCTGTGGGCATCAGCCCGCCAGGCCGTGCCGGAACGCGTAGGTGACGGCCTGCGCGCGGTCCCGGAGCCCCGCCTTGGCGAACAGGTTGTTGATGTGCGTCTTGACCGTCGCCTCGCCGATGAACAGCTCGCCCGCGATCTCCGCGTTGGACCGGCCGCGGGCGATCAGCGCGAGCACCTCCGCCTCCCGCCGCGTCAGCCCGTCCGGCAGGCCGTCGTGCGCCCGGCGGGGCCGCTCCCCCGCCGCGACGGCCTCGACGAGACGCCGCTGCACGGCCGGATCGAGCTGCGCCGCACCGCCCCGGACCGCGTCGACGGCGCGGGCGATCTCATCGGCGCCCGCGTCCTTGGTGAGGTAGCCGCGAGCACCCGCGCGCAGCGCCGCGAAGATCGACTCGTCGTCGGCGTAGGTGGTCAGGACGACGATCTCCACCTCCGGGCGTAGGGCCTTGATGCGCCGCGTGGCCTCCACACCGTCCGTCCGCGGCATCCGCAGATCCATCAGGACGACGTCGGGCCGGAGCTCCTCCACCAGCGCGACCGCCCGCTCACCGTTCTCGGCGGAGCCGGCGACCTCGATACCGGGCAGCAGGTTCAGCAGGAGGACGAGCCCCTCCCGCACCACCGTCTGGTCGTCGACGACCAGAATCCTCGTCATGTCGCTCACAGCGCCCCGTCCTGTACCGGAACCCGGAGCGACACACGGAAACCCTCGCCGTCCGGCCCGGTCTCCAGGGTCCCATCGAACAGCTCGGCTCGCTCCCTCATGCCGACGAGGCCGTACCCGCCGCCTCCCAGGTTCACGACGGGCTCCGTCGCGCCGGTGTCGGTGACCTCCAGCTCGACGGTGTCGTCCAGGTAGCGCAGGACGACTCGGGCGCGGGCGCCGGGCGCGTGCTTGCGGACGTTCGTCAGCGCCTCCTGCGCGGTCCTCGCCACCGCCAGCCCGGCCTGCGGCGGCAGCTCCCGGGGAGTTCCCAGCACCTGGACCTCGCACGGGCGTCCCGTGCTCGCGCGGAACTCCTCCGCGAGTTCCGCGATGACCTCCTTCGGCTCCGGCAGCTCGCCCCGCAGGGCCGCGAGCGCGCGGCGCGTCTCGTCCAGCCCGGAGCGGGCCAGGCGGCGCGCCCGCTCGACCCGGTCGAGCGCCTGGACACGGTCGCCGTCCCTCGACAGCAGGAGCCGCGCCCCCTCCAGATGGACGATCTGCGCCGACAGCGAGTGCGCGAGGATGTCGTGGATCTCCCGCGCGATCCGGGACCGCTCCGCCAGCGCGGTGCTCGCGGCCTCGGCGCGCCGGGTCGCCTCCTGCGCGATCATCCCCTGCCGGGTGGCGAGCGCGCCGAGGGTGAGGCCCATGAACGCGGCCATCACCCCGAGGTCGGAGCCCCCGTCGCGGAACGCCGCGCCGATCAGGCCGATCGACACGACGGCGGCCGTGGCCACGGCGAGGCCCGCCGGGAGCGGCAGCCGCGTCACCAGCACCCACAGGCCCACCATGGACAGCCAGACTCCGCCGCCGTGCGGGGACACCCCGTACAGCGACAGCGACGTCCCCATGGCCGCCAGGAGCAGGACGGTGCCCGGCGCCCGCCACCGCCGCCCCTTCCAGTGCCCGATCCGGAGCCCCGTCGCCAGCAGCGCGAACGTCACGACGTTCAGCACCACGACGGCGAGCCCGGCGCCGTGCGGGGCGGGTGCGGGCGAGGAGTGCAGCACACCGCGCACGTAGATCACGACCGCCCAGACCAGCAGGACGGCGAAGACCCCGGCGCGGGCGTGCCGCTCGTCCACATGGCAGGAACCGACCCTCACCGGACGGCGCTCATATCGCTCATGCCGCGACGCTATGCGCCGAGGACCGCCGGCGGGATCAGAGCCCGGCTGGAGACCGGCTCTCCACCCCCGGGTGGAGGGCGGTCGCGGGCCGCCCGTCACCGGGGGTTCTCACGTGTCGATGCGCTCGACGTCGAGTTCCGTCGCTCCCGCGGTGATGAACTTGCGCCGGGGGGCGACCTCGCTGCCCATCAGCAGGTCGAAGATGCCCGCCGCCTCCTCCGCGTCCTGGATGTGGATCCGCCGGAGCACCCGGTGGCGCGGGTCGAGGGTCGTCTCGGCCAGCTGGTCGGCGTCCATCTCGCCGAGGCCCTTGTAGCGCTGGATCGGCTCTTTCCAGTTCTGGCCCTTGCGCTCCAGCTCCACGAGCCGCCGGCGGAGTTCGGCGTCGGAGTAGGTGTAGATGTACTTGTCCTGCCCGCGCTTCGGCCTGACCAGCTCGATGCGGTGCAGGGGCGGGACGGCGGAGAAGATGCGCCCCGCCTCCAGCATCGGACGCATGTAGCGGTAGAAGAGCGTCAGCAGGAGGCACCGGATGTGGGCGCCGTCGACGTCGGCGTCCGCGAGGATCACCACCCGGCCGTACCGGGCGGCGTCGACGTCGAAGGTGCGGCCCGAGCCGGCGCCGAGCACCTGGATGATCGCCGCGCACTCGGCGTTCTTGAGCATGTCGGCGACGGACGCCTTCTGCACGTTCAGGATCTTGCCGCGGATCGGCAGCAGCGCCTGGAACTCCGAGTCGCGGGCGAGCTTGGCGGTGCCGAGCGCGGAGTCGCCCTCGACGATGAACAGCTCGCTGCGGTCGTCGGCGGAGCGGCAGTCGACGAGCTTCGCCGGCAGCGCCGAGTTCTCCAGCGCGTTCTTGCGGCGCTGGTTGTCGCGCTGGGTGCGGGCGGCGATCCGCGTCTTGGCGGCGCCGGCGACCTTCTCCAGGACGGTGCGCAGCTGCTGCTTCTGCCCGCGCGACGGGTTCTCGAAGATCGCCTTGAGCTCGCGGGCGACGACCTGGGAGACGATCCGGGTCGCGGCGGACGTGCCGAGGATCTCCTTGGTCTGGCCCTCGAACTGCGGCTCCGGCAGGCGCACCGTGACGACGGCCGTGAGGCCCTCGAGGACGTCCTCCTTGATGACGTCCTCGTCGCCGTTCCTGAGCAGTTTCGTGGCGCGCAGCTGCTCGTTCAGGACGCGGAGCACCGCGCGGTCGAACCCGCGGACGTGCGTGCCGCCCTTCGGCGTCGCGATCACGTTCACGAAGGAGCGGGTGACGGTGTCGTAGCCGTTGCCCCAGCGCAGTGCGACATCGACCTCGAGGTCGCGCTCGACGTCGGTGGGGGTGAGGTGGCCCTGGTCGTCCAGGACCGGGACCGTCTCGGTGAAGTGGCCCCGCCCCCGCAGGCGCAGGACGTCGATCAGGGGGGCGTCCTTGGCGAGGTAGGTGCAGAACTCGCCGATGCCGCCGTCGAACCGGAACGTCTCCTCGACGACCTCGTCGCCGCGCTCGTCTCGGACGTCGATGGTGAGGCCGGGGATGAGGAACGCGGTCTGGCGCATGCGGTCCATGACGAGCGACCGCTCGACCGTGGCGTCCTTCAGGAAGATCTGGAAGTCCGGCCAGAAGCGCACGCGGGTGCCGGTGACCTTCTTCGCGACCTTGCGGATCTGGCGCAGCCCCGACTTCTTCCTGAACCGGGCGTTCGGGCGGCCCTCGTCCGCGAACTCGCCGGGGAGCCCGCGACGGAAGCTGATCGCGTGCGTGTGCCCCTCCCTGTCGACCTCCACGTCGAGGCGGGCCGACAGGGCGTTCACGACCGACGCTCCGACGCCGTGCAGGCCGCCGGACGCCGTGTAGGAGACGCCGCCGAACTTGCCGCCCGCGTGCAGCCGCGTCATGACCAGCTCGACCCCGGGCAGCCCGGTCTTGGGCTCCAGGTCGACGGGGATCCCGCGGCCGTTGTCGCCCACCTCGAACGACCCGTCGGGGTGCATGATCACGCTGATGTGCGTGCAGTGGCCGGCCAGGGCCTCGTCGACGCAGTTGTCGACGATCTCCCAGAGGCAGTGCGCGAGGCCCCGGCTGTCGGTCGACCCGATGTACATGCCGGGTCGCTTCCGGACGGCCTCGAGCCCCTCCAGCACGGAGAGGTGCCGGGCGGAGTAGCCGTGCTGGTCGTCGGTGGTGGCTTCGGCGGTCGCGGCGGTCAAGGTGCGTGCGCTCCTCGGGGGTAGGACATTCGGCAGAAGGGTACCCCCGGCCGCCGACATTCCACCGCAGGGCTCGCCGCCCCGGCCCCCGGGGTGGAGCCCGCGGAGTCCATCCGCCGGTGGGTGCGGAAGGCGGTGCCGCCTCCCTATCGTTCCGATCATGGCACAGGCGATCCAGGTCAAGGACCTGCGCAAGCGGTACGGCGACGTCCGAGCGGTCGACGGCGTCACCTTCGACGTCGAGGAGGGGGAGTTCTTCGGGATCCTCGGGCCGAACGGCGCCGGCAAGACGACCACCCTGGAGATCATCGAGGGGCTGCGACGGCCCGACGGGGGCGGGGTGTCGGTGCTCGGCATGGCCCCCTGGCCGCGCAACGACCGGCTCCTGCCCCGGATCGGGGTGCAGCTGCAGGCGTCGTCGTTCTTCGAGCGGCTCACGGCGCGCGAGCAGCTGCGGACGTTCGGCTCCCTCTACGGCGTCCCGGCCGGCAAGGCGGACGCGATGCTGGGGACGGTGGGGCTGGGCGACAAGGCCGACGTGCGCGTCGAGAAGCTGTCGGGCGGCCAGGCTCAGCGGCTGTCGATCGCGTGCGCGCTCGTCCACGACCCGGAGGTCGTGTTCCTGGACGAGCCCACGGCCGCCCTGGACCCGCAGGCACGCCGCAACCTCTGGGACATCCTGCGGGGCATCAACACCGAGGGCCGCACGATCGTCCTCACCACGCACTACATGGACGAGGCGGAGGCGCTCTGCGACCGGGTCGCGATCATGGACGAGGGCAGGGTCCTGCGTCTGGGCGCTCCGGCCGTGCTGGTGCGCGGGCTGGAGGCGCCCGCCAGGATCAGCGTGCCGAGCGGGGTCCTCACGGCCGAGGAGGCCCGGCGCCTGCCCGGCGCGGACGAGGCCGGCGACGACGGCGTCTCCCTCACGATCATCTCCAGGGACCCGTCGGCGGTGGTGGCCGCGATGGCCGCCGAGGACGCCCTGGACGGCGTCCAGATCCGCGGCGCGACCCTGGAGGACGTCTTCCTGGACCTCACCGGAAGGGAGTTCCGCGCATGAGCGCCTTCGCCAGCTTCAAGAGCCTGTCGCGGGCCATGTTCCTCGGGTTCAAGCGGGACGGGGGCGCGCTCTTCTTCACGATCCTGTTCCCGCTGATGTTCCTGGTCATCTTCGGCGGGGTGTTCGGGAACCAGAGCACGGCCAAGGTGACCGTCGTCCAGGTCGGGCAGGTCTCCGTCCTGCAGCAGGCCCTCGCGCACGACTCCGGTGAGCTGTCCGAGGTCATGGAGGTCACCCGATCCGGCGACCGGGCGGCGGCCCTCGGCAAGGTGGAGAAGGGCGACGCGGACGCGGCGGTGGAGCAGCGGGACGGCCGGCTGATCGTCCACTTCTCCATGGCCGACCAGGTGAAGGCGGGCACGGTGCGGGGGCTCATGAACGCGCTCGTGCAGTCCGCCAACCAGGCCGCCGCGGGGAAGCCCCCGGCCTACACCCTCGAGGCGCAGCAGGTGGAGGACGAGTCACTGGACGCGATCCAGTTCTTCACCCCGAGCCTGCTCGGATGGGCTCTCGCCTCCGCCGGCGTGTTCGGCGCGTCCCAGACCCTGGTGTCGTGGCGGACGAAGGGCATCCTGCGGCGCCTCCAGCTGTCGCCCGCCCCCATCCCGACCGTGTTCGCCGCGCGGATCGCGGTCAGTCTCGCCGTGGCGCTCGTCCAGTTCGGCCTCTTCGTGCTGGTGGCGCAGCTGCCGTTCTTCGGGCTCCGGCTCGGGCACGCCTGGTGGATGGCGATCCCGACGGTCCTGGCGGGCGTCCTGGCGTTCCTGTCGATCGGCATGGTGGTCGGCGCGTGGGCCAAGTCGCAGGAGACGGCCCAGGCGGCCACGCAGATCATCGTCCTGCCGATGGCGTTCCTCGGGGGCTCGTTCTTCCCCCTGGACGCGATGCCGCGCTGGATGGAGGTGGTCTCCTACGTGTTCCCTCTGCGCTACCTCAACGAGGCGATGCTGAACGTGATGGGGCGCGGCCTGGGCCCGATGTCCGCACTCCCGCAGATCGGCATCCTTCTCGGCGTCGCCGTGGTCGGAGCTTTGATCGCCGCCCGCCTGTTCCGCTGGGACGTCACCTGACCACTTCGCGCCCGTCTCCGGACCCTCCGCGCGGGCCGCTCGAATGTGTGACCTCGGTCACTAATCGAGGCCATTCCGCTGAGGGCGTACGCGGAAACAGGTTGGGAACGTCCTGGTCGGGTTAGATGTTGTCCTAAGTACCGACCCCGAGCAATGAGGAAGGTGCCGTGACCGGAGCCCTTGCCCCGACCAAGCCGCTGACCGTCGCCGACCGTTGCGACCGCTGCGGCGCCCAGGCCTACGTCCGAGCAGTCCTTGTAGGCGGCGGCGACCTTCTGTTCTGCGCCCACCACGGCCGCAGGTACGCAGAGGCCCTCCGTGCCAACGGGGCCGACATCCACGACGAGACCGACAGGCTTCACGAAACCCCCACCCCCGCCATGGACGACGAGCGGTAGGGATCGGAATAGATCGGCGAGCGGCGGCCACCGGAGACGGTGGCCGCCGCTCCCTTTCCCGTGAAACGTCGGAACGTAATTGACCGACCACTATTCGTAGTCGAAAATTCTGGACCGTGCTCATTCTGCTGCCCCCTTCGGAGAAGAAGGCCACCGCGACGGAAGGCCCGGCCCTCGACCTGGCCGCGCTCGGTCATCCGGAGCTGACCGCCACCCGCGAGCGGGTCCTGGCCGCGCTCCAGGAGACGAGCCGCCGCCCCGACGCGCGAGACGTCCTGGCGCTGCCCGCCGGCCAGGCGGAGGAGGCTCTGCGACGCAACCTCGCTCTCCGTGAAGCACCCACCCTGCCCGCGGCGGAGCTCTACACCGGCGTGCTCTACGACAACCTCGACCTGCCGTCCCTGGACCCCGCGGCCGCGGGCGAGCGGATCCTCGTGTTCTCCGGTCTCTGGGGCGCGCTCCGCCTCACCGACCGGATCCCGCCCTACCGCCTGTCGATGGCGGCGTCCCTCCCGAGGCACGGGCGCCTCTCCACCCTGTGGCGCCCCGCCCTGACGGAGGCCCTGCGCCCGGACGGCCTGATCGTCGACATGCGCTCCGGGCCCTACGCCGCCGCCTGGAAGGCCCCCGGCGCCGTGGCCGTCCGCGTCTTCCGCGAGCGCGTCGTCGCCGGCGTCGCGAAGCGGACGGTAGTCAGCCACATGGCCAAGGCGACCCGGGGCGAGATCGCGCACGCGCTGATCGCGTCGGGCGCCCGCCCCCGCACGCCTGAGCAGCTCCTCAAGACCGTCGCCGGCCTGGGGTACGCGGCCGAGCTCAACGGACCGAACCTGGACATCGTCCTCCCCGGCTGATCAGGGAGGCCGGCACGCGAGAGGCGGCCCGCCCGGGAACCGGACGGACCGCCTCTGCGTTCGACCTGTCGAGAGTGCTCGCCGATCAGTCGAGGTAGTCGCGGAGGACCTGGGAGCGCGACGGGTGCCGCAGCTTCGACATCGTCTTGGACTCGATCTGCCGGATGCGCTCGCGGGTGACCCCGTACACCTTGCCGATCTCGTCCAGGGTCTTCGGCTGGCCGTCGGTCAGGCCGAAGCGCATCGACACCACGCCCGCCTCCCGCTCGCTGAGCGTGTCGAGCACGGAGTGCAGCTGCTCCTGCAGGAGCGTGAAGCTCACCGCGTCGGCCGGGACGATCGCCTCGGAGTCCTCGATGAGGTCGCCGAACTCGCTGTCGCCGTCCTCACCCAGCGGGGTGTGCAGCGAGATGGGCTCGCGGCCGTACTTCTGGACCTCGACGACCTTCTCCGGGGTCATGTCGAGTTCCTTGGCCAGCTCCTCCGGGGTGGGCTCGCGGCCCAGGTCCTGGAGCATCTGCCGCTGGACGCGCGCCAGCTTGTTGATGACCTCGACCATGTGGACGGGGATGCGGATCGTCCGGGCCTGGTCGGCCATCGCGCGGGTGATCGCCTGCCGGATCCACCAGGTGGCGTACGTGGAGAACTTGTAGCCCTTGGTGTAGTCGAACTTCTCGACCGCGCGGATCAGGCCGAGGTTGCCCTCCTGGATCAGGTCCAGGAAGAGCATGCCGCGTCCGGTGTAGCGCTTGGCCAGCGAGACCACGAGCCGGAGGTTGGCCTCCAGCAGGTGGTTCTTGGCGCGGCGGCCGTCCTCGGCGATCCACTCGAAGTCCTCGAGGTCCTCCTCGGACATCGCCGGGCCGTCGACCGCCAGGCGCTCCTCGGCGAACAGGCCCGCCTCGATGCGCTTGGCGAGCTCGACCTCCTGCTCGGCGTTGAGCAGGGGGACCTTGCCGATCTGCTTCAGGTAGTCCTTGACGGGGTCGGCGGTGGCGCCGGCGGCCGCGATCTGCTGCGCGGGCGCGTCCTCGTCATCGTCGCCGAGGGTGAACGACTCCTCCTCGGACGTGGTGGCGCCCGGCTTGCCGGGCACCGGGGCGGGGGCCTTCGCCGCGGGCGCGGCGGCCTCCTCCTCGTCCTCGGTCTCGGGCGCCTCGGGCGTCTCGTCCGCCTCGGCGGCCGTGTCGTCCGCGAGGTCGACCTCGAGGTCGGTCAGGTCCGCTTCGAGGTCGACGTCGACCTCGTCCTCGAGCTCGGGGTCGTCCCCGGCCTTCCCTGGAGCGGCCTTCTTGGCGGCGGTCTTCGGTGCGGCCGGCTTCTTCGCGGCGGCCTTCTTCGGCTTGGCGGTCTTCGCCGCGGCCGGCTTGGCCGCGGGCTTGCGCGGGGCGGGCGCCGGGGCGGCGACGGCCTCCGCGACGGTCTCCCCGGTGATCTCGTCGTCGCTCACGACGGCGGTCACCGTGTCGGGCTGCTCCTTCGCAGCGGCGGCCGTCCTGGGCCTGCGCGCCGGGGGCGCCGCGCGTTTGCGCGGACGCTTCGGCGCCGCAGAGTCGGCAGCGCTCACCATGACGGTCACACCCTTCTCGCTGAGGCTCCGCAGGATGCTGGAGGCCTTCGACACAGGGATGTCGGCCTCCTCGAACGTACGTCGTACGTCGTCGGCTTCGAGGTAACCCTGGGACCGTCCACGCTCGATCAGTTGCGCGATGACGTGCTCGTGCAGATCTGACGCTTTCGAGGTCGAGCTAGCAGGCGACACAAATACCTCTCGAACGAACGTGTGGCTTGGTTGACCCAAGTGCCCTGACGGGCCCGGCCTCACTCCGGGTGGGACCTCACACTGGGCGGGTCCTCCAGGTGCGACACCGCAGCGTACCCGCTCTCACTAGGGTCAAGCATTCTGGCACAGCTGCGCATTCCGCTCTGGAGTCCTGCCCGGTAACACTCCACCTTAGAGGGAGCGGAGCGGTCCTTCGTACGCGTCAGACCGACTTCGCGCCCTCCCGTGGAGGGATCACGCGGGCTTGGGCGGGACGTGCAGGGCGAGCACGGTCACATCGTCTACCTGCTCGTACCCGGCAAGCATCCGATCGACCAGGAAGTCGACGAGTCTCTCGGGATCTCCTACCACTTCAGGTGGGGCGTCCGCGGCCACGGCGACCAGCTCCTCGAGCCCGGCGTCCACCCCACGCCTACGGTTCTCCACAAGTCCATCGGAATAGAAGACCACAGTGTTGCCGGTCTCGATGGAAAAACTTGTCTGCTGACGCTGGCTCGGCCAGCCGAGCGGGGTCCCCGGCTCGCGGTCGCTGACGCGCGGGGACGCGTCCGGCGCGATCAGCAGCGGCGGCGGGTGGCCGGCGTTGCTGAACGCGCCGCGGCCGGTCTCGGGATCGATCACCGCGTACGCGACCGTGGTGAATTGTTCCTCATCCTCGGTGGCGCTGAACAACCGGTCCAGCCCCGCGAGGACCGCGGCGGGCCGCGGGTCGTTGAGCGCGAGGGCGCGCAGGGCGTTGCGGACGCGTCCCATTCCGGCCGCGGCGAGGACGCCCTTGCCCATGACGTCGCCCGCCGCGACGGCGAGCCGGTCGTCCGGGAGCCGGAACACGTCGTACCAGTCGCCGCCCACCTGGACGTGCCGGGTGGCGGGGTTGTAGCGGGCGGCCAGGACCATCCCGGGCAGCTGCGGCAGGTCGCTCGGCAGGAGGCTGCGCTGGAGCTCCTCGGCGGTCTTGTGCTCCCGCTCGAACAGCAGGGCGCGCTCCACGGCGAGGGCGCACTGGCCGGCGAGGGCCTCCAGGAAGACTCGCTCCTCCTCCGTGATCTCCCTGGGGCGGGTGAAGGAGAAGCGGAGCGCGCCGATCGGGGCGCCCGCCGCGAGGAGGGGCAGGCCCACCCACGCGCGCTCCTCGGTGTGCCGGGCGAACACGCCGTGCTCGTCGCCGCCGAGCTGGAGGCGGAGGCTGTCGGGGTGCTCGGCCAGGAACGGCCGGCTCTCGCGGACCGCGACGGACATGACCGTCTGGTCGCTGACCTTGATGCCGTCCCGCGAGCCCGGCCGGATCTCGGCGTCCGCCCCCGGCTGGGACGGGGCCACGACGCTCAGCCGCAGCTTGTCGTCGTCCAGCAGCGCGACGGCGGAGTGGTCGGCGCCGATCGCCGACCGGCCGACCTCGGTGATCACCTGGACGACCTGGGAGACGGTGAGCGCCTCCGCGAGCATCGACGTGGCCTGCTGGAGCCGGGCCGTGCGCAGCGCCGCCGCCGACAGCTGCTCGGTCAGCCGGCCGCGCATCTCCTCGGCCTCGCGCTGACCGGTGACGTCGGTGTTGGCGCCCACCCACTCGATCACCGCGTCGCCCTGCCAGATGGGCACGGCGCGGACGTCGTAGTGCCGGTACGTGCCGGACTTGGTGCGGACGCGGTAGTTGCTCTCGAAGACGCGGTCGTCCTGGACGCACTCCCGCCAGGCGCTCTCGATGCGGGGCCGGTCCTCGGGGTGCACGACCGCCAGCCAGCCGCCGGTCGCGTAGTCGTCGGGCGTCTGGCCCGTGATCGCGCGCCACTCCGGCGCGTCGTCGATCACGCCCCCGTCGGCGGCGGCGACCCACACGACCTGGGCGCTGGCCTCCACGAGGGAGCGGTAGCGCTGCTCCTTGCGGCGGATGACCTCCTCGGCCCGGCGCCGCTCGGTCACGTCCAGGGCGGTGAGGACCACCCCCTGGGACGCGCCGTCGGCGCCCCTGGCGGGCAGCCACGTGCACGCCAGGATCCGCTCCTCCAGCGCGACGGCGACATCGCCGTCGTCGGGCCCGGTCCCGCGCGGGACGACCAGGTCGAGGTCGCTGATCGGGCGGTCCTCGGCCAGCACCGTGCGCAGGGCGCTCTCGAACGCGGCGGCCAGGGCGTCCGGCAGCACCTCGGCGGGGCGTCCCCGCTGCAGCTCGGCCACGGGCACGCCGAGCAGCGCGGCGAGGGCGTCGTTGGCCCTTCGGCAGCGCAGCTCGGTGTCGAAGAACGCCAGCCCGCCGGGCGCCTCCCTCAGCAAGGTCGCGTACAACGCGGCGTCGGATGCATCCATGGGCTGCCCCTCCACCCCTGAGACGCGAGGATGCGGAACGGACGTCTCGGTGCTCAAGGACACCACCTCCGCCCCAGAAGGTCCCGTACCGCGCGGCAAGTTTTCATCACTATGAGTGAATGGGAGCAGGCTAGCGCTCCCGCCTCCATCACAACACCGGTCCGAGTCAGGTTCTCATCATCCCGAGGGTTCGCCGCCTACGGAACCCCCGCCGGACATCCTTGTCCCGGCGGCCCCGGCGGCACTCCTCGGGCCGTGCGAGTTGGAGATATTACGGCGTCGCGGCGTCCCGCACTGTGAACTCCGCCGCGTTCGGCGAGTTCCGCCCGCCCGCCGGGTCACCCGCCCGCCTTCGCCGCCGCCTTCATCTCTTGCTTGAACGCCCGCACCTTGGCGAGCGACTCCGGCCCGGTGATGTCGGCCACGGAGCGGTGGGACCCCTCCTCGCCGTAGTCCCCGGCGGCCTCGCGCCAGCCGTCCGGCCGCACCCCGTACTGCTTGCCGAGCAGGGCGACGAAGATCTGCGCCTTCTGCCTGCCGAACCCGGGGAGGGCGTTGAGGCGCTTGAACAGCTCCTTGCCGTCGTCCACGCCCTTCCAGAGCTTCTCCGCGTCCCCGTCGTGGTTGTCCACCAGGTACCGGCACAGCTGCTGGACGCGCTTGGCCATCGAACCGGGGTAGCGGTGCACCGCCGGCTTCTCCGACAGCAGGGCCGCGAACCGCTCGGGGTCGTAGGCGGCGATCTCGTGCGCGTCCAGGTCGTCCGTGCCCATGCGCCGGCAGATCGTGTACGGGCCGGAGAAGGCCCACTCCATCGGGATCTGCTGGTCGAGCAGCATGCCGATCAGCGCGGCGAGCGGGCTGCGTCCCAGCAGCTCGTCGGCCTCGGGCCGCTGTGCGAGATGAACCTTCGTGGGCATGGGGCCAGCTTAGATCTGACGGAACCCTTACGGCGGCGCCCGGTCCCCTGGCGGACGGTGCGGCGCGGTGCTCGAATGGAGGGGTGGAACAGAACGGACGCGCGGAAGGCGCCCCGGTGGGGCGCCGGATCGTGCTCGGGATGCTCGGCCTCGGCGCCGCGGGGGTGGCCGTGGGGGCCTCCCTCCAGCGCGAGGTCGGTGAGGTCCTGGCGCCGGTCGGGGGTCTCGGGAACGTCCTTCCCGCGGCGGGAGGGTTCCGTTACTACACGGTCACCGGAAGCGTACGGCGGCGGAGCCCGCGGGAATGGCGCATGACGGTCGGCGGGCTGGTGGAGCGCCCCCGGCAGATCGGCGTGGACGACCTCGCGCGGCTCCCGCAGACGGTGCTCGACAAGGACTTCCAGTGCGTCACCGGGTGGCGGGTGCCCGATGTCCGGTGGGCGGGGGTGGCCCTGCCCGATCTGCTGGACGTGATCGGGGTGTCCCCGCGGGCGCGGGCCGTCCGGTTCACCTCGTTCGACGGCGTCTACACCGAGTCGCTCACGCTGGGGCAGGCGCGGCGCCGGGACGTCCTGATCGCGACCCGGATGGAGGACGTCCCGGTCACCCACGACCACGGCGGGCCGGTGCGCCTCTGCGTGGCCCCCATGTACGGCTACAAGTCGCTGAAGTGGCTCGGCGGCATCGAGCTCACCGAGCAGGTCCGCCCGGGGTACTGGGAGCGCCGGGGCTACGACGTGGACGCCTGGGTGGGGCGGTCGAACGGCCGGGACGATGCGCCGATCGCCTGATCGCGCGGGCGCGCGCCTGCGGCGCTTCACGGCCGCGGAGCGCGCGGTCCACCATGCGACCGCCGTGCTGATGCTGGCGTGCCTGGTGACGGCCGCGCTGCTGTACCTGCCCGCCCTCGCGACGCTGGTGGGGCGCAGGGAGCTGGTCAAGACGGTCCATGTCTGGTGCGGTTTCGGGCTGCCCGTCCCGATCCTCCTGGGGTTCGCGTCGCGCGCGTTCCGCGCGGACGTGCGGCGCCTGAACAGGTTCGCGCCGTCCGACTGGGAGTGGCTCCGGCGGCGGGACCGCAGGGCGGTGCGGAACGGGCGCGGGATCCTGCCGGTCGGCAAGTTCAACGGCGGCCAGAAGCTGAACGCCGCGTTCACCCTGGGCGCGATCCTGGTCATGCTCGCGACCGGGGAGATCCTGACGTTCCCCGGTCCGTGGCCGGACCGGTGGCGGACGGGCGCCACGTTCGTCCACGACTGGCTGTTCCTCCTCGTCCTCGTGGTGACCATGGGGCATCTGTGGGAGGCGTTCAGGGACCGCGGGGCGCTCACGGGGATGCTCACCGGAGAGGTCGATCCGGACTGGGCGGCACGCCACCACGCGGGCTGGGCGGCGGAGCCGCGCGAGCGTCCCGGCGCCGCGCCGGGGACGGACGGTGAGCCGGGGCCCAAATTTATGCAACATCGTCGTTAAATGTCTTGACTCTCTGCGTAAAACGGCTGAAATGACATCGAGGCGTCATCCGAGCGGAGGGATGGGTCAGATGCCGGTTTTGACCGATCAGCGGAGCGACACGCGCGAGGTCGTCACGCGGCGGCTCTCGGGCGAGTTCACGGCGGTCCCCTCGGCGACGGTGCACCGTTGCGTGGCCGACGTCCTGGCGTGCGCGACCCACCTGGGGCTGGACGCCACGCCCGCGCTCGTCGAGCGGATGGCCCGCGAGCATCTCGTGGGGATGGAGAAATCGAGGCCGCCGTCCGCGTACGTCCGCGAGGGCTGAACCGGACGCCCGGACCTGCCGTCTCCTGGACGGGGCACGCGCCGCATCTGAGAAGCTAGAGGCGTGAGCCCCCGCAGCCGTCACCGCTCCTCCGGGGAACCGGCCCGGGACGGAGCGCAGCGCCCCGACGACGTCTCCGCGGAGGTTTCCGCGATCTTCGACGGGATGCTGCGGCACGCCCGCGAGCTCCTCGCCGTGCGCAGCCCCCTCGACGCCGAACTGATCGTCAGCGAGATCCTCGGCTCCTGGTGGGGCCACCGGGTCCCGGGCGGCGACGTCGAGGAGGTCATCGGCGAGGCCCTGGTCGGCTACGCGAGACGCGCCGGAACGCCCGCCGCGCTGGCGCTGCTCACGGGGATCGCCCATCTGGGCACCCTGCGGCAGGCGTCCAGGGCGGAGCGGGCCGCCCTGGAGCTGATGGAGAACGGCGTGGCGCGACCCGGATGGGCCGACCGCGTGGGCATGGTCACCGCCGAGGAGTGCTTCGTCTCCCGGGACGTCTACGGCGACCAGGAGTCCCTCGTCTGCACCTATTCCTATGGCGGGGCGGATCGGCACGCGCTCGTCGTCCTGGTCGACCGCAACAAGGCGGGCGCCGTGCCGGACGCGGCGACCGGTCGCCCGCCCGCGTGCGGGATGGTCCGCGACGCCTGGGTCTCCTCCCAGGTCGACAAGCTCATGGACCACTGCCGCCGGGAGGGGCGCGACAACCCGCTGATGCGGTTCGAGCAGGTCGACCCCCGTGACACCCGGGCGCTGCTGCGGAGCGCACTGGAGCTCACCGACGAGACCGGCGACCCGCCGGTGAACGAGAACTTCGGCTCCTACCACGCGTTCGTCCGCGCGCGCGTCGGGATCCTGCCGCCGGGCGGGCGGCTCCCGCAGCCGCCGGTCTACGGGCGGGACCGGCGCGCCACGATCGCCGCGCGCTTCCTGGCGTCGGACGAGGCGGAGGAGCTGTCCGACCGGTCCGCCGCCAGCACGTGCGTCGACCGCATCATCGACTACGGATGCGCCCACGACTTCGGGCGGCCGCTCCGGGTCAGCCCCATCAAGTGCGAGATGTTCCTGCTCGACTGGCTGCCCCGCAAGGTACTGCTGTCCCCCGCCGAGCAGGAGGCGGTCCCCCACGTCCTCGCCGCCTGGGTGCGCTGGGCCGGGAAGCGGACCAGCCTCCCCGACGAAGGCGTCAGGGCCACCCTGGACGCCGTCTGGGACGCCACGGCCGAGTTCGCCGACGCCTACCGCGACCCGTCCTCCTTCGGCCTCGACCGCGCCCTCGTCGCCCGGCTCCTTCCGGACGGAGAGCTGGACGCGCTCCCCCGCCGGGCGTTCGCGCTGCCGTTCCTGTCCGGCACCCACCGCGTGCCGGGGCGGGCCGAGTCCGTCGACCTCTCCGGGCTGGACCCGTCCGACCCCGCCGACCGCCGGGCGATGCTGGAGTTCGAGCACCCCGGCGCGGACGGGGAGCACCTGGACGCGCACGAGCGGCTCACGGCGCGGCTCTGGGACGGCGACCCGCCCGAGCTGTGGGAGACCGCGCAGGCGATGCTGGACGCCGGGCACGAGCGCCACGACATCCTGCACCGCCTGATCAGCGTCCTCGACCACTGCGGCGACGGCGCGGAGGCCCTCCGCGAGGCCCTGCGTGCGCTGCGTCATGAACCTCCGCCCGGGTGAACTCCCGGTTTGCGCGCGGCGACGGCGGCGGCAATCATCGGTCCCCGACGCGGTCTCGCGGGGGCCGGGGGCCGCGCCCCGGATGTAGGGAGTGATCGTGTTGGAGTGGTCCGAGTTCACGCGCCGGCTGGGACGTGAGCTGGCGGTTCTCGAACGGGACACCATCCTCATCGTGCGCGAGCGCGACGAGAGCCGGCACTACGTCCAGGCCATGCGGGAGCCCGACCGGCTCTATGCCGAGGCGGTCAGCAACAACTTCCTCGAAGGACCGCTGCTGCTCACCCCGGCGGACGAGGAGGTCATGAGCGACGCGGGCTGGCGTCCGCCGCACGACCCCGCGCCCCTCAACTGGTGGACCGAGCTGCCGCACTCCGGCGCGCCCGGCGGGATCCACGCCGTGCCCCCCGCCGACTACGCGCGCCTGGCGGAGGTGATGGTCACCGCGCTCCGCGACGTGCAGGGCGTCCGGCGCCCCTCCGACCTCGTGTACGAGTCGTTCCACCGGCAGGGCACCGGCCTGATCGAGCTGCTCGACTTCGGGATCGAGAACGCGGACCCGTCCCGGATCGCCCACCGCCGGTCGGCCTCCCGGCCGGAACTCCCCGTGGAGGACGTCACGAACCCGTACGGGACCGTCGACCCCAACGCGCTGGCGGGGCCGAACCCGGTGGCGGGCGGCGCCCTCCCCGCGGGGAACGGGCTCGTCAACGGATCCGTCCCGCACGGGCTCCCGTACGACGACGCGCACACGGCCGTCGACGCCTTCACCACGGACGAGCTGGAAGCGGCGCTGAGGGCGGGCGGCGTGGGCCTGCCGGATCCGTCCCGGCCCGAGCCCGTCCAGCCCGACCCCCTGGCGCAGGACCCCGCGCTCCCCGAGCCCGCGCTCCCCGAGCCCGCACTGCCGGAACCGCCACGGCCCGAGCCGGTCAGGCACGAGAGCGCACAGCCCGATCTCATTCGGCCCGAGCCCGTACCGCCCGAGCCGCGCCTGCCCCCCGCGCAGCTCCCGCCGCCGCCCCCGCCGACGGTGCCGCCCGCGCCGCCGGTGGCCGCCGCGCCCGTCCCTCCGCCGGTTCCGGCGCCGCGGCCGGCCGGACCGGCGATCCGGCCGGTGCACGGGACCCGCCTGTGGCAGGTGACCGACGACGGGCGGGAACTCCCCCTCGCCGTGTACGACGCCGAGGGCGGCTTCTGGACTCCGGCCGGAGCGGAGGCGATCCCGGTCCGCGGATCGGACTGACCTCCCCTGCCCCGCCCCCCGCTCGTCGGCTACCGTCGAGTACACCCCCGCCCCGCGGACGTGAAAGTGGATCCGGATTGGACTGGAACGACTTCGCCAAACGTCTGACCTTGGAGCTCTCCCGGCTCCCGGTCAGGTCGTTCCTCATCGTGCAGGGGCCGAGCGGCCTCCCCTACGTCCAGGCGATGCGGTCCGAAGGGCTGCTCGACGCCGAGGCCGTCGGCAGCGCGTTCCTGCCCCGCCCGCTGGCGCCGCGCCAGGAACGGCGGCTGCGGTCCATCGGCTGGGAGCCGCCGGACGAGGAGGAGCGCCAGAACTGGTGGCGCCGGTTCCCCCTCCGGGACCGGGGCGGGCACCGCGCCGCCGCCGAGCACCTCGAGGCCGCCGCCCTTCTCGCCGGGCTGATGGTGGGCGCGTTCCGCGACGTGTACGGGATGGACTCGCCGCTCGAACTGGTCTACCAGGCCAGCCAGGCGGGTCCCGAGGGCGGCCCGCTGGCGCTGCCCGGACTCGGGATCCCGCTCGCGATCCCCGAGAGCGAGCGCGGCGGCCCGGCCGAGCCGTCCCGTCCCGCGCAGCCGTCGGGCTCGGCTCTGGAGCGGGCGCTCGCGGAGGCCAGGGAGGGCGGCGACCAGCAGGCGTACCTGCGGCTGCTCGCGCGCGCCGTCCTTTACCTGCCCTCGCCGGGCGATCCGGCGGCGGCCGGGCAGCGGTACGCCACGGCCCGGTTCGGGGACGGCACGTTCATCCTGGCGTTCACCTCCCCCGAGGCGATGGACCGCTCCCTGCAAGGGCAGGCCGTCCACCACCGCCGGGCGACGCTCGCCGAGCTGTCGCGGCGCTGGCCGAACCCCGAGTGGCAGCTGGCGATCAACCCCGGGCTGCCGAGCGCCTCCTACCTCGACGCCAACGCGCTCTTCGAGCCCGACCGGGAGACGGCCCCGCCGGATCCGGACGACGTGCGCGTCGCGGGCGCCCGGAAGGCGCCCGCCCCTCCCGCTCCCGAGCGCCCGTCCCGCCGCCCGGCCGCCGAACGGCCGGCACCGCCCCGCGCCAAGGCCCCCGCCTCCCCACCGGCGGCCCGGTCGGCCGTGCCGCCCGGCCCGCCGCCCGCGGCACCGCGCACCCCGCCGGCAGCGGCGGCCGGCGTCGTTCCGCCCACCGCACCGTCCGCCGCACCACCCGCCGCGCCTCGGACGGTTCCCGCGCCTCCGAGGGCGCCGGGCGGGCCCGCCGCCGGAGCGGGCCGCGCGCGCACGGCTCCCGACCGTCCACGGAGCGCCTCGGAGCCGCCCCGCGCGCCGCGCCGCGCCGCGCCACCGGCACCGTCGAACCCGGCCGCCGAGCAGATCGTCGCGAAGCACCTGAAGCCCCCGCAGCCCCCGTCGGACCGGCGAAGGGCACCGGCGCGCCCGGTCTCGCCCACACCCCCGGACACCCCGATCGCGCAGGCCGCCGAGCACGACCCGCGGCCCGAGCCGCCGGGAGCGGCGGTCGTGATGCAGAAGGTCCTGCGGCCCTCGCACGTCCAGCACTACCTGGAAGGCGGGTACGACCTCGTCTCCGGTTACGTGCACCGGTTCGAGGACGTGCGGACGCTGACCACCCCCGCCGCGCTCGTGCGCGCGCTCGGCCTCGTCTACGAGGCGTCGCCGTTCACGGCGGCCGCCCACGAGATCTTCGTCATCCGGTGGGCGGCGGCGAAGCCCGCGCTGTTCCGGCGGCCGCTCGGCGGGATCGACGAGTGGAGCATGGGCATCATCCCGGGCGGCTGGGTCATCGAGAAGGCGCCGTTCCCGGGGTCGGGGTACGCGCCCGGCGACGGGCCCGCCATCCCGGAGTACAAGATCGACAGCCAGCGCCTCCCGCACGGGGCGGAGCTGTACCGGCTCGACGCGGAAGGCGCGGAGGCCCTCGTGGCCGTGTACGACGCCGACCTGCGGGCCTGGCGCGTGAAGCTCCCGGGAGGGCGGGGATGACCATCCGGCACGGCTACTACGCGGGCTGGCGCGGTGCCGAGTACGAGGCGAGCCCCGACGGGGACGGCGTCCGCCTGTACGCCGCCCGGCCGGCCGACGGGTTCCACCAGGCGACGCCGGACCGGTACGTCCGCGTCGTGCCCCTGGCGGACGTCGAGCGCCTCACCTACGTCAGCACGCACTGCACATGGCGCGGTGAGCCGTTCGTGGTGCTCGGCGAGCACGACGGCTGGGCGCGGGTGGAGTACACCGGCGGTAGGGTCCCCGTCGCGGAGGAGCTCGGCCTCGAGCAGTTCGACCGGGGCGTGTACCAGGCGTGGGCGCCGCGCGCGGAGCTGCGGGACGTCCGCGAGGAGAGCGCCTGATGACCGTCCGCCGCGCGCGGTGGTAGTCCTTGACCATGGCGGTCATCGACATCAACGCCGATCTGGGCGAGGGCTTCGGGATCTGGGAGCTGGGCGACGACCTGGCCCTGCTGGACGTCATCACGAGCGCGAACGTGGCGTGCGGGTTCCACGCGGGCGACCCGCTGATCATGCGGCGGGTGTGCGCGGCGGCGGTGGCGCGCGGGGTGACGATCGGCGCGCAGGTGTCCTACCGGGATCTGGCCGGATTCGGCCGCCGGGAGATGGACGTCGCGGCGCCCGAGCTGACCGCGGAGGTCCTCTACCAGCTCGCCGCGCTCGACGGGATCGCGCGGACGGAGGGCGGGCGGGTCGCGTACGTGAAGCCGCACGGGGCGCTCTACAACCGCGTCGCCCGCGACCCGGAGCAGGCGGCCGCCGTCGCCGCGGCGGTGCGCGCCTACGATCCCGCGCTGCCGCTGCTGACCCTTCCCGGGTCCGCCGTCCATGACGTCGCGGACGGGCTCACCGTGGTCGCCGAGTGCTTCGCCGACCGCGCCTACACGCCGTCCGGCGCTCTGGTGTCCCGTCGGCGGCCGGGGGCCGTCGTCCACGATCCAGCCGCCGTGGTGAAGCGGGCGGTGCGGATGGCGGTGGAGGGCACGGTCGAGGCGGTGGACGGCGGCGAGGTCGTCCTGAACGCGCGTTCCCTGTGCGTGCACGGAGACACGCCGGGCGCGGTGACGCTGGCGCGGGCCGTCCGGTCGGCGCTGTCGGCGGCCGGCGTCGCGCTGGAGGCGTTCGCGTGAGGGTGCTCCGCGCCGGCGACGCGGCGCTGCTCGTGGAGACCGGCGACCTGGCGACCGCGCACCGGCTGGACGCCGCCCTGCGCGACGCGGACCCGCCCGGCGTGGTCGACGTCGTTCCCGGGGAGCGGACCGTCCTCGTCGTCGCGGATCCCGGCACCGACCTCGGCGCGCTGGCCGCCCGCATCCCGGGGCTGCCGCTCCCGGCGGAGGCCGAGGCCGGCGCCGGCCCGGTCGAGATCCCCGTCGTGTACGACGGCGCGGACCTCGACGAGGTCGCCGCCCTCACCGGCCTCTCCCGCGAGGCCGTCGCCGCCCGCCACTGCGCCGCGTCCTACACGGTCGCGTATCTCGGGTTCTCTCCCGGTTTCGGCTACCTCACGGGTCTCGACCCGGTCCTGCACGTGCCGCGCCGCGAGTCGCCCCGGACCACCGTCCCGGCCGGGTCGGTCGCGATCGCGGGCCCCTACGCGGCGGTCTACCCGTCGCCGTCGCCGGGCGGCTGGCGGCTGCTCGGGCACAGCGACCTGGTCCTTTGGGACGTCGCGCGCGACCCGCCATCGCTTCTGCGCCCCGGCACGAGGGTCCGTTTCACGCCCGGAGGGACGCGGTGATCGAGGTCGTCCGCCCCGGGCCGCTCGCGACCGTCCAGGATCTCGGCCGTCCCGGGCTCGCCCATCTGGGCGTCCCGCGTTCCGGCGCGGCGGACGAGCGCGCCCTGCGCCTGGCCAACCGCCTCGTGGGCAACCCCGAAGGCGCGGCGGGCATCGAGTTCACGCTCGGCGGCGGCGCGCTGCGGTTCGCGGGCCCCGCCTGGATCGCCGTCACCGGCGCACCCGTCCCCCTGAGCGTCGGGGGACGCGGGCACGGGATCAACGCCCCCTGCCATATCGCTCCGGGTGCGGTGGTCGAACTCGGCGCACCGTCGACGGGCCTCCGCAGCTATCTCGCGGTGCGCGGGGGCGTGGACGCGGAAGCGGTGCTGGGCAGCCGCTCCACCGATCTGCTGTCCGGCCTCGGTCCCGCTCCCCTGGCATCCGGCGACCGGCTCCCCGTGGGCCCGGCCGAGGGGCTCGGCGACATCCTCGTGGACGTCGCGCCCGTCGCTCCCGACCCGCCGGTGCTGCGCGTCCTGCCGGGGCCGCGTCACGACTGGTTCGCCGACGGCGCCCTCGCCGTCCTCACGTCCGCGCCCTACGAGGTGACGGCCGACGGAAACCGCGTCGGCGTCCGCCTCAGCGGGCCGCGCCTGGAACGCGCCCGCACCGGCGAGCTCGGCAGCGAGGGCATGGTCACGGGCGCGCTGCAGGTGCCGCCGAGCGGACAGCCCATCATCTTCCTCGCCGACCACCCCACCACCGGCGGCTACCCGGTCATCGGCGTCCTCCACTCCGCCGACGTCCCCGCCGCCGCCCAGCTGAGGCCGGGCGGGCGGATCCGGTTCCGCGTCTAGCGCGCCGCGCCCGTCACCAGCGGCCGGACGCGCGCGACCGCGTCCTCGAGCGGCCCCTCAGGAAGGTCGGCGAACGAGGTGACGGCGAGGTCACCGTCCACGGCCTCCCAGACACCCGCCACCCGGCCCTCGTGCAGGACGACCGGGGAGATCCAGCCCGCCTTGCGGCTGACGTCACCGCGATGCTCCTGCGGGACGAGGTAGCCCGCCCCCGTGCCCGCGCCCAGGACGTACTGGTCGAACGCCCCGAGCAGCCGGACGGCCCCGCTCGGCTCCGTGTCCGCCAGCTCGTCCAGATGCTCCTCCAGGACGTACATGGGCACGCCCTCCACCTCGACCGTCGCCATCCCGTCCTCCGCCGCCGCGAACCAGCTGCGCAGGTCTCCCTTGCGGTTCCCCTTGCGCATCAGCCACGTGTCGAACGCGTCGAGCGTCGCCGGGCCGTGCGCCCCGAGGTAGGCGTGCACGACCGTCCGGGCGGCCTCGTCGGCGGGCGGCAGCCCCGTCCAGGAGGGCAGCCACGCCGCGGGCGACGTGAACGTGACGCGGGTGCCCTGCGCGGGGCCGTGGCAGAGGACGCCCCACCAGGCCAGCGGCTTCAGCAGCGTTCCCCAGCCGGAGCCGAGGACCTCGGCGAGATGCCGCGACCCGGTCGCGTCGATGACGGCCGCCACCAGCTCCTCACGGGTCAGGGCCGCCCCGCCCGCGAGCGCCTCCGCCGCCGCCTCCGCGATCGCCTCCAGATCGGCGGGGGTGGCCCCGAACGCCTTCTGCCAGCTCGGCTTCTCCCAGGTGCGGACCGCCCCGCACAGCACGAGGTACGCGGCGGCCTCGTCGGCGGGCAGGAGGTGCAGCGTGCCCCGCATGCTCCAGGTCTTGACGAGCGTCCGGTCGTCCAGCAGCGCCCTCGCCACGTCCCCGGCAACAGCAGCGGACCGGCGCACCGCGACCGCGAGCTCCGCCGCCGACGCGACCTGCGCCTGGACCCCCGCCAGCCGCCGCACCACGTCCACCGCCGACCCCGCGCCCACGGGATCGATGAACTGCCGCCGCATCCGCCAGGACAGGACCTGCGCCCACGTGACCGAGACCATGCCCCCGATTACAGCCGATGCCGCCGACATTCTCACGGCAGCCTGTGCGCCAGCTCCGCCACCGCTTCGCGGACGTCCTCCTTCGTGAGCACCGTCAGGTCCGCCGCCGTCGCGGACGCCCCGAGGCCGGCGGCCCGCAGCGCGCGGCGGGCGCACGCCTTCTCGTAGACCGACCGCGCGAACCGCCCGTTGCCCAGTTCGTCTATCCGGCTCGTCCCGCACGCCCTCTGGAAGAGCAGGGCGAGGTCGTCGAGCGCCTCCTCCTCCCACTGGTCGCCGCCCTGCTCGGCGATGAGCTGCGCGATGCGGAGGAGCTCGTCCGGCCCGTAGGAGGGGAAGTCGACGCGGACGTCGAACCGCGACGCCAGCCCCGGGTTGGACCCGAGGAAGCGGTCCATGTCAGCCTCGTAGCCGGCGAGGACGATGACGAGGCGGTCCCTGTCGTCCTCCGCGCGCTTCAGCAGCACCTGGACGGCCTCCGCCCCGAACGCGTCCCCTCCGGAATAGCCCGGATTGCTCAGCGCGTACGCCTCGTCCACGAACAGGACCCCGCCGAGCGCGGAATCGACCGCCTTGTTCGTCTTCAGCGCGGTCGCGCCCAGATGCTCGCCGACCAGGTCCGCGCGCTGCGCCTCGACCACCTCCGGGCGGGCGAGCAGCCCGAACGCCGCGAAGATGCCGCCGAGCACGCGCGCCACCGTCGTCTTCCCGGTCCCCGGCGGGCCGGTGAACACGAAATGCCTGGTCGGCGGGCGGGTGACGAGGCCCTGCTCGGCCCGCATCCGCGCGACCTGCAGCTGCGCAGCGATCTCCCGGACCTGCCGCTTCACCGGCTCCAGCCCGATCAGCGCGTCCAGCGAACCGAGCGCCTCGTCCAGCGTCGGCGTCTCCGCGTACCCGCGGAACCGCTCGGTGACCTCGGCGAACGCCGCCTCGACATCGGCGGTCCGCAGGGTGACCAGGTCGTCGGCGGTGGGCCCCGGCGACGACTGCGAGGCCGCGTCCACGACCCGCATGTCCCGCGCGCGGGCCGCCGCCTCCATCAGCGACCGGACGAACCTCCCGTTGCCGAGTTCGTCGACGATGCCGCGCCGCACGACCTCCTCGAACCGGGCCGCGAGACGGCTGCGCGCCTCCGGTTCGAGACGGTCCTCGCGCAGCCCGGTGTGGTACTCGGCCATCCGCAGGAGCTCGTCCGGGCTGTAGGACGGGAAGCGCACCCGCGTCCCGAAACGGGACGCGAGGCCGGGATTGGAGTCCAGGAACTCCGCCATCTGCGCGTCGTACCCGGCGAGGATGATGACGAGGTCCTCGCGGTCGTCCTCGGCCCGTTTCAGGAGCGTCTGCACCGCCTCGTCCCCGAACCGGTCCGGCTGCCCCTCGGCCGAGTTGACCAGCCCGTACGCCTCGTCGATGAACAGGACCCCGCCCAAGGCGGAGTCGACGAGACGGTTCGTCTTCACCGCGGTGGCGCCCAGGAACTCCCCGACGAGGTCCGCCCGGTGGGCCTCCACGACCGCCGGCTCCGGCAGCAGCCCGAACGCGTGGAAGATCTTGGCCAGGACGCGGGCCACCGTCGTCTTGCCCGTCCCCGGCGGGCCCACGAACACGAAGTGCCGCATGGGCTTCTCCGTCGGCACCCCGGCGGCGGCGCGCAGATGCGCCGCCTCGATCGAGGCCGCAACGGAGCGGACCTGGCGCTTCACCGGCTCCAGCCCGATCATCGCCTCCAGCTCCGCGAGAGCCTCCGCGACCGAGATGCCCGGTGCGGTGGATCTCCGCACCGGCTCCGCCTTCTGCACCGGAACGGGCGGCGCGGTGTCCCGCACGGCGGCGCGCTGCTCCGCGCCCGCCTCCACCCCCGCCGGCGCAGGGTCGCCCCCACCGGACGGGACGTCCTTCGCTCCCGGCTGTTCCTGCACCCACCCGGTCTCGTACTCCTCCGCGGGGACGGTACGCCTCGCCTGCACCCAGCGGTACGCGAGGACGCCGAACGCCGCCGCCCATCCCGGCGTGACGCTCAGTCCGGGGACGGTGTGCGCGGCGGCGGCCGTCACCACCCCGGCACCGCCCAACGCGAGTGCGGTCGTCCGCCACGGCGCGTAGCCGCGCAACCAGAACGCCGCCGTCGGCACCGGCAGCGCGAGCGCCGCCAGCAGAGCCTCCGGCCGCAGCCAGAAAGGGTGGCCGCCGTCCGGATAGAGCCGCCCGAGGGGCACCGACACGCCGAGCCAAGCCGCCACCAGGGCGACGACCGCCATACCCGTGGGTGACCGCAATGTGAGGTGGACGACGACCAGGAAGAGGACCGCGAACGCGCCGGCCGCGAGGACCGGGCCGTCCAGCACGACCGTCACGGCCAGCACGAGGGCGACCGCCAGCACCCCGCCCAGGAAGCGCAACCCGGCCGCGACCTGGAAGTACCGCCAGCGCGAGCGCTCGAAGAGATCCCGTGCGGCGGCGGTCCTCACCGGACGGGAGCGGGATCTGCCGAACAGAGCCATCAAGAGCGAGTAAAGCGCAGGACCCGCCCGAACGGGACCACCCCGACCATTCCCGGGTCCCGGCCCGCCCGGAACGCGGCGCTGTGGCGCGGCGCGCACCCTACGATCGAAGGGGCCGGGTCTGCCCGCGGAAGGACGCGTGGCAACGCCTCGGCCATGCCATCGCCGCCATCCTGAGGGAGCATCCTTGACGGACCCGACCGGCGCCCTGCCCGGCCTGGACCCGGCCGCGCCCAACGCGCCCCGCCGGGCCGCCGGCTACGAGATCGAGGACGAGCTCCGCGCCGCCGTCCCCGTCCGGGGACGCCCCATCCGGATCGCGGGAGTGGACGAGGTCGGCCGCGGCGCCTGGGCCGGACCCGTCGTCGTCTGCGCCGCCGTCACCGACCTCGGCGCCCCGCCCGTCCTCCCGGGCCGCGGCGGGCGGACGATCGCGCTCACCGACTCCAAGCTCCTCACCGCGGCCCACCGGGAGGCGTTCGCCGCCCTCCTCCCCGGCCGGCTCGCCGGGCACGCGATCGGAGCCGCCGCCCCCGCCGAGATCGACGAACTGGGGATGACGCAGGCGCTGCGGCGTGCCGCCGTCCGCGCCCTGGAGGCGCTCCCCCACCCGCCCGACATCGTGATCCTGGACGGCAAGCACGACTTCCTGCGCAGCCCCTGGCGCGTCCGGTGCGAGATCAAGGCGGACCAGCGGTCGGTGACGGTCGCGGCCGCGTCCGTCCTGGCGAAGGTCCACCGCGACCGCCTCATGGCCGCCCTCGACGGGGACCACCCGGGGTACGGGTTCGCCGACAGCGCCGGCTACCCGTCACCCGTCCACCAGGCGGCCCTGCAGGAGCACGGGCCGACGCCCCACCACCGGCTGTCGTGGTCCTACCTCGACGACCTGCCCCGCTGGCGGCACATGAAGAGGCACCGCGACCCCCTCGCGGGAGAGGGGCAGCTCAGCCTGCTCTAGTCCTTCCCGCGCGAGGCGACCCACTCCAGGTTCCACCCGTACGCCTGGTCGACCGCCATCTTCCCCCAGCGCGGACGCCCCGGAGGCGGCGGCACGAACCGTCCCTCGCGGTGCACCACCAGCTCGCCGCCGACGTTCTCGATCAGCGCGAGCACCGCGTCCCGGGACGCGTCCACACAGTCGTCCATCCGCATCTCGATCGGCGCGGACCCCAGCGGGAACAGCGTCGCGGTCGCGTCCAGCCCGCGAAAGTCGTCCGCCCCCTCGTAGATCTCCGCGAACACGAGGATGCGCCTGAACTCCGCGGTGTGGTCCAGGTTGATCGTCAGGTTCTCGCCCGTCGCGACCGCGCCCGTCCGGTCGTCCTTGTCGAGCTTGACGTAGGGCGGACGGTCGAGCGCGCCCATGTCGCCGATCGCGTGGATGATGCCCTTGCGGCCGTCCCGCAGCTCCCAGAGGCAGCACAGGTCGAGGTCGAGGTCCACGCCCCGTCTGCGCTTGCCCAGCAGCCCCTTGGCGACCCCCTCGCGCGCCGTCCAGTTCAGGTTGACGCGCATGTTCCCCTTGGTCGCGCCGTGCTTCGTGAGCGAGACCGACGGCGAGCTCTTCGTCAGCGAGATCATCCCGCCCTGCGGCGCGGCGGGCTGCGCGGGAGGCGGGGGCGGGGGCGGGGGCGGGGGCGGCGCGTACTGCGCCGCGGGCGGGGGCGGCGGCGGAGCGTACTGCTGCGCGGGCGGCGGCGGAGCGTACTGCTGCGCGGGCGGAGGCGGCGTGTACTGCTGCGCGGGCGGCGCCTGGGGCGGAGCCGGCGCGGGCTCATCCACCGAGATCCCGAAGTCGGTCGCGAGCCCCGCCAGGCCAGAGTCGTACCCCTGCCCGACGGCGCGGAACTTCCACGCGCCCTGGCGCCGGTACAGCTCCCCCAGCACGAACGCCGTCTCCGTGGTCGCGCCCACGCTGTCGAACCGCGCGACCTCCGTCCCGGCCGCCGCGTCCACCACCCGGACGTAGAGGCCCTGGAACTCCCCGAAGTTCCCCCCGTCCGCCGACGCCGCGATCACGACCTTGTCGATGTCCGGCTCCACGCGGGCCAGATCCACCGACAGGACGTCCACGATGGTCGGCCCCCGCTGCTTGCCCTCGTGACGGACCGCCCCGGAGGCGTGCGCGGGCTGGTTGTAGAACACGAAGTCGCCATCCGAGCGGACGCGCCCCGCCTCCGTCACCAGCAGCGCCGACGCGTCGGCGTCCGGCACCCCCATACCTCCCCGCCAGCCGAGCTCGACCCGGACCGACGGGACGGGCACCCCCGTGTTGGCGCCCTTCTGCATCGACATGACCGCTCCTCATCGTCGGACGTCCCACCAACCTAAGCGCACGCTCCGAGAGGAGGACGCGCGACGCACACGAGAGGTTCCGACCGGGAACGAAAGCGGGGGGCGCCCCGGCGCCCCCCGCTGCCCGCTTCTCCCGTCAGCTGCAGCCGCTGGTGGAGCCGCAGCCCTCGCAGACGTAGCAGCTGCCCGCCGGACGCATCTTCGTGCCGCAGGTGAGGCACAGCGGCGCGTCCGCCGTGCGGCCCTGCCGGCTCTCGATGACCTCCATCGACGAGTGCGCCTCCTGCGCCCGCGCCGGGGCCGGCACCGCGGCGGGCGCCACCGGCTTCGTGATCGCGGCGGACTGGGCGAGGGTCTCGTGCTCGATCTCCTCATCGCCGTGCAGCGACGCCGGGTCCTCGCCGTTGGCCTGCATCGCCCGCTCGTCGGCGGTGAAGATGCCGAGGCCCGCGCGCTCCTCGTAGGGCAGGTGGTCCAGGGCGAGACGGCGGAAGATGTAGTCCATCACCGACGTCGCCATGCGGATGTCCGGGTCGTCCGTCATGCCGGCCGGCTCGAACCGCATGTTGGTGAACTTCTCCACCCACGTCTCCAGCGGCACCCCGTACTGGAGGCTGATGGAGATGGCCATGGAGAACGCGTCCATGACACCCGCGAGCGTGGAGCCCTGCTTGCCCAGCTTGAGGAAGACCTCGCCGAGGCCGTCGTCCGGGTACGACGACGCCGTCATGTACCCCTCGGCACCGGCGACGGAGAACCGCGTCACGGTCGCGGGGCGCTGCTTCGGCAGCCGCTTGCGGACGGGCCGCTTCACGACCTCCACCGGCGCGGCCTCCGCCTTGGGCTCCTCCTTCTTGCCCGCGGCGGAGAGCGGCTGGCCCACCTTGCAGTTGTCCCGGTAGATCGCCAGGGCCTTGAGCCCCAGCTTCCACCCTTCGAAGTACACCCGCTCGATGTCCTCGATGGTGGCCTTCTCCGGCATGTTGACCGTCTTGCTGATGGCCCCGCTGAGGAACGGCTGGACGGCCGCCATCATCCGGACGTGCCCCATGGCGCTGATGGACCGCTCGCCCATCGCGCAGTCGAACACCTCGTAGTGCTCCGGGCGCAGCCCGGGCGCGTCCACGACATGCCCGTTCTCGGAGATGTACTCGACGATCGCCTCGATCCGCTCCTGCTGGTAGCCGAGCTGCTCCAGGGCGCGCGGGACCGTGTGGTTGACGATCTGCATCGACCCGCCGCCGACGAGCTTCTTGAACTTGACCAGCGCCAGGTCGGGCTCGATGCCTGTCGTGTCGCAGTCCATCATCAGCCCAATTGTCCCAGTGGGGGCCAATAGGCTGCTTTGAGCGTTTCGGTAGCCGTTCTTCTCGCCGGCCTTCAGGCACTCCTGCCACTGCTTCGTCGCGGCCACGTGGACCGACTTGCCCATGTCGTCGAGGGTGCGGACCTCGTCGTTCGCGGCGGCGTGCTTGCGCATGACCCGCTTGTGGGCGTCCGCGTTGCGCGCGTACCCCTCGTACGGGCCGACGACGCCGGCGAGCTCCGCGGAGCGCCGGTAGGCGACGCCCGTCATCAGGGACGTGATGGTCGCCGCGAGGGACCGGCCCCCGTCCGAGTCGTACGCGTGCCCCGTCGCCATCAGGAGCGCGCCCAGGTTCGCGTACCCGATGCCCAGCTGGCGGTAGTCGCGCGTCGTCCGGGCGATCTTCTCCGTGGGGAAGTCGGCGAAGGTGATGGAGATGTCCATCGCCGTGATGATGAGCTCGGTCAGCTTGACGAACCGCTCGACATCGAACGTGCCCGCGTCCGTGAGGAACTTGAGCAGGTTGATGCTCGCCAGGTTGCAGGACGAATTGTCCAGACTCATGTACTCCGAGCAGTTCGCGACCACGAACCCGCTGACGATGTAGGAGTGGTTCCGCGGCTCGGTCAGATTGTAAGTCGTCTCGAAGCCTTTCGACTCCCGCGATACAAGGGTGACCGAGAGGTCCTTCTGGTACCGCTTGGTCGTGTCGAGGAGGCGGAGCAGCGCCTCCTGCTTGGCGGACAGGGTGAAACCGACCTCCGCAGCGAACGCGACCATCGACTGGCCGCTGATCCGCAGGTCGAAGCTCGGCCCGTCCGACCCGTAAGTGACCTCCGTGCCGTCCTTGCGGGTGTGGTGGAAGGACTCCCTCTTGGCCTCCGAGCGGTAGATCCGACCCGCGATGCCCAGCGAGGCGAGGAGTTCCTGGACGCCGAGGAGCAGCTCTTCCGAACGGCCGGCCAGGCCCACGTAGCGGGTGCCGTTCGACAGGTCGGCGACACAGCCGTCCGCGTCGAACAGGCCCTGCAGGAACGCCACGAGCTCCGCTTCCGGAGCCTCGTAGACGGCGGCCGGAACGGTCTTCTCCGGAGCCCGCCCCGTGGAGACGCCCAGGCCGCTCAGGAAGGCCCGGAAGGCCTCGTGGCCGACCCGGAGCTGCTGCGTGCCGTTCGCCTGGACGCTGGGCTTGCGGTCGGTCCCCGTGATGCGCCGCAGGAGAGCCTCGTGCCGCGGCATCACGGTCGCCTGCTCCACCGCCGTCCCGTAGACGGTCACCGCACTGGCGTCGGTGACGCAGCCGTCACCGATCAGCCAGCCCAGGTAGTGGGCGAACTCCTCGTCCCACTTCTCCGGCAGTTCCAGCTCGTGACGGGACACCGCCGCCTGCGCCGCGTGGTGGGCGGCCATCGGCATCTCGCCGGTCACGGCGCCGCGGCTCGCGCGGTGGAACGACCGCACGACGCGGTCGTCCCCGGTCAGCTCCTCCGCGTGGACCCAGCCCCGGTTGGCCGTCCACACCCGGTGGCCCGGTGTGCACCGCAGCCGGGAACCGTCCGAGAAACGGAGCTCGAGGATCTCGTTGGTGCCGGTCACCATGTACCGGACGGGGTCGGTCGCGACGATCCGGTCCTGCGCGTCCGACTCGGACGTCACGTCGTTGGTGTAGATCCCGTAGGTCTCACCGCCCGCGGCGCGCCGCACCATGTCCCCGATGCGGACCAGACCCTTGTCGGTCACGACCCGCTGGTCGGCGGGGAAACACGGGTTGGACGCGGTGATGCGTCCGCTCTCCGGGTTGGTGTGCCAGTCGTTGATCGTGTCGTCGTACTGGATGCCCGGGTCGGCGCACTCCCAGGCGGCCTTCGCCATCAGGCGGAACAGGTCCTTGGCCTTGACGGTCTCGATGACCTCGCCGGTCATCCGGCCGCGCAGGCCGAACTCGCCGTCCTGCTCCACCGCGCGCATGAACTCGTCGGAGACGCGGACGGAGTTGTTCGCGTTCTGGTACTGGACGCTGGCGATGTCCTTGCCGCCGAGGTCCATGTCGAAGCCCGCGTCCCGCAGCGCGCGGATCTTGTCCTCTTCGCGCGCCTTGGTCTGGATGAACTCGGCGACGTCCGGGTGGTCGACGTCGAGGACGACCATCTTCGCGGCCCGCCGCGTGGCGCCGCCCGACTTGATCGTCCCGGCGGACGCGTCGGCGCCGCGCATGAAGGAGACCGGCCCGCTGGCCGTGCCACCGGACGACAGCAGCTCCTTGCTGGACCGGATCCGGGAGAGGTTCAGGCCGGCACCGGAGCCGCCCTTGAAGATGACCCCCTCCTCCTTGTACCAGTCCAGGATCGACTCCATCGTGTCGTCCACCGACAGGATGAAGCAGTTGTGCACGCGGAGGTTGCCGGAGAGGTATTCCCCGCTCTCGGTCTGGATGTCGTAGACCTCCATGGCACCGAGTGCCTCGATGCGCGAGATCTCGAGCTGCTTGGTGGCGTGCGCGCCGCGACCGGCCGTCTCGAAGCCCTTGTGCAGCTTCTCCGCCTTGACCCGGTCGATGAAGCCGATCTCATCGGCGAAGATGCGGCGGTCCCCGGCATTCTGGATGCGCAGCGTCCAGCATCCGTGGCGGTCGGGGCGGGCGTCGGCCTTGAAGCCGACCCGCGAGAAGATGCCGAAACGCAGCAGCAGGCGCTGCATGCCGCGGATCAGCTTCTCCGAGATCATGTCGACCTCGACGAGGGTGGACGACTCGCGGACCGAAACGAACCCCTCGGCCTGGAATACGCTCCGCAGGTAGGCCGCGACGACGGGCAGCGGCGCAGTGAAGAGCCGCGCCGGGACGTCCATATCGACGCCGCGGGCCATCAGGCCCCAGTCCTCGACGTACTGCTCCAGGACCTTGCCGTACAGCCGGGTTCGACGGCAGTCGAGTGCGGGGTCCTGCGTCTCCACCGTGCGCTCGTGCCGGTGGACGTCCGGGAAGACGGTGTTCAGCTGGCGTCCGACCCACTCGAGTTCGGCGTCGGTGACCGTCATGGCCTCAATGGTCAGCGAGCGGTTGGTGCCGGTGTCGTACCGCCCCACGAAGCCGTCGGACTGCAGCCAGCCCGCCAGCGCCGCCTCCGCCATCTCGCGGGAGGTGATCTCAGCCTCGCCGAAAGCGTCGCGCCGGTGCCATTCGAGCCGGTCGCCCGTCTTCAGCTCACCGGCGGGCACGAAACGCCCGGTGCCCATGCCGGTGGCCTTCCAGACGAGGTGGTCGGCGGTCACGTCGAGCGTGTAGCCGGCCTTGGTGTGGAGGCGCAGGACGTCCTTCACGCCATTGGCCTTGGTGGCGACGACCCGGGTGAGCCCCTGAGCGTCGTACACCTTGGTTCCGACGGCGTCGTCCTCGACCAGCTTGCCGATCGGGATCAGCCCGGCGGGCGTGCTGACCAGCGCGTCGTAGGGCTGGCACGCGCTCACCTGCTGGGGGGACTTGGTGCCGACGTTGAACCAGACCGGGGAGTTGAAGCTGAACAGCTGGTGGGCGAGGGCGTACTTCAGTTCGTGGTCGAAGATCTCGGCGTCGGCGTCGGAGGCGAAGTAGCCCTCCTTGACGCCCGTCTCGGTGTAGACGTTCACGACGCGGTCGATGAGCTGCTTCAGGCTCCACTCGCGCTGCGGGGTGCCCACGGCGCCGCGGAAGTACTTCGAGGTGACGATGTTGCCGGCGTTCACCGACCAGAAGTCGGGGAACTCGACGCCGCGCTGCTCGAAGTTGATGGAGCCGTCGCGCCAGTTGGTCATGACGACGTCACGACGCTCCCAGCGCATCTCGTCGTACGGATGCACGCCGGGCGTGGTGAAGATCCGCTCCATCTTCAGGCCCTTGCGGCTCCCCTTGCCGCGCCGGGCCGCCGAGCCACTCACCGTCTCCGTCATGACCTTCCCTCTCTCCGCCCCCGTGCGGGGCCCTCTCCAGGAACGACTCCGCCGCCGCACGGGCGCTGCCCGCGCGGTGGCGTTCTTCTTCTTTGTGCTTTTTCGCGCGCCTCAGGTGGACGCGCCATGTGCCCCCGACGACCGCAATGCCTCGATCTCCCGCGCGAAATCGTCGAGCGACTCGAAGCTCCGGTAGACGGATGCGAATCGCAGATAGGCGACCTCGTCGAGTTCGCCGAGCGGTCCGAGGATCGCGAGGCCGACCTCGTGCGAGGGGATCTCGGCGGAGCCGGAGGCCCGGATGGCCTCCTCGACCTGCTGCCCCAGTTTCGCGAGCGCGTCCTCGTCGACCGGACGGCCCTGGCAGGCCCTGCGGACCCCGGCGATGATCTTCTCCCGGGAGAACGGCTCGGTGACGCCGCTGCGCTTGGCGACCATGACGAGCACATTCTCCTGCGTGGTGAATCGCTTGCCGCATTCGGCGCACGACCGGCGGCGGCGAATGGCGCTGCCGTCATCGGTCGAGCGACTGTCGATCACTTTGGTGTCGGGGTTGCGGCAGAACGGACAGTGCACGCTTCACCTCTCCCCGGTCAAAATCCCGTCACACACAACTTGTGGATAATCCCACCGGTGTAACTACTAGATGTTGTGGTCCAACCGTAGGGCTCGGCGGAGGGCTGCGCAACCCGGATCGCAGGCCCCTCGCGTAGAGCCAGGTCACATCGGACGTCCGGCGCACCGGCCCGGCGTGTCGCCCCGGCACGCTGCGGCAAAACCCGGTCACGCGGGGCAATTCATGACAACTCACCCACGTTCGCCTGGGCGAACGAATTTTCGATCGAACGCATGTACGATGGGATCCGGCGGCGGCGAATACACGGGGCGCATCTTCGAACAATTGTTTGATCATCGGGACGGAACGCGATATCGTGCCATGACAAGGAGTGACGGATCGAGGCGCCCGGGAGGCGACGAGCGATGAGCAAGGTCCGGGAGCTGCCCGACGGTCCCCATGACGAGGCGGGCCTGACACAGCGGCAGCGCATGGTGCTGGAGGTGATCCGGGACTCGGTCCAGCGCCGCGGGTACCCGCCCTCGATGCGCGAGATCGGAGAGGCGGTCGGCCTGACCAGCACCTCCAGCGTGTCGCACCAGCTCCGGGCTCTGCAGCGCAAGGGCTACCTGCGGCGCGACCCGAACCGTCCGCGCGCGGTCGAGGTGCGCGTGCCGGGGGCGACCCCGGTCCGCACGGACGGCGACGGCTACGAGCCCGGCGTCCCCGAGGCCCCGGGCCGCCCCGCGCCCGCGTACGTGCCCCTGGTCGGCCGTATCGCGGCCGGTGGCCCGATCCTGGCCGAGGAGGCCGTGGAGGACGTCTTCACGCTTCCGAAGCAGCTCGTCGGTGAGGGCACCCACTTCCTGCTCAAGGTCACCGGCGACTCGATGATCGAGGCCGCGATCGCGGACGGCGACTGGGTCGTGGTCCGCCAGCAGCCGGTCGCCGAGCAGGGCGACATCGTGGCCGCGATGATCGACGGCGACGCCACGGTGAAGACGCTGAAGCACAAGGACGGGCACATCTGGCTGATGCCGCAGAACCCGGCCTACGAGCCCATCCCCGGCGACGAGGCGTCCATCCTGGGCCGCGTGGTGGCCGTGCTCCGCAAGATGTGACCTCCGGGTCCCCGTCAGGCCGCGTCCCGTCCGGGACGCGGCCTGACGCCGTTCAGGGCCCGGTCAGCGCTGCGGGACGATGTTGACGATCTTGGGGGCCCGGACGATCACCTTGGCGATGCCGGCGCCGCCCAGGGCCTCCTGGACCTTGGGGGACGCCAGGGCGAGGCGCTCCAGTTCGTCCGCCGCGACGGACGGGGGCACGTCCAGGCGGTCGCGGACCTTGCCGGCGACCTGGACGACGCACGTGACCGACTCCTCGACCAGGAGGGCCGGGTCGGCGGACGGCCAGCCCGCGGTGATGACCGGGGCGGTGCGGCCCAGCACCTCCCACGCCTCCTCGGCCGTGTAGGGGGCGAAGAGGGACAGCAGGAGCGCGATGGCCTCGGCGGCCTCGCGGACGGCGGGGTCGGCGGGGCCGGCACCCGAGTCGATCGCCTTGCGGGTGGCGGTGACGAGCTCCATGATGCGGGCGATCGCCACGTTGAAGCGCTGCGAGCCGACGAGTGTGGTGGCCTCGGAGACGGCGTGGGCGGTGGCGCGGCGCAGGGTCGCGTCGCCGGTCGCGGGGTCGGCGCCGACGGGCGACGTCACCTCGGACGCGATGCGGTGGACGCGGGCCAGGAACTTCTGCATCCCGTGCGGGGACACGTCGGCCCAGTCGATGTCGTCCTCGGGCGGGCCGGAGAACAGCATCGCGAGGCGGACGACGTCGACGCCGAACTCGGCGATCTGCTCGCCCAGGTCGACGAGGTTGCCGGTGGACTTCGACATGCCCGCGCCGTTCAGGATGACCTGCCCCTGGTTCAGCAGGCGCTTGAACGGCTCGGTGAAGTCGACCATGCCCATGTCGTACAGGACCTTGGTGAAGAACCGGCTGTAGAGCAGGTGCAGGATGGCGTGCTCGACTCCGCCCGTGTACTGGTCGACGGGCATCCACCGGCGGACCTGCTCGACGTCGAACGGGCCGCCCTCGTAGCCGGGCGAGCAGTACCGGAAGTAGTACCAGGACGAGTCGACGAACGTGTCCATGGTGTCGGTGTCGCGCTTGGCGGCGACGCCGCACTTGGGGCAGGGCACGTCGACCCAGTCGGCGGCGGCGGCGAGCGGCGACGTGCCCTTGGGGGCCAGGTCGGCGCCGCGCAGCCCCTCGGGCAGCCGGACGGGGAGCTGGTCGTCCGGGACGGGGACCTCGCCGCAGGACTCGCAGTGCACGATCGGGATCGGGCAGCCCCAGAACCGCTGCCGGGAGACCAGCCAGTCGCGCAGCCGGTAGTTGACGGAGGCGCGCCCGGTGCCGCGCTCGTCGAGGATCTCGGTGATGCGGGCGATGGCGCCGGCCTTGGGGAGGCCGTCGATGGGGCCGGAGTTGACGAGGGCGCCGTCGCCGGCGGTGGCGACGCCGGTCTCGGCGGGGTCGGGCCGGCCGGTGTCGACGACGACGCGGACGGGCAGGCCGAACTTCAGCGCGAAGTCGAGGTCGCGCTGGTCGTGGGCGGGGACCGCCATGATCGCGCCGTGCCCGTACTCGGCCAGGACGTAGTCGGACGCCCACACCGGGATGCGCTCGCCGTTCACGGGGTTGACGGCGTGGCGGCCCAGGAAGACGCCGGTCTTCTCGCGTTCGGTGGAGAGGCGCTCGATCTCGCTCTCGCGGGAGACCTCGTCGCGGTACGCCTCGAACGCGGCGCGCTGCTCGGGGGCGCAGATCTCGTCGGCGAGGGGGGCGTCGGCGGCGACGACCATAAAGGTCGCGCCGTAGAGGGTGTCGGGGCGCGTCGTGTAGACGGTGACCGGCTCGTCACGGCCCTCGATGGTGAAGTCGACGTCAGCGCCGGTGGAGCGGCCGATCCAGTTGCGCTGCATCAGCAGCACGCGCTCGGGCCAGTGGCCTTCGAGCCCGGCCATGTCGTCCAGCAGGCGGTCCGCGTAGTCGGTGATCTTGAAGTACCACTGGGTGAGGACGCGCTTTTCGACCAGGGCGCCGCAGCGCTCGCAGTGGCCGCCGACGACCTGCTCGTTGGCGAGGACGGTCTGGTCCTTCGGGCACCAGTTGACGTGGCCGCCCTTGCGGTAGGCGAGGCCCCGCTCGTAGAAGCGCAGGAACAGCCACTGCGTCCACCTGTAGTACTCGGGATCGGACGTGTGCAGGCGGCGGGACCAGTCGAACGAGGGCGCGTACCGGCGGAACGACGCGGCCTGCGTCTCGATGTTGGCGTAGGTCCACTCGGCGGGGTGGGAGTCGCGCTTGATGGCGGCGTTCTCGGCGGGCAGGCCGAAGGAGTCCCAGCCGATGGGGTGCAGGACGTTGTGGCCCTGCTGGAGCCAGAAGCGGGCGGGGACGTCGCCGATCGCGAACGCCTCGGCGTGGCCCATGTGGAGGTCGCCGCTGGGGTAGGGGAACATGTCCAGCGCGTAGCGTCGTTCCCGCCCGTCGTCGGTCTCGACGGCGGTGAACGGTTCGAGCTCGGCCCAGCGGGCCTGCCACTTATCCTGAACCGCCCGCGGGTCGTACTGCTCGTCGCTGCTCACGCTTCCAGACTCCGAATCACGTTTCGTGGGGCCGCTCGTCCGATATGAAAGGGCCCCTCGCTCAGGAGGGGCCACCGCGTCGACGTCGCGTCAACGCGGCCGGTCGAGGAGCCGGGCTCGCATACCTGAAGAATAGCGCAGCCGCAAGCCCCGACCACCGATATATGCGGCGGGACGGGAGGTCAGTGGCCGGACGACTGCCGCGCCATCGACACGACGCCGACGATCTGTACCTGGGTGAGGGCCAGGTCGGCGCCGACGGCGGTGAGGGTCTCCTCCTCGGACACGCTGAGCGGGCCGTCGGCCAGGGCGATCTCGGCGGCGGCGCGCAGGATGCTCTCCCGGGCCTCGGGGGCGAGCGCGGACGAGGCCCGCGCCATCTCGACGCGGATCTCGTCGAACGGCCGGCCGAGGTCGGCGTTCAGCGCGCCCTCGTCGTATCCGGTGTCACCGGCCTGCCGGACGACGGCCACCGCGCGGGCGCGGGCGCCGGGGTGGGTGTAGTCGCCGGAGCGGAGCACCTGGGCGATGGCCGTGCGCAGCAGCATCGCGGGCATCAGCGACAGCTGCGCCGTGGTGGGGACGTCCAGGACGCCGAGGTTCCAGCGCCCGCGGCAGGTGTCGCATTCGACGAACTCGCCGCCGGCCTTGGTCAGCGGGATGACGGGGAGGAAGAACAGCGTGAAGAAGTTGCGGCCCTGACGGCGCCGGTACTCGCGGTCGCCGCCGCACGCCGGGCAGTGGAAGACGCCCCTGCCGACGGTGAAGGCGACGACCCGCCACCCGAAGATGATGAACATGCCCCGTCCTTTTCTCGGTCAGCCGCTCATGCTAACCGGGATCGGAAAGCAGCGGGCGTCCGGGGAAAGAACTGCACGTCACAGGGCGGATACTGTTGACGCGGACCGTTCCTCATGCAGCAGGATGAGGGCAACCATTCGTACACTCGTCGGTAGTAACCGACCGGTGACCCATTGCGTTCGAGGAGTGCCATGCTGAACCTGTCCGTTCTGCTCGAGGACGCCGCCAGGGAGACCCCGGACCGCGACGCCGTCGTGTTCGGCGACATCCGGCTCTCGTACGCGTTCATCGACCAGGTCGCGAACCAGGTCGCGAATCTGCTGCGCTCGCGCGGCATCGGGAAGGGCGACAAGGTGGCGCTGTCGTCGCCGAACCTGCCGTACTTCCCCATGGTGTACTTCGGTGCGCTGAAGGTCGGCGCGGTGGTCGTCCCGCTGAACGTGCTGCTCAAGCCGCGCGAGATCGCCTACCACCTCACGGACTCGGACGCGAAGGCGCTGTTCTGTTTCGAGGGCACGCCGGAACTGCCGCTCGGCGAGATGGGGCACGCGGGATTCCAGGAGGTGGAGGGCTGCGAGCACTTCTTCCTGATGCCGGCGAGCCTCGGCGCGACGGAGTCGCCGATCGAGGGCGCGGAACTGTTCTGGGCCGCGCTCGGGGGCCAGCCGAACACGTTCGCGCCGGCGCTCACGGAGGCGACCGACACCGCCGTGATCATCTACACCAGCGGCACGACGGGGCAGCCCAAGGGCGCCGAGCTGTCGCACGGCAACCTGATGATGAACACGATGGTGGACGACACGCTGTTCTACCGGACGCTGCACGACGTGTCGCTGGTGACGCTGCCGCTGTTCCACATCTTCGGGCAGACGTGCGTGATGAACGTCGGGTTCTACCGGCGCGGCACGCTGGTCATGCAGCCGAGGTTCGACGCGAAGCAGGCGGTCGAGCTGATGGTGAAGGAGAAGGTGAACATCTTCGCGGGCGTCCCCACGATGTACTGGGGGCTGCTGACGGACGACACGTCCGCGGAGGACGTGAAGGCGATCCAGGAGAACCTGCGGGTGGCGGTCGCGGGCGGCGCGGCCCTGCCGATGGAGGTCCTGAAGGGCGTCAAGGAGAAGTTCGGCGTGGACGTCCTGGAGGGCTACGGCCTGTCGGAGACGTCGCCGGTGGCGTCGTTCAACCGGCCGGACCGCCCGCAGAAGCCGGGGTCGATCGGCCTGCCGGTGTGGGGCGTCGAGATGAAGCTGATCGACCCGGACTGGAACGAGATCGAGGGCGAGGGGCCGGGCGAGATCGCGATCCGCGGCCACAACGTCATGAAGGGCTACTACAACCGGCCCGAGGCGACCGCCGAGGCGATCCGGGACGGCTGGTTCCGCACCGGTGACGTGGCACGCCGCGACGACGAGGGCTACTACTACATCATCGACCGCTCCAAGGACATGATCATCCGCGGCGGGTACAACGTGTACCCGCGGGAGCTGGAGGAGGTGCTCATGACGCACCCGGAGGTGTCCCTGGCGGCGGTCGTGGGCATCGAGCACCCGAGCCACGGCGAGGAGATCAAGGCGTACGTGATCCGCGTCCCGGACGCCACGGTCACCGAGGACGAGCTGGTCGCGTGGGGCAAGGAGCAGTTCGCGAACTACAAGTACCCGCGGATCGTCGAGTTCCGCGACGCGCTGCCGATGACCGCCACCGGCAAGATCCTCAAGCGCGAGCTGCGCTGACCCGCGTCCGGGCCCGGGACCTCAGCGCGCGCCGAGGTCCTGGGTCCCGACGACGCGCAGCAGTTTCAGCGCGTCGTTCGCCGGCGTGCCCGGCGCGGCCGTGTACAGGATGACCTTCTGGTCGCGTTCGGGCACCAGCAGCACGTCGCAGTGCACCTCGATCTCACCGAGGACGGGGTGCCGCAAGGTCTTGCTGTTGCCCCGCCGGACGGCGACGTCGTGGTCGTCCCAGAGCCGCCGGAACAGCGCGCTCCCCGCGGTGAGGTCGGCGACGAGGCCCTTGATCCCCGGGTCGGCGGGGTAGCGGCCGAGGGCGGCGCGCAGGTCGGCGACGCTCTCCCGCGCGAACCGCCCGTCCTCGCCCTCGGGGTCGATGAGGTGACCGTCGGGGTGCAGGAACAGCTTCCGCAGGATGTTGCGGTCGCGCGGCTCCAGCGCGGAGAAGTCCGTGACGAGCGCGGCGGCCGCGTCGTTCCAGGCGAGGACGTCGTACTTGGCGTCCATGACGAACGCCGGCGTGTCGAGGCGGTCGAGCAGGTGCAGGACGCCGGGCGGGACGTCCTGCGGCGGGCCCGGCGGCGGCCCGGGCGGTTCGCCCGCGAGGTGGGACAGGTGGGCGCGCTCGTCGTCGGTGAGCCGCAGCGCGCGGGCGAGCGCGGCGAGGATCTGCCGGGACGGCCGGGGGCCGCGGGCCTGTTCGAGCCGGATGTAGTAGTCGACGGACATCCCGGCGAGCCGGGCGACCTCCTCGCGGCGCAGCCCGGGGGTGCGGCGCCGGGTCCCCGCGGGGAGCCCCACGTCCGCCGGCCCGATCCGGGCACGGCGGGAGCGCAGGAACCCGGCCATCTCCTGCCTGTCCATGGCGTTCAGCATTCCCGACGGCGGCCGCGCCCTCCACACCCGAGGGTGGTATCGGCGGTCCCAGCTTCGCGGGGTCTCTCCTCATCGCGAACGCCGGAGGGGAGCGTGGCGGCATGAGCACACGGATCGCACTCATCACCGGAGCGAACAAGGGCATCGGCTTCGAGACGGCGCGGCGCCTCGGCGGGCTCGGCTGGACCGTCCTCGTCGGGGCGCGCTCGGCGGAGCTCGGCGAGAAGGCCGTGGCGGCACTCGCCGGCGAGGACGCCGACGCCCGTTTCGTCCACCTCGACGTCACCGACGCCGACGGGATCGGGGCCGCCGCCGAGCGGATCGAGCGGGAGCACGGGCGGCTGGACGTCCTCGTCAACAACGCGGGGATCGCCCCCGCCGACGCGGCGGTCGCGCCCAGCGAAACGCCCCTGGACGCCATGCGGCGGACCTATGAGACCAACGTGTTCGGGGTCGTGGCCGTCACGAACGCGATGCTGCCCCTGCTGCGCCGCTCGCCCGCCGGGCGGATCGTGAACCTGTCCAGCGAACTCGGGTCGCTGGGCATCGTCACGGACCCGTCCAGCCCCTTCTTCCCGGTCAACCTGCTGGCGTACAACTCCTCGAAGACCGCGCTGAACGCCGTGACGGTCGCGTACGCGAAGGAGCTGGCGGACACCCCGATCAAGGTGAACGCCGCCAACCCGGGGTACTGCGCCACGGACATGAACATGCACACCGGGTTCCGGACGGCGGTGCAGGGCGCGGAGGAGGTGGTCCGGCTGGCGACGCTGGACGAGGCCGGGCCGTCCGGCGCCTTCCAGGGCGGGACCGACGAGCCGGGGGCACCGCTGCCCTGGTAGGGCTCAGAACATGATGTGCTCTTCCGCGAGGCCGTAGAAGGCGACCCGGCTGTCCGCCAGGAGCTCCAGGTCGCTGGGGCGCCAGGTGTGGCGGGCGGCGTCGGCGTGCCGGATCGTGATGAACGAGAACCGGTCGGCGGCGTAGACGCGGACGCCGTCCTCGCGGAGGCGGCGGAAGAGGTCGGTGTCCTCGCCGCGTCCGAGGTCGGCGAAGCGGTAGGCGCGCATGAGGTCGCCGTCCGCGAGGAGGGCGCCGCCGCGCAGGACGTCCACGTAGCGGTGCTCGAGATCGGGGTAGCGCAGGAGCGTCGCGTTCATGGATCCGAGGTGGGCGTAGTGGGCGAGCTTGCCCACCACGCCCGCCTCGGTGTAGTCGAACGCGGGCACCAGGTCCGACACGTAGTGCGGGCCGTACAGCTCGTCGTCGTCGATCTTGCCGATGCGGTCTCCGTCGGCGGCGTCGATGGCGCGGTTGAGGCAGCCGCCCAGGGAGACGGACGGATCGGCGGTGAGGACGGCGACGTCGTCGATGCCCGCCGCGAGGGCCTGTTTCTCGACCTCCACCGGGTCGGCGTCCAGTCCGTGGAGGACGAGGACGAGCTGGAGGGGTCGCCACACCTGCCGCGCCACCTGCGCGATGGCGGGGGCGATCTGCTCCGCGCGGCAGGTCGGCAGGATCAGCGACACGGCCGGGCGGCGGGGCGCGGCGGCGCCGAGCCCGAGGTGGTCGATGAGGCTGTCGACGCGATGCCGGTAGGTGTGGGCGGAGTGGACCTCGCGCAGGGCGAGATGGGCCTGCCGGTCGCGGAGTTCGGGCGCGGCCAGGAGCGCGCGCAGGAGGCGTGAGGCGTTCTGCCGGTCGTCCACCGCCGGGCCGAACGCGGTCGGTGGTTCACCGGCGTGGACGACGGGGACCCCGGCGGCGGCGGCCTCGACGGCGAGGCGCGGGCCGGGCGCCAGGATCGCCTTGTACCGCTTGCGCGCGGTGAGGGCCTGCGGGTACGGGAGCGGCGAAACGACGCGCTGCCGGTACAGATGCGGGAAGCCGGTGGCGTGGAAGTGGGCGCCGAGCCGCGGGGCGGGGGCGATCAGCGGTTCGGCGGCCGGGTCGTACTCGCCCTCGTACAGCAGCGGGTAGCGGCCGTGGTCGTGCACCCGGACCGGGTTGTGCAGGCGGGGCTGCGCCGCGAACGGCAGGTGGTGGACGCGGTCGTGGCCGAGCCGCGCGCGGGCCTCCGGGATGGACGCCGCGTCCACCGTGCAGACGTGGTCGAAGGCGAAGGCGGCGTCGTCCAGACCTTCGCCCGTGTCCCAGTACACGGTCGGGACGTCCCGGTCGCGGCACCAGGCGGCGATCTCCTCGAGCGGGAGGCCGGTCTCGCCGGGTCCGGCGAGGAACAGGGCGGGCGTCCGGGCTTCGAGGACGTTCCGCCAGCCGGCCGGGCGCAGGCCGTCCAGCTGCGTCCACTCGTACCGCAGCGCCGTCTCCAGTTCGGGCCCGAGGGCGACGGCGGCGACGAGGTCCGGCCGGTTCACGGGGCCGTCCGGCAGGTCGGGCGGGGGGACGCGCAGCGGCTCGGTGTCGGCGACCTTCACGTCGGGGCGCCGGATCCGGCGCGGCGGCTCGGCGGGTTCGGGCGGGAGCGGGCGGGGCCGCACCGCGTCCTGGACGCGGCGGTAGGAGCCGGGTTCGAAGGGGCGCCGGCGGACGGTGCCGAGCGCGGCGCCGAGCCGTGACCAGCGCCGCCTTCGCAGCGCCTCGAACCGCCACGCCTCCTGCTCGGCGCGGTACGCCTCGACCGCGCGGGCCCGGTCGAGGTCCCCGATCCGGCGGGCGGCCTCGTTCAGGGCGGAGATCAGCCCGTCGATCTGGTCGTCGCGCTCGTCCCGCTGGAGTTCCAGTTCGGCGAGCCGCAGGCGCAGCACGGCGTCGTCGGGCTCGGGCACGGCTTCTCCCAGGGTCGGCGGGCGGGGCCGTGATCACGCTAGCCGCGCCGCCGGCGCCGCGGGCGCCGCGCCACCGAACGTTCACCGGCCCTTCGGCGAACCGCCGAAGGGCCGACCCGGGATGGACGGACGGGGCGTCAGAACGTGTACGGCAGGTGCTTGATGCCGTTGACGAAGGACGACTCGAGCCGGTCGGGCTCACCGGTGGTGCGGATGCTCGGCAGCCGGGTGAACAGCTCCCGGAACATGGTGGTGATCTCCCGGCGGGCGAGGTGGGCGCCGAGGCAGAAGTGCGGGCCGGGGCCGCCGAAGCCGACGTGGGGGTTCGGGTCGCGGAGGATGTCGAAGGCGTCGGGGTCGGTGAAGACGGTCTCGTCGCGGTTCGCGGAGCCGTAGTAGAGGAGGAGCTTGTCGCCCTCCTTGATCTCGTGCTCGTTGAGCATGCAGTCGCGGGTGGCGGTGCGGCGCATCCAGATGACGGGCGACACGTACCGGACGATCTCCTCGATGGCGCCGGCGATGCGGCCCTCGAAGTCCTCGGTGAGGAGGGCCCGCTGCTCGGGGAAGCGGGTGAACAGGTCGAGGCCGTGCGCGATGGCGTTGCGGGTGGTCTCGTTCCCCGCGACGACGAGGAGGATGAAGAACGAGCCGAGCTCCTGGTCGGTGAGCGACTCGCCGTCGATGTTCGCGTTGACGAGCGCGGACGTCAGGTCGTCGGTGGGCTCCGCGCGGCGCTTGCGGCCGAGTTCCTCGACGATGCCCTTGAGCGTCTCGCCCGCGCCGATCAGCGCGACCGCCATCTGCTCGGCGTCGCCCGCGGGGACGTACTCCTCGTCGTTGCCGGCGAGGATGACGTTGCTGGCGTCGAGAACGGCCTGGTAGGCGTCCTCGCCGATGCCCATCATGTCGCAGATGATCTTCAAGGGGAGCCGGCAGGCGACGTCCTTGACGAAGTCGCCGGTGCCGCGGCCGGCCTCGACGTCGGCGACGATGGCGGCGGCGACGGTCTCGACCTGGTCCTCGAACCGCTGGATCATGCGGGGCGAGAAGGCACGGGACACGATCCGGCGGATCTTGGCGTGCCGGGGGTCGTCCATGCTGATCATGGAGCCGAAGTACTCGTGCATGTCGCCCGGCATGTCCGGGATGCTGATGGCGCCCTTGCCGGAGCAGAAGTCCTGCGGGCGGCGGGACGCCTCGACGACGTCGGCGTGCCGGGTGAGGGCGTAGTAGCCGGGGCCCTGCGGGACGATGACGACGTCGGGCTCCTCGAAGAGCACCAGCTCCGGGTGCCACCGCAGCGCCTTGAACGCGGCGTGGCGGTACTCGTGGGGCTGCCGCCAGAAGTCCCAGTCCGTCAGGTTGATGTCGTCGACCTTGACCATGTTGCCTCTCCCCGGCCGTCCGAACGCGATTCGGTTTACACGAAGCCTCTCAAAGTAAAGCAGCGAAGGGAAGTGGAACCCGCGATTTCCCCCGCGTCAGGCCGCCAGCCAGGCCAGAATCCGCCGGTTCACCTCGTCCGGGCGGTCCAGCTGGAGGAAGTGGCCGCCGCCCGGCACGAGCGCGGCCTGCGACCCGTCCGGCAGCGCGGCCAGCACCCGCCCGAGGTCCCCGCCCGGCGCGACGGCGTCCGCGCCGAGGCAGCCGTCGTCGGCGCCGTGCAGGTACAGGACGGGACGGGTGCCGACCGCCGCCACGGCCTCCTCCTCGGCGGCGAACCGCTCGACGCGCCGGGACGGGTCGAGCATCGCCCGGTAGTACCCGATCGCGGCGGCGCGGCGCTCGGGCGTGCCGAGGCAGTCCATGGCGTGCCCGACGTCCTCGGCGTGATCGGTCCCGGGCGGCGACCAGTCGCGCCACAGTCCCGCGACGAACGCCTCGTCCAGCGCCATCTCGGCGAGCGGCGTCTGGAACAGGAAGATGTAGAACGACCGCTTGAGCTGCTCGTAGTCGAGGAACGTCGTGCCCAGCACCGGCATCGGCGGCACGGCCAGCGCGACGGCCCTCCGCCAGCGCTCGGGCGCCGCCGCCGCGGCGCCGTAGGCCGCGAACGCGCCCCAGTCGTGGCCGATGACCACGGCGTCGTCCGCGCCGCCGAGCGCCTCGTGCAGCGCGACGGCGTCGGCGGCGAGCGCGCCGCCCTGGTAGGCGCCGTCCGGCGGCACCGAGGTGGGCGCGTACCCGCGCAGGAACGGCGCCACCGCCCGGTGCCCGGCGGCGGCGAGCGCGGGCAGCAGGTGCCGCCAGGTGTGCGCGGAGTCGGGGAAGCCGTGCAGGCAGAGGACGAGCGGCCCGTCCTGCGGCCCCGCCTCCAGGTACCCGAACTCCAGCCCGTTCGCCTTGACCGAACCCGCCGTGATGCCGCCCATCGCGTCCGCCTCCCGTGTCGCGTCGCGGGCGACGGTACCCCGGCGGCCGCGGGACGGTCCGCGGGACTCCTCCATTCGGCCGCTCATATACTTCGGATATCGATGTATGAACCTCTGTTTACACTGGAATCCGCAGTCATCTAGCATCTGAACAACTGGATCGCTCGCATCTGCGTGGATCTTCGGCCTGATCTTGGGAAGTGTGATGACCGAGCCGGCACAGCAGCCCGACCCCCTCCAGCGAGCCGCCCGCGACCACCTGTGGATGCACTTCGCGCGGCACGCCCCCGCCCAGGAGGGCGGTGAGATCCCGATGATCGTCCGGGGCGAGGGGGCCTACGTGTACGACGCGGCCGGACGCCGCTACCTCGACGGGCTGTCCGGGCTGTTCACCGTCCAGGCCGGGCACGGCCGCGAGGAGCTCGCGCAGGCCGCCGCCAAGCAGGCCGCCGAGCTCGCCTACTTCCCGATCTGGTCGTACGCGCACCCCGCGGCCGCCGAGCTCGCCGAGCGCCTCGCCGGCCTCGCGCCGGACGGCCTCGACCGCGTCTTCTTCACCGCGGGCGGCGGCGACGCCGTCGAATCCGCCTGGAAGCTCGCCAAGCAGTACTTCAAGCTGACCGGCAAGCCCACCAAGCACAAGGTGATCAGCCGCGCGGTCGCCTACCACGGCACCCCGCACGGCGCGCTGTCGCTCACCGGCCTGCCCGGCGTGAAGGCGCCGTTCGAGCCGCTCGTGCCGAGCGCGTTCCGCGTGCCGAACACCAACATCTACCGCGCGACCGAGCACCGCGACGACCCCGAGGCGTTCGGCCGCTGGGCCGCCGACCGCATCGAGGAGCTCATCGAGTTCGAGGGCCCCGACACCGTCGCCGCCGTGTTCCTGGAGCCCGTGCAGAACGCCGGAGGGTGCTTCCCGCCGCCGCCCGGCTACTTCCGGCGCGTCCGGGAGATCTGCGACCGGCACGACGTCCTGCTGGTCTCCGACGAGGTGATCTGCGCGTTCGGGCGGCTCGGGACCATGTTCGGCGCCGAGCGGTTCGGCTACACCCCCGACATCATCACGTTCGCGAAGGGCGTCACGTCCGGGTACGCGCCGCTCGGCGGGATGCTGGTCTCCGACCGCCTCTTCGAGCCGTTCAGGCACGGCACGACGATGTTCGCGCACGGCTACACCTTCGGCGGGCACCCCGTCTCCGCCGCCGTCGCGCTCGCCAACCTCGACCTGTTCGAGCGCGAGGACCTCACCGGGCACGTGATGCGCACCCGGGACGCGTTCCGCTCGACCCTGGAGCGGCTGAACGACCTCCCGATCGTCGGCGACGTCCGCGGCGACGGGTTCTTCTACGGCATCGAGCTCGTCAAGGACAAGGGCACCCGCGAGACGTTCGACGCCGACGAGTCCGAGCGGCTGCTGCGCGGCTTCCTCGACAAGGCCCTGTACGACGCCGGCCTGTACTGCCGCGCCGACGACCGCGGCGACCCCGTCGTGCAGATCGCGCCGCCGCTGATCTGCGACCAGGGCCACTTCGACGAGATCGAGCAGATCCTGCGCTCGGTCCTGACCGACGCCTGGGCGCGCCTCTAGGCGCCGCGGACGAGGTCGGCGGCGCGTTCGCCGATCATGATGGCGGGCGCGTTGGTGTGGCCGCGGGTGATCTCCGGCAGCACCGACACGTCCGCGACCCGCAGCCCGTCGACGCCGCGCACCCGGAGCGCGGCGTCGACGACCGCGCCGTCGTCCAGGCCCATCCGGCACGTGCCGGTCGGGTGGTACAGCGTCTCGGCGTTCGCCCGGACGTGCCGCGCGAGCGCCGCGTCGTCGCCGCCCTCGTAGGGCGGCATCGGGTCGCCCACGAAGTCCCGCATGGCGTCCGAGGCCAGGATCTCCTCGGCGTACTTCAGGCCGTGGACGATGCGGTCCAGGTCGCCCTCCGCCGCGAGGTAGCCGGGGTCGATGAGCGGCGGCGCGGCCGGATCCGCCGAGGCGAGGGCGACGCGGCCGGACGACTCCGGCCGCAGCAGCACGACGCCCACCGTGATCCCGTGCTCGGTCGTCGGCTCCAGCCCGTGCGCGACGAAGGGCGCGGGCGCGAAGACGAGCTCGAGGTCCGGGGCGTCCAGCGACGGGTCGCTCTTGGTGAACACCACCGCCTCGCCGACGTTCGACGTGAAGGGGCCGCGCCGCGCGAGCACGTACCGCGCGATGTTCACGAACGACTCCGCGCCCGCGAGGGTCACCTTCTTCGGGCAGCGCCGCACGACCCCTGCGCACAGGTGGTCCCGCAGGTGGCGGCCGACCTCCGGGCGCTCGACGACGGGCTCGATGCCCACCTGGCGCAGCTCGTCCGGGTCGCCGACGCCGGACAGCATCAGCAGGTGCGGCGACCCGATCGCGCCCGCCGAGAGGATCACCTCGCGGCGCGCCGCGATCCGCTCGCCGCCGTACTCGACGCCGGTCGCCCGGCCGCCCTCCAGGGTCACGCGCGAGACGTGCGCGCCCGTCAGCACCGTCAGATTCGGGCGCTTGCGCGCCGGCCTGAGGTAGGCGTCGGCGCTGCTGCAGCGGCGTCCCCGCCGCTGGCTCACCGGCGTCTGCGCGAACCCCTCGTTGGACGGCCCGTTCAGCTCGCTCAGCCGCGGGATGCCCCGTTCCGCGCACGCCGCCAGGAACGCGCGGGTCGTCACGTTCGGGCTGCGCTGCTCGGACACGACCACGGGCCCGGACGTCCCGTACACGCCGCCCTCGTTGCTGCCGACCCGGCCCTCCGCCTTCCGGAAGTACGGCTCCACGTCCGCGTACGCCCAGCCCGGCACGTCCCAGCCGTCGAAGTCGGCGCTGTGCCCCCGCACCCACATCATCGCGTTCAGCGACGACGACCCGCCCAGCATCTTCCCGCGCGGCCAGTACAGCTCCCGGTCGTCCAGCTCGGCCTGCTTCGCGGTCGAGAAGTCCCAATCGCAGGGGGTCTTGAACAGCTGCGCGAACGCGGCCGGGACATGGATCTCGTTCTTGTCGTCCGGGCCGCCCGCCTCCAGCAGCGCCACCGAGACGGCGGGGTCCTCCGACAGGCGCGCGGCGACCGCGCACCCCGCCGAGCCCGCTCCGACGATCACGTAGTCGTACGCCGTGCCGTTTCCCATCCAGCGCTCCCGACCCCGGGGCCCGCCCGCCGCCGACCCACCACCCGGAAATACCACCGGAAGGTGGGCGCGTCCATGCCCGAAACGGCGACGGGCCGGCCGGGGGCGTCCGGCCGGCCCGTCGGTCCGTGCTCAGCCCAGCCAGGTCGGGCGGAGCGGCATGTGGCTCTCGCCGCCGTCGTCCACCTTCACCCCCAGCGTCTGGTGCAGCTGGATCCAGTTCTGCCGGAACCCGAGGACGCACCCCGCCATGTAGACCCGCCACACGCGCGCGACGCCCTCGCCGACCTCCTCGACCGCCTCGTCCCAGTGCTCGTCCAGGTTGCGGCACCAGCCGAGGAGCGTCCGGGCATAGTGCTCCCGCAGGTTCTCCTGGTGGCGGATCTCGAACCCGGCATCGTTCATCCGCGTCTGGATGTAGCCGGGGCCCTCCAGCTCGCCGTCCGGGAACACGTACCGGTTGATGAACCCCTTCTCCATCCGCGGCGGCGCGAGGTTGTCCGGGCGGGTGATGGTGTGGTTCAGCATCCGGCCGCCCTCACGCAGCTTCCCGTACAGGAACGAGAAGTACGACGGCAGGTTGGCCTTCCCGATGTGCTCGGTGAGGCCGATCGAGCTGACCGCGTCGAACCCCGACTCCGCCACGTCCCGGTAGTCGAGGTGGCGGACCTCCGCCAGATCCGACAGGCCCCGGTCGGCGATCGCCTTCTGCGCCCACTCCGCCTGATGCTTCGACAGCGTCACGCCGAGCGCCCGGACGCCGTACTCCTTCGCGGCGTGCATCACCATGCCGCCCCAGCCGCAGCCGACGTCCAGCAGCCGCATCCCCGGCTCCAGGCCCAGCTTCTTCGCGACCAGGTCGTGCTTGAAGAACTGCGCCTCCTCCAGCGTCGCGTCCTCCGACGGGTAGCACGCGCACGTGTACGCCATCGACGGGCCGAGCACCCACTCGTAGAACTTGTTGGACACGTCGTAGTGGTGCGAGATGGCGCGCGCGTCCCGGCTCTTGGAGTGCCTCAGCCACGACGGGATGCGGCTGAGCGGCGCCTCCTGCGGCGGCGGCGGGGGCCGCCGCGAGACGGCCGCCCGCAGCAGCGGATCCCGCAGCGCCGTCGCCGCGATCCGCAGCTTGTCGCCCGGCGTCACCGCGCCGAACACCCGCTGCATCTCCGTCAGCGCCGCCACCATGTCGCCGTGCACGTCGACCGCGCCGGTGACGTAGGCGCGGGCCAGGCCCAGCGCCCCCGGCGAGTGCACCAGATAGGAGACGGCGTGCGGAGAGCGGACGTCGAACCGGATCCCGGCCCCCGGGACCCCCGACCGCGACCCGTCGTACGCCGTGAACTCCACTTCCGCCTCAGCCCCGGCGAGTTGCTCGAAGACCTTGGCCAGCGTCATCGTGATCCTCCTGTCTTCCCACCCGGACCGGACGGCCGATACCGCCCCTTCCGGACTTCCCCCCGAAGCGGACGCCCGGTCAGCGTCCGCGAACGCACTTGTCGTAGAGGTCCAGCAGCCGCCCCGCCGGGTCATAGGCGCCCTTCAGCCGGCGGTACGTCCCGCCGTCGTAGTACCGCCAGAACTCGTCCCGGCCGTAGAAGGCCGTCGAGTAGAGCGACTTGTGGCCGTCGAGGGCCGCGACCTCTCGTTCGATGAGGCGGTTGTGGTACTCGGGGATCTGCCCCGGAGGGATGCGGACCGTCCCCCAGAAGCCCACGTTCACGTACGTCCGCCCCGGCTCCAGGGGATACAGCGGCCAGCGCTCCTTCGCCCGCAGCGGGCACAGCCAGACCGGGCTCATGCCGACCTTCGCGTGGAAGAGGTCCAGGAACTCGGCGAGCCTCTCGACGGGGACCTCGACGTCCTGGATGACGTCCTCGCGGGGCCTCAGCCCCCGCCACCGCTCGACCCGCGCGACGATGTGGTACCGGCGGTCGTAGGCGACGAGCCTGCGGTACACGTCCGAGCGCTTGGCCCTGTCCGGCCACAGCCTCCGCACCACGGGGTGCTGGACGCCGAACGCGCCGGAGCACCAGAACCAGTCGGTGTCCCACCGCCAGATGTAGTCGCGGACCGTCAGGAAGTCGACCGAGCGCTCCTGGATCGACCGGTAGTAGATCTTCTGGCCGGTGTAGTCGGAGGTGTAGGGGACCTCGTCGGCGAAGAACCCGAGCGAGATGTACTGCTCTCCCGGTCCGAAGACCGTGCCGTCCATGAAGTCGACCGGCTCGCCGTCGAACGCGCCCGACTCGGTGATCTCCGCCATCGTCCGCGCGAGCTCCGCCGCGTCCGCGAACCGCAGGTGCCGCACCCGGACGTAGGGCTTCACCCGGCGCAGCTCGATCTTCAGCCGCAGCGCGTACCCGAGCGTCCCGTAGGAGTTCGGGAACCCGCGGAAGAGGTCGGCGTGCTCGTTGTCCCGCGCGGCGGTGACGACGCGGCCGTCCCCGGTGAGGATTTCCATCTCCAGGACGGCCTCGTGCGGCAGCCCGTCGCGGAACGACGTCGACTCGATCCCGAGCCCCGTGACCGCCCCGCCCAGCGTGATCGTCTTGAGCTGCGGGACGACGGTGGGCATCAGGCCGTGCCGCAGGGTCGCGTCGACGAGGTCCTCGTAGGTGGTCATGCCCTGGACCTGCGCGGTCATCTCCTCGGCGTCGACGGCGAGGACCCTGTCGAGGTCCGACGCGTCCAGCCCGGGCGCCGCCGACGGGTCCCGCCACCGGAACAGGTTCGAGGTCTTCTTGGCGAGCCGCACCGGCGCCCCCGCGGGGATCGCCTCGTACGACCTCGTCAGCGCCTCGACCGCCCGCCGGTGATCATCCTTGATCGCAAGCTCCGTCATCTGTCCCTCCCGGACCCGTTGCGTCGATCATTACATGCATCACCCACATAATCGGGCGCAATGATCATCACAGGGCGAATCGGGAATACCGCGGTCCATGGTCGGAAGCCCTCCGGGGATCACCACGTTCCCTTCTCCCCGGACCTCCCACGGGGCAAACCACTCGACCGCTCAGTCGATGAGGCGGAGAATCCAGGGGTAGCGGAACGAGTCGCCGGCCAGGGCGAACACCGCCGCGATCACCGACAGGATCCAGGCCACCGCGTAGAGGACGCCGCCGATCCCGAACGTCACGATCGTGACGAGCAGCAGGGTCACCTGGAAGTTGACCGCCTCGGCGGCCTGCCGCCGCACGTACTCCGACCGCTTCCCGCGCGTCAGCATGAGCACCAGCGGCCCGATGAACAGGGTCGGCACGGCCACCGCGTGAGCGGCCGCGCCCAGCATCCGGTCCGTCCCGGCGACGGGCCCCGCATGCGCCTGCGCGGACGGGACCGGGCCCAGGTCGCGGGTCACCGCGGCCAGGTCGCCGCGCGTCCGCGCGGTCATGGCGAGGTGCACCCGCAGGTCGAACTCGCCGTGGTCGAGGCGGCCCTCGGCGTACGCCTCCTGAAGGCGCTCGATGACCGGTTCGCGCTCGGCGTCGCAGACCCGCAGATCCCTCGCCGCGTGAGTGATGTCCATGTTCTCCATGCTGCGCGGCGCCCGGCGCACCGACCATCGGGGATGACCCTGAGCCACCCCTGAGCCGCCCCCACCCGGATAGGGAGCCGAAGCCCCGCGAACGGGGGACCCCCGCCACCAGAGCCGGGAACCGCCGCCGGCGGACCGGGGAACCAGTGCCGGCGGACGCTCGTTATGGTCGTGACCGCAGCGGCCCGGCAGGGGCCGACCGGACGACGGGATGGGTCATGAGGTTCCGCGACCGATTCGGCCTCCGCAAGAACCGCGGCGCCACGGTGACCAGGCTCGACCGCGAGGCGACCGACTCCGACATCGAGGCCCTGATCGCCTTCGCGCGCTCCCGCCGCGGAGTCGAGTTCTTCGTCGAGCCGGAGACGTTCGCGACCGACACGACCGCCGTGGCCGTCGCGCACGACGGCGAGTGGACCCGCCGCCGTGTCGGTTCACCCAAGGTCATCGCCAAGGTCGCCCGCGATCTGCGACTGCCCATCTACGACGTCCAGATCGTCGGCTACCCGCCGCGCATGCGCTCGTGGAACGACCGCAACCGCGACCGCCGCATCGACCCCGGCACCCCGGGCGAGGCCGTCTCCTCCTGATCCGGCCGGTCGGCCCACGACCACTGCTTCTCGCGCCGCTCTGCGGTGGCGGCCGCCCGTCGTGGTGGACCGGGGGTGTGGTCAGCCTGCCCTCCGGTCTTCGCGCTCGTAGGCGGCGGACAGTTCGGCGGAGGTCATGCTGACGCGCACCTGGGAGGGCGGGATGCCCGCGTCGATGACCCTGCGGAGGAGGATCGCCATGGAGTAGCGGGGGTCGGCGGCCAGGGCGCGCTCCAGGGCCACGTTCGCCAGCCCGCCGTCGCCCGCCGTGTAGGCGGCCATGGCGAGCAGGGACGCGGGGGCGGGTGCGTAGCGGTCCTCGACCCGGCGGAGGACGTCGCGCCAGAAGGCGATGACCGTGTCCGGAGCGTCCGGCCCCATGTGGGTCCATGCCTCGTCGCGGACCCGCAGGTCGGTCAGGAGGCAGCCCAGCCACGCGACCTCGTCGTCGGTGGGCCGATCGGGACCGGCCAGGAGCGGGGGTATGAGGGCCACGCCCTCCCGCACGGCCTGGGCGGCCGGGAGGCGGGCGTGCCGCCGTTCGGCGCGGAGCGTCGCCCGGCGCATCGCGAGGCGGGCGGGGCCGGTCAGCGGCTGGACGGACGCGGCGAGCTCGGCCCGGTCGCGGAGGACGACATGGCCGGCGTAGGTCGCCTGGGCGGCGACCTCGGTGACGGTGCTGTCGTAGGGCCTCCCCTCGGGCGGGCAGCACGGATCGCGGCAGGTCAGCGACCACCAGCGGCCGTCGGCGACGCGGATCGCCTCGACGGTCCGCACGCCGCCCGCGGCGAGGGCCGTCCGCGTCGCGGCGGCGACGGGCTCGACCTCGGGGGCGGTGCCGTAGCCGAGGAGGACGGCCTCGGTGAAGCGGTTGCGGCCGAGGACGACCGCCGCGCGTTCGGCGTTGGGAACGGCCAGGTCGACACGGACGGCGCAGACGCTCTCGGGGCCGCCGAAGGCGATGACGACCAGGCTGCGGGACGGGTGGAAGCCCAGCATGTACGGGACGGCCGCGATGGCGTCCTCGGGGCCGCGGATCACGAGTGTGGTCATGTCCCCGACCCTCGCGCGCGGGCACCGGCCCTGTTCACCGATCGCCCGCCTGTGGATAACCAGGGGCCCGGCTTTCGGTCCGGCGGGTGTCGCGTGAACGGTAGCGTTGGATGCCGTGCCCGCCCCTGAGACGCTGACCGGCCCGGTCCCTGCGATGACGTCCCTGCTGGCCGCCGCCGTGGAGGCCATCGGCGGCAGCGAGCGGCCCGGACAGGTCGAGATGGCCGAGGCCGTCGACCGGGCGATCCGCACGGGCGAGCACGTCGCCGCCCAGGCCGGGACGGGCACCGGGAAGTCGCTCGCCTACCTCGTCCCGGCGATCCGGTACGCGGTGGAGAAGCAGACCACGGTGGTCGTGTCCACGGCGACGATCGCGCTGCAGAGGCAGCTCGTCGACCGGGATCTGCCCCGGCTGGCGGAGGCCCTGAGGCCGCACCTGGGCACGGAGCTGAAGTACGCCATCCTCAAAGGCCGCAGGAACTACCTGTGCCTGCACAGGGTGCAGACGGGCGTGCCGGAGGAGGACGAGCCCGGCGAGAGCCTGTTCGACCCCCAGCAGCTGTCCACCCTGGGGCGCCACGTCAAGCGGCTCGACGAGTGGGCCGGGACCACGAAGACCGGTGACCGGGACGAGGTCGTCCCGGGCGTGAGCGAGCAGGCGTGGCGGCAGGTCGCGGTCACGGCGAAGGAGTGCCTGGGGGCGCAGCGGTGCCCCCAGGGGACCGAGTGCTTCGCCGAGCTGGCGCGCGCCGAGGCGGGCGACGCCCACATCGTCGTCACCAACCACGCGCTGCTGGCGATCGACGCCCTGGAGGAGTTTCAGGTCCTCCCCGAGCACGATGTCGTGATCGTGGACGAGGCGCACGAGCTGGTCGACCGCGTGACGTCGGTGGCCACGGCCGAGCTGAGCGCGGCGGCGGTCGAGGCGGCGGCGCGGCGGTGCGGGCGCCTGGTGGAGGAGTCGGTCGCCGACCGGCTGAAGGAGTCCGCGGAGGGCCTCGGCATCCTCCTGGAGGATGCCGCCCCAGGGCGCATGGACGTCCTGCCCCATCCCCTGGGCACGTCCCTGGCCGTCGTGCGGGACGCGGCGCACGCGTGCCTCACCGCCCTCGGGCCGGAGCGGAAGGACGCCGACCCCGGCGATATGGCGGCGCGCAAGGCGGCGCGGTCCGCGGTGGAGGAGCTGCACGACACGGCCGTCCGGCTGCTGGAGGCGTTCCGGCCGGAGATCGCCGACCGGTTCGACGTGGTGTGGGTGGAGAAGCCGTTCGTCCCGGACGGCCGGCCCCGGCGCCCGCCGGCGCTGCACGTCGCGCCGATCGGAGTGGGCGGGCTGCTGCGGGCGACGCTGTTCGAGCGGCGCACCGCCGTGCTGACGTCGGCGACGCTGACGCTGGGCGGGTCGTTCGAGCCGCTCGCGCGCCAGTGGGGCCTGCCGCCGCTCGACGGCGCGGGCGGCTCGAAGGACGCGAAGGCGGCGGCGGAGGGCCTCGCCGCGACCGCCGGCGAGGACTCGCAGGTCACCTGGTCGGGCCTGGACGTCGGGTCGCCGTTCGACCATCCGAAGTCGGGCATCCTGTACGTCGCCCGCCACCTGCCGCAGCCGGGCAGGGACGGCCTTCCCGACGCGTACCTCACCGAGATCACGGAGCTGATCGAGGCCGCCGGGGGCCGGACGCTCGGCCTGTTCTCGTCGATGCGGGCCGCCCGGCAGGCCGCCGAGGAACTGAAGGACCATCTGTCGCAGCCCCTGCTGTGCCAGGGCGAGGACTCCACGTCCCAGCTGGTCAAGCGGTTCGCCGAGGACGAGCGGACCAGCCTGTTCGGCACCCTGTCCCTGTGGCAGGGGGTGGACGTGCCCGGCCCGTCCCTGCAATTGGTGATCATGGACAGGATCCCGTTCCCCCGCCCGGACGATCCGGTGTCGTCGGCGCGGTCGCGGGCGGTGGCGGCACGCGGCGGGAACGGGTTCATGGCCGTCGCCGCCACGCACGCGGCGCTGCTGCTGGCGCAGGGCGCGGGCCGGCTGCTCCGGTCGATGGACGACCGGGGCGTCGTCGCCGTCCTCGACCCGCGCCTCGCCACCGCGCGCTACGGCGGGTTCCTGAAGGGCTCGCTGCCGCCGTTCTGGGCGACGACCGACCCGCAGGTGGTGCGCGGCGCCCTCCGCCGTCTCGACGAGCGCGCCGGTCAGGGCTCGTAGGTCGAGAGGAACTCGCCGATGCGGCCCACCGCGTCCTCCAGGTCGTCGGCGTGCTGGAGGGTCACGATGCGGAAGTGGTCGGTCGCGGGCCAGTTGAAGCCGGTGCCCTGGACGATCAGCAGCTTCTGCTGCTCGAGGAGGTCGAGGGCGAAGCGCATGTCGTCCTCGATCGGGTACCGCTCGGGGTCCAGGCGCGGGAAGACGTAGAGCGCTCCGTCCGGCTTGACGCAGCTGACGCCGGGCAGGTCGTTCAGCAGCTTGGCGGCGCGGTCGCGCTGCTCGCCGAGCCGGCCGGTGGGCAGGACGAGCTCGTCGATGCTCTGGTGGCCGCCGAGCGCGGCCTGGATGGCGTGCTGGCCGGGGACGTTCGGGCACAGCCGCATGTTGGCGAGGATGTCGAGGCCCTCGATGTAGGACTCGGCGTGCCCCTTCGGCCCCGACAGCACGACCCAGCCGGACCGGAACCCGGCGACGCGGTAGTTCTTCGACAGCCCGCCGAAGGTCAGGCACAGCAGGTCGGGGGCCAGGGACGCGACGGGGACGTGCCGCGCGCCGTCGTAGAGGATGCGGTCGTAGATCTCGTCCGCGAAGATGATCAGGTTGTGCCGGCGGGCGATCTCGACGATGCCGGCGAGGACCTGGCGGGAGTACACGGCGCCGGTCGGGTTGTTCGGGTTGATCAGGACGATCGCCCGGGTCCGGTCGCCGATCCTGGCCTCGATGTCGGTGAGGCTCGGCGCCCAGTCGGCGGCCTCGTCGCACAGGTAGTGGACGGGCCTGCCGCCGCAGAGCGACACCGCCGCCGTCCACAGCGGATAGTCGGGGGCCGGGATGAGGACCTGGTCGCCGTCGTTGAGCAGCGCCTGCAGGGTCATCACGATCAGCTCGGACACGCCGTTGCCGAGGTAGACGTCCTCGACGTCCAGGCCGGTGATGCCGTTGTCCTCGAAGCGCTGCACGACGGCGCGGCGGGCGGCGAGGATGCCCTTGGAGTCGCTGTACCCGTGCGCCTCGGGCAGGTTGCGGATCATGTCCTGGAGCAGTTCGGGCGGGGCCTCGAAGCCGAACGGGGCGGGGTTGCCGATGTGCAGCTTGAGGATGCGGCTGCCCTGCGCCTCGAGCTGCTTGGCGCGCTTGAGCACCGGACCCCGGATGTCGTAACAGACGTTGGACAGCTTGCCCGACTGGTTGACCTGCATGGATGTACCCTATCCGCGCGCGATCGCCGGTTTCGGCGAAATGACGGGACGTGTCCCCCGATGGACACCCTTTCCCACGCTGCGCTCCCCGAAGCGGGGAGCACCGCGAATCAGACTCGTTGTCCAATTGTGATGGCCGCAACATACATGCAGGCTTGCTTGCTTGTTTGTCCGCTCGTACGGTCGGACCGTGCCAGTGACCACGCGCCGGAGCCGGCGCCTCAGCGGGGACCGCCGCACCCAGGAGGAGCGCCGGTCCCGTACCCGGGCGCGCCTGCTGGACGCCACCATGGAATGCCTGGTGGACCTCGGCTGGTCCGGTACGTCCACCACCGAGGTGGCGCGCCGCGCGGGCGTCTCGCGCGGAGCCCAGCAGCACCACTACCCGACGAAGATGATCCTCGTCGCGGCGGCGCTGGAGCACCTCCTGGAGGCCCAGCGGCTGGCCTACGAGGCCGCGTTCGCCGTCCTGCCCCAGGAGCGGCGCAACGTCTCCGGCGCGCTCGACCTGCTGTGGGAGGTGTTCCGCGGACGCCCCGCGCGCGCCCTGATGGAACTCGCGGTCGCGGCCCGGACGGACGACGAGCTCCGCGCCCTGTGCAGCGACCTGAACGAGCGGATCCTGCAGGCGATCCTGGAGACGTTCGAGCGGCTGTTCCCCGCGAGCACCGTGCCGCCCGACGTCGTCGAGACGATGCTGCGCGCCCTGTTCGCCATGTTCGTCGGCCTGTCCATCCAGAACGCGCTGGACGACGACGCCGAAGGCCGCCAGGAGGCGGTCCTCCGGCAGGTCAAGGACGTCGCGCAGCTGATCGTCCCAGAGCCCGGCCACCCGAAGACCGCCCCCCGCGCCGAGCCCGAGCCCGAGCCGGCACCCGAACGCACCACCCCGGCCCCCTGAGCCACCACCCGGTCCACCCCCGCCGGCCCGCGCCGGCGGCACCCTCCGAGGGAGCGCCCGTCATGCCGAAAGCCCCCGCCGACCTCGCCGACGAACTGGCCGTGCAGGTCCGCGACAGGAAGGCGTATCTCGGTGTCATCGACCGCCTGAACAAGGCGTCGGTGGAAAAGCACTGGGAGGCCTACGCCGACATCCCCTGGGACGACCCCGAGTTCCAGGTCGACAAGAACGACCCGCGCTGGGTGCTGCCCCCGTTCGACCGGCTCGGGCAGACCGAGTGGTACCGGTCGCAGCCGCAGGAGATCCAGGCGCAGATCGGGCTGTGGCGGGTGGCGACCGCGATGAAGATCGGCCTGCAGTTCGAGAACCTGCTGAAGCGCGGCCTGCTGAACTACGCGTACCGGCTGCCGAACGGCCGGCCCGAGTTCCGGTACGTCTACCACGAGACGACCGAGGAATGTCACCACGGCATGATGTTCCAGGAGTTCGTCAACCGGACGAAGATGCCGATCAGGGGCATGCCGAAGGCGCTCAGCGTCGTCGCGCAGGCCGCGCCGTGGATCCCGCTGATCAGCACCGAGATGTTCTTCGTGTTCGTGCTCGGCGGCGAGGACCCGATCGACCACGTCCAGCGCAAGTCGCTCAAGGGCGGGCACATCAAGCACCCGCTCGAAGAGACGATCATGAAGATCCACATCGCCGAGGAGGCCCGGCACATCTCGTTCGCCCGGCACTACCTGAAGCACCGCGTGCCGAACATGACCCCGCTGCGCCGCCGGATGCTGGGCGCCGCGACGCCGGTCGTGCTCGGCGTGATGGCGCGGATCATGCTGTCGCCGCCCGGCCCGATGGTCCGCCACTTCGGCATCCCGAAGGACGTCGTGCGCGCCGCGTACAAGAGCCCGGCGGCGCAGGCGGAGATCTCCGACTCGGTCGGCAAGATCCGCGACCTGATGGCGGAGCTGGGCGTGATCTCCCCGGCCGCCAAGCGGATCTGGCGGGCGTTCGGGATCTGGGACGAGCCGAGGACGCGCCGGACCGCCGAGAAGGCGGCGTGATTTCATCGGCGGCCGAGTATCCCCGCCGTCCGGCCACCCCCTAGAATCCCCCTAATTCAACACATCATCCAATTAGCGAATCGAGCGGAGCCCGCATGAGCATCGCGATCGTGACCGGAGGCGCGTCCGGCATCGGCCGCGCGATCGCCACGTCCCTGGTGGCGCGCGGCGACACCGTCGTCGTCACCGACATCAACGCCGAGGGCGCGCAACACGTCGCCGACCGGCTGAACGGCCTCGGCAAGGGCAAGGCGTCCGCCGCGCCCCTCGACGTCACCGACGCGGGAGCCGTCACCGACCTGTACACGAGCGTCAAGGCCGAGCACGGCAGCCTCGACCTCGTCTTCAACAACGCAGGCATCGCGATCGGCGGCCTGGCCGAGGAACTCACCCTCGACCACTGGAACCGCGCGATCGACATCAACCTCAAGGGCGTCGTGCACGGCGTCCACGCCGCCTACCCGATCATGCTGGAGCAGCGCTCCGGGCACATCGTCAACACCGCCTCGCTCGCCGGGCTCGTCCCGATGCCGGTCGGCATCCCCTACACCGCGACCAAGCACGCGGTCGTCGGGCTGTCGCTCGGCCTGCGCGCCGAGGCCGCCTCGCGGGGCGTCAGGGTCAGCGTCGTCTGCCCGAGCTTCGTCGACACCCCGCTCCTGCACAACGTCAACCCGGACCTGCCGGAGACGCCGATGAGCGGCGACGCGACCGGCGACATCGCCAAGGCGTCCCCGCGCCTCTACACGGCGGAGAAGCTCGCCCGCGACGTGATGCGCGGCGTCGCGAAGAACCAGGCGCTGATCGTGGCGCCCGCGCACGGCCGTGCCGCGTGGCGCGGCGTCCGGCTGAGCCCGGCCGGCGCCGTCCGCGTCGCCTCCCTGGCCGTCGGGCGCATCCGCTCCGGCCAGTAGAAGACCGCGATCCCGCGGCGGTGGCGCTCCGCGCGCCGCCGCCGCGGTCTCATTTCGCGGCGGCGCAGGGCGCGTCGAACCGGTGGGCGCGGACGGTCGGTCCCGCCTCGAAGTCGGTGAGCACCTTGATGCCGGTGAACTGGTGGTCGTCCGGACGCCCGATCACCGACTGCCGGAACGCCGACTGGTTCGGCGTCCCGGCCGAGTTCCCCGCCTCCTTCGGCAGGATGCCCTCGTAGTCGACGTGCGTGATCTGCCGGACGGCCCGCAGCAGCCCCTCGCGCGTCAGGTCCTTGTTCGCGACCGCCCGCTCCAGCACCGCCTTCAGCGGATACGAGATCACCCACCCGGACGTGAACGAGTTGTTCGGCTTCACGCGTGTGCCGATCGCGCGCCGCATGGCGCTGTGCCCCGGCGAGTCGTACGCGTACGGCTTCCATGGGGCGACCTGGAGGAAGCGCGCCTTCAGCGCGGACGCCGCGGGGGTGCTCAGCAGCGACTCGTCCCAGGACGGGTTGCTGCCGACGAACCGCCCCTTGAACCCGGCGTCCACGGTCTTCCCGACGATGACGGCGGTGTCGGCGGGCCCCATCGTCAGGAAGACGAGGTCCGGCTTCTGCGCGAGGATCTTCTGGACCGCGGCGTCCTGCGCCTGCGCGCCCTGGCCCGTCGGGACGTTCACCAGGGTGATCCCGTGCCGCGCCGCCGCGATCTCCGCGCCCGCGGCCGCGTCGTCGCCGTAGTCGCCCGTGTAGTGGACGGCCATCACGCTCTTCGCGCCGAACCGCTGCACGGCGTAGTCGACGCCGTTCATGCCCTCGACGCAGTACGACGCGCCCGATTCCAGGATGCCGTCCTCGAACTCCCACCGCGAGACGAACGACAGCGGCAGCGCGATCATCCGCTCCGCGCGCAGCTCGCCGAGGATCGCGTCGGTCTGCGGCGACCCCAGTGTCTGCGCCAGCGCCAGGACCTTCCCCTTGATCTCCCGGAACGCGCGGGCGTGCGTCTGCACGTCGTAGTGGTTGTCCCGGACGTGGGTGGTCACGTCGATCTCGTAACCGCCGATCCCGCCCTCGCGGTTGACGCGCGCCCAGAACGCCCGCTGCGCCTGCGTCACCGCGACGCCGAGCGACGTGAACGGCCCCGTCGACAGGTCGGAGATCGATCCCAGGTAGATGCAGCCGCGGTCCTTGTCGATCGCGCGCGGGCACGGCTCGCGGGTCACGCCGGGCGCGTCCGTCGCGAGCGGGCCGTCTCCCCCGGCGCAGCCCGCCGTCGCGAGGGAGCCCAGGAGGACGGCCGCGGCCAGGACCGCCTTCACTCTGACGCGGTCACAGCGCACGAAGACCATCGATCACTTCCTTGAGGAGACTCGGGTCGGGGGACGCGGCCTGCGCCGCGGGCCGCTGCACGACGATCAGTCCGCGGCCGAGGAGGTCGTCCAGCAGCACCCGGACGACACCGACGGGCAGGGCCAGGTCGGCGGCCAGCTCGGCGACCGACCGGGGCCGCAGGCAGCGCTCGAGGATGTGCTCCTCCTCCGGCCCCAGAGTCCGCGGGTCAGGCGCCGGCACCTCCGCCGTGACGATCATCGCGATGAGGTCGAACTCCGTGCCGCCGCGCCGGGTCCGTCCCCGCGCCACCGCGAACGGACGGAGGACCGGCCCGGCGCTCTCGTCGGCCCAGGGCTCGTCGGGATCGTCCGTCCGCTCCATCATTCGCCGCCCGGTGTCGCCGGTCCCTGCTCGGCCGCGTCGGCCCGGCCGCGCTCCCAGCCGCTCCGCATGTTCGCTAGTTGCCGCCGCAGGGCCTCGGGGTCCCGCTCGTCCGGTGCGCGCGCGTCGCCGGACGGGCCGTCCAGGAGCTGCGGCGCGAGGTTCTGCTGCCGCCTGCGCCGGGGCAGCACCGATCCGTCGTCCACGGCGGAAGGCTCCGCGGTGCTCGCGGGCTCGGGGCCGGTCACCGGTTCGGGGTCCCTCACCGGCTCGGGTTCGTCCCGGCGCGGGGGCCCGTCGGCGGGAGCCGGAATGGCGGCGAGCCGCGGCTGGACCCCCGTTCCGCCGTCCTCGGCCGGGGCGTCCACGATGAGCGTGCGCGGGAGGAGGACGATCGCCGTGACGCCGCCGTACGGGGACGGCCGCAGCGTGACCCGGACGCCGTGGCGGGCGGCCAGGCGGGCGACGACGAACAGGCCGAGCTGCGCCGAGTCGTCCAGGATGAGCTCCGGGGCCGTCTCCAGCAGCTCGTTCAGCCGGGTCAGCTCCGCGGGGGGCAGCCCGAGGCCCCGGTCCTCGATCTCGATGACGAAGCCGTTCGGGACGTCCTCGCCCGTGACGCGGACCGGCGTGTCCGGCGGCGAGTACACGGCGGCGTTCTCGATCAGTTCCGCGAGCAGGTGGATCGTGTCGGCGACCGCGCGGCCCGACAGCGCCGCACGGCCCATCGGCACGACCTCAACGCGCGTGTAGTCCTCGATCTCGGACGCGGCGGCGCGCGTCACGTCCATCAGCCGGACCGGGTGCCGCCACGTCCGGCCCGACGGGCGGCCCGACAGGATGACCAGCCCCTCCGCGTGCCGCCGCATCCGCGTCGCGAGGTGGTCGAGTTCGAACAGCGCGGCCAGCTCGTCCGGGTCCTCGGTACGGCGCTGCATCCGCTCCAGCATCCCGAGGAGCCGCTGCAGCAGCGACTGGTTCCGGCGCGCGAGCGTCGCGAACACGTCGTTGAGCCGCCGGTGCGCGGCCGCCTCGCCGGCGGACGCGCGGATCACGGCGCGGCGCGCCTCGGTGAACGCCGCGTCGATGCGGCCGATCTCGGTGACGGTGTACCCGCCCCCCGGCGGCCCCGGCTCCTCCTCCGGGACGGGCTCGCCGCGGCGGGCGGCCTCGCCGATCGCCGGGAGGCCCGCGGTGAACGCCGTCACGGCGCCCGCCACGCCGCGGCTCTCCCGGATCAGGCCGCGTCCCATCCGGACGGCTACGACGATGGCGACGACCACCACGAGGAGGCCCGCGCCGCCCGCGAGCGCGAGCCGGTACAGCCCCGCGTCGCCCTCCGCCGCGATCCGCTCCGTCGTCGCGGCCCGCATCCCCGCCGACAGCCCGGCCAGCTCGTCGTTGACCGCCTCCGTCGCGGTGTGCCAGGCGCCGATGTCGACGGGCGGGCGGCCCTCCGTCGGGCCCGCCTCCAGCAGGCGCCCCTCCATCTGGCGGAACAACCAGTACTCGGGGCCGTTGAGGATCCGGTCGTAGCGGACGCGGACGTCGGCGGGCAGCCGGCGCGACGCGTCCGCGTAGAGGAACTCGCGGGTCGTCGCGAACCCGGCCAGCCGGCGGTGCTCGCCGGCGGTGACCCTGCCGTCCGCGAGGGCGCCGGTGACCAGCGCGTCCTCCCGCGCGAGGTTCTCCCTGGCGCGCTCCATCCAGAGCAGGACGCGCGAGTCGCGCATGATCCGCGGGTCGTCGGACCGGACCTCGCCGTAGATCTCGGACGCGCCGTCGATGAGCGATGTGTAGCGGTCCAACGCGAGGTCCCGGCTCATCCGCCGCTGGTCGACCGTCCGGCGGATCACCTCCAGGTCACCGAGGACGTCGACGAGGTCGTCCATCCGGCGCAGCGTCTCCGAGCCCGCCGTCTCGCGGACGTCCGGGTCGGCCGCGGCGCGCCGGAACGCCGCCCGCGCCCGGTCGGTCTGCGCGCGCTGGGCGTCGAACCCCGAGCGCCCGATCGTGGCGTCGTCGCCGAGGAACGACAGCGACATGCGGCGCTCGGCCTGGAGCGCGCCGACGACCGCGTCGGCCGGCCCGATCACCCGCTCGTTGAACGCCCGCGCGCGGGTCTGCCGGAGGCTGTCGCCGAGCGTGGTCGCCGCCGCGAAGTACCAGAGCGCCATCAGCGCCGCGATCGGCGGGGCCAGCAGGAAAACGATCTTCGTCCTGACCGACCTGCTCCCCCGGACCATCCCGCCTCCCCACCGCCGGTGCCCCGGCCGCCGATCCGGGCAGGCCTATGACGCACCTCACGCCCCCTTGAGCAATCGGAAGGTAGCGAACCCGGCCGCGACATTCGCGTGGTTTGCGGGAAAAGCGGCGATTGTTACGTTTGCGTTACGCGCCGGGCGGCTCCGTCCCCTTCCCCGAGGTGCCGCCCGTCCGTTCCGGCACCCGCGGATAGTGCAGATCGAACGCCGGCCGCTCGGACCGGATCCGCGGGATCGACGTGAAGTTGTGCCGCGGCGGCGGGCACGACGTCGCCCATTCCAGCGAGTTGCCGTACCCCCAGGGATCGTCCACCGCGACCCGGGGCGCGTGCCGGGCCGTCCGGTACACGTTGTAGAGGAAAAACAGCGTGGACACGCCGAGGATCAGCGCGCCCGCGCTCGACACCCGGTTCAGCGTCGTGAACTCCTCCGCATAGTCCGCGTACCGCCGCGGCATGCCCTGCACCCCCAGCCAGTGCTGGACGAGGAACGTCGTGTGGAAACCGACGAACAGGAACCAGAAATGGACCTTCCCCCACCCTTCGCTCAGCATCCTCCCGGTCATCTTCGGCCACCAGAAGTAGAAGCCCGCGAACATCGCGAACACGACCGTCCCGAAGACCACGTAGTGGAAGTGCGCCACGACGAAGTAGGAGTCGTGCGCCTGAAAGTCCAGCGGCGGTGACGCCAGGATCACCCCGGTCAGCCCGCCGAACAGGAACGTCACGAGGAACCCGATCGCGAAGAGCATCGGCGTCTCGACGCTGATCGACCCGCGCCACATCGTGCCCGCCCAGTTGAAGAACTTCACCCCGGTCGGCACCGCGATGAGGAACGACATGAACGAGAAGAACGGCAGCAGCACCCGTCCGGTGGTGAACATGTGGTGCGCCCACACCGTCATCGACAGCCCCGCGATGAGGATCGTCGCCCCGACCATCCCGAAGTAGCCGAACAGCGGCTTGCGGCTGAACACCGGGATGACCTCGGTGATGATGCCGAAGAACGGCAGCGCGATGATGTAGACCTCGGGATGGCCGAAGAACCAGAACAGGTGCTGCCACATGAGCGCCCCGCCGCTCTCCGCGTCGAACACGTGCGATCCGAACCGCCGGTCCGACTCCAGGACGAGCAGCGCCGCCGCCAGCACCGGGAACGCCATCAGCACGAGCACGCTCGTGAGCAGGATGTTCCAGGTGAAGATCGGCATCCGGAACATCGTCATCCCCGGCGCCCGCATCCCGATGATCGTCGTGATGAAGTTGACCGCGCCGAGGATCGTCCCGAACCCGGACAGCGCCAGCCCCATGATCCACAGGTCCGCGCCCACCCCCGGCGACCGGATGTCGCTCGTCAGCGGCGCGTAGGCCGTCCACCCGAAGGCCGCCGACCCGCCCGGCGTGACGAACGACGCGAAGACGATGAGCCCGCCCAGCAGGAACAGCCAGTAGCTCAGCATGTTGAGCCGCGGGAACGCCACGTCCGGCGACCCGATCTGCAGGGGCATGATGACGTTCGCGAACCCCACGAACAGCGGCGTCGCGAACAGCAGCAGCATCACGGTGCCGTGCATCGTGAACAACTGGTTGAACTGCTCGTTGCCGACGAGCTGCCTCCCGGGTTCGGCGAGCTCCCCGCGCAGCACCATGGCCATGACGCCGGCCAGCAGGAAGAACGCGAACGACGTGATCAGATACAGGTATCCGATCACCTTGTGGTCGGTGGCGGTCAGCCAGGACACCAGAACCGCGCCCCGGGGACGCCGCTCCGCCGGCGCCTCGGGAAGCGGACGGCCGAGAAGGACCATGCCGGACTCCCAGGGGGAAGGAGGGATTCCTCCACTATTCGCCCGGCCCGGTTGGGACGCAAGGCGTTGCGAGTGACCCGCCTAGACTGGACAGATGGAACGCGTGCTGGTCAGCTCCTGCCTCGCCGGACGCCCGGTCCGCTACGACGGCGGCGCCCGGCCCGTGGCGTCCGGCGTCTTCGACCGCTGGCGGTCCGAGGGCCGCCTCGTCCCGGTCTGCCCGGAGGTCTCCGGCGGGCTCCCCGTCCCGCGCCCGCCCGCCGAGATCGTCGGCGGCGACGGCACGGCCGTCCTGGACGGCACCGCCCGCGTCCTGGCGAACACCGGAGAGGACGTCACCGCCGCGTTCCTCCAGGGCGCCCGGCAGGCCCTCGACGCCGCGCGGCGCGCCGGCGTCCGCGTCGCCGTCCTGAAGGAGTCCAGCCCGTCCTGCGGGACGGCGCGGATCTACGACGGCACCTTCACCGGCAGGACGGTCCCCGGCCACGGGGTGACGACGGCCCTTCTGGAACGGGCGGGCATCCGTGTGTTCCCCGAAGGCGATCTGGAGGCCGCGGCCGCCTTCATCGCCGCCCTGGAAGAGGCGGACCGGCCCCGGCACGGGAGGCCGTAAACATCCGGTAATCGGTTTCGGCCAAGCTGAGCGACAGCGAGGCGGACGGACCGCCCTCCGAGTGACGAGGTGCCGACATGCGCAAGTTCAAGGTGCAGATCCAGACCACCGTCGACGGCTACATGGCCGGCCCGAACGGCGAGATGGACTGGATGACCTTCCCCTGGACCGACGACATCAACGCCTACATCGACGCGCTGACCGAGGCGGTCGACTGCATCGTGCTGGGCCGCAACCTCGCCGAGGGCTTCATCCCCGCCTGGGAGGCCGGCCCCGAGGGCGAGGACCAGAAGTCCATCGACTTCATGAACGACACGCCCAAGGTGGTGATCTCCAACTCGCTCACCGCGTCCCCCTGGAAGAACGCCGAGGTCGCCGGCGGCGACCTGGCGGAGACGATCAACGGCCTGAAGGCCCGTCCGGGCGGCGACATCATCACCTACGGCGGCGGCACGCTCGTGCGCGACCTGATCGCCGCGGACCTCCTCGACGAGATCCACCTCTTCGTCAACCCGTCCGCGATCGGCACCGGAATGCCGGTCTTCCCGACACTGGACGGCCCCAAGCGCCTCCGCCTGGTAGGCGCCCGCCCCTTCGAGTGCGGCATCACCGCCCTCCACTACGAGCCCGTCCGCGACTGATCGCGACCGGGCCTCGCGAACCCGCTTCGGGAGGCCCGGTCGCCGTCCGCGCCCGGGGGGACGGATTCGCCCGACTCAGTCGATATCGATGATGGGCAGGGGATAGGACCTCGACCGCCTTTCCTCGACCGGCAGAGTCCAGGGGCGATGGACGCGCGAACCGTCGATGCCGGCGAGTTCGGGCACGTACCGGCGGACGTAGTCGCCCCGGGGGTCGAAGCGGGCCGCCTGGCGGAGCGGATTCATGGCCTGGCCCGGCCGCGTGCTGTTCCCGGTGCCGGCGACCCACTGCCAGTTGCCCGCGTTGTCGGCGACGTCGCCGTCGACGAGCCCGCCGTTGAAGTGCTCCAGGCCGTGCCGCCAGTCGATCCCGAGGCTGCGGATCAGGAACGACGCCGTGATCAGGCGAGCGCGGTTGTGCATGAACCCCTCGGCGCGCAGCTGCCGCATGCCCGCGTCCACGACCGGCACCCCCGTCAGGCCCTCACACCAGGCGCCGAGCGCGTCCTCGTCCTGGTTCCACCGGTGCCCGCGCGGCCGGTAGTCGGCCCTCGCGAGGGCCGGGAACGCGGCGGCGACCTGATGGTGGAAGTCCCGCCAGGCGAGCTGGCGCCGGAAGCCTTCCGGTCCCGCCTCCGCCACCTCCCGAGGCGAGACGCAGCCGAACTTCAGATAGGGACTGAGCCGGGAGGTGGAGTCGGCGGCGAGATCATCACGGGCCCGGTCGTAGTCCGCGGCGGAGTCGCGCAGCCACTTGGCCATGCGCCGCCGTCCCGCCCCTTCACCACCGGACGCCACATCCGGGGACGGCACTCCGGAGACCAGATCGGCGGCCCCCGGGATCTCGCCGGGCTCCACGCCGGGCGGCAGGCGGAGCGCCTTGGGCGCGTCCGCGATCGGACGCCACCGCGCCGCCTCCCAGGCACGCCAGTACGGCGTGAACACCCGGTAGTGGTCACCGCCCACCGGGACGAGCTCACCAGGGGGGACGACCGTGATGCCCGGATGCGCCGATACGTCCAGGCCGAGCGCGCGGAGCCCGGCGAGCCGGCGCCTGCCGAACGCCGACCGCTCGTCCGCGAGGCACAGCGTTTCCGCCCCCGTCCGCTGTACCAGCCGGGCGATCTCCGTGACCGGATCACCGCGGCGCACCACCAGATCACCGCCGAGGCGGCGCAGCGACGCCCGGAGATCGGCAAGGCTCTCCAGCAGGAACCGGACACGGTTCGGTACGGCGAACGACCCCTTCAAGATCTCCTCATCGAGGACGAAGACCGGTACGACGTGTTCCGCCCGGCATGCGGCGGCGAGTGCGGGATTGTCGCGAATCCGCAGGTCACGAGTGAACAGCATGATCGAGGTACGCATCGTCCACGCTCCTTCCCGCCCAGCCCGCGCCCGCACATCCGGGGACGCACATCCGGGGACGCACCTCACCGGCCGCGCGTGGGCCGAATCCCGGCCGCCCGCATGTTGAAGCAGCTCATCCCAGGGGACAGACCTGGACATGGTCATTGGAGACGGCGCCGGCGGAGCGCGGCACACCCTTCGCGCTCCCGCCCGTCACCACGCGGCGGGACCGCCGGAGTCGCCATGACCCCGCCCAAGCCGCCACCCGGACCCGCCGCGGAACCCGGCCATCCGCGTCCCCGGCTCGCCGTGTCCAGCTGCCTGCTGGGCGAACCGGTCCGCTACAACGGCGGCCACAGCCGCGACCGGTTCCTGACCGGCCCCCTCCACCGGCACGTCGACTGGGTGCCCATCTGCCCCGAGGTGGAGATCGGGCTCGGTGTCCCGCGTCCGACCCTGCGTCTTCTCACCAACGGACGGGTGGTCGCCAAGGAGGGGACCGCCGATCACACGGAGGCGATGACAGCCCTCGCGGGCGACCGGCTCCCCGACCTCGCCGACGTCGACGGGTACGTGTTCAAGTCCCGCTCGCCCAGCTGCGGACTGATGAGCCTGCCGCGCCACGCGTCCGGCCTGCCCGGCGAACGCACCGACGGGCAGCCGGTAGACCGGCGCGGTCGCGGCGTGTTCGCCGACCGCGTCACGACCGCCCTTCCGGACCTTCCCGCCGAGGAGGACGGCCGCCTCAACGACCCCGTCCTGCGCGAGCACTTCGTCGAGCGGATCTTCGCCCAGGCCAGGCTCCGCGCGTTCTTCGACGGCGACTGGCGCCCCCGCGACCTCGTCGCGTTCCACACGCGGCACAAGCTGCAGATCCTCGCCCATGATCCGTCCTCCTACCGGGCGATGGGACGGATCGTGGCCCAGGCGGGCACCCGCGACCGCGCCGGCCTGGAGGCCGAGTACCGGCACGCCTTGGCGGCGGCGCTCGCCGTCCGCTCCAGCCGCGGCCGCAACGCGAACGCGCTGTCGCACGTCTTCAGCCCGTTGAGCGACCACCTGAACGAGGCCCGGCGCCGCGACATCGTGGCCGCCATCGAGTCCTACCGCCGGGGGGAGGCGCCCCTCAGCGTGCCGGTGGCCCTGCTGCGCCACCACGCCGAAGGCGAAGACCTCACCTACCTCGCCGAGCAGACCTATCTGGACCCCTTCCCCGCCGACCTCATCCTGCGCCACCACCTCTGACCCCGCAAGGAGACCCGTGACCACCATGCGACGCGTCCGATGGCTGATACCTGTCGCCCTGCTCATCACCTGGCTGGGCATCGGAGGCGTCCTCGGCCCCTACACCGGAAAGCTCGGCGAGGTCGCGACCAACGACCAGGGGGCGTTCCTGCCCCGGAGCGCGGAGTCCACCCGGGTCATCGAGGCCCAGCGCGCCTTCGACCGCAACGAGACCCTGCCGCTGATCATCGTCTGGACCGCCGAGACCCCCGGCGGCTCGGTGGGACCGCAGCAGCGGGACGCCGCCGCCGGCGTGCTCGCGTCCCTGGAGGGCGTGGGCGGCGTCGCCGGTCGGGCGTCCCCCGCCATCCCGTCCCGCGACGGCCGGGCGCTGCAAGGCGTCGTCCAGCTGCGTCCGGACCTCGGCGACGCGCTGCCCGCCACCATCGACGAGGTACGGCGCGCGGCCGACCGGGTGCCCGGGACCGAGGCGGGCCTGGCCGGACCGGCCGCCTCCCAAGCCGACCTCTCCGAGGCGTTCTCCGGGATCGACGGCGTGCTCCTCATCGTCGCCGTCGTCGCCGTGCTGGTCATCCTGCTGCTGGTCTACCGCTGCCTGCTGCTGCCCTTCGTGATCATTCTGGGCGCGGTGTTCGCCCTGGGGCTGGCCGGCGGCATCGTCTACCCGCTCGCCGACCGCGACATCCTGCGGGTGGACGGGCAGGTGCAGGGCATCCTGTCGATCCTCGTCATCGGGGCCGCGACCGACTACGCCCTGCTGGTGAGCGCCCGCTACCGGGAGGAACTGGCCCACGGCACGGACCGCCTCCAAGCCATGTGGACGGCCTGGAGACGGTCGCTGGGAGCGATCGCCGCGAGCGCGGCGACCGTCGCGCTCGGTCTGCTGGCGCTCCTGCTCAGCGACCTCACCAACAACCGGGCGCTCGGCCCGGTCGGCGCCATCGGCATCGTCTGCGCCCTGGTCAGCGCACTCACCTTCCTGCCCGCGGCCCTGGTCCTGCTGGGGCGTGCCGCCTACTGGCCGACCAGCCCGCGTCCGGACGAGGCGAAGAACGCGGGTCGCGGCCTCTGGGACCGGATCGCCCGGCTGGTCGACCGGCGACCGCGGCGCGTCTGGTCCCTCACCCTGCTCGGCCTGCTCGCCTGCGCGGCGTTCGCACCGACCCTCGACGCCAAGGGCGTGCCCCTCGACGAGGTCTTCATCAACGACGCGCCGTCCGTCGCCGCGCAGGAGACCCTCGGCACCCACTTCCCCGGCGGATCCGGCAACCCGGCGGTCATCATCGCCGACGCCGGCCGTACGGCCCAGGTCATCGCCGCTGCCCGCGCCACCGACGGCGTGGCCGCGGCCGTCCCGGTGTCGGAGTCCGGACGCCCCGGCGGCAGTCCCCACATCGTCGGCGGCCGCGTCCGGATCGAGGCGACGCTGCGCGCCGCCTCCGACAGCGACGAGGCCACGGCCACGGTGCGGCGCCTCCGCGAGCGCGTCCACGCCGTGCCGGACGCGAACGCGCTGGTGGGCGGCTACACGGCCCAGCGTTACGACACCCAGCAGACCGCCGCGCAGGACCGGATCATCATCGTCCCGGTCGTGCTCGCCATCATCCTGGTCATCCTCATCGGGCTGCTCCGGTCCCTTCTCCTGCCCGTCGCCCTGGTGGTCACGGTGGCCCTCAACTTCGCCGCGACCCTGGGCGTCGCCACGCTGGTCTTCGAGCATCTCCTCGGCTTCACCGGCACGGACGCGTCCGTCCCGCTGTACGGGTTCGTGTTCCTGGTGGCCCTCGGGGTCGACTACAACATCTTCCTGATGTCGCGCGTCCGCGAGGAATCCCGCCGTCTCGGCGTCCGGGAGGGCGTGCTCGTGGGTCTCACCTCGACCGGTGGAGTGATCACCTCGGCCGGCGTGGTCCTGGCGGCGACCTTCGCGGCCCTGGTCGTCGTCCCCCTCGCCTTCCTGCTCCACATCGCCTTCATCGTGTCCTTCGGCGTACTTCTGGACACGCTGATCGTGCGCTCGCTGCTGGTACCCGCCCTGGTCCGTGACTCAGGACGGCGCATCTGGTGGCCCGGCAGCCTCAGCCGGCCACGCACCTCACCCGAGGATGCGGCCTCGGCCGAATCCGAAGACCGGCACCGAACGGCGCAGCACTGAATGGGCCGGAAAATGAGAAAGGCCCCGCCTTTCGGCGGGGCCTTCTCTGATATGTGTCCGGCGGCGTCCTACTCTCCCACACGGTCTCCCATGCAGTACCATCG
>NZ_JOFJ01000006.1 GCF_000718255.1 Spirillospora albida
GGGAAACACCCGGTCCCATCCCGAACCCGGAAGTTAAGCCCTTCAGCGCCGATGGTACTGCATGGGAGACCGTGTGGGAGAGTAGGACGCCGCCGGACATGTTTTGGTCGAGGGCCGCCCCGATTTCCGGGGTCGGCCCTCGACGCATTTGCGGGGCCGGTCAAAGTAGGCTGGCAGGACTGCACGAACCACTATCGAGAACAGTGACGGGCGACATGAGCGCGGAAGACGACGGCCGCAGCGACGACAACCGCGAGCGGCGGGGCAACAACGGGGGGCGGAACACGCCCGCGCGTCGCGGCGGACCGGGGGGGCCTCGCAAGGGCGGAGACGCCCGCGGAGCCGCGGGTCGTCCCGGCGCCTCGCAGGGCGGCGGAGGTCGCCCAGGGGGCGGAGGCTGGAAGGACCGCGATTCGCGCGGCCAGCGGGATGACCGCAAGCCCGGCCGGCCGTTCAAGCGCCCTGACGAGCGCAAGGAGGGCGGCTTCCGAGGCCGGGAGGCCGGTTCGCGTAGTGGCGAGGGCGGTCGTTCCGAAGGCCCCCGCAACGGTGGCGGGTTCACTGCCCCGCGCGGTGACCGTCGCGAGGGAGGTGCCGGCGGCTCCCGGGCAGGTCAGGGCGGCGGAGGCCGTTTCGGTGGCCCCCGTTCCGGTCAGGGCGGGGAGCGCGGTTCCGGCCGCTTCAGCGGTCCTCGTGGTGAGGGTGGCTCCGGCGGGCCGCGCGGTGAGCGCCGTGAGGGCGGGTTCGGTGGTCCTCGGGGTGGCCAGGCCGGTGAGCGTCGTGGGGGTGGCTTCGGCGGCTCTCGTGGTGGTCAGGGTGGCCGTGGTGGCGAGGGTGGCCGCTCCGACGGTCCGCGTGGTGGAGGCCGCGAAGGTCGTTTCGGCGGTCCTCGTGGTGGTCAGGGCGGGGAGCGTGGTTCCGGCCGCTTCAGCGGTCCTCGTGGTGGGGGTCGTGAGGGTGGTTTCGGTGGTCCGCGCGGTGGTCAGGGCGGCGAGCACCGTGGCGGCGGTTCCGGTGGTCCCCGTGGTGAGCGCCGGGGTTCGGCGGTCCGCGTGGTGGGCGAGGCGAGGGCCGCGAAGGCGGCTTCCGCGGTGGTGAGGGCGGTGAGCGTCGTGGGGGTCGCTTCGGCGGGCAGCGCGGCGGTCAGGGCGACCGGCGGTCCGGCGGCCCTCGTGGTGAGCGGGGCTCCGGTGCCGGGCGTTTCGACGATCGGCGGGGCGAGCGTGACAGGCCGTCCCGCGCCGGTGGCCCGAGGCGCGAGGGGCGCCCGTACGGGCCTTCGCGCGAGCGGGACGAGCAGGCACCGCCGAAGTACGACGATCCGATCCTGCCCGACGACGTCACCGGCGAGGAGCTGGACGAGGACGCGCGCATCGAGCTGCGCACGCTGCCGAAGGAGCTCGCCGCGAAGGTCGCCCGTCACCTCGTGATGGCCGGCAGGACGACCGAGGATGACCCCGAACTGGCCTACCGGCACGCGCGGGTCGCGCGGCGCCTCGCGTCCAGGGTCGGGATCGTCCGGGAGGCCGCCGGGCTCGCCGCGTACCACGCGGGTGAATGGGCGGAGGCGCTCGCCGAGCTGCGGGCCGCGCGGCGGCTCATGGCGGGCGACGACTCGTACCTGCCCGTGATGGCGGACTGCGAACGCGGCCTCGGACGCCCCGAGCGCGCCCTCGACCTGATCAAGTCGGCGGAGGCGGAGGGCCTCGACCCGATGGGCCGGGTCGAGCTGCGCATCGTCGAGTCCGGCGTGCGGCGCGACCTGGGCCAGCAGGACGCCGCCGTGGTGACGCTGCAGATCCCCGAGCTGCGGGACCGGCGGCTGCGTCCCTGGTCCGCGCGCCTCTTCTACGCCTACGCCGACGCGCTGGCGGAGGCCGGACGCGAGGAGGAGGCGTCCGACTGGTTCGCCCGAGCCGCGGCCGCCGACCGCGACGGCGACACCGACGCGGCCGAGCGCTACGCCGAGCTCGAAGGACTCCACATCCTCGACACCGTGGAGCCGGAGGACGAGGAGCAGGCGGACGAGCCGGTGGCGGAATCCGCCGACGACGCCGCCATCGCGGACGAGATCGCGGAGCCGGCCGCACCCGAGGGCGGGGAGCCGGCCGCGGTCGCGTTCGTTCCCGTGGAAGCGGAGGATGCCCAGGCCGTCGAGCATGTGCCCGGGGACGCCACGGCGATCGAGTTCAAGCCGGCCGATCCGCGGGCGGAGGACGAGGGGCCCTCGCAGGAGGACGGCGTGCCCAAGGCGCCCGCCGTGTTCCTGGAGCCCACGACCGAGGAAGCGGGCGACACGCCGCGGCCGTCCACGGACGAGTCCTGACGGTTCTCCCCCGGGCGGTCGCCGGTGCCTGGGCCAGGGGGCTTGACGGGCGGGATGATTCACCGCATATTCACGTGATCGTGTCCGTTCGGGGGCGCCGGTGCCGTCCGGTGGTGATCGACTCCTCGGGTCCGCCGAGGAGTCCGTGAGGAGCCCGTCATGCCCCTGAACCGCCGCATGTTCCTGCGCGCCACCGCCGTCGCGGGCGGTACCACCGCCTTCTCCGGCGCGCTGTGGCAGCACGCGTTCGCCGGGGGGCCGGCGCAGCCGGGGCCGGGGCCGTACGGGCCCCTGCGGGCCGCCGACGCCAACGGGCTGCAGCTGCCGGAGGGGTTCACCGGACGCGTCGTCGCGCGTTCCCTGCAGCGGGTCGAAGGGACGCGGTACACGTGGCATCCCGCGCCGGACGGCGGTGCGTGCTTCGCGGTCCCGGGCGGCGGATGGGTGTACGCCAGCAATTCCGAGGTGCCCGTGGTCGGCGGTGCGTCGGCGGTCCGGTTCGACGCGGCGGGAAAGGTCGTGGCGGCTCACCGGATCCTGAACGGGACGACGCTGAACTGCGCGGGCGGGGCGACGCCGTGGAACACGTGGCTGTCGTGCGAGGAGCACGATTTCGGGCTGGTGTGGGAGACGGACCCGTTCGGGCGGAACGGCGCGGCGGCGCGTCCGGCGATGGGGCGGTTCAAGCACGAGGCGGCGGCGGCCGACCCGGTGCGCAAGGCCGTCTATCTGACCGAGGACCAGGAGGACGGCTGCTTCTACCGGTTCCGGCCCGACACGTGGGGTGACCTGTCGTCCGGGGTGCTTGAGGTGCTCGTCGGGTCCGGAACGGGGCCGGTCACGTGGGCGAAGGTGCCGAATGCGCAGTTCTGGCTCACGCCGACGCGGGACCAGGTTCCGGGGGCGATGCGCTTCGACGGCGGTGAGGGCTGCCATTACACCGGCGGCGTCTGCTATTTCACCACGAAGGGCGACAACCGGGTGTGGGCGTACGACGCGGCGGCGGGCCGCCTCGACATCGCCTATGACGACGACCTCGTGACGGGAGAGGCGCCGCTGAAGGGCGTCGACAATGTCACGTCGGCCGTGTCCGGGGATCTGTTCATCGCCGAGGACGGCGACAACATGGAGATCAACCTCATCACGCCCGACGGGGTCGTGACGCCGTTCCTGCGCGTTCTCGGTCACGACGGATCGGAGATCACCGGCCCGGCGTTCAGCCCGGACGGGACGCGCCTCTATTTCTCGTCCCAGCGCGGCAAGAGCGGTTTCGTCGGGGGCACCGACGGCTACACGTTCGAGGTCACGGGGCCGTTCCGCCGGTGAGCCGTCAGGCGTGCCGGTTGAGGGAGTGGATGATGCCGGCGACGTTGCTCGCGGAACTGCTCAGCACTTCGTATTTCGCGGCGAGTTCCGGGTCGGCGTCGTCGGCGGTGATGGCGTAGCGGTTCTTGGTGCGCTCGACGACCATGGCGACGGCGTGGTCGAGTTCCTCGTCCTTGACGTCCCTCACGGCGTCGACCCAGACGCGCAGTTCCTCCGCCGACCGTTCGAGGATCTCGTCGACCTCCGTTACCGGCCCGTAGTGCGCGAAGAGGAGGCGCTGCGGGCCGAGCGACGCGAATTTCCCGAGCGATCCGAGGGCCGTTTCCAGGTCGAAGTCCGGTGGGGGAGTTGCGGGCCGCACATCGGCCGTCTCGGGGATGTAGATCCCGGCGGCGTCGCCGACGTAGAGGTCGCCGGTGAGGGAGTCCATGAGGCCGACGTGGTGCTTGGCGTGGCCGGGCGAGTAGTGCGATTCGAGGTGGCGGCCGCCGCCGAGGTCGATCTCGCCGGTCTCGTCGACGGCGCGGATCCGGGCGGCGTCGGTCGGCTTCAGCTCCCCGAACAGGGTGTCGAGGCTGTCGCCGTAGACCATCCGGGCGCTGCGCATGAGCCGCTCGGGGTCGGCGAGGTGCCGGGCGCCCTTCTCATGGACGACGATCTCCGCCTGCGGGTACATGTCCGCGATGTCGCCGACGCCGCCCGCGTGGTCGAGGTGGATGTGCGTCACGACGACGCTCGCGAGGTCGGAGGGGCCGACGCCCAGTTCGGTGAGGGCCTGCCGGACGATCGGCGCGGAGCCCGCCGTGCCCGGCTCGACCAGGCAGGGCCGGTCGGAGAGGATCAGGTACCCGGCGGTGATCCCGGTGTAGCCGGCCATCCGGGTGTCGATCTCGTACACGCCGTCGCCGAGCGGGGTGATCGTGGTGTCCATTCCCCGATCATCACCCGTCCGGTCCGTCCCCGTCGAGCAGGCGCAGGACGAGGCCGGTGCGCGGTTTCGGGCCGAAGGACGTCGACTTGCGGGGGACGCGCTCGCCCTCGCCGGCGACGGCCAGGACGTCCTCGACGCGCAGGGCGTTCAGGACGACCGCGGTTCCGCCGGTGCGGCGGGCGCGGGCGATCGCGGCGGACGGGTCGTCGTGGACCACCTCGACGCTGCGCTCGTTCTCCGGCACGTTCCACAGGCCCTCGATGAGGACGTGATCGAGGATCGCCGTGTCGAGGCTTCGCCACCGGGGCGAGTGCTCCGCGGGCATGGAGGCGTCCAGCCGGCCCGGGTCCGGGTGGGTGAGCAGGTGCAGGTGGGTGCCCCCGCCCAGCAGGAACGCCGGGCGGGGCGCGGCGGCGAGGGCCGTGACGGCCGTCTCCTCGTCGGAGAGCTCCGCCACGTGGAAGACCTCGCGGGCGCGCTCCACGGCCTCGTCCGGGGACAGGCCCGGAAGGACGCGGTGGATCGCGCCCAGATGCGGCGGGTACCGCTTCGAGTCGACCAGGAGGGCCAGCCCGCGGTCCCAGGGGCCGGGGCCGTCTCCGGCGGCGTGGTGGCGGGCCTGGAGGGCGCGGTAGGTGGCGTACCGGTGGTGGCCGTCGGCGATGAGGGCGCGGCGGCCGCGCAGGTCGGCGGCGACGCGGTCGTGCAGGACGGGGTCGGTGACCTGCCAGAGGCGGTGGGTGAGGCCGTCGTCGGCGTCGAACTCCATCAGCGGGTCGGCGGCGGTGGCGTCGTCCACGATGCCGGCGGCGTCGCCGCCGCCCTCGTACACCAGGAGGATCGGCTCCAGGTTGGCGCGGGCGGCCGACATCAGGGCGAGCCGGTCCTCGACGGGGCCGGGGAAGACGTTCTCGTGCGGCAGGACGGTCCGGTCGGCCTCCGCGCGCAGCCCGAGCGCTCCGATCAGGCCGCGCTGGACGGCGGCACCGTCCCGGGCGGCCTCGTAGACGTACAGCGCGGGCTCGGGGTCGGCGGCGAGGACGCCGCCGTCGAGCCAGCGCCGCAGCCGGGCGCCCGCCTCGGCGTAGCTCTCGCCCGCCGCGCGGGGCATGTTGAGCCGGACGATGCTGTGGCCGCCGCCGCGGAGGAGCCGCCGGAACGCGGTCTCGTCGATCAGGTCGTACGGGGGCGTGGTGACGGCCGCGAGATCGCCCACCTTCTCCTGGACGAACCGGACGCCGCGGAACGGGGCCAGCTCCAGGCCGCCCGGGGTGCGCGGCCCGGCGGTCCCGAAGATCCACGCGCTGAACTCCTCCGGCGGCAGGCCGGAGGGGAGGTCGTCGTCCACCGTGGGCATGGTAGCCACCGGGGGGAGCGGGCGGCGCCGCCGGGTACGGTCGAGGTGATCGGAGTCCGAGAGGGGTTCCACATGAGTGTGCAAGGACCGGAGGGGCCGGAGGATTCCCCGGGGACCGGCGGCGGGGCCGCCGAGCCGCACGGCGGGGTGTACGAGTGGTACACCCGCGGGCTGGAGCTGCTCCGGGCGGGCAGCGCGTCGGCGGCCGTCCAGCTGCTGGCGCGGGCGGCGGACGCCGAGCCCGGCTCGCACAGCATCCGGGAGGCGCTCGGCCGGGCCCAGTTCGGGGCGCGGCTGTTCGACGACGCCGCCGCGAGCTTCCGGCGGATCGTCGAGGAGGAGCCCGCCGAGGACTACGCGCGGTTCGGCCTCGGCCTGGCGCTGAGCCGCCTCGGCGACTTCGAGGCCGCCGTCGAGCAGCTCGCGCTGGCCGCCGCGATGCGCCCCGACAACCGCGACTACGCGCGCGCCCTCCAGCACGCCCGCGCCACCCTCAGATCCCGACGCTGACGACAAGGAGCGCGATGAAGGCCAGTGCACGCCCCCTCGCCGAGGTTTACGACGTCGCCCTCCTGGACCTGGACGGCGTCGTCTACACCGGACGCCGCCCCGTGCCCGCCGCGGCCGGGTCGCTCGCCAAGGCGCGCGCCGCCGGGCAGCGGCTGGCGTTCGTGACCAACAACGCGTCCCGCACCCCCTCGGCCGTGGCGGCGCTGCTCGCCGAGGTGGGCGTGCCCGCCGACCCGGACGACGTGGTGACCTCCGCGCAGGCCGCCGCGCGGCTGCTCGCGGAACGGCTCCCCGCCGGCGCGAAGGTCTTGGTGGTCGGGGGGATGGGGCTGCGGCAGGCGCTGTACGCGCGGGGGCTGCGGCCGGTGTCGACGGCGGCGGAGCGGCCCGCCGCGGTCGTCCAGGGGTTCTCCGCGCGGCTGTCCTACGACCTGATCGCCGAGGGGGCCATGGCGGTCGCGGAGGGCGCCCTGTTCGTCGGCTCCAACCGCGATCTCACGGTCCCGTCCGACGACGGGCGGCCGCACCCGGGGAACGGGGCGCTGACCAAGGTGATCAGCGCGTCGACCGGGGTGGACCCGATCGTGACCGGCAAGCCCGAGCGCCCCCTGCACCAGGAGTCGATCATCCGGACGGGCGCCCGCCGCCCCCTGGTCGTCGGCGACCGCCTCGACACCGACATCGAGGGCGCCTTCAACGGCGGCGCCGACAGCCTGCTCGTGTTCACCGGCGTCACCGGCCACCTGCAGGCCCTCACCGCCGCGCCGAGGCACCGGCCGACCTATGTCGCCCCCGACCTGACGGGCCTTCTCGTGCCGCACCCCGAGGTGGCCCGGGACGCCGCCGGCCACCACTGCGGCGGCTGGACGGCCCGCCGGGAGGGCGCCCGCTTCGCGGTGGACGGCTCCGGCGACCCCTACGACGGCCTGCGCGCCCTCGCGTCCGCCGCCTGGACGGACCACGCCCCGGCCCCCGCCGACGCCCTCTGCGACGCCCTGGAGGCGCTCTCCCTGTGATCAGAGGAACTTGCGGAGCCGCAGCAGGTCGAAGAGGCTCGCCTCGATCCTGAGGCGGCCGGACGCCCACGCCTTCGCCGGGTTCAGCTCGTCGTGCGCCATCGCGACCAGGTCGTCGCTCTTCACCACGAGCCGCACCTGCGCCGCCTTCGGCTCGCCGTCCGGCTCGAACGGGTCGAGGCCGCCCTCGTGGAGCCGCGTCCGGTACGCCACGCCGAGGTCGGGGATGCGGCAGCTGATCGTCCGCTCCACGACGTGCTCGGCGAGCCGTTCGCCGTCCACCTCCGCGACCCTCGCGGCGATCCGGTCCAGCGCGGTCCGGCAGTCCTCCTCGTTCGCCATGATCAGGCAGTTCCCCTTCGATCGGCACCGATGCCGTTCCCGGACGGTAGCGTTCTGAGCGGACCCGGGGCGACTTCGGTGCGCGCCCCGGGGGTGAGTGGAGGTGACGTGATGTCCGACGAGGCCGCGCCCCCGTCGGTTTCCGGTCCGGGGGAGACGCCCGAAGGGGCGCCGGCGGCCGAGCCGACCGGCGACCCGCGCGTGGACGCCGCGCTGGCCCGGCTCGGCGAGCTGCCCGGCCGCCCCGTGCCCGAGCACGTGGAGATCTACGAGGACGTCCATCACCGGCTCCAGGAGATCCTCGCCTCCGCCGGGGACGACCCGGCGGCCGGGGCTCCGCGCCGTCCGGCGTTCCCCGCCGCGCCGCGGCCCGGGGGCGCCGCGTGACCCGTCGGCGGCTGGACGCCGAGCTGGTCCGGCGCAGGCTCGCCCGGTCCCGCGAGCACGCCTCCCAGCTGATCGCGGACGGCCGGGTCCGGGTCGGCGGGCAGCCGGCGACCAAGCCGGCGACGCAGGTCGAGGCGGGCGCCGCGATCGTCGTGGCCGAGGCGGCGGGCGGCCCCGAGTACGTCTCGCGCGGCGGGCACAAGCTCGCCGGCGCGCTCGCCGCGTTCCCCGAGCTGGCCGTGGCGGGCCGCCGCTGCCTGGACGCGGGCGCCTCCACCGGCGGGTTCACCGACGTCCTGCTGCGCGCCGGGGCCGCCCACGTGTACGCGGTCGACGTCGGGTACGGGCAGATCGCCTGGTCGCTGCGCACCGACGAGAGGGTGACCGTGATGGAGCGGGTCAACATCCGCGACCTCACGCCCGATCGGCTCGGGGAGCCGCCGGACCTGGTGGTGGGCGACCTGTCGTTCATCTCCCTGACGCTCGTCCTCGACCCCGTCCGGCGGTGCGCCGCCCCTGACGCCGATTACGCGATGATGGTGAAACCTCAGTTCGAGGTCGGCCGGGAGCGGGTCGGAGCGGGCGGCGTCGTCCGCGACCCGGAGCTGCGCGCCGAGGCGGTGCGGCACGTCGCCGCGCACGCGGGCACGCTCGGCCTCGGGGTCCTGGGCGTCGCGGCGAGCCCGCTGCCCGGCCCGTCCGGGAACGTGGAGTACTTCCTGTGGCTCCGGGCCGGCGCCCCGCCGCTGGACGAGGAGGCCCTGGCGAAGGCCGTCGCGGAGGGCCCGCAATGATCTACCGCGCGCCGGTGCCCGTACACGGATCGTCCGTACCGGGACCGGGAAGTGGAGCGAGAGCATGAGTACGAGGTCGGTGCTGGTCGTGGCGCACACGGGCCGCCCCGAGGCGGTCCGCAGCGCGCAGCTGGTCGTGGAGCGCCTCACCGCGGCCGGGATCGACGTCCGGGTCCTCGCGGACGAGGCCCCCGACATCGGCTGCCCCGGCGCACGCGTCATGGCGCCGTCGGCCGCGGCCGCCGACGGCGCCGAGGTCGTCATGGTGCTCGGCGGCGACGGGACGCTGCTGCGCGCCGCCGACCTGACCCGCACGTCCGGGACGCCGCTGCTCGGCGTCAACCTGGGCCACGTCGGGTTCCTCGCCGAGGCCGAGCGCGACGACCTCGCCGACACCGTCGACCGGGTCGTGTCCCGCCGCTACGACGTCGAGGAGCGCATGACGATCGACGTGACGGTCCGCCGCAACGGCACCGTCATGGGGACGACGTGGGCCCTGAACGAGGCCAGCCTCGAGAAGGCAGAGCGGGAGCGGATGGTGGAGGTCGTCGTCGAGATCGACGGCCGGCCGCTGTCGAACTGGGGGTGCGACGGCGTCGTGTGCGCCACCCCGACCGGATCGACCGCGTACGCGTTCTCGGCGGGCGGGCCGGTCGTGTGGCCGGAGGTCGAGGCGATGCTCGTCGTCCCGATCAGCGCGCACTCGCTGTTCTCCCGGCCGCTGGTGGTGTCGCCGCGCTCGCTGGTGGCGGTGGAGGTGCTGGCGGACACGCCGCGCGCCGTCCTGTGGTGCGACGGCCGCCGCACCCTCGACCTGCCGCCGGGCGCGCGGGTCGAGGTCCGCCGGGGCGAGGAGCCGGTGCGGCTCGCCCGGCTGCACCTGACTCCGTTCACCGACCGGCTCGTCACGAAGTTCGGGCTGCCCGTGACGGGCTGGCGGGGACGTTCCCGGCAACCCGCGAGGCCCGCGCCCGTCCGCGGGCACCCCCAGGTGGGGGACGTGACGGGCGGCGGCTCGGCGCCCGGTCCGGGTCCGGTGGGGGGAGCAGGGACGCGGCGTTCGTGAGGACGGGACTGTATTCTCACCAGGCGCCGACCCGGAAGCCGAGCGGCCGGTCCGGGTCCGGCGAGGGAGAGCCGGGCCGCGGCGGGGGCGATAATCTCACCAGGCGCTGATCCGGGATCTGTTTTGCGAGGGGTTGTGACGCCGGTGCGTCCGATGGTCGATGAGGTGCGGATCCAGGGCCTCGGTGTGATCGATGAGGCCGTGCTCGATCTGTCGCCGGGGTTCAACGTCGTGACCGGCGAGACCGGGGCCGGTAAGACCATGGTGGTGACGAGCCTCGGCCTGCTGTTCGGCGGCCGCGCCGACCCGCGCCGCGTCCGGCCGGGCGCGGACCGCGCGTCGGTGGAGGGCCGCATCGTCGTCGACGCGGGGGGCCGCGCCGCCGAGCGGGTCGAGGAGGCCGGCGGCGAGCTGGACGACGAGCACGTGCTGATCGTGACGCGGTCGGTGTCGGCGGAGGGCCGATCCCGGGCGTTCCTCGGCGGCCGGTCCGTGCCGGTGAGCGTCCTGATCAACCTGGCCGACGACCTGATCGCCGTGCACGGCCAGTCCGACCAGCAGCGGCTGCTGCAGTCGGCGCGGCAGCGCGGCGCGCTCGACCGGTACGCGGGGAGCGCGCTGACCAAGCCGATGCGCGCCTACACCGCCGCGTACCAGCGGCACCGGCAGGTGACGGCGCTGCTGGACGAGCTGACCACCCGGGCCCGGGAGCGCGCCCAGGAGGCGGAGATGCTCCGCTTCGGCCTGGAGGAGATCGAGAAGGTCGACCCCAAGGACGGCGAGGACGTCGCGCTCGCCGCCGAGGAGGAGCGGCTCGGCCACGCCGACGCGCTGCGCGGCGCCGCCGACACCGCCCACGAGGCGCTGCTCGGCGACGCGGCGGCGGCGTTCGAGGCCGCGAACGTGACGAACCTGCTCGGCCAGGCCCGCAACGCGCTCGACACGGTCCGCGACCACGACCCGGAGCTGGCGGCGCTCGCCGACCGGCTCGCCGAGGCCGGGTACCTGGTGTCGGACGTCGGCACCGACCTCGCGTCCTACGCCGAGTCCGTGGACGCCGACCCGGCGCGGCTGGCGGTCGTCCAGGAGCGGCGCGCGGAGCTGACCGCCCTGATCCGCAAGTACGGCGCCGCCGAGGGCACCGTCGGGGCGGTGCTGGAGTGGGCGCGCGCGTCGGCGGCCCGGCTCACCGAGCTGGAGGGCGACGACGACCGGATCGAGGAGCTGCGCGCCGAGCACGCGGAGCTGGCCGGGCGGCTCGCCGCGGAGGCCGGGGAGCTGACGGCGGTGCGCGCCGCCGCCGCCGAGCGGTTCGGCGCCGCCGTCACCGCGGAGCTGACCGCGCTGATGATGCCGCACGCCCGCGTCGAGATCGCGGTGACGCAGGCCGCCGACTACGGCCCGCACGGGCTGGACGAGGTCGAGGTGCTGCTCGCCCCGCATCCGGGGTCCCCGGCGCTGCCGCTGCACAAGGGCGCGTCCGGCGGCGAGCTGTCCCGGGTGATGCTGGCGATCGAGGTCGTGTTCGCGGGCGCCGACCCCGTCCCGACGTTCGTGTTCGACGAGGTCGACGCGGGCGTCGGCGGCAAGGCGGCGGTGGAGATCGGGCGGCGGCTGGCCCGGCTGGCCCGCAACGCCCAGGTGATCGTGGTCACGCACCTGCCGCAGGTCGCCGCGTTCGCCGACCAGCACCTGGTGGTGGAGAAATCCGACGACGGCACGGTGACCAGCAGCGGCGTCACCGCCCTGGACCGGGAGGGCCGCGTCCGGGAGCTGTCCCGGATGCTCGCCGGGCTGGAGGACTCCGAGCTCGGCCGCGCCCACGCCGAGGAGCTCCTCGAACTCGCCGCGCGCGAGCGATAGGCGGGAATGATCCGGCGCGACGTGGCCTGACCTGCGGAGAGTGACCGAACGAACACGCCGGGCCGGGAGTGAGCGCGGAAGTCACCCGCGAGGCTCTGGCAGGATGGCAGGCGATGAGCGACCCGTCCTCCACCGCCGAGCGGCGCGCCCGGCCGGCCAAGCGGCTGCCCCGCGTGCTGGCCCTCGGCCGTGCCCGCGACGACGGCCGCGCCGGGGTCAGCGCGACCGTACGGCTCGACCGGCGCACCAAGAACCTCACCAAGCGGCTGCAGCCCGGCGACATCGCGGTGATCGACCATGTCGACCTCGACCGCGTCAGCGCCGAGGCGCTGGTGTCGTGCCAGGTCGGCGCGGTCGTTAACGTCGCGCCCAGCATCTCGGGCCGGTACCCGAACCTCGGCCCGCAGATCCTCGTCGAGGCGGGCATCCCGCTGGTCGACGACGTCGGCCCCGACGTCTTCGCCAAGCTCGACGAGGGCGACCAGGTCCGGGTGGAGGGCGCCGCCGTCCACCGGGGCGAGGAGGTCGTCGTCAAGGGCACCGAGCAGACCGCCGAGACGATCGAGGCGGCGCTGACGGAGGCCAAGGCGGGGCTGGCCGAGCAGCTCGAGGCGTTCGTCGAGAACACGATGGAGTACGTCAAGCGCGAGCGCGACCTGCTCATCGACGGCGTCGGCGTCCCCGAGATCGGCACGAGGATCGCGGGGCGGCACGCGCTGATCGTGGTCCGCGGCTACCACTACCGCGAGGACATCGCCACCCTGCGCCCCTACATCCGCGAGTACCGGCCCGTCCTCATCGGGGTCGACGGCGGCGCCGACGCGCTGCTGGAGGCCGGCTACCGGCCCGACATGATCGTCGGCGACATGGACTCGGTCTCCGACGACGCGCTCACCTGCGGCGCGGAGATCGTCGTGCACGCCTACCGGGACGGCCGGGCGCCCGGCCTGCAGCGCGTCCACGAGCTCGGCCGGGACGCGGTCGTGTTCCCCGCGACCGCCACCAGCGAGGACATCGCGATGCTGCTCGCCGACGACAAGGGCGCGACGCTCATCGTCGCCGTCGGCACCCACGCGAACATGGTCGAGTTCCTCGACAAGGGCCGCGCCGGGATGGCGAGCACGTTCCTCACCCGGCTGCGGGTCGGCAGCAAGCTCGTCGACGCCAAGGGCGTCAGCCGCCTCTACCGCAGCCGCATCTCCACCTGGTCGTTGCTGTTCCTCGTCCTCGGCGCGCTCGTCGCCATCGTCACGGCCGTCGCCATGTCCCCGGCGGGGGACGTCATCAGCCCCCTCCTCGCCGACCGCTGGCACGCCTTCGTCTTCTGGCTGACCGGACTCTTCACGTGATCGATTTCCGTTACCACCTCGTCTCCATCGTCGCGATCTTCCTCGCGCTGGCGCTCGGCATCGTGCTCGGCTCCACCACCCTGTCGGACTCGGTGAGCGACACCCTCCGGCAGCAGGCGAACCAGGCCGCCAAGACCGCGCAGGAGGCCCGCCTCGAGCAGCGCCGCCTGCAGGGCCTCCTCGACGGCGACGAGCAGTTCGCGCGGCTCCTCGCCCCGCAGATCGTCCAGGGCCGGCTGGCGGGCCAGTCCGTCGTGCTGGTCGAGACGCCCGGCGCCGGCAACGAGGCCATCGAGCGGGTCGGCGAGCTCGCCAAGGACGCGGGCGCGACCGTCACCGGCCGCGTCACCGTCCAGAAGAAGCTCCTGGACGACGACCAGCAGTCCTCCGTCGAGCAGCTCGCGGTGGGGCTGCGCGGCGAGGGCCCCGCGTTCCCGTCCGGAGCCGGGCCCTACGACAAGGCCGGCGCGGTGCTGGCCGGCGCGCTCGGTACCCGCGACCAGGCCGCGTCCGGTCGCGAGGACGCCTCCGGCGGCGCCGTCCTGAACGCCTTCCGGCAGGCCGGGTACATCACCACCAGCGGCAAGCCCGGCCAGCACGCCACCCTCGCGATCATGGTCGCGCCGGCCGGCGGGTACGCCTACGAGGGCGGCGACGCCGACAACAAGGCACTGATCTCGCTGGCCGCCGCCCTCGACGCCGCGAATCGCGGTACGGTCGTCGCCGGGCCCGCGACCTCCGCGCAGGAGAGCGGGCTCATCGCGGCGCTGCGGGACGCCGACGCCGGTGACGAGGTCTCCACCGTCGACATGGTGGACGTCCCGTCCGGCCGGGTGGTCACGGTCCTGGCGCTGCAGAACGAGCTGAACGGCAAGTCCGGACGGTACGGGACGGGCGCCGGTGTGAACGGCTACCTGCCCTCGCCCGCGCCCACGGTGGCGAGGAGCGGATGACCCCATGAACCGACCCCTGCGGGCCCTGGCCGGCCCCGTGTTCGGCGCCGCGCTGGGCGCGGTCGCGGCGCGCGCCGCCTACGGCGCGCTGACCCGCCGTCCGCCCGGCCTGAAGGGAGCGCCCGGCGACGAGGTGTGGGGGCGGACGAACCATCGGGGCGAGCCCGTGACGCTGCTGGAGGGGCCCGCGTTCGTCGCGGGGACCGCCGTCGCGGGGCTGCTCGCCCCGGGCCCCGGCGGCCGGCTGCGGGCCGCCGCGCTGCTCGCGGGCACCGCGTCCGGGATCCTCGGCGGCTACGACGACCTCGCCGGGTCCGCGTCGTCCCGCGGGTTCAAGGGGCACCTCGGCGCGCTCGCCCGCGGCGAGGTCACCAGCGGCGCCGTGAAGATCCTCGGCATCGGCGCGACGGGGCTCGCCGCCGCCGCGCTCGCCGGGTCGCCCGCCCCGTCCCGCGCCGGGCGCGCGCTCGACGCGCTCCTGAACGGCGCGATCATCGCCGGGAGCGCCAACCTGATGAATCTGTTCGACCTGCGCCCCGGGCGGGCGATCAAGGTCGGGATGCTCACCGGCGCGCCCCTCGCGCTGACCCCGGCGGGATCGGCGGTGGTGGCCGCGCCGCTCGGCGCCGCCGCCGCGCTGCTGCCGGACGACCTCGGCGAGCGGGCCATGCTCGGCGACACCGGCGCCAACGCGCTCGGCGCGCTGCTCGGCCTCGCCGCGACCCGGCTCGGCCTCGGCCCCCGGCTCGCCGTGCTGGCCGGGGTCGCCGGGCTGAACGCCGCGAGCGAGGCCGTCAGCTTCACCAAGGTCATCGCGGCGAACCCGGTGCTGAACCGGATCGACATGCTGGGCCGCCGGCCCCCCGCGACCGCCGCCCCCGCCGCGGAGCCCGCCGGGTCCGCCGCGCGCGCGTAGCGGGCGAGGGAAGAGCCCCTTCCGCGTGACCCGTCGAACCTCCCCGCGGCTGCGGCGCCTGACCGGCGGCGTCGCCGGCGCCGCCGTCGTCATCGGGGTCATCACGGTCCTGTCCCGGCTCGCCGGGTTCGGCCGCACCTACACGTTCTCCCAGACCGTCGACACGAGCTGTCTCGGCCAGGCCTACTTCACGTCGACGCAGATCCCGAGCATCGCCTACGAGATCGTGGCGGGCGGCGCCCTGGCGAGCACGGTCGTGCCGCTCCTCGCCGGGCCCGCCGAGCAGGGCGACCGCGAGCGGGTCCGCCGGACGGCGTCGGCGCTGCTCACCTGGATCGTGCTGGTCCTGGTTCCGCTGTCGGCGCTGATGGCCCTCCTCGCCCGCCCGATCATGGAGCTGCTGGTCGGCGCCGACCCGCTCGGCTGCGCCCGGGGCGGCATCGTCGACGTCGGCGCCCGGATGCTCGCGGTCATGGCGCCGCAGATGGTGTTCTACGGGATCGCGGTCGTCCTGTACGGGCTGCTCCAGGCGCACCGCCGGTTCGTCGCGCCCGCGCTGGCGCCGCTGCTGTCGAGCCTCGTCGTGATCGGCGCCTACCTGGTGTACGCGCCGCTCGGCCACGGCCACGGCAAAGACCTCGCGGGTCTGCCGCTCAGCGCGGAACTCACCCTCTCCGTCGGCACCGCGCTCGGCGGCGTCGCGATGGCCGCCACGGCGGGGGCCGCCGCGTGGCGCCTGCGCCTCGGGCTGCGGCCGACGCTCCGCTTTCCGGACGGGGTGGCGCGGCGCGCCGTCCGGCTCGCGCTCGCCGGGCTCGCCACGGTCGCCGCGCAGCAGCTGTCGGCGCTGCTCGTCGTCCGGCTCAGCTACGAGGGGACCGAGGGCGCGCTCGCCAGCTACCAGTACGCGTGGGCGATCTACCTGCTGCCGTGGGCGATCCTCGCGGTGCCGATCGCGACCAGCGCGTTCCCGCTGCTCGCGGCCCGGATCAGCGCGGGCGACGAGGCCCGGTTCGACGCGGTCACCGCCGCCACCACCCGGGCGGTGCTGCTGGTCTCGTGCGCGGGCGCCGCGGCGCTGATCGCGGTCGCGCTGCCCGTCGGCGTCGTGTTCAACCCGGAGAACGACCTCAAGGCGGACGTGCTGGCGTCGGCCGCGCTCGCGTTCGCGCCCGGCCTGGTCGGTTACGGGCTCGTCGCGCATCTGGGCAGGGTCCTGTACGCGTGCCACCGGGGCCGGATGGCCGCCGTCGCGGTCGTCTCCGGATGGGCCGTCGTCATGGCCGCCGACCTGGTGCTCGTCCTGTCCGCCGAGGCCCGCTGGGTGGTGGCGGCGCTCGGGCTCGGCAACGCGATCGGGATGACCGTGGCGGGCGCGCTGCTGCTCGGGACGCTCGTCCGGGCGCGCGGCGCGGCGGCGGCGCGGGGGGTCCCGCGCGCGCTCGCGGCCGGGCTGGCCGGCGCGGCGGGGGGCGGGGCCGCCGGGTATGCCGTCTCCGCCGCCGTCGCCGCGTCCGGCGAGCTCGCCGCCGCCGGTGCCGGCGTCCTGTCCGCCGCCGTCGCCGCGGCGGTGTTCCTGATCATCGTGTTCGCCATCGACGGCGGGGATCTGCGCGCCGTCCTGACCCGGAGGGTGACCCGAGATGCCTGAGCAGGACGAGACCGCCTCGCGCGGAGCGGACCGGCACCCGAACGCGCCGCGCGGGGGCGCGCGGAGTGCGAATATGGCGGGCGTGCACGAGGCGAGCGCAGGGGAGCCGGACGATGGCGAGGCGGGCGTGAACGGGTCGAGCGAGGGCGTGCCGGAGACCGGCGGCGCGCGGGGGACCGATCTGCAAGGGCTGAGGGTCGCGCTCGTGCTGGGGACCGCCTCGGGAGGGCTCGGGCGGCATGTCCGGTCCGTGGCCGAGGGGCTCGTCGAGCGGGGGGCGCGGGTGGCGGTGTGCGGGCCCGCCTCGACCGACGAGCTGTACCGTTTCTCCGCGCGCGGCGCACGGTTCGCCGAGGTCGATCTCGCCGACCGGCCCCGGCCGCTCGACGACGCCCGCGCCGTGGCGCGACTGCGGGGGCTGCTGCGCGGCGCCGACGTGGTGCACGCGCACGGGCTGCGCGCAGGGGCGCTCGCCGCGATGGCGTGCGCGCGGGTCGCGCCCGGCCCGCTGCGGGTCGCCGGGGGCGGGCCGCCGCTGATCGTCACGCTCCACAACGCCGTCATCGCGGGCGGGCGCACCGCCGCGGTCTATGGGGCGCTGGAACGCGTCGTCGCGCTGGGGGCGTCCCGCGTGCTGGGCGTGTCGCCCGACCTGGAGGAGCGGATGCGGTCGCTCGGCGCGCGCCGGGTCGCGCACGCGCTCGTCCCGGCTCCGGCGCCGCGGACCCCGCCGGGTCCCGCGGTCCGCGCGGGGCTGCGCGACGAGCTCGGCGTCGGGGACCGGCCGCTGATCATCACCGTGGCGCGGCTCGCCGAGCAGAAGGGCCTGCACACCCTGCTCGACGCGGCCGCCGGCTGGACCGGCCGCGTGCCGGTGCCGCTCACCGTCCTCGTCGGCGACGGTCCGCTGCACGATGGGCTCGCCGCGCGGATCGAGGCGGAGGACCTGCCGGTCCGGCTGCTCGGGCGCCGCAAGGACGTGCCGCAGCTGCTCGCCGCCGCCGACATCGCCGTGGTGCCGAGCGTATGGGAGGGGCAGCCGCTGATCGTCCAGGAGATCCTGCGGGCCGGGCTGCCGCTCGTCGCGACCCGCGTCGGCGGGATCCCGGGCGTGGTCGGCGCGCAGGACCGCCCGGACGGCGGCGGGCTGCTCCACGGACCGGAGAGCGAGGCGGCGCTGCTCGTCCCGCCCGGCGACGCCGGGGCGCTCACCCGGGCGGTGGCCCGCGTCCTGGACGACCCGGCCCTCGCCGCCCGGCTGGCCGAGGCCGCCGCGCGCCGCGCGGTGGACCTGCCGACCGAGGACGACGCCGTCGAGCAGCTCGCCGGGTTCTACCGCGAGGCCGTCCGGCGCCGGAGGTGATCGGGCCTTAGACGCGGCGCCGGGCGCCGGGGTTCGAGAAAGTTGAAATTTCCCCGGCTTGATTGGAACACCCCGTCCGCGACCTCCGTTGTGCGGGGTGATGGAGGGGAGTATCCCCGCGCGCGGTTCTCGTCAGCACGGTCGATCCGTATCGGCCCGGGGGCCGCGGTCCCGGTCCGCCCGGGATGGGAGAGACCTCCGGCGCTCGACCGTGTCCGCCGGAGGTGCGTTCACCCGTGTCCGTCTCGCCCTTGGTGTGGTCCCTGACCCTCGTCGGGATCCTCGCCGTCATCACGATCGACCTGTTCGTGATCCACCGGAACGACACGCGGGAGTTCACCACCCGCCGTGCCGCGTTCTGGTCGGTGATCTATATCGGTCTCGCCGTCGCGTTCGGCCTCGGCGTCTGGGCCTTCTCCGGCGGCGAGTACGCCGCCCAGTACTTCGGCGGCTTCGTCACCGAGAAGAGCCTCAGCGTCGACAACCTCTTCGTCTTCATGGTGATCCTGACCAGGTTCGCCGTGCCGAAGCACGCCCAGCACACGGTGCTGATGGCCGGCATCGTCATCGCGCTGGTGCTGCGCGGCATCTTCATCGCCGTCGGCGCGGCCGCGATCTCCCAGTTCACCTGGGTCTTCTTCATCTTCGGCGGCTTCCTGCTCTGGACCGCCTACGGCCTGGTCAAGGGAGAGGACGAGGAAGAGGAGTTCAAGGAGAACGCGCTGCTGCGCTGGACGAAGCGCGTCGTCCCGACCTCGGACGCCTACGACGGAAGCCGGTTCCTCACCCGGGCCGGCGGACGCCGCATGGTCACCCCGCTCGCCATCGTGATGATCGCGATCGGCTCCACCGACGTGCTGTTCGCGCTGGACTCCATCCCGGCGATCTTCGGGCTGACGACCGAGCCGTACCTGGTCTTCACCGCCAACGCGTTCGCCCTGATGGGCCTCGTCCAGCTGTACTTCCTCCTCGGCGGGCTCACCGACCGGCTCGTCTACCTGGGCAAGGGCCTGGCGTTCATCCTCGGCTTCATCGGCGTGAAGCTGATCCTGCACGCGATGCACGAGTACGGCGTGTCGTGGGCCCCCGAGGTGCCGATCTGGCTGTCGCTCGCGGTGATCGCCGGGACGCTCGTCGCCACGACGGTGCTGAGCCTCGCCGCCGGCCGCCGGGCCGGGGTGGAGAAGGTCGAACATGAGACCGGTGTCACTGCCCCACAGGACCAGAATCCTGTTCTAGAATCGCGGTCAACAGCGGTCTCAGAAGGGGATTCGACGTATGGCCATCGGGCTGACCGAGGAGCATGAGGCGCTCGCCGAATCGGTGCGCGGCTTCGCCGAGCGCAACATTCCGGCGACGGCCGTACGTGCCGCGCTGGAGGCGGACGAGGAGAGCAGGCCGCCCTTCTGGGCGGCCCTCGCCGAGCAGGGCCTGCTGGGCCTGCACCTGACCGAGGAGCAGGGCGGGCAGGGCTACGGCCTGCTCGAGCTCGCCGTGGTCGTCGAGGAACTGGGCCGGGCCGCCGCGCCCGGCCCGTTCCTGCCGACGGTCCTCGCGAGCGCCGTGGTGGCGACCTCCGGCAACGCCAAGGCGCGGGCGGAGCTGCTGCCCGCCCTCGCCGACGGGTCGAGGACGGCCGCGGTCGCCCTCGCCGGCGACCTGACCGGCACCCGCGAGGGCGGCGTGCTCACCGTGTCCGGCACCGCCTCGACGGTGCTGGGCGCCGGGCTCGCCGACGTGCTCGTCCTGCCGGTCGCGACCGGCGACGGCGAGCAGTGGGTGGCCGTGGACGCCGCCGACGCCACCGTCACGCCCACCGCGAGCCTCGACCGGGTCCGCCGCGTCGCCGCGGTCGAACTGTCCGGCACGGCCGTCGCCGCCGACCGGGTGCTCGACGGCGTCGCCACCGGACGCGTCCGCGACCTCGCCGCGGCCCTGTTCGGCGCCGAGGCCGCCGGTCTCGCCGGGTGGCTCGTGACCACCGCGGCCGAGTACGCGAAGGTCCGCGAGCAGTTCGGCCGCCCGATCGGCCAGTTCCAGGGCGTCAAGCACAAGGCGGCCCGGATGCTCATCGCCACCGAGCAGGCCCGCGCCGCCGCCTGGGACGCCGCCCGCGCCCTCGACGAGGACGCGGAGGACGGCGAGGCCGGGTTCGCCGCCGCCGTCGCCGCCGTCATCGCGGCCGACGCCGGGGTGCAGACCGCCAGGGACGCCATCCAGATCCTCGGCGGCATCGGCTTCACGTGGGAGCACGACGCGCACGTCTACCTGCGCCGCGCGCTCACCCTCCGGGCCCTGCTCGGCCCCGCCAAGGACTGGGCCGGCACGGTCGCCGACCTCGCCCTCGCCGGTGGCCGCCGCGAGGTGGAGCTCGAGCTCGACGCCGACACCGAGCCGCTGCGCGAGCGGATCCGCGCCGAGATCGCCGAGCTCGCCGCCATCGAGGACAAGCACGAGCTCAACACGCGGATGGGCGACGAGGGCTGGACCGTCCCGCACTTCCCGAAGCCGTGGGGCCGGGCCGCCGGGCCGGTCGAGCAGATCCTCATCCAGCAGGAACTGAGGGCCGCCAAGGTCAAGGCCCCGAACCTGGTCATCGGCGCGTGGCTGGTGCCGTCCCTCGTCCGGTACGGCTCGCAGGAGCAGAAGGAGCGCTTCCTGCGGCCGACGCTGCGCGGCCAGATCGTGTGGTGCCAGCTGTTCTCCGAGCCCGGCGCCGGCTCCGACCTCGCCGCCCTGTCGATGAAGGCGGAGCGGGTCGAGGGCGGCTGGAGGCTCACCGGCCAGAAGATCTGGACGTCGGTCGCGCAGCACGCCCAGTGGGGCTTCTGCATCGCCCGCACCAACCCCGACGCCGCCAAGCACGACGGCATCACCTACTTCCTCGTGGACATGAAGTCCGAGGGCGTGGACGTCCGGCCGCTCCGCGAGCTCACCGGCGAGGCCCTGTTCAACGAGGTCTTCCTGGACGGCGTGTTCGTCCCGGACGAGTGCGTCGTCGGCGAGGTCGACAAGGGCTGGCAGGTCGCCCGCAACACGCTGTCCAACGAGCGGGTGTCGCTGTCCACCGGCGGCGGCATGGGCATGGGCGTCCCCGAGCTGCTGCGGTTCTTCGAGAAGCGCGAGCTGGACGCGGTCACCCGCGCCGAGGTCGGCAAGCTGATCGCGCAGGGCCAGTCGATCGACCTGCTGGGGCTGCGCACCACGCTGAAGCAGCTGAACGGCGTGGAGCCGGGCGCGGAGGCGAGCGTCCGCAAGCTCCTCGGCGTCCAGTTCAACCAGGACGTCGCCGACTACTGCTGGGCGGCGCAGGGTGCCGCGGCCGCGACCGAGGTGCCGATGAGCGAGGCCGCCATCGTGGCCCGCGCCATGCTGTTCAGCCGCGCGATGACGATCTACGGCGGCACCACCGAGGTGCAGCTCAACATCATCGGCGAGCGGCTGCTCGGCCTGCCGCGCGATCCCGAGCCCGGCAGGTGACGCGATGACGGGACGGGTGCGGGCCCCCGGTCCGCACCCGTCCCGCTCAGCGGCGGGCCCGGCCCGTGTACGCGAGGTTCACCAGGACGATCGCCGCGCACACGACGGCGAGACCGGGCAGGCCCGCGTTCACCACCGCGATCGCGGACAGCGGGATCGCGGCGGCGAGGGACAGCACGGCCAGCGCCAGGTCGCCGGAGCCGCCGCCTCCCCGCCGCCGGGCCGGGGCCCTGGACGCCGTCCGGGCGTCGAGGGACTCCTCGATCCGCGCGACGACCGTCTCGAGGAACGCCGCGTCGTACTCGGGCCCGAGCTCGCGCCGGGCGGCCATCGCCGCGGCGAGGTCCTCGTGCGGCAGCGCGGTCACGGGGTCGTGCGGCAGCGCGGTCAGGGGCTCGCGGGCCGGCCGTGGAGTGGTCATTCCTCCGTTATAGGAGGCCGGGGACGGATCGGGCGTCCCTCCGGGGAGGGAACCGGGCGGTCCCCCGGGGGAGGGAGCCTACCCGCCGGTACACTGCCGCTTCTGTCCCGGAACTTCCTGGAGGTCCCCGTGCGGGTGCGCTCGACCCTGCTCCTGGCCGCCGCGGCCGCGTCCGCGCTCGTGCTGACCGCCTGCGGGGGCGGTGAGAAGAAGGACGCGGCGGAGCCGTCCGCGCCGGCCACCACGCTCGCGCCCCTCCCTCAGGTGGACACCGCGCAGGTCAAGCCGCTCGTCGGCCGCTGGATCGGCACCGCCAAGGACTACTTCGAGTTCAAGGCCGACGGCACCGGCGTGTGGATGCGGAGCGGCCAGAAGCTGTGGAGCGGCACCGCGATACCGGAGGGCGGCGGGAAGTTCCGCTTCTCCTGGCAGGGCGGCGACCCGCAGGGCGCGAACTACTGGGGCGTCGCGCTCACCGACGGCAACGCGAAGCTGCTGTTCAACGGCACCAACCAGAAGTACACGAGGATGAAGGCGAAGGCCAGGTCATGACCCACGGGGACGGCGTCCACGAGAACAGCGGCGGAGGATTCTCCTCGCCAGCCGACACCGCCGTGCGGCTGGGGGAGGCCGGCTACCTCACCGACAAGGCGATCGCGACGACGGTGTTCCTCGCGCAGGCGCTCGGCAAGCCGCTGCTCGTCGAGGGCCCGGCCGGCGTCGGCAAGACGGAGCTGGCGAAGGCCGTCGCGAGGGCGACGGGCGCCGAGCTGATCCGGCTCCAGTGCTACGAGGGCCTGGACGAGGCCCGCGCCCTCTACGAGTTCAACTACAAAAAGCAGCTCCTCGCGATCCAGGCCGCCCCGTCGGACCGGGCCTGGCAGGACACCCACGACGACATCTTCTCCGAGGAGTTCCTCCTCGAGCGGCCGCTGCTCGCCGCGATCCGGCGCAGCGACCCGACCGTGCTCCTGATCGACGAGGCCGACAAGGCGGAGGTCGAGGTGGAGGGCATGCTGCTGGAGGTCCTCTCCGACTTCCAGGTCACGATCCCCGAACTCGGCACGGTCGCCGCCGTCCGCCGCCCCTTCGTCCTCATCACCTCGAACGCGGCGCGGGAGCTGTCGGAGGCGCTCAAGCGCCGCTGCCTCTACCTGCACCTCGACTACCCGGCGGCCGACCGGGAGCGGGACATCGTCCTCGCGCAGGTCCCCGGCATCGAGGCGGAGCTCGCCGAGCAGCTCGTCCGGACGGTCGGGACGCTCCGCGCCCTGGAGGTCAAGAAGGCGCCGTCCATCGCCGAGACCGTCGACTGGGCCCGCACCCTGCTCGCCCTCGGCCTGGACGAGCTGGACGAGGCCGCCGTCGCCCGCACGCTCGGCGTGGTCCTCAAGCACGTCTCCGACCAGGAGCGCGCCGCCAGGGAACTCGGGCTGAAGGGCTGACGGTGGGCTCGCTCGTCGACCGGCACACGGGGTTCGTCGCCGCGCTCCGCGACGCCGGGATGCCGGTGTCGGTCGCCGAGGGCCTGGACGCCGTCCGCGCCATGCAGGTCGTCGACCTGCTCGACCGGAACGCGCTGCGCGCCGCCTACGCCGCCACGGTGGTGAAGCGGCCGGCGCACCGCGCCACCTTCGACACCCTCTTCGACCTGTGGTTCCCCGCCGCCGTCGGGGACGGCGCGGCGCCGCCCGCCGCCCGCCCGCAGCGCCCGACGCAGGACGACGGCACTCCGCTCCCGCCCGCCCTCGACCCCGAGGTGCGGGACCTCCGCGACGAGCTGCGGGAGCTCCTCCTCACCGGCGACGACGCGGGCCTGCGGCAGTTCGCCCGGACGGCCGTCGCCGGCTTCGGCCGCACCCCCGGCCAGGACTCCTGGTTCTCGTCCGGCGTCCTGCGGGCCATGTCGCCCCGGACGCTGATGGCGTCGCTGCTGGAGGCGGTCCTGAACGGGCAGGAGCGCGGAGGGATGGCCGAGCGGGTCGCGCGCAGGACGCTCGACGAGCGCATCACCCGGTTCGAGGACCTCGTCGCCACCGAGGTCCGCCGCCGCATCGCCGAGGACACCGGCGTCGAGCGCACCGCGCGGCTCGCCGTCCGGCCGCCGCTCGAACGGCTCGACTTCAACTCGGCGAGCCGCGCCGACATGGCCGCGCTGCGCCGCGAGGTGTACCCGCTGGCCCGGCGGCTGGCGACCCGGCTCGTCCAGAGGCAGCGGCACGGCAGGCGCGGCCGGCTCGACTTCCGCCGGACGGTCCGCGCGTCCCTCGCCAGCGGGGGAGTGCCGCTCACCACCCACCACCGGCCGCGCCGCCCCCACAAGCCGGAACTCGTCATCCTCTGCGACGCCAGCGACTCCGTCTCCGCGTTCGCGCACTTCACGCTGCTGCTGACGTTCGCGCTGCGAGAGCAGTTCAGCAAGGTCCGCGCGTTCGCGTTCATCGACGCCACCGACGAGATCACCGAGTACTTCGCGCCCGGCGTGGACGTCGCCGACGCCATGACGCGCATGACGAGCGAGGCCGACCTCGTCTGGATCACCGGCCGCTCCAACTACGGCAACGCCATCAAGGTCTTCGACCGCAGGTACGGCGACGCCATCACCCCGAAGACCTCCCTGCTGATCCTCGGCGACGCCCGCTCCAACTACGGCGAGCTGTCCCTGCCGATCCTGAAGACGATGGTGGACAAGGCCCGGCACGCCTACTGGCTCAACCCCGAGCCCCGCCGCTCGTGGGACACCGGCGACTCCGCCGCGTCCCGCTACGGCGAGCTCGTCCGCATGTACGAATGCCGCAACCTCACCCAGCTCGCCGCGTTCATCGAAGAACTCGCCTGAAGCGCCACGGGATACCCTGCACCGTCATGGACGCCGATGAGCTGGATCCCCCCGCCGTGCGGCTGCGGCGCCGGGTCCTCGGGCCGCTCTGGCGGCTGATCGACGGGCCGCCGGACGACTCGCGGGAGCGGATCGTGCGCCGCGCGCGGCTGCTGGTCACGGTCGCGACCGGCCTCGCCAACCTCGGCGGCGCCCTCGTCGTCCTGGTGTTCGCGCTCGTCGTGCCGGACCCGGTCGGCGACATCTCCGACCGGCTCCGGATGGTCAACGTCGCGATGTCCACCGCGTACGTCCTCGCGGCGGTCCCCGCCGGGCTGCTGCTCGGCGGACGGTTCTTCCGGCGCGTCCGGCGGCTCGTGGAAAAGCACGAGGAGCCCGACCGGCACGAGCGGTCGCTGCTGCTCTACGCGCCGCTGCGGCTGATGGGGCTGCACCTCACGCTGTGGGGGATCGGCACCCTCGGCTGGATCGTCATCAATGTCCCGTTCGAACCGCTGTGGGCGATGAAGCTGGGCCTCACCGGCCTGCTCGGCGGCATCACCACGTGCACCGTCGTGTACCTGCTGACCGAGCGGCTGCTGCGCCGCTCGGTCACCACCGCGCTGCGCAGCCGGCCGCCCCGCCGCACCGGGCTGCCCGGCATCGTCGCCCGGTCCGTGCTCGCCTGGGGTCTCGGCACCGCCATGCCGATCCTCGGGCTGATCAGCCTCGCCATCGGCACCTTCCTGATCGCGAAGGTCACCGTCCGGGAGTTCGCCTTCGCCGTCCTCACCCTCGGCGGCGGCGCGCTCATCGTCGGGTTCGGCATCACCTACGTCGCGGCCCGCGCGATCGCCGACCCGGTCGAGTCGGTCCGGTTCGGGCTCGCCCGGATCGAGCGCGGCGACCTGGACGTCGAGGTCCCCGTCTACGACGGCAGCGAGGTCGGGCTGCTGCAGGCCGGGTTCAACCACATGGCGGCGGGGCTGCGCGAGCACGCCCGGCTCCAGGACCTGTTCGGCCGCCAGGTCGGCGTGGACGTCGCCCGGGTCGCGCTGGAGCGCGGCATCGACCTCGGCGGCGAGACGCGCGAGGTCGCGGTGCTGTTCGTCGACATCATCGGCTCCACGCGGCTCGCCGCCGACCGGCCGCCCGCCGAGGTCGTCGCGCTGCTCAACGACTTCTTCGCCGTCGTCGTCGAGGCCGTCGGGGCGCACGGCGGCTGGATCAACAAGTTCGAGGGCGACGCCGCCCTCGCCGTCTTCGGCGCGCCCCTGTCCCTGGACGGCGCGCCCGGCCGCGCCCTCGCCGCCGCCCGCGAGCTGGCCCGCCGGCTCCGCGACGAGGTGCCCGCGCTGTCCGCCGCGATCGGCGTGTCGGCGGGCGAGGCGGTCGCCGGGCACATCGGCGCCGAGGAGCGCTTCGAGTACACGGTGATCGGCGACCCGGTGAACGAGGCGGCGCGCCTCACCGATCTCGCGAAGGGCACGCCCGAGCGCGTCCTGGCCGCAGGGTCCGCCGTCGCGGAGGCCGGTGCCGAGGAGGCCGCGCACTGGACGCTCGGGAACGAGGTCGTCCTGCGCGGCCGGACGGCGCCTACCCGCCTCGCGCACCCGTCCGGCGTCGTCCCGCAGGACGGGACGGAACTGAGCGCCGCGCCGCACGGTCTCTAGCGTGCCTCTATAGGGTCGGGGGACGAACCACGGCGAAGGGGCTGAGGATGGCGCAGCAGGTACGCGGGGTCATCGCACCGGGCAAGGGGCAGCCGGTGCGGATCGAGACGATCACCGTTCCGGATCCCGGGCCCGGCGAGGCGGTCGTCCAGGTCCAGGCGTGCGGGGTCTGCCACACCGACCTGCACTACCGCGAGGGCGGCATCAACGACGACTTCCCCTTCCTGCTCGGCCACGAGGCCGCCGGCGTCGTGGAGTCCGTGGGGGAGGGCGTCACCGAGGTCTCCCCCGGCGACTTCGTGGTCCTGAACTGGCGGGCCGTGTGCGGGCAGTGCCGCGCCTGCCTGCGGGGACGGCCCTGGTACTGCTTCGACACGCACAACGCGACGCGGCGGATGACGCTGGAGGACGGTACCGAGCTGTCCCCGGCGCTCGGCATCGGCGCGTTCGCCGACAAGACGCTCGTCGCGGCCGGTCAGTGCACCCGGGTCGACGCGTCGGCGAAGCCGGCGGTCGCGGGCCTGCTCGGCTGCGGCGTGATGGCGGGACTCGGCGCCGCGATCAACACCGGCGGGGTCGGCCGCGGCGACTCGGTCGCGGTCATCGGCTGCGGCGGCGTCGGCGCGGCGGCCGTGCTCGGCGCCCGGCTGGCCGGCGCCGCGAAGATCATCGCCATCGACATCGACGACCGCAAGCTGACCACCGCGACGTCGCTCGGCGCCACCCACACCGTGAACGGCTCGGACGCGGACGTCGTCGCGGCCGTCCGGGAGCTGACCGGCGGATTCGGCGCCGACGTCGTGATCGACGCGGTCGGCCGCCCCGAGACCTACGAGCAGGCGTTCTACGCCCGCGACCTCGCCGGCACCGTGGTGCTCGTCGGCGTCCCGACGCCCGAGATGCGGCTCGAGCTGCCGCTGCTGGACGTGTTCGGGCGCGGCGGGACGCTGAAGTCGTCCTGGTACGGCGACTGCCTGCCGTCCCGCGACTTCCCGATGCTCGTCGACCTGTACCTCCAGGGCCGCCTCGACCTGGACGCGTTCGTGTCCGAGACGATCCCGCTGGACGGCGTCGAGGCCGCGTTCGAGAAGATGCACCACGGCGACGTCCTGCGCTCGGTGGTGGTCCTCTGATGGCGGCCCGGATCGACCACCTCGTCACGTCCGGCACGTTCTCCCTGGACGGCGGCACCTGGGACGTCGACAACAACGTCTGGATCGTGGGCGACGACGCCGAGGCGATCGTCATCGACGCCGCGCACGACGCCGCCGCGATCGCCGCCGCGCTGGGCGGCCGCCGCCTCGTCGCGATCGTGTCCACGCACGGGCACGACGACCACATCGACGCCGCCCCCGCCCTGGCCGCGGAGACGGGCGCGCGCGTCCTGCTGCACCCGGACGACCTGATGCTGTGGAAGCGGAGGCACCCCGGCCGCGATCCGGACGGCGCCCTCGCGGACGGCCAAGTGATCACGGTGGCGGGCACGGAGCTGACCGTCCTGCACACCCCCGGCCACAGCCCCGGCGCGGTCTGCCTGCACGCACCGGCGCTCGGCACGGTCTTCTCCGGCGACACCCTGTTCCAGGGAGGGCCGGGCGCCACCGGGCGGTCGTTCTCCGACTTCCCGACGATCATCGCGTCGATCCGGGACCGGCTCCTGACGCTGCCGCCGGAGACGGTCGTCCGGACGGGGCACGGCGACAGCACCACGATCGGCGCGGAGGCACCCCACCTGGACGCCTGGATCGAGCGGGGCCACTGACCGTGCGGCCGAAGGGGGCGGCCGTCCTCGCGCTGCTGGCCGCCGCGGGCTGCGGGCAGGCGGCCGAGGGCGCGTCCGTGGCGGTGCCGCCCACCGCCGCCCCGCCGGCGGCCGCGTCCCCGTCGCCGTCCCGCCCGTCCGTCCCGTCTCCGACGGCCTCACCGCTGCTGGGGCGGCCCGGCGGCTGGCGGATCACGACGTACTACACGGCCGTCCAGAGCTTCTACAAGGGCAGGGCCGAGGCGGTGCGGGGCTGCCCCCGCCCGCGCTGCTCCAACGGCCGGGATCCGCTCGGCTCCTATCCGGAGGACTTCCTGAAGGTCGTCCGGATGGAGGGCAGCGGACGGCTGACGTCCGGGCCGAACAGGGGCCGGTACCTCAACTGGGCGACGGGCGTCGGGTTCTGGCTGGACGAGACCACCCGCGACTCGCGGGGGCTTCCGCTGCGCCCCTGGGAGTCGGCGGCCGTCGACCGGTCCGTCCTCGCCCGGGGGCAGCGGTTCCTGATCACCGGCTGCGGGCGCGACGGGAACGGACGCCCGACGCCCGCCGGCGCCTGCGCGCGGTTCCGGCAGGCCCGCTGGACGGTCACGGACGTGTTCCGCCCCGGCCACGGCGGCGAGGGCCGCGCGGACCTCTACATCGGTGAGGAGACGGGCCCCGGCTTCGCCGGATCGAGCCCCTTTTACACGACCCTGCGCGGCGCCACCCTCGCCCCCGCCTAGCGGACCCCGTGAGCGGGCACATCGAACTCGATCTTGTCGAGGCCCGCGGCGGCGGACCGGGTCAGCACCGTGACGCCCGCGGCGGGCGGCAGGGCGCCCGTGCGGGCGCGCTCCATCAGCGGCGTCCAGCGGCGGCAGTGCCGGGCGAACACCGAGGGTGCCACGACGCGGCCCCGCGACAGCTGGCCCGCGCGGGCCGTCGCCGGGTCGACGTCGATGAGGATCAGGTGCACCGCGCCGCCCCGCCGCCGCGCCAGCCACGCGAACCCGTGCAGGAGCAGCGGCCACGTCCCGCGGGTGTGGGCGACCACGGGATGGCCAGCCCGGACGGCGCGCGCGATGCGCCACACGTGGGTGCCGTTGACGAGCGGCACCCGCAGCCGCGGCGGCACCGCGGCCAGCCGCAGGTCCCACCAGTTGCGGGCCTGGCGCGAGTCGATCACCCGGACGGGGCCGCACACGGCCGGACCCGTCTCGTCGCCCCGCAGCCCGTACAGCCGGTCGAGCAACGTGCTCTTTCCGGCCCCGGGCAGCCCGGCGACCAGCACGAGCGCGCTCGCCGGATAGCGCAGCGCGGGCAGGGGATCGACGTCATCGCGGATGGGAATGATGTCGCTCCTGGTCTTGGCCCCGAGGTCGGTGACGTGGTGGTTGGAGAAACGAACACTTCACGCCGCTTGTTCCGCCCCCGGACGGCCTGTTTCCCGCCCCGCCGCGGAATGCCGGAAATGGTACCGGTTTCGCCTCCACGCTGGGCGGAAGGAAGGCTCGAGACGGCTCAGAAGGGAAGGACCATGCCGGCACCGATCGTCGTGGGCATCGATGGCTCCGCGCATGCCTGGCGGGCCCTGGACTGGGCGGCCGAACACGCCGTCCGGCACCGTCTCCCGCTGCTGCTCGTGCACGGCTCCCGGGCGCTGCTGCCCGACGGGAGCGTCCCGGAGGACGCGCTCCGCCATCTGGTCGCCGAACGGGAGGACATGCTCGCCGAGGCGTGCCGGTACGCGCTCAAGACGCACCCGGGCCTGGACGTCACGACGCGGCTGGTGCCGCACGACCCGCGCCGAGCGCTGGAGGAGGAGAGCGGGCGCGCCTCGCTGGTGGCCGTCGGATCGCGCGGGCTCGGTGGGTTCGCCGGGCTGCTGCTGGGATCCGTCGGCGTCCACACGGTGGTGCACGCGCGGTGCCCGGTCCTCGTGGTCTCCCGCGCCGCGCGGTATCCCGCCGACGCGCCCGCGAGGATCGTGGTCGGGATCGAGGGCCGGCACGACGAGAACGCGGTCCTCGACTGGGCCTTCACCGAGGCCGCGTCGAGCGGGGCCGGGATCGTCGCGCTGCACGCCGTTGGGGCGGAGTTCGGCACCCCCCGGGTCCGGGTGACCGAGGACATGGAGCTGTCGGAGGCCCTGGCGGGGTTCGGGGAACGCTTCCCCGAGGTCCCGGTGGTGCGCGACATCTCCGACCGTCCACCGGCGCAGGCCCTGGTGGACGCCTCCGAGGACGCCGCGCTCGTGGTGGTGGGCGCCCACCGCGGGCACGGCCCGGCGGGCATGGCGCTGGGGCGCCTCGGCCACGCGGTGCTGCGTCACGCGCACTGCCCCGTCGTCGTGGTGCCGCGAGGCGGCGCCGAGGAGTGATCCGCGGGTGAGAACGCCGAAGGCCCGGCCGGTGCCGGGCCTTCGGCGTTCGCGACATCACCTCCGGAGGATCGCGGCCCATCGGGTGCCCGCGTCACCGCGTCACCGTGCGATGGTGATCCGCTTCGTCTCGCGTTCGGCGGCCCTCGGCATCGGCGCCTGGACCGCGAGGACGCCCTTGTCGAGGGACGCCTCGATGTCGTCGGTACCGAACAGGCCGGGGAAGACCACGTGCCGCCTGTGGCGCTCCAGTGCTCTCGTGGTGCCTCCTTCCGCTCGGAGTCCGGGGACACCCCCGGTGGGGAGGCTCGCGGGAGCCGGTGTGCTCCGTCTTGGCGACGGTGGGTCGTGCGGGCGATGCCGCCGAATCATTCGCTCCGGTTCCTGGTCCCATCCCCATCGGTGGGTGCCACATTCATGTTGTCCCCGGTGGGGGCGGTGCGGCCACGGGCCTTCGGTCACCGCGCGCCGGGACCAACGTCCCGCCTGCCGCCGCGGCTCGGGACCTTCGGCTCGATTCCCGGGAAGCCCCGTGGAAAGGCTTCTGGTGACGAGCGATTACCCATGGGAGGAGGTGGCGTGATGACCGAGATCAGAGTCGTCCACAGTGAGGGTGACGCCTTCGCCGTCGTGCTGCGCGACCACGTGGTCTCCGTGGATCAGCCGTACTCGGCGGGAGGCACGGACACCGGTCCCACCCCGGTCGAGCTGTTCGTGGCGTCCGTCGCCGCGTGCGCGGCCCACTGCGCGCGGGGCCACCTGCGGCGGCTGGGACTGCCCGCCGGCGGGCTGGAGGTCACCGCGGACTTCGCGATGGGCGAGGGCGCCCTCGCCGGGGTGTCGCGCATCGCGCTGGCGGTGCGGCCGCCCCTGGCCGTGCGGGGCGCCGTGCTCGACGGGCTCCTGGACGCCGTCCGGCGCTGCGCCGTGCGCAACTCGATCATCGATCCGCCGCGGATCGGCGTCGAGGTCGTCGCCGAGGGGACGGCGGTCGCCGCCGCGAGCGCGGTGTGAGGACCTTCGGCCCGTGGAGGGACGGACCAGCCGCCCTACACCGCCGCCGCCCGTCGGCGGAGGGTGGAGGGCGGCGGGCCGTCCGGTCGCGCCCCGCCCGTGGGTCGCCGGGCCGCGAGCGAAGGAGGGGACATGAACGGTCGGCAGACGCCGGTTCGTGTCGAAGGGCGCCTGGACGAGCCGCTGTCACGGTGGCTGTGGCTGGTGAAGTGGCTGCTCCTGATCCCGCACTACGTCGTGCTGCTCTTCCTCGGGCTCGCGTTGGCGGTCCTGACCGTCGTGGCGCTCTTCGCCGTCCTGTTCACGGGCCGCTACCCCCGCTCGATCTTCGACTTCAACGTCGGCGTGCTGCGCTGGTTCTGGCGGGTGGCGTTCTACGGCTACGGAGCCCTGGGAACCGACCGGTACCCGCCCTTCACCCTCCAGGACGTCGCCGACTATCCGGCCCGTCTCCAGATCGACTTCCCCGGGCGGCTGTCCCGGGGCCTGGTCCTGGTGAAGTGGTGGCTCCTGGCCGTCCCCCACCTGCTGATCCTCGCGGCGTTCTCCGGGGGGCTCGGCGCCGCCGGCCAGGAGGACTGGGCGTGGCGGTCGCCGGGCCTGATCGGCCTGCTGGTCCTCATCGCGGCCGTCGGCCTGCTGTTCACCGCGCGTTACCTGCGCGGGATCTTCGACTTCGTCATGGGCATGCAGCGTTGGACGATGCGGGTCGCGGCGTACGTACTGCTGATGACCGATGCCTACCCGCCGTTCCGGCTGGACCAGGGCGGCGACGAATCCCGGAGGGACGACGCATGAACGGGTCACGCGACCACGGAGCCCGGACGGCCGGCAGAGGCCGGCCGGTGAACCTGGAGCGGCGCCTGCGCGAGCAGCACCGGCTCTGCCTGCCCGCGCTCGCGAGGCTGCGGCTGCTGGCCATGGCGCCGTCCGGCGGCGGAGGCGGAACGGAGCTGCGGAGGGCGACGGACGAGGTCATGGCCGAGCTGGGCGCCGCCGAGCGCCTCCTGCTCGACTCGCTGCGGGACAGCGTGCGCGCGAGGCCGATCGGGCACCTCCTGGCATGCCGCGTCAACCGCCTGGCGATCGTGGCCGAGCACGCGGCCGTGGCGGCGGAGGCGGGGGACGTCCCCGCTCAGCGGGCCCTGCTGTACCAGTTCAACGCGCTCGCCGAGGCGATGTGGAAGGTCCAGCTCGGCGTCCGGCCCGGCAGGGAGTGCGCGAGCCGGATCTCCGTGGGCCAGGGCGCCGGGTAGGGCGGCGCCGGGCCTCACCGCGCGGACGACGGAGGCCATTGCGGGGAGGGGGGAGCGGACGCTAGCCTGGACACCTGTCCAGGCAGGTGGCCAGCCGATCGCGGCCGGCCGCGGTGCCGGCTTCCCGGACGAGGAGGACCATGGCCATCCGCGTTCTGCACGTGGCGACCGGCAACGTCGGCCGCATCGTCCTGTCGCAGCTGATCGAGGACCCCCGGTTCGAGCTGGTCGGGCTGGTGGTGTCCAGCCCGGAGAAGGTCGGCCGGGACGCCGGCGAGCTCGCCGGCCTGGACGCGGTCACCGGTGTGACGGCCACCGGCGACCTGGACGCGGCACTGGCCCTGCGGCCGGACTGCACCGCCTACTGCGCGATCGGCGAGACCCGGTTGTCCGGCGCGCTCGGAGACGTCCGGCGGATCCTCGCCTCGGGGAGCGATGTCGTGGCGTCCTCCCCGGTGCCGCTGATCCACCCGTGGGGACTGCTGCCGGACCGCATGATCGGGCCCGTCGAGGAGGCGTGCCGGGAGGGCGGGACGAGCCTGTTCGTCACCGGTGTGGATCCCGGGTGGGTCAACGACCTGCTGCCGTTCGCGATCGCCAGCACGTGCCAGCGGGTGGAGCACGTGCGCTGCTCGGAGATCGCCGATTACGCCAGCTACGACGGCGGCCCGGTGCTTTTCGGCTTCATGGGTTTCGGCCGGCCGGTGGGGGACACGGCGCCGATGTTCCGGCCGGGCATGCTCGCGGCGTCCTGGGGGGTCAGCCTCCGGATGCTGGCCCGCGGGTTCGGTCTCGAGCTCGACGAGATCACCGAGTGGTTCGAGCTGGAGCCCGCGCCGGAGGCGTTCGACGTGGCCGCCGGGCACATCCCCGCGGGCGGGGTGGCGGCCATGCGGTTCCAGATCCGCGGTGTCGTCGCCGGCAGGGAGGTACTGGTCATCGACCACACCAACCGGCTCCGCGGCGACCTGCGCCCCGACTGGCCCCAGCCGGCGCAGGAGGGCGGCTCCTACCGCGTCGAGATCACCGGCGAGCCGTCCTACCGCGTCGACGTCTGCCCGACCAGCGCCAGGGGCGACCACAACCACTCCGCGATCGCGTCCGGCGCCGGGCGGATCGTCAACGCGATCCCCGACGTCGTCGCGGCGCCGCCGGGCCTGCGGACGCCGCTCGACCTGCCCTTCAACACCGCGCGCGGCGTCTTCGCGGCGGCCCTGGCCGATGCGCGACAGATGACCCGCTGACAGAGAGGACACAGGCGATGGGACGTGTGGACGGGAAGGTCGCCCTGATCAGCGGTGGCGCGCGCGGCATCGGAGCGGCCAGCGCGCGCGCACTGGCGGCCGAGGGCGCCAGGGTCGTGATCGGCGACATCCTCGACGACGAGGGCGCGGCGGTCGCGGACGGTCTGGGGAACGCGGCCCGCTACATCCACCTGGACGTGACGAGCGCCGAGGACTGGACGGCCGCGGTCGAGACCGCCGTCCGCGAGTTCGGTGGCCTGAACGTGCTGTTCAACAACGCGGGGATCGCCAACGGCGCGGCCATCCAGCGGTTCGGGCTGGAGAAGTGGCGGCACATCATCGACGTCAATCTCACCGGCCCCTTCCTCGGCATCCGCGCCGCCACCGAGGCGCTGATCGCGGCGGGCGGCGGCTCGATCATCAACAACTCGTCCATCGAGGGGTTGCGCGGCACCTCCTGGGCGCACGGCTACGTGGCGTCGAAGTGGGGGCTGCGCGGCCTCACCAAGTCGGTCGCCGTCGAACTCGCCCCGCACGGCATCCGGGTCAACTCGCTGCATCCCGGGCTGATCCGCACCCCCATCACCGAGGGCATTCCCGACGACATGGTGCCGATCCCGCTCGGCCGCCCCGGGCAGCCCGAGGACGTCGCGTCCTTCGTGCTCTTCCTCGCCAGCGACGAGTCGTCGTACGCCACCGGGTCCGAGTTCGTCATCGACGGGGGCACCGTCAACCAGATCCCGCACAAGGCCTGACCCCGCGAGCGGCGCGCCCGCTCCCGCTCAGCGGAAGATCCACTAGAACCTGTTCTATTTTTCTGGAATAGTGACTGGACACGTGTCCGATCAGGTGTACGCGCCGGGAGGTGCTCGTGGTCCGAGCCGATTACGTCGTCGTGGGGGCGGGGAGCGCCGGGTGCGCGGTCGCGCGACGCCTCGCCGAGAGCGGGGCGAGCGTGGCGGTGGTCGAGGCCGGCGGCCGGGACACCGCCCGCGGCGTGAAGAACCTCCTGGAGATCCCCGGCGCGGTGGCGGTGATGCTGTCCACCCCGCAGCTGAAGAGGCTCGTCGACTGGGGCTACAAGTCGGTGCCGCAGACATCGGCGTGGGGACGGGTGATCCCGCAGACCCGCGGCAGGGTGCTCGGCGGCTCCAGCTCGGTCAACGGCATGCTGTTCGTCCGCGGGCACCGGCGGAACTTCGACGACTGGGCCGCGGACGGCGCCGCCGGCTGGGCCTACGACGACGTCCTGCCCGCCTTCAAGCGCCTCGAGGACTGGGAGGACGGCGGCGGCGGCGTGCGGGGCGCGGGCGGGCCGGTCAGGGTGCGCCGCCAGAAGGACCTCACCGAGGCGTCCCGCGGCTTCATCGACGCCGCGGCCGAACGGCTCGCCGTCCCGTTCCTCGACGACTACAACGGCCCCGAGCAGGAGGGCGTCGGCGTCTTCCAGCTCAGCGCCGACCGCGGCGTCCGCTACTCCGCGTCCCGCGCCTACCTGCGCACCGACCCGCCGGACAACCTCCTCGTCCTCACCGGCGCCACGGCGACCCGGCTCGTGCTGAGCGGCAGCCGCGCCACCGGCGTCGAGGTCGTCGGAGCCGACGGCGACAGGCAGGTCATCGCCGCCGACCGCGAGGTGATCGTCTCCGCCGGCGTGTTCGGCTCGCCCAAGCTGCTGCAGCTGTCCGGGATCGGCCCGGCGGAGCACCTGCGGCGGCACGGCATCGACGTGGTCAGCGACCTGCCGGTGGGCGACAACCTGCACGACCACCTGTTCGTGCCGGTCTCCTTCCGGATGGACTCGGCGCTGCGCCGCCCGACGCCGGCGTACTTCCTGCGCGGGCTCGCGCAGGCGCGGCTGCGCCGGTCCGGCTGGGCCAGCGGCTCGCAGTTCGAGGCCACCGCCTTCGTCCGGACGTCGCTGTCCGGCGCGATCCCCGACCTTCAGGTGATGGCGCTGTACTGGGTCTACCCGTTCCCCAACCAGGACGGCGACAAGCCGGTGCGCCCGCCCACGACCAGACCCGGCCTCAGCGTCTTCCCGACGCTCATCTACCCGGAGAGCCGGGGGACGGTCCGGCTCGCCGGCCCCGACCCGTCGCTCCCGCCGCTCATCGACCCCGCCTACCTCTCCGCAGGCAAGGACGCCGACGTGCTGCTCGAGGGGATCTCGATCGCGCGGCAGGTGATGGCGGGGACCGGCGACAACCGGGGCGAGATCCGTCCCGGGCCCGAGTACACCGACCCCGCGGAGCTGCGCCGCTTCCTGCCCAACATCGTGCACTCCGTCTACCATCCGGTCGGCACCTGCCGGATGGGCTCCGACGAGCGCGCCGTCGTCGACCCGCGGCTGCGGGTCCTCGGCGTCGACAACCTGCGGGTCGCCGACGCGTCCGTCATGCCGACCGTGACGGGCGGCAACACCAACGCGCCCTCCATCATGATCGGCGAGCGGTGCGCGGACCTGGTGCTCGGGACGGAGGGACGGCGATGACCGCGAAGGCCCCGGTGCTGCTGGCCGAGGACGCCGGCCGCGTCCGGACGCTGACGCTGAACCGCCCGGACGCGCTCAACGCGTTCAACGAGGCCCTGTACGACGCGCTCGCGGACGCGCTCCTGGAAGCGGCCGAGGACCCCGCGGTGGCGGTGGTGCTGGTGACCGGCAGCGGCCGCGCCTTCAGCGCCGGCACCGATCTCGTGGAGATGGGCGAGCGCATCGCGAACCCGGACTTCACGCCCGGCCGGCACGGGTTCATCGGGCTCATCGACGCGCTGGAGGCGTTCGACAAGCCCCTGGTACTGGCGATCAACGGGCTCGGCCTGGGGATCGGGCTGACCGTCATCGGGTTCGCGGACCTGGTCCTGATGTCCGGAGACGCCCGCCTCAAGACCCCGTTCACCAGCCTGGGCGTCGCGCCGGAGGCCGCGTCGAGCTACCTGCTGCCCCTCCTGGTCGGCCGTCAGAACGCCGCCTGGATCCTGCTCTCCGCGGAGTGGATCCCGGCGGACGAGGCGAAGCAGATGGGCCTGGTCTGGCGGGTCTGCGAGCCCGGCGCCCTGATGGCGGAGGCGCGCCGGGTCGCGGCCACGCTGGCGAGCCGGCCGGTGTCGAGTCTGCGCGAGGTCAAGCGCGACATGACCGCGCCGCTGCGGGCGGAGATCCGGCGGGCCCGGGAGCGGGAGAACGACGGCTTCGTCCGGCTCATGGGCGGCCCCGCGAACGCCGAGGCGCTGGCGGCGTTCGCCGAGGGCCGCGACCCCGACTTCACCTCGCTGCCCCCGGGCTGGTAGCCGCCGGCCGCCTCGGCGCGCCGGGCGGCCGGGCGCGACCGACGGCGCCATGTGGAAGCCGTTCGGGGCGCTGGACGCCATCACCCGCGCGAACATGCACCCAGCGGTACCACCGGGCCGCGGCGGCCTCCCGGCCCGGGACCGCCGCGGCCCGCCCCGCCCGCCCGCTGATCACCAACCGCGCTCGCGCCAGGTGGGAATGCTGGGGCGCTCGCGGCCGAGGGTGGTGTCCTTGCCGTGGCCGGGGTAGACCCAGGTGGCGTCCGGCAGCCGGTCGAAGACGCGCTCCTGCACGTCCGCGAGGAGCTGCTCGAACAGCGTCCGATCCCCCCACGTGTTCCCGACTCCCCCCGGAAACAGGCTGTCGCCGGTGAAGAGGTGGGGGCGGGCGGCGAGCGCGCCGCCCGCGTCGTACAGCAGGGCGATCGAGCCCGGGGTGTGGCCGCGCAGGTGGATCACCTCCAGCGACGCGTCGCCGACCCGGACCGTCGCGCCGTGCTCGACCGGCTCCGCGACCGGCTCCGGGAGCGCCTCCGCGTCCCGGTGGTGCGCGACGACGGGGGCGCCGGTCGCCCGGACGACCTCGCTCAGCGCCATCCAGTGGTCCTGGTGCCGGTGCGTCGTCACGACCCGGGCGAGGGGGCCGTCACCGATGAGCTCCAGCAGCCGGGACGCCTCGTTCGCCGCGTCGATCAGCAGCCGCTCCCCGGTCGCCGCGCAGCGCAGGATGTAGGCGTTGTTGTCGTACGGGCCGACCGCCACCTTGGTGACGGAGAGGCCCGGCAGCTCGCGGACGTCGGGCCGGCCGCCGGCCTCGACGTTCCCCGAATAGCTCATGGTGATCCTCCCGCGGGGTGATGCGAACGGTCCATCCTCCCGCATCCCCGCCCGCGGCACCCCGCGCCGGGCCGCCCGGGGGAACCGCTCCGCGACTGCGTCACGCGACTCAGCCCGAACGTGCACTCGTGCGCGGACGGCGGCCGCTCTCCGCCGCACCATGGGAGCGGAAGATCGGATCGACCCCGTGAGGACGGTGACACCTTGGTTGCCGCGTTCCGTCCCGGACCGGGCAGGGAGACGCCCGAGGACCTCCTCGGGCACGCCTGCGCGCTGGTCCGGCTCTGCGGCCAGGACGCCGCGATCGCCGCGATGCTGCTCGCCCTCGTACTGGTCGGGACCTGCACCCGGCTCGCCGCCGGGGCGCCCGGCGTCCTGGCGCTCGCCCTCCTGCCGGTGCCGGCCGGGTCCGCCGCGATCTCCGCCGGCTACGCCGTCCGGTCGCGCCGGACGCTGATCCGGGCGCTGTGCGACGTCCGGAGCCGCACGGGCGCGCCGCTCGACCCGTCCGTGCCGTGGACGCCGTTCGCGTCCGCGGCGGCCCTCGACGAGCGGGTGCGCGACGCCGAGCTGCGGCGGCTGCTCGCCGCCGCGCACCGCTGCGGCGCACTGGCCTGGTTGGCGCTCGCGTGGGCGGTGGCGTCGGCGGTGCTGTTCCTGTTCTGGGCGCTCGCCGCCGCGATGACGGGCGGGTGACCCGTGTTCGACCGCGACGTCCGGTCCGGGAGCTTCTGGGACCTGCTCGCCCCCACCGACCGGCAGGCGCTGCGGGCGATGGGCCGGCGCGCCGACGTCCCGCCCGGCGGGACGCTGTGCCACCAGGGCGCCACCGCTCCCGCCGTCTACGTGGTGTTCCGGGCGCGGGCGGCGGGCAACGCGGTCGCGAAGGAGTACGTCGGCTCCAGCGAGGGCGACGAGTCGATCATCGAGCTGTACGGGGCGGGCGACGTCGTCGGCGTCCTCGGGCCGTGGGGGCATCCGCAGCGCGCGACGGTCGCCGCCCTGGAGCCCGTCGCGGCGCTGCGGGTCGACGGCGGCCAGTGGCGCAGCCTGCTGGCCGCGAACCCGCGCGTGGCGGAGGCGATGATGCACGCCCTCGCCGAGAGCGCGGGGCACGGCGGCCGGCGGCACGCGGTGCGGGCCGCCGACCATCCGCAGCGGCTCGCCCACCACCTGCTGGAGCTCGCGCACCGGTTCGGGGAGACCACGTCGCGGGGCCGGGAGATCCCGGTCCGGCTCAGCCAGGGCGACCTGGCGAACTGGGCCGGGATCTCCCGAGAGACGCTGGTGCGCTGGTTCCGGCTGTGGCGGGCCCGCGGCATCCTCGACCGGCGGCCCCGCCCGCTCACGATCCTCGACTGGGAGGGACTGCGGCGCGCGGCCCGGCCGTGGGGGGACGAATGGTCCGCGCCGCCGGACCGGATCGTGCCCGACCGGATCGTGCGCGACCGGACCGTGCCGGTCCGTGCGGCCCCGGCGCGGCGCGCGGGCGTGCCGGCCGGGATCGCCGCGTCCGCCGCACCCCCGGCCGCGCGCCCGCTCGGGCGGCGGCTTCCGCCCGCGCCGCCGTTCTTCACCGGACGCGCCGTCAGCCTCGGCAAGCTGGACCTCCTCGTCGCGCAGCGGGAGTGGCCGCGCGCCGTGGTGGTCCAGGGCATGGCGGGCGTCGGGAAGACGGCCCTCGCGCTGCACTGGGCGCACCGCGCCGCCGACCGGTTCCCCGACGGGGTCGTGTTCGCGGAGCTGCGCGGCACCACCCCCGGCCCGGTCACCGCGGCGCAGGCGATGGGGCAGGTGCTGCGCCGGGCGGGCGTCCCGGGCGACCAGCTCCCGCGCACGGCGGCGGAGCTGGCGGCGCTGTGCCGGTCGCTGCTGGCGGACAAGCGGATCCTGCTGATCCTGGACGACGTCGCCGACCCCGGGCAGATCCGGCCGCTGCTCGCCGCGGCGGCGTCCGGGCTGGTGGTCGTGACGAGCCGGCGGCGGCTGCCGGTGCTGCTCGACGGCGCCGACGTCCGGACGCTGGAGCTGCGGGAGCTCGGGACGCAAGAGGCGGTCGACCTCATCGCGGGCGTCGTCGGACGGTCCGATCCCCGGCTGCGGTCCGAGGACCGCGCGGTGGTGCGGCTGGCCCGGGAGTGCGGGTGCCTCCCCCTGGCCCTGTCGGTCATGGCGGGCAGGCTCGCCGAGGACCCGGGCGCGTCCGTCGCCGGAGTCGTCCGGAAGCTGGCCGACCGGGGGGCCGGCCCGACCTTCGACGTCGCCTACCGGGGCCTGCGCCGCGATCTGCGCCGGGCGTTCCGCCGGCTCGGGCTCACCCCCGGCCCGGACGTCACGCCCGCCGCGCTGGCCGCCCTGCTGGACGGGACGCCCGAGGAGGCCGCCGCGTGCCTGGCCGCGCTGCGGCAGGCGTCCCTCGTCGACGACGCCGGGCCGGGCCGGTACCGGATGCACGGCCTGCTGCGCGACTTCGCCCGGGAACAGGGGCTCCGGGAGGACGCCGACAGCGACCGGCTCGCCGCGCGGCGGCGGCTGCTCGCGGCGTACCTGGCGGCCGCGCGGACGGCCGGTCCGGCCTGGTTCGAGGCGGAGCGCCGCACGCTGGTCGCCGCGGTCGAGCAGGCCGCGCGGCTCGGCCTGCACCGCACCTGCTGGGAGCTGGCGGGGGCCCTGTTCGGTTCCGCCGAATTCCGCCGCAACAGCGAGGACGTCATCGCGGTGTGCCTGGCGGGGCTGCGCGCCGCCCGCAGCGAGGACGACTGGGGCGCCGTCGCCGTCATGCTGCACGACCTCGCCGTCGCGCACTTCGAGCAGGGCAACTCCGTCCAGGCCATCGGGTACGGGGAGGACGCCCGGCGCGCGTTCCGCGCCGCCGACCCGCCCGATCCGCGCGGCGAGGCGGTCGTGCTCGCCACGCTCGCCGACGTGCACACCGCGCTCGGCCGCTACCCGACGGCGATCGACCACGCCCGCCGCGCCCTGGAGATCCACCGGGAGCTGGTGGACGTCGCGGGCGTCGCCCGGGACCACGACATCCTGGCCCGCGCGCACCTCGGGCTCGGCGCGGACGAGCCCGCGCTGCGGCACGCCCGCCGCGCCCTGGACGTCCGGCGCCGCTCGGGGGACCGGCGGGGCGCCGCCGGGACCCTGCTCACCCTCGCCCGGATCCACCGCAACCGCGGCAACGTCCACGAGGCCTTGACCAACGCGCTGGAGGCGCTCTCCCAGCGCCAGGAGGTGGCCGACCGGCACGGCGCCGCGGAGGCGCTCACCGAGCTCGCCCGCATGAACGCGGCCCTGGGCCTGCGCGACCTGGCCCGGCGGGACGCCGAGCGGGCGCTGCACGACTACCGCGCGCTCGGCGCCCGGCACGGCGAGGCCCGCGCGCTCACCGTGCTCGGCATGCTGATGTGCGACGCGACCCGGTTCGCGGAGGCGTTCACCCACTGCGGCGAGGCGCTTCGGCTGCACCGCGATACCGGCGACCGGCAGGGCGAGGCGGAGGCGCTCGCGCAGACCGGCATCGTCCACTGGCGCCTCGGCCGCTACCACGAGGCCCGCGAGCTCCTCACCCGGGCGCTGGAGATCCGCCGCGAGATCGGCGACCGGCAGGGCGAGGCGCACGACCTGGAGCACCTGTCGGTGGTGATGCGGCGCCTCGGCCGCCCGCAGGAGGCGTTCGTGCTCGGGCTGGAGGCCCTGGACCTGTGGCACCACCTCGGCGCCCGGAGCGGCATGGCCGGGACGCTCGGCAGCCTCGCCCGAACCTACCTGCGGCTCGGCCTGCCGGGCGACGCCGAGGTCGCCGCCCGGCAGGCGCTGCGGATCCGGGAGGCGGGCGGCGACTGGTACGGGATGGGCGTCGGCATGGACACCTTCGCGGCGGTCCTGCGCCGCAGCGGCCGCCCCGGGGAGGCGCTCGCGATGGAGCTGGAGTCGCTGCGGCTGCTCCGCGACGTCGGCGACCGGCACGGCGAGGGCACCGCGCTCGTCCACCTCGCCGACATCCACCTCGACCTGGGGCGTCCGGAGGAGGCACTGGAGACCGGGCGCGCGGCCCTCGACCTCGCCGCCGAGCTCGGCGACGCCCGGGAGCAGGCGTGCGCCCTGCACACCATGGCCCGCGCGGCGCAGCTCCTCGGCGGGCACGCGCGCGCCGCCCGGCACCTCGGCGACGAGATCAAGATCCGCCGCGACATGGACGACCACCGGGGCCTGCGGCGCTCCCTGGAGCTGCGCCGCCGGTCCCATCTGGCGCTCGGCGACCACGCCGCCGCGGCCGACGACGCCCGCCGCGCCCGCTCCCTCGACCAGTGGCTGGACTCGGGCTAGAAGCCCGCGGGGGGATGCGGCCAGTCCGGCGGGACCGGGAGCGCGCCGTCCTGGCGCAGGTGCACCCCGGCGCCGTCGGAGCGGCCGCTCAGCCAGCCCAGCAGCGCCCGGCCCGACCCGGCGGCCTCCGGGCCGCCCTCGCTCCACCCGAGGCGGGCGGACTCCCCGGAGTCGGTCGCGGTCAGCCGGAACCCGGCGAGCGCGCCCCACCGCTCCGGCGGCTGCGCCGCCAGGTCGGTGAGCGTGCTGCCCAGCGCCCACCGCACGTAGGACTCGGGCCAGTCCGCCGGCCCGTACCCGGCGGCGAGGTCGGCATGGTGGGCCTCGACCTCGTTCCACCGGCGGCAGAGGAGGTACCAGGCGGGATGCGCCCAGCCCTGCATCGCCCGCACCTCGGCGTCCCAGGCGTCCTCGGGCAGGCCCCGCGCGTGCGCGGAGAACCGCGCCTGCGACGTCCGGACGTCCTCGATCAGCGCCTCGGCGCTGCGCCCGGCGCCCTCCTCGATGTCGGCGTTCCGCACGGCCACGCTCGGGTACTGCGGGATCTCCACGCCCGTCCGCGCCCACTCCAGCAGGTTCCAGAGCGAGTCGGCGTTGCGCGCGATGTGCGCGGCGACGTGCCCCCGCGTCCAGCCCGGCAGGGCCGAGGGCGCGCGCAGCTCCGCGGCGCTCAGCCGGGACAGCGTCGCGGTGATCCGCTCGACCCCGAGGTCGAGCTCATCGATGACCTTGCGTCGGTTCTCCACGATCATCATCCTTCCCCACCGCCCGATCCCGATCCAAGGGGCGGGGCGGACGGGTGGGGTTCGCGGGTCGTGTGGCGGGCCCGGTTCGAACACGTGTACGGTTCAGGGGTCGCCCGCGGGCGGGGCGGCGGAAATGCGGCGGCCGGCGCCGTCGTTGTGCGGTCGGGGGAATTCCGTCGTACCCCGCGGTTAGCCTGAGACCGACGTACGTCTCGTCACCGCGCCCCAGAACAGGAACCGGAAGATACGCCGTGCATGACCGTCTCATCGTTCGTGGAGCACGCGAGCACAACCTGAAGGACGTCTCGCTCGACCTGCCGCGCGACGCCATGATCGTGTTCACCGGTCTGTCGGGGTCGGGCAAGTCGAGCCTGGCGTTCGACACGATCTTCGCCGAGGGCCAGCGCCGGTACGTGGAGTCGCTGTCGGCGTACGCCCGGCAGTTCCTCGGCCAGATGGACAAGCCCGACGTCGACTTCATCGAGGGGCTGTCCCCGGCGGTGTCGATCGACCAGAAGTCGACCAGCAAGAATCCGCGGTCCACGGTCGGGACGATCACCGAGGTGTACGACTACCTCCGGCTGCTGTACGCCCGGATCGGGCGCCCGCACTGCCCCGAATGCGGCCGGCCGATCAGCCGGCAGGCGCCGCAGCAGATCGTCGACCGGGTCCTGGAGCTGGCGGAGGGCACCCGGTTCCAGGTCCTCGCGCCCGTGATCCGCGGGCGCAAGGGCGAGTACCTGGAGCTGTTCCGGGAGCTGCAGTCCAAGGGGTTCTCGCGGGCGCTGGTGGACGGGCGGATGGTCCGGCTGGACGAGCCGCCCAAGCTGAAGAAGCAGGAGAAGCACGACATCGCCGTGGTCGTCGACCGGCTCTCGGTGAAGGACTCCGCGCGGCAGCGGCTCGCCGACTCCGTCGAGACGGCGCTGGGCCTCGCGGGCGGCACGATCGTCCTGGACTTCGTCGACCTCCCCGAGGACGACGAGCACCGCACCCGCATGTACTCCGAGCACCTCTACTGCCCGTACGACGACCTGTCGTTCGAGGAGATGGAGCCCCGCACCTTCTCCTTCAACTCGCCCTACGGCGCGTGCCCGGAGTGCGCCGGCCTCGGGACGCGCATGGAGGTCGACCCCGAGCTCGTCGTTCCCGACGGGGAGCTCTCCCTGGCCGAGGGCGCCATCCAGCCGTGGACGAACGGCCACGTCAGCGAGTACTTCCTGCGGCTGCTGTCGGCGCTCGGCGACGCCATGGGCTTCCGGCTCGACACCCCGTGGGACCGCCTGCCCGCCAAGGCGCGCAAGGCGATCCTGCAGGGGCACGAGACCCAGGTCCACGTCAGCTACAAGAACCGGTACGGCCGGACGCGGTCGTACTACACCGCCTACGAGGGCGTGATCCCCTACATCCAGCGGCGGCACGCCGAGTCCGAGAGCGACGCCGTCCGGGAGAAGCTCGAAGGCTACATGCGCGAGATCCCGTGCGCGGCGTGCGACGGCGCGCGGCTGAAGCCGGTCGTGCTCGCGGTCACGATGGGCGGCCGCTCGATCGCCGAGGTGGCCGCGCTGCCGATCGGCGAGGCGGCCAAGTTCCTGCTCTCGATGGAGCTGGACGAGCGCGAGAAGCACATCGCCGAACGCGTCCTCAAGGAGATCAACGCGCGGCTCGGGTTCCTCCTGGACGTCGGCCTCGACTACCTGACGCTCGACCGCGCGTCCGCGACCCTCGCCGGTGGCGAGGCGCAGCGCATCCGGCTCGCGACGCAGATCGGGTCGGGGCTGGTCGGCGTCCTGTACGTGCTGGACGAGCCGTCCATCGGCCTGCACCAGCGCGACAACCACCGGCTGCTGGAGACGCTGATCCGGCTCCGCGACATGGGCAACACGCTGATCGTCGTGGAGCACGACGAGGACACCATCGCGGCGGCCGACTGGGTCGTCGACATCGGCCCCCGCGCCGGCGAGCACGGCGGCGAGATCGTCGTGTCGGGCACGGTCGACGAGCTGCTGGCCTCGGAGCGGTCGCTGACCGGCGCCTACCTGTCCGGGCGGCGGGAGATCGCGGTCCCGGCGGTGCGGCGGCCGCCCACCAGGGGCCGCGAGATCGTCGTGAAGGGCGCGCAGCAGAACAACCTCCGCAACGTGGACGTGGCGTTCCCCCTCGGCGTCCTCACGGCCGTCACGGGCGTGTCGGGGTCGGGCAAGTCGACCCTGGTCAACGACATCCTCTACAACACGCTCGCCAAGCAGCTGAACGGCGCCCGCACCGTCCCGGGGCGGCACAAGCGGGTCGTCGGCGTCGACCGGCTCGACAAGGTCGTGCACGTCGACCAGTCGCCGATCGGCCGCACCCCGCGGTCCAACCCGGCGACCTACACCGGCGTGTTCGACCACATCCGCAAGCTGTTCGCGCAGACGACCGAGGCGAAGGTGCGCGGGTACCAGCCGGGCCGGTTCTCCTTCAACGTCAAGGGCGGCCGCTGCGAGAACTGCTCCGGCGACGGCACCATCAAGATCGAGATGAACTTCCTGCCGGACGTCTACGTCCCGTGCGAGGTCTGCCACGGCGCCCGCTACAACCGGGAGACCCTCGAGGTCCACTACAAGGGCAAGACGATCTCCGAGATCCTCGACATGCCGATCGAGCAGGCCGCGGAGTTCTTCGAGCCGATCACCGCGATCCACCGGCATCTGAAGACGCTGAACGACGTCGGGCTCGGCTACGTCCGGCTGGGCCAGCCCGCGCCGACCCTGTCGGGCGGCGAGGCGCAGCGCGTGAAGCTGGCCGCCGAGCTGCAGAAGCGCTCCACCGGCCGGACGATCTACGTGCTGGACGAGCCGACCACCGGTCTCCACTTCGAGGACATCCGCCGGCTCCTCGGCGTCCTGAACGGCCTGGTCGACAAGGGCAACACGGTCATCGTCATCGAGCACAACCTCGACGTCATCAAGACGGCCGACTGGATCGTCGACATGGGCCCCGAAGGCGGCTCGCGGGGCGGCACGGTCGTCGCGACCGGCACCCCCGAGGACGTCGCGGAGGTCGACGGCAGCCACACCGGCCAGTACCTCAAGAAGATCCTCGGCTGACGGGTCCGGTCCGGAGCATCGCCGCACGTCGGGGATCATGGGGCGCATGAGCGAAGAGATCGAGCGGGGGGTCGGGCGCCGCGCGGTGCTGTGCGGCTGCGCCGGTGCGGCGGGCGCCGCGGTCCTCGCGGGCTGCGGCGCGGCCGGCGGGGCGACGGCGGCGCCCGCGGACATCAGGGGTCGCAGGCTGCTCCCCGCCGCCGAGGTGCCGGTCGGCGGCGGCAGGCTCGTCGACGAGGCGAAGGTCGTGGTGACGCAGCCGTCCGCGGGCGTCTTCAAGGCGTTCAGCGCGGTGTGCCCGCACCAGGGCTGCATGACGTCGAAGGTGGCGGGCGGGAAGATCCACTGCCCGTGCCACGGCAGCGAGTTCGGCCTCGCCGACGGCGCGGTCGGCCGCGGCCCCGCGGCGGAGGGGCTCCGGGAGTACCCCGTGCGGGTCGAGGGCGGCACGGTCGTCGGAATTTAGTTCGGAATTGAACCATCGCTGGGCGGGACGCGTGCTCCCAGGTGACGCGATCATCTGATGAAGGGGCGGGAGACCATGGCACAGCAGGACGGCACGGCGCCGGAGCAGGTCGCGCCGGACGCGGGGAACACGCGCAGGGGCGTCCTGATCGGCGCCGGGCTGGCCGGCGCCGGGATGCTCGCCGCGGCGTGCGGCGGCGGATCCGACGAGCCCGAGGGCGGTGACGCCGGGAACGGCGGCGCCACGGGTGACGCCGGGAACCAGGGCGGGGGCGGCGGCACGGACCTCGGCGCCGCCGGCGCGATCCCGGTCGGCGGCGGGAAGCTGTTCAAGGACGAGAAGGTCGTCGTGACGCAGCCGGCGGCGGGCGAGTTCAAGGCGTTCTCGTCGGTCTGCACGCACCGGGGCTGCGACGTGAACGAGGTCGCCGGGGGCACGATCAACTGCAAGTGCCACGGAAGTAGGTTCAGCATCACCGACGGGTCGGTGGTGAACCCGCCCGCCGACCGGCCGCTGGACGCGCGGAAGGTCACGGTCGAGGGCGGGAAGATCAAGCTCGCCTGAGCGACGCCGTCCGGACCGGGCCGTCCCGCGGGGGGACGGCCCGGTCCGCGGCGGCCTCCTCCGCGGGCCCGTCCGGGGCGGGCTCCGTCCCGGGATCGGCGACGCGGAAGCGGGGGAGGGCGTCCGGGTAGTGGTCCCGAATGTGGGCGATCAGGTGCTCCCGGGCGTCGCAGCGCAGGTCCCACGCGCTCGCGGAGTCGGCGGCGCTCATCAGCGCGCGGAGCGTGACGAGGCCGTTCGGCTGGACGTCGACCGCCTGCAGGATCCATTCCCGGCGGTCCCACAGCGGATGGTCCTTCAGCATGGCGTGCAGTTCCACGCGGAGCTCCTCGATCGGCACCGTCCAGTCCACGTGCAGCTCCACGGACCCGATGACGCGGCTGGTGTGCCGCGTCCAGTTCTCGAACGGCTGCTCGGTGAAGTAGGAGACGGGCAGGATCAGCCGCCGGTCGTCCCAGAGGTGGACCACCACGTAGGAGAGCGTCAGCTCCTCCACGCGCCCCCACTGCCCCTGCACGACCACGACGTCGTCGAGCCGCAGCGCGTCGCTGAACGCGAGCTGGAGTCCCGCCAGGAGGTTCCCGAGGGTGGGCTTGGCCGCGATGCCGACGACCAGCCCCGCGACGCCCGCCGACGCCAGCACCCCCGCCCCCACGGCGCGCACGCCGGGGAAGGTGAACAGCGCCGCCCCGACCGCGAGGACGACGATGACCATGGCGGCGATGCGGCGCAGCAGCAGCATCTGGGTCCGGGCCCGGCGCGCCCGCCGGTTCCGCTCGCCCTCGATCCGCATCAGCCGGGCCAGCGGCGGATCGGTGAGCGCGTAGATGATCCGCACCACGAGCCAGGTCGCGACCCCGATCGCCGCGATCTTCATGAGATGCCGGACGGCGTCGTCCACCCCGTCGGGCAGGTACCGGTACGGCATCGCGGCATTGGCGCTGACCACCAGCGCGAACCCGGTGGCGGGCGAGGTGACGCGGCGGGCGACCCTGGCCGCCTCGGGCCAGCGGGCCGAGAGCCGGCCGGCCAGCAGCCGGCGCACCCCCTCGACGGCGATGACGGACGTGGCGGCCACGGCCGCCAGGACGATCCAGGCCCAGAGCGCTGACACGTCCGGTACGACCTCCTTCGAGCGTGCGGCGGAGCGGTTCCGGGCATCCCTTTCCGATCTTCGGCGGGCTATACGCCGTTTGCGGAGAGATGTCCGTCACCCGTGCCGGGACGCGCGGGAGCGCGGCCTGTCGGTGGCGCGCATTAGGCTTCCGTTGTGGCAGATCCGGCGACCTACCGACCCGCACCGGGGTCCGTTCCCGAGTCACCCGGTGTGTACCGCTTCCGCGACGAGCACGGCCGGGTCATCTACGTGGGCAAGGCCAAGAGCCTGCGGTCGCGGCTGAACTCGTACTTCGCGGACTTCTCCACGCTGCATCCGCGCACGCAGACCATGGTGTCGACGGCCGCCCGGGTCGACTGGACGGTCGTCGGGACCGAGGTGGAGGCGCTCCAGCTCGAATACTCCTGGATCAAGGAGTTCGACCCCCGGTTCAACGTGCGCTACCGCGACGACAAGTCGTATCCCTACCTCGCGGTCACCCTGAACGAGGAGTTCCCTAGGGTGATGGTGATGCGCGGGGCGAAGCGCAGGGGCGTCCGCTACTTCGGGCCGTACTCGCACGCGTGGGCGATCCGCGAGACGGTCGACCAGCTGCTGCGCGTGTTCCCCGTCCGGACGTGCAGCGCCGGGGTGTTCAAGCGCCAGAACCGGCTCGACCGGCCCTGCCTGCTCGGCTACATCGGCAAGTGCTCCGCCCCCTGCGTCGCCCGCGTCTCGCCCGAGGAGCACCGCCTCCTCGCCGACGACTTCTGCGACTTCATGGCGGGGAACACGTCCCGGTTCATCAGGCGCCTCGAGGGCGACATGCGGGAGGCGGCCGCCGCGCAGGAGTACGAGCGCGCCGCGCGGCTCCGCGACGACGTCCGCGCCCTGGAGCGGGCGCTGGAGAAGCAGGCCGTCGTCCTGCCCGACTCCACCGACTGCGACATGGTCGCCTTCGCCGAGGACGAGCTGGAGGCGGCCGTCCAGGTGTTCTACGTGCGCGGCGGCCGGATCCGGGGGCAGCGCGGCTGGGTGGTCGACAAGGTCGAGGACGTCTCGACCGCCGACCTCGTCGAGGACTTCCTGCTCCAGATCTACGGCGAGGGCGAGTCGGTGCCGCGCGAGGTGCTCGTCCCGGCCCTGCCGCCCGACGAGGCCGCCATGACGGAGCTGCTCGCGGAGCGGCGCGCCGGCCCGGTGCGGCTCCGGGTGCCGCGGCGGGGCGACAAGAAGGCGCTGCTGGAGACCGTCGCCCGCAACGCGCACGAGGCGCTGAAGCAGCACAAGACGCGCCGCGCGTCCGACCTCACGACCCGCAGCCGGGCGCTCCATGAGATCCAGGACGCCCTCGAGCTCGACGACGCGCCGCTGCGCATCGAGTGCTACGACGTGTCGAACCTGCAGGGCACGAACGTGGTCGCCTCGATGGTCGTGTTCGAGGACGGCCTGGCCCGCAAGAGCGAGTACCGCCGGTTCACGATCAAGGGGGTGGAGGGGCAGGACGACGTCCGGTCCGTCCACGAGGTGATCTCCCGCAGGTTCCGCCGCTACCTCGCCGAGAGCGAGAAGATGGGCGAGCTCGACGCGCTCGGCGACACGGAGAGCGCGGAGGGCGACGAGGGCGCCCACCAGCCGATCGACCCGGAGACCGGGAAGCCGCGCAGGTTCGCCTACCCCCCGAACCTGGTGCTGGTCGACGGAGGCCCCCCGCAGGTCGCGGCGGCGCAGCGGGCGCTTGACGAGCTCGGCGTCGACGACATCGCCGTGTGCGGGATCGCGAAGCGGCTGGAGGAGCTCTGGCTCCCCGGCGAGGACGATCCGGTCATCCTGCCGCGCAACAGCGAGGGCATGTTCCTCGTCCAGCGGGTCCGGGACGAGGCGCACCGGTTCGCGATCGCCTTCCACCGGCAGCGGCGGTCGAAGGCCATGACGGTCAGCGAGCTCGATACCGTGCCGGGGCTGGGCCCGGCGCGGCGGGCGGCGCTGCTGAAGCACTTCGGTTCGGTGAAGCGGCTCAAGGAGGCGACGCCGGAGCAGGTCGCCGAGGTGCCGGGCATCGGGCTGCGCAGCGCCGGGGCCATCCTCGCGGCGCTGCACGGAACGGGACGCGCAGGGGACGACAGGGGGGAGCGGGCATGACGACCGAGACGAAGATCCCGGACATCGTCATCATCACCGGAATGTCGGGGGCGGGCCGGAGCACGGCGGCGAAGTCGCTGGAGGACCTCGACTGGTTCGTCGTCGACAACCTCCCGCCAGGGCTGCTCGCCACGATGGCCGACCTCGGCGGACGGGTGAAGGACGCGGTGCCCCGCATCGCGGTGGTCGTGGACGTGCGGAGCCGCGCGTTCACCGAGGACCTGCACTCCTCGATCGCGGAGCTGGAGGCGCGGGGCGTCCACCCCCGGGTGGTCTTCCTGGAGGCGGGCGACGCCGATCTGGTGCGCCGGTTCGAGAGCGTCCGGCGCCCGCACCCGCTGCAGGACGACGGGCGCCTCGTCGACGGCATCGCCCGGGAGCGCGAGCTCGTCCGGGAGGTCCGCGCGGAGGCCGACCTGGTGATCGACACCAGCGGGCTGAACGTGCACGAGCTGCGCAACAAGATCATCGGGTTCTTCGGCACCGACACGGGCGAGTCGAGCCTGCGCGCGACCGTCGTGTCCTTCGGCTACAAGTACGGCCTGCCGGTGGACGCCGACCTCGTCGTCGACTGCCGGTTCCTGCCGAACCCGCACTGGGTGCCGGAGCTGCGGCCGAAGACCGGCCGGGACGCCGCCGTCCGCGACTACGTGCTCGGGCAGCGCGGCGCCAAGGAGTTCCTGGACGCCTACGCCGAGGTCCTGCGGCTGCTCACGGACGGTTACGAGCGCGAGGGCAAGCACTACGTGACGCTCGCCGTGGGCTGCACGGGCGGGAAACACCGTAGTGTGGCCATGGCGGAACAGATCGCCGCCCGGCTGCGGGACGAGGGCCTCGACGTGCGGGTCGCCCATCGCGACCTCGGCCGCGAGTGAGGCCCGGCGCCCGGCCGGGTCCGGGACAGGGAGAGTAGCGGCGCGGTGAAGCAGAGCGGCCCGAAGGTCGTCGCGCTCGGCGGCGGTCACGGCCTGTACGCCTCGCTGTCGGCGCTGCGCCGCGTCACCGACCGGCTGACGGCGGTCGTCACGGTCGCCGACGACGGCGGCTCCAGCGGCCGGCTGCGGCGCGAGCTGGGCGTGCTGCCCCCCGGCGACCTGCGGATGGCGCTCGCCGCGCTGTGCGGCGACGACGAGTGGGGCCGGACGTGGCGGGACGTCGTCCAGCACCGGTTCCGCAGCGGCGGCGACCTGCACGACCACGCGGTCGGCAACCTGCTGATCGTCGCCCTCTGGGAGCTGCTCGGCGACACCGCCCCCGGCGCCGGACCGGCGGGCGCCTCCGCCACGGTCGCGGGCCTCGACTGGGTGGGGCGGCTGCTCGGCGCGCACGGACGGGTCCTGCCGATGGCGGCGGTCCCGCTCGACATCGTCGCGGACGTGCGGGGCGCCGACCCGGCCCGGCCCGGTGCCGTCGGCCAGGTGCGGGGGCAGGTCGAGTGCGCGAAGACGCCCGGCGCGGTGCTCGGCATCTCGCTGGTGCCGGCCGACCCGCCGGCGTGCCCGGAGACGCTCGCCGCCGTCGAGGACGCCGACTGGCTCGTGTTCGGCCCCGGATCGTGGTTCACGAGCGTCCTGCCGCACCTGAAGGTCCCGGCGCTGGCGCGCGCGCTCACCGCGGCCCGCGGCCGGCGCGTCGTCGCGCTGAACCTGGCGCCGCAGCCGGGCGAGACCGACGACTTCTCCCCGCAGCGGCATCTGGAGGTCCTGCGCGCGCACGCCCCCGGCCTGCGGGTGGACGTCGTCCTCGCCGACCGCGGCGTGGTGGACGACCCTGACGCGCTCGACAAGGCCGTCCAGGATCTCGGGGGCCGGCTGGTGCTCGCCGACGTCGCCGCCGACGACGGCTCACCGCGCCATGAGCCCGCCCGCCTCGCCCAAGCCTTCGTACAGATATTCGGCGAGTGAACCCCGGCGGGGCCGCCGTCGGCAAGACTGGGGCGGCCAGACTGCAGGGGACCGAGAGGGGGAGGGTTCATCCATGGCGATGACCGGTGTGGTGAAGGACGAGCTGAGCCGGCTGACGGTGCTGAAGCCGTGCTGCCGGAAGGCGGAGGTCTCGACGCTGCTGCGGTTCGCGGGGGGCCTGCATCTGGTCGGCGGCCGCATCGTGATCGAGGCGGAGATCGACACCGGGGCGGCGGCACGCCGGCTGATCAAGGACATCGCCGAGGTGTTCGGGCACACCTCCGAGGTCGTGGTGCTCGCGCCGAGCGGTCTGCGCAAGGGCAACCGGTACGTGGTGCGGGTGTTCCGCGAGGGCGAGTCCCTCGCGCGCCAGACGGGCCTGATCGACAACAACGGGCGGCCCGTCCGCGGCCTTCCCCGGCACGTGGTCGCGGGCGCGGCGTGCGACGCGGAGTCGGCGTGGCGGGGCGCGTTCCTCGCGCACGGCTCCCTGACGGAGCCCGGCCGGTCGATGTCGCTGGAGGTGACGTGCCCCGGCCCTGAGGCCGCCCTCGCCCTCGTCGGCGCCGCCCGCCGGCTGAAGATCCACGCGAAGACGCGGGAGGTGCGGGGCGTCGACCGCGTCGTGGTCCGGGACGGCGACGCGATCAGCGCGCTGCTGACCCGGCTCGGCGCGCACGACAGCGTCCTCGCCTGGGAGGAGCGGCGGATGCGCCGCGAGGTCCGGGCGACCGCGAACCGGCTCGCGAACTTCGACGACGCCAACCTGCGCCGGTCGGCCCGCGCGGCGGTCGCGGCAGGCGCCCGCGTCGCGCGCGCGCTGGAGATCCTCGGCGACGACGCGCCCGAGCACCTCGTGAACGCGGGCCGGCTGCGGCTGGAGCACAAGCAGGCGTCGCTGGAGGAGCTCGGCCAGCTCGCCGACCCGCCGCTCACCAAGGACGCCATCGCGGGCCGCATCCGCCGCCTCCTCGCGATGGCCGACAAGCGCGCCCTCGACCAGGGCGTCCCCGGCACGGAGGCGAACCTCACCGCCGACATGCTGGCGCCCTGAGCGGCGCCGCCGGTGTCCGGGCCGGCGAACGCGCGCCACCCGCGCGTTCCACACGACCGGTGTGGGGTATCCGGGACGGCATTGGATAGGGTCGGGCGAGGGGAGATCCCCGCAATGACGAGTAGTGAACGGCCCGGCTGACACCGGGTGAGACGACGCATGAGGAGAGCCGTTCCGTGACCATCCGAGTAGGCATCAACGGGTTCGGCCGGATCGGCCGCAACTTCTTCCGCGCGGTGAAGGCGTCCGGGGCCGACATCGAGATCGTGGCGGTCAACGACCTGACCGACAACGCCACGCTCGCGACGCTGCTCAAGTACGACAGCATCCTCGGCCGCCTCGGCGAGGACGTGCACGCGACCGCGGACGAGATCGTGGTGGGCGGCAAGGCCATCAAGGCGTTCGCGGAGCGCGACCCGGCGAACCTCAAGTGGGGCGAGCTCGGCGTCGACATCGTCGTGGAGTCCACCGGCTTCTTCACCGACGGGGCCAAGGCGAAGGTGCACGCCGACAACGGCGCCAAGAAGGTCATCATCTCGGCCCCGGCCAAGAACGAGGACTTCACCGTCGTCCTCGGCGCCAACGAGGAGAAGTACGACCCGGCGAACCACACGGTCATCTCCAACGCGTCCTGCACGACGAACTGCCTGGCGCCGCTCGCCAAGGTCCTCAACGACACCTTCGGTGTCGAGAAGGGCCTGATGACGACGATCCACGCCTACACGCAGGACCAGAACCTCCAGGACGCCCCCCACAAGGACCTGCGCCGCGCCCGCGCCGCCGCCCTGAACGTCGTGCCGACCTCCACCGGCGCCGCCAAGGCGATCGGCCTGGTGCTGCCGGAGCTCCAGGGCAAGCTGGACGGCTACGCGCTGCGCGTCCCGGTGCCGACGGGCTCCGCCACCGACCTGACCGCGACGGTGTCCCGCGACGTCACCGTCGAGGAGGTCAACGCGGCGTACAAGGCCGCCGCGGAGGGCCCGCTGAAGGGCTACCTCACCTACACCGAGGACCCGATCGTCTCCTCCGACATCGTCACCGACCCGTCGTCGTGCATCTTCGACGCCGGGCTCACCAAGGTCATCGGCGACCAGGTGAAGGTCGTCGGCTGGTACGACAACGAGTGGGGCTACTCCAACCGCCTCGTCGACCTCGTCAAGCTGGTCGGCTCCTCGCTCTGATCGCTCCCGGCCCCGCCGTGGTCGCGCGCCCGCGCGGCCACGGCGCGGCCGTCTCCGGAAGGACACCGCATCCGATGCGCACCATTGACGATCTGGACGTCGCCGGCCGGCGGGTGCTCGTCCGGGCCGACCTGAACGTCCCGCTGCGGGACGGGAAGATCACCGATGACGGGCGGATCCGGGCCAGCCTGCCCACGATCCACGCGCTGCGCGCCAAGGGCGCCAAGGTCATCGTCTGCGCCCACCTCGGGCGGCCCAAGGGCGAGGTGAAGCACGAGTTCTCCCTCGCCCCCGTCGCCGTTCGGCTCGGCGAGCTGCTCGGCACCGACGTCGCGTTCGCCACCGACGTCGTCGGCTCCTCCGCCCGCGCCGCCGCGTCCGGCCTCGCCGACGGCGACGTCGCGCTGCTGGAGAACCTGCGCTTCGAGCCGGGCGAGACCAGCAAGGACGACGCCGAGCGCGGCGCGTTCGCCGACCGGCTCGCGGAGCTCGCCGAGCTGTACGTCGGCGACGGGTTCGGCGCGGTGCACCGCAGGCACGCCAGCGTCTACGACGTCCCGCGGCGGCTCCCGCACGCGGCCGGCGACCTCATCGCCGCCGAGGTCGACGTCCTGAAGAGGCTGACCGAGGACGTCGAGCGGCCCTACGCCGTCGTGCTCGGCGGGTCGAAGGTGTCCGACAAGCTCGGCGTCATCGACAACCTGCTCGGCAAGGCCGACCGCATCCTCATCGGCGGCGGCATGGTGTTCACCTTCCTGAAGGCGCAGGGCCACGAGGTCGGCAGGAGCCTTCTGGAGGAGGACCAGCTCGACACCTGCCGCGAGTACCTGCGGCGCGCGAGCGAGGCGGGCGTCGAGTTCGTCCTGCCGGTCGACATCGTCGCCGCGGAGGCGTTCGCCGCCGACGCCGAGCACGCGGTCGTGCCCGCCGACGCGATCCCCGCCGACCGCCTCGGCCTCGACATCGGCCCCGAGTCCGGCAAGCTGTTCGCGTCCCGCCTCGCCGGTGCGCGGACCGTGTTCTGGAACGGCCCCATGGGCGTGTTCGAGATGGAGCCCTACGCGCACGGCACCCGCGCCGTCGCGCAGGGCCTGCTCGATTCCGGCGCGTTCACCGTTGTCGGCGGCGGCGACTCCGCCGCGGCCGTCCGGCAGCTCGGCTTCGACGAGACCGCCTTCTCCCACATCTCGACCGGCGGCGGCGCCAGCCTCGAATACCTCGAGGGCAAGGCGCTGCCCGGCCTGCTGGCACTGGAGGACTGAACCATGGCCGCCGCGACCCCCGCCCGGAAGCCGCTCATCGCCGGCAACTGGAAGATGAACAAGAACCACCTGGACGCGATCCTGCTCGTCCAGAAGATGGCGTTCGCGCTCAAGGAGCCCGACCACGAGGCCGCCGACATTGTCGTCGTCCCGCCGTTCACCGACCTGCGCTCCGTGCAGACGGTGATCGAGGCCGACCGGTACGCGATCATGTACGGCGCGCAGGACGTGTCGGCGCACGCGTCCGGCGCCTACACCGGCGAGATCGCCGCGTCGATGCTGGCCAAGCTCGGCTGCTCGCATGTCCTGGTCGGCCACTCCGAGCGGCGCGAGTACCACCACGAGGACGACGCGCTCGTCAACGCCAAGGCCAGGGCCGCGCTGGCCGAGGACGTCACCCCGATCGTGTGCGTGGGGGAGGGCCTCGAGGTCCGCAAGGCCGGACGGCACGTCGAGCACGTCCTCGCCCAGGTCGACGGATCCCTCGACAAGATCCCGGCCGACCAAGTGCGGCGCAGCGTGATCGCCTACGAGCCGGTCTGGGCGATCGGCACCGGCGAGGTCGCCACTCCGCAGGACGCGCAGGAGGTCTGCGGCGCGATCCGGACGCGGCTCGCCGAGCTGTACGACGGCGGCGTGGCCGACGCCGTGCGCATCCTGTACGGCGGCTCGGTGAAGGGCGATAACATCGCGAAGCTGATGGCGCAGGACGATGTGGACGGAGCCCTGGTCGGCGGCGCCAGCCTCGACCCGGGGGAGTTCGTCAAGATCTGCCGGTACCGGGAGCTCCCGGCCTGATCAATTCTGATCAATTCGCCGTGTCATGGGGGTTCTTGCCGAACCAGCGAAGAGTTCGTCGTACCCTTCGTAGCTGACGGGCAAACCGTCCGGCTCGACCTCCGTCCCTGAACGACCCAAGCCCCGCGTCCGCGGGGGTGGCCCAGAGAAGGCGCTGAACTGTGATCCTCGCAACGTCCATCGTGCTCATCGTCGCGAGCCTGCTGATGGTGGTCCTCGTCCTGATGCACAAGGGCAAGGGCGGCGGACTGTCCGACATGTTCGGCGGCGGCGTGTCGTCGTCGCTCGGCGGGTCGTCGGTGGTCGAGCGCAACCTCGACCGGCTCACCATCGGGGTCGGCGTCGTCTGGTTCGCCTCGATCGTCGTGCTCGGGCTGCTGTTCAAGGGCAAGGGCGTCGGCTGAACCAGGCCGTCCAAACGTAGGAGCACCGCGCCGCCGCCGACCCCTCGGCCGGCGGTGGCGGCACACTGAACGAGGAGTATTCCGTGGGTAGTGGCAACGCGATTCGGGGCAGCCGTGTCGGGGCCGGGCCGATGGGGGAGGCGGAGCGCGGCGACGCGGCCCCCCGCGTCTGGGTGACCTTCTACTGCGCCAACCGGCACGAGACCCGGCCGAGCTTCGCCACCGACGTCTCCATCCCCGACACGTGGGACTGCCCGCGCTGCGGGTTCCCGGCCGGGCAGGACGCCGACAACCCTCCGGCCCCGCCGAAGACGGAGCCGTACAAGACGCACCTCGCGTACGTGAAGGAGCGCCGCAGCGACGCCGACGGCGAGGCGATCCTCGAGGAGGCCCTCGCCAAGCTCCGCGAGAAGCGCGCCGCCGTGAAGCGCGCCCTGGAGGCCGCGGGCAGAGCTTGATCGTTCCGTTCGCGGGGCCGGGCGCCACGGCGCCCGGCCCCGCCGTCTTCATTGCGTCGCCCTCGGCGTCGGGCCTTGACGGCCGCCCTTCTACGGGCGCCGCGTGCGATCGCTGCATCGCTCCGACTCGCCCGGAGGCTCGCTGCGCGATCAGGTTCTCGCTTCGCTCGAACCCGGCTTCGCTCGCGATCGCGACGGTTCCGGTCGTTGACGGCTGAGGCGGGGTCCGTGCGTCCGGTCCCGGTGGTCGGCGCCCGCTATAGTGGCGCGTAACGCGACTGGCGCAGTCAAGGTGGATGTGACCACCGGGAAGCGAATCCGTCCGCACACCGCGCGCCTGGGTGTACGGGTCCCCATCTGCCGGGGTGCCCGTCAAGGCCCCGGCGAGAGCATCGCGGAGGTCGCCGTGCACGAACCCGCCGTTCCCCATCTGCAGGCCGCGGACCCGGACATCGCCGGGCTGGTCGAGGCGGAGGCGCGCCGCCAGTTCGAGAAGATCCGGCTGATCGCGTCCGAGAACTACGTGTCGTCCGCCGTGCTGGAGGCGACCGGCACCGTCCTCACCAACAAGTACTCCGAGGGCTACGCCGGCAAGCGGTACTACGAGGGCCAGCAGAACGTCGACCCGATCGAGACCCTCGCGATCGAGCGGGCGAAGGCGCTGTTCGGCGCCGAGCACGCCAACGTCCAGCCGTACTCGGGGTCGCCCGCGAACCTCGCCGTCTACATGGCGTTCCTGGAGCCGGGCGACAAGGTGATGGGGCTGGCGCTGCCGATGGGCGGCCACCTCACGCACGGCTGGTCGGTGTCGGCGACCGGCAAATGGTTCACGCCCGTCCGGTACGAGGTGCGCCGCGACACCGGCCGCGTCGACATGGACGAGGTCCGCGACCTGGCGCTGAAGGAGCGGCCGAAGCTGATCTGGTGCGGTGGCACCGCGATCCCCCGGACGATCGACTTCCCGGCGTTCGCGGAGATCGCGCGGGAGACCGGAGCGGTGCTGGCCGCCGACATCGCGCACATCGCCGGGCTCATCGCGGGCGGCGCGCACCCGTCCCCTGTCGGCCACGCAGACGTCATCACCACGACGACCCACAAGACGCTGCGCGGCCCGCGCGGCGCCATGATCCTGTCGACGGCGGAGCACGCGAAGGCGATCGACAAGGCGGTGTTCCCTGGCCTGCAGGGCGGCCCGCACGACCACACGACGGCCGCGATCGCGGTCGCGCTGAAGGAGGCCGCCGAGCCGGGCTTCGCGGCCTACGCGCGGCAGGTCGTCGCGAACGCGAAGGCGCTCGCGGCGGCGCTGGCCGAGCGCGGCTACGACCTGATCTCCGGCGGCACCGACAACCACCTCGTCCTCATCGACCTGACGAACAAGGGGGTCGCGGGCAAGCCCGCCGCGCAGGCCCTCGACCGCGCGGGCATCGAGCTGAACTACAACGCGGTGCCCTTCGACCCGCGCAAGCCGTTCGACCCGTCCGGGCTGCGGCTCGGCACCGGCGCGATCACCACGCGCGGCCTCACCGAGGAGCGGATGCCGCGGCTCGCTGCGTGGATCGACGAGGTCGTGCGGAACGTGTCGGACGAGGCGGTGCTCGACCGGGTCGCCGCCGAGATCCGCGAGCTGATGGCGGCCTACCCGATGCCGGGCTGGGCGCCCGCCCCCTGACCCCGCAGGACGGTGATCATGCGCCAGGCGTCCGGCGCGTCCAGGGGCACGGCGTCGTCGAAGTCACCGAGCCGGACGACCGCCTCCAGCCCGCCCGCGAGGCGGACGGCGGCGTCCAGCTCGGTGGCCGTCCAGAACCGGTAGGGCACCACGTCGCGGATCACGCGGGTGGCCCCGCCCTCGGTGATGGTCATCGTGACGTGGTCGTCGGCGATCTGCGTGACCGGGTCGAGGCGGTCGCCGGGCTCGCCCCACCGGACGGACGCGCGCACGCCGTCCGCCTCGACCGTCCAGGCGGTGCCGACGCTGGGCTCGTCGGTGAGCCGGTCGCGCGGATGCGACATCTCGATCACGTACAGGCCGCCGGGCGCGAGGTGCGCGGCGGCCCGCCGCAGGTGCGCGACGAACGCGTCCAGCGTCATGAGGTGGGATGTCGAGTCCAGCATCGTGACGATGAGGTCGAAGCGGCGGCCGAGGTCGAACCGGGTCATGTCGTCCCGGACGACCTCGACCGCGACGCCGGCGGCCTTCGCCTCCCGCTCGGCGAACGCGCACATCACCGGGTTCAGGTCGAGCGCGGTCGCGGCGAGGCCCCGCCGGGCGAACTCGCGGGCGTGCTCACCGGGCCCGGCCGCGAGCTCCAGCACCGTCCGGACCGCCGTCCCGTGCGCCGCGCACCAGCGCAGGATCGCGTCGGTCTCGGCCGCCACGTCCCGGAAGGAGCAGGCCAGCGCGTACGCCCAGGGGTCGTCATAGATGCCGCTCATCCCGCCATCCTCCCAGCGTGGCCGGGACGGGCGCACGGGCGGCCACCGGGAGCCTGATCTCCAGGATGGCGGGGTCCGCGGTGCGGCGGGTGCGGCCGCCGAGGGAGGTCAGCAGGCGCCGGGTCCGGACGTTCTCGCTGAGCGCGGTGGCGCGCAGCTCGGCGAGGCCCCGGTCGCGGGCGAGGTCGAGCAGCAGGGTGGCGAGGACGCGGCCGAGCCCGCGCCCCTGCCAGGCGTCCTCGACGAGGAACGCGATCTCCGCGACGCCCGGGTCGACGACGTGGATGAGGTGCGCGAGGGCGAGCACCGAGCCGTCCGGTCCCTCGGCGACGAGGACGCGGCCGCGCGCGGGGTCGCAGAACTTCTCGAAGGCGCGGCGCGGCGGATACGGCTTCGGGCTGAAGTACCGCAGCCGGCGGCTGTCGGTGGAGCAGCGCTCGTGCAGGGCGCGGACCGCGTCGGCGTCGCCCGGGTCGATCGGCCGGACGGCGACGCGCGTCCCGTCGCGCAGGACGGCGGTGTGCACGCCCGGCCGGGGCCGCTCGGCGGGCGCGGCGGCGCGGAGCAGGGCGGCGGCGCGGGCCTCCTCCGTCGCGGTGAAGGGGAGCCCCCACCGCCGCAGCCGGACGGCGCGCTCCCCGCCGGCCGCGACGATGAGGGAGCAGGGGTCCGCCGGGGCGGCGGGCGGGACTCCGCCGATCCAGGCGGAGTCGTCGGCGCGCAGGAGCTCGGCGAGGACGGCGGGGGCGGCGTCGGGGTCGGACGCGAGCCGGGCCGCGAGGACGAGGGCGCGGGTCGGCTCGTCCACGAGGTCGTGCGGGCGGGCGGGGCGGACGGCGGTGCGGGCGCCCCCGGCGGCGCCGAGCGCCTCGGCGAGGTCGCGGCCGGCCTCGGGGCCGTCGCCGGCCGGGGCGTCCACGATGAACTCGTCGACGACTCCTTCGGGACCGACCTGGACCGACAGGGAGAGGATGTTGGCGCCGCGGCCGGCGAGCGCGGCGGTGAGCAGGGCGAGCCGGCCCGGCCGGTCCTCGATCTCGGTGCGGATGCGGAAGAGCGGCATGGAACGTTCCCTTCGGGGGTCTCCCGGTGCGGACGGCATCACTGTCGCCGCCGCCTGTTACGCCGCCGCTACGTCATCGTGTGCCGGGGGTTTCACTTTCCCCACCCGGCTTGAGGAGCCCGCCGCGACGGCTTAGCGTTCGGTGGGCGATCGCCACCGGCGCCGGTCCGCCCGTCAACGATTCACGTCCGATGGACCATGCGAGGGAAGGTCGATGAGCGAGGTGCTGCGTACCGGGCGGCTCGAACTGCATCCGGTCGGCTGGAGCGATCACGGGCCGCTGCTGGCGCACTGGACGGGGCCGCTCGTCCGGCGGCACCTGTTCGACGACCGGATGATCTCGCCGGCGCAGGTCACGGAGATCATCGAGGTGAGCGAGCGCGACTTCGCCACCGAGGGCTACGGGCTGTGGGCGCTCCGGCCCGCCGGCCCCGATCCGGCGCCGGCCGGGCCGCTGATCGGGGTCGCCGGGCTGCGCGGCCATGACGGGCCCCTCGACCGCCGGGTGGACGTCGAGATCGTCTACAGCCTGGAACCCGACCGGTGGGGGCGCGGCTACGCGGAGGAGGCGTGCCGGGCCGTCCTGGACTACGCCTTCGAGGTGGTGGGCCTGACCCGGGTCACGGCCGAGATCGACTGCGACAACGCCTCCTCGGCGGACGTGGCGGAGCGGCTCGGCATGCGGCCGTGGCGGGACGGCCCGGACGGTCCCGACGGCGCGGCCTACTACCAGGCGGACCGCACGATGTGGTTCGGATCACGTCGAACCGTGGACGCGTTTCAATAGATCCGATCGTTCTATGGCGCCTTCACTGCGCAATGCCACAGGATGGGCCCATGAGCGTGGCTCCGCTGGCCCCCGGATTCCGCAACGGCGACGTCTCCTACTGGTACCGGGTGTCCGGACGCCCCGAGCCCGGCCCGCCGCTGCCGGGCCCCGCGTCCGCCGACGTGTGCGTCGTCGGCGCCGGGTACACCGGCCTCTGGACGGCGTACTACCTGAAGAAGGCGCGTCCCGGCCTGCGGGTGACGGTCCTGGAGCGGGAGTTCGCCGGGTACGGCGCGTCCGGCCGCAACGGCGGCTGGCTGCTCGGCGAGGTCGCCGGTTCGGTGGAGCGGTACGCCGCCCGGCACGGCCGGCCCGCCGCGATCGCCCTCCAGCACGCGATGTGGGACGCGGTCGACGAGGTCCTGCGGGCCGCCGCGCAGGAGGGCGTCGCGGCGGACGTGGTGAAGGGCGGCGTCCTGACGGTCGCCCGCAACGCCGCCCAGCGCGAGCGTCTCGAGGGGCTGGTGGCACAGTCCCGGGCATGGGGCTGGGGCGAGGACGACCTGATGCTGCTCCCGGACGCCGCGCGCGACGACCGGCTCCGCGTCGCGGGCGCGACCGCCGCCGCGTGGTCCCCGCACTGCGCCCGCGTGCAGCCCGCCGCGCTCGTCCAGGGGCTCGCCGGGGCCGTACGGCGGCTCGGCGTCGAGATCCACGAGCGGACGCCCGTCCTGCGGATCGAGCCCCGGCGCGGCGGCGCGCCCGCCCGCGCGGTCACCCCGCACGGCGACGTGACGGCCGAGTACGTCGTCCGCGCCACCGAGGGCTTCACCGCCGGGATCACCGGGCACCGCCGCGACTGGCTGCCGATGAACAGCTCCATGATCGTCACGACGCCGCTGCCGGACGCGGTGTGGCGGGAGATCGGCTGGGACGGCCGCGAGCTCCTCGGCGACGCCGCCCACTACTACGTCTACGCCCAGCGGACCGCGGACGGCCGCATCGCCCTCGGCGGGCGCGGGAAGCCCTACCGGTACGGGTCCCGGATCGACGACGGCGGGCGCACCGATCCCGCCACGGTCGGCGCCCTCTGGTCGATGCTCACCGCGATGTTCCCCGCCGCGTCGGGGGAGCGGGTCGCGCACGCCTGGTCGGGCGTCCTCGGCGTGCCGCGCGACTGGTGCGCGACCGTCACCCTCGACCGCGTGACCGGACTCGGCCACGCGGGCGGCTACACCGGGCACGGCGTCGCCACCGCCAACCTCGCCGGGCGCACCCTCCGCGACCTGGTGCTGGGGGAGGACACGGCGCTCACCGCCCTGCCGTGGGTCGGCCACCGCGTCCGCCGCTGGGAGCCGGAACCCCTGCGCTGGCTGGGCGTCCAGGCCATGTACGGCCTGTTCCGGGCCGCCGACGGCCGGGAGGCCGCGTCACCGGACGCGAAGACGTCCGTCCTCGCCCGGCTGGCCGGGGCCGTGTCCGGCCACTGACCCCGTCCGGGCGCGCGGAACGTCGGGGGTTGCTGCCATGATCCCCGCATGGCTGACACGACGTACCGCAGGCTGAACGAGCTCGGCATCGCGACGGAGGACGCGGACGGCGCCGACGTCCTCGGGTTCCTCGACGCGTGCGGGCTCGTCGTGTGGGCGCCGGCCGGCGAGGTCGCCGACCTGGAGGCGGCCTACCGCGAGTTCCTAGAGGACGCCGCGGCGTGCGGCGGCGCGCCCGTCGCCGACGTCGAGCTGGTCGTGGACGAGGACGGCGACGAGAGCCTGCACTTCCTGCGCGGCGGCGAGCCGGTGTGGTGGGCGGTCGAGCACCCCGAGCCGGGCCGCCTCGACCTTCAGACGATCATGGAGTGCGTCGACGACCTCGAACCCGCCGGCGACCCCCGCATGTTCTACGCGCTGCCCGGCGAGGACCCCGACGAGGACGACGCCTACGTCCTCGCGACGCCCGAGCAGGCCCGCGTCCTGCGCGACGAGTACGGCCTCGACCTGGAGGGCCTCGACCGGGTGAAGGCGCCGCCCGCCGAGCCGCCCACCGCCGACCCGGGCACGCTCGACTGGTACATGCAGGCCGACCGCGCCCGGATGACCCCGCCGGCCCGCGCCTTCCTCGACCGCTGGACCGACGGCATGGCCGACGCCCTGGGCGAGTGGCGGGTCGCCTGCCTGCCCGCCGGGTTCCCCTTCGACTTCTCGGCCGCGTCCCTGGCCGCGCTGGAGCGGCTCGTCCTCGACCGGTACCCGGACCGCGCGGCCGTGATCGCGGCGGGCGGCGACCCGTTCATCGAGGGCGCCGTCCGCTACCTGGGGGAGTGCCTGCTGCGCGACGTCCCGTGCCGATGGGGCTACCAGGACCTCGGCCTGTCCGACGCCTACGACCGCATCCCGATGGTCCGTTCGAACACCCCGCCGGGCTTCCTGCAGACGGTGATCCCCTTGCACCGCCTCGCCGCGCTGGCCGCCGAGCGCCGTCCCGGCCTGCTGGCCGGCTCGTCCGCGTTCCTGCGCGCCGCCGTCGACGCCCACCGCAAGGCCGTCGCCGCCCGCCGCCCCTAGCCGCCGATCAGGTCCTGGACGTCGTCGTAGGACGGCACGGGGTACGCGCCGCCGTCCTCGCCGGCGATGTCCAGGGCCAGGGCGACCGCCGCCCGGAGCGCCTCACGGAACAGCAGGGAGCCGGTGCTGATGCGGTGCACGCCCAGATCGCCGAGCCGCTTGATGTCCGTCCTGCCCGGGAGGTAGAGGACGTTCAGCGGCAGCGGCACATGGTCGAGGACGGCCCGGATGTCGCCGTCGGCGGCGATGCCGGGGACGAACACGCCGTCCGCCCCCGCGTTGGCGTAGGCGCGGACCCGCCGGAGCGTCTCCTCCAGCACCGGCTGCCCCTGCGCGAGCCAGTAGGTGTCGATGCGGGCGTTGAGGAACACGCCCGGCGCCGAGGCCTTCACGGCCCGCAGCACCTCCGCGTGATCGTGCAGTGGGGCGAGGGCCCCGGCGGGCCGCCCGTCCTCCAGGTTCACCCCCGCGACGCCGAGCCCCGCCAGTTCCGCGACCAGCGCCGCGACGTCCTCCGGGACGGTGGAGAACCCGCCCTCGATGTCGACCGTGACGTGCACCGGCAGCCGGACGAGGGCCTTCGCGAGCGCGATCGTCTCGTGCCTGGTCTTCCCGGCGGCGTCCGCCCGCCCGGCCGCCGCCGCGACCCCGAGGCTCGTCGTGCCGATCGCAGCGAACCCGGCACGCGCGAGGGCCGCCCCGCCCGCGTAATCCCACACGTTCGGCAGCAGCAGCGGACGGCCCGCCGCGTGCAGGTTCCGGAACTCGTCGCTCATCGGCGCCCCCTCGTCACCCCTTGTCCGGACGGGTCGTTCCCTTGATTCGAAACGATCAACCGGTGCACCGCCGCCGGAAGCGCGAGGACGGAGCACTCCGGACGCGATCCTACTCTGAGTTGTCCGATATGCGCACTATGTCATGTGAGGTTCCATGCGCCGCTCCGCCGCCCTCGCCACGTTCGTGGCCGGGCTCGCCCTTCCCCTCGGCCTGACCGCCACGCCCGCCCAGGCGTCCGCGGTCACCAGCTTCACCGTCACGTTCACCTCGCTCAGCGGCGCGCCGATCGACATGACCCGCGCCATCATCCGGTGCGACGGAAGCCTGAGGACGTGTGAGCGCGGGTCCGGACACCTGGCATTCGTGACGACGTCGCGCAACGTCAAGACGATCGACCTGCGCGAGGGCCGCGCTCTCTTGGTCGAGTTCACGGCGGACGCGGGTTTCCGGATGCAGGTGGCTCGCGGTGGCCGCGTGATCCTCGACCGCACGGCGTGGAAGGAGGCCGAAGTCGAGATGTGGACGCGCGGCTTCACCTTCCGGAAGGGCAAGCTGAAGGTCCTCTGAGGTGGCCTGGGCCCCGCGGGTGACCGCGGGGCCTCACGAGTGGGGGAACTCGGCCCACACCACCGTCCGGTCGCCGTCCGGGCGGTGGCCCCACCGCGCCGCGAGGGCGGCCACGATGTGGAGGCCGCGCCCGGCCTCCCCATCCGCCCCGTCCCGCATCCGGGGCCGAGCTCCACCGGCCCCGTCGTCCGCGACCTCGGCCCGCAGCACCCCGGCCCCGGCCCACAGCGCGATGCTGATCTTCCCGCCCCGGCCCGACGCCGTGTGCCGGACGCCGTTGGCCGCGAACTCGCCCACGACGAGCGCCATGTCGTCCAGCACGGCGTCCCCGGGCCGCACGTGCGCGGGCACCAGCGTGTCCCGCAGGAAGCCCCGCGCGTGCCGCGCCGACCGCTCCACACCGGGAAGCGTCAGCACGGCGAGCAGATCCAGTCCGGGTGTCATCGTGATCCCTCCTCGAGATGTCACCCGCCAGGCTGATCGCCCTCCGTCACCCCCTCAATACGTTCCGGGGAGGTGACGTGTATTCACCTGCGGCCCCGTCGAACACCGCGAAGCATCGAAGAACGAATATCTCTAAGTTCCGCGAGGCGGAACCGATCAAGAACACAGCGTGACAGCCTCGATACATGGGGGATGATGATCGGCAGACGTACCGCCGGAGAAGGATCGGCGACGCCCTGCGCGCATTCCGCGACGACCTCGGGTTGACACAAGGTGCGGCCGGCCGTCTTCTTGACCGCTCCCAAGCGTCTCTCAGCGCCTACGAGAACGGCCACAGGGCCATTCGTCCGCGTGACCTCAAGCACATTCTCGACATGTACGGCGTCACGGACGAGCTACTGCGGACGCGCCTCCTTTCCCTCGCGGCACAAGGACGGCAGGACGGCTGGTGGCATGACTTCAACGAGCGACTCGAGCCGGGAGCGGTGGACTTCGTCTCGCTGGAGGCCGATACGTGCAGCATCCGAACCTTCGACGCCCAGCTCATACCCGGTCTCTTCCAGAGCGAGGCGTACGCCCGCGCGGTGATAAGTGGCTCGGGCACCGCCTTACGGCGCTCGCCGCAGGAGATCGAGACCGATGTCAGCTTCCGGATGCGCCGCCAGAGGATTCACACGCGGTGCGATCCGCCGAAGATCGCCGTCGTGCTCGGCGAGGCGGCCCTGCGGCAGCGGACGGGTGGCCGCGATGTCATGCGCGGCCAGCTCGCCAAGCTGCTGGCAATGGGGTCCCTGCCCCACATCGAGTTGCAGGTTCTCCCCTTCGACGTGGAGACGAATCCCGGCGTCGACGGTGCGTTCGTCATCATGGGCCTCGAACCCGACGGGATCCTTGAGGTGGTCACCCTGCACAGCATGACTCGCACCTGGTACGTCGACGAACCGTCGGATGTCGAGCACTATGTCTCGACCTTCGAATGGCTCCGGGAGCTCGCGCTACCCGAACCGGAAACGTTGACGCTGATCGACCGGATATCGTCCGAGACATGAGCGAGCAGACGGCCTCCGCCGCGCGTTGGCGTAAGAGCAGCTTCAGCGGTGGTTCGGGCACCGACTGCGTCGAGGTCGCGGCCGTCGGGTCGAACGTTGCGACTCGGGATTCGAAGGACCCGTCCGGTCCGGTGCTGGGATTTTCTCGGGCGGAGTGGGGGGCTTTCCTCGCGGTGGCGAAGCGCGGCGCGTACGACCTGCCCTGAGCCACGACCTCGCCTTACAGGGCGGCGCGGCGGTCGTGACGCTCGCGGGCTCGGTGGTGGGCCGCTTCCAGCAGCGCCTTCACCGCTGCGGTCGTCTCGGGCCCGGGGTTGACGACGGCGAGCCAGTGCAGCGACCCGTAGACCGGGTGCGGAATGATCACGTCGGAGGCGTCGGGCGTTTCGGGCGCGGTCGCCGTCCAGTGGCGGAACTCCTCCATGCTCGCGGCGATGTTCAGGCGGAACGTGTCCGGGCGGTCGAGGCGGGACGCGGTGTCGTCCGGGTAGTCCTTGGTCACGATCGTCGCGAACGGCTGTGACCTCGGGACCGCACCGTCGGGCGCGTAGTAGAAGAACACGTCGCCCCAGGCGATCTCCGGGGAGCCGTCGCCCTCCCGCGGTGTCAGGACGAGGACGCCTTCCAGAGCGCCGACGAGTTCGATGATGTCGCTGATCCTCATGCTTCAAGCGTTACATTGACGTGCTCATGAAGACTGTTGGCCCTGGAGCACCTGGTCAGCGGGAGCAGAGCCTACACAGGGGGCTGCGTCCCGTGGACGTCGCGCGGCGGGCCGGGTGCTCGGTGCAGCAGGTGAGGGTGCTGGAACGGGAAGGGGTGCTCCCGCCCGCGGCGCGCACGCCGTCGGGGTACCGGGTGTTCGCCGACGTCCACGTGCGGTCCGCGCTCGCGTATCGGGCGCTGGCGGTCGCCGTCGGCCCCGTCCAGGCGAAGCGGATCATGCGGGCCGTTCATCGCGCGCCCGCGCCGACGATCTGCTCGCTGATCGAGACCGCCCACGTCCGGCTGCATGCCGAGCGCGAAGGACTGCGGCTCGCGCGGGAGGCGGCCGCGGCGATCGCCGGTGAACCGCTCGGCGAGGCCGGGCCGGGCGACGCGATGACCGTCTCCGAACTCGCCGGCGCGCTCGGTGTGCGGACGTCGGCCCTGCGGCACTGGGAGGCCGAGGGGCTCATCGCCCCGGCGCGGTCGGCGCGGGGGAGCCGCAGGTACGCGCCGGAGGACGTCCGGGACGCGCGGATCGTTCATCAGCTCCGCCAGGCCGGCCACCGGATCCCGTCGCTGAGGGAGCTGATGCCGCGCGTGCGCCGACGCGACGTGGACGAGATCAGGGGTGCGCTCCACGCGCGGGAAACCGCCCTGAACTCGCGTTCCCGGCACCTGCTCCGGGCGAGCGCCCTTCTCGACACCCTGCTGGAAGCCCCGGGCGAGGAGTGAAGGAGCGCACCCGGCGTTCATCCGGTGGCCGGAGACGCGTTCAGCTTGGGCCTGGGAGCGGTCATCGGACGGCTTTACGATCCCGCCATGCTCTCGACCCTCCTGACGTTCCGTGCGCACCGGTGGATGGCCGGCGGTGCCGCCCTCGCCGTCCTGGCGGCGGGGACGCCCGCGTACGCGGACATCGCCGCCGTCACGCCCCGCGCCGAGACCCCGCCCCTGCACGACGACGAGGCCGGGGGGAACGCCGACGCGGACGATCCGGCGATCTGGCGCGACGCCGCCGACCCCGGCCGGAGCCTGGTCGTCGCCACCGCGAAGGAGGGCGGACTGCGGGTCTACGACCTGGACGCCCGCCTGGTCCAGTCGATCCCCGCTCCGGCGGCGCCCGGACCCGGGGACGCGCCGGGCCGGTTCAACAACGTCGACCTGGTGAACGGGCTGCGCGCGGGAGCGCGCAGGGCGGACGTCGCGGTGACCAGCGACCGCGGCCACGACCGGCTGCGGATCTACCGGATCGACCCGTCGCGTCCCGGCGGGCCGCTCACCGACGTCACCGACCCGGCGGCGCCCCGCGTCTTCTCCGCCGACCAGGGGGAGGTCAACGAGCAGGCGACCGCGTACGGGCTCGCGACCTGGACGGATCGCAGGACGGGCCGCTCGTACGCCCTGGTCAGCCGGCGGAGCCGGACGGCCATCGCGCTGCTCGAACTGAAGGGCACGTCCGCGGGCACCGTCACGTACCGGAAGGTGCGGAGCATCTCCCTGCCCGCGTCGTTCCGGCTGCCCGACGGGAAGACCTGGACGCCCTGCGGCGAGCCGGGCGAACTGCCCCAGGTGGAGGGCATGGTGGTCGACCCCGCGAACGGCACGCTCTACGCGGGTCAGGAGGACGTGGGCCTGTGGCGCGTCCGGGCCGACCTCACCGGCGCGCCGCGGCTGGTGGACAGGGTCGGGGAGTACGGGGTGCCGGGCACGTACGACCCGGCGACCGAAGAGTGCGCACCCGGCGCCGACCCCGGGTTCGGCGGTGAGCGGCTGGCCGCGGACGTCGAGGGCCTGACCCTGCTCACCGAGCGCGGCGGCGACGGCTACGTGCTGGCGTCCAGCCAGGGCGACGACACGTTCGCCGCCTACGACCGGGAGCCCGACGACGGCAACGAGTACGAGGGCGGCTTCCGCGTCACCGCGTCGGCGACGGTGGACGGCGTCCAGGAGTGCGACGGCGCCGCCGCCCTCAACGCCCCGCTCGGGCCGAGGTACCCGCGCGGCCTCCTGGTCGTCCAGGACGGGGACGACACCCCCGGCGACCGCGAGGCCACCGGCTTCAAGTTCGTCGACCTCGGCACGGTGCTCGCGGCCCTCGACGACTGATCGCGCGGCCGCCGGCCACGGCGGGCCTCGCGACCGGACGCCGTCCCGCTCGGAGTCGTCCTTCACGCGGACGGGACCGGCGGGCCCCTACCGGGTGCCGGCCTTCTCGCGGAGGCGGGGGACCGGGTTCGGGCCCTCGGTCTCGAGCCGGTACTCCTGGCCGTACTTGTCGCGGTGCTCGTCGATGACGCGCTCGCTGGCGGGGCGCTGGGCGTTGATCTCGGCCTGCATCTCCTCGAACCGCTCGTGCATGTCCTGCACGTATCCGGTGCCCAGGGTGGTGTAGTCGATCTGGGTGGCGAGCAGCTCCCGGACGAGCCGCTTGTTCGGCTCGAACGTGACGGGCTCGGGGAGCGCGGGCGCGAGGATGCTCTCCGGGTCGCGGCCGTCGTGGCTGCGCATCAGGTCGCAGGCGATCTGGAGGTGCTCCAGCTCCATGTTGAGGTGCAGCTCCCAGATCGCCTTGATGCGCGGGTCGGTCTCGGTCTGCATGAACGAGTAGTACAGGTAGCACTCGTTGTACTCGTGGTTGACGAGCCGCTCCCACCAGGTCTCGCCGGGGTCGACGAGGGACTCGTAGTGGGTGACGTGCTCCTCCTCGATGAGCCCGATCTCCTGGTAGAGCTGGCGGGCGATCGGCTCCATGTACATGGGGCCGACGTTCATGTAGAAGTTCATCGTCTGCTGCTCGGCCGACATGATCGTCAGCGCGTGCAGTTTGGAGATCGGGGCCGCGGTGGCGCGGTCGTAGGGCTCGCGGACGTTGTCCATCGGGTCGCGGTGGTGCAGGTACGTCGGGCGTCCGGGGGTCACCTCGGTGAGCTCCTGGACGATCTTCTCCGCCTTGCGGTGCTCGATCATCTCGTACAGGTTGGCGTACCGGTACAGGTGGTCGAAGTCCTCCAGCAGCCCGAACTGGTACGCCTGCTTGAGGTAGGGGTCGGGTTCCATGCGCGCGACCCAGCCGGTGAGGTCCACGGCGACCTGCTCGTAGGCGATGGTGGTCTCCAGGACGGACGACTGGCCCGGCAGCAGCCAGTTGACGACCTTCTGCTGCTGCTGCTCGATGTACCGGACGCGGGCGAGGCGCTGCTTGACCGCCGGGTCGGGGCAGACCCGGTTGAAGTTGTGGCTGAACATGATCGCCTCGACCTCGATGCCGTTCATCGCGATGATGCGGCACCGGGTGTAGGGATCGGCGTTGTCCGGGTCGATGGGCTCGACGTTGAGCTCGCTCCAGTTGCGGAGCTGGTCGTCGAGCGGGATTCCACGGTGCTCGAGCGGGTTGAAGGCCACGAGGTCGGCCCCTTCCGGTGAGACGGGTCACGGCGCATCCCCCCTACCCATGAGGGCGGTGTCCGCACATGCCGTCCGCCCCGGCGTACTCCGGCCGGTCGCGGGTAACGGACCGGGAGAGCCGGACGAAAACGGGGAGCACCATGAGCGCCACCACGCCCGAGAAGGTGAAGGCGAACGACGTCGTCGACCTGCTGCGCGCGCAGCACGGCCGGATCAGGGACCTGTTCGACGCGGTCGCGAAGTCGGACGGGAAGGAGCGCACGGACGCCTTCCGCGACCTGGTGCGGCTGCTGGCCGTGCACGAGACGGCCGAGGAGGAGATCGTCCACCCGATGGCGCGGAGCCTGCCCGGCGGCGACGGCATCGTTGACGACCGTCTCGAGGAGGAGCGGCGGGCGAAGGAGATGCTCTCCGAACTCGACGGCATGGACACGGCCGACCCCGCGTTCCTCCCCAAGCTGGATGAACTGCGCATGGCGGTGCTCACCCACGCCCGCGCCGAGGAGCGGTACGAGTTCGACCGGCTCGGCGACCGGTTCAACGCGGCCCAGCTGAAGGGGCTCGCCGCGGCGGTGCGGGCCGCGGAGGCGATCGCCCCCACGCACCCGCACCCCGGCACGGAGAGCGCGGCGAAGAACATGCTGGCCGGGCCCGCCGTGGCGGTGATGGACCGCGTCCGCGACATGATCCGGGACGCCCGCGACAAGTCCTGAGGTCAGGACACCTCGCGGCGCGCCAGCCGGACGGCGCCCACCGCCAGGGGCAGCGCCAGCCAGAGGACGAGCGACGTCCCGACGCGCGACCACTCGGCGGTGGTCACGTTGTGCTCCAAGAGGGCTTTGAGGGTCAGGTTGGTGTCCAGCCAGGCCGCCGGCTCCTTCAGCCGCCTGATCGACTGTCCGGCGATCGTCCAGACGGTGGGCAGCAGGAAGTACAGCACGATGGCGAGCGCCGGGTTCATCAGCAGCGCGCCGAACGCCACGCCGATCATCACCACCAGTACCGCGTGCAGGACGGTGGTCGCGACGAGGGAGGGCGGCAGCGTCCAGGCCCCGCCGGAGCGTCCGAGGAGCGCCCCGGCGGCGCGGGCCGCATACCCGGAGGCCAGCCCGATCACGGCGTAGAGCGCGCCGAGCGCCGCGCCCGCCAGGAGCTTCGCGGCCAGGACGCGGCCGCGCTGGGGGACGAGGGCGAACGTCGATATGGCCGTTCGCTGCGACCATTCGGCCGTGACCGACAGGATGCCGAGGAGGGGCAGCAGCAGCGTCCCCACCTGCGAGGAGATGAACAGCTCCGTCATCGTCTGATCCTGCTTCGGCACCGTGTAGAGGACGACGGGCAGCAGCACGAGCGTGCTGAGCCCGACGAGGGCGAGCAGCCAGCGTCCGGACCGGGTGTCGGTCATCTTCCGCAGCTCCACCACGACCAGCAGCGGCAGGGGCGGGCGGGCGGGTTCGAGCAGGGTCATCGGGAGGCCCCTTCCAGCGCGGGCGCGGACGTGAGGGTCAGGAACAGCTTTTCCAGGCCGCCGCCCGCCGGGCGCAGCTCCAGCAGGACGGCTCCGGCGGAGGCGGCGGCGCGACCGACCTCCTCGGCGGTGGCGGCGACGAGGAACGCGCCGTCCGGCTGCGGTTCGCACGGCCGGGGGGCGAGCGCGGCGGCGAGCGCGGCGGGGTCGAGCGCGCGGACGTAGGTGCGGCCGTCCGCCGACAGCAGGGCCTCCTTCGTGCCCTGCGCCGCGACGCGTCCCCGCACGATGACGACGAGGCGGTCGGCGACGGCCTCGACCTCGCGCAGCAGGTGGGAGGAGAGCAGGACGGTGCCGCCCCGGTCGGCGAAGTCGCGCAGCAGCCCCCGCATCCAGTGGATCCCCTCGGGGTCGAGGCCGTTGGCGGGCTCGTCCAGGATCAGGACGCCCGGGTCCCCGACGAGGGCCTGGGCGATGCCGAGCCGCTGACGCATCCCGAGCGAGTATCCCCGGACGCGGCGCCGCGCGGGCCTGCCCGCGAGGCCGACCTGGTCGAGCAGTTCCGGGACGCGGTCGCGCCCCGTGCCGATGACCGCCGCGGTGAGGGCGAGGGTCTCCCGGCCGGAGCGGCCCGGATGCTGCGCGGAGGCGTCCAGCAGCAGCCCGACGTGCCGCCCCGGGTTGGCGATGCGCCGGTAGGGGACTCCCTTCACGGTCGCGGTCCCCGACGTCGGCGGCGTCAGCCCGCAGATCATCCGCATGGTGGTGGACTTGCCCGCGCCGTTCGGGCCGAGGAAGCCGGTGACGGTGCCGGGCGGGCAGTGGAACGAGACGTCCTCGACGGCGGTGACGTCCCCGTACCGCTTGGTGAGGCGGTCGACTGTGATCATGCGTCCAGCGTCGCCCGCGGACGGGCCGCGCCGAATCCGTCCGGCGGCCATGCCGCGGCGACCTAAGTCGGGAACGGGGATGGCCGGTCGGCTACTCCCCGAGCGCCGCGTCGTGGACGAGGAGCGCGATCTGGACGCGGTTGTTCAGCTCCAGCTTGGTCAGCAGGCGCGACACGTACGCCTTGACGGTCGCGACGCTGAGGGCGAGCTCGGCGCCGATCTCGCCGTTGGTGCGGCCCCGCCCGACGAGGGCGGCGACGGCGCGCTCGCCGTCCGACAGCCGGTCCAGCAGGGCGCGGGCGCGCTCGCGGCGCGGGTCGGGCCCGGTGCGGTCGGCGACGTAGGCCATCATCTTGCGCAGCACGGCCGGGGACAGCATCGGCTCGCCCGCCGCGACCTGCCGGATCGCGCGGACGATCTCCTGCGGCGGGGTGTGCTTGAGCAGGAAGCCGCTCGCCCCGGCGCGCATCGCGCGCACGATGTGGTCGTCGGTGTCGAACGTGGTCAGGATGATGATCTCGGGCGGCTCGCGGCGCGCGCGGAGCAGCTCGGTCGCGGCGATGCCGTCCAGCCGGGGCATCCGGACGTCCATCAGGACGACGTCGGGCCGGTGCGCGTTCACGGCGGGCACCACCTCGGCGCCGTCGGCGACGTCCCCGACGATCTCGAGGTCCCCGGCGCCCGAGAGCATCATCGTCAGCCCGGCGCGGACCAGCGCGTCGTCGTCCACGATGAGCACGCGGATGGGGGAGGCGTCCATCCCCCCAGCCTAGTGAGGATCGCCCTCAGTGGTGCAGACGGCGGCCGCTGACGCTGCTGGGCTGGAGCCGGAACCACTCCTCGTGCTCGCCTCCGGGCCACGGCTCGACGGCGGCGGGACGCTCGTCCGGGGCCAGGTGATGGGCGCCGCCGCGCAGCAGGACGCTCCAGCCCTCCTCGCTGGCGTGGTCGATCTCGTCGACCTCGAAGGCGACCCGGACGTGCCCGCCGCCCGCGACCTCCGTGAGCAGGGTGCGGCTGAGCCGGGCGTGCGTGGACGTCCGGAACACCACCGACCCGTTCTCGACGGTGTAGTTGACGGGGATCACGGTGGGACCCTCGCCGTCCTCGAACGCGACCCGGCCGATGCCGCCGGGGGCGATGAGGGCCAGGCACGCCGCCCGGTCGAGCTCTTCCAGGACGGGTTTGGCGGACGGATCAGCAGCCATGTGCACCCCCATGCCCTCTGCGGGGCCGGCCCATGCGTCCTTGGCGTGCGCCGTGTCCCCGTCATGATCATAGGGGAGCGGGAGGCGGGCGTGCAGGCGGAAGCGCCCGTCGCCGGTCCGGCCGTGCTCCAGCGCCCCGCCGAGCAGCGCGACGCGCTCGCCGAGGCCGACCAGGCCGGCGCCCGCGCCGGGCAGCGGGAGCGGCGGCGGGCCGGGCGGCAGCGGATTGACGATCTCGATGCCGAGGGACGACCCGCCTGGGGCGGTCAGGGCGACCCGGACGTGCGCGCCCGGCGCGTGCTTGCGGGCGTTCGTCAGGCCCTCCTGGACGATCCGGTAGGCGTGCCGCCCGATCCGCGCGGGGATCGCGCCGGGATCGGGGACGCGGTCGTCCAGCGTGACGCGCAGCCCCGCGCGGCGCGACTCGTCGAGAAGGGCGGGGACGTCGGTGAGGGCGGGCTGCGGCCGGTCCCGGTCGGCGCCGGGGGAGTCGTCGCGCAGGACGCGGACGACCTCGCGCAGGTCCTCCATCGCCTCGTACGCGCAGCTCCGGATGACCCCGGCGGCCTCCCGCTGCCCGGCGGGCGCGTCCGGGTGGAACTCCAGCGCGCCCGCGTGCACGGCGAGCAGCGAGATCCGGTGCGCGAGGACGTCGTGCATCTCGCGGGCGATCCGCTCCCGCTCCAGGAGCCGGGCCTCCTCGACGCGCAGCCGCTGCTCCTCCTCGGCGGCCCGCGCGCGCTCGTCCATCGACGCCAGCAGCTGCCGCCGCGACCGCACGAGCATGCCCGTCGAGACGACGATCCCGTACAGCAGGCCGAACACCAGGAGGGCCTCGCGGTACTCGTCGTCCGGGATCGGCGCGACCCCCCAGACCACGGCGAGCACGCCGAAGGCTCCGGCGGCGACCGGCAGCGCCGTCCGCCAGGGCCGGTGGACGGCCAGCGAGAACAGCGCGACGGCCGAGCATCCGAGCGCGCTCGCGGAGAACATCTGCGCCGCCGTCATCGCGAAGGCGAGGCCGACCGGGTACCGGTGGCGCAGCAGCCCCAGCGCGATCAAGCTCGCGGCGCCGATCGCGAGGTCGCGGGGGACGTGGACGTCGTCGCCGTCGCTGAGCGAGGCATGGAGCAGGGCCAGCCCCAGGGCCGCCGCGGCGGCGAGGACCGCGGCGGACCGGAGCCGGTCACGCCATGATCGCGACAGGTGCACGGCACCACCGTACGCCGCGCGGCGCCGTGCCGCGGGTGCCGTCAACCGGTCTTGGCGACGGTGAGCAGGAGGGCGGAGTCCTCCAGCGCCTCGACGGCGTGCCGGCGCGGCGGAATGATGATCATGTCGCCGGCGATGCCGTCCCACGCGTCGTCGCCCGCGGTGAGCCGCACCCGCCCGCGCAGGACGTGCAGGGTCGCCTCGCCGGGGCTCTCGTGCTCGGCGAGCGAGGTCCCGGCGGTCAGCGCGATCAGGGTGTGCCGGAGGACCTGCTCGTGCCCGCCGTACACGGTGTCGGAGCTGCGCCCCGTCGAGGCCGCGGCGGCGCGCTGGAGATGGTCCTTCACCCGGGCGTCCAAGGAGATCTTGTGCATGGCCCCCAGTGTGGCACCCGTGCCGGGATCACCAGAGCGGGCGCCCCTTGACGCCCCTGTCGAAGGCGCTGCCGAGCTTCCACCGGTCCCAGGAGAGCACCCACGGCGTCGGGCCGTTGCCGAACGTCAGGGTGCGGCCCGTTCCGGACACCCGGATGATGTCGCCCCGGTTGGTGAACCGGTAGAACCAGTAGGCGTTGGACGGGGACAGGTTGACGCAGCCGTGGCTGACGTTGCGGTCGCCCTGGTCGTCCACCGACCACGGCGCGGAGTGCACGAACGTGCCGCTGTAGGTGATCCGGACGTTCCAGCGGGTGGTCACGCGGTACTCGCCGGGCAGCCCGATGGTGTCCGAGTCCATGATCATCTTGGCGCGCTTCTCCTGCGCGATCATGGTGCCGGACCAGGTGCGGAACCCCCGCTTGCCGAGGCTCACCGGCATGCTGCGGATCACCCGGCCGTTCTTGCGCACGACGGCCCGCAGGGTCCTGTCCCGGATGCGGGTGACGTGCCGCTGGCCGACCCTGAAGTTCAGGACGCGGTCGTGCGCCCCGTACAGGCCCTTCCCGATCCGGACGCCCTTCAGGTCGGCGAACACCTGCACCCGCTGGCCGACGGGCCAGTACCGCCGCGGCCGGAAGTCGACCTCCCGGTCGCTGATCCAGTGCCAGGCGCCCCAGACCGGCCTCGACATCCGCACGGTCAGGCGGCGCTCCACCGTCCGCTTCCCCCACGCGCTGCCGATCGCCCTGGAGAAGAACACCTGGACGGGCATCCCGACCCCGACCCGCTCGTCCTCCAGCGGCGACATCCGCAGCCAGACCCGGTCCGCGCGCTGCCGCGCCGCCGCGGGCTCCGCGCTCCCGGCCGCCGCCCCCGGCCGGGACGCGCGCGCGTCACCCGGTCCGGTGTCCCGGGCGGCGAGGGCGGACACGCTCCCCGACGACGCGAGCGCCGCGGTCATGGTGACCACGACGCCCGCCCGCACGGCCATGTGCTCGTTCATGCCGATCCCCCCAAACCGACGCACGACCATTCAATGAGTTATGCGCGATTTCGAGGGACTTAACCGGCGCTGTCAGGGCGAGGCGATCCGCTCGATGCCCGGCGGGAGCTCGGACGCGGCCGCGCGGTCCAGCAGCAGCAGCGTCCGCTGCCGCCCCCGCGCCCCCGCGACCGGCACCTGCACCGGCCCGGCCTCCGACAGCCCCAGCCGGACCGCCTTCGCCTTCGCCTCCCCGGCCGCGAGGAGCCACACCTCCCGCGCCGCGTTCAGCGCGGGCAGCGTCAGCGTGATCCGGGTCGGCGGCGGCTTCGGCGCCCCCCGCACCGCGACGACCGGACGCTCGTCGTACAGCGCCGGCATCTCCGGGAACAGCGACGCCACGTGCGCGTCCGGGCCGACCCCCAGCATCAGCACGTCGAACGACGGCACCGGGCCGTGGTCCTCCGGCCGGGCCGCGGCCCGCAGCTCCTCGGCGTACCGGGCGGCGGCCGCCTCCGGGTCGTCGCCGTCCGGGCCGTCCGGCGACGGCATCGGATGCACCCGCGCCGGATCGACCGGCACGTGGTCGAGAAGCGCCTCCCGGGCACCGGTCTCGTTGCGGCCGGTGTCGCCGGACGGCAGGAACCGCTCGTCGCCCCACCACAGGTCCAGGCGGCGCCAGTCGATCGCGTCCCGCGCCCCGGTCGCGGCGAGCGCGGCCAGCACGGCCGTGCCCATCCCGCCGCCGGTCAGCACCACCGAGGCCGATCCGCGCGCGGCCTGCACGTCCACGATCCGCGTGAGGAGCCGCGCCGCGACCGCCTTGGCGAGCACGTCCTGATCCCGGTGGATCACCACCGCGGGGGGTGTCATCCCGCCTCCGTCCCGCGGTCCGGCCGCTTGCCGGACCGCCCGCCCGAGCGGCCCTTGGCGGCCGCCTTCGCCGCGGGCGACGTCGCGGCGCCGGCGGACGCCGACACCGGCGCCTCCGCGACGCCCTCGTCGCTCGCCCCGCCGGCCAGGTCCTTCGCGAACCGGGCCGCGGCCTCCTGGTAGACCTCGTCCGGATCGAGCCGCCGCAGCTCCTCGGCGAGCAGCTCGGCGAGCGGCCGGCGCATCAGCGACACCTGCCGGTCGGGCTGCCCGGGACGCGACAGGGTCGCGGTCCGGCCGTCCGGGCGGGACACCGCGATGTCGCCGCCGGTCGTCCGCAGCCGGACGCCGGTGATGCCCGGACCGCCCGACACGGTCCGGTCCATCGGGACGCCCAGCCGGATCGACAGCCACGCGGCGAGCAGCTCCGCCGACGGGCTGTCCGGTTCCGCGCTGACCTCCCCGGAGACGATCTCGTCGTAGTCCTGGTCGAGGGACGCCGCCAGCAGCGACCGCCACGACGTCAGCCGCGTCCAGGTGAAGTCGGTGTCCCCGGGCCGGTAGCCCTCCGCGAGCCGCGCCAGGGTGCCGAGCCGGTCGCCGGCCGCGTAGGCGTCGGTGACCCGCCGCTGCGCGAGCGCGCCCAGCGGCGACCTCGACGGCGCGGACGGCACGTTCCCGCCCGGCCACCACGTCACGACGGGGGTGTCCGGCATCAGCAGCGGGACGATCACCGAGTCGGAGTGCTCGGCGAGCGGCCCGTACATGCGCAGCAGCACCGTCTCGCCGGGCCCGGTCTCGCCCATCCGGATCTCGGCGTCCAGCCGGGACGAGCCGCCGCGCGGATCCCGGGAGATCACGGTGAGCACGCGGCAGGGATGCTCGCGCGCCGCCTCCGTCGCGGCCCGGACCGCGTCGTACTGCGCCGACTCGTCCGTCACGATGATCAGGGTGAGCACCATCCCGACCGCGGGACCGCCCATCAGGTGCCGCGCCTGCGTCAGCGCCTCCTGGATCCGGCGGGTGCTGGTTCCGGTCAGATCGATGTTCATCTAGAGCCGCCTCCAAACACGGCCGTCGCGCGCCATCAGCTCGTCGGCGCTGTCGGGCCCGTAACCGCCGGACTTGTACTGGTCGACGCCCTCCTGGCCCGCCCAGAACTCGGTGATCGGGTCGAGGATCCGCCAGGACAGCTCGACCTCCTCCTGCCGGGGGAACAGCGGCGGGTCGCCGATCAGGACGTCCAGCAGCAGCCGCTCGTACGCCTCCGGGGACGACTCGGTGAACGACTCGCCGTACGCGAAGTCCATGTTGACGTCGCGGATCTCCATCGACGTGCCCGGCACCTTCGAGCCGAACCGGACCGTGATGCCCTCGTCCGGCTGGACCCGCATCACCAGGGCGTTCTGCCCCAGCTCCTCGGTGTCGGTCTGCGAGAACGGCAGGTGCGGCGCCTGCTGGAACACCATCGCCACCTCCGTCACCCGGCGGCTGAGCCGCTTCCCGGCGCGCAGGTAGAACGGGACGCCCGCCCACCGGCGGTTGTCGATCTCCAGCTTGATCGCCGCGTAGGTCTCGGTGCGGGAGTCGGCGGGGATGCCCTCCTCGTCGAGGTAGCCGCGCACGCTCACGCCGCCCTGCCAGCCCGCCGCGTACTGGCCCCGGGCCACCGACGCCGCGAGGTCGCCGGGCACCCGCACCGACGACAGGATCTTCGCCTTCTCCGCGCGGACCGCCTCCGCGCTGAACGACGTCGGCTCCTCCATCGCGATCAGCGCCAGCAGCTGCAGCAGGTGGTTCTGGATGACGTCGCGGGCGGCGCCGATGCCGTCGTAGTAGCCGGCCCGGCCGCCGATGCCGATGTCCTCCGCCATCGTGATCTGCACGTGGTCGACGTACGACCGGTTCCAGATCGGCTCGTACATCGTGTTCGCGAACCGCAGCGCCAGGATGTTCTGCACCGTCTCCTTGCCGAGGTAGTGGTCGATCCGGAAGATCGACTCCTCGGGGAAGACGCGGTGGACGGTGGCGTTCAGCTCCTTCGCCGTCTTCAGGTCGCTGCCGAACGGCTTCTCGATGACGACCCGCCGCCACTGCCTCTCGTCCTGCCGCTCGGCCAGCCCGCAGCGCTGCAGCTGCTCGACGACCTGCGGGAAGAACCGGGGCGGGATCGACAGGTAGAACGCGTAGTTGCCGCCCGTCCCGCGGACGGCGTCCAGCTCCTTCACCGCCATCGCGAGCGCCTCGAACGCCCCCGGGTCGGAGAACTCGCCCGGGACGAAGTGCATCCCCTCCGACAGGTGCTCCCAGACGTCCTCGCGGAACGGCGTGCGGGCGTGCGCCTTCACCGACTCGTACGCGATCTGCTTGAAGTCCTCGCTCTCCCAGTCGCGGCGGGCGAAGCCGATCAGCGAGAAGCCCGGCGGCAGCAGCCCGCGGTTCGACAGGTCGTAGATCGCGGGGAGGAGCTTCTTGCGGGACAGGTCCCCGGTGACCCCGAACAGCACGAGCACGCACGGCCCGGCCACCCGGGGCAGGCGCTTGTCCCGCGGATCCCGGAGCGGGTTGGCTGTGTTGGTCACGTGACGGTCCCCTCTTCTCGCACTGTTGCCCTTCGCTCGCCGATGAGTACGTGTCCCCGTGGACGGCGCGCTCATGCGCCGCCGCGGGCGGGTCAGCCGCCGCGGGCGGCGTCGAGCAGGCGCTCGAGGCCCGCCCGGCGATCCTGCAGGTGCAGCCGGGCCACCGGCCGGCCCAGTGCCCGCGCCGCGCGGGCGTCGCCGAGCGCCCGTGCGAGCTGGAGCATCCCCAGCCGGTGGTGGCGGCCGGGAACCGGCACATCCCGGACGACGTTCCCGGTCACCACCAGATATACGCCGCGCTCACGAAGATCGTGCCCGATCGCCGGATCACGGTGCCCCCAGCCGACGGTCACGGGCCGGGCGCACCGGGCCGCCAGCACCGCCGCCAGTCGCCTCACCCGCGCGCCGTCGCCGTGCTCCCGGTCGGGATCCAGGTAGACGAGGACGGCGAGGTGCTCGTCCGGGCCGACCCGGCCGGCCAGCGCGTCCAGCAGCGGCTCCAGGCCGGACGCGGCGGTGAACGCCGGGTCGGTGCCGTACGCCTCGATCGCGCGCCCCGGCTCCCCGTCGGTGAACAGCGGATCGCCCGCCCCGTCGTCCAGGGCCAGCGGAGCCGGGGCGGCGGACGCGAGCGGATCGGCGTCCAGCAGGTAGGCGGCGACGGCGGCGGCGTACTCCCACACGACGAACTGCGCCGCGGGCGGGCCGGACACCGTCGCGTCGTCCTGGTGGGGACGGCCGTCGAGGGTGACGAGGAACAGGTCCGGGCCGGGCAGGACGGTGTACCCGCCGTCCTGCACGATCGGGGTGAGCCGCCCGCCGGTGGCGCCGCCGAGCAGCGCGGCGATCCACGCGGCGAGGCCCGGCCGGGCGGCCGCGTACCCGCCGAGCACGACCGTCCCGCGGCCGGCGCGCGCCGCGCCACCGAGGATGGCGCCGAGCACCAGGCCGGGATTGTTCTCCGGCCTGGTCAGCGCGGGCAGGGCGGTGGTCGCCTCGTCCAGCAGCGCCGCCCCGTCCGCCCCCGCGAGGACCGCGGGGACCAGCGCGTACGGGGACAGCGCCCCGAACACCGTCGGCGCGGGCGCCTCGACCAGCGCGTGCCCCGCCTCCGCCGCCCGCCGAGCGGCCGCCGACCCCGGCTCCGCGACGGTCACGAACCGCTCCGCGACCTCCGCGGCGGACAGCCCGGCCTCGGCGAGCAGCCGCAGGAACACCTGCTGGAGCGCCTCGGTGCCGGGATCGTCCCCGGTGACCACGATGAGGGTCCGGCCGAGCCGCTCCGGATCGTCGGCGAGCCGCAGGACCGGCCCCGGCTCCGGCCCGTCCAGGACCGTCAGCCTGAGCGGTTCGGGGTCCCGGCCGGCGGGGTCGTCCTCGTCGGCGGGGGCGCCGGTCTCGCCGGGCTTGGCCTCGCCGCCGGTCAGGGCCTCCGCGTTGCGGACGATCGCCTGCGCGGCGAGGGCGGGGACGCCGCCGCCGAGCAGGACGACCTCGGTCAGGCCCGCCTCCAGCGCCCGTGCGCGCAGTTCGGCGGCCCGCTCCAGCACGGCGCGCCCCGGGCCCGGCTGCGCGGGCCAGCACAGCGCCCGGTCCTCGACCTCGGCGGTCGCGGCCGACAGCCACAGCGCCGTGTCCTCCGACGCGAGCCGGACGGGGACCTCGTCGATCCACAGCCGGCCCAGCACCCGCTCGGCGGCGTCCCTGAGCGGACCGCGCGCCGTGATGGCCGTCGCCCCCGCGGCGACCGAGGTGTAGCCGGTCACGGGTTCGGTCGCCGGGCCGCCGCGATGGCCCGCGCCGCCTCGGTCAGGTGCCCCGCGCCGGACACCGGGTCGCGCAGGTGCATCCGCAGCACGGGCAGGCCCCGGCCCCGCAGCGACCGGACCTCGGCGAGCGCCCGCGCCAGCTGCAGCTGGGCCAGGCTGTAGGGGCGGCCCGGCACCGGGTGCGCGGCGAGCGCGTCGCTCTCGGCGGGCTCCCCGGTGATGATGAGGAACGCGCCGTTGCCGGGCCCGTCCTTGTGCAGGGGCGCGGTCGCGTGCGGGTATCCCGGGCCCGTCCCGTACACGACGGGGCGCCCCGCCGCGCGCGCCAGCGACGGCGCCAGGTACCGGCCCGAGAAGTCGCCCGACAGGTACGTCACGACCGACAGGTAGCCGTCGGACGGCACCGACGCCACCAGCCCGCCCAGCACGGTGACCAGATCGGCGCCGTCGGGCCACGGGAAGTCCGCGTGCACCTCGACGCCGTCCTCGACGTACGCCGGCGGCCCGCCGTGCAGGGGGCCGTCGCCCGCGGCGCGCAGCAGCGTCGCCGCGTCGTCCTCCGCGTCCTGCACGACCGTGCTGCCCGCCTCGAACGGGTTCACCCCGAGCAGCCAGCCCGCGACCGCCGTCGCGTACTCCCACAGCAGGAACTGCGCGCCGAGCGGCGCCCACACCGAGGTGTCGGCCTCCTCCGACGCCGCCGACCGCGGGTTGATCGTGATGCCGTGCACGTCGGGGTGCGAGCCCGGCACGCCGGGCGGCTCGCACGCCAGCACGCCCCGGCCGCGCTTGCCGGTGCCGACCGCGAGCAGCTGCGCGATCCAGGCGCTCAGCGCACCCGCGCCGCCCGGCTCGCGCAGGACGATCTTGTCCCGGACGACGCCGTCCGCGCCCTCCTGCGCGCAGCCGCCGAGGATCGCCCCGAGCAGCAGGCCGGGATTATCCTCCTCGCGCGCCAGGGACGGCACCAGCGACGCCGCCTCGTCCAGCAGCCGGCCCGCGTCCGCGCCCGCCAGCACCGCCGGGACCAGCCCGTACGCCGACAGCGCGCCGAAATGCCCCGGCAGGTACGGGTCGGTCAGCCCGATCCGGTACCCGCTCTGCCGGGCGAAGTCGTGCAGCGGGCTGCCGTGGTCGGTGATGACCATGAACCGGCCCGCGATCTCCCGCTCGGACATGCCGCGCCGGCGGAACGCGTCGGCGAAGATCCGCCGGTAGGCGTCGCCCTCCAGCGACACGCCCGCCTTGCTGGCGATCACGACGAGCGTCCGGTCGAGCCGCTCCAGCGCGAACGCGAGCGCGGCGGTGTCGCCGCCGTCCAGGACGGTCAGCTCGCCGGTGGGGCGCTCGGGCGCCGCCTGACCGGCGAGCGCCGGGGCGTGCGCGTGCGCCTCCACGATCGCCTGGGCGGCGAGGCCCTCCGCGCCGACGCCGATCAGCACGATGTGGTCGAGGCCCGAGTAGCGCGCCTCGGCGACCAGCCCGTCGACCTGGTCGAGCAGGCCGCGGGAGGCGAACGGCAGGTCGAGCCAGCCGAGCCGGCTCTGGTCCACCGCGCGCCGCCCCCACAGCTTGGGGTCCTTGGCGGCGAGCGAACCGGGCACGCCGCAGCCGACGAGGTAGTCCCTCGCCTGCAGCGCCGAGTCGAGCACGTCGCCGCGCGTCAGTACGTCGAATCCGGACACCGTTTCCTCCTGTGCCCCCTATCGTTCCAGGAGAGAACGGGCATCCGCGACCTTCTCCTATGATCTTTCGCGAGCGTTGCCCGATCGTGCCCGGCGGGCGCCGGGGCCGGACCGCTCAGGTGAGGGCGGCGCGCAGGTGGGCGAGGCCCGCCGCGCGGTCCGTCAGATGGAGGCGGCACACCGGGCCGTCCAGGGCGCGGACGTCGGCGGCGGCCAGGGAGCGCTGCAGCCCGCCCAGCGTGTAGGGCCGCCCGGGGACCGGCAGGTCGGCGGTGACGGCCCCGGTGATCTGCAGGAACACCCCATTGGGCGGGCCGGACCGGTGGTACCGTGCCGTGCCGTGCCGGACGCGGGTCGCCCAGCCGAACGTGACCGGCGCCGGCCGCCGGCGGACCTTCGCCCCCCGGGCGGCCAGCAGCGGGCGCAGCCCGGCGGCCTCCGCGTCGCCGTGCCGGTCCAGGTCGGCGAGGACGGCCAGGTACCCGTGCTCCGGGACGGCCTCGAGCACCGCCTCCAGCGCCTCCGTGAGCGTCTCCGCCCCTCCGAGGAGCTCCTCGGAGGCGTGGATCTCCACCGGGCCGGACACCAGCGCGGCGTGCCCGTCCAGGTCAACGCCGGAGTCGCGCGGCGGGTCGTCCGGCTCCGCGAACGGGTCGACGCCGATCACCCGGGCCGCCACCGCCGCCGCGAACTGCCACAGCAGGAACTGCGCGCCGAGCGGGCCCGCGACGTTGATGCCCGCCTCGCGGGCGGGGCCCGCTTCGTCCGGGCGGCAGCCGAGCACCACCCGGCGCATCTCGTCCGTCGGCTCGAACCCGGGCGCGCCGGTGCCCTCCACCACGACCGGGAGGACGCCCCGCCCGTCCCTGCCGAGTGCCCCGGCGAGCAGCTGTTCCGCCCACCCCGCGAATCCCGCGAGGCCGGACCCCTGATCGGCGATGACGAGCTTGTCGCGCCCGGCGAGGACCGCCGCGCCCAGCGCCGCGCCGAACGCCAGCGCCGGATTGTCGTAGGGCTGCCGCAGCGCGGGGGACAGGCGGGCCGCGTTCTCCGCGAGCGCCCCCACGTCGACCCCCGCCAGTGCGGCGGGCACGAGCGCCCGCGCCGCGAGCGCGCCGAAGCGGCCGTCCACGTCGAGGTCGGCCTGGACCGTCGGATGGCCTGCGTCCCGCGCCGCCCGGCCGTGCGGCGAGCCCGCGTCCGCGACGACGACGAACCGCCGCGCGAGATCGTCGCCTTCCACCCCCGCGGCCCGGAACGCCGCCTCCGCGACGCGGCGGAGCGCGTCGGACTCCGCGGTGGCGTCCGTCACCACCACGGCCGTGCGGGCGGCGTCGGCGAAGGCGCGCGCCGCCTCGTGGGGGTCGGTGGTGTCCAGGACGGTCAGGTCCGCGCCCGCCGTCCGGGCGATCGCCTCGGCGGCGAGCGCCGGGCCGCCCGTCCCGATGAGCACGGTGCGGGTGGCGCCCGCGTCCCGGAGCGCGGCGGCGATCCCCGCGATCCGGGCCGGCAGCGACCGGGCGAGCTCGGGCAGGCCGAGCCAGCCCAGCCGGCGGGCGGCGAGCGGGGCCGCGTCCGGGCCCCACAGGTTCGCCTTGCCGGACGCCAGCGCGCCCGGGACGCCGTCGGAGACGAGGCGGTCCAGGACGGCCTCGCCCTCGCCGACGGCCGGGCCCCGGACGGTGACCGAGATCCCCCCGGCGGTCACCACCGACGTCACGCGCGGGCCTTCCGCTCCAGCTCCTCCTGGATCGTGCCGAGCATCTCGTTCCAGGACGCCTCGAACTTCTCGACGCCCTCCTCCTCCAGCACCCGGACCACGTCGTCGTAGTCGACGCCGGCGTCCTTCAGCGCCGCCATGTGGGCGCGGGCGCCGTCGTAGGAGCCGCGGACGGTGTCGCCGCGCACCTTCCCGTGCTCGGCGGACGCCGTCAGCGTCGCCTCCGGCATCGTGTTCACCGTGTTGGGGGCGACCAGCTCGTCCACGTACAGGGTGTCGGGGAGGTCGGGGTCCTTCACGCCGGTCGACGCCCACAGGGGGCGCTGCACGCGGGCGCCCGCGTCCTTCAGCGCCTTCCACCGGTCCGAGGCGAACTTCTCCTCGTACAGCGCGTAGGCCAGGCGCGCGTTGGCGACGCCCGCCTTGGACCGCAGCCCCTTGGCCGCCTCCGACCCGATCTTGTCTAGCCGCTTGTCGATCTCGGTGTCCACCCGGCTGACGAAGAACGACGCCACCGACGCGATCTTCGACGGGTCGTGGCCGTTCTCGCGCGCCTGCTCCAGGCCCGCGAAGAACGCGTCGATGACCTTGCCGTAGCGCTCCAGCGAGAAGATCAGCGTCACGTTCACGCTGATGCCGTTCGCCAGCGTCGCGGTGATCGCGGGCAGGCCCTCCTCGGTCGCCGGGATCTTGATGAACAGGTTCGGCCGGTCCACCATCCAGGACAGCATCTTCGCCTCGGCGACCGTCTTCTCCGTGTCGCGGGCCAGCCGGGGGTCGACCTCGAGCGACACGCGGCCGTCCTGGCCCTCCGTCCGGTCGAAGACCGGGCGCAGGACGTCACAGCCCCACCGGATGTCGTAGGTGGTGATCGCGCGGGCCGCCTCGTCGACGCCCACCTCCATGATCGCCAGCTCGTGCACCTGCTCGTCGTAGGCGTCCCCCTGGCCCAGCGCCTTCGAGAAGATCGTCGGGTTGGACGTGACGCCCACCACGTGCATGTCCCGGACGAGCCGCGCCAGGTCGCCCGTCCGCAGCCGGTCCCGGCTGATGTCGTCGAGCCAGATCGACACGCCCTCGTCCGAGAGCCGCCTCAGGTTCTCACTCATCACATTCCTCCTCGTCGTCGAGTTCGGGACCGGCGGGAGGCCGGGGCCCTCCGAGGGAACGGACGGCCCCGGCCGGGGGCTCAGTTCCCGGTGGTCTCGCCCCGCCCGGCGCCGGGCACGCAGGCCCGGATCAGGCTCGCCTTGGCCGCCGCGACGACCCGCTCGGCCGTGAGGCCGAACTGCTCGAACAGCGTCTTGTAGTCGGCGGAGGCCCCGAAGTGCTCCAGGCTCACCGACTCGCCCGCGTCGCCGACGTAGGTGCGCCAGCCGAGCGCCACGCCCGCCTCGACCGACACCCGCGCCTTCACGCCGGGGGGCAGGACCTCCTGCTTGTAGGCGTCGGTCTGCGCCTCGAACCACTCCACGCACGGCATCGACACCACGCGCGTGGGGGTGCCCTGCGCCTGGAGCGCCGCGCGCGCCTCGAGCGCCGGCCCGACCTCGCTGCCGGTCGCGATGAGGATCACCTCGGGCCGGCCGCCCTCGGCCTCCGCCAGCACGTAGCCGCCCTTCGCGACGCCGTCGGCCGGGGCGTACTCGCCGCCCCGCTCCAGCGTCGGCACCTTCTGCCGGGTCAGCGCGATGCCCGCCGGACGGTCACCGTGCTCCAGGATCGTCCGCCACGCCACCGCGGTCTCGTTCGCGTCCGCCGGGCGGACCACGTCCAGGCCCGGGATCGCGCGCAGCGACCACAGGTGCTCGACCGGCTGGTGGGTCGGGCCGTCCTCGCCGAGGCCGATCGAGTCGTGCGTCCACACGAACGTCACCGGCAGCTTCATCAGCGCGGCCAGCCGCACCGCCGGGCGCATGTAGTCGCTGAAGATCAGGAACGTGCCGCCGTACGGGCGGGTGCCGCCGTGCAGCGCGATGCCGTTGCAGATCGCGCCCATCGCGTGCTCGCGGACGCCGAAGTGCAGCGTCCGTCCGTAGCGGTGGCCCGGGAACTCCTTGGTCTGGAACTCCTCGGGGATGAAGGACGGCTCGCCCTTCATCGTCGTGTTGTTGCTCTCGGCGAGGTCGGCCGACCCGCCCCACAGCTCCGGAAGCACCGGCGCGAGCGCGGTGAGGACCTCCCCGGACGCGGCGCGCGTCGCGATGTCCTTGCCCGGCTCGAAGGCCGGCAGGCTCCCGGCCCAGCCGTCCGGCAGTTTCCGCTGCGCGATCCGGTCGAACGCGGCGGCCCGCTCCGGGTTCGCCTCGCGCCACGCCGCGAACGCCTCGTTCCACTCGGCGCGCCGCGCGCGGCCCCGCTCGGAGACCCCGCGGACGTGCTGCAGGACGTCCGCCGGCACCTGGAACGTCTCCGCCGGGTCGAGCCCGAGGATCCGCTTGGTCGCCGCGACCTCGTCGGCGCCCAGCGCCGAACCGTGGATCTTGCCGGTGTTCTTCTTGTTCGGCGCCGGCCAGCCGATGATCGTGCGGAGCGCGATGAACGACGGCCGGGACGTCTCGGCCTTGGCCGCGGCGAACGCCTCCGCCAGGCGCCCGACGTTCTCCTCGTAGTCGCCGTTCTCGGTCCAGTCGACGTAGTGGACGTCCCACCCGTACGCGGCGTACCGGGCGCGGACGTCCTCCGACAGCGCGATCGCGGTGTCGTCCTCGATGGAGATGTGGTTGTCGTCCCACATCAGGATCAGGTTCCCGAGCCGCTGGTGGCCCGCGAGGGCGCTCGCCTCGTGGCTGATGCCCTCCTGGATGTCGCCGTCGGACGCGAACGCCCAGATCGTGTGGTCGAACGGCGACTCGCCCGCCGGGGCGTCCGGGTCGAACAGGCCCCGCTCGCGGCGGGCGGCCATCGCCATCCCCACCGCGTTCGCGATGCCCTGCCCGAGCGGCCCCGTCGTCGTCTCCACGCCCGCGGTGTGCCCGAACTCCGGGTGGCCCGGCGTCAGGCTGCCCCACTTGCGCAGCGCCTTCAGCTCGTCCAGCGTCAGCGGGTAGCCCGACAGGTACAGCTGGATGTAGAGGGTGAGGCTGGAGTGCCCGCAGGAGAGGACGAACCTGTCCCGGCCCGCCCACTCGGGGTCCGTCGGGTCGTGCTTCAGGAACCGCTGGAAGAGAAGGTAGGCGGCGGGCGCGAGGCTCATCGCCGTGCCCGGGTGACCGGACCCCGCCTCCTCGACCGCGTCCATGGCCAGGGCGCGGACGACGTCCACTGCCCGCCGGTCCAGATCGGACCATTCAAACGTGCTGATGTCCCTGCTCACGGAACGCCAGGCTCCTCTCGAACCGCTGTGTGACACTCGTGTGGCCCTGTGGTGTTCTCTCGGCGACGTGCGTCGCGCGGCGCGACCGCCCGCTCGCCCCGTACGGCCACCTCGTCCGTGACCGGCGAAGATCATGTCGCGCCCACCGCGACCCTATCGCGGGCCGGGTCCGCCGACGGCGGCCCGGACGCGGGGACGCGGCGGGGTGCCGCCCTGGTTCATCGCCCGTTCCTGGACCACCCTTGCCCGATCGCCCTCGCGGCTAACCCCCCGCATGGGGGAACTCGCGGGGGTTCGTCCGATAGGTCCGGGGCGGCGGGCGACCCGGTGCGCGACATCCGGAGGGGGCGCACTACAGTGAGGGCGCGGCCTGGAAGGGCCGCGAGAACTTCACCAAGCGAACTCACCCAAAGCCGAAGTCGCGGCTGCCGAGGCCGGCCCGGAGCACGGGGGCGCCGCCGAGGTCGCACGATTTCCCGCCTAGTCGAACGTGGACCCGATTGTGACGGTGCTCAGTAACAAGCGCGGGGTCGAGCTGGCGGAGCCGGTACCGGCCGCTCCCCTTCCGCACCCCGGCCCGGCGACCGCCGGGCACTCGATCGGCGCGAGCGTGCGCGCCTACGTGGCGCTCACCAAGCCGCGCGTGATCGAGCTGCTCTTGATCACCACGATCCCGGTGATGTTCCTCGCCGAACGGGGCGTCCCGCCGCTGTCCACGGTCCTGCTCACGTTCGCGTTCGGCGCCATGTCCGCCGGCGCCGCGAACGCGATCAACTGCTACATCGACCGCGACATCGACGCCCTGATGCGCCGCACCCGGCGCCGCCCGCTGGCCCGCCACGAGGTCACCCCCGCCCGCGCGCTGGTGTTCGGGATCACACTCGCCGTCGTGTCGACCGCCGGGTTCGCCCTCACGGTCAACCTCGTCTCCGCGGCCGGCTCGCTGTTCGCGATCCTGTTCTACATCTTCGTGTACTCGCTGCTCCTGAAGCGGCGCACGTCGCAGAACATCGTGTGGGGCGGCATCGCCGGATGCATGCCCGTCCTCATCGGCTGGAGCGCGATCACCGGCTCCTACGCGTGGACCCCTCTCGTCCTGTTCGGCGTGGTCTTCCTCTGGACGCCGCCGCACACCTGGACGCTCGCGATGCGCTACCGCGAGGACTACGCGGCCGTGAACGTCCCGATGCTCCCCGTCGTCGCCACCGAGCGGCGCGTCGTCACCGAGAGCCTCGTCTACACCTACGCCACCGTCGCGTGCTCCCTGCTGCTGTGGCCCGTCGCGGCCATGGGCCCCGTCTACGGCGCCGTCGCGACCGTCCTCGGGCTGATCTTCCTCGCCGAGGGGCACCGCCTCCTGCGCGACGTCCGGGCCGGAGTCACCGGCGTCCACCTGCGGCCGATGCGGTTCTTCCACCTCTCCAACGTCTACCTCGCGCTGCTGTTCACCGCGGTCGCCGTCGACCCGCTGCTGCACTGAATCGCCCGGCGGGGGCTCCCGCCCGGTTACGCTCCCGTCATGGCACGCGTCGACCCGAAAGCGGTGCTCGAGGGGCGGATCCCGGGACGCCCCCCGATCGCCCTCATCCTCGGCCTGACCGTCTCGTCGCTGTGCGCGGTCCTCGCGCTCGCGCTGGACGCCCTGACCGGAGGGGCCGGGTTCTGGGTCGGCGCCGTCCTCGCGGCGCTGCCGATCCCGCTGCTCATCGCGCTGGTCCTCACCCTCGACCGGCTCGAGCCCGAACCCGGCCGCGCCCTCGTGTTCTCGTTCATGTGGGGCGCCGGCGTCGCCGTCCTCGGCGCCCTCACCCTCAACACGCTCGGGCTGCTGTACGTGACCGTCCCGATCTTCGGCGAGACCGACGGGCACTTCGTCAGCGCCACCTTCGGCGCCCCCGTCATCGAGGAGGTGCTGAAGGGCGCCGTCCTGTTCGGCATGCTCTGGTTCCGCCGCAACGAGATCGACGGCTTCGCCGACGGCCTGATCTACGCCGGCATGGTCGCGCTCGGCTTCGCGATGATGGAGAACATCACCTACTACAGCCGCGCGTTCGAGGAGGGCGGCGCGCAGCAGCTCCAGACGGTGTTCATCCTCCGCGGCCTCATCGCCCCCCTCAGCCACCCCCTGTTCACCGCGATGACGGGCCTCGGTGTCGCCTACGCCGCCACCCACCGCCGCGGCCGGATCGCCGCGCCGCTCCTCGGCCTCCTCGCCGCGATCGTCCTGCACGGCCTCTGGAACGGCTCCACCGCGCTCGGCATCGCCGGTCTCGGCGTCGTCTACCTGCTGGACTTCTGCATCCTCATCGCGCTCATCGCCGTCGTCCTCGTCGAGCGCCGCGGCACCGTCCGCCGCATCGAGGCGTACCTGCCCGCCTACATGGGCACCGGCCTGGTCACCCCGCAGGACGTCGCCATGCTGCGGTCCCTCCCGGCCCGCCGCGCGGCCCGCCGCTGGGCGCGCGCCGTCGGCGGCGCCCCCGCCGCCCGCGCCATGACCGACTACCAGCTCGCCGCCACGGAGCTCACCCTGCTCCACAAGCGCGCCGACCGCGGCGTCGCCGACCCGCACTGGTTCCACACCCGCCGCGACGCCCTCCTCGGCCTGATGGGCCTGGCCCGCCAGGCGTTCCTCCGGACGCCGCAGCGCCCGGCGCAGGCGCCGCCGTGGGCGCCGCACGGCCCCTCGGGCTTCCTGCCCCCGCCGCCCTCCGGCCCCTACACGGGGTGAGCGGGGGCCGGATCACGCCCCCGCCGGACCGGCCCTACGATGGGTCCGTGCGATCCCAGAACCCGCTGCTCAGGGCGCGCGACGCCGTCTGGAACCCGACCCCGGCCTCCCTCCGGCTGCTCGCGCTGCTCGGCGTCCTCGGCAACGCGATGATCGTCGCGACCGGCGGGGCCGTCCGCGTCACCAAGTCCGGGCTCGGCTGCCCCGAGTGGCCCCGCTGCACCGGCGACAGCCTCGTCCCGACGCACAGCCCCGAGCACCCCGCCCTCAACATGGCGATCGAGTTCGGCAACCGCATGATCACCTTCGTGGTCCTCGCGGTCGGGATCGCCGTCTTCGTCGCCGCGCTCCGCCTGCGCCCCCGCCGCGGGGACCTCGTCTGGTGGGCGCTGGCCCAGCCGATGAGCGTCGTCGCCCAGGCGGTCATCGGCGGCATCGTCGTCCTCACGGAGCTGCACCCGGCCTCGGTGTCCCTGCACTTCCTGGTGTCGCCCGTCCTGCTGATCTTCTGCGTGGGCCTGTGGGTCCGCGCCGGCGAGGGCGACGCCCCGCCCCGCCCCCTCGCGCCCCCGGCCGTGCGCCGCCTGAGCGCGGCCCTCCTGGCCGCCTCGGCCGCCGTCCTCGTCGCCGGCACCGTCGTGACCGGCAGCGGACCCCACGCCGGCGACGCCGACTCCCGCCGCTGGGGCTTCAACATCGAGGACGTCACCCGCGTCCACAGCGTCCTGGCCTGGCTCACCGCCGCCCTCGCGATCGCGGTGACGATCACCCTGTACCGCGCGAAGGCCCCCGCGCCCGCGAAGCGCCGCGCCCACGAGCTCCTCGCCCTGATCGCCGCCCAGGGAGCCGTCGGCTACATCCAGTACTTCACGGGCGTCCCGGGAGCGCTGGTGGTCCTCCACATGCTCGGCGCGGTCCTCATGTGGATAGCCGCCTTCCGGCTCCACTTCGCGCTGAGAGACCGAGGGCCCGCCCTCGTCACGCCCGAGGCCCCGTCCCGGTCCACCACGGAGACCCCTCAGCCCGCCTGACGCCGCCGCGCGAACGAGACGGGCTCATGGCCGGCCTGGCGGGACTGCTCGGCACTCCGTGTTCCGGCTTCCATGAGCCCGGGGGCGTCAGGTCTTCCGGAGGAAGGCGCGGAGCTTCTCCAGGGGCCAGGTGTTGATGACGTCGTCAGGGGTCAGCCAGCCTCGTTGGGCGGTGCCCACGCCGTAGCGGATGTTGCGGTGGTTCGGCACGGAGTGGGCATCGGTGTCGATGGCGAACTTGACGCCCAGGCGCTTGGCGCGGCGGATCAGGTCGGCGGGCAGGTCGAGGCGGTCGGGGAAGCAGTCGATCTCCATCGCGGTGCCGGTGCGGGCGGCGGCGCGGAAGACCTCGTCCCAGTCGGCGTCGACCGGGGGGCGGCGGCCGATGCTGCGGGCCGTGGGGTGGCCGATCACATGGACGTGAGGGTTCTCGCAGGCCCGCACCAGGCGGCGGGTCATGGTCTTCTCGTCCTGCGTGAAGTGGGAGTGGATCGAGGCGACGGTGATGTCGAAGGCGGAGAGGAACCCGGCGTCCCAGTCGACCTCGCCGTCCGGGTCGATGTTCAGTTCGGTGCCGTGGAGGAGGGTGAGGTCCGGGTGGCTCTTCTGGAGCTCCCTGATCTCCTCGCGCTGGGCGAGGACCTTCTCGTCCGTCATGCGCTGCATGGCGAGGTTCGGGGCGTGGTCGGTGATCGCGTAGTACTCCAGGCCGCGCGCCGCGGCCGCGGCGACCATCTCCCGGAGGGACGCGATGCCGTCGGTCAGGTCGGTGTGGGAGTGCAGGTCGCCCTTGAGGTCCTCGACCGTGACGAGCTCCGGCAGTTCGTTCCCGCGGGCGGCTTCGATCTCGCCGGTGTCCTCGCGGAGCGTGGGATGGATCCAGGGGAGGCCGAGGCGGTCGTAGACCTCTTCCTCGGTCTCGGAGACGATCAGCTCGCCGGACTCGGCGTCGAACAGGCCGTACTCGGAGAGCTTCAGGCCCGCCTTCACGGCCATCTCGCGGGTGCGGATGTTGTGGGCCTGCGAGCCGGTGAAGTACTGGAGGGCCGCGCCCCAGGACTCGGGCGGGACGACGCGGAGGTCGACCTGGAGGCCCTTCGCGGTGCGGATCGAGGTCTTCTTGTCGCCGCTCGCGATCACCTCGGCGACGAGGGGGAGCGCCGTGAACGCCTCCATGATCGGGTGAGGGTCGCGGGAGGCGGCGAGCACGTCCACGTCGCCGATCGTCTCGCGCATGCGGCGCAGGGAGCCCGCATGGGTGCAGCGCTCCACCTGGGGGAGCGCCGAGAGGCTCTCGACGATCTCGTCCGCGACGACGGCGGCGGCGTCGACCAGGACGCGCTCGCCCGAGCTCCTCATGAGCTCGATGCCGCGCAGGATGTTCTCCTCGGTCTTGGCGCCGAAGCCCTTGAGGCCGCGCAGGCGGCCCTCCCCGATCGCGGTGGCGAGCTCGTCCACGGAGGAGATGCCGAGCTCCTCGTAGACGGCGAGGGCCTTCTTCGGGCCGAGGGTGGGGATGGCCGTGAGGGCCCTGACGCCGGAGGGGATCTGGAGGCGGAGCTCCTCCACCTGGCGGATCGTGCCGGTGGTCGTGTAGTCGAGGATCTTCTTGGCGATCGCCTCGCCGACGGTCGGGATCTTCCGGAGGCCGGCGAGGTCGAGGCCCTCGATGTCCTCCGGGTACCCGGCGACCGCGCGGGCCGCCTTCTCGTACGCCCTGATCTTGAAGGCGTCGCCGCCGGTGATCGAGAGCAGGTCCGCCAGTTCCTGGATGAGGGCCGCCGCCTCATCGTTCGCCCGTGCCATGCCCCAACCCTACGAGCCGGGTCGGACGTTCTCCGTCAGCCGCGCAGCGGTGCGACCGGGCCGCCGGGGGAGGACATGCGGGCGTCCATGACCTCGGTGGTGATCGCTGCGACCTCGTCGTCGGGCAGCAGCCGGAAGCCGTCCTCGGTGACGACCGCGATCGTCGGGTAGATGCGGCGGGACGGGTCGGGGCCGCCCGTCGCGGAGTCGTCGTCGGCGGCGTCGTAAAGGGCGTGGACGCAGACGGTCGCGGCGTCCTCCAGGGAGAGGTCGCGCCGGTAAAGCTTCTTCAACGCACCCAGGGCGTAGGGGGAGCCGGAGCCGTCCGCGTGGAAGTCGCGGGCCTCCTGCGGGGCGCCGGTGATGTCGTAGGTGTAGATCCGCGCGTCGCCGGCGTCCGGGTCGTAACCCGCGAAGAGGGGGACGACCGCGAGGCCCTGCATGGCCATGGCCAGGTTGGCCTGGATCACCGCGCCGAGCCTGCGGGCCTTGCCCGGCAGCGACAGCGGGACGGTCTCCATCTTCTCGTAGTGCTCCAGCTCGACCTGGAACAGCCGCACCATGTCCAGCGCCAGGCCGACCGTCCCGGCGAACGCCACGACGGAGTGCTCGTCGGCGCGCTGGACCTTCTCGAGCTCCCGGTAGGCGATGCGGTTGCCCGAGGTGGCGCGGCGGTCGCCCGCCATCATGACGCCGCCGGGGAACGTGAGCGCGAGGATGGTCGTGCCGTGCGGGACGTCCGGCGCGGTCCCCGCCCCGGGCGCCCGGTTGACGGGGAGCAGTCCGGGGGAGTTCTGCCGCAGGAAGTCGACGAACGACGGTGTGCCCGCCTCGAAGAACTCGGGGGGAAGGCCCTGCTCGTCGGTCACGGCGGCTCCTCTCGATCGGTGTCCCGTCCTCGATGATCCTCGCACGGCCCGCGGGAGGGTCGCCACCGCGCCGTCACACCTCCGGCGCCCTATCCGTCACACCTCCGGCGCCCTATCCGTCACACCTCCGGCGCCCTATCCGTCACGCCTCCGGCGCCTCGGGCGGGTCCTGGCCGAGGGTGGCGCCCGCGCAGGCCGCCATGACGCAGACGATCGCGGCCCACTGCCGCCCGGACAGCACCTCGCCCAGGATCAGGACGCCGACCAGCGCGGCGACGGCGGGCTCCAAGCTCATCAGGATGCCGAAGACGCGGGCGGGCATCCGCCGCAGCGCCTCCAGCTCCAGCGAGTAGGGGATCACCGAGGACAGCAGGCCGACGCCGAGGCCGATCAGGAGCAGCTCGGGGTCGAGCATGGCCGCGCCGCCGGACGCGACGCCGAGCGGCAGGACGGCGGCCGTCCCGACGACGCTGGCGAGGGCCAGCCCCGTCGAGCCGGAGAACCGCCTGCCGGTCGCCGCGGTGAGCAGGATGTAGGCCGCCCAGCCCGCCCCGGCCAGCAGCGCGTAGGCGACGCCGGCCCAGTCGAGGCCGCCGCCTCCGCCCCGGGCCAGCATCACGACCCCGCCGCCCGCGAGCAGCGCCCACAGCAGGTCGCGGGGGCGCCGGGACGCGACGATCGCGACCAGCAGCGGCCCGAGGAATTCGATCGTCACGGCGACGCCGAGCGGGATCCGCGCGAACGACTGGTAGATCGAGAAGTTCATGGTGGCGAGCGCGAGCCCGAGCCCGGCCGCGACGAGCAGGTTCGACCGGGAGTGGTCGCGCAGCAGGGTCCGCAGCGCCGTGCGGGCGACGAACGCGAGGACGATCGCGGACGTGAGGAGCCGCAGCGTCACGACGGCGCTCGGCGGCAGCCGGTCGAACAGGTTCTTGGCGAGACCCGCTCCGACCTGCACGGAGACGATGCCGAGCAGGATCAGCGCGGGCGGCGGGACGGACCCGAGCGACAGCGCCCGCGACCGGGACCCGGGCCCGTGCGCCCGCCGGAGGGGCGGGCCGGGCGCCTCAGCGAGTGCCATCGGTCATTCCCACCTGAAGAAGCGGGCGGCCAGGACGAGCCCCACGACGGCCCACACCGCGAGGACGAGCAGGGGGACGCCGGGGAGGGCGGCGCCGTCCCGCAGGACGTCCCGCAGCCCCTCGGCGAGCGCCGAGATCGGCAGGAGTTCCAGCGCGTCCCGCACGGGGGCGGGGAAGTCGTCGAGCGGGAACACGACGCCGCCGGCGGCGAGCAGCAGGATGTAGACGAGGTTCGCGGCGCCGAGCGTGGCCTCGGCGCGCAGCGTCCCGGCCATGAGCAGCCCGAACCCGCTGAACGCGGCGGTGCCGAGCAGCAGCAGGACGAGCACGGAGAACGGGTCGCCGTGCGGCCGCCAGCCGAGCGCGAGCGCCACCCCGCAGATCACCGCCGCCTGCACCGCCTCGACGGCCAGGACGGCGAGGGTCTTGGCCGCGATCAGGCCGCCGCGCGGCAGCGGGGTGGCGCCGAGCCGCTTCAGCACGCCGTATCTGCGCTCGAAGCCCGTCCCGATCGCCTGCCCGGTGAAGGCGGTGGACAGCACGGCGAGGGCCAGGATGCCGGGCGCGAGGAAGTCGACGCGGCGGCCGGGGCCGAGGTCGAGCAGCGAGGTCGTGGCGAACAGGACGAGCAGCACCACCGGGATGATCAGGGTGAGCAGCAGCTGCTCGCCGTTGCGGAGCATCGTCCGCAGCTCGTAGCCCGCCTGGGCGGCGACCATCCGCGGCACCGGGACGGCCGCCGGGGCGGGGGTGAGGTCGAGGGCGGTCATGCGCGCAGGTCCCGTCCGGTCAGTTCCAGGAAGACGTCCTCCAGCGTTCGCCGCTCGATCCGCAGGTCCTCCGTCATGACGCCGTGCGAGGCGCACCAGGCGGTGACGGTGGCGAGCAGCTCGGGCCGGACGTCCGCCTCGATCAGGTAGTGGCCGGCGGGCGACTCCTTCGCGGCCGAGCCGGCGGGCAGCGCGGCCAGCAGCTCCTCCAGCCCGAGGCCCGGCCGGGCGCGGAACCGCAGCTGCCGCTCGGCGCCGGTCAGCACGCCGGGGGCGCCCTGCGCGACGACCCGGCCGTGGTCGACGATCACGACGTGGTCCGCGAGCCGCTCGGCCTCCTCCATGTGGTGCGTGGTGAGGACGACCGACACGCCGGCCGCGCGCAGCTCCTCGATCAGCTCCCAGGTGGCGTGCCGGGCCTGCGGGTCGAGGCCGGTGGTCGGCTCGTCCAGGAAGACGAGCTCGGGACGCCCGACGACGGCGACGGCGAGGGAGAGCCGCTGCTGCTGCCCGCCCGACATGCGGCGGAAGGGGGTGCGGGCGTGCTCGGTGAGGCCGAGCCGCTCCAGCAGCGCGCCCGTGTCGAGGGGCGTCGCGTGGAAGGACGCGACGAGCCGGAGGAACTCTCCCGCGCGGGCCGTGCCGGGGACGCCCCCGGACTGCGGCATCACGCCCACCCGCGGTTTCAGCTCGCGCGCGTCGGCGACCGGGTCCCGGCCGAGGACGCGGACCGTGCCCGCGTCGGCGCGCCGGAACCCCTCGCAGATCTCGATCGTGGTGGTCTTGCCGGCCCCGTTCGGGCCGAGGAGCGCGGTCACCGCGCCCCGGGCGGCGCCGAACGACAGGCCGTCGACGGCCGTGCGCTCGGCGCCGCCGGTGCCATAGCGCTTGACGAGTCCGTCCAGCTCGACGGCGCCGCCTGCGGGGGATGTCATGGGTCACGAGTCTAGGACCGGGCCGCCGGAGGTCCGTGCCGGGCACCGCACGGGCCGGGTGCGGGCCCGGTAAAGGTCCGGGCGGGCGCCGCCCGGGACCGCGTCGATGCAGGTTAGGTAAGGCTTGCCTGCGTGAGCAAGGACATCGTGGAACCTTTGGTGGCCGGGAAGGAATTACGGCACACTGATGTTGTGAAAAACGTGGGCCAGGAGAAGGCGAGTGCCACGGCCGCCGTCGCGCGGCCGTCCGGCGTGCCGTCGGACCCTGTCCACGGCGCCGGCCCCGGTGGCGCGTCCAGCGAGCGCGACACGCGCGCCCGCGTGGCGCGCCTCATCCTCGAGCACGGCCCGATCACCGCGTCCGCGCTCGGCGAGCGCGTCGGGCTCACGCCCGCCGCGATCCGCCGCCACCTGGACGCGCTGCTCGCCGACGGCATGATCGAGACGGGCCGCGCCCGCCCCGGTCAGACCCGCCGCGGACGGGGCCGTCCGGCCAAGTGGTTCGCCATCACCGACGCCGGGCGCAGCGCCTTCGTGCACGCCTACGACGACCTCGCGACGAGCGCCCTGCGCTTCCTCGCCGAGGCCGCCGGGGAGGGCGCGGTCGCCGCGTTCGCCCGCCGGCAGATCGCCGACCTGGAACGACGGTACCGTCCGGTCGTGCAGGCGGCCCCGCCCCACCAGCGGGTCCGCACGCTCGCCGAGGCGCTGTCGGCCGACGGCTACGCCGCCGCGGCGGCCAAGGCCCCGCAGGGCGGCGGCGAGGAGCTGTGCCAGCACCACTGCCCGGTCGCGCACGTCGCCGCGGAGTTCCCGCAGCTGTGCGAGGCCGAGACCGAGGCGTTCAGCCGGCTGCTGGGCACCCCCGTCCAGCGGCTGGCGACCATCGCCCACGGCGACGGGATCTGCACCACCCACGTCAGCTCCCGGTCGCTCTGCGGCGGGGGCGCGGAAGATTCCGGCGCGGGCGGCGTTACCCCTCGTGGGGACGCGGGGGAGCGATCCCCCGAAACGACAGCGAACAGCGACGAGGAGTCCGGGAGGACGTCCCTATGACTATGGCAGCCCACCCCGAGCTGGAGGGGCTCGACAGGTACAAGTTCGGCTGGGCCGACCCTGACGCGGCCGGTGCCTCCGCACGACGCGGCCTGAACGAGGATGTCGTCCGCGACATCTCGGGCAAGAAGGGCGAGCCCGACTGGATGCTCGACCTGCGCCTCAAGGGGCTGCGCCTGTTCGAGAAGAAGCCGATGCCCACCTGGGGCTCGGACCTGTCGGACATCGACTTCGACAACATCAAGTACTTCGTGCGCTCCACCGAGAAGCAGGCCGCCTCCTGGGAGGAGCTCCCGGAGGACATCAAGAACACCTACGACCGGCTCGGCATCCCCGAGGCGGAGAAGCAGCGCCTCATCGCAGGCGTCGCCGCCCAGTACGAGTCCGAGGTCGTCTACCACAAGATCCGTGAGGACCTCGAGGAGAAGGGCGTCATCTTCGTCGACACCGACACGGGCCTGAAGGAGCACCCGGAGATCTTCCAGGAGTACTTCGGCTCCGTGATCCCGGTCGGCGACAACAAGTTCGCCGCGCTCAACACCGCCGTGTGGTCGGGCGGCTCGTTCATCTACGTCCCGCCGGGCGTCCACGTCGAGATCCCGCTCCAGGCCTACTTCCGGATCAACACCGAGAACATGGGCCAGTTCGAGCGGACGCTGATCATCGCGGACGAGGGCTCCTACGTCCACTACGTCGAGGGCTGTACCGCGCCGATCTACAAGTCGGACTCCCTGCACTCGGCCGTCGTCGAGATCGTCGTGAAGAAGGACGCCCGCGTCCGGTACACGACCATCCAGAACTGGTCGAACAACGTCTACAACCTCGTGACCAAGCGGGCCGTCGCCTACGAGGGCGCCACCATGGAGTGGATCGACGGCAACATCGGCTCCAAGGTCACGATGAAGTACCCGGCGGTCTACCTGCTCGGCGAGCACGCGAAGGGCGAGACCCTCTCGATCGCGTTCGCGGGCGAGGACCAGCACCAGGACGCCGGCGCCAAGATGGTGCACGCCGCGCCGAACACCTCCTCGACGATCGTGTCGAAGTCGGTGGCGCGCGGCGGCGGCCGCACGTCCTACCGGGGCCTGGTCCAGATCCAGGAGGGCGCCTCCCGCAGCCGGTCCACCGTGAAGTGCGACGCGCTGCTGGTCGACCAGATCAGCCGGTCCGACACCTACCCCTACGTCGACGTCCGCGAGGACGACGTGGAGATGGGTCACGAGGCCACCGTCTCCAAGGTCTCCGAGGACCAGCTGTTCTACCTGATGAGCCGCGGCCTCACCGAGGACGAGGCGATGGCGATGATCGTGCGCGGGTTCGTCGAGCCCATCGCGCGCGAGCTGCCGATGGAGTACGCGCTCGAGCTGAACCGGCTGATCGAGCTGCAGATGGAAGGAGCCGTCGGCTGATGGAGCGGCGAGCCGACGAGCGAGGAACGAGTGAGGAGGCGAGCGCGACCGTGGGCACGGCGCGGCGAGCCGACGAGCGAGGAACGAGTGAGGAGGCGAGCGCGACCGTGGGCACTGGAGTCGACGTGAAGCCTCTGTCGACGCTGCACGACAGGGCGTCCTACGACCTCGCGGACTTCGAGGTGCCGACCGGCCGCGAGGAGGAGTGGCGGTTCACCCCGCTGCGCCGCCTGCGCGGCCTGCACAACGGCACCGCCGAGCCGCACGGCAAGGTCATCGTGGAGGTCGAGGCGGCGCCCGAGGCGACGGTCGAGACCGTGGGCCGCGACGACGCCCGCCTCGGCAGGGCGTACGTGCCCGCCGACCGGGTGAGCGCGCAGGCGTGGTCGGCGTTCACGCAGGCCGTCGTCGTGACCGTCCCGAAGGAGGCCGTCGCGTCCGCGCCGACGGTGATCCGGCGGCGCGGCGAGGACGCGTCGTCCGCGTCCTACGGGCACACGACCGTGATTTTGGAGCCGTTCGCCGAGGCGACCGTGGTGCTCGCGCACCGCGGCTCGGCGACCTACGCCGACAACGTCGAGTTCGTCGTCGGCGACGGCGCCCGCCTGTCGGTGATCAGCCTCCAGGACTGGGCGGACGACAGCGTCCACGTGTCGCACCAGCACGCCCGGCTCGGCCGGGACGCCCGGTTCGTGTCGCACAACGTGACGCTCGGCGGCGACCTCGTGCGGATCTCCCCGTCCGTCGAGTACGGCGCGCCCGGCGGCGACGCCGAGCTGTACGGGGTGTACTTCGCCGACGGCGGCCAGCACCTGGAGCACCGCCTCCTGGTCGACCACACCGTCCCGCACTGCCGCAGCCGCGTCGACTACCGCGGCGCCCTGCAGGACCAGGACGCGCACGCCGTGTGGATCGGCGACGTGATCATCCGGGCGGAGGCCGAGGGCACCGACACCTACGAGCTGAACCGCAACCTCGTCCTCACGGACGGGACGCGGGTCGACTCCGTGCCGAACCTGGAGATCCTCACCGGCGAGGTCGCGGGCGCGGGGCACGCGTCCGCCTCCGGCCGGCTGGACGACGAGCACCTGTTCTACCTCCAGGCGCGCGGCATCACCTTCGACGAGGCGCGCCGCATGGTGGTGCGGGGCTTCCTCGGGCAGCTCGTCGAGCGCATCGAGGTGCCCGAGGTCCGCGAGAAGGTGCGGGACGCGATCGAGGCGGAGCTGGATGTGAGGCGACGGGACGTGGAGCGCTGATGGCCTACGTGAAGGTGTGCGCCCTGGCGGAGATCCCCGCCGACGGGGCGCTCGGCGTCGAGGTCGACGACACCCCCGTCGTGCTCGCGCGGACCGGCGACGGCGTGCACGCGCTGTACGACATCTGCTCGCACGCCGAGGTCTCCCTCTCCGAGGGGGAGGTCTACGACGGCACGATCGAGTGCTGGCTGCACGGGTCCTGCTTCGACCTGCGCAGCGGCAAGCCCACCAACCCGCCGGCCACGCAGCCGGTCGCCACCTACAAGGTCAAGGTCGAGGACGGCGACGTGTACGTCTCCCTCGGCTCCGACGACTAAGGAAAACCAAGCATCATGGCCACCCTTGAGATCCGCGACCTCCACGTCTCCGTCGCCGACGGCACCGACGGGACGAAGGAGATCCTGCGCGGGGTCGACCTGACCGTGAAGGCCGGCGAGACCCACGCGATCATGGGGCCGAACGGCTCCGGCAAGTCCACCCTCGCCTACGCGATCGCCGGTCACCCGAAGTACGACGTGACCGCGGGCACCGTCACCCTCGACGGCGAGGACGTCCTGGAGATGTCCGTCGACGAGCGCGCCCGCGCCGGCCTGTTCCTCGCCATGCAGTACCCGGTCGAGGTCCCCGGCGTGTCCGTCTCCAACTTCCTGCGCTCCGCCGTCACCGCCGTCCGCGGTGAGGCGCCGAAGCTGCGGGAGTTCTCCAAGGAGATGAAGGCGGCGATGGACGCGCTGTCCATCGACCCGGTGTTCGCCCAGCGCAGCCTGAACGAGGGTTTCTCCGGCGGCGAGAAGAAGCGGCACGAGATCCTCCAGCTGGAGATGCTCAAGCCGAAGCTGGCCGTCCTGGACGAGACCGACTCGGGCCTCGACGTCGACGCGCTCAAGGTCGTCTCCGAGGGCGTCAACCGGTTCTCCGCGTCCGGTGAGACCGGCGTCCTGCTGATCACGCACTACACCCGGATCCTGCGCTACGTGAAGCCGGACTTCGTGCACGTCTTCTCCGCGGGCCGCGTCGTCGCGGCGGGCGGCCCGGAGCTCGCCGACGAGCTGGAGAACGAGGGCTACGAGAAGTACGCGAAGGCGGGCGTGGCCTGATGGACCTGCTGCCCGAGGAGCTCAAGAAGGACTTTCCGCTGCTGCGGCGCACGGTGCGCGGCGGGCGTCCCCTCGTGTACCTCGACTCGGGCGCGACGTCGCAGAAGCCCCTGCGGGTGCTGGACGCCGAGCGCGGGTTCTACGAGCGCCACAACGCGGCGCCGCACCGCGGGGCGCATCTGCTGGCGGAGGAGGCGACCGAAGCGTACGAGCAGGCCCGCGCCTCGATCGCCCGGTTCATCGGCGCCGATCCCGGCGAGATCGTGTTCACCAAGAACGCGACCGAGGGCATCAACCTCGTGGCGTACGCGATGAGCAACGCCGCCACGGCCGGCCCGGAGTCGGAGCGCTTCAAGATCGGGCCGGGCGACGAGGTCGTGGTGAGCGAGATGGAGCACCACGCGAACCTCGTCCCGTGGCAGGAGCTGTGCCGCCGCACCGGCGCCACGCTCCGCTGGTTCGGGCTGACCGACGAGGGCCGCCTCGATCTGGACGACCTCGACGACCTGGTGAACGAGCGCACGAAGATCGTCGCGCTGACGCACCAGTCGAACGTGCTCGGCACCGTCCCGCCGATCAAGCGGATCGCGGCGCGCGCCCGCGAGGTGGGCGCCCTCCTCCTGTTGGACGGCGCCCAGTCGGTGCCGCACCAGCCGGTGGACGTGACCGATCTCGACGCCGACTTCCTGGTGTTCTCGGGCCACAAGATGCTGGGCCCGACGGGCATCGGCGTCCTGTGGGGCCGCCGGGAGCTGCTGGAGGCGATGCCGCCGTTCATCACCGGTGGCTCGATGATCGAGGTCGTGCACATGGAGGCCAGCACCTTCATGCCGCCGCCGCAGCGGTTCGAGGCCGGCGTGCCGATGACCGCGCAGGCGGTCGGGCTCGGCGCGGCCTGCGACTACCTCGCAGAGATCGGGATGGACCGCGTCCACGCCCACGAGGAGGCGCTCATCGCCTACTCGCTGGAGCGGCTGACCGAGATCCCCGGCGTCCGCGTCATCGGCCCAGGCACCACCGAGGCCCGCGGCGGCGCCGTGGCGTTCACCGTCGAGGACATCCACCCGCACGACGTCGGCCAGGTCCTGGACGAGCTGGGCGTCGAGGTCCGCGTCGGCCACCACTGCGCGTGGCCGATCTGCCGCCGGTTCGGCATCCCGGCGACGACCCGCGCGACGTTCTACCTCTACAACACCCTCGCGGACGTGGACGCGCTCGCGGACGGGGTACGGCAGGCCCAGAAGTTCTTCGGAACGGCCTGACGGCGCCCCGGCCGCGGCGAGGAAAGGCTTGAAAGGACGACATGCAGCTCGAGGCGATGTACCAGGAGGTCATCCTGGACCATTACCGTAACCCCCTGCACAAGGGGCTGCGGGAGCCGTACGAGGGCGAGGCGCACCACGTCAACCCCACGTGCGGTGACGAGGTGACCCTGCGCGTGCACCTGGCGGGCTCCGGCAGGGACGCCAGGGTCGCCGACGTCTCGTACGACGCCATGGGCTGCTCGATCAGCCAGGCCAGCGCCTCGGTGATGTCCGACCTGATCATCGGGAAGTCCGTCCAGGAGGCGATGGCGGTCGGCGACGAGTTCCTGGCGCTGATGCAGTCACGCGGCCGGGACGTCCAGCCCGACGAGGACGTCCTGGAGGACGCCATCGCCTTCGCCGGGGTCTCCAAGTACCCCGCCCGCATCAAGTGCGCCCTGCTCGCCTGGATGGCGTGGAAGGACGCGACCGCCCGCGCTCTCGGAGAGACATCATGACCGAAACCACCGACACCGCCACCGCTCCCGAGGAGGAGATCCTCGAGGCGCTGAAGGACGTCGTCGACCCCGAGCTCGGCATCAACGTCGTGGATCTCGGGCTCGTCTACGGCGTCAACCTCGACGGCGAGGCCGTGACCCTCGATATGACGCTGACGAGCGCCGCGTGCCCGCTCACCGACGTCATCGAGGACCAGGCGCACAGCGCGCTGGAGGGCCTGTGCAAGGGCGTCACGATCAACTGGGTGTGGCTGCCCCCGTGGGGCCCCGACAAGATCACCGACGACGGCCGGGACCAGCTCCGCGCCCTCGGCTTCAACGTCTGACGAGCCGCACGAGCGCCGCACGAGGCCGCACCCCGCGCCCGGGTGCGGCCTCGCCGTGCGCTCTCGCGGGGCCGGCGCACGGTCAGGGGGACAGGCTGCGGATGAGGTCGGCCACGCGGACGATGCCCAGGCAGCGGCCCACCTCGTCCACGACGGTCAGGTCGTCGTAGACGCGTTCGTGCTCGTGGCCGGCGGCGCGCAGGGCGGCTATCGCGGGGACGGTGCGGGGCACCAGGCGCGGCTCGTCCGCGAGGCGGGCGGCCGGGCGGTGCGCGTGGAGGGCGTGCCCGTAGGCGCCGGACAGGCGGAGCAGGAAGCGGGTGCGGTCCACCATGGCGCGGGGCCGCTGGTGCCCGTCCACCAGGACGATGCTGGTCGTGCCGGTCTCGGTGTTGAGGGCGTCCAGGACCTCGTCGGCGGTGCTGGTGTCGGGCATCGTCACGGCCGGGAGGGTGAACTCCGAGACGCGGGGGCCGAGGCCCGGGTCGGCGGCGGGCGCCTCGCGGGCCGCGACCGGGACCGTGACCGGCATGCCGGGCCGCCACTCCGGCGGCGCGAGCGTCGGTCCCTGGACGAGCCGCACGCCCATCTCGCGGACGTGCAGGACCTGGTCCTGGGTGGCGAGGCCGGGCGCGAGGACGTGGGTGCCGAGCCGGTGCGCGAGCTCCACCAGGCTCGTCACGAGCGCGGAGCGGCGCGGGTCCGCCACCGCGCGGCGGGTCAGCTCGGGGTCCAGCTTCAGCAGGTAGGACGTGCCGTCCGCGAGCAGGTCCAGGGGGACGTGGGCGGCGCCGACGGTCGCCAGGCCGACGAGGTAGCCGGCGCGGCGCAGGCTCTTGAAGGCGGCGGCGACGGCGGGGCGCTGACCGGGCGGGAAGCCGCCCGCGACGCACAGGATGTACTCCTGCGGCCGCCGCCCGGTCTCGGTGAGGCCGTGGTGCAGCTCGCCGAGGAGCGCGTCGCCGCGCGTGAGGGTCTCGGCGTGCACGCCGATCTGGAGGGGGAGGGGGGTGCGGAGGTCGGCCGCGGCGCGGGCCGCGTCGATCGCGCGGCGTACGTCCTCGGCGGCGGGGTCCAGGTGGACGGGGGAGGTATCCGCCGCGATCGGCCGGCGCGCCTCCACCGCGACGACGGAACCGGAGGCGAGATCGACCACGGGGTGGAAGATCGCTCGCGCCGGCAGGAGTACATCCACGGATGACACAGCGGCATCATGCCGCCTGGGGACGCCCTGGATGGGACATGTCAGGAGAAGTTAACGCACCGTTCGCCTCACATGGCCCGGCCGCCGACGGCCGCCGCGAGCAGGTACGTCGTGACGGCGAGGCCGCCCAGCCAGACGTAGGGGGTGATGTCGGCGCCGCGCAGCGCCTCGACGACGAGGGCGCCCACGACGGCGACCGTCAGCACGTCGCCGGTCAGCGCGGCGGCCCGCAGGTGGGTGCGGGCGCGGTGGCCCGACCCGAACCCCTCGCCGAACGGCAGGACCGGGTCGTTGCGGCGGTAGGCGAGGTGGCCGGAGTACACGGCGAGGGCGGCGAGCGCGACGAGGGCCGTCCCGTACCGCCCGTCGGCGGCGAGGAGGGACCCGACCACCACTCCGGCGCCCAGCACGAGGCCGGGGACGGCCCACCGGCCGAGGCCCCGGCGTTCGGGTGCGATCCACATGGGGTCATCCTCCCCGATCCCCGGACGAGGCGGACCGCAACGCGCCGACACGTCGGGGACGGGTGGCCTTCCGCCGCCCCGAGCCCGGTAGGTTGTCGGCTTGTGGCGCAATTTCGACTGAACGGCACCAAGATGCTGGCCGTCGATCTCGCCGGCGAGACGATCAGGGCCCTGAACGGGTCCATGGTCGCCTACGAGGGGCAGATGACGTTCAAGCGGCAGGGCATGACCGGCGGCGAGGGGCTGCGCGGCGCCCTCAAGCGGCGGATCGCCGGTGAGGGCATGACCCTCATGGAGATCACCGGGCAGGGCACCGTCTACCTGGCGAGCGAGGCCACCGAGGTCACGCTTGTCCACCTCGCGGGCGACACCCTGTTCGCGGAGTCCGAGAGCCTCCTGGCGCTCGACGGGAACCTGCAGACCGGCGTCCACTTCGTCGGGCTGCGGGGGATGGGCACCGGCCAGGGCCTCGCGACCACCAAGGTCGAGGGCCGCGGCACGGCGGCGATCGTGTCGGACGGGCCCGCGATCGCGCTGGAGGTCACCCCCCAGACGCCGCTGTGCGTCGACCCGCACGCCTACGTCGGGCACCTCGGGCGGCTGCAGCAGGACGTCGTGACGGACGTGAACTGGCGGACGGTCCTCGGCCAGGGGTCGGGCGAGAGCGTCCAGTTCCGCTACCAGGGGCAGGGGCTGGTCTACGTCCAGCCGGCCGAGCGCGGAGGGGTGCTGGAGATCTGATGCCGGGTTACCAGGGGATCAACGCGAAGATGCTCCAGGTGCCGGTCGGGCCGGGGCACGAGGTCTTCAGCAAGCGCGGCGCGATGCTCGCCTACACCGGGCCGGTGACGTTCGAGCCGTCGGCGACGGCCGGGCAGGGGCTCGGCGGCGCCCTCGGCCGGGCCGTCGCGGGCGAGCGCTCGGCGATGATGCACGTGAGGGGGCAGGGCACGGTCCTGTTCGGGCACGGCGGGCTGCACGTCACCGTCGTCGACCTGAGCGGCGCCGACACGCTGTACGTGGAGGCCGACCGGCTTCTGGTGCACGACGCCTCACTCCAGGTCGGGACGATGTTCATGGGCGAGCAGGGCGGCGTCCGCGGCATGGTCCGGGGCGCGGTCACCGGCCAGGGGCTGTTCACGACGACGCTGTCCGGGCACGGCTCCTGCGGGCTGTTGTCGCACGGCGGCGTCATGGAGCTGCCGATCACGCCGCAGCGGCCCGTCTTCGTCGACCCGCAGGCGTACGTGGCCCACCGCGGCCAGGTGGAGAACCGGCTGGCGGTGTCGGCCGGGATGCGCGACCTCATCGGACGCGGCTCCGGGGAGGCGTTCCAGCTGCAGCTGAGCGGCTCCGGCGTCGTCTACGTCCAGGCCAGCGAGAGGAAGATCTGAACCGTGGCCGTGCAGACCTGGAACGCGGCGTCGCTCCCGTCCAACGACAACGTCAATCCCTACGCCTTCAGCGTGGACCTCGACGGGCGGTGGTTCGTGCAGAAGGGCAAGATGATCGCCTACTACGGGCAGATCAGGTTCGAGTCGCTGTCGTCCGGGGCGCTCGACGCCTTCGTGGCGGGCGCGTTCAACTCGCCGATGTACGCGGGCGACTGGATCGTGGCCGAGGGCCGCGGCAAGCTGCTGCTCGCCGACCGCGGCTTCGACGTCAACTCGTTCGACCTGGACGAGGGGAACCTCACCGTCCGGGCCGGCAACCTGCTGGCGTTCGAGCCGGGCCTGGAGCTGAAGCAGTCGATCATCCCGGGGTTCCTCACCCTGATCGGGACGGGACGCTTCGTGGCCGCGTCCAACGGGCCGGTCCACTTCGTCGAGCCGCCGATCCGGGTCGACCCGCAGGCGCTGCTGGGGTGGGCCGACTGCCCGTCGCCATGCCACCACTACGACCACTCCTACATGCGGGGCGCCTTCGGCGCCGCCCGGATGATCCTCGGGGTGGGCGGCGCGTCCGGCGAGGAGCACCAGTTCGACTTCTCCGGCCAGGGGACGGTGCTGATGCAGTCGTCCGAGGTCGTCATGAACGAGGACACGCTGCTCCGCGACCTGGAGGGCCAGATCTCCATGGTCGGGACGTCCGGCCTCCAGCGCCTCCAGAGCACCATCGCCCAGCGGCTGGCGGCCGAGCGGCAGAGCTGACGCCCGGCCGGCCGGCGGGCGGGGCGGCGGTCAGTCCGGCGCCGGGGCGGGCTTCATCAGCATGAACGGGGTGCCGAACGGGTCGCGGACGTACGCGATCCGGCCGTAGGGCGTGTCCCGGGGGTCCTCCTCGACGGTCCCGCCGCCGGCCCGCACCCGCCGGACGGCCTCGTCGGGGTCGGTCACCTCGAAGTACGTGACCCAGGACGGGGCGGCCGGGCCGGGGACGCCCGCGATCCCGCCGATGTAGCGGCCGTCGGAGCGCTTCAGGGCGTAGTACTCGGTGTCCCCGGGCGCCTCCTCCGCCTCGAAGTCCCAGACGGTGGTGTAGAAGTCGCGGGCGGCGCTGGGATCCGGCGTGACGACCTCGTTCCAGACGAACGATCCCGGCTCGTTGACGATCCGCGAACCGGTGTGGTCGCGGCCCTGCCAGAGGCCGAACTGGGCGCCCTGCGCGTCCCTGACCATCGCCATGCGGCCCTGCGTCATCACGTCCATCGGCGGCACGACGACCCCGCCCCCCGCGTCGGTGATCCGCTTGACGGCGGCGTCGCAGTCGTCGGCGGCGAGGTAGACGTTCCACCAGAACTCGGACGCGTTGTCCTCCGGGTTCCGCATGAGGGCGGCCACCATCTCGCCGCCGAGCAGGCACATCGTGTAGTGCCCGCTCTCGGCGCCGGTGTCGTGGAACCGCCATCCGAACAGCGTCCCGTAGAAGGTCTTGGCGCGCTCGAGGTCCGGGATGCCGAGGTCGATCCAGGTGGGCGTCCCGTCGGGCGGGTTGGATGTGACGTGGGTCATCCCCCCATCCTCGCCCGCACGCCGCCCGCCGCGGGGCCTCGCGGCGGTAAAGGCATGGCCAGGAGCGGCCCGCCGTCACGTACACTGGGCGGATGGTTTCGCTCCCGAGCTGACAGGCCCCCCGGCGCGCCCCGGTCGAGGACCGCGCGGCGCGCTGTTTCGTGCGCCTGTCCACCGAGCCGCGTCCGTCAGGGGAGCCCTGTTCACTGTGATCATCGCGAACGACATCGAGCTGCGCGCCGGATCCCGGCTGCTGATCGAGGCCGCGTCCTTCCGGGTGAACCCCGGCGACCGCGTCGGCTTCGTCGGCCGCAACGGCGCGGGCAAGACCACCCTCACGAAGGTGCTGGCCGGGGAGGCGCAGCCCGCGCAGGGCGGCGTGACGTCCTCGGGCACCATCGGCTACCTGCCGCAGGACCCGCGCGGCGTCGACCTGGCCGAGCTCGCCCGCGACCGGATCCTGTCGGCCCGCGGCCTGGACGAGGTGATCCGCGACCTGCGCGACGCCGAGGAGGCGATGGCGACGGCGGAGGGCGCCGCCCGCGACAAGGCGGTCCGCCGGTACGGGCGGCTGGAGGAGCGGCTGCACGTCCTCGGCGGGTACTCGGCGGAGGCCGAGGCCGCGTCGATCGCGTCCAGCCTGGGCCTGCCCGACCGGGTCCTGGGGCAGCCGCTCGGGACGCTGTCGGGCGGGCAGCGGCGCCGCGTCGAGCTGGCCCGCATCCTGTTCTCCGGCGCCGACACCCTGTTGCTGGACGAGCCGACCAACCACCTCGACGCCGACTCGATCGTGTGGCTGCGCGACTACCTGAAGGGCCACCAGGGCGGCCTCGTCGTGATCAGCCACGATGTCGACCTGCTGGACGCCGTCGTCAACCGCGTCTTCCACCTGGACGCCAACCGCGGCGTGATCGACGTCTACAACGTCGGCTGGAAGAAGTACCTGGCCCAGCGGGAGACCGACGAGCGGCGCCGCAAGCGGGAGTCGGCGAACGCGCAGCGGCAGGCGTCGGCGCTGCTGTCGCAGGCCGACAAGATGCGCGCGAAGGCGACCAAGGCCAAGGCGGCGCAGCAGATGGACCGGCGGGCCCGGCAGCTGCTCGCGGGAGTCGAGGGGGAGCGGCAGGCCGACAAGGTGGCCAAAATCCGCTTCCCGGACCCGGCTCCCTGCGGCAAAACCCCCCTTACCGCGACTGGTTTGTCTAAATCGTACGGATCCTTGGAGATCTTCACGGACGTGGACCTGGCCATCGACCGGGGCAGCCGGGTCGTCGTGCTGGGCCTCAACGGCGCCGGGAAGACCACGCTGCTGCGCATGCTGGCCGGGGTCGACAAGGCCGACACCGGCACCGTCGTCGCCGGGCACGGGCTGCGCGTGGGGTACTACGCCCAGGAGCACGAGACCCTGGACGTCGACCGGTCCGTCCTGGCGAACATGCAGTCGGCCGCACCCGACCTCGCGCCCGTCGAGGTCCGCAAGATCCTCGGCTCGTTCCTGTTCTCCGGCGACGACGTCGACAAGCCGGCCGGGGTCCTGTCGGGCGGCGAGAAGACCCGGCTGGCCCTGGCGATGCTGGTCGTGTCGAGCGCCAACGTCCTGCTCCTGGACGAGCCCACCAACAACCTCGATCCGGCCAGCCGCGCGGAGATCCTCGCGGCCCTGCGCACCTTCGCGGGGGCCATCGTCCTGGTGACCCACGATGAGGGTGCGGTGGACGCGCTCCAGCCGGAAAGAGTGATTTTGCTGCCGGATGGTGTCGAGGACATCTGGAGTGACGAATTTTCCGATCTGGTGGCGCTCGCGTGACCTGCGCGGAGCCTTCCGCAGATCTTTTCTGGCCGAGTGGGTAGCCGAACGCGCGGGAATGACTGATCATGGCGGGGGATAACGCAGCGGTCACCACATCACTACGGGAGGTACTCGTGGCCGAGACCCTGAAGAAGGGCACCCGCGTGACCGGTGCCGAGCGCGACAAGCTGGCGGCGGACCTCAAGAAGAGGTACGACTCCGGTGAGAGCATCCGCGCCCTGGCAGCCGCCACCGGCCGCTCGTACGGCTTCATCCACCGGATTCTGACCGAGTCCGGCGTCAACCTGCGCGGTCGCGGTGGCGCGACCCGGGGAAAGAAGTCCTGACCGGACGCGACCCCCGGAACGAGCGCACCGCCCGACCGTCCGCCGCGACCGACCGAGTAGGGTTCGGTCGCGGCGGCGGGACGGCGCCCGCCCCACGCCACCGGCGACGGGGCGGGCTCGGTGCGCCCACCGGGACGGCTGCCCGTCCCTCGGGGGCGTGACGGATCCCCTCCCGCCGCGCCGACCGGCCCCCGGCCGGTTCGACGGACACAGCACAGCGAAGAGGGGACGTCATGACGGACGCGACGGCGGAACGGCCGGATCCGGCCACCATTCCGGCTGAGGCCGAGCTCGCCGAGGCGGGGCTGCGGCTGGAGATCGACGGCGCGGTCGCGACCGTCACGCTGAACCGCCCGGAGCGGCGCAACGCGATGACGTTCGCCACCTGGCGGGGACTCGCCGCGATCGGCCGGGCGCTGCCCTCCGACGTGCGCGTCGTCGTGCTGCGCGGCGAGGGCCCGTGCTTCTCGGCGGGCATCGACCTCAGCATGTTCTCCGGCGGCGGCGAGGGCTTCACCGACGGCCGGGACGCGCAGGCCACCGACGCGTTCATCGCCGAGCTGCAGCAGGGCTACCGCTGGCTGCGCGACCCCCGGATCGTCTCGGTCGCGGCCGTGCACGGGCACGCGATCGGCGGCGGTTTCCAGCTCGCCCTCGCCTGCGACATCCGCGTCGTCGCCGACGACGTCAAGTTCTGCATGAAGGAGCCCGCGCTCGGGCTCGTCCCGGACCTGACCGGCACCAAGCCGCTGGTGGAGGCCGTCGGGCTGTCCCGCGCCCTGGAGCTGTGCCTGACGGCCCGCACGGTCCTCGCCGAGGAGGCGTCCCGCCTCGGGCTGGCCGAGACGGTCGTCCCGCGCGACGGCCTCGGCGCCGCCGTCGACGAGCTCGTCGCGGCGCTGCTGGCGGTCAACCCCGGAGCCGCCGTGGCGACGAAGCGTCTGCTGCTGGAGGCTCCGGAGAACACCCTGGAGCAGCAGTGCGCCGCCGAGCGCCGCGAGCAGATCGGGCGGCTCCGCGCCATGTTCGGCGGCGGCGGCTCCTCCTGACGCGGGCGGCGCCGCGTCGCCGCCCGGCGGTACGCCGCGCCGATGCGCGAGCGTCCCGGCCCGGGGTCGCGGCCGGGCCGGGATTTCGCCGTGAGCGGAGCGGGGAAGAATCCCCGGCGGCTGAGATGCTTACGTGATTACGTAATTCGCGAACCGCTCGGAGGCGCTGTGGGCATGCCGGGAATGCCGGGCAACGGCTGGCAGGTGATGGCCTCGTTCCGCCGGGACGGGTCCGTCACGCGGCAGAAGCTCAAGCCCGGCACGGTCCGGCGCATCGCCGGCTACGCCCGGCCCTACGTCCGCGAGCTGGTCCTGTTCCTCGCGCTGAACACGATCGCCGCGGTCACCGTCGTCGCCAACCCGCTGCTGCTCAAGGCGATCATCGACCGGGGCATCGTGCCCGGCGACCGCGCCGTGGTGGTCTGGCTCGCGCTCGCCGTCGCCGGGCTCGCCCTGGCCGAGGCCGTCCTGAGTCTCGCCCAGCGCTGGTACTCCGCGCGGATCGGCGAGGGGCTCATCTACGACCTGCGCACGCAGGTGTTCGGGCACGTCCAGCGGCAGCCGGTCGCGTTCTTCATGCGGGCGCAGACCGGCTCGCTCGTCAGCCGCCTCAACAACGACGTCATCGGCGCGCAGCGCGCCCTCACCACCACGCTGTCGTCGGTGGTGTCGAACGTGATCAGCCTGGTGCTGGTGCTGGTCACGATGCTGATCCTGTCCTGGCAGGTGACGCTGATCGCGCTGCTGCTGCTCCCCGTCTTCATCCTGCCGGCCAAGTGGGTCGGCAAGCGGCTGCAGCGGATCAGCCGCGAGCAGATGCAGCTGGACGCCGAGATGAGCTCGCTCATGACCGAGCGGTTCAACGTCGCGGGCGCGATGCTCGCCAAGCTCTACGGCCGTCCGTTCGAGGAGGAGGTCAACTTCGCGCACCGGGCCGCCCGCGTCCGCGACATCGGGATCGTCGCGGCGATGTACGGGCGGGTGTTCTTCACCGCGCTGACCCTCGTCGCCGCGCTCGCGACCGCGATGGTCTACGGCGTCGGCGGCGTCCTGGTCGTGGACAACGGGTTCCAGCTGGGCACGCTCGTCGCCCTCGCCACGCTCCTCACCCGCATGTACGGGCCGCTCACCGCGCTGTCGAACGTGCACGTGGACGTGATGACCGCGCTCGTGAGCTTCGACCGCGTCTTCGAGGTCCTCGACCTGAAGCCGCTGATCCGCGACCGCGAGGGCGCCCGCCCGCTCGGCGAGGCGGTGGACGCCATGGACCCGGTGGACGCCGTGGACGCGGCGGATCAGGTCGGCGGCGGGCAGCGCGACGCGCCCGAGATCCGGTTCGACCACGTCCGGTTCGCCTACCCGTCGGCGGAGGAGGTGTCGCTGGCCTCGCTGGAGTCGATCGCCCGGCCCGACACGGCCCCCGCGCGGGAGGTGCTGCACGACATCGACTTCACCGCGCGGCCCGGCGAGCTCGTCGCGCTGGTCGGCCCGTCCGGCGCCGGCAAGTCGACGATCACCCACCTGGTGTCGCGGCTGTACGACGTCTCCGCCGGCGCGGTCCGCGTCGGCGGCGTGGACGTCCGCGACGTCACCCTCGACTCGCTGCGCGCCACCGTCGGCGTCGTCAGCCAGGACGCGCACCTCTTCCACGACACGATCCGCGAGAACCTCCGGTACGCCCGGCCGGACGCCGAGGACGACGAGATCCGGGCCGCCCTCGACGCGGCCCAGATCGGCGGTCTCGTCGACGCGATGCCCGACGGCCTCGACACGGTCGTGGGCGACCGCGGCTACCGGCTGTCCGGCGGCGAGAAGCAGCGCCTCGCGCTCGCCCGCCTGCTGCTGAAGTCCCCGTCGGTGGTCGTCCTGGACGAGGCGACCGCGCACCTCGACTCGGAGTCCGAGGCGGCCGTCCAGCGGGCGCTGCGCACCGCCCTCGCGGGCCGCACGTCCCTCGTCATCGCGCACCGCCTGTCCACGATCCGGGAGGCGGACCAGATCCTCGTGATCGAGGACGGGCGCGTCGCCGAGCGCGGCCGGCACGAGGAGCTGCTGCTCCAGGGCGGCCTGTACGCGGAGCTGTACCGCACCCAGTTCGCCCGGTGGGACGACGGCCCGGACGGGGCGGAGGCTCAGACCTCGCTGCTCAAGTCGTAGCCGAGGCGGCGGAGCTCGTCCCCGGCGACCTTCTCCACCTGGGCGGTCTGGCGGGCGGTGAGGCGCTCCCGCCAGGACCCGACGCCGGGGTCCTCGGCGTCTCGCGACCGGGCCCGCACGAGCCCCGCCGGTGCGGGCAGGTCCGCGCCGAGGAAGTCCCCGATGCCGGCGGTGACGCGGCGGGGCCGCGCGACGAGCTCCTCGTAGCGGACCGTGTACAGCTGCTCCTCCGGCACCTGGCGCCGCAGGCGGGCGCTCAGCCGGATCGAGCCGCGCCAGCGCAGCGCGCACTTCACGGCGGTGGCGGCGCGCGGCCACCGGTTGCGGTCGGTGTGGTCCTCGACGCCGTAGAAGGCGTTCGGGAAGACGGTGTCGAGGTTGTCCAGGCCGGGCTTGAACCAGGCGAGGCAGCGCTCGTCGTCCAGCATTCCGGCGACCGCGTCGCGGCCGTCCCGGATGATCTGGAGGAACTGGGCGTCGGGGAACGCGTCCAGCAGGACGTCCGCGCTGTAGATCAGGTCGGGGGAGGCGTCGGCGTAGCGGACGACGCCGTGCGGGTCCGTGCACGGATCGGGGAGCTCGGGGGCGGTCTCGGGCGGCGGCAGCCCGGACAGCGCCCGGCACTCGGCGGGGCACTCCGAGCACGCCCGCGCGGAGATCTGCCACGCCTCGGCGAACGCGTCCCGCAGCACCCGCGCCGCGCCCCGGCCGCGCCGCTCCGCGATCCCCGGCTGCCGCGCGAACGCGTAGGCCGTCCGCAGCACGGCGGGGCGGCCCATGGTCAGGTGGAATCCGGGCGCGTGCTTCACCGCGCGCGCCAGCCGGTCCGTGCCGGAGTGCGGGGCGCCCAGGACGAACACCGGCCGGCGGACCTTGGTGCCGTTGATCACCAGGATGTGCGGGGTGGACCTCATACCGGGGCCCAGTCTGGCACCCCGTGCCCGCCGGGAGCCCCGTGACCCACCGGGCGCGCCGTGATCGGGTCGTGCCGGGTCCGTCCCGGCCCTAGCCTGGAGCCATGGACGCTCCCCGCAGCCTCGCCGCGTTCCTGCCGTCCGTCCGGGCGATCACCGTGCTGACCGGCGCCGGGATATCGACCGACAGCGGCATCCCCGACTTCCGCGGCCCCGAGGGCGTGTGGACGCGGGATCCGCAGGCCCAGCGGCTCTCCACCATCGGCGCCTACCTCGCCGACCCGGAGGTCCGCCGCCGCGCCTGGCGGTCCCGCCGCGACCATCCCGGGTGGCACGCCGAGCCGAACGTCGCGCACGAGGCGCTGGTCGAGCTGGAGCGGGCGGGGCGGCTGCGCGCCATCGTCACGCAGAACATCGACGGACTGCACCAGCGGGCGGGGTCCGGCGCGGTGATCGAGATCCACGGCACCATGCGGGACGCGGTGTGCCTCGCGTGCGGGCGGCGCGTCCCGATGCCGGAGGTCCTGGCCCGCGTGGACGCCGGGGAGGACGACCCGCTGTGCACCGAGTGCGGCGGCATCCAGAAGTCCGCGACGATCTCCTTCGGCCAGTCGCTGGAGGGGGACGTCCTGGACGCGGCGATCCGGGCGGCGCGGTCCTGCGACCTGTTCCTCGCGGTGGGGACGTCGCTGACCGTCCAGCCCGCGGCGGGCCTGTGCCTGGAGGCCGTCGAGCACGGCGCGAAACTGGTGATCGTCAACGCGCAGGAGACGCCGTACGACGAGGTCGCCGACGCGGTGCTGCGCCGGCCCGTCGGCGAGACGCTGCCGAGGCTTGCCGGGCTGGTGCTCGGCACGGGACGATGATCTGTTGGCGGGTCGTGACCCGGCACCCCTTCCGCGGGCGCGCGGATCCTGACAAGCTTTGACCGGCGCGGTGCGAGGAGGGGGATCGGGTTGAGGAGCGGGGGTTCCCGCGCGGCGGCGATCGAGGGGGACGCCGGCGCGCCCGCCGGCATGCGCCGGTACGGGCGGCCGTACCCGCGGTTGCGCCCGGGAGACCGGGTCGCCGTCGTCGCGCCCAGCGGCCCCGCCGATCCGGCGCGGCTGGAGGCGGGCCGCGCGCTGCTGCGGTCCCTGGGCCTCAAGGTCGTCACCGGCGCGCACGTGCTCGACCGGGCCGGTCTCGGCGATCCGGAGCGGAACGGTCCCGGGCGGCTCGCCGGGCCGGACGCCGACCGCGCCGCCGATCTCATGGACGCCTGGTGCGACCCCCGCGTCCGCGCGGTGGTCTGCGCGCGGGGCGGCTACGGCGCCACCCGCGTCCTCGACCACCTCGACTGGGCGGCGCTCGCCGCCGCCGGCCCGAAGATGCTGCACGGGTCCAGCGACATCACCGCGCTGCACGCCGCGTTCGGCGCGCGGCTCGGGATCACGACGTCGTTCGGCCCGATGCCCGCGGGCACCCTCGCCGCGGAGCCGGGCGACGGCGCCACCCTCGGCGGTCTCCGCGCCGCCCTGTTCGGGGACGTCCCCGCGCCCCTGAGCGGCACGCACGCGCTCGTGCCGGGCCGGGCCGAGGGGCCGCTGACGGGCGGCACCCTCACGCTCCTCACCGCCCTTCTGGGCACGCCGTACGCGCCGCCGCCCGCCGCGGGCCGCGTCGTCTTCCTGGAGGACGTCGCGGAGGCCCCCTACCGGGTCGACCGGATGCTCGTCCAGCTCCTCCAGTCCGGCTGGTTCGGGGGCTGCGCGGGGATCGTGCTCGGCTCGTGGGAGGGCTGCGGCGACCCGGCCGAGCTCGCCGACGTGCTCGCGGCGCGGCTCGGCCCGCTCGGCGTCCCCGTGCTCGCCGGGGTCGCGGCCGGACACGGCCCGCGGCAGCTGACCCTGGAGCTCGGCGCGCCCGTACTCCTGGACGCGGGAGCCCTCACCCTGGACGCGCCGGGAGGTATGCGATGAGAGGCCGTCATGCCCGTCCCGGCCCCTGGGACGACGGGGCCCTGGACTCGCTGCTCGTCCTGGTGGCCGAGAGCCTCGGCTACGCGTGCCGCCCGGTGCCGGGGGACGTCGTGCTGCTGGAGGGCGCCAACCGGCTGCACATCAGCATGCGCAACCTGCGGCAGCTGGCCCGGCTGGTCCCCCGCGACGACTGGCCCGCGCTGGTCTCCGACCATGTCACGACCGTCGTCACGGCGATCGAGGAGCCCCTCGACCTCAGCGACTTCGACCTCGCCCAGCACCTGCTGCGGACCCGCATCTACCCGGCGGAGGCCGACAACGGGGCGCTCGCGGCCCGGCCGTTCGCGCCGGGGCTGATCGAGGCGGTGGTCGTCGACACGCCCACCACCGTCCGGACCGTCACGACCGCCGAGATGCGCGGCTGGCCGGTGAGCGGCGACGCGCTGTTCATGATCGGCCGCTCCAACGTGCGGGCCGACGGCCCGCTGCAGGCCGACGAGCAGGATCTCGGCGGCGTCCGGGTCTCGATCCTGCACGGCTGGACGTTCTATGCCGCGACCCACCTGGCGTGGCTGGAGGAGTACCTGCCGCTCGGCCCGTACGGCGCGCTCGTCATCGCGCCGAGCCGCAGCATGATCGTCGCGCATCCGCTGCGCTACCCCATGGTCGACCCGCGCGCCCGGTACCGCGCCGCCGTCGCGGCGGCGCACGAGCTGCAGGCGCAGGCCCACCGCGGGTACGAGGAGGGGCCGGGCTCGCTCAGCCCGCACCTGTACTGGTGGCGGGCCGGCGAGCTGACGGTGCTGGAGACCCGCTACGAGGACGGCGCGCTGATCCTGCCCCGGGAGTTCGCGTCCGTGCTGGCGACGTTCGCGGCGGAGCGCTGACGGGGCGCCTCGCGGTCGCCGTGGCCGGCGGGGCCCTCCGGGTCGCGGCCGGGTCGCGGCGCTATCGTGAGGCGCGGCAGGAACAGCTGGGTGAGCGGCCCGATCGCGAGGGCGTACAGGACGGTGCCGGCGCCGACCGTCCCGCCCAGCAGCCACCCCACCGCGAGGACGGTCACCTCGATCGCGGTGCGGGCCGCGCGCAGCGAGTGGCCACGGGCGGCGAACCCGGTCATCAGCCCGTCGCGGGGGCCGGGGCCGAGCCCGGCGCCGATGTAGCATCCGCCGCCGAAAGCGCCCATGAGGATGCCCCCGCCCAGGTACCCCCAGGCGATGCCGGTGGCGCCCGGGGCGGGCAGCAGCCACAGGAACAGGTCGGCGAACACGCCGATGAAGACGACGTTGCTGAGCGTGCCGATCCCGGGCCGCTGCCGCAGCGGGATCCACAGCAGCATGACGAGGGCGCCGACGATGACGATCCACGCGCCGATCGACAGCCCGAAGCGGCGGGACAGGCCTTGGTGGAACACGTCCCACGGGTCGTTGCCGAGCCCGGACGCGACCTGCAGCGCGATTCCCAGCCCGTACAGGGCCAATCCGATGTACAGCTGGACGAGGCGCCGTGCCATCCGGGGTCGTATCAGGGCCATTTGCCACTCCTTCACGGTCATCGCTCCATCCTGACCGTGAATGGACTGGTTATATAGGGCCAATCATGGGAAAGTGGCCCTCATGGTGACCCGGTATGTGAGCGGCCCCCAGCTGGCGCGGCTGCTCGGCGACGTCCCGCGCGAGCGTCCCGTCTACGGCGCGCTGGCCCGGTCGGTGCGCGCGCTCGTCCTGGACGGGCGGCTCGCGCTGCGCACCCGGCTGCCCGCCGAGCGGGACCTCGCGTCAGCGCTCGGCGTCAGCCGCACCACCGTCACCGCCGCCTACGACCTGCTCCGCGAGGAGGGGTACGTCGAGAGCCGGCAGGGCGCGGGGACCTGGACGGCCCTGCCGCCGGTCCGGATGTCGATGACCGAGCCGCGCGGCGGCCCGCCGACCGGCGGCCGGTTCGGGCGCGCCTACCCGGCGCCGGACGACCCGGAGTTCATCGACCTCGGCTGCGCCACCCCGGGCGCGCCCGCCGCCTTCGGGGAGGCGGTCGCGGCGGCCGTCGCGGAGCTGCCCCGCTACAGCACCGGCCCCGGCTACGAACCGGCCGGACTGGCGTGCCTGCGGGAGGAGATCGCCGCCGGGTACGCGGCCCGCGGCATCCCGACCCGGCCCGACCAGATCGTCGTGACGACCGGCGCGCAGCACGCGTTCACGCTGCTCGTCCACACGCTCGTGGAGCCCGGCGACGCCGTCCTGGTGGAGCGGCCCACCTATCCGCACGCGCTCGGCGCGCTGCGCCGCCGCGGCGCCCGGCTCGTCACCGCCGGGGTGAACGAGGGGTGGGACCTGGAGCTGATCGCCGGGACGATGCGGCAGGCCGCCGTCCGGATGGCGTACACCATCCCCGACTTCCAGAACCCGACCGGATTCCTCATGTCCGGCGCCGACCGGGCCGCGCTGGTCGACGCGGCGCGCGGCGCGGACGCGTTCGCCGTGACCGACGAGACGTTCGCCGAACTGGCCCACGACCCGGACGCGCCCGCCGAGCCGCTCCTCGCGTCCTACGACACCGGCGGCCGGGTCATCTCGGTCGGGTCGGCGTCCAAGCTGTTCTGGGGCGGGCTGCGGATCGGCTGGATCCGCACGACCGCGCCGCTCGCGCGGCGGCTCGTCCTCGCCCGGGAGCCGTTCGACATGGCGAGTCCCGTCCTGGACCAGCTGATCGTGGCGGAGCTGCTGCGGCGGGTGGCGGAGGTGCGGGAGGAGCGGGCGGCGGCGCTGCTCGCGAGCCGGGACGCGCTCGCCGCGGCGCTGCGGGAGCGGCTGCCCGGCTGGGCCTTCCGGCTGCCGGACGGCGGCATGTCGCTGTGGGCGCGGATCGGCGCCCCGGTGGCGACGCGGCTCGCCGAGGCGGCCGAGCGGCACGGCGTCCGCGTGGTCCCGGGCCCGGTGTTCGCCGCCGACGGCGTGCTGGAGGACTACGTGCGCCTGCCGTACGTCCTGCCGCCGGACGCGCTGCGCACGGCGGTGGAGCGGCTCGCCGCCGCCTTCCGCGAGGTCGAGGCGGCGCCGGCCGCGCGCCCCCTGCCCGCCTACGTCTGAGGCGGGCGGGGGTCAGGTCGCGGCGCGCTGGATGTAGCCGACGAGGTGCTCGCGCTCGTTCTCCAGCTCGTCGATGGCGCTCTTGACGACGTCGCCGATGCTGACGATGCCGACGAGCCGCTCGTCCTGCACGACCGGCAGGTGCCGGAACCGGTGCTCGGTCATCACCCGGCGCAGGTCGTCGACGTGCTCGTCCGGTCCGCAGGTGCGGACCTCCGCCGTCATGATGTCGGCGACCGGCCGGTCGAGCAGGGCCGCGCCCTGCTCGTGCAGCCGCCGGACGACGTCGCGCTCGGACGCGATGCCCGCGATCGACGTGCCGTCGGGCGACACGACCGCCGCCCCGATGTTGTGCTCGGCCAGGACGGCGAGCAGTTGCCGGACGGTGGCCTCGGGGGAGACCGTGGCCACCGCTTCTCCCTTCCGGCGAAGGATGTCGCGAATCCGCATGTCCTCAAGGTCGCATGTTCGGCCGGGCCTGGAAACCCCCTGGCGGTAAAGGGATCCGGGTTATTGGATCATCGGCGGGCCGCCGCGCGGGCGGCGCGCGCCGCGGCGGCGGGCGACCGGCGCCGCGGCGCCTTCCGGACGCCGTGGGGCGCGCGCTCCGGGTCGGCGGCGGGCAGGCCGCCGATGACGCGGGCGATGTGCTCGCCGGCCCAGCGGGCGACGGCCTCGGGGTGGCTGCGCGTCACCCAGTGCCCGGCGTCGATCGTCCGCAGCGTCAGGTTCGGGACGCGCTCCGCGAGGCCCCCGACGAGGTGCGGCGACACGAACAGGTCCCGCGTGGGGACGATCACCTGGGTGGGGATCTCGGTGCGCCGGTCGCGGGGCCGCCGCAGCCGCTCCGCCATGTTCGCCCGGTACAGCCCGACGCCCGCGGCGCCGTCGCGCGGGAGCGTCCGCGCGGGGTGGCCGGGCCTGGCGGGGACGCCCTCGCCGAGCTCGAGCGCCCGGGTGAACGGGGTGGCGAGGCCGGCGCGCCACAGCGCCTCGGGCAGCACCGGCGTCTGGAAGAAGTAGATGTACCAGGACCGCAGCCCCTGGCCGAGGGCGCGCGCCAGGTTGCCCGGGGTGGGGCGGGCGAGGAGCCGCCGCGTCCAGTGCGCGGCGTGGTCGAGGCACGGGCCGGAGATCGACGTGAAGGACGCGAAGCGCTCCGGCATCGTGCAGACCGCCTCCCACGACTGGATGGAGCCCCAGTCGTGCCCGACGAGGTGGACCTTCTCGCGGTCCCGCGTGGTCGCGTCGAGGACGGCCGCCATGTCGGCCATCAGGTACGCGAACGTGTAGCGGCGCCGCCCGTACGGCCGGGACGACGCGCCCGCGCCCCGCACGTCGTACCGGACCACGTGGTACCGGCCGGCGAGCCCGTCGGCCACCTCGTCCCACACGGCGTGCGTGTCGGGGTAGCCGTGCACCAGCAGGACGGTCGGCCGCGCGGGGTCGCCCTGCTCGAAGACGGCGAGGTCGACGCCGTCGCCCCGGACGCGCCGCCGCCGCTTCGGGTGGGTCGGGGTCGTCATGCGGATGCCTCCCGGGCTCTATTGGACACGGTGTTAACCAATCGTCTCCGGGGGCGCCCGGTCAAGCCCGCGCGTCCGGTGACCCTCGCCACCCGCGCGACGACGCGGGAGGCCCGCACCGGCGTCCGGTACGGGCCTCGCGGGAGGGGGAGCGGGGTGCTCAGTACGGGTCGTAACCCCCGGCCTGCGCGGCCGGTGACTTCAGCAGGTACTCCAGCGCGCGCGGCGTCGAGCAGATCTGCGAGGGGTGGTGGCCGGGCTTCAGGTAGACGGGGGCCTCGCCGAGCAGCAGCTTGAAGATGCCGGGGACGTGGCCGAGCCGCACCGAGCGCCGGTACGCGCGGTACACCCGCGGGAACGTGACCCGCTTCTTGATCGTCGGGTCGTGCCTGAGCAGGTACAGCGAGCCGCCGATCAGCGCCCAGTACAGGAAGAACAGCGACACCAGCCACGCGGCGACCCGGGTCGCGTAGCCGCCGCCCATCGCCTTGTAGACGTCGAACACGACCGACCGGTGCTCGACCTCCTCGGCGCCGTGCCAGCGGAGCAGGTCGAGCATGGTCGGGTCCACGCCCGCCTTGTCGAGCCGCTCGTTGTCCATGATCCACTGGCCGAGGACGGCGGTGTAGTGCTCGATCGAGGCGACCGCGGCCAGCTCGAACCGCAGCCGGCGCCGCCACGCCCGCGGGTTCTTCGCCTTCAGCTCCTCCATCTGCCTCGGCCGGTCGGCGTTGCCCCGGGCGGCCGGGCCGGTGATGCGGGAGACGTCGATGCCGTTGCGCTCGAGGATCTGGTCGAGGACGCCCTGGTGCGAGCGGGCGTGCACCATCTCCTGGCCGATGAAGCCGCGGATCTCCTCCAGCAGCCGCTCGTCCTTGATGTGCGGCCGCGCGTCCTTGACGCACTGGATGAACCACTTCTCGCCCTCGGGCAGGACGATGTGGAACGAGTTGATGATGTGGGTGGCGACCGGGTCGCCGGGGATCCAGTGCATCGGCGTGGCCGACCAGTCGAAGCTGACCCTCCGTGCCTTGATCGGGGGATGGCGCTCGTCGATCCCGGACGCCGGTCCGCCGGTGGGCAGGGGCTTCGTCATTCCCTCTCCTCGCTTCGCGGGGGTAACAAGGTCGCGGGGGAGCGCGCCGCGCCCGCGCGCCCGGCTCCGGGCGCCGCAGTCCGCACCAAGGTCGACAGTCAACTCCTGTGAACGGGGGGTTTCTTGGTGCGGGAACAACAAGTCGCCGCCCGCAAACCATCGCCGGATGATAAGTGACAGTGATCGCTGGCAGGATCAGCCGGTGATGCGCTCGGCCCCCGTGTAGACGTTCATCGACGCCCCGCGCAGGAACCCGACCAGGGTCATGCCGGCGTCCTCGGCCAGCTCGACCGCCAGCGACGAGGGGGCCGACACCGCGGCGAGCACCGGGATCCCGGCCCGCGCCGCCTTCTGCGTCAGCTCGAACGACGCGCGGCCGCTCACCATCAGGACGTGCCCGGCCAGCGGCAGCGGCCCGCGCCGCAGCGCCCATCCGATCACCTTGTCGACGGCGTTGTGCCGCCCCACGTCCTCGCGGAGCGCGCGCAGCGCGCCGCCCGCGTCGAACAGGCCCGCCGCGTGCAGGCCGCCGGTCCGGTCGAAGGCCCGCTGCGCCGCCCGCAGCCGGTCGGGCAGGGCGGCGAGCGTCGCCGGGGTGAGCCGGACGCGGTCCGCCGCGATGTCGTGGGGCCGCGTCACCCGCAGCGCCTCGATGCTCGACTTGCCGCACACCCCGCACGCGCTCGTCGTGGTGAACGCGCGGGTCAGCGACGCGTCCGGGAGCGGCACGCCGGGCGCGAGCGCCACGTCCAGGGTGTTCTGCTCCTCGGTGCCGGCGCAGAACCGCATGGACGCGAGGTCGCCCGCGCCGCCGATGATCCCCTCGGCGGCGAGGAACCCGGCGGCGAGGTCGAAGTCGTGGCCGGGGGTGCGCATCGTGATCGTGAGCGGCGCGCCCGCGACCCGGATCTCCAGGGGCTCCTCCACGGCGAGCGTGTCGGGGCGCCGCCCCCGCGCCCCGGTGGTGCTCAGGCGCAGCACGGGCCTGCGCACGGTGATCCGCCCCATGCCTGGACGGTACCCGGCGCACCTGTCATTCGGGCACCCCGCGGGGGCGCGGCGTCCGCCAGGAGAACCGCATCGCGAGGACCCGCAGCGAGAACGCCAGCGCGGCGGCTCCCGCGGTGACGGCGCCCTCCCGCAGCCCCGCCCCGGCCCCGCCCGCGGTGACGGCCGCCCCCATCATCGCGGGCAGCGCGTACAGCTGCCGGTCGTACAGGACGACGGGGATCTGCCCGGCCAGGACGTCCCGCAGGATGCCGCCGCCGACCGCCGTCAGCACCCCGAGCAGCACCGCGTGCAGCGGCGACAGCCCGTGGTGCAGCGCCTTCAGCGTCCCGGTCGCGCAGAACAGCCCGAGCCCCGCCGCGTCGAACAGCAGGACCGCGGGCAGCAACCGCGCCACCTGCGGATGCCAGAAGAACACGAGGGCGGACGCGGCCAGCGGAACGAGCACGTACCCGGTGCTGGTGAACGCGGCGGGCGGCACCGCGCCGATCAGCACGTCCCGCACGACGCCGCCGCCGAGCGCGGTGGCCTCGGCGAGCATGACCATCCCGACGACGTCCATCCGCCGGCGCACGGCGGTGAGCGCGCCGGACACGGCGAACACGAAGATCCCCGCCAGGTCCAGCAGCGCCGTCACGCCCGGACCCGTCACCGGCCCCCCTCGTTCGCGCCCGCCCCGACGGGTCCACGCTACGCTCCGGCCCGGCCGTCCTCGCGGGCGGCCGGGCACCGGAACGCAGGCGGCGGAGGCGTACGGGAATCGAACCCGCCGTCCCGAGATGCTCGGGACCGCCGGCTTTGAAGGCCGGGGAGGCCACCAGGCGCTCGCACGCCTCCGGGCCGCAGCCTAACCCTCGTAGAGGCCGTTGATCACATCGTCGTACTTGCCGTGCACGACGCGGCGCTTCAGCTTCAGGGTCGGGGTGAGCTCCTCGCTCTCGGCGGTCCACTCGGCGGGCAGCAGGCTCCACTTCTTGACCTGCTGGACGCGGGCGAGCCGCGTGTTGGCGTCCGCGACGGCCTTGCCGACCTCCGCCAGGACGAGGGGGTGCTGGGCGAGCTCCGCCAGGTCGGCGTTCTCGATGCCGTGGGCGGCGGCCCAGACGGGCGCGACCTCGCCGTCCAGGGTAATGAGCGCGACGACGTAGGGGCGGCGGTCGCCGAACGCGAGGGCCTGTCCGACGAGCGGGTGCTCCTTGAGCATGTTCTCGATCATGGAGGGCGCGATGTTCTCGCCGCCCGCCGTGATGATGAGCTCCTTCTTGCGGTCGACGATCCGGAGGAAGCCGTCCTCGTCCAGCTTGCCGATGTCGCCGGTGTGGACCCAGCCGTCGCCGTCGATGAGCTCGGCGGTCGCGTCCGGGCGGTTCAGGTAGCCGGGGGTGCAGGTGGCGCCGCGCACCAGGATCTCGCCGTCGTCGCCGAGCTTCAGCTCCACGCCCATGAACGGGCGGCCGACGGTGCCGAGCTTGAAGCAGTCGGCGAGGTTCGCGGTGATGGCGCCGGTCGTCTCGGTCATGCCGTAGGCGTCGAAGATCTTCAGCCCGAGGCCGGCGAAGAAGCGGGCGACCTCCACCGGCAGCGGCGCGGCGGCGCTGGACGCCTGGGCGACCCGGTCGAGCCCGAGGAGCGCGCGCATCGGGGTGAGGACGGCGGCGTTCGCCTTCTCGAAGGCGGCCTCGACCTCGGGGGTGAGGGTGTTGCCGTACTCCTGCGCCGTGACGTAGGCGCGGCCCGCGTCGAGGGCGGCGGCGACGGCGGCCTTCTTCGCCTCGTCCTGCTCGGCCGACAGCACCGCCTGGATGCCCGCCATGATCTTCTCCCAGACGCGCGGGACGCCGAAGAACGAGTGCGGCCGCACCTGCGCCAGGACGGACGTGAGCTGCGCCGGGTCCGGGCAGAAGTGGATATGGGACGCCAGGTTGATCGGCAGGTAGTAGCTGAGCACCCGGTCGGCGATGTGCGCGAACGGCAGGTAGGAGACGCCGTGCGGGTGCTCGGGCAGGACGGAGGTGCGCCGCACCATCTCCGACTCGTGCAGCACCATCGAGTGGGTGATGCGCACGCCCTTGGGGTCGCCGGTCGTGCCGGAGGTGTAGAGCAGCGTCACCGTGTCCGACGGCCGCACCGCCCTCCAGCGGCGGTCGATCTCGCCGGCGTCGGCGGCGAGCCGCTCGCGGCCGAGTGCGGTGAAGGCGTCCCAGGTGAGGAAGCGGTCGTCGTCGGCGGGACAGGCGGCCGCGTCCACCACGACGATCCTGCGGAGCTCGGGGAGGCGGTCCAGGACGGGCAGCCAGCGGCCGACCTGGTCGGCGCCGTCCAGCACCGCGTACTTCGCGGAGCAGTGGCCGGCGACGTAGGCGACCTGGTCGGGCGCGAGGGTGGCGTACACGGTGGTGGGGGTGCCGCCCGCGTGGACGGCGCCGAGGTCGGCGAGGACGTGCTCGGACCGGTTGGGCATCATCAGCGCGACGACCTCGCCCGGCTCCAGGCCCAGCGCGGCGAACGCGGCGGCGCTCTCCAGCGCGCGCGTCCGGGTGCCGGCCCAGGTGAGGGTCCGCCATTCGTCGCCGACCCGGTCGGAGTAGGCGGGCAGGTCCCCGTGCCGCTCCGCGGTGTCGGCCAGCGTGGTGCAGATCGTCCGGCCCTCGACGGCGCGGTCCAGATCGGCCCGCTGCTCCTGGATGCCCATGCTCGCGCCCTCCCGAAGTTCGAGTAAGTGATGACTTGCAGAAGGGTCATCGCACCATGCCGAACGTCGTTCGGGCAAGTCCCCGGGCGCGGCGCCCCTGGGTGATCGGTTCCGTACAGTCCGTTTGTTGATCATTTGGGGGGTTAAGTGTTGAATCTTCGGGATGACCCGCCTCGCCCGGACCGCCCGTCTTACGCAGTTCGCCCATGGGGGCGGCAGCGCCTCGAAGATCCCCCCGGGCGAGCTGGAACGGGTCGTCGCCGGCCTCACCGCGCCCGCCGGGGACGCCCTCCTCGTCGGCGGCGGGGACGGCGACGACGCGGCCGTGCTGCGGATCGCCGGCGGCCGTGCCGTGGTGGCCACCGCCGACTTCTTCACCCCCGTCGTCGACGACGCCTACGACTGGGGCCGCATCGCCGCCGCCAACGCGCTGTCCGACATCTACGCCGTCGGCGGCGTCCCGCTGATGGCGCTCAACCTGCTCGGCTGGCCCCGCGACGCGCTGCCCGCCGAACTCGCCCGGGAGGTCCTGCGCGGCGGCCGGGACGCCGCCGCCCGCGCCGGCTGCGCCATCGCGGGCGGCCACAGCATCGACGACCCCGAGCCCAAGTACGGCCTCGCCGTGACGGGCGTCGCCGACCCCGAGCACCTGCTCCGGCTGGACGGCGGCCGCCCCGGCCTGCCGCTGTCGCTGACCAAGCCGCTCGGCCTCGGCGTCCTCAACGCCCGGCACAAGGCGACCGGCGAGGTGTTCCCGCACGCCGTCGAGACGATGACGGCGCTGAACGCCGCGGCGTCCGCCGCCGCGCTCGCCGCCGGCGCCCGCTGCGCCACCGACGTGAACGGGTTCGGCCTGCTCGGCCACCTCTACAAGCTGGCGCGGGCCAGCGGCGTCACCGCGGTCGTCGACGCGTCCGCCGTCGGCCGCCTGGACGGCGCGGCCGAAGCCGTCCGGGACGGGTTCGTGCCGGTCGGCACCCGCCGCAACCTCGCCTGGGTCGCCCCCCACACCGACTTCGGCCGTATCGCCGAGGAGGAGCGGCTGCTGCTCGCCGACGCGCAGACCTCCGGCGGGCTGCTCGTCGCCGGGGAGATCCCGGGCGCGCCCGTCATCGGGGAGCTGGTCCCGCGCGGCGAGCGGACCCTCGTGGTCCGCTAGCCCTCCCGCCGCAGGACGGGCCGCAGGGACTCCAGCACCTCCGGGTCCTCGATGGTGGACGGCACGGGCACCTCCCGCCCGTCGGCGATGCCCCGCATCACCCCGCGCAGGATCTTGCCCGACCGCGTCTTCGGCAGCGCGGCGACCACCGTGATCTCCTTCAGCGCCGCGACCGGCCCGACCTGGTCGCGGACCATCCCGACGAGCTCGGCGGCCAGCTCGCCCTCCTCGGCGAGCACGCCGCTCTTCAGCACCACCAGGCCGCGCGGGACCTGGCCCTTGAGCGCGTCCCGGACGCCGATCACCGCGCACTCGGCGACCGCCGGATGCGCCGCGATGACCTCCTCCATCGTCCCCGTCGACAGGCGGTGCCCGGCCACGTTGACGACGTCGTCGGTGCGGCCCATCACCCAGACGTAGCCGTCCTCGTCGATGTGGCCGCCGTCGCCGGTCAGGTAGTGCCCCGGATACCGGGTCAGGTACGACTCGACGAACCGCTCGTCGTCCTGCCACAGCGTCGGCAGCGTGCCCGGCGGCAGCGGCAGCCGGATCGCGATCTCGCCGTCCTCGCCGGGCGGCAGCGGCTCCCCGTCCGGCCCGAGGACCCGCACGTCGTACCCCGGGACCGGCACCGACGGCGAGCCGGGCTTCACCGGGAGCGGCTCCAGCCCGCGCGGGTTCGCCACGATCGGCCAGCCCGTCTCCGTCTGCCACCAGTGGTCGACGACCGGCCGGTCCAGCATCCGCGACGCCCACCGGTAGGTGTCCGGATCGAGGCGCTCCCCGGCCAGGAACAGCGTGTCCAGCGCGGACAGGTCGTGCCCGGCGAGCAGCGCCCCGTCCGGGTCCTCCTTCTTGATCGCGCGGATCGCGGTCGGCGCCGTGAACAGCGTCTTCACCCGGTGCTCCGCCGCGACCCGCCAGAACGCGCCCGCGTCGGGCGTCCCCACCGGCTTGCCCTCGTACAGGACGGTCGTGCAGCCGGTCAGCAGCGGCGCGTACACGATGTAGGAGTGCCCGACGACCCACCCGACGTCGGACGCGGCCCAGAACACGTCGCCCGGACCGACCCCGAACACGTTCTCCATCGACCAGCGCAGCGCGACGGCGTGCCCGCCGTTGTCGCGGACGACGCCCTTCGGCCGGCCCGTCGTCCCCGACGTGTAGAGGATGTACAGCGGGTCCGTCGCGGCGACCGCCACGCACTCGGCGGGCTCGGCGGACTCCACCGCCTCGTCCCACTCCACGTCCCGGGGCCGCACCAGGTCGGCGTGCAGCTGCGGACGCTGCCGGATCACGCACCGCTCCACCTTGTGCCGCGCCAGGTCCAGCGCCTTGTCCAGCAGCGGCTTGTACGGGACGATCCGGCCGCCCTCGATCCCGCAGGACGCCGACACGACCGCCTTGGGCCGGGCGTGGTCGATCCGCACGGCCAGCTCCTGCGCGGCGAACCCGCCGAACACCACCGAGTGGACGGCGCCCAGCCGCGCGCACGCCAGCATCGCGACGACCGCCTCGGGGATCATCGGCAGGTAGATCACGACGCGGTCGCCGCGGTCGACGCCCTGCGCGCGCAGCGCCCCCGCGAACCGGGCCACCAGGTCCGTCAGCTCCCGGTAGGAGAACGTCCGGACCGTGCCGGTGACCGGGCTGTCGTAGATCAGCGCCGCCTGCTCGCCCCGGCCCTCCTCGACATGCCGGTCGAGGGCGTTGTCGCAGGTGTTCAGCTCACCGCCGGTGAACCAGCGGTAGAACGGCGGAGCCCCGTCGTCCAGGACGCGGTCCGGCGGCACGAGCCAGCGGATGTCGCGCGCCGCCAGCCCCCAGAACCGGGTCGGGTCGGCGATGCTGCGTTCGTACGCCGCCGCGTAGGCGCCCATGTCGTCCTCCCGGTACGGTCGGTCCCCGCCTCGAACTCCATGCCCCCCGGCCCCGCCCGCGAGGACGGGGGCCACCCCTATAGGGCACGGCGCGGACACCGTTCGTCAAGGCCCCGCGCCGTCGGCGCGCCATCGGTACCGCCCCGTCGGAGCGCTCCAGGCCCCGCGTCCGCGGAGTGCGCCGCCCCGCGCGGGGGCGGAACGTTAGGGTTGCCATCCGTGGACCTTCGTCTGCGTCACGCCCGCCCTCCCCTCCCCGCCGCGCCGTTCCCGCCTTCCCCGGCGAGGAACGAGGAGTGATGCCCGTCGTCGTCACCGCCGGGCACGCTGGGCACGGCAAGTCGTCCCTCGTCCGCGCCCTCGCCGGCCTCGGCGCCGCGCCGGGCGTCGCGTTCGCGGACCTTCCCGCCGCGCTGCCCGCCTGGCTCGCCGCCGCCGGCCCGGCGTCCGCCGTGCTCTTCGCCGTCGCCGCCGACCGGGGCTGGCGCGAGCAGTCCCAGGAGCACCTGGACGCCCTGGCCGCGCTCGGCGTCCGGCACGGCGTCCTCGCGATCACGTTCGCGGACGCCGCCGACCCCCGGCACGCCCTCCGGCAGGCCCGCGACCGGCTCGCCGGGACGGTGCTGCGCGGCGCCGAGGCCGTCCCGGTCAGCACCGCTACCGGCGCCGGGCTGGCCGCGCTCGCCGCCGCCCTGGACCGGCTGGCCGGGCGGCTGCCCGTCCCCGACCCGGACGCGCCCGTCCGGCTGTGGGCGGACGGCGCGCACCACGCCGCCGGGACGGCCGCCATCACGGGCACCCTCTCCGCCGGGACGCTCCACGTCGGGGACGAGCTGCTGCTCATGCCGGCGGAGCGGCGGGTCGTCCTCACCGCGATCGAGACGGCGGGGGAGTCCCGCACGTCGGTGCGGGCCCCCGCGCGGGTGACCGCGGAGTTCCCCGCGTCCCGGCCGCCCGGCGGCGGCGCCCTGGTCACCCCCGGCCGCTGGACGCCCACCTCCTGCGTCGACGTCCGCACCCGGTTCGGCGCCGCGGCGGGGCGCCTCGCCCGCCGGGCGACCCTGCACGTGGGCGCGGCGGCCGTCCCCGTCCGGCTCCGCCCGCTCGGCCCCGACACCGCCCGGCTGACGCTCAACGCCCGGCTCCCCCTGCACGCCGGCGACACCGGCGTCCTGCGCGCCCCCGAGCAGGGGACGGTCGCGGGCGTGAGCGTCCTGGACCTCCGCCCGCCCCCGCTGGTGCGGCCCGGCGCCGGGGCCGCCCGCGCCCGCGAGCTGGCGTCCTGGCCGGACCGCCCGGACGGCCGGACCGTCCTGCGCCGGCACGGGCTCCTGCGCCGCGCCGACCTCCCGCCGATGGGCTGCGCGCCCCCGCCGGACGCGATCGACCTGCCGGACGGCTGGCTCGCCGACCCGGCCCACTGGGCGGCCCTGCGCGGCCGCCTCGCCGCCGAGGTGGCCCGGCACGCCGCCGCCCACCCGGCGGCGCCCGGCCTTCCGATGGAGACCCTCCGGCTGCGGCTCGGCCTGCCGTCCCGGCGGCTGGTGCCCGTCCTGGCCGAGCCGCCCCTGCGGATCGAACGCGGCCGCGTGCACGCTTCATGAACCGCCCCGGAGCGGGAAAAACCCGTTGATACGGCCCGGTCTCTTCTGGCCTCATAGATCGCGGTCCGGTTCCCCGTTCTAAGGAGAAGGCATGCCGTACCAGACGCTCAAGGGCGGCCGCGTTCCCATCCGGATGTGGACCGACCCCGCCACCGTCGAGCACGTCGCGCTCGACCAGCTCCGCAACGTCTCCGCCCTGCCGTGGGTGGAGGGCCTCGCCGTCATGCCGGACGTCCACTTCGGCAAGGGCGCCACGGTCGGGTCCGTGATCGCCATGCGCGACGCGGTGTCCCCGGCCGCGGTCGGCGTCGACATCGGCTGCGGGATGACCGCCGCCAGGTCGACGCTCACCGTCGAGGACATGCCGGACGACCTGTCCGGCCTGCGAGGCCGCCTGGAGAAGGCGATCCCGGTCGGCCGCGGCGCCCACAAGCACGAGGTCGACCCGTCCGCCCTGCCCGGCCTGAGGGAGCGCGGCTGGTACGAGTTCTGGAAGGACGCGGAGAACCTGCACCGCGGCGTCCGGTCCCGCCTCGGCCGCGCCCGCAGCCAGATGGGGACGCTCGGCGGCGGGAACCACTTCCTGGAGCTGTGCGCGGACGACGACGGCGCCATCTGGCTCGTCCTGCACTCCGGGTCGCGCAACATCGGCAACGCGCTCGCCGAGCAGCACATCGAGGCCGCCCGCGCCCTGCCGCACAACCAGGACCTGCCGGACCCCGACCTCGCCGTGTTCATCTCCGGCACCCCGAAGATGGACGCCTACCGCCACGACCTCTTCTGGGCGCAGGAGTACGCGCGCCGCAACCGCGCCGTCATGATGGCGCTCGCGCAGAACGTCGTGACGCAGCGCTTCGGGCCGCACCGGTGCCGCTGGGAGCAGCAGATCTCCTGCCACCACAACTACGTGGCGGAGGAGGAGTACGACGGCGTCGAGCTGCTCGTCACCCGCAAGGGCGCGATCCGCGCGGGCGCCGGCGACCTCGGCATCATCCCGGGCTCGATGGCGACGGGCACCTACATCGTCCGCGGCCTCGGCAACCCGACCGCGTACAACTCCGCGTCGCACGGCGCGGGCCGGCTCATGAGCCGCAACAAGGCCCGCAAGAGCTTCACGGTGGACGACCTGATCGAGCAGACGAAGGGCGTCGAGTGCCGCAAGGACGGCGGCGTCATCGACGAGATCCCCGGTGCCTACAAGGACCTGGAGTCGGTGATGGCGGCCCAGTCCGATCTCGTCGAGGTGGTGGCGCACCTGCGCCAGCTCATCTGCGTGAAGGGCTGACGGCCGGATCGCGATGTGTGAGACCCCGGCCGTCCGAATAGTGTGGAGTGGTCAACGGCCGGACGGCCCGCGGGTGCGGGCCGTCCCCAGCAGGAAGGGGTGCCCGTGCTGGTCGACACCTTCGGGCGTACCGCGACCGATCTCCGGGTCTCCCTGACCGACCGATGCAACCTGCGGTGCTCGTACTGCATGCCGCCGGAGGGCCTGGACTGGCTGCCCAAACCGGAGGTGCTCACCGACGACGAGGTGGTGCGGCTCGTCACCGTCGGGGTCCGCGACCTCGGGATCACCGAGGTCCGCTACACCGGCGGCGAGCCGCTGCTGCGGCGCGGCCTGCCGGAGATCGTCCGCCGGACGGCCGCGCTGGCGCCACGCCCGCAGATCTCCCTCACCACCAACGGCATCGGCCTGGCGCGGCTGGCGGGGGCGCTCGCCGGCGCCGGGCTCGACCGGGTCAACGTGTCCCTTGACACCCTCGACCCCGCCGTCTTCAAGCGGCTCGCCCACCGCGACCGGCACGCCGACGTGCTCGCCGGGCTGAGCGCGGCGCGCGACGCCGGGCTGGCCCCCGTCAAGATCAACGCGGTGCTGATGCGGGGGATCAACGACCACGAGGCCGTCCCGCTGCTGCGCTTCTGCCTCGAGAACGGCTACCGGCTCCGGTTCATCGAGCAGATGCCGCTGGACGCCCAGCACGGCTGGTCCCGTGACGGCATGATCACGGCGGACGAGATCCTCGCCCGGCTCGGCGAGGAGTTCTCCCTCGCCCCCGACGACCGCGAGGACCGCGGCAGCGCCCCCGCCGAGACGTTCCTGGTCGACGGCGGCCCCGCGACCGTCGGCGTGATCGGCTCGGTCACCCGGCCGTTCTGCGGCGCCTGCGACCGGGTCCGGCTCACCGCCGACGGGCAGATCCGCAACTGCCTGTTCGCGACCGACGAGTCCAACCTCCGGGACGCGCTGCGCGGCGGCGCCACCGACGACGAGATCGCCGAGCGCTGGCGCAAGGCCGTGTGGACCAAGCGCGCCGGCCACGGCATCGACGACCCGTCCTTCCTGCAGCCCGCCCGGCCCATGTCGGCCATCGGCGGCTGAGGCGGCCGGGATGCGGTTCGACGCCGTCCTGCCGGCCGGCGGGCGGGCGCGGCGGTTCGGCGGCGCCGACAAGCCCGCCGCGTCCGCCGGGGGGCGCACCCTGCTCGAATGGGCGGCCGGGGCGGCGGAGGGCGCGTCCCGGCTGATCGTGGTCGGGCCCGCCCGCGCCGTGCTGCCCGGCGCGATCGTCGTCCGGGAGGATCCGCCCGGCGGCGGTCCGGTGCCCGCGCTCCGCGCCGGGCTCGCCGAGGTCCGCGCGCCGCTGCTGGCGCTGCTCGCCGCCGACCTGCCGTTCCTTCGCGCCGCGCACGTGTCCTCGCTGCTGGCGGCCGTGGGCGACGGCGCCGGCGCCGTCCTCGCGGACGACACCGGACATCCGCAGTGGCTCGCCGGATGCTGGCGCACCGCCGTCCTGCGGGACGCCCTCGCCGGATACTCCGGGGCGTCGCTGCGCGGGCTGCTCGGCCCCCTGGAACCCGTGCCGGTCGCGGTGCCCGCCGGCGCGCGCCCGCCCTGGTACGACTGCGACACCCCCGAACGGCTGGCGGACGCGGACCGCCTGCTCAGGACGTGCGAGAGTGAGAGCCATGTCGGTACTTGAGAACTGGATGGAAGCCGTCTGCGGCGAGCTCGGCGTCGACCGCGCGGAGATCGACCGCGACCTCGTGCTGGACCTCGCCCGGGACGTCGCGCACGGCGTCGCCCGGCCCGGCGCGCCGCTCACCGCCTACCTCCTCGGCCTCGCCGTCGGCCGGGGCGCCCCCGCCCGGGACGCCGCGGCCCGGCTCACCGAGCTGGCCGAGGAGTGGGCGCCCGCCCTCCCCGAGGCGTCCGCCTAGCCCGTCAGCCGTCCCGGCCGGCGACCGGGACGACGTCGCGCAGGAAGCCGCGGCGGTCCAGGAACGCCGACAGGCTCTCCCGGTGGCCGTCGCAGGCGAGCCAGATCTTCCGCCGCTCCGGCGTGTGGATCTTGGGGTTGTTCCAGCGCAGCGCCCACACGGCGTCGGCGCGGCAGCCCTTCGCCGAGCACAGCAGGTCGTCGGGGGCGGTGTCGGGAGGCGCGTCGGTCACACCCCCAACTGTGGCATACCGCCCGTCCGTCACCGGCGGCGCCGTACCGCCCGCGCGCCCAGGGCCAGCAGGGCGGCGCCGCCGAGCGCGGCCGCGCCCAGCGCGGCGTTCTGCCGCCGGATCCGCGCCGGGATCTCCGCGTAAGGCAGCGTGGAGAACGACACCAGCTCGTACCGGGACACGTACCGGCCAGCGAGCCGCCGCTCCAGTGCGTGCCGCACGGCCTGCCGCGCCCGGTACACCGGCGACGATACCCGGTCGCGCATCTCGATGAAGTTGTCGAGGGCCATCTCGGCGATGGCGTCGGTGTTGGGCTTGCGGCGCTCCTCGTACGCGGCGAGGGCCCGCGCCCAGTCGCCGCCCGTCTCGGCCAGGCACCGGTCGATCTCGATGCAGTCCTCGAACGCGCAGTTCGCGCCCTGCCCGAAGAACGGGACGATCGCGTGCGCCGCGTCCCCGAGCAGCGCCGCGATCGCGCCGTCGCCGCGCCGGACCCACGGCCGGCACCGGACGGTGACCAGCGACCCGACGGGGTTGCGCCGGTAGTCGTCCGCCAGGTCGGGCATGAGGCCGGCGACGTCCGGATAGCGCTCGGCGAAGTGGGCGGCGATCTCCGCGTCCGTGCCGAGCGCATCGAAGTCGTCCTGCGGCCAGAACAGCGTGCAGGTGAACGACCGGTCGAGGTTCGGCAGCGCGATCATCATGGCGGTGCCGCGCGGCCAGATGTGCAGCGCGTCCGGGTCGAGCGCGAAGTCCCCGTCCCTCGGCGGGACGGTCAGCTCCTTGTACCTGTGGTCGAGGAAGTCGGTACCGGCGTCCAGGTCCAGGGACGCGCGGACCGCGCTGTACGCGCCGTCGCCCGCCAGGATCACCTCGGCGGGCTCGGTGCCCCCGCCCTCCGTCCGCAGGAGCCCCGCCTCCAGGTCGGCGCCGGTGATCCGCGCCGCGAACCGCAGCGCGACGCCCGGGGTGGCCTCGGCGGTGTCCAGCAGCGCGGCGTTCAGCTCCGCGCGGCCGATCGAGTTGATGGCGCGCGTCCCGTCCGCGCTGTAGGGCTGGAAGTTCACGGCGCCGCCGAGAGGGTGCACCATCCGCCCGTGCATCGGCAGCGCCCGCTTGAGCGCCTCGTCCCGCAGGCCGACCTGCTCCAGCGCCGCCAGCCCTCGCGCGGAGATCGCCAGGTTGATCGACCGGCCGCGCTCCGCGCCCGCGACCCGGGGGTCGGGCCGCCGCTCGTAGACGGTCACGGGGACGCCGCGCCGCCCGAGCAGCACGGCCAGCAGGCATCCGGCGAGCCCGGCCCCGACGATCGCGACCCGTTCCTCAGCCATGGAGGGGCGCCTCCTCGACCTGCGATCGGACCTCCCACAGGTCGGGGAACGCGGGCCGGAACAGCGTGTCGCGCAGGTAGTCCGCGCCCGCCGAGCCGCCCGTGCCGATCTTGGCGCCGATCGTCCGCTCCACCATCTTGAGGTGCCGGTACCGCCACTCCTGGATGCCCTCGTCCATGTCGACGAGCGCCTCGCAGACCTCGGCCCCGGGCCCGGACTCGTCGGCGTAGACGTGCAGCAGGGCCTTCTGGACCTCGGCGCTCGCCTCCCACGGCCGCGACGGGTCGCGTTCGAGGGCCTCCGCCGGGACGGGGCAGCCGCGCCCGGCCAGGTACCGCAGCAGCGAGTCGAACACCGAGGGCCGCGCGATCGCCGCCCGCAGCCGGGGGTCGTCGCGCAGGTCGGACGCGGGGAACCCGCGCCGCCCGAAGACCGCCTCGATCTCGCGGAACTGGGCGCTCTGGAACCCGCTGGAGGTCCCGAGCGCGCCCCGGAAGGCCGCGAACTGCCGGGGCGTCATCGTCTCCAGCACGTCGAGCTGCCCGACCACCGTCTTGAGGATCTTCGCGATCCGCCGCGCGGTGTGCAGCGAGCCGCCGCTGTTGCCGGCCTCGAGCCGCCGCTGCAGCAGCTCGGCCTCGTGCAGGATCTGCTTGAACCACAGCTCGTACACCTGATGGATGATCACGAACAGCAGCTCGTCGTGGGCGGCGGTCCGGGTCTCCTGGCAGTCGAGCAGGTCGTCCAGCCGCAGGTATCCGCCGTACGTCATTGTCGGCGAATCCGTCATAGCAGCCTCCTCGCGGGCATAACGGATGTGATCCACAGCATAGGGGATCGCTCACATCCGAGGGCCGCGCCGCGTCCCGGCCTCAGCTGACCTCGCCGGCGGTGACGCGGACGGCGTGGAGGCTGCGGGTGATCTCGGCGGCCTGGGCGGCGGCGAGGCCGGCGATGCCGAAGGCGGACTCGTTGAGCGCGGCGGTGGCCTCCTCGGCGAGCTCGCGGCCCGCCGGCGTGATGGTGGCGAGGACGACGCGGCGGTCGTCGGGCGAGGGGCGGCGGCCGACGAGGCCGCGGCTCTCCAGGCGTCCGATCACGTTGGTGACGGAGGCGGGGTGGACCATCAGGCGGGTGCCCATCTTGCCCATCGGGAGCGTCCCGGTGCGGGTGAAGGCGAGCAGGCGCAGGGCCTCGTAGGCCGCGAAGGTCAGCCCGTAGGGTTTGAGGACGGCCTCGATGCGGCTCAGCAGCAGCTGCTGGGCGCGCATCACCGAGGTGACGGCGGCCATGTGGTCGGCGTGCTCGGGCCAGCGCGCGCTCCACTGGCGGTGGGCCTCGGCGATGGGATCGAGGGCTTCGGGCATTGCCCCACCGTAGGTGGTCTTGACCGGGTCGTGCACGCCAACTACTTTAACTTCCAAATATTGGATGTCCAAGGGCTGGAGATGAGGACGTGACCGGGCAGCTCCACACGCCGGTGCATCCGGTGCGGTTCGTGACCGCGGCGGCGCTCTTCGACGGGCACGACGCGGCGATCAACATCATGCGCCGGATCCTGCAGTCGCAGGGCGCCGAGGTGGTGCACCTGGGTCACGACCGCTCCGTCCGGGAGGTCGTGGACGCCGTCCTGGAGGAGGACGCGCAGGGCGTCGCGATCAGCTCCTACCAGGGCGGGCACGTCGAGTACTTCGAGTACCTGGCGCGCAGCCTCAAGGAGGCCGGCGCCGAGCACGTCAGGGTGTTCGGCGGAGGCGGCGGCGTCATCGTGCACGAGGAGATCGCCCGCCTGGCGGGCGAGGGCGTGCGGATCTTCTCCCCGGAGGACGGCCAGCGGCTCGGCCTGCCCGGCATGATCAACGAGCTGGTGCGCGAGTGCGACGTGGACCTCGCCGACGAGCCCGCCGACGTCCGGGCCGTCCTGGCGGGGGAGCGGCGCGCCCTGGCCCGCGCGATCACCTGCCTGCAGGCCGGGAGGCTCGCCGAGGCGGACCGCGCCGCGCTCGCCGACGCGGCCGCCGCGCGGACGGTGCCGGTGCTCGGCATCACCGGCACCGGCGGCTCCGGCAAGTCGTCGCTCACCGACGAGCTCGTCCGGCGGCTGCGCACCGACCAGCGGGACGGGCCGCGCGTCGCGGTCCTCGCCGTCGACCCGACCCGGCGGCGCGGCGGCGGCGCGCTGCTCGGCGACCGCATCCGGATGAACGCCCTGGACGGCGACAGGGTCTTCTTCCGCTCACTCGCCACGCGCGGCGCGCACGAGCTGCCCCGCGGCATCGAGGACATCGTCGGCGCCTGCAAGGCCGCGGGGTTCGACCTCGTGATCCTGGAGACGCCCGGCATCGGGCAGGGCGACGCCGGGATCGTCCCGCTCGTGGACGTCTCGCTGTACGTGATGACGCCCGAGTTCGGCGCCGCGTCCCAGCTCGAGAAGATCGACATGCTCGACTTCGCCGACGTGGTCGCGATCAACAAGTTCGAGCGGCGCGGCGCCGCCGACGCGCTGCGGGACGTCGCGCGCCAGCTCGTCCGCAACCGGGAGGCGTTCGGGAAGCGGCCCGAGGAGATGCCGGTGTTCGGGACGAGCGCCGCCACCTTCGACGACGACGGCGTCACCGCGCTCTATCAGCACCTCCGGGAGCTGCTGGGCATCCGGCCCGGCGCGCTCCCGGCCGTGGACACCAAGGCGTCGACCGGCGCCGCGACGATCATCCCGCCCGGCCGCGTCCGGTACCTGTCGGACATCGCCGAGACGGTCCGCGGGTACCACGCCGCCACGGCGGCGCAGGCCGCGGCGGTGCGGCGGGTCCAGCGGCTGGACGAGGTGCGGGCCGAGCTGCGGGACGCCGGCGAGGTGGAGGCGCTGCTGGAGCGGGCGCGAAGCGAGGTCGAGCCCCGCAACGCCGCGCTCATCGAGGAGTGGCCCTCCGTCGTGGAGTCGTACTCCGGCGACGAGCAGGTCGTGCGTATCCGCGACCGGGAGCTGCGGACGGCCCTGACCCGCGAGTCGCTGTCGGGCAGCCGCATCCCGCGCGTCGCCCTGCCGCGCTATACCGACCACGGCGAGCTGCTGCGGTTCCTGCGCGCGGAGAACCTGCCCGGCCGTTTCCCGTTCACGGCGGGCGTGTTCCCGTTCAAGCGCGACAACGAGGATCCGGCGCGCATGTTCGCCGGGGAGGGCGACCCGTTCCGCACCAACCGGCGGTTCAAGCTCCTGTCGGAGGGCCAGCCCGCCACGCGGCTGTCGACCGCGTTCGACTCCGTCACGCTGTACGGCCGAGACCCCGACGAGCGGCCCGACGTGTACGGCAAGGTCGGCACGTCCGGCGTGTCCGTCGCGACGCTGGACGACATGAAGGCCCTCTACGACGGGTTCGACCTGGCGTCCCCGACGACGTCGGTGTCGATGACCATCAACGGCCCGGCGCCGACGATCCTGGCGTTCTTCCTGAACACCGCCATCGACCAGGGGCTCGACGCGTTCCGGGAGGAGAACGGACGGGAACCGTCCCCGGACGAGGCGCGGGAGGTCCGCGCGCGCGTCCTGTCGACCGTGCGGGGCACCGTGCAGGCCGACATCCTCAAGGAGGACCAGGGCCAGAACACCTGCATCTTCTCCACCGAGTTCTCGCTGCGGATGATGGGCGACATCCAGGAGTGGTTCATCGCCAACGGCGTCCGCAACTTCTACTCGGTGTCCATCTCGGGCTACCACATCGCCGAGGCGGGGGCGAACCCCATCAGCCAGCTCGCGTTCACCCTCGCCAACGGGTTCACCTACGTGGAGTCGTACCTGGCGCGCGGCATGGACGTCGACGACTTCGCGCCCAACCTGTCGTTCTTCTTCTCCAACGGCATGGACCCCGAGTACAGCGTCCTCGGACGCGTCGCCCGCCGCATCTGGGCCGTCGCCATGCGGGACCGGTTCGGCGCCAACGAGCGCAGCCAGAAGCTGAAGTACCACGTCCAGACGTCGGGGCGCTCCCTGCACGCGCAGGAGATGAACTTCAACGACATCCGGACGACGCTCCAGGCCCTCATCGCCGTCTACGACAACTGCAACAGCCTCCACACCAACGCCTACGACGAGGCCGTCACGACGCCCACGGCGGAGTCGGTGCGGCGCGCCCTGGCGATTCAGATGATCATCAACCGGGAGTGGGGCCTCGCGATGAACGAGAACCCGCTCCAGGGGTCGTTCGTCATCGACGAGCTCACCGACCTCGTCGAGGAGGCCGTGCTGCGCGAGTTCGACCGGATCAGCGAGCGCGGCGGCGTCCTCGGCGCGATGGAGACCGGCTATCAGCGCGGCCGCATCCAGGACGAGTCGATGCTGTACGAGCAGCGCAAGCACGACGGAACCCTGCCGATCATCGGCGTGAACACGTTCCGCGCCCCGGACGCCGCCGACGGGACCCCGGACACGATCGAGCTGGCCCGCGCGACCGAGGACGAGAAGCGGTCGCAGCTGGAGCGCGTCCGCGCGTTCCAGGACGCGCACCGCGGGGAGGCCGAGGCGGCGCTCGCCCGCCTCCAGGACGCGGCCCGCTCGGGGGAGAACGTGTTCGGCGTGCTGATGGACGCGGCGCGGGTGTGCAGCCTGCAGCAGATCACCGGCGCGTTCTTCGAGGTCGGCGGCCAGTACCGCCGCAACGTATGACGGACCCGCGGGACGACACCGGTGCGCCCGTTCCGGTCCCGGAGCGGGTGCGCCGGGTGGTGTCGCTCGTCCCGTCCCTGACGGAGACGGTCGCGGTGTCGGCGCCGGGACTGCCGGCGGGCGCCACCGACTGGTGCACCCACCCGGAGGATCTGGACGTCCCGCGCATCCGGGGCACCAAGAACCCCGACGTTGAGCAGATCGTCGCGCTGCGGCCGGACGTCGTCGTCGGCAACACCGAGGAGAACCGGCCCGCCGACGTCGAGGCCCTCCGCGCGGCGGGCGTCGCCGTCTGGATGACCGAGATCCGCACCGTCCAGGGGGCCTTCGCCTCGCTGCGCCGGATGCTCACGGAGGCGTGCCGCGTCGAGGCGCCCGGCTGGCTGGACGAGGCGGAGGCCGCGTGGGCCGCGGTCACGCCCGGCCCGCCGCGCCGCGCGGTCGTCCCGGTGTGGCGGCGGCCGTGGATGGTCGTCGGGAGCGGCACGTTCACCGGTGACGTCCTCGGCCGCCTCGGCGTGGTGAACGTCTACGCGGATCACGCCGAGCGCTACCCGAGGATCCCGCTGGACGAGCTGAACGCGGCCGGCGCGGATCTGGTCGTCCTGCCCGACGAGCCGTACCGGTTCACCGCGGCGGACGGCCCGGAGGCGTTCCCGGGCCTGGCGGCGGCGCTGGTGAACGGCCGGTACCTCACCTGGTACGGCCCCTCGCTCGCCGAGGCGCCGGCCGTGCTCGCCCGTCAGCTGGCCGAGGTGATCTAGGACGCGGGCGGCCTGGTGAACGTCTAGGACGCGGGCGGCCTGGTGAACATCGCCTCGAAGCAGCGCGCGACCCGGCCGTCCAGTTCCTCCGCCGGGACGTCGATCTCCCGCGCAAGGTGCTCGCGCAGCAGCGTGTACCCGTAGATGGTGGACGCGAGCGCCGCCTGCACGGCCTCGACGTCGTCGACGGGCAGCTCGCCGCGCGCCGCGTCCTCGGCGAGGGCCTTGCGCCCGTCGCCCCGGTTGAGGAGCACGCGGGGCCGGTCGTCGCCGTCGAGGACGAGCAGCGTCGCGAGGACGACCGGCTCGGGGTTGCGCAGGCTCGTCCAGAACAGCCGGGACAGCCGCTTGCGCAGCGGCAGCCCCGCCGACTCGGCCGCGTCGAGGGAGTTCGGCCGGGACCGGTGGAACAGCGCCGAGCGCAGCAGCCCGCGCCGCGACCCGAAGTACTGGTAGACCAGCCCGCGGTTGACGCCCGCCGCGTCCGCGACCTCCCGCAGGTTCAGCCCCGCGAGGACGCCGCCCCGGCGCAGCAGCGTGATCGCGGCGGCGCGCAGCGCCTCCTCGGTGGCGTCCCGGTCCCGCGTGGGACCGGCCGGTGTCTCCCCGCCCATCAGAAACGGCCCATCAGTCGCGCGGACCGCCCGCCACGTAGAGGACCTGCCCCGACACGAAGGACGCGTCGTCGCTCACCAGGAACGCGACGACGCCCGCGATGTCCTCGGGCTCCCCGACGCGGCGGACCGGGATCTGCTCGGCCGCCGCCGCCTTGAACACCTCGAAGTCGGCGCCGACGCGGGCGGCGGTCGCGGCGGTCATCTCCGTCGCGATGAAACCGGGCGCGATCGCGTTGGCGGTCACGCCGAACTTCCCGAGCTCGATCGCGAGGGTCTTGGTGAACCCCTGCAGGCCCGCCTTCGCGGCGGAGTAGTTGGCCTGGCCGCGGTTGCCGAGCGCCGACACCGACGACAGGTTGACGACGCGCCCCCAGCCGGCCTTCGTCATGTGCGCCTGGACGGCCCGCGTCATGAGGAACGCGCCCCGCAGGTGCACCGACATGACCGAGTCCCAGTCGTCCTCGGACATCTTGAACAGCAGGTTGTCCCGGGTGATGCCGGCGTTGTTCACCAGCACCACCGGCGGGCCGAGTTCCGCCGCCACGCGCTCGACGGCGGCGGTGACGCGGCCCGCGTCCGCGACGTCCACACCGGCGGCGAGCGCCGTGCCGCCGGCCTCCGCGATCGCCCGGACGGTGCCCGCGCACGCGGCCTCGTCGAGGTCGAGGACCGCGACGGCGAACCCCTCGCGGGCGAGCCGGACGGCGGTCGCGGCGCCGATGCCCCGCGCCCCGCCGGTGACGATGGCGACCCTGTTCCCGGTCATGTCGGTTCCGCCCTTCCTCAGACCCGGATGTCCTTGGCGATGATCGTCTTCAGGACCTCGCTGGTGCCGCCGTAGATCCGGGCCACGCGGGCGTCGGTGTAGAGGCGGGCGATCGGGTACTCCAGGATGTAGCCGTAGCCGCCGTGCAGCTGCAGGCACTTGTCGACGACGCGGCCCTGCACCTCGGTGCAGAACAGCTTGGCGACGGCGGCGTCGGCGGGCGTCAGCTCCCCGGCGTCCAGGGCCTCGATGCAGCGGTCGACGAGCGAGCGGGCCGCCTCGACCTCGGTGGCGCACTCGGCGAGCACGAACTTGGTGTTCTGGAACGACGACACCGTCTTGCCGAAGACCGTCCGCTCCTGAACGTAGGCGCGGGCGAAGTCGACGGCCGCCGCCGCGGACGCGTAGGAGGTGGTCGCGATGCCGAGCCGCTCCTCCGCGAGGTTGTGCATGAGGTACTCGAACCCGCGGCCCTCCTCGCCGAGGAGGTCCTCGGCGGGGACGCGGACGTCGGTGAACGACAGCTCGGCGGTGTCGGAGCTGCGCAGCCCGATCTTCTCCAGCTTGCGGCCGACGGTGTAGCCCTCGCTCCGGGTGTCCACCACGAAGATCGACAGGCCGGCGCGCCGGTTCTCCGCCGTGGCGGGCGAGGTGCGGGCGCAGACGAGCATCCGGTCGGCGAGGACGCCGCCGGTGATGAACGTCTTGGCGCCGTTCAGGATGTAGTGGTCGCCGTCGCGCTTCGCCGTGGTCTGCATCCCGGCGAGGTCGGAGCCGGTGCCGGGCTCGGTCATCGCGATCGCGGTCATCATCTCGCCGGACACGAACGGCGGGAGCCAGCGCTTCTTCTGCTCCTCGTTCGCGTACTTGAGCAGGTACGGCAGGACGAGGTTGACGTGGACGCCGTAACCGCCGAAGCTCACCGCGGCGCGGGCGCACTCCTCGGAGATCACCGCCTGGTACTTGAAGCTGGTCTCGCCGGCGCCGCCGTACTCCTCGGGCACCTGGATGCCGAAGACGCCGAGCTCGCCCAGCTTGTGGTAGAAGTCGCGCGGCGGGTGCCCGGCGTGCTCCCAGTCGTCGTAGACCGGCGCGACCTCGGCCTCGATGAAGTCCCGGATGGTCTCCCGGAACGCCTCATGGTCCTCATTGAAGATCGTGCGGCGCACGTCTGCCCCTTTCGCCGTCCAACTAGCGGAACGCTAACCTAGCCCGAACCTGATTCGGCCCGCAAGCGCAGGTCGGTGCCGAGCAGGGCGTACGGGGCGGGACGGAATCTAACGTTCCGTCAAGAGTCAAGACGTGGGGGGCCGGCGGAGGGCGCCGCAGGGGAGGGAATGCCGGATCGCGTCCGGAAGCCGGCGGAGAAGCGCCGCCTCGGCCCCGCCTGGATCATGGCCGGACCCGGCCACCGAATGGGTCTTGCGCTTCTCACTGACCGTGCTCGGTGCCGCGAGAACCTGAAAAGGAGTCCGGGCGGAGGTCATCGGAAGGCAGCGGGGAAGTAAAAAGCGGCGCCGGGTGGATACGGGGGCAATCCACCCGGCGCCGCGTCATCGGTGTTCCGACGGGGGCCCGGAACACCGGCACGGGCGCCCCGACGGGGGACCAGAGCGCCGGTACAAATCGTACACCGAAACCCCCTGCGGTAAGTCAAGAGAATGTCACGACCCGATTTCCGGTCGCTGTCCGGAAATCGGCTTCTGTTCCCGGTCTTCGGCCGCCGGGGTGAAGCTCGCGGACGCGGTCGGCTCCCGCCCGCCGTTCGCGACGACCACGCTGATGTAGGGCAGGAAGAGCGCCCCGACGACCAGCAGGCCCACGCACCACGTCGGGGCGCCCGCGGCGGCCGTCAGGACCGCCGCGACGAAGCACACCGTCCGGATGCCCATGGACACCAGGTAGCGGCGCTGCCGGTGCCCGATGTCCTCCGACATCGGCAGGGGCGCGTCCGTGACCGTGTGGACCTCCGGACCGCGGCGGGGATTGACCTTCACGTTTCCACGGTAAGCCCAAGGAGTCCGGCACGCGACAGCAGGTTGCGCCCTCCCGGGGCCGCACGAGAAGGGAGCACGCCATGAGCGACCGCACGTACCGGGTGACGGAGATCGTCGGCACCTCGCCGGAGTCCGTCGAGGCCGCCGTCCGCAACGGGGTCCGCCGCGCCGCGCAGACACTCCGTCACCTCGACTGGTTCGAGGTGACGGAGGTCCGCGGCCAGATCGAGGACGGTGAGATCGCCCATTTCCAGGTGGGCATGAAGATCGGCTTCCGCCTGGAGGACGACTGACCCGTCAGGACGCCCGGCTCACCGTCGACATGTTGAAGTCGCCGATCCTGATCGCCGGCATCGCGGTCCGGGTGAAGTAGTCGGACCATTCGCGCGGCAGCGTGGGCTCGGTGCGGCCGACCTCGGCCAGCCGGCCGAGGAGGTCCACCGGGCTCTCGTTGAAGCGGAAGTTGTTCACCGCGCCGACGACCTCGCCGTTCTCGACGAGGTAGACGCCGTCGCGGGTGAGGCCGGTGAGCAGCAGCCGCTGCGGATCCACCTCCCGGATGTACCACAGGCAGGTCAGCAGCAGGCCGCGCTCGGTCCGGGCGACCATCTCGTCGAGGGTCGCGCCGGCGCCGGGCGCGGTCATCGCGAGGTTGTCGATGGCCGGGGTGCACGGCAGCCCCGTGCGCGCCGCCGAGTGCCGGGTCTGGGTGAGCGCGCCGAGGCTGCCGTCGGCGATCCAGTCGGTGGCCGCGAGCGGGAGCCCGTTGTCGAACACCGACGACTCGCGGCCCGACGCGTGCGCGATCACGAATGGGGCGCACTCCATCCCGGCGGCGGACGGGTCGCTGGACAGCGTCACGGGCAGGCTCGCGAGCCGCTCCCCTACCCGGGTGCCGCCGCCGGGCGCGCTGAACACCGTCCGGCCGTCCTGCGCGTCCTGGGCGCCCGCCGACCAGTACAGGTAGATCATCAGGTCGGCGACGGCGCTCGGCGGCAGGATCGTCTCGTACCGGCCCGCGGGCAGGTCGACGCGCCGCTCGCCCCACGCGAGCCTCGTGGCGAGGCCCTCCGTCAGCGCCGCGACGTCCACGTCGGTGAAGTCGCGGGTGGGGACGCCCGCCCAGGCCGAGCCGCCGGTGCCCTTGGCGTTCAGCTCCAGCAGCCCGGTCGGCTGGTCGTGCCGCAGCCGCAGCCCCGTCGACCCGCCCACGAACGTCGACGTCAGCATGTGGTTCGCGAACCCGTACAGCCGGTGCCCGGCGGACCCGGCGGCGGCGAACGCCTCGCCGAGCGCGGGCGCGAAGCCCTCGTAGACGCCGATGCCCGTCTCGGCCGCCTCGTCGTCCCACCCGCCGCCGCCCGCCGGCTCCGCGATCAGCGGCGCGGCGTCCTCGGCCGGCTCGGCCGCGGCGGCGTCGGCCTCCGCGGCGCGGACCAGGTCCTCGATGGCGTCGGCGCCGACCGCCGACCGGGACACGACGCCGGTGGCGACGCCGTCGCCGGTGTTCCGCAGCGCGATGACGGTGAGGCGGCTGGAGCGCGTGACGCCGTTGGTGGTGAGCGTGTTGCCCGCCCACCGCAGGTTCGCGGTGCTCGACTCGTCCGCGATGACGATGCAGTCGTCGGAGCGTGACAGCGACAGCGCCCGCTCGACGGCCTCCTGCGGCCTGATCGTCACTGGCCCGCCTCCTTCAGCGCGTTGAGGATGTTGACGCCCCGGAACAGCGCCGACGGGCAGCCGTGGCTGACCGGCGCGACCTGGCCAGGCTGGCCCTTGCCGCAGTTGAACGCCCCGCCCAGAACGTACGTCTGCGGGCCGCCCACCGCCTCCATCGAGTTCCAGAAGTCGGTCGTGGTCGCCTGGTAGGCGACGTCCCGGACCTGCCCGGCGAGCCGGCCGTTCTCGATCCGGAAGAAGCGCTGCCCGGTGAACTGGAAGTTGTACCGCTGCATGTCGATCGACCAGCTCTTGTCGCCGACGATGTACAGGCCCCGGTCGACGCCCGCGATCAGCTCGTCGGTGGACGGGCCGCCGGGCGCGGGCGCCAGCGACACGTTCGCCATCCGCTGGATCGGCATGCTGGACGCGGCGTCCGCGAACGCGCATCCGTTGGACCGCCGGGCGCCGGTGAGGCGGGCGATGCGCCGGTCGGTCTGGTAGCCGGTGAACAGGCCCTCCGAGACGATGTCGAACGTCTGCGTCTCGACGCCCTCGTCGTCGAAGCCGATGGTGGCGAGGCCGTGCTCGGCGGTGCGGTCCCCGGTCACGTTCATGACCTTCGAGCCGTACTGCAGGGAGCCCAGCCGGTCGGGCGTGGCGAACGACGTGCCCGCGTAGGCGGCCTCGTAGCCGAGCGCCCGGTCGAGCTCGGTGGCGTGCCCGATCGACTCGTGGATCGTCAGCCACAGGTTGGACGGGTCGATGACGACGTCGTAGCCGCCCGGCTCGACGGTCGGCGCGGCGAGCTTCTCGGCGAGCAGCCCCGGGATGGCGGCGAGCTCGCCGTCCCAGTCCCAGTGCGTGCCGGTGAGCCATTCCCACCCGTACCCGGCGGGCGGCGCGAGCGTCCGCATCGTGTCGAACCGGCCGTCGGAGATCCCGACGGCGTCCAGCACCGGATGCAGCCGGACCCGCTGCTGCGTGGTGACCGTCCCGGCGAGGTCGGCGAAGAACTTGTTCTCCTTGACCTGCAGCAGGGACGCGTCGACGTGGTCGACGCGGTCGTCGGACAGGAGGCGGCGGCTCCAGTCGGCCAGCAGCGCGGTCTTCTCGCCGGTCGGCACGGTGAACGGGTCGGTCTCGTACGAGGAGACCCACGTCCGCTCCCCGTGGACGGGTTCGGGCGCCAGCTCGATCGGCTCGGTGTTGACGGGGCGGGCGACGGCCGCGACCTCGACGGCCCGCTCGGCGACGCGCGCGGCGCCCCGCGCAGTCAGGTCGATGCCGGCGGCGAAGCCCCAGGTGCCGTCCTTGACGACCCGGACGGACAGCCCGACGTCGTCGGCGTCGAGCGCGGTCTCCAGAGCGGCGTCGTGCAGCCGGAGCGTCTGGCTGCGGATCCGCTCCAGGCGGAAGTCGGCGTGCGCCGCGCCGAGCTCCTTCGCCCGGCTCAAGGCCGCGTCGGCCAGCGCGCGCAGGGGAAGCGCGGTGAATGCGGGATCGATGTCATGCACCCTCCGCAACCTACCCGGCGGGGGCGGCGCCCGCCCCGAACAAAGCCGGGGGAGGGGATCTTGTCGGTTCGGCACATCTTCTTCGCGTCTGCGGGCCGCTAATGTCAGGCGCTGTTCGTACTCGACGAGAGGGTCGTGATGAGTCGCTCAGTCCTCGTGACCGGGGGAAACCGGGGGATCGGCCTCGCCATCGCCCGGGAGCTGGCCGCCGCCGGCGACGCGGTCGCCGTCACCTACCGGTCCGGCGAGCCGCCCGAGGGCCTGTTCGGCGTCCGCTGCGACGTCACGAGCAGCGAGGACGTGGACGCCGCGTTCGCGAAGGTGGAGGCCGAGCAGGGGCCGGTCGAGGTGCTGGTCGCCAACGCCGGCATCACCAAGGACACGCTCCTCGCCATCATGAGCGAGGACTCCTTCACGTCCGTCCTCGACACGAACCTGACGGGCGCGTTCCGCGTCGCCAAGCGCGGCGTGAAGGGCATGATGCGCAAGCGCACCGGCCGCATCGTGCTGGTCTCGTCGGTCGTCGGGCTGCTCGGCTCGCCGGGCCAGGCGAACTACGCCGCGTCCAAGGCGGGCATGGTCGGGTTCGCCCGGTCGCTCGCCCGGGAGCTCGGCTCCCGCAACATCACCGTGAACGTCGTCGCGCCCGGCTTCGTCGACACCGACATGACGGCCGTGCTCAGCGAGGACCAGCAGAAGGCCATCACGGGGGCGATCCCGCTCGGCCGGATCGCGCGGCCCGAGGAGGTCGCCAAGGCCGTCCGGTTCGTGGCGAGCGAGGACGCCGCCTACATCACCGGGGCCGTGATCCCCGTCGACGGCGGCCTGGGAATGGGGCACTGACAGTCATGGGAATCCTCGAGGGCAAGCGGATCCTGGTCACGGGCGTCCTCACCGACGCCTCGATCGGCTTCCATGTCGCGCGGATCGCGCAGCAGGAGGGGGCCGAGGTCGTCCTGACCGCCTACCCGCGCCCGACGCTGACCGCGCGCACCGCGAAGCGCCTGCCGTCCGGTCCCGACTCCCCGCCGCCGGTGGTGGAGCTGGACGTGACGGACACCGGCCACCTCGACGGTCTCGCCGACGAGCTGCGCGGCCTCGGCTTCGACCGGCTGGACGGCGTCGTCCACGCCATCGGGTTCGCGCCGCAGACCGCGCTCGGCGGCAACTTCCTCGAGACCCCGTGGGAGGACGTGGCGACCGCCGTGCACACCTCGGCGTACTCGCTGAAGTCGCTCACGATGGCGTGCCTGCCGCTGATGAAGGACGGCGGATCCGTCGTCGGTCTCGACTTCGACGCGACGAAGGCGTGGCCGGTGTACGACTGGATGGGCGTGGCGAAGGCGGGGCTGGAGTCCTGCTGCCGCTACCTCGCCAAGTACCTCGGGCCGCAGGGCATCCGCGTCAACCTGGTCGCCGCCGGCCCGCTCGCCACGATGGCCGCCAAGAGCATCCCCGGCTTCGAGGGCATGACGGAGCTGTGGCCGAAGGCCGCGCCCCTGGGCTGGGACATCAAGGACTGCGAGTCCACCGCGCGCGCCTGCGCGGCGCTCCTGTCGGACTGGTTCCCCGCCACGACGGGCGAGATCGTCCATGTGGACGGCGGGCTGCACGCCATCGGCGCCCACACCGACTGACCGCCCGCCGTCGCGCGAGGGCCCCGTCCGGAACACCGGACGGGGCCCTCGCGCGCTGGGCCGGCGCCGTGTCAGCGCCGGCGGACGGTGCGGACGCGGCGGCCGAGGACGCTCAGGTGGAGGGCGCCGACGGCACCCGCCGCAGCGGCGGCCGCGGCGACCCAGAGCATCTCGCCGTTCTCGTGCCGGGTGGCGGCCACGGGCGCGATGAGGCGCGTCTGCGGGACCACCGCGCCGCCGCCGGACGCGGGGGCGGCGTTCGGCCCGGCGACCTCGGGCGTCGGCAGGACGCCGGGCAGTCCGGGCGCCGTGGACGGGGTGGCGCCCGAGTACGGCCGAAGCCCCTCGGGGCCGCTCATCGCGGACGGGCCGGAGGCCGGGGGAAGCGCGCCGCCCCCGCCGGAGCCGCCGCCCGTGACCGGCTTCGGCTTCGGCTTGGGCTTCTCCTTCACCGGGTCGGTGCGGCTCTCGCCGTCGTCGGCGGGCTTCGTCGGCCCGGGGTTCGGCTTCGGCGTCGGGGTGGGCGCCGGCTTCGGCTCCAGCTCCTTGCGGATGTTGTCGAGCTGGCACTTCCAGTTCTCCAGCGTGCTGGCCGGATCGGTGCCCTTCTTGCACTCCTGCGCCGCGTCCGCGGCGGGCGCGCCGGCGATCAGCAGGACCAGGGCGCCGGCGGAGACCGCCGTGCCGGCCGAGCCGAGGCGCACCAGCCGCCTGCCCGCCGAACCGCTCGCGTGCTGCTGGGGCATCTCGCTCCTCGTCTGCTCACGACGCGGTATCGGCTCCGCGTCCGACCGAATGCGGACACGGCGCCGGGACACCCCGCCCACGAGGGGAATCGTGCCTCATCGCGGTCCGTCCGTAAACCCCGGCACGGCCGTTTCTCGGACCCCGGCGGCCCTCAGCGCGCCAGCAGCCCCGCGAGCCTGGTGCGCCGCACCGGTGCACCGGCGTCCCGGACGGCGCGCGCCAGCGCCGGCCCGGCCGCCTGCACCACCGACAGGTGCCGCAGGGCCAGCCCGAACGCGGTCGCGACCACCGGCCGCGACAGCCCGTCCGCGGACAGCACCGCGACCACGGCCGGGCGGCGCGTCCCCCGCGCCAGCGCGGCCGTCGCCGCCCAGCCGTGGCGCAGCCGGGACGCGTCCGGCGGGGCGATCGTGACCGGGCCGTCCGCGAACTCCACGTCCAGCCCGTGCGGGCCGCCGCCGAGCACGGTGCCGACCTCGCCGGCGGCGGCCTGCGGCAGCGGCGCCGCCACGACGACGCGGTCGCCCGGGTCCAGCCCCGCGAACCGGCCGGGGCCGGGGTTCACCCGCGCCTTCAGCGCGGCGTTCAGCGCGGCCGTCCCCGCCTCGCCGCCCGCCGCGGGCGCGACGACCTGGACGTCGTCGAGCGGGATGCCGAGCGCCCGGGGGATGGAGTCCGCGACGAGCTGGACGGCGCGGTGCAGGGCCTCGGCCGGATCGGCCGCCGGCACGACGACCACCTCGCGGCCGGGCGCCTCGACGGCGGGCAGGTCCCCGCCGCGCACGGCGGCCTGCAGCGTGCCGAGGGGGTCGCCGGGGCCGGGCGGCCCGGTGTCGAGCGACACGACCGGGGCGGTCTCGGACGCCTCCAGATCGTCGAGGGGCCGGCCGGGGCCGGCGGGCGGCGGCGCGCCCTCCGGCCCGCCCAGCACCAGGTGCGTCCCGTCGGCGCACGCCTCCGCCAGCACGGCGCACAGCTCGATGTCGAGGCCGGACGCGTCGGTCACCACGAGCAGGTCGAGCTCGAGCGGGTGCTGCTCGCCGCGCCCGAACACGACCGTGCCGGCCGGGCCGGCCGCCGGTTCCAGCAGCCGGTGCAGGCTCGTGACCAGGGGGTCGTCGGGACCGAGGCGGGCGGCGGCGCGCGCGGTCGGGGCGGCCGCGGCGGAGCGCAGCCCGCGCGCGGCGGCGGCCCGCACGAGCTCGACGGCGGCGCCCTCCACCGCGTCCGGGGTGCCCCGCAGGACGGTCACGCCCATCGTGAACGCGGCCGTGCCGAGCAGGGACCGGTCCTCGGGGAGCCCGGCGCGCAGCTCCCGCACGGCGGCGTCGTCCAGCAGCGGCCCGGCGGTGGCCGCCAGCCGCTGGAACCCCTCCGCGGCGGCCTCCTCGGCCAGCGCCCAGCGCGCCAGGCCGAGCGCCTCCTCCGGCTCGGCCGGCTCGGCGTCGCCGTCCGGCGCGTCCTCGTCGAACCCGGGCTCGTCGGCGAGCGCCAGGACCTCGCCGCCGTCCAGCGCCGCCTCCACGGCGGCGCCCGCGTCGGCGACCCCGATGCGCTCCAGTTCCCGCAGCACGTCGGCCGCCGGCGTGACCGTGTGCCCCTCCCGCGCCGCCTCCGTCAGCAGGTGCGCGACGAGGGCGCGGCCCCGGCGCGGGTCGTCCGGGCGGGCGTCCCCGCCGAGGACGCGCCGGGCGAAGTGGTCGGCCTGCGGCGGCAGGACGCCGGGGACCCCCAGCAGGCGCCACGGGTCGTCGCGCAGCAGCCCGGCCGCGTCGGGCCCCAGCCGGGCCAGGGTCCGCGCCGCGAGGGCCGCCGGGACGCCCGCGGATTCGAACAGCCCGGTGAGCGCCGGAAGCCCGCCCCCGCTGCGGGGCGCCGGGGCGCCCGCCGCGGGCGGCTCCACGCGCGGTGCCGCGCCGGAGGGCGCGCCCGGCGGCGCCGCGGCCCCGGTGGCGGGAGGAGCGGCGGTTCCGGTGGCGGGGGGAGCGGCGGTTCCGGGTGGTGTTGGCGCACGCCCGGCGGAAGGGGCGGCGTCCGCCGGACGCGACGCGGCGTTCGCGCGGGCGGCGGCCTCCGCCTCGCGGAGGGCCGCGGCGGCGCGCGCCGCGCGCTGAGCCCGTGTCTCGGACCCGGTGTCGGATCCCGTCTCGGCTTCGGTGTGGGAGTCGGTCACGGCATTCCCGTCGGGGATGGTCGGGTGGTCAAAGGGCCGGGCCTCAGCCGTGCGCGGACGACATGTCCGACACGTCGTCCAGCGCGGCGCGGATCTCCTGCGGGAGCGTGAGGTCCTCGCTCCCCAGTATCGCCTCCAGCTGCGCCGCCGTCCGGGCACCGACGATCGGCGCGGCGACCCCCGGCCGGTCCCGCACCCAGCTCAGCGCCACGGAGAGCGGGGACACGCCGAGGCCCTCGGCGGCCGTCACCACCGACTCCACGATCCGCCCGCACTCCTCGTCCAGGTACGGCCGGACGAAGTCGGCGTAGCGGTCGGCGGCGGCGCGCGACCCGGCCGGGATGCCCGTCCGGTACTTGCCCGTCAGGACGCCCCGCCCGAGCGGCGACCAGGGCAGCAGCCCCGCCCCCGCGTCCAGCGCCGCCGGGACGGCCTCCCGCTCGATGTCGCGCCGCAGCAGCGAGTACTCCAGCTGCGCCGACACGATGGGGGCGCGCCCCGGCCACGCCCGCTGCCAGGCGGCCGCCTTCGCCACCTGCCAGCCCGCGTAGTTCGAGACGCCGACGTACCGGGCCCGCCCGGACGCCACGGCCTCGTCCAGCGCCGACAGCGTCTCCTCCAGCGGCGTCGCCGGGTCGTACACGTGCAGCTGCCACAGGTCGACGTGGTCGAGGTCCAGCCGGTCGAGCGACGCGTCCAGCGCGCGCAGCAGGTGCCGGCGGGACGCGTCGTAGCGGCCGTTCGGCCGGATCGCCGCCTTGGTCGCGACGACGAGGCCGTCCCGGTCGACCAGCTCGCGCATCAGGTGCCCGAGGATCCGCTCGCTGTCGCCGTCGCCGTAGACGTCGGCGGTGTCGACCAGCGTCCCGCCCGCCTCCACGAACGCGACGAGCTGCGCGGCCGCCTCGGACGGGTCGGTGTCCTGGCCCCACGTCATGGTGCCGAGCCCCAGCCGGGAGACCGGCAGCCCGCTGCGGCCGAGGTGACGCTCCTTCATGGGCCGCCAATCTATCGGTGATCGCGGCGGAGCCCGGATCGGGAGGACGCCGTGACCGGCGTCGTCCCCGTTCCGGCGCCGGGACCGGTGGCCGGCGCGGCCCGGCGATCTCCGGCCGCCGATCCCTGTCGCCGGCGCGCCCGGCCGGGTTAGAGTTCGCAGCCATGGCGCCACCTCCGTTCTCGATGTACTCGCCGAAGACGCCCGGCGCCGGCGGGCCGCCGGGCACGGCGCTCGTCCCCGGCGCGGGCCCCGCCGACGACCCCGGCTACATCCGGTCGCTGCGCGGCGGCACCGTGCTCGGCCGGCTGCGCGCCATGATGCTCGTCCTCGTCGTCGCCCCCGTCCTCATCCTGGCGATCACGCCGCTGATCGTGCAGAACAACGACGAGGGCGCCCCGCCCTGGTTCTACGTGCCGATCGCCGTGTTCGCGGCGATCGCCCTGATCGCCGGGCCGCGCGCGCCGCGTCCGATGGCCGCGGCCGTGCCCGGCCCGCCCGCCGCCGCGGCGCGGCGGGCGCTGCTGCTGTTCCGGCAGGCGCTGCTGCTGCGGTTCGCCCTGGCCGAGGGCGTCATCCTCGCCGGGCTGCCGCTCGCGATGGTCGGGCACAGCGAGCTCGTCTTCCTCGCCGGGTTCGCGGCCGGCTACCCGCTGCTGCTGTGGCTCGCCCTCCCGACGCGCGGCACGGTCGACCGGATGCGCCGCAGGCTGGAGGCGGGCGGCGCCGAGTCGCAGCTGTGGGCGGGCCTTCTCGCGCCCGCCGGAGACCCCGCGATCTCCTAGACTGCCGGGCGTGACCACCCTCCTCCTCGTACGGCACGGCCTGACCGCGATGACGGGTCCCGTCCTCGCGGGGTGGACCCCCGGCGTCCGGCTGGACGAGCGCGGCCGGGCGCAGGCCGCCGCCCTCGCCGCCCGGCTCGCCCCCGTCCCGCTCGCCGCGGTCGTGTCCAGCCCGCTCGACCGGTGCGTCGAGACCGCCGAGGCGGTCGCGGCGCGGCGTCCCGGAGCCGCCGGGAAGGTCGAGACCGACGGCCGGTTCGGCGAGGTCCGCTACGGCGCCTGGACCGGCCGCCCGCTCGCCGAGCTCGCCGAGGACCCGCTGTGGCGCGTCGTCCAGGCCCATCCCAGCGCCGCGCGGTTCCCCGGCGAGGAGGGGGAGGCCATGGCGGACGCGCAGCACCGCGCGGTCCGGGCGGTGCGCGGCTGGAACGAGCGGATCGCCGCCGAGCACGGCCCCGACGCCGCCTACCTCGTCTGCAGCCACGGCGACATCATCAAGGCGATCGTCGCCGACGCCCTCGGCCTCCACCTGGACCAGTTCCAGCGCATCCAGGCCGACCCCGCCTCCCTCACCGTCGTCCGGTACACGGAGCTGCGGCCGTTCGTGGCCCGCCTCAACGACACCGGAGGCGACGTCGCGGGCCTGCTGCCGAAGCCCGCGGCCGGGGACGGGCCCGGGGCGAGTGACGCGGCCGTCGGCGGCGGCGCGTAGGGTCGGTGCCATGCCCGTCATCTCCTACGATCCGCCGGACCGCTTCGTCGCCGGCGCCGTCGGGCGTCCCGGCGAGCGCGCCTTCTTCCTGCAGGCCCGCGCGGGACGCCGCGTCACCAGCGTCGGGCTGGAGAAGTTCCAGGTGACGCTGCTCGCCGAGCGGCTGGAGGAGCTGCTGGACGAGGTGCTGCGCGCCACCGGCACGGCCCCGGTGCCCGCGGTCGCCCCCGCCGGGCTCCGCGACGACGCCCCCCTCGACCAGCCGGTGGAGGAGGAGTTCCGGGTCGGCGCCATGGCGCTCGGCTGGGACGCCGAGCGCGAGCGGGTCGTCATCGAGGCGCAGGAGGTCACCGAGGGCGACGCCGAGGCGGAGCTCGGCGTGGACGACCCCGCGATCGCGGTGCTGCGGGTCCGGATCGGCGCGGCGGAGGCCCGCGCGTTCGCGGAGCGGGCGCTGCGGGTCGTCGCGGCGGGCCGGCCGCCGTGCCCGCTGTGCGGGCTGCCGCTGGACGCCGAGGGGCACGTCTGCCCCCGCCAGAACGGGCATCTCGGCTGACATGGCGGCCTGGATCATGCGGACGGCGGACGGGAGAATGAACCCATGACGCAGTCCTCCCAGGGCCCGGTCTCCTCGGACGGCGCGGTGTCCCCCCATGACGCCGAGCCCGCCGAGCTCCTGCTGGCCGCCGGCCGGCTGACCGTGGAGGGCCGGCTCGTCCAGGCGTCCAACGCCACCCTGTACTGCTCGATCGAGCACGACGGCGTCGCGGCGCACTGCGTCTACAAGCCGGTCGCGGGGGAGCGCCCGCTGTGGGACTTCCCGGACGGGACGCTCGCCGAGCGGGAGGTCGCCGCCTACGAGGTGTCGAAGGCGATGGGCTGGGCGGTGGTGCCTCCGACCGTCCACCGCGACGGCCCGTACGGCCCCGGCATGGTGCAGCTGTGGGTGGAGCCCGACCCCGACGTCGACCTGGTCGCGCTGTCCCGGTCCGACGACGAGGCGATCCGCCGGATGGCGGTGTTCGACGCCGTCGTCAACAACGCCGACCGCAAGATCGGCCACCTGCTGCCGCCCGGCGACGGGCACGTGTTCGGCTGCGACCACGGCGTGAGCTTCTCCGCCGAGTACAAGCTGCGGACCGTGCTGTGGCAGTGGCGCGGCAAGCCGCTGACCGCCGAGGCCCTGGAGGCTCTCGGCCGGGTCGGCGCCGCGCTGGCCGGCGGCCCGCTCGCGGCCCGGCTGGCGGCGCTGCTGACGGCCGCCGAGGTGGACGCGACCCGCCGCCGTGTCGAGCTGATGCTCCGGCACCGCGTGCATCCGTACCCGCCGGAGGACTGGCCCGCGATCCCCTGGCCCCCGCTGTAGGGGCGATTCGCGCCGAATGCTCCAATGGGGGGCATGTGCACGGCGATCATCAGCGTTGATCCGTCCTCCCGCGTGCCCGTCCTCGTCGTCGGCGTCCGCGACGAGTTCCTCGCCCGCGACTGGGTGCCGCCCGGCCGGCACTGGCCCGGCCGTCCGGGCCTGGTCGGTGGCCGCGACCTGCGCGCCGGCGGCACCTGGCTCGCCGTCGACCCCGCCGCGCCCCGCGCCGGCCTGATCCTGAACGGCCGCGGCGTGATGGCGGACGAGGCCCGCCGCGAGTCCCGCGGGGAGCTGCCGCTGCGGATCGCCGCCGACGGCGGGCTCGGCGGCCTCGACGCGGGCGCCTACGACCCCTTTCACCTCGTCGGCGCCGAGCCGGACGGGGTCCGGCTGTGGAGCTGGGACGGGATCGCGCTGGTGGAGCGCGACCTCGGCGCCGGCCTGCACATGATCGTCAACAGCGGGCTGGAGGGCGAGGGGCGGCGCGACACGCCGTCCGGCGACCCCTCCGAGGACGTCTTCATGGGCGCCCGCCTGGCCCACTTCCGGCCCCGGTTCGCCGCCGCGGCCCGGCCCGAGCCCGGCCGCGACGGCGGCGGCTGGGGCGAATGGCTTCCGCTCGTCAACGGCGGCGGCATCGCCCGCGCGGACCACCGGGCGCTGCTCCCGCTGCTCGACGTCGGCGCGGGGGAGCGGTGGGGCACGACGTCGGTGAGCCTCGTCGCGCTGTGGCCGGGCGGCGTCCGCTACGACTTCCGCGCCGTCCCGGGCGACCCCGACGGCTGGACGCGCGTCCTCTAGCCGATCTCCGCGATCCGCCCCCGCCGGAGTGACGCACGGTGTTACCGTGACTACCCGATGCGGTAGGGGGGTGCTGGACCGTCGATGGCTCTGCTCGAGGTGACCGACCTCCGGGTCTCCTTCGACACCCCTCAAGGGGTCGTGCACGCCGTCCGCGGCCTGTCGTTCGGCGTGGGTGAAGGCCGGACGCTCGGCATCGTCGGCGAGTCCGGGGCGGGCAAGAGCGCCGGCGTGCAGGCCCTCCTCGGCCTGCTTCCCGGCGCCCGGACGGGCGGGCGCGCCCTCTTCGCCGGACGCGACCTCCTCACGGCGGGCGAGAAGGAGCTGCGCCGCGTCAGGGGCGGCCGGATCGGCATGGTCTTCCAGGACCCCCTCGCCGGCCTGCACCCCCTGTACCCGGTCGGCCGGCAGATCGCCGAGGCCGTCCGCGCCCACGATCCCGGCATCGGGCGCCGGCGGGCCCGCGAGCGCGCGATCGAGCTCCTCGCGCTGGCCGGCGTCCCCGACCCCGCCCGCCGCGCCGCCGCGTACCCGCACCGGCTGTCGGGCGGCCTGCGGCAGCGCGCGCTCATCGCGATGGCGCTCGCGCCCGGCCCCCGGCTCCTCATCGCGGACGAGCCCACCGCCGCGCTCGACGCGACCGTCCGCGCCCAGATCCTCGACCTGCTCCGGCGGCTGCGCGACGAGCGCGGCATGGCGCTCATCGTCATCAGCCACGACCTCGGCGTCGTCGCCGGCCTCGCCGACGAGGTCCTCGTGATGTACGGGGGGAAGGCCGCCGAGCGCGGCGGGCGGCACCCCCTCTACCGGCGGCCCCAGCATCCCTACACGCGCGGGCTGCTGGCGTCGGTCCCGTCCGCCGCGCTCTTCGCCGGCGGGGGCGGGGCGCGGCTGCGGCCGATCCCCGGGCCGCCGCCCGACCCCCGCGACCCGCAACCCGGCTGCGCGTTCCGGCCCCGCTGCCCGCACGCCCTCGCCCGGTGCGGCGAGGACCCGCCGCTCGTCCCGGTCGCCGGCGACCCCGCCCACCTCGCGGCCTGCTGGCTGGTCCGCGGCCCCGAGGGGGACGGCCCGTGACCGCGCTGCTGTCGGTCCGGGACGCCCGCGTGCACTTCCCGCTCACCCGGGGCGTCCTCCGCCGGGAGATCGGCCGCGTCCGGGCCCTCGACGGCGTCACCCTGGACGTGGCGGCCGGCGAGACGCTCGGGATCGTGGGGGAGTCCGGCTGCGGCAAGTCGACCCTCGCGCGCTGCGTGACCGCGCTGCAGCCGGTGACCGCCGGCCGCGTCCTGTTCGAGGGCACCGACGTCGCCGCGCTGTCGCGCACCGGGCGGAAGGCGTTCCGCCGCGACGTCCAGATCGTCTTCCAGGACCCGTACGGGTCGCTCAACCCGCGCCGCCGCGTCGGGTCCATCATCGCCGACCCCCTCGCCGTCCACCGGGTCGCGTCCGGCGAGGCGCTGCGGCGGCGCGTCCGGGACCTCATGGACCTCGTCGGCCTCGACCCGTCCCACGCGGACCGGTTCCCCGCCGAGTTCTCCGGCGGCCAGCGCCAGCGCGTGGCGATCGCCCGCGCGATCGCCCTCCGCCCAAGGCTGCTGGTCTGCGACGAGCCGGTGTCGGCGCTGGACGCCTCCGTTCAGGCGCAGATCCTCAACCTGCTGAGGGACCTGCGGGACGAGCTCGGCCTCACGATCGTGTTCATCGCGCACGACCTGCCCGCCGTCCGCTACGTCAGCGACCGCGTGGCCGTCATGTACCTCGGCCGCGTCGTCGAGCTGGCGGCCGCCGAGGACCTCCACGCCCGCCCGCGCCACCCCTACACGGCCGCCCTCCTCGCGGCGGCCGCCGCGACCGACCCCGCCGAGACCGGCCCCATCGCCACCGGCGGCGGGCTGCCCCTCCTCCAGGGCGAGCCGCCGTCACCCGCCGCGCCGCCCCCCGGCTGCGGCTTCCACCCCCGCTGCCCCCGCGCCACGCCTCTCTGCCGCCGCGAGCCGCCCCCGCTCATCTCCCGGCCCGGCGCCCCCGCCCATCTGGCCGCCTGCCACCACGTGCCGGAACACGCCGCCCTCCCCGCCGGGCCGGAGGCCGGGTCATGACGGCCGAAGGCCGGATCACGGCGGCCGGAGGCCGAACCATGACGGGCGGAGGCCGGGGCATGACGAGCGGTTCCGCCTGGGCGCGGCTGCGGCGCGACCGGGCCGCCGCCGGGGCCGCCGCGACGCTGCTGCTGATCGCGGTGTTCGCGCTCCTCGCGCCGCTGTGGGCGCGCTGGACCGGGCACCCCTGCGACGCCGCGTTCCCCGCCACCGGGCTGGCCGCGGACGGGACGCCGCGCGGCCCGTCCCGGGAGTTCTGGCTCGGAGCCGACCCGCTCGGCCGGGACGTGCTGGTCCGCGCCGCCTACGGGGCGCGGATCTCCCTGGCCGTCGGCGTCCTCGCCGCGCTGCTCGCCGCGCTCGCCGGGACCGCCGCCGGGACCGTCGCCGGGTACGCGGGCGGCGCCCTCGACGCCCTCCTCGCGCGGCTCATGGACACCGCCCTCGCGCTGCCCCACCTGCTCGTCGCGATCACCATCGCCACGACGTTCCAGATCACGTCGGCGGCCGGGAGCCTCGCCCTGACCGTCCTCGTCATCGCGTTCTTCTCGTTCGCGGCGCTCGGCCGGGTCGTGCGCGGCCAGGTGCTGGTGGTGAAGGAGCGGCCGTTCATCGAGGCGGCCCGCGCCACCGGCGCGCCCGCCGCCCGGATCGTGGTCGTGGACGTCCTGCCGAACGTGGCCGCGCAGGTCGCCGTGCTGACGTCGCTGCTCGTCCCGGCCGCGATCGTGTTCGAGGCGACGCTGTCGTTCCTCGGCGTCGGGGTGCGGCCGCCGATGCCGAGCTGGGGCGCCATGCTCGGCGAGGGCGGCGCGGCGTTCCGCAGCGCGTGGTGGCTGCTCGCGGTGCCCGGCACGCTGCTGCTGCTCACCACCCTCGCCTGCAACCTGCTCGGCGACGCCGTCCGCGACGCCCTCGGCCCCGAGCGGGGGCGGTGAGCGTGCTGCGCCTCGCCGTCCACCGGCTGCTGTACGGGGTCGCCGTCCTGTGGCTCGTGTCCACGCTGGTGTTCGCGTTCCTGCACCTGTCGCCGGTCCCGGCGGAGCGCGTCATCGGCGGCCCGCGCGCCACCGCCGGCACGCTGCGGCTGATCCGCGCCGACCTCGGGCTGGACGACCCCGTCCCCGTCCAGTACGGCCGCTTCCTCGCCCGGCTCGCGAGCGGCGACCTCGGTGACTCCCACGCCGGCGGGGAGCCGGTCGCGGCGCTGATCGCGGAACGGCTCCCCACCACGCTGTGGCTGGTCCTCGGCGCCGCCGTGCTCTGGTTCGCGGGCGGGGTCGCGCTCGGCGTCCTCGGCGCGACGCGGGCGCGCGGCGCCGCCGACCGCGTGACGACCGTGCTCGTGCTGGCGGGGCTGTCCACGCCGCCGTTCGTGCTGGCGCTCGTCCTGCTGTCGGTCCTCGGCACCGGGGCCGCGCTCTTCGAGGCCGGGCCGCCGATGCAGGAGCACTTCCTCCGCCGGATGACGCTGCCGTGGCTCGCCCTGGCGGTCCTGATGGTCGCCACCTACGCGCGGCTCACCCGGAGCGCGATGCTGGACGTCCTCGGCGAGGACTACGTCCGCACGGCCCGCGCCAAGGGCCTGTCGCGCCGCCGCGTCGTGTACCGGCACGGGCTGCGGGCCGCGCTGACGCCCGTCGTGACGCAGTTCGGCGTCGACCTCGGCGCGCTCGCCGGGTCGACGGTCGTCATCGAGAAGGTGTTCGGCCTGCAGGGCGTCGGGCAGCTCGTGCACCATGCGATCACCCTCGGCGACACCCCCGTGATCATGGGGGTGACGCTGCTGACGACCCTGGCCGTGATCGTGGCGAACCTGCTCGTGGACGTCGCGTACGCCGCCCTGGACCCGCGGGTCCGGCCGGCCTGACCGCCCCGCCCGCCCCAACATTCCGGACATGTGGCCTCGTCTCGGATGAAAGCCGGACGCCGGGCGCGGATAAGCTCTCCGTATGCGATCGTGGCCCGCCTCCGAAGTCCCCAGCCTCCCCGACGCGGGGCTCCCCGCCGGCGCGGACCGCGCCCTGCGCCTGTACGACACCGGGACCGGCGCCCTGCGCGCGACGCGTCCCGGGGAGACGGCCCGCATGTACGTCTGCGGCATCACGCCCTATGACGCGACGCACCTCGGGCACGCCAACACCTACCTGGCGTTCGACCTGGTCAACCGGGTGTGGCGAGACCTCGGCCACCGCGTCCACTACGTCCAGAACGCCACCGACGTCGACGACCCGCTGCTGGAGCGCGCCCGGCAGACCGGCGTGGACTGGCAGGCCCTCGCCGAGCGCGAGATCGAGCTGTTCCGCGCGGACATGGCGGCGCTGCGCGTCCTCCCGCCCGACCAGTACGTCGGCGCGGTCGAGGCGATCCCGCTGATCGTCGAGATGATCGAGAAGCTGCGCGCCAAGGACGCCACCTACGAGGTGGACGGCGACCTCTACTTCCCGGTCTCCGCCGACCCGGGCTTCGGCTCGGTGAGCCGCCTCACCCGGGCGGAGATGGCCCCGCTGTTCGCCGAGCGCGGCGGCGACCCGGACCGGCCCGGGAAGCGCGACCCGCTCGACGCCCTGCTCTGGATGGCGCGCCGCCCGGACGAGCCCGGCTGGGACTCCCCGTTCGGCGAGGGCCGCCCCGGCTGGCACGTCGAATGCTCCGCCATCTCCGTCCGGTACCTCGGGATGGAGATCGACGTCGAGGGCGGCGGCTCCGACCTCGCCTTCCCGCACCACGAGATGGGCGCCTCCCATGCCCAGGTCGCGACCGGCGAGCACCCCCACGCGCACGCCTACGTCCACGCCGGCATGGTCGGGCTGGGCGGCGAGAAGATGTCGAAGTCGCGCGGCAACCTCGTGTTCGTGTCCCGGCTCCGGGAGGCGGGCACCGACCCGATGGCGATCCGGCTGGCGCTGCTCGCGCACCACTACCGCGCCGACTGGGAGTGGACGGACCCGCAGCTCGACGCCGCGGCCGCCCGGCTCGCCCGCTGGCGCGCCGCCGTCGCCCGCCCCGCCGCGCCGCCCGCGGGCCCGGTCGCCGGCGCCGTCCGCGACGCCCTCACCGCCGACCTGGACGCCCCGGCCGCCCTCGCGGCGATCGACGCCTGGGCCGCCGCCGAGGGCGCGGACGGCGAGGCCCCGGCGCAGGTCGCCGCCCTCGCCGACGCGCTCCTCGGCGTCGCCCTCTGACGCGTCAGGCGGCCGGCGTGGTGGTGCGCTGCGACGCGTAACCCCGCGCGCGGCGCTCCACCCGGCGGCGTGTCACCCACAGGCCGGCCGGGATGCCGGCGCGGCGGAGCGCGCCCGGCACGAGCGTGTAGCCGAACGCGCCGGTGCGGAGCAGGAACCACAGGACCCGGTCGCGCCTCGGGCCCCACTCCAGGCCGTACTGGTCGCGGATGCGGGGCGGGAGCAGGCCCGTGGTGATGAAGCGGTTGAGCCAGAGGGCGGGCCACAGCAGCCGCAGCCTCCTCGGCCGCAGAACGGCCGCCGCCACCTCCCGCCCGGCGTCGCCGACCTCCAGCGTGGAGATCATCTCGTCCATGTAGGCGCGGAACGCGCCGATGTCGGCGGGCTGCAGGTCCGGCGGGCAGCCGAGGACGTCCGCGATGAACCGGGCCTGGTCGATGTAGGCGGCGGCGAGGTCCCCGCTGGGGCGGCGCAGGACCTCCTCGTAGACGAACAGGGCCGCGTCGATCAGCGTCGCGTTCACCCACACCTGCAGGTCGGGGTCGTTGCCGGAGTAACCGGGGCCGGTGATCCGCTCGTGCGCCCTCCGGATCGCGCGGCCCATCCGCTCGGCCTCCTCGGGGGTGCCGAACGTGACGATCATGAGGAAGTCGAGGGTGCCGAACAGCCGGTCCAGGGGGCGTTCCCGCACGTCGCTGTGGTCGGCGACGCCCTGCGCCACGCGCGGGTGGGCGACCTGGAGCATGAGCGCCCGGCCGGCGGCGAGCATGACCGCGGGCTCGGCGGCGACCCGCCGCAGGACGGTCCGGTCGGGGACGTGGAGGGTGGACGTCATGGGGACCCCTTCCGTCGGGCACGGAGTGAGCAGCCGCTTTCGCGCCGCCCCCAGACTACCTATTGACCACGCGTCAACAAGAGGGGCCGCCGGGAAGGAGGGAGGTCAGTCGTCCGGATCGCGGCGGCGCAGGTACCGCTCGAACTCCCGCGCGATCGCGTCTCCGCTGGCCTCGGGCAGCTCCGTGGCGTCCTTCTGCTCCTCCAGCGTGCGGACGTACTCGGCGACCTCCGAGTCCTCCTCGGCGAGCTCGTTGACGCCGTTCTCCCAGGCCCGCGCCTCCTCGGGCAGCTCGCCCAGCGGGACGGTCACGTCCAGGACGTCCTCCACCCGGCGCAGGAGCGCGAGGGTCGCCTTCGGGGACGGCGGCGCCGACACGTAATGCGGGACGGACGCCCACAGCGACACCGTGTCGAGCCCCGCGGTGCCGCACGCGTCCTGGAGCACGCCGAGGATCCCGGTCGGGCCCTCGTACGTCGCGGGCTCGAGGTGCAGGGTGCCGACCACGGTGGGCCGCGAGGCCGCGCCCGTCACCGGCACCGGGCGGGTGTGCGGCGAGTCCGCGAGCAGCGCGCCCAGCAGGACGACGTTGCGCACCTCCAGCTCGATCATCAGCCCGACCAGCTCGCGGCAGAACGACCGCCAGCGCATGTTCGGCTCGATGCCGTGGATCAGCACGACGTCGCGGCCGGTGGGCAGGCGCGCGTACGAGACGCGGGTCGTCGGCCAGGTGACGCCGCGGGTCTCCCCGTCCACCATCTCGACGAGCGGGCGGGTCACCTGGAAGTCGTAGTAGTCGTCGGGGTCGAGCTCGGCGATCGGCACCGCGTCCCAGGTGGTCTCCAGGTGGCGGATCACGCCGCTGGCGGCCTCACCGGCGTCGTTCCAGCCTTCGAAGGCGGCCACGAGCACCGGATCCACGAGTTCGGGCACGCTCTCCAGCTCGACCACGCGCTGTCTCCTTCCGACGTCGCGTACAGCACCACCGGGGGGACCGGAATTCCCGGGGCGGGGTCCCCGGGCATCATGATCGGTGGCTGCCAGCCTACGTCCTGAATACGGCGTACCCCGCCCGCTCGCGGCCAGACTCCCGCCGCGTACGCCCGCGGCGGAACCGGGTCACGATCCGGTCACTTGCCGTCCGTCGTGTGGACGATCAGAACGTCGCACGGGGACCGGTGCGACAGGTTCTGCGGCACGGACCCGAGGATGCGGCCCGCCAGGCTGTTCAGCCCGCGGTTCCCGATCACCAGCAGCTCCACGCCCCGCTCCTTGGCCAGCTTCGACAGCACGTCGACGGCGTCGCCCTCGATCGCGACCTGCTCGATGTCGGTGGCGCCGGCCGCGATCGCGCGCTCCCTCGCCGCCCGCAGCGCGTCGTCCGCGGGGGTGGAGCCCTGCACCTTGTAGGCGAGGTCCCCGAGGCGGTCCGCGGCGCTGAGCCGCTCGCGCTCGGGCATCGGGCTGTAGGCGGACGCGAGCAGCAGGGTGGCGCCGGTGGCGGCGGCCACCTGCGCGGCCCTGTCGACCGCGCGGAACGAGGAGTCCGAGCCGTCGGTGCCGACGAGAACGATGCGGTATGCGCTCATGCCGCTCCTTACCGGTTGGTATTTTCCGGGCACGCTATCGGTCCGGCGACCCTTCCGTCACTGTCTCTTCGCACACCTTGTCCGGTTCTGCGGCGTCCATCAGGGGACACGGCCCGTCCGACATGTGGACCTCGCGGGGGAGGCGCGCGCCCGCGCGGATAAGCTGTGGCGCCATGAGCACTCCCACATCGCATTCCCTGCGTCAGGCCCTGAGAGAACGCGTCGTCGTGGCCGACGGGGGCATGGGGACGATGCTCCAGGAGGCCGGCCCCACCCTGGACGACTTCCAGGGGCACGAGGGCTGCAACGAGGTCCTGAACGTCACCCGGCCCGACATCGTCCGGTCGGTGCACGAGGCGTACTTCGACGCCGGCGTCGACTGCGTCGAGACCAACACCTTCGGCGCCAACCTCGGCAACCTCGGCGAGTACGGCATCCAGGATCGCATCTACGAGCTCGCCGAGGCGGGCGCCCGCATCGCCCGCGAGGTCGCCGACGCCTACTCGACGCCGGACCGGCCCCGCTGGGTCATCGGGTCCGTCGGCCCCGGCACGAAGCTGCCGACCCTCGGGCACGTGCCGTTCGCGGAGCTACGCGACGCCTACGAGGTGAACGTGCGGGGCCTGCTGGACGGCGGGGTCCACGCCGTCCTGATCGAGACCTGCCAGGACCTCCTCCAGGTCAAGGCCGCCGTGATCGGGGCGAAGCGCGCCATCGCCGCCGCCGGGCTCGACACCGTGCTGATCGGCCAGGTCACCATCGAGCAGAACGGCGCGATGCTGATGGGGTCGGAGATCGGCGCCGCGCTGACCGCCCTGGAGCCCCTCGGTCTCGACCTCATCGGCCTCAACTGCGCGACCGGCCCCGCCGAGATGAGCGAGCACCTGCGCTACCTCGCCCGGCACGCGACCATCGGGCTGTCCTGCATGCCGAACGCCGGCCTGCCGCAGCTGACCGCCGAGGGCGCCTACTACCCGCTGACGCCGGACGAGCTGGCCGACGCGCACGACGCCTTCACCCGCGACTACGGGCTCTCCCTCGTCGGCGGCTGCTGCGGCACGACCCCCGAGCACCTGCGCAAGGTCGTCGAGCGGGTCCGCGGCCGCGAGCTGGCGCCCCGCCGCCCCCGCCCGGAGGCGGGCGCGGCGTCGCTGTACCAGCACGTCCCGTTCCGGCAGGACACCTCCTACCTCGCGATCGGTGAGCGCAGCAACGCCAACGGCTCCAAGGCGTTCCGCGAGGCGATGCTGGAGGGCCGCTGGGACGACTGCGTCCGGATCGCCCGCGACCAGGCCCGTGACGGCGCCCACATGCTCGACCTGTGCGTCGACTACGTCGGCCGGGACGGCGCCGTCGACATGAAGGAGCTGGCGTTCCGGCTGGCGACGGCCGCGACGCTGCCGATCGTTCTGGACTCCACCGAAATCCCCGTGATCGAGGCCGGGCTGGAGATGCTCGGCGGGCGCGCGGTCGTCAACTCGGTCAGCTTCGAGGACGGCGACGGTCCCGGCTCCAAGCTGCGCAGGCTGATGCCGATCGTGCGCGAGCACGGCGCCGCGGTCGTCGTGATGTGCATCGACGAGGAGGGCCAGGCCCGCACCGCCGAGCGCAAGGTCGAGATCGCCTGCCGGATGATCGACGAGCTGACCGGCAACTGGGGCATGCGCGTCGAGGACATCATCATCGACTGCCTCACGTTCACGATCGGCACCGGCCAGGAGGAGTCCCGCCGCGACGCCGTCGAGACGATCGAGGGCATCCGCGAGCTGAAGCGCCGCCACCCCGGCGTGCAGACGACCCTCGGCCTGTCCAACGTGTCGTTCGGCCTGAACCCCGCCGCCCGCGTCGTGCTGAACTCGGTGTTCATGCACGAGTGTGTGGACGCCGGGCTCGACTCCGCGATCGTGCACGCGTCCAAGATCCTGCCGATGGCCCGGATCCCCGACGAGCAGCGCAAGATCGCCCTCGACCTGGTGTACGACCGGCGGGCCGACGGCTACGACCCGCTGCACGCCTTCATGGAGGCGTTCGAGGGCGTCGACACCGCCGCGATGAAGGCCGGCCGGGCCGCCGAGCTGCAGGCCCTGCCGCTGTGGGAGCGGCTGAAGCGGCGCATCATCGACGGGGAGCTGGACGGCCTGAACGCCGACCTCGACGAGGCGCTCTCCCAGCGGCCCGCCCTGGAGATCGTCAACGACGTCCTGCTGGACGGCATGAAGACGGTCGGCGAGCTGTTCGGCTCCGGCGAGATGCAGCTGCCGTTCGTCCTGCAGTCGGCCGAGGTCATGAAGACCGCCGTCGCCTACCTCGAGCCGCACATGGAGAAGACCGACGCCGACGGCAAGGGCAGGATCGTGCTCGCCACCGTCAAGGGCGACGTCCACGACATCGGCAAGAACCTCGTCGACATCATCCTGTCGAACAACGGCTACGAGGTCGTGAACATCGGCATCAAGCAGCCGATGTCGGCGATCCTGGAGACCGCCCGCGAGGAGCGCGCCGACGTGATCGGCATGTCCGGCCTGCTGGTCAAGTCGACCGTGGTCATGAAGGAGAACCTCGAGGAGCTGAACGCCCGGGGCCTGGCGGGGGAGTGGCCGGTGCTGCTCGGCGGCGCCGCCCTCACCCGCGCCTACGTCGAGCAGGACCTCGCCGGCCTGTTCGACGGCGAGGTCCGCTACGCCCGGGACGCGTTCGAGGGCCTGCGGCTCATGGACGCCTTCATGGCCGTCAAGCGCGGCGTCGAGGGCGCGACGCTGCCCCCGCTGCGCGAGCGGAGGGTCAAGCGCGGCGCGACCCTGGAGGTCACGGCGCCGGAGGACATGCCCGCCCGGTCCGACGTCGCCGTCGACAACAAGATCCCCGCGCCGCCGTTCTTCGGCGACCGCGTCGTCAAGGGCATCCCCCTCAACGACTACGCCTCGTTCCTGGACGAGCGCGCGACGTTCCTCGGCCAGTGGGGCCTCAAGCCGACCCGCGGCAAGGACGGCCCGTCCTACGAGGAGCTCGTCGAGACCGAGGGACGGCCGCGGCTGCGGATGTGGCTGGACCGCATCAAGACCGAGGGCCTCATCGAGGCGGGCGTCGTGTACGGGTACTTCCCGGCGGTGAGCGAGGGCGACGACCTGGTCATCCTCAACGACGACGGCTCCGACCGGATGCGGTTCACGTTCCCGCGCCAGCGCCGCGACCGGCACCTGTGCCTGGCCGACTTCTTCCGGCCCCGTGAGTCCGGCGAGACCGACGTGATCGCGATGCAGCTGGTCACGATGGGCTCGAAGATCGCCGAGGCGACGGGGGAGCTGTTCGCGAAGAACGCCTACCGCGACTATCTGGAGCTGCACGGGCTGTCCGTCCAGCTGACCGAGGCGCTCATGGAGTACTGGCACACCCGGATCCGCTCGGAGCTCGGCTTCGGCGCCGAGGACTCCGAGAAAGTCGAGGACTTCTTCAAGCTCGGCTACCGGGGCGCCCGCTACTCCTTCGGGTACGCGGCCTGCCCCGACCTGGAGGACCGCGTGAAGCTGGTCGGGCTGCTGCGGCCCGACCGGATCGGGGTCACCCTGTCGGAGGAGCTCCAGCTCGCCCCCGAGCAGTCCGCGGACGCGCTGGTCGTCCACCACCCCGAGGCGAAGTACTTCAACACGTGAGCGGCACGGCGCGGGGCGGCCTGCAGGCCGTGCTGTTCGACATGGACGGGCTGCTCATCGACTCCGAGCGGATCTGGCTGGAGGTCGAGGCCGAGGTCATGGCGTGGCTCGGCGGCGACTGGGGCCCCGAGCACCAGGAGAGGCTGGTCGGCGGCTCGCTGGCGGTCGCCGCCGCGTACATGCTGGCGCTCACCGGGGCGCCGGTGGCGCCGGAGGAGGTCGGCCGGCGCCTGGTGGACGGCATGTTCGACCGGCTCAGCACCTGCGTCCCGCTGATGCCGGGCGCGAAGGAGCTGCTCGCGGGGGTGCGGGACGCGGGAGTGCCGGCCGCGCTGGTGTCGTCCAGCCACCGGCGGCTGCTCGAGCCGGTGCTGGACGCGATCGGCCGCGAGCACTTCGCGTTCACCCTCGCCGGTGACGAGGTGACCCGCACCAAGCCCGATCCGGAGCCGTACCTCACGGCCGCCGCCCGCCTCGGCGCCGACCCGCGCCGCTGCGTCGTCCTGGAGGACTCCCCGAACGGCGTCGCGGCGGGGGAGGCGGCCGGCTGCGCCACCGTCGCGGTCCCCGGCGTCCTCCCGATCCCGGACGCGCCGGGACGCACCGTGGTCGGGTCGCTGCGCGAGGTGAGCGTCGCGCGCCTCGCCGACCTGGCGGCCTGACGCCCCCGCAGGTCATTTTGACGTCCAAACGTTGCCGGACGTTGATCTGACCGGCGCCCCGGTGTCACGCCGGAGGAGGAGGCGGGACGCGCGCGAACCCTTCCCCGGGAGGAGCGGCGGGGGCGCCCCGGCGTGTGACGATGGAAGCGGCAGCACTTTTCGGGCGGCATGGACGGAGTGAGGGCCGGCATGAGCGACGCAGCCATCTTCGCGATCAGCCTCGGGGTCACCCTGGCGGGGCTGGTGATCAGCTGGGGCGTGGCCCGGCGCCGCGGCGCCGCGCCGGGACTGCGGGGCGCGGCGCTGTCGCTCGTCCCGCTCGCGGCGGCGCTGACCGGGGTGACGGAGTTCCTCGTCGACCTGGCCTTCAGCCCGACGCGGTGGGCGGGCGTCGCGGTCGCGGGGCTCGCCGTCGTGCTGTACCTGACGTCGGGCGCCATGCTGAGCCGCCGTGCGAAGGCGGGCGGGGCGCCGGCCGCCGGCGGCGGGGCCGGGCGCAAGGCCGCGGGGCGCGCGGCGAAGCCGAAGGGCGCCGTCGAACCGGCGGGGGCGGTCGATCCCGATCTCGCCGAGATCGAGCAGATCCTGAAGAACCGCGGCATCCAGTGACCTCTCGCCGGCGGGCTCCCGCCGGCGTCCGGGCCGCTTCCCCGACCACGGGGGAGCGGCCCGTCCGGCTGTTTCTCCGGCCTCCCTCGTCTTCGCCGGGATGATCGGTATCGGATCGGACTCGTTCCGGTAAAGCTTTCCGGGTCGCCGGGGGTGGAGCGGTGCGAGCACCCCCGTACCGAACGTACGATTTGCGCGATTTCTCGGTTCTGTTTGGTGTGCACGTGTGCCGCAGATGACGACGAGATCACAAGTCAGATACGGGTACTGGCGGAGACGGCTTCACCGATGGACAGTCATGCCCGAAGGACTACGTTGCCTTCAGCAAAACGCGGCGTAACGGGCATGCGGCCAGGGGATGATCTCCGCCATGGCCTGTCGTGTGCGCCCGCGGCGGCATGACTTGACCAGTGGCCGGACGTAGGAGGTATCGAGCGTGACCGCACCGATCGAGGTGTCCGGTTCTGAGGCGGAGGCCCAGCCGGACGCCGTCCTTGCGGGCATGGAACGCAAGGCGATCCAGGGTCGTTCCCTCGGCCAGATCGCGTGGCTCCGGCTCAAGCGCGACAAGGTGGCCCTCAGCGGCGGCGCGTTCGTGCTGCTCCTGATCTTCCTGTCGCTCCCCGGCGTCACCGGCCTCGTCGCCGGCTGGCTGGGCAGTCCGCCGAACGACTTCCACCAGAACCTGATCGACCCCACGCTCGGCGGTCCGCTGGAGCCCCTCGGCGGCATCAGCGCCGAGCACATCTTCGGCCTCGAGCCGATCAACGGCCGCGACCTGTTCAGCCGCGTCCTGTACGGCGCGCGGGTGTCGCTGCTCATCGGCGTCCTCGCCACGATGGTGTCGGTCGTGATCGGCACGGTCATGGGCATCACCGCCGGCTACTTCGGCGGCTGGGTGGACACGCTGATCGCCCGCACCATGGACGTGTTCCTCGCCTTCCCGCTGGTGCTCTTCGCGATCTCGCTCGTCGGCGTGATCCCGCGCGACCTGTTCGGGCTGACCGGCAACAACCTGCGGATCGCGATCCTGGTGTTCATCATCGGGTTCTTCAACTGGCCCTACATCGGCCGGATCATCCGCGGCCAGACGATGTCGCTGCGCGAGCGCGAGTTCGTCGACGCGGCGCGCAGCATGGGCGCCCGGAACTCCACCATCCTGTTCAAGGAGATCCTGCCGAACCTGGTCGCGCCGGTGCTGGTGTACGCCACGCTCCTGATCCCGACCAACATCCTGTTCGAGGCCGCGCTGTCGTTCCTCGGCGTGGGCATCAACCCGCCCGACCCCTCGTGGGGCGGGATGCTGTCCCAGGCCACCGAGCTGTACTCGGTCGCCCCTCACTTCGTTATCGTCCCCGGGCTCGCGATCTTCGTCACCGTTCTGGCCTTCAACCTGTTCGGCGACGGACTCCGCGACGCTCTGGACCCACGGGCCCGATGACCCCGGCAACGTCCGGTATTACGAAAGGGAATCAATGAAATCTCCCAAGGTGGTGGCCAGCACGGCGGCTGGGCTCGTCGCCCTGAGCCTCGGGCTGTCCGCCTGCGGCGGCGGTGACGACGACAACGGCGGCGGCAGCGGCGACGCCAAGTTCGACGCCGGATCGACCGGCATCGTGAACGCGTCCACCCAGAAGGGTGGCACGCTCAAGATGGCGCAGCCGGACGACTTCGACTCGCTCGACCCGGCCGACATGTACTACGCCTACGCGCTCAACTTCGCGCGGCTGTACTCCCGCAACCTGCTGACCTACACCTCCAAGCCGGGCGACGCGGGCACCGCGATGTCGCCTGACCTGGCCGAGGGCCTGGGCGTCCCGTCCGACGGCAGCAAGACGTGGACGTACAAGCTCAAGCGGGGCATGAAGTACGAGGACGGCACCGAGATCAAGGCGCAGGACATCAAGTACGCGGTCGCGCGCACGTTCGACCGCAGCGTCCTGCACAACGGCCCGTCCTACTTCACGCAGCTGCTGGACGCCGAGGGCTACAAGGGTCCGTTCAAGGACAAGAACCTCGACAACTTCAAGGGCGTCGAGACCCCCGACGACTACACCGTCGTGTTCAAGCTGAAGGCCCCCTTCAGCGAGTTCGACTACGTCGTCGGCTTCTCCGGCCAGACCGCCCCGGTCCCCGCGGCCAAGGACACCGGTGCCCGCTACGGCATGCACCCGGTCTCCAGCGGCCCGTACAAGCTCGAGGGCGACTACCAGGCGAAGAAGGGCGGCGTCTGGGTCCGCAACCCCAACTGGGACCCGGCCACCGACCCGAACCGCAAGGCGCTGCCCGACCGCATCGAGGTCCAGTCCGGCCTGAAGGCCGATGAGATCGACAACCGCCTCGAGAAGGGCGACGTTCACGTCGACCTGCCCGGTTCGGGTGTGCAGGCGGCCGCCCGCCAGCGGATCCTCACCAACCCGAAGCTGAAGGCGAACGCGGACAACCCGCTGGCCGGCTTCCACTGGTACATCCCGATCAACGTCAAGACCATCCCGAACCTCGAGTGCCGCAAGGCCATCGTGTACGCCGCGGACCGCTCCGCGATGTACCGCGCCTACGGCGGCGAGGTCGGCGGCGAGGTCTCGACCTCGATCCAGCCGCCGAACGTCGCGGGCCGAGAGAAGGGCACCGACCTCTACACGAAGGCGGACCCGAACTTCACCGGCGACCCGACGCAGGCCAAGGCCGCGCTGGCCAAGTGCGGGAAGCCGAACGGCTTCTCCACCACCATGGTGTTCCGCAGCGACCGCCCGAAGGAGAAGGCGACCGCCGAGGCGCTCAAGCAGTCCCTCGACAAGGTCGGCATCAAGCTGGAGCTCCAGGGCTTCCCGTCGGGCACCTACACCAACGAGCAGTTCGGCTCGCCGAAGTTCGTCGCCAAGAACAACGTCGGCCTCGGCACCTACGGCTGGGCGCCCGACTGGAACACCGGCTACGGCTACCTGCAGCCCATCTCTGACGGCAAGGCGATCGTCGACACCGGCAACGCCAACCCCGAAGAGCTGAACGACCCGGCGGTCAACAAGATGTGGAACGACGTCGTGTCGGTCCAGGACCCGGCCGCGCGCGCGAAGACCTACAACGAGATCGACCACAAGATCCGTGAGCAGGCCGCGATCCTGCCGAACGTGTACGCCAAGTCGCTGCTCTTCCGCCCGGCGAACCTGACGAACGTCTACTTCCACGCGGGCTACGGCATGTACGACTACGTCAACCTCGGCGTCAAGGGCTGACACGGCCGGATCCGAGCTACCTGAGAGAAGGCAGGTGAAGGCATAGGGCGGCCGCCGGGGGAACCCCCCGGCGGCCGCCCGGGCCGGACACTGTGGTCGCATTCATTGTTCGCCGCCTGCTTGGCGCGGTGGGGTTGCTCCTCATCATCAGCGCGGTGACGTACGCCATCTTCTTCCTTGTCCCGCGCGCCGCGGGCGTCTCCAGCGACGACATCGCGGGGCGCTTCGCCGGCAAGCAGCCGGACGCGGTCACCCTCGCCGCGATCAAGGATCGGTTCGGGTTCGACGACCCGGTGCCGGTGCAGTACGGGAAGTTCATCAAGGGGATCGTCGTGGGGGACACCTACGACACCGGCACCGACAAGATCGACTGCCCGGCCCCCTGCATGGGCTATTCGTTCCGCACGAACCAGTCGGTGACGGAGCAGATCGTCGACCGCGCCCCCATCACTTTCATGATCGCGCTCGGTGCCGCGGTGCTGTGGGTGATCGCCGGTGTGTCCATCGGCGTCCTGTCCGCACTGCGCAGAGGCACGATCATCGACCGCGCCGCGATGGCCGTCGCGCTGGCCGGCGTGTCCCTGCCGGTCTTCTTCACCGGCCTGCTCTCGCTCGCGTTCGTCGTCCACAAATGGCAGTTGCTCCCCTCGGTCAACTACTCGGACATCGGTGACAACCCGTTCAACCTGATCCTGCCGTGGATCTGCCTGGCGTTCCTCTACGCCGCGCTGTACGCGCGGCTCACCCGGGCGGGCATGCTGGAGACGATGAACGAGGACTTCATCCGGACGGCCCGCGCGAAGGGCCTGCCGGAGCGCACGGTGGTCTTCAAGCACGGCCTGCGGGCCACGCTGACCCCGATCATGACGGTCTTCGGCCTGGACGTCGGGCTGCTGCTCGGTGGCGCGATCATCACCGAGAAGACGTTCTCCATCCCCGGCCTCGGCCAGCTCGCCCTGGACGGCGTCTACCAGAGCGACCTGCCCGTCGTGCTCGGCGCGACGTTGACGGCCGCGCTGTTCATCGTGCTGGCCAACCTGGTCGTGGACATCCTGTACGGCGTGGTCGACCCGAGGGTGAGGCACAGCTGATGGCGCGCAGGAACACCGGCGGCAAGCACGCCGCGGGGCTGGTCGACGACGTCGGCGCGCACGTCGCCGGCCGCACCCCCCCGAGCGCGTTCCTCGAGGTCCGCGACCTCAGGATCCACTTCCCGACCGACGACGGCCTGGTCAGGTCCGTCGACGGGCTCTCGTTCCGGCTCGAGCGCGGCAAGACCCTCGGCATCGTGGGCGAGTCGGGCTCCGGCAAGAGCGTGACCAGTCTCGGCATCCTCGGCCTGCACAACCGGCGCAACGCCACGGTGTCCGGCGAGATCTGGCTGGACGGCCAGGAGCTCGTGCACGCGTCCCCCGGGGACGTCCGCGCGCTGCGCGGCCGGAAGATGGCGATGATCTTCCAGGACCCGCTGTCGGCGATGCACCCCTTCTACACGGTCGGCCACCAGATCGTGGAGGCCTACCGGGTGCACAACGACGTGTCCAAGCGGGTCGCGCGCAAGCACGCGATCGACATGCTCGGCCGCGTCGGCATCCCCAAGCCGGACAAGCGGGTGGACGACTACCCACACCAGTTCTCCGGCGGCATGCGGCAGCGCGCGATGATCGCGATGGCGCTGTCCTGCGACCCCGAGCTGCTGATCGCGGACGAGCCGACGACCGCGCTGGACGTGACCGTCCAGGCGCAGATCCTGGACCTGATCCGCGACCTGCAGCAGGAGTTCAACTCCGCGGTCATCATGATCACCCACGACCTGGGCGTGGTCGCCGAGCTGTCCGACGACATCCTCGTGATGTACGCGGGCCGGTGCGCCGAGTACGCCTCGGTCGACGACGCCTTCCACCGCCCGCTGCACCCCTACACCTGGGGCCTGCTCGGCTCGATGCCCCGGCTGGACCGGGAGCGCAGCGAGCGGCTCATGCCGATCAAGGGCACCCCGCCCAGCCTGATCAACGTGCCGTCGGGCTGCGCGTTCCATCCGCGCTGCGCGTACGGTGAGTTGAACGGGGGCAGGAGCGAGACCGAGCGGCCGGAGCTGGTCGAGGTCGAGCCGGGCCACAAGGCGGCCTGCCATCTCTCTCTGCAGCAGCGGCGGGAGATCTGGGAATCCGAGATCCGGCCGAAGCTGTGACGAGCACGGGTGGGAACGAGACTGTGAACATTTCCAAGGCCACGGCGGGGGAGACCACCGTCTCCGCGGCCGCGCGCGCGGACGCCCGGCCCATCCGGGAGGGCGAGCCGCTGCTGCAGGTGGACAACCTCGGCAAGCACTTCCCCGTCACCGCGGGGCTGCTGCGCCGGCAGGTCGCGGCGGTCAAGGCCGTCGACGGCGTGTCGTTCTCCGTCCACAAGGGCGAGACGCTCGGCGTCGTCGGCGAGTCCGGCTGCGGCAAGTCCACCACCGGACGCATGATCATGCGGCTGCTGGACCCGAGCTTCGGCAGGATCGTCTTCGAGGGGCGGGACATCACGAAGATGTCCCAGGGGCGGCTCCGGCCACTCCGCCGCGACCTCCAGATGATCTTCCAGGACCCGTACTCGTCGCTGAACCCGCGCAAGACGGTCGGCGCGATCGTCGGGGCGCCGTTCCGGCTGCAGAACATCAAGACCGAGCAGGGCGTGAAGAAGGCCGTCCAGGACCTCCTGGAGCTCGTCGGCCTGAACCCCGAGCACTACAACCGCTACCCGCACGAGTTCTCCGGCGGCCAGCGGCAGCGCATCGGGATCGCCCGCACGCTCGCGCTGAGGCCGAAGCTGATCGTCGCGGACGAGCCGGTGTCGGCGCTGGACGTCTCCGTCCAGGCGCAGGTCGTGAACCTGATGGAGGACCTCCAGGACGAGCTCGACCTCACCTACGTGGTGATCGCGCACGACCTGTCGGTCGTCCGGCACATCGCCGACCGGGTCGCGGTCATGTACCTCGGCAAGATCGTCGAGCTGGCGGACCGCAGCGACCTGTACGAGCGGCCCATGCACCCGTACACGAACGCGCTGCTGTCGGCGGTCCCGATCCCCGACCCGAAGGACCGGGGCGCCCGTACGCGGATCCGGCTGCAGGGCGACGTGCCGAGCCCGCTCGACCCGCCGCCGGCCTGCCGCTTCCACACCCGGTGCTGGAAGGCGCAGGAGATCTGCAAGCAGGTCGAGCCGCCGCTGATCGAGCTGAGCCCCGGCCACCAGGCCGCCTGCCACTTCCCGGAGAACACGACGGTCAGCGCGACCGACGAGGTCTCCCGCGCCGCCGTGGCCCCCGGCGCGGCCCCGGCTCCCGGCGAGCCGCCCTCCGGGCCCGCGGGCACACCGCCCCCCGGCGTCTGAGCGATCCAGCGATGAAGACCCGGTCCCCGCGGGGGCCGGGTCTTCATCGTCTCAGGGGGCGCCGTCCGCGCTCCGGGCGAGCGCGTCGCCCAGCGGCGTACGGCGGTACAGCACGGTGCGCCCGGACCGGGCCCTGTCCAGCAGCCCGGCCCGGCGCAGTACCGCGAGATGGTCGCCGACGGCGCCCGGGGCGATCCCCAGGGAGCGGGCGAGCTGCGTCGTCCCTGCCGGGTCCTCCAGGGCCTGCAGGATCCGGGCCCGGGTGGCGCCGAGCAGGTCGGCGAGCGCCGCCGGCGGTCCCGCCGGGGCCGCCTCCCACAGGGCGGCGACGCCCCGGGCGGGGTAGATGAGGGCGCACGGCCACGGCTCCTCGCCGTGAGCGGCCACCCCCGGCCACATGAACACCGACGGCACGAGCGGCAGCCCCCGCCCGCCGGGCACGGCCGTCTCCCGGGGCGGGCCCCCGTCCGGCCGCAGGACGTCGATGCCGTCGTCCCGCCAGCGGACGCGGGGATGCAGGTCGCGCAGCGCCGCCTCCCAGCCTCCCGCGCCGAGCCGCCCGGCGCGGTGCAGCACGTCCCGCTCGCAGATCGCGCGCAGCCGCGGCCAGTCGGGTGCCAGCGGCTCCCGCCACGCCTCCGCCAGAGCGTCCGCGACACCCGCACGGCATCGGGGCGGCCGAGCACCGCGCGGGCCCGCTCCCCGGCGTCCGGCCGCAGGCACGCGGCGATCTCCCGGCGCGCCACCGCTGCGGGTGTCGACCGGACGGCCGCCAGGTCGTCCTCGATGGTCTGCGCGAGCCCGCCGGGCGGCGGCGCCGCGAACCCGGCGCCCCGCCGGGCGGACTGCAGGGCGAGCACGGCGTCCAGCTCCGTCTCCTCCCGCAACCGCCGGAACCGGGCTTCGACCCGGGCCCCCACGCCCGGGCGGCGGCCGCCCGGCGAGCCCCGTCAGGTGCCGCAGCGGCCCGTCCAGCTCGAACAGCGGCGACAACCCGAACCGGCTCCGCAGCAGATCCGCCGCCGTCACCTCGAACCGGACCATTCCACGACCTTACGTCCAGGGACGTAACAGTGGCCGCCGCGAGCCGCTCGCCCCTCGGGCCGGTCCTGGTGGGCGGCCTGGCCGAGGCCGCGCCGGTGGGAGCGGCGGTGGCGTGCGCGGGCGGCGCGATCCTCATGACGGCGCTGTACGTGCGCGCCCGGCGCTGAGACGGCGGAACGCCCCGCACGGAGGTGTCTGTGGCCCGTGCGGGGCGTCCGGTCGCGGGTGCCGCTGTTCGGCGGTGGCCGCTATTCGGTGGAGATGGCCTTCAGGACGTCCATCCGGCCGGCCCGCCACGCGGGCCACAGCGCCGCCAGGACGCCGATCACCCCGCCGACCGCCACGTAGGCGGCGAGCTGCGCGACCGGGAACGACAGGACGGCCAGCCCCTTGTCCGCCAGGGCGTTCTGGAGCGCCGTCCCGAACGCCATCCCGATCGCGAGGCCGAGCCCGGCGCCGAACAGCGCGATGACGATCGACTCCATCCGGATCATGCGCCGCAGCTGGCGGCGGCTGATGCCGATGGCGCGCAGCAGCCCGATCTCCCGGGTCCGCTCGATCACCGACAGCGCCAGGGTGTTGATGACGCCGACGGCGGCGATGATGACGGACATCGCCAGCAGGATCGTCAGGAAGGTGACGAACCCGTCGACCTCCTTGCGGAGGTCCTCCTTCAGCGACGACTGGTCGGTGACCTTGAGGTTCGGGTGGGCTCTCAGGGTCTCCTCCAGCGCCGTGCGTGTCGCCGGGCCCGTCGTCGCCGCGTCGATGATGATCAGATCGGCGGTCGGCCGCACGGTGTGCCGCAGGTGCGCCTGCTGCGCGACGAACCGGGGGCCGAGCAGTTCGTTCTTGGCGTAGATGCCGGCGAGCCTGAGCTGTTCCGTCCGGCCGTCGGCGAACTGGACGGGGACGCTCGATCCGATCGTCCAGCCGTTCTTCTTCGCGGTGCCCTCGTCCACCATGATCCCGGCGGGGCCGAGGGCGGCGCTGCCGGCGACCATCTTCAGGCGGGCGCCCTTGGCGGCGGCGCCGGCGTCACCGGCCACGTACCAGGCCTCCTTGCCCTTGATCCGGGCATCGCCCTCGTACAGCTGCGACGCCGTCTCGACGCCCGGGGTCCGCTTGATCTTCTGCAGGACGTCGGCGCCGATGGCGCCGCCGGTCGCCTCCACCGCGTAGTCGATGCCGAACTGGTCGTCGACCTGCTTGTCCAGTGACGCGCGCATGGTGGAGCCGAGCACGCTCACGGTGGTGATCAGCGCGAGGCCGATCATCAGCGCGGCGGCGGTGGCGGCGGTGCGGCGCGGGTTGCGCAGCGCGTTCTGCCGGGCGAGCCGGCCGGGCGCGCCCATCAGCTTCGCGGCCGGCAGGCCGAGCACCTTCACCACCGGGACGCTGATCACCGGGGCCAGCATCGCGACGCCGATGAACACCAGCAGCGCGCCGATCCCGGTCGGGATCGCGGGGTTGGCGTCGCCGGTTCCGGTGAGGCCGACCCCGATCAGGCCGGAGCCGATGAGGGTGATCAGGGAGCCGAGCGCGATCCGGATCCGCAGCGACCGCTGGGGCAGCGCGATGTCGTCGCGCATCGCCGCGACCGGCGGGATCTTCGCTGCGCGGCGGGCCGGGAAGTAGGCCGACACGACCGTGACGAGGATGCCGACGGCGTAGGAGGCGATGACCGGGGTGGCGGTGATCGTCAGGCCGCTGTCGGACCCCGTGCTGAAGAACGCCTGGAGCACCGACGCCAGGCCGACGCCCGCGGCCAGGCCGAAGGTGGAGCCGACCACGCCGACCGCGACCGCCTCGCCGATCACCGCGCGGGTCACCTGCCGGCGCGCCGCGCCGATGGCGCGCAGCAGCGCCAGCTCGCGGGTCCGCTGGGCGACCAGCATCGAGAACGTGTTGAAGATGATGAACGCCCCGACGAAGATCGAGATGAGGGCGAACACGAGCAGCAGCGTCCGGAAGAAGCCGAGGAACGAGGCGACGTCGCTCTTGTTCTGCTCGCGCAGCTCCGTGCCCGTGATGGCCTCGTACCCGGCCGGCAGCACCTTGGCGACCCGGTCGCGCAGCTCCGTCTCGGACGGGCCGGTGGTGCCCATCTCGATGTCGGTGAAGAAGCCGGGCTTGAGCAGCAGCCGCTGCGCGGTCGGGGTGTCGAACGCGGTGACGGTGGCGCCCATCAGGTTGCCGGTGTCGATCAGCCCGGTGATCGTCATGCGCTGCGGCGGCCCGGCCGTCACGACCTGGACGGTCCGCCCGACCGCGAGCTTGCCCTTCTTCGCCGAGTCGGCGTCGATCGCGACCTCGGCGGGGCCCTGCGGCGCGCGTCCGGACGCCAGCTCGAACGAGCCGCCGTTCACCCAGTTCACGCCGAGCTGCGGCGGGCCCTGCTGGCCCTGCCCGACGATCTTGCCGTCGGCGCCGACGACCGCGGCGTACCCCGTGACGTTGCCGCGCGGGTTCTTCACGCCCTCGACCGTCTTGAGCCGTTCCAGGACCGACGCGGGCACCGGCACCGCCGCCGACCCGTCCTCGGGGGCGTCGGTGACCTTCTTCGCCCGGACGTCGACGGCGATGCCCTTGCCGATCCGGCTGAACAGGTCGTCGAACTGCTTGTTCATCGTGTCGGTGAAGACCAGGGTGCCGGCGACGAACGCGACGCCGAGGATGACCGCGATCGCGGTCAGCACCAGTCTGATCTTGTGCGCCGCGAGGTTGCGGAGCGTGACCTTGCCCATCATCGCGCCGAGACCTCCGGCTCGAAGCCCTTCATGCGCTCGAGGACGCGCTCGGCGGTCGGGTTCGCCATCGTGTCGACGATCCGCCCGTCGGTCAGGAACACGACCTGGTCGGCGTACGCGGCGGCGGACGGGTCGTGGGTCACCATGACGATCGTCTGGCCCATCTCCCGGACCGAGTCGCGCAGGAAGCCGAGGACCTCGGCGCCCGAGCGGGAGTCGAGGTTGCCGGTCGGCTCGTCCGCGAAGATGATCTCGGGGCGGGAGGCCAGCGCGCGTGCGCAGGCCACGCGCTGCTGCTGGCCGCCGGACAGCTCGGACGGGCGGTGCTTCAGCCGCGGCCGCAGCCCGACCGTGTCGATCACCTTGTCCAGCCACGCCTTGTCGGGCTTGCGGCCGGCGATGTCCATCGGCAGCGTGATGTTCTCCAGCGCCGTCAGCGTCGGCACGAGGTTGAACGCCTGGAAGATGAAGCCGATCTTGTCGCGGCGCAGCCGGGTGAGCTGCTTGTCCTTCAGCCGGGTCAGCTCGGTCTCGCCGACGAGCACCTCACCGGAGTCGACCGAGTCCAGGCCCGCCATGCAGTGCATCAGCGTCGACTTGCCGGAGCCGGACGGACCCATGATCGCGGTGAAGCGGCCGCGCGGGATCCCCACGGTGACGGAGTCCAGGGCGATGACCCGGGCGTCGCCGTGCCCGTACACCTTGCTGATCTCGTGCGCCCGTGCGGCGTAGGCCCCCGCCTCGGGCGCGGGGTGCGCGGTGGCGGGCGGTGGGGCGGTGTTCGTCACGATGGATCCCCTGGTTTCTGGTCGGCGCCTGAAATCGGCTGAGCGATACGGAAGTCGGTGGCGGCGCCGGGAACAACCCCCGTCGGCCCGCACGTCTAGAAGATTAGGGCGTGGACGCTTCCAGGGGATGCGTCCCGAGAATGGACTTCGCCGTCCGCCCGAGGGCGGAGCGGGGTTCCCCCCTGTCGTCCCAGGGGACTAGGGAACCCCGATCAAAAGTCGGGGGCCGCCCCTGAGGGACGGCCCCGGACGGGAGAGACGGATCAGCCCTGGCCGGGACGGCTCATCCCGGTCTCGTAGGCGTACACCACGGCCTGCACCCGGTCGCGCAGCCCGAGCTTCGCCAGGACGTTCCCCACATGCGTCTTCACGGTCGTCTCGCTGACCACCAGCTCCGCCGCGATCTCGGCGTTCGACAGGCCCCGCGCGACGTGCGACAGCACCTCCCGCTCCCGCTCGGTCAGCGTGTCCAGGCCGGGCGGCGGCGCCGCGTCCCGGACGGCGGGCAGCCGGGTGGCGAACTTGTCCAGCAGCCGCCGGGTCACGCTCGGCGCCACGATCGCGTCGCCCGCCGCCACGATCCGGATCGCCGTGACGAGGTCCTCGGGCGGCGAGTCCTTCAGCAGGAACCCGCTGGCCCCCGCCCGGACCGCCTCGATCACGTACTCGTCCAGGTCGAACGTGGTGAGGATCAGCACCCTCGGGTCGTGCGAGGCGGCCTCCTCCCGGACGATCCGCCGGGTCGCCTCGATGCCGTCCACACCCGGCATCCGGATGTCCATCAGGACGACGTCCGGCAGGAGCGACCGGGTCATCTCCACCGCCCTCGCGCCGTCGCCGGCCTCGCCCACCACGGCGATGTCGTGCTCCGCCTCGAGGATGAGCCGGAACCCGGTCCGCAGCAGCGGCTGATCGTCGACGAGCAGTACCCGCACCGTGGTCATCGTCGCCGCTCCCCGTTTCGTACCGGTCTGGTGATCGCCACTCTATGCCTCCAGCGGGAACCGCGCGCGCACGCCGAAACCGCCGCCGACGCGGGGGCCGATGCGCAGCTCGCCTCCGTACAGGGCCACGCGCTCGTACATGCCGACGAGGCCGTGGCCGGGCTTGTCGCCGTTGTCGGCCATGATCGTGGTGGTGCCGCGCCCGTCGTCCTCGATCTCCACGGTCAGGTCGTGGTCGGTGTAGTACAGCCGGACCCAGGCGCGCGCCGACGGGCCGGCGTGCTTCAGGCTGTTGGTCAGCGCCTCCTGGATCAGCCGGAACGCCGCCACGTCCACGCCGGGGGAGGGGGTGCGCGCCTCGCCCTCGATCCACAGCTGCACCGACAGGCCCGTCTCCCGGACATGGTCCAGCAGCTCGCCGAGGTCGCCGAGTCCCGGCTGCGGGGCCAGCTCCGGCCCCGACGCGTCGGCGTCCCGGTCGGTCCGCAGGACCCCGACGATCCGCCGCATCTCGCTCAGCGCCGTCCGGCCGACCTCCTCGATCGTCGACATCGCCTCGCGGGCGCTGCCCGGATCGCGGTCGATGATCCGGCGGGCCGCGCCCGCCTGCACCGTCATCACGCTGACGTGGTGGGCGACGACGTCGTGCAGCTCGCGCGCGATCCGGGACCGCTCCTCGATCCGCGCGGCCCGCGCGTCCGTGCCGCGGGCCCGCTCGAGCCGGGCGGCCCGGTCCTCCAGCTCGGTGAAGTAGGCGCGCCGCAGCCGCAGGTTCCGGCCGAGCACCCACACCCCGATGATCAGCGCGCCGTCGGTGATCAGCTCTTCGACGCCGACGTCGAGCGGCAGCAGCGCCAGCGTCGTATAGAAGTACGCGAACGCGGCGATCCCGCCGGGCGCGCTGCGCGCGAGGCCCCGGTGCGCCGCCAGGCTGTAGACCGCGATGAGGTACGCCACGATGTCCGGCAGGGACGGCGGGTACTCCAGCAGCGTCATGGTCAGGCCGCCGCCCATGACGGCCAGCAGCACCGACAGCGGATGCCGCCGCCGCCAGGTCAGCGACATGGCCACCGCGACCACGATCAGCCCCTGGAGCAGGTCCGGCTGCTGGAACCGGTCGAAGCCCGCCTCCTGCGGCAGGTCCTGCAGGTACAGCTGCGGCAGACCCAGCAGCAGCAGGCCGGCGCCGAGCAGTGCGTCGGCCGCCTGCGGGCGGGCCTTCAGCCAGGCGCGGCAGATGCGGAGACCTCGGATGCGGGGTGACACGCTCTTCACACTAGGAGGTCTCGCCAGGTGAAGACCCCTCCCGGACGAGGATCCGGGGTCCTCCCGAAGGAGGACGCGAAGGCCCCGGGCGATGGGTCAGAAGTCCTCCCGGGACCGGGCGGCGGACTCCAGATCGGCGGGCGAGGGGCGGTCGACCGGCGCCGCGGGCAGCGGCGGCGGAGTGCCCCCGAACTTCGGGCACAGCGCCTGGTGGTCGCACCAGTCGCACAGCCGGCTCGTCCGCGGCACCCACTCCCCGGTGTCCATCGCGCGGCGGATCGCCGCCCACAGCGCCTCCACCTTCCGCTCGGTGGCGCGCAGGTCGGCCTCGTCCGGCTCGTAGCGCAGCACCTCGCCGTTGCCGAGGTACATGAGCTGCAGCAGGCGCGGGACGCGGCCGCGCAGCCGCCACAGCACCAGCGCGTAGAACCTCATCTGGAACAGCGCGCGCGCCTCGAAGTCGGCGCGCGGCGCGGTGCCCGTCTTGTAGTCGACGATGCGGACGTCGCCGCTCGGCGCGACGTCGACCCGGTCGATGTAGCCGCGCAGCTTCAGCCCCGAGTCGAGGACGGTCTCGACGAACAGCTCCCGCTCGGCGGGCTCGAGGCGGCGCGGGTCCTCCAGGGTGAAGTACCGCTCGACCATCGCGGCGGCCTGCTCCATCCAGCGGTCGCGCTCGGCGTCCCCGGCGAACAGCTCCGCCAGCTCCGGCTCGGCCGCCAGCAGCCGCTCCCACTCCGGGTCGAGCATGGCGCGCGCCGCGTCCGGGGTGCGGCCCGCCGTGGGCAGGTCGTACAGCCGCTCCAGGACGGCGTGGACGAGCGTGCCGCGCGCGGCGGCCGGGCTCGGCCGCTCCGGCAGCTTGTCGATCACCCGGAACCGGTACAGCAGCGGGCAGGTCATGAAGTCGCCCGCCCGCGAGGGCGACAGCGAACCGGTCACCGGGACGGCCGCGCCGCCGGACGGGGTCGTCTCGGAAGTGCTCCCGGCGCTCGTCTCGGTCGTCGTCATGCCCAGCAGCGTAGGGCAGCGCACCGACGGAATCCGGCGGCGGCTGAGACCGGCGCGGGACGCGGGCGGCGGATCGGGAACGGCGGCGGCCCGGGACGCCCGCGCGGGGCCGTAGCATCGGGGGCGTGACACAAAGCGCGCCCCCGACCGAGGGCAGGACGCCGGAGCCCGGTCCGGAGCGGGCCCGCCCCGGCCTGCTGATGGGACGGCCGTTCGGCGTCCCCGTCTACGTCTCGCCCAGCTGGTTCCTGGTGGCCGTGCTCATCACCTTCATGTTCGAGGGGCAGGCCCGGGAGGTCGTCGCGAGCCCGGGGAGCTACGCGGTCGCCTTCGCCTACGCCGTCCTGCTGTACGGGTCGGTGTTCGTGCACGAGCTCAGCCACGCCGTGACCGCCCGCGCGTTCGGGCTGCCGGTGCGCTCGGTCACCCTGCACGTCCTCGGCGGCGAGACCGCCATCGAGGAGGAGGCCCCGACCCCCGGCCGGGAGTTCCTCATCGCGTTCGCGGGGCCGCTGACCAACCTCGTCCTCGCCGGGGCCGGCCTGCTCGTGCACGCCGTGGTGCCGCTGCCGCCCGTGCCGCTGCTGCTGGTCGAGGCGCTGACCCTGGCGAACCTCCTGGTCGGCGTGTTCAACCTGCTGCCGGGGCTGCCGCTGGACGGCGGCCGGCTGGTCCGCGCGGCGGTGTGGAAGGCGACCGGCCGCAGCCGCAGCGGGGCGATCTTCGCGGGCTGGGTCGGCCGCGGCGTCGCGGTCGCCTGCCTGCTCGCCGGGGCCTACCTCGCCGCCCTGCCCACCACCGACGGCGCGGGCGTCGGCTGGCTCGGGCTGCTGTGGTCGGCGCTCGTCGCGTCCTTCATCTGGGTCGGCGCCACCCAGGCCCTCCGGGCCGAGCGGTTCCGCGACCGCGTTCCGCTGCTGGACGCCCGGCGGCTCGCCCGCCGCGCCACCCTCGTGACCGCCGACGTGCCGCTCGCCGAGGCGATCCGGCGGGCCCACGAGGACCGCTCGGGCGCCCTCGTCATCGTCGACCACGACGGCCGCCCGCGCGGGCTGGTCAGCGAGAAGTCCGTCACGGCGACGCCCGAGCACCGCCGGCCGTGGCTGACGGCCGGGGACGTGTCCCGCGGCCTCGACACCGACCTCACCCTGCCCGCCGACCTGGCGGGCGAGGCGCTCCTGGACGCCCTGCGCCGCAGCCCCGCGTCCGAGTACCTCCTCGTCGAGCCGGACGGCCGGGTCTTCGGGGTCCTCGCCGTCGCGGACGTCGACCGCGCCTTCGCGGGCGTCTGAACGGCTCCGGGGCGCCGCTAGCCTTGACCGTCATGAGCGAACCCCTTGCCGCCGACGCCGCACCCGCCCGCTCGACCGGCCGCATCCCGCACGGCCCGTTCCGGCCCGGTGACCAGGTTCAGCTCACCGACCCCAAGGGCCGGATCAACACGATCACGCTGCAGCCCGGGAAGCTGTACCACTCGCACAAGGGCTCGGTCCCGCACGACGAGATCATCGGCAGCCCGGAGGGCTCGGTGTTCCGCTCGTCCGGCGGCGTCGAGTACCTCGCCTTCCGGCCGCTGCTCGCCGACTTCGCGGTCCGGATGCCGCGCGGCGCCGCCGTCGTGTACCCCAAGGACGCCGCGCAGATCGTCGCGATGGCCGACATCTTCCCCGGCGCGCGGGTCGTCGAGGCGGGCGCCGGGTCCGGCGCGCTGAGCTGCTTCCTGCTGCGCGCGGTGGGGGAGCGGGGCCTGCTGTCGTCCTACGAGCGGCGGCCCGACTTCGCCGAGATCGCCCGCGCGAACGTGGAGAGGTTCTTCGGCGGCCCCCACCCGGCGTGGCGGCTCACCGTCGGCTCCCTGGAGGAGTCCCTCGCCGAGGACGAGGTCGACCGGGTCGTCCTGGACATGCTCGCGCCCTGGGAGTGCCTGGACGCCGTGGCCAAGGCCCTCATCCCGGGCGGGATGGTGTGCGCCTACATCGCCACCACCACGCAGATGTCCCGCGTCGTGGAGGACCTGCGCGCCCATGGCGCGTTCGCGGAGCCGTACGCGTTCGAGACGATGCTGCGGTCCTGGCACGTGGACGGCCTCGCCGTCCGGCCCGACCACCGGATGGTGGGGCACACCGGCTTCCTGGTGACCGCGCGGCGGCTGGCCGAGGGCGTCACGCCGCCGGCGCGGCGCCGCCGTCCCGCCAAGGGCGCGCACCCCGCCTCGGCCCCGGGGGCGGCCCCCGAGGCGCCGGAGAACGCGCCCGGGGAGGGTGCGTCCGCCACGCCCGGTGACGGCGCGGAGGCGTAGATCACATTCCGGTGCCGCCGGCCGTCCCGCCGCGCGGCACCGAATCCACTTTTCCGGACCCGGGGGCCGGTGGACCGTTCCCGTCACGATCGGGGCGGCCGGGTGCGCCCCGAGGACACCCTCTGGCTGCGGATTCTCGGCCCGCGGGCGCCCCGCGCGGGGGCTCCCGGGCGTCCCGGCGACCGATGCCGGCGGCGCCCCGGACGGCGCCCCCACGACACGAGAACCGAATGGGCAGGTTACGGAAGCGCTCCAGATAGGTAGGGTCTCAGTAGGTCGTCGGCTCTCTTCGTGAGGAGGTGACGGGGCGTGGCCGCTCGTGATGATGCTGGGGCGCGACGGGCGCAGCACGAAAAGGAGGTCAGGGACCTCCAAACGCAGATCTCCTTCCTGGAGGAGGAGATCTCCGTGCTGCGCCGCAAGCTCGCGGAATCCCCGCGCCAAGTACGTGTTCTAGAGGAACGGCTCCATGAGGCGCAGGCCAACCTGGCCGCCGTGACGGGGCAGAACGAGCGACTCGTAGCGACCCTCAAAGAGGCTCGCGAACAGATCGTGGCGCTCAAGGAGGAGGTCGACAGGCTGGCCCAGCCGCCGTCGGGCTACGGGGTGTTCCTCGAAGCCCGCGACGACGGGACGGTCGACATCTTCACCGGCGGCAGGAAGCTGCGGGTGAACGTCAGCCCGGCCGTGGACGCCGAGGAGCTTCGGCGCGGCCAGGAGGTCATGCTCAACGAGGCGCTCAACGTCGTCGAGGCGATGGACTTCGAGGAGCAGGGCGAGGTCGTCATGCTCAAGGAGATCCTCGAGGACGGCCGGCGGGCCCTGGTGATCGCGCACGCCGACGAGGAGCGCATCATCAAGCTCGCCGATCCGCTGCTCGAGGTCCCCCTGCGGGCCGGTGACTCGCTGATGCTGGAGCCCCGCTCCGGCTACGCCTACGAGAAGATCCACAAGGCGGAGGTCGAGGAGCTCGTCCTGGAGGAGGTCCCCGACATCTCCTACGACGAGATCGGCGGGCTCGGCTCCCAGATCGAGATGATCCGGGACGCCGTCGAGCTGCCGTACCTGCACGCGGACCTGTTCCGCGAGCACCAGCTCCGCCCCCCCAAGGGCGTCCTGCTCTACGGCCCCCCCGGCTGCGGTAAGACGCTCATCGCCAAGGCCGTCGCCAACTCCCTGGCCAAGCAGGTCGCGGAGAAGACGGGCCAGGAGGGCAAGAGCTTCTTCCTCAACATCAAGGGCCCCGAGCTGCTCAACAAGTACGTGGGCGAGACCGAGCGGCACATCCGCCTGGTCTTCCAGCGGGCCCGGGAGAAGGCGTCGGCCGGCACCCCGGTCATCGTGTTCTTCGACGAGATGGACTCCATCTTCCGCACCCGCGGGTCCGGGGTCTCCTCCGACGTGGAGAACACCATCGTCCCCCAGCTGCTCAGCGAGATCGACGGCGTCGAGGGGCTGGAGAACGTCATCGTCATCGGCGCCTCCAACCGCGAGGACATGATCGACCCCGCGATCCTGCGGCCCGGCCGGCTGGACGTGAAGATCAAGATCGAGCGGCCGGACGCCGAGGCCGCCAAGGACATCTTCTCGAAGTACATCCTGAGCGGCCTGCCGCTGCACCCCGACGACCTCAAGGAGCACGGCGGCTCCGAGGACGCCACCGTCGACGCGATGATCCAGCGGACCGTCGAGCGGATGTACACCGAGACCGAGGAGAACCGGTTCCTGGAGGTCACCTACGCCAACGGTGACAAGGAGGTCCTGTACTTCAAGGACTTCAACTCCGGCGCGATGATCCAGAACATCGTCGACCGGGCGAAGAAGATGGCGATCAAGCAGTTCCTCGACACGGGCCAGAAGGGCATGCGGGTCGCGCACCTGCTGGCGGCCTGCGTCGACGAGTTCAGCGAGAACGAGGATCTGCCCAACACCACCAACCCGGACGACTGGGCCCGGATCTCCGGCAAGAAGGGCGAGCGGATCGTCTACATCCGCACGCTCGTCTCCGGGACGAAGGGCGCCGAGGCCGGACGCTCCATCGACACCGTCGCCAACACCGGCCAGTACCTGTAGCCGGACGACCGCGTGCGAGGGCGCGGCGGCCTCCCCCGGGGGGAGGCCGCCGCGCTCGCGGCTTTCGGCCGGTTCCGGCCGCCGCCCGCGCCGCCGGCCGACCAAGATCGCGGCTCGGCGACGAATGCATCAACAGTTGCGCCGAAAGCACGAAACGGTCCATTCCGTCCCCTAGGCTCGTCGCCAAATGCGTCCTCAACCCACAGGACTCCCCCCGGCCCCCCGGGTCCGGCTGAGGGAAGTCGACCTCCTGCGCTTCCTGGCGGCCCTCGCGGTCGTCCTGTACCACTACACCGGGACCCGCGGCGGCCCCTGGGACGGCGAGAAGGCCCGCGAGGTGTTCTCGCCCCTGTCGAAGCTGACGCAGTTCGGGTATCTCGGCGTCGAGCTGTTCTTCCTCATCAGCGGCTTCGTCATCCTCATGAGCGTCTGGGGACGCACGATGGCGGAGTTCACGGTGTCGCGGATCGTCCGGCTGTACCCGGCGTACTGGGTCGCGGTCCTGATGATCGGCGCGATCTACCTCCTCACCGGGGAGGGCCGCGGCCGGCCCGACCGGATCATCCCGAACCTGACGATGTTCCAGCAGGGCATGGGCGTCCGGAACGTCAGCGGCGTGTTCTGGACGCTCTGGGCCGAGATGCACTTCTACGCGCTGATCTCGATCCTGGTGCTGACCGGGGTGACCTACCGGCGCTGCATCACCTTCATGGCGAGCTGGACCGTGCTCGCGATCTTCGCGGACGAGTCCGGCAGCGCCCTTCTGCGGACCGTCCTGATGCCGGAGTTCGCCCCGTACTTCATCGGGGGCATGGCGTTCTTCCTGATCCACCGGTTCGGCCCGTCGCTGCTGCTCTGGCTGTTCGCCGCGTTCTCCTGGGCGACGTCGCTGCGGCACGCGCTGCCGACCGCGGTGGAGAAGCCGTACGCGGTCGCCCCGTCCGACGCCTGGCCCGCGGTGGCGGTCATCGTGACCCTCTGCTACGTGGTGATGGCGCTGGTCGCGACCGGCAGGCTCGGCTGGCTGCGCTGGAAGGGCCTCGCGACGCTCGGCGCGCTCACCTACCCGCTCTACCTGATCCACTACGAGCTCGGCCCGCAGTTCGGCGAGCTCCTGCAGGACCGCGTCCCGTACTGGGCCGGCACGCTCATGATCATCGCAGCGGTGCTGGCGCTCGCCTACCTGATCAACCGGTTCGTCGAGGAGCCGCTCGCGAAGTGGCTGAAGCCGCGCCTGCGCGACTCGTTCGAGCGGCTCCAGGCCGCCGAGCCGGGCCGGGCCCGCGGCCGCCGCGGACGCGATGCGGACGGGCCGGCCGACGATCCGGGCGCGGGGACGCCCCAGGCGCACGACACGCGGGCGGGGGCGCCGTCCGGGCAGGCCGTCCCGCACCACGTCGCGGAGCCCCATGGCTCCACCCCGTCGCCCCCGATAGGCTCGACGATATGAGTGTTCGGCGGGTGATGGGCATCGAGACCGAGTACGGCATCTCCGTACCCGGGCAGCCAGGGGCGAACGCGATGGTGACCTCCTCCCAGGTCGTCAACGCGTACCTGGCGGCGTCGGCGGCGCGGGCGCGCAGGGCCCGGTGGGACTTCGAGGAGGAGAACCCGCTGCGGGACGCGCGCGGGTTCGACCTCGCCCGCGAGGTCGCCGACCCCACCCAGCTGACCGACGAGGACCTCGGCCTCGCCAACGTGATCCTCACCAACGGCGCCCGCCTGTACGTCGACCACGCGCATCCCGAGTACTCCGCGCCGGAGTGCACCACGCCCCGCGACGCCGTCATCTGGGACAAGGCGGGCGAGCGGGTGATGGCCGACGCGGCCGCCCGCGCGGCGCTGGTGCCGGGCACGCACCCCATCCAGCTCTACAAGAACAACACCGACAACAAGGGCGCCTCCTACGGCTGCCACGAGAACTACCTGATGCGGCGGGAGACGCCGTTCGCCGACATCGTCCGGCACCTCACCCCGTTCTTCGTGTCCCGGCAGGTCGTGTGCGGCGCGGGCCGGGTCGGCATCGGCGTGGACGGCCGCGGCGACGGCTTCCAGATCAGCCAGCGCGCCGACTTCTTCGAGGTCGAGGTCGGGCTCGAGACGACGCTGAAGCGGCCGATCATCAACACCCGGGACGAGCCGCACGCCGACCCGGAGAAGTACCGCCGGCTGCACGTGATCATCGGCGACGCCAACATGGCGGAGGTGTCGACCTACCTCAAGCTCGGCACGACCTCGCTGGTCCTGGCCATGATCGAGGACGGGTTCCTGACGGGCGACCTCGCGGTCGACATGCCGGTCGCGGCGCTGCGCGCGGTGTCGCACGACCCGTCCTGCAAGCACCTGCTCACGCTGCGGGACGGCCGCAAGATGACGGCCGTACAGCTGCAGATGGAGTACCTGGAGCAGTCCCGCAAGTACGTCGAGGACCGCTACGGCGCCGACGTCGACGAGACCACCAGGGACGTCCTGGACCGCTGGGAGTCGGTCCTGCACCGCCTCGGCGACGACCCCATGCAGCTCTCGCGGGAGCTCGACTGGGTCGCCAAGCTGGAGCTGCTGGAGGGCTACCGCAGCCGCGACGGGCTCGACTGGTCGCATCCGCGCCTCCAGCTCGTCGACCTCCAGTACACCGACATCCGCCCCGACAAGGGCCTCTACAACCGGCTCGTCGCGCGCGGCCGGATGGAGCGGGTGGTGTCCGAGGCGGAGGTCGAGGCCGCCGTCGAGGATCCGCCGGAGGACACGCGCGCCTACTTCCGGGGCCGCTGCCTGCGCCAGTACGCCGACGCGGTCGCCGCCGCCTCCTGGGACTCGGTGATCTTCGACGTGCCGGGCCGGGAGTCGCTGCAGCGCGTCCCGACGCTGGAGCCGCTGCGCGGCACCCGGCAGCACGTGGGCGCGCTCCTGGACCGCTGCCGGACGGCGGCCGACCTGGTCGAGACCCTCACCGGCACCCCCGGCTGACCCGCTTTCCTGTCCGGTTCGCCCGTTTCAGCGGGGAGCGCACCGGCGATAACCCCAGCAGGCCCCCCGGTGCCCGCCGATGATCGGGGATAGGGTTGGGGGTACCCGGCAGAGTGGAGGTACGGGATGGCCACGAAGGACACCGGCGGTCAGAAGCAGACCACGCGCCGCACGGACGAGGTCGAGGAGACCGAGGCCGCGACCACCGAGGACGTGCAGGAACGCCAGGAGAAGCTCACCGACGACGTCGACGCGATCCTGGACGAGATCGACGAGGTCCTGGAGGAGAACGCCGAGGAGTTCGTCCGGTCCTACGTTCAGAAGGGCGGGCAGTAGTCCTCGGGCGGGCGAGCCCCCCGGGCGCACCGCCGAGCTGACCACCGCCCTCTCACGGGGGTGCCGGAAACCGCGTGCACGGGCACGGCCTGCGGGCCGTGCCCGTCGCCGTCTCCCGGGCCCACCCCCCGTCCGCGCGCCGATGGGCACCCCGTGTGCGCCCATGGGACCCCGCCCGTGCGCTCACGGGCCCCGTTCATGCGCTCATGGGAGCGCTGTATGTGCGCTCATGGGAGCCCTGTATGTGCGCTCATGGGAGCCCCGTATATATGCGCTCATGGGAGCGACGTCCGGTTCGCCGTGGGCGGATCGGTCCGGGTAACGCGCGGCATGCGGCGGACCGCCGTTGAACAGTAGGGTCATAGGGTTCGCGCCGGCCAGTTCCCGACGGAGCCGGCGCCATGGTGGAGGAAGGAGTCGCGTGGCGTCCCACGATTCGCACACCGGACGTCTGCCGGGCCTGTTCACGAGCCCGGACACGTCCTCGTTCACGGAATTCCTGGGAACCTACTCTCCCGACCTGCTGCCGGGCCGGCGGCCGCTGCCGCCCGGCACGGCGGGGGACGACATCCCGCACGGGACGACGATCGTCGCGGTGAGCTTCCCCGGCGGGGTGGTGATGGCGGGGGACCGGCGGGCGACCGCGGGCAACGTGATCGCGCAGCGCGACATCGAGAAGGTGTTCCGGGCCGACGAGTTCTCGGCGATCGCGATCGCCGGGACGGCCGGCATCGGCATCGAGATGGTGCGGCTTTTCCAGGTCGAACTCGAGCACTACGAGAAGCGCGAGGGCCGCACGCTGTCGGTGGAGGGCAAGGCCAACCGGCTCGCCACGATGGTCCGGCAGAACCTCGGCCTCGCCATGCAGGGCCTCGCGGTCGTTCCGCTGTTCGCCGGCTACGACGAGGAGCGCGACGGCGGCCGGATCTTCTCCTACGACCCGGCGGGCGGCCGGTACGAGGAGCGCGAGTTCCACTCGATCGGCTCCGGGTCGGTGTTCGCGCGCGGCGCGCTGAAGAAGCTGTACCGGGCGGACCTGTCGGCCGAGGACGCGGCGGTCGTCTGCGTCCAGGCGCTGTACGACGCCGCCGACGACGACTCGGCGACCGGCGGCCCCGACCTGACCCGCGGGATCTACCCGGTGGTCGCGACGGTGACGTCGGACGGGTACCGCAGGCTCGGCGAGGAGGAGGTCGGCGCGGTCGCGCGGGCCGTCGTCGAGGGACGTCACGACTCGCCGGGCGGGCCGACCGCCCCGCTGCGATAGAAGGGATCCAGACCGGTGTCCATGCCGTTCTACGTGTCGCCCGAACAGCAGATGAAGGACAAGGCGGACTACGCGCGCAAGGGCATCTCGCGCGGCCGCAGCGTCGTCGTCCTCCAGTACGACGACGGCATCCTGTTCGTGGCGGACAACCCGTCCCGGGCCCTCCACAAGATCAGTGAGATCTACGACCGGATCGCCTTCGCGGCGGTCGGCAAGTACAACGAGTTCGAGAACCTGCGGCTCGGCGGCGTCCGGTACGCCGACATCAACGGCTACCAGTACGACCGGCGGGACGTGACGGCGCGCGGCCTGGCGAACGTCTACGCGCAGTCGCTCGGCACCATCTTCACCGAGACGAACAAGCCCTACGAGGTGGAGCTCGTCGTCGCCGAGGTCGGGGAGGACGCCGGGACCGACCAGATCTACCGGCTGACGTTCGACGGCTCCGTCGCCGACGAGCACGGCTACGTGGCGATGGGCGGGCAGGCCGACGCGGTCGCGCAGTCCCTCAAGGACGGCTACCGCGAGGGCTCCTCGCTCGTGGACGCGCTCCGCACCGCCGTCCGGGCGCTGGAGGCGCAGGACTCCGACCGCCATCTGGAGGCGAAGTCGCTCGAGGTCGCGGTGCTGGACCGCAACCGCGAGCACCGGCTCTTCAGGCGCCTCACGGCGCGCCGCATCGAGGAGCTTCTCGCCGAGGGGACGGGCGCGGCGCCCGCCGCCGGCGAGGCCTCCGAGGGCGGCGCCGAGGACGACTGAGCGCCCGCCGTGCGGGGGTCCGTCGCATTCGCGGCGGGCCCCTTTCACATCGGTCGCATCAGAGACTGCCAAGAAGCGTCCCGGCCGCATAGGGTCGGGGTGTGGACAGGCGCATCTTCGGGCTTGAGAACGAGTACGGCGTCACCTGCACCTTCCGCGGCCAGCGGCGGCTGTCACCCGATGAGGTGGCCCGCTATCTGTTCCGCAGGGTGGTGTCCTGGGGCCGGAGTAGCAACGTGTTCCTGCGCAACGGCGCGCGCCTCTACTTGGACGTGGGCAGCCACCCCGAGTACGCCACGCCCGAGTGCGACAGCGTCGTCGACCTGGTGACCCATGACAAGGCGGGCGAGCGGATCCTGGAGGGCCTGCTCGTCGACGCCGAGCGGCGCCTGCGCGAGGAGGGCATCGCCGGCGACATCTACCTGTTCAAGAACAACACCGACTCCGCGGGCAACTCCTACGGCTGCCACGAGAACTACCTCGTCGGGCGGCACGGCGAGTTCGGCCGGCTCGCCGACGTCCTCATCCCGTACCTCGTCACGCGGCAGATCATCTGCGGCGCCGGCAAGGTGCTGCAGACGCCCCGCGGCGCGGTGTACTGCGTCTCGCAGCGCGCGGAGCACATCTGGGAGGGCGTGTCGTCGGCGACGACCCGGTCCCGCCCGATCATCAACACGCGGGACGAGCCGCACGCCGACGCCGAGCGGTTCCGGCGGCTGCACGTCATCGTCGGCGACTCGAACATGAGCGAGACGACGATGCTGCTGAAGGTCGGAGCGACCGACCTGGTGCTGCGGATGATCGAGGCGGGCGTGGTGATGCGCGACCTCACGCTGGAGAACCCGATCCGGGCGATCCGCGAGGTCAGCCACGACATGACGGGCCGCCGCAAGGTGCGGCTCGCCAACGGCCGCGAGGCGAGCTCCCTGGAGATCCAGCGGGAGTACTACAGCAAGGCCCGCGACTTCGTGGACGCGCGCGGCGGCGACGCGACGGCCAAGCGCGTCCTGGACCTGTGGGAGCGGACGCTGCGCGCGGTCGAGACCGGCGACCTCGACCTCGTCGCGCGCGAGATCGACTGGGTGACGAAGTACAAGCTGATCGAGCGGTACCGGCGCAAGTACGACCTGCCGCTGTCGTCGCCGCGGGTGGCGCAGCTCGACCTCGCCTACCACGACGTCCACCGCGACCGGGGCCTGTACTACCTGCTGGAGAAGCGCGGCTCGGTGGAGCGGGTCTCCCGCGACCTGGACATCTTCGAGGCGAAGTCCGTCCCGCCGCAGACGACGCGGGCGCGGCTGCGCGGCGAGTTCATCCGCAAGGCGCAGGAGAAGCGCCGCGACTTCACCGTCGACTGGGTGCATCTGAAGCTGAACGACCAGGCGCAGCGGACGGTCCTGTGCAAGGACCCGTTCCGTTCGGTGGACGAGCGGGTCGACAAGCTCATCGCCGGGATGTGACCGCCGCAAGCGACCGTACGGGCCGGTAGGGTGAGCGCGCACAGCGCTCACCACCCCCCGAAGGACTCGCATGCACCGTCGTGTTGGACCGCGTCTTGGACAGGGTCGTCTCGCCGCCCTCACCGCGGCCGCCGTGCTGGCCGCGCCGCTGACGCTCGCCGCCTGCTCGGGTGGCGGCGATCCCGGCGTGACGGTGAAGGGCGACTTCGGGACGCGTCCCGAGGTGACGTTCCCCAAGGGCGGCCCGGACGACTCCTTCGCCGTGGAGACCGTGGTGAAGGGCGAGAAGGGGCCGGAGGCGCGCAAGGGCGACCTCGTCGTGGCGGACTACGTCGGGTACCGGTGGAACGACGGGGGCCGCAAGCTCATCGCGTCCAGCTACGCGGAGGGCAAGCCCGGCGCGTTCCCGACGAGTTCGGTCGTGCCCGGCCTGGCGAAGGCCCTGGACGGCTCGCGGGCCGGGTCCCGGGTCGTGGCGCGCATCCCCCCGAAGGAGGGGTACGGGTCGTCGGGCGACAGCAAGCACCAGGTGGGCGCCGGTGACACGCTCGTGTACGTGCTGGACGTCCGCGCGGTCTACCCGAAGACGGCGGGGCCGGACGGGACGCGCCAGGCGCCGCTGAACGACCCGGCCCTGCCCAAGGTGGCCGACGCGGCGGCCGGGCGGACGCCGGCCGTGACGGTGCCGAAGGCGGCGCCGCCGAAGCGGCTGCAGGTGCGGACGCTCGTCCAGGGCAAGGGCGCCGCCGTCGGCAAGGGGCAGCTCCTCGCGCTCCAGTACGCCGGCTACTACTGGCGCGACGGGAAGGCGTTCAACTCGTCCTGGCAGGCGGGCCACCCGTACGGGATCACGATCGGGACGGGCCAGGTCATGAAGGGCTGGGACCAGGGCCTCGTGGGGCAGAAGGTCGGCAGCCGGGTGCTGCTGGTCGTGCCGCCGTCCCTCGGCTACGGCGCGAAGGGCCTGCCCAAGGCGGGGATCAAGGGGACCGACACCCTCGTCTTCGTCGTCGACATCCTCGGCGCCCACTGACACGGCGCCCCGACGCGGCGCCCACTAACGCGTACGCCGGTTGTTCTTAGAATGGCCGGGTGGAGGACATCGACGCGATCGCGCTGCTGCAGGACCCCGTCCGGCGCCGCCTTTACGAGTACGTGGCGGCCCAGGGGCGCGAGGTGGGGCGCAACGAGGCGGCGGAGGCGGCCGGGGTGCAGCGCACCCTGGCCGCGTTCCATCTCGACAAGCTGGCCGAGGCGGGGCTGCTGGAGGCCGGCAGCCGCCGCCTGACGGGCCGGTCGGGGCCGGGCGCGGGGCGTCCGGCGAAGGTGTACCGCCCCGCGCCCGGCGAGCGCGCCGTGTCGCTGCCCGCGCGCGACTACCGGACGGCCGCCGGGCTGCTGGCGGAGGCGGCCGAGGCGGCGGGCCTGGACCGGGAGCTCCAGGACGCCGCGCGCCGCCGCGGCCGCGCCCTGCGGGGGCCCGCCGGGTCGTGCGGGGACATCGACGCCGTGGCGGAGCTGCTGGCTGCGCGCGGCTACGGGCCGGTCCGGGAGGACGGCGCCGTGCGCATGCGCAACTGCCCGTTCCACGCCGTGGCGGAGGACTTCCCGCCGCTCATCTGCGGCATGAACCTGGCGCTCCTGGAGGGCCTCCTGGAGGGCTCGGACGGGGTCCGCGCGCGCATGGACCCCCGGCCGGGGTGGTGCTGCGTCGTGGCCGAGCCTTCTAAAAACAATCAGAATTGACATAGAAGTGGCGGACATGATGGGGTGGGTCCCATGACGGGACACCACCTCGCCCAGTTCAACCTCGCCACCCTGACCGCCCCGCTGGACTCGCCCGCCCTCGCCGACTTCGTCGCGCTGCTCGACCCGGTCAACGCGCTGGCCGACGCCGCGCCCGGCTTCGTCTGGCGGCTGACCGAGGAGGGCGAGCCGGACGCCACCGGCCTGCGCCCCGCCGGCCACGACGTGATCATCAACTACTCGGTCTGGGAGTCCGCGGAGACGCTCTGGGACTTCGTCTACCGCACCCCCCACCTCGACACCATGCGGCGGCGCCGCGAGTGGTTCCGCAGGCACGCCGAGGCGCACCTCGTCCTGTGGTGGATCCCGGCCGGGTACACGCCGACCGTGGAGGAGGCCATGGAGCGGCTGGCCCACCTGCGCGGGCACGGGCCGTCCCCGCGCGCGTTCACGTTCGCCTCGGCCTTCACCGCCCGGGAGGCGGAGGACGCCGAGGCGGTCGTCTCCTGACCTACGGCAGCGCCGCGGTGTGGCGGCCCGCCGCGGCGGCCGCCAGGAAGTAGGGGAGGTCCTCCTCCAGGCGGCGGCCCATCGTCGACATCCGGACGCCCCAGTCCTTCTCCGCCCTGCTCAGGGCGTCGTGGAGGCCGTCCACCGCCACGGGGACCAGCTCGTGCCGGTCGCCCAGGGCGGCGGCGTCGGCCGCGACCCGCTGGCCGAACTCGCCGCCAAGCTCCGGGACGGGGATCACGGCGCGGGCGAGGGCCACCCGCCCGTAGGCGGTGAGGGAGTGGTGCGAGACGCCGATGTGGCGCTCGCGGGCGTCGCCCTCGCTGACGCGCAGCGACCCGACCGGGCGGCCGCCGAGGACCGCCGCCGCGTTGATCGCCTCGCCGGCGGACACTCCCGAGAACCCCCACCTGGTGCCGGTGCCCAGATTGCCGGGGCCCTGCGCCACGATGATCACGTCGGCGCCGAGGACGAGCCGGGCCGCCAGCAGCCCGGTGTGGACGGTGACCGCCTCCAGATCGCCGCCGAACGCCTGGCCGACGGTGACCGTCGCGGCCAGAGCGCCGGCCTCCTTCAGCCGCGCGATCGACATCGAGAACCAGGCGGGGAGCGCGCCCCCGTCCGGCATCACGTAGACCGCGCGGGTGCCGGGCCGCGCCGCCAGCAGGCCCGCGAGGATCGGCGGCAGGGCCGAGTGCAGGTCGGCGACCACGACGGGCGCGCCGCCGAGGGAGTCGGCGTCGCGCAGGATCGCGTGGTGCGGCGAGTCCTGCTCGTCGGCGCCCAGCACGGTGGCCTGCAGCGGCGTGTAGCGGGCCTTCACCAGGTGCCCGGGGCCGGACGGGTCGGGCGGGAGCCGGTCGGGGACCGCGACGACCATCGCGTAGCCGCCCGTCCCGAGCCCCATCGCCAAGGCCGTAGTGTTGAGCAGGACGGAATCGCCCGGCTCGGGCCGCCCGACGAGGGCGGGATACGCCAGGGCCCGGCGAGCCCCGTCCCCCTCGATCTCGACGTCCAGTTCGACCGCCCCGGGCCATTCGCGACGAATGCCGATCACTGTGCCTTTGCGCCATCGGATCACACCGGGAAACGGTAGCGTCCTGAGCGACGGTACGGGGGGACGCCCCGGGAGCTGAGAGGTGATGGCGACGTGTCGCGGCGCAAGACCGAGCGGCTGCTCAACCTGGTGGTGTGCCTGCTCGCCACCAGACGCTACCTGACCGCCGAGCAGATCCGCCGGGCGGTTCCCGGCTACCCCGACGCCGGCGAGGCCTTCAAGCGCATGTTCGAGCGCGACAAGGAGGAGCTGCGCGAGCTCGGCATCCCCCTGGAGGTCGGCAGCGACCTGGACGGGGGCGGCGGCGACGAGATCGGCTACCGCATCCCGCCGCAGGACTACGAGCTCCCCGACGTCCACCTCACCCCCGACGAGGCGGCCGTGCTCGGCCTCGCCGCCCGGGTGTGGCAGCGGGCCAGCATGGCGGAGGCCGCCTCCGGCGCCCTGCTGAAGCTGCGCGCGGCCGGGGTCGAGACCGACTCCGGCACCGCCGTCGGCATCGAGCCCCGCGTCGACGCCGGCGAGCCGGCGTTCACCGCGCTGTGGGAGGCGGTCCGCGACCGCCGCCCGGTCGCGTTCTCCTACCAGGGCATCGGACGGACGTCCGCCGCGCGCCGCCACCTGGAGCCGTGGGGCGTCGTCAGCCGCCGCGGCCGCTGGTACGTCGCCGGCCACGACCGCGACCGCGACGAGGAGCGGGTGTTCCGGCTCAGCCGCATCGTCGGCGAGGTGGTCCCGGACGGCCCGCCCGGCACCGTCACCGTCCCCGAGGGCGTCGACGTGCGGCGCCTCGCGTTCGACCGGAGCGAACCGGTGACCGAGCGGCGCCCGGCGACCGTGCTGCTGCGCTCCGGGGCCGCCCAGGGGCCGCGCCGCTGGGCCAGGGACGTCAGGCCGGCGCGGGAGGAGGGCTGGGACGAGGCCGTCCTGACCTTCCGCGACGTCGACTGGTTCGCCCCATACCTGGCCCGGTTCGCCGACGACCTCGTCGTGCTCGACCCGCCCGACCTGCGGGAGGCCGTGATCCACCAGCTCAAGTCCGTCCTCGCGGGGAACGGCGACGGGGAAGGGGCGGGCCGATGACCGCGAAGACCGCCGGCGGCGGGCGCGGGACCGGGCGCGGCGCGTCCGGGACCTCGACCGACAGGCTCGCCCGCCTGCTCGCGCTCGTCCCCTACGTGGTGAACCGCGACTCGGTCATGCTGGGCGAGGCCGCGGCCGCGTTCGGGATCTCCGAGAAGCAGCTGATCGACGACCTCAACCTGCTGTGGTGCGTGGAGCTGCGGGCCCCCGACCCGTACTGCCCGATCGACCTGTCCTACGAGGGCGGCGAGATCACCGTGGCGGAGGCCGAGTCGATCGCCCGGCCGCTGCGGCTGAAGGTCGACGAGGCCAGCGCGCTGCTGGTGGCGCTGCGGATGCTCGCCGACATCCCGGGCCTGGACGGCGACCGGGACGCGCTCAGCCGGGTGATCGCGAAGCTGGAGGGGGCCGCCGGCGCCGCCGCCGCGCCGAGCAGCCAGGTCGCCGTGGAGGTGGACGCCTGGGCCGGGGCCGGCCGGGCGGGCGGACCCGGCGCGGGCGCCCTGCTCCGCGAGGCCATCGCCGCCGGGCGCCGCGTCCACCTGTCCTACTACGTGCCCGCGCGCGACGAGAACACCGAGCGGGACGTCGACCCCATGCGGCTGCTGGTCGTGGACGGCACGACCTACCTGGAGGGCTGGTGCCGCCGCGCCGAGGCGGTCCGGCTGTTCAAGCTCGACCGGATCACCGACCTGGCCGTCCTGGACGTGCCCGCGCAGGTCCCCGCCGACGCCGAGCCGATCGACGTCGACGCGGGGCTGTTCCGGCCCTCGGACGCGGACGTGCGGGTCACCCTCGAACTCACGCCCCGGGGCCGCTGGGTCGCCGACCACTACCCCTGCGAGAGCGTCGACGAGCTCGGCGAGGGCCGCCTGCGGGTCGTCCTGCGCACCCCCGACACCCGCTGGGTGCGGGGCCTCGCCCTGCGCCTCGGGGACCAGGGCCGCATCGTGGAGCCCGCCGAGCTGGCGGGGGCCGTCCGCGACGACGCCGCCAGGGCCCTTGCGCGATACGGCCTGGCGTGAGCGTCCCCGCGCCGGGTCGGATACGGTGACGGGCGTGGCGTGGATTCCCGTTTCGGTGACGCTGGGCTTCGTCGGGCTGGCCGTGCTCGCCTACTGCTCGTTCAAGGTGTGGCTGGGCGTCCGGCGGTTCGGACGTGAACTGGAGCGCACCAGGCGGCGGCTGGAACCGAAACGGGCGGCGTTGCGCGATGAACTCTCCCGGCTGCAGGATGCTCCCACGCCACAACCCCCGGAGGACGGCGTACGATCGTCCTGAGGTACACCCTGCTGAAGAGGATCAGACCATGCCGAACATTGGGGCCACCGAGGCGCTCATTCTCCTGCTCGTCGTTCTGCTGATCTTCGGGTCCGCCAAGCTCCCGCAGCTCGCCCGCTCGCTGGGCAAGTCGGCGCGCATCCTCAAGGCCGAGACCAAGGGCCTGCACGACGACGATGACGCGGACAAGCCGGCCGCTCCCGCCGCTCCCGCCGCCGCGCCCGCCCCGGGGGCCGACGCCGCCCGCGACCGCGCCGCGCAGCTGCGCGAGGAGGCCGCCCGCCTGGAGCGCGAGGCCGCGGCGCAGGAGCCCGGCCGGCAGCAGGGCGCGCTCCCCTCGGGCGAGGCGATCCAGGGCGTGCCGGTGTCGGACTACACCCGCAAGAACCACTGAGCCTCCCCCTCCTCCGAGCGGAACGGACCGGCACGCCGGTGAGACGGTGACCACGATGAAGCGGACCTCCGCGAAGGAAGCCGCGAAGAACGACGAGGGGCGCATGCCCCTCATGGACCACCTCCGCGAGCTGCGCAACCGGCTGATCAAGTCGATCCTCGCCCTGCTCGCGGGCACGGTGGCCGGCTGGCTCATGTTCGACCCGGCGTGGGACTTCCTCAAGCAGCCCTACTGCTCGCTGCCGCAGTCGAACGTCGTGGACAAGGACGAGTGCTCCCTGTTCGTGAACGGGATCTTCTCGTCGTTCTTCCTGCAGCTGAAGATCTCCTTCATCATCGGGGCGGTCATCTCCGCGCCGGTCTGGCTGTACCAGCTGTGGGCGTTCGTCGCTCCCGGCCTGTACCGCCGGGAGCGCCGCTGGACGTATGTGTTCCTCGGCGCCGCGATCCCGCTGTTCTTCGTCGGTACCGCGCTCGCCTACCTGACCGTCGACAAGGGCCTCGCGCTCTTCCTGGGGTTCGTCGCCGACGACGTGAAACCCCTGATCACGGTGGACAGCTACCTCGGCTACGTGCTGACGATGCTGCTGGTGTTCGGTCTGACGTTCGAACTGCCGCTGTTCGTGACCGTCCTGAACCTGGCCGGGGTGCTGAGCTCGCAGCGGATCCGCAAGAGCCAGCGGATGGTGATCTTCGGGATCTTCGTGTTCGCGGCGGTCGCGACCCCGAGCCCCGACCCGTTCACGATGATGGCGCTCGCCATGCCGACCGTCCTGTTGTTCGAGGTCGCCGCGTTCCTGGCGTTCCTCAACGACCGGCGCCGGGCGCTGCGGCCCGACCCGTACGCGGGCCTGGCGGACGACGAGGCGTCCCCGCTGGACCTCGAGGCGATCGACGCCGAGCTCGAAAAGGGCGACAGAACCCGGTAAAAGGCGGCCCGAATTCGGAATCGGAGCGGTCGGAACCGTAGGCTCGACGGCATGACCACCCCCGACGACGGGCCGTCGCCCGCGCAGCGGTACGCCGAGAACCGGAGGCGCAACGCCGGGCACGGCCCCGCCCTGCTCGACTTCAAGACCCTGTACGACTTCGAGCTCGACGCGTTCCAGCTCGAGGCGTGCAAGGCGCTGGAGGACGGCAGCGGCGTGCTGGTCGCGGCGCCGACCGGATCCGGCAAGACCGTGGTGGGGGAGTTCGCCGTCCACCTCGCGCTGACCAGCGGCACCAAGTGCTTCTACACGACGCCGATCAAGGCGCTGTCGAACCAGAAGTACGCCGACCTCGTCCGCCGCTACGGGCCGGGGAAGGTCGGGCTGCTCACCGGCGACAACAGCGTCAACGGCGAAGCCCCGATCGTCGTGATGACGACCGAGGTCCTGCGGAACATGCTCTACGCGGGGTCGCAGACGCTCGCGGGGCTCGCGTTCGTCGTGATGGACGAGGTGCACTACCTCGCCGACCGGTTCCGCGGCGCCGTCTGGGAAGAGGTGATCATCCACGTCCCGGACTCGGTCCGGATCGTGGCGCTGTCGGCGACCGTCAGCAACGCCGAGGAGTTCGGCGAGTGGCTGCACGAGGTCCGCGGCGACACGGCGGTGATCGTGGACGAGCACCGCCCCGTCCCGCTGTTCCAGCACATGCTCGTCGGCACCCGCCTGTACGACCTGTTCGTCGACACGGGCAAGGGCAAGGACCGGCAGGCGCGGCTGAACCCGCAGCTGACCCGGATGGCGGTCGAGGAGGTCCGGCGCAACAAGGTCAACCAGGGCCGCCGGACGGGGCACCGCCGCCAGGCGCGCCCGCAGCGGTTCCGGCCGCCGCACCGCCCCGACGTGATCGACCGCCTCGACCGCGCCGGGCTGCTGCCCGCGATCACGTTCATCTTCAGCCGGGCCGGCTGCGACGCCGCCGTCCTGCAGTGCCTGAACGCCGGGATCCGGCTCACCTCCAGGGAGGAGGCCGAGGAGATCCGCGCGCACACCGAGCTGCGGACCGCCGACATCCCCCGCGAGGATTTGCGGATCCTCGGCTACGACGACTTCCTCGCGGCCCTGGAGCGCGGCGTGGCCGCCCACCACGCCGGGATGCTCCCGACGTTCAAGGAGATCGTCGAGGAGCTGTTCACCCGCGGGCTGATCAAGGCGGTGTTCGCGACCGAGACGCTCGCGCTCGGCATCAACATGCCGGCCCGCACCGTCGTGATCGAGAAGCTCGACAAGTGGAACGGCGAGGCCCACGTCGACCTCACCCCCGGCGAGTACACGCAGCTCACCGGACGGGCGGGCCGCCGCGGCATCGACGTGGAGGGGCACGCCGTCGTGGTGTGGGGCCCGAGCGTCGAGCCCGCGTCCGTCGCCGGGCTCGCGGGCACCCGCACGTACCCGCTGAACTCCAGCTTCCGGCCGTCCTACAACATGGCGGTCAACCTCGTCGGCGCGGTCGGCGTCGAGCGCGCCCGGACGCTGCTGGAGGAGTCGTTCGCGCAGTTCCAGGCCGACCGGGCCGTCGTCGGGCTGGCCCGGCAGGTCCGCAAGAACGAGGAGGCCCTCGCCGGGTACGCGAAGGCCGCCGAGTGCCATCTCGGCGACTTCATGGAGTACGCGGCGCTGCGGCGGCGGCTGTCGGACCGGGAGGCGGAGCTGTCGCGCGAGCGGTCCTCGGCGCGCCGCGCGGAGGCCGCGCGGGCGCTGGAGCACCTGCGGCCCGGTGACGTGATCCTGGTGCCGCAGGGCCGCCGGTCGGGCCTCGCGGTCGTCCTCGACCCGGGTCTCGGGCGGCGCTCGGACGGCCCGGCGCCGCTCGTCCTGACGGTGAACCGGTCCGTTCAGCGGCTGTCGATCCAGGACTTCCCGCGCGCGGTGGAGCCGGTCGAGCGGATCCGCATCCCGAAGTCGTTCAGCCCCCGCAACCCGCAGGACCGCCGCGACCTCGCGTCCACGCTGCGGAACAAGTTCCCGGAGGACGTCCGGGAGCGCAGGCGCGGCCGGGGCGACGCGGCCGCCGCCGACGACGCCGAGATCACGAGCCTGCGGACCGACCTGCGGCGGCACCCGGTGCACGGCTGCGCCGAGCGCGAGGACCACGCCCGCTGGGCCGAGCGGTACTTCCGGCTGGAGCGCGAGACCGAGCAGCTGCGCCGCCGGGTGGAGGGCCGCTCCCAGGTGATCGCCCGCACCTTCGACCGGGTCTGCGCCGTCCTCCAGCAGCTCGGCTACCTGGAGGGCGACACGGTCACCGACGCGGGCCGCCGGCTCGGCCGCATCTACAACGAGCTCGACCTGCTCACCGCCGAGAGCCTGCGCGAGGGCCTGTGGGAGCGGCTCGACCACGCCGAGCTCGCCGCCTGCGTGTCCGCCCTGGTGTACGAGTCGCGGCAGCCGGACGACGCGGCACCGCCCCGCACCCCGTCCGGGGCGGTGCAGGACGCGCTGGCCGCGATGGTGCGGCTGTGGGGGCAGCTGGAGGCGGTCGAGCACGACAACCGGGTGTCGTTCCTGCGGGAGCCCGACCTCGGCTTCGCGTGGACGGCGTACCGCTGGGCGAAGGGCGACGACCTGGACGAGGTGCTGATGGCGAGCGACCTCACCGCGGGCGACTTCGTCCGGGCCGTCAAGCAGCTCCTCGACCTGCTCGGGCAGATCGTGGACGCGGCGCCGGAGAACAGCCACCTGCGCAAGACGGCCCGGCGGGCGATGGACGCGATGCGGCGGGGGGTCGTGGCGTACTCGTCGGTGGCCTGAGCGGGGCTCGGCGGGCCGGATCCGGCCGCTGATCAGCGGAAAGAGCCTCCCGAAGAGTGGGCTTTTCTGCCACAATCGGGACGCTCCGGATCCCGAGAAAGGTGTCACCCGTGGCCCTCCGCGACAAGCTGCACGCCAACGCCGCCCCCCATCTGCGGCCCGGCGAGAAGATCGAGGCGGCGTTCTGCGCCCAGTCCGTCAACCCGTACTGGATCCTGGTCTCCTACCTGATCCTCGTCTTCGCGAACTCCTACCGCGTGGTCGTGGTGACAAACCAGCGCATCCTGGTGTGCCGGTCGGGCCGCATGACGATGACCCCCGTCAAGGAGGTGCTGCGGGAGCTGCCGCGCTCGACCCGGATCGGGCAGCCCAAGGGGCTGTGGTGGAGCACCGACGCGCTCGGCGAGAAGCTCTACATCCACAAGCGGTTCCACAAGGACGTCGCCGCCGCCGACGGCTCGGCCGCCTGACGCCCCGACGCGTCCCCGGGGCGGTGCCGCCCCGTCGCGGGGCGCGTTAGGGTAAAGACGATCACATTCGTCGACGCCCGGGACGTGCGCATGATCGAGGCGGAGCACCTCACCAAACGGTACGGCGCCAAGACCGCCGTGGACGATCTGACCTTCACCGTCCCGCCGGGCCGGGTGACGGGCTTCCTCGGCCCGAACGGCGCGGGCAAGTCCACCACCATGCGGCTGCTGCTGGGCCTGGACCGGCCCCACCAGGGTCACGCGCGGATCAACGGGCGGCGCTACTCGGACCTGGAGCAGCCGCTGCGCGAGGTGGGCGCGCTGCTGGAGGCGCGCGCCGTCCACACCGGCCGCAGCGCCTACAACCATCTGCTGTGCCTGGCGCAGACGCAGGGGATCGGCCGCAAGCGGGTCGACGAGGTCGTCGAGCTGGTCGGGCTCACCGACGTGGCGCGCCGGCGCGCGGGCGGGTTCTCGCTCGGCATGGGGCAGCGGCTCGGGATCGCGGCGGCGCTGCTCGGCGACCCCCGCGTCCTGATCCTGGACGAGCCGGTCAACGGCCTCGACCCCGAGGGCATCATCTGGATCCGGACGCTGATGCAGCGGCTCGCCGCGCAGGGCCGGACGGTGTTCGTGTCGAGCCATCTGATGAACGAGATGGCGGTGACCGCCGACCACCTCATCGTCATCGGCCGGGGCCGCCTCATCGCGGACTGCTCGACCGAGGAGTTCATCGAGCGCAGCACCAAGAAGGCGGTCGTGGTGCGCAGCCCCGACGCCGCGCGCCTCACCGAGGTCCTCGCCGCCGAGGGCGGGAAGGTGGAGCCCGGCGCCGACGGGCTGCTCACCGTGACGGACGTGGAGGCGCCCCGGATCGGGGAGCTGGCCGCCGCCGGGGGGATCGTCCTGCACGAGCTGACGCCGACCCGCGGTTCGCTGGAGGCGGCGTTCATGGAACTGACCCGCGAGAGCGTCGAGTACGGCGCCGGCACGGACGCCGCGGGCATCGAGACGGAGGACCGCACATGACCGGCGCCGCGGACACCGCCCCCACTCCCGCCACGGTCCCGGGCCGCCGTCCCGGGTTCGGGCGGCTGCTGGTCGCCGAGTGGACGAAGCTGCGCTCGGTGCGCTCCACCCTGTGGTCGCTCCTCCTGCTCGTCCTGGTCTCCCTGGGCTTCACCGCGCTGTTCACGTCGCTGACGATGGCGACGTGGGACGACATGACCGACGCCGACCGCGTCTCGGTACAGGCCGACCCGGTCGGTTTCATCCTCGGCAGCGGCATGTTCCTCGGCCAGCTGGCGATCTGCGTCCTCGGCGTCCTCGTGATGGCGTCGGAGTACTCGACCGGGATGATCCGGGCGAGCCTGCTCGCGGTGCCGCGCCGGCTGCCCATGCTGGCGGCGAAGGCGATCGTGTTCGCGCTGGTGGTCCTGGTCGTCGGCGTCGCGGTGTCGTTCGGGTCGTTCTTCCTCGGCGAGGCGATCGTCGGCGGGAAGGTCCCGGTGTCGCTCGGCGACGACGGCGTGCTGCGCGCGGTGTTCGGCGGCGGCCTGTACCTGGCGATGCTCGGCCTGTTCTCGCTGGCGATCGGCGCGATCGTCCGGCACCCGGCGGGCGGCATCACGGGCGTGATCGGGTTCGTCCTGGTGCTCGCGCCGCTCACCAACCTGCTGCCCGGCACGATCGGCGACTACGTGCACGACTACCTGCCGTCGGAGGCCGGCGTCATGATCGCCACGACGCACCAGGGCGAGGACGCCCTGCTCGGCCCGTGGCAGGGCTACGGCGTCTTCGCGCTCTGGACGTTCGCCCTGCTGGTCCTCGCCGGGTTGCTGCTGAAGCGCCGCGACGCCTGACCGCCGCCGGGGCTCAGGAGCGGGTCAACTACTCGGCTCCGAGGGGCCGAGATTGCAGGCTCGGTCCGACAGGGCTCTGCTTACGCTCCCGACTGCCCTCGACGGTGGGGCGGTGACGGGTCGCATCCACCCGCTCCGGCTAGCGGTAGTGCTGGGCCGGGGCGGGGTCGGGCATGTTGACGAAGGCCCACGCCGAGCGTGCGCGGTCGCGGACGTTGACCCCGGCGACGACGTCGGCGGGCCCAGCGAGACCGCACCGGCGACACATGAAGTGATCCCGGCTGCGGCGGTTGCCGCGGTCGGTGTGGCCGCAGCGCGGGCAGCGCTGGGAGGTGTAGGCCGCATCCACCTCCAGGAACGGCACCCCGGCGAAGCGTGCCTTGTAGGCGATGAACTCACCCAGCTGATGGAACGGCCAGGACGACAGGCGCGCCCGCTGGTCGCGAGAAACCGTGACCCGGTCGCGGATCCCACTCAGGTCTTCGAGTGCGATCCCGCGTCCGGTGCGTGCCGCGACGGCGACGACCTGCTTGGACACTTTGTGATTCATGTGGGTGGCGTGCCGGGACTCCCGCCGCGCCCGCTTTTCCAACAACCTCACCGCCGACCGGGTCTTCTTGGCCTGCAGTTCGGCGCGTTTGCGGGCCTGCCACCGCCGGTACCGCTCCAAGCGGCGGCCCTGATGGTTATCACCATCGGAAGTGGTGGCCAGATTCACAATGCCGCGGTCGACGCCAATCCAGTCGACCGGCTCGAAAACCTCCGGGTCGGGGATGTCGCAGGTGGCGATCAGGAGCCACTTTCCGTCCCGCCGCACCAGGTCCGACTCGCCGTGCCGGTGGTCGTTCAGGGTCTTGGCCTGGACGGGGGAGCACGCGAACCGCAGGCCCTTCATCCGGCCCGCCACCGTCCAGATACTGACCGTGCCCGCGTCCAACTGCCACGACAGGTTGCGGTCGTCGAAGGTGTGGGCCGCATCGGTCCGGAAGGTGATCGGTTTGGACTCGGCCTTGCGGCGCCGCTTGGAGTCCGGGCCGCCGAGACGGCCGTTGCGGATGTTCCCGCGCAGGGTGGCGTAGGCGTTCACCACCCGTTTGATCACATGCTGGGCGGCCTGCGCACCCAGCCCGGCGGCCTTCAGGTCGCTGCACACCAGGCGGCGCAGCGGAATCTCCCGCGCCTTGAGCCCGAACTCGGCGAACGCCGCACCCGAGACCCGGTTGGCGGCCACGTTGACCGCGTCCAGGGTCGCCTCGAGTGCCGCCGCCTGCTCGGGCGTCGGCACCAGCTTCACCTGGACGACGATCTTCACATTCGTGACCGTAGCATTGCCCTCCGTCACCACGCTGGGGGATCGGCCGATCCATGCGGCGCTGCGCGCCGGGCACGACGGAAGCGATTCCTCCCGGGCCCTGAAGAACTGGTCTGCTCTCGTTAGGAGCGGCTGAACAGTTCCTGGGCCTTGGTCTTCAGGCCCTTCCGCACGACTCCGTAGGCGTCGGGATCGCCCTTGATGATGGCCTCGGCGACGTCCTTGAGCTGCTCGAACCGCGTGTGCGGCGGGATCGGCGGGATGTCGGGGTCGCAGTGCACGTCCAGCAGGACGGGGCGGTCCGCGGCCAGCACCCGGTCCCACGCGGGCCCGATCTGGCCGGGCTCGTCGACGACGACGCCCTCCAGGCCGGCGGCCCGCGCGACCGCGGCGTAGTCGATGTCGGGGAGCGTCTGCGACTCCTCGAACTTGGGCGCGCCGCCCATCGCGCGCAGCTCCCAGGTGACCTGGTTGAGGTCGTTGTTGTGCAGCACCGCGATGACGAGGCGCTGGTCGCTCCACCGCTCCCGGTAGCGGGCGATGGTGAGCAGCTCCGCCATCCCGTTCATCTGCATGGCGCCGTCCCCGACCAGGGCGATCACTGGACGGGACGGGTGGGCGAACTTCGCGCCGATCGCGTACGGGACGGCCGGGCCCATCGTGGCGAGCGTGCCCGACAGCGAGCCGCGCATGCCGTCGCGGAACCGCAGGTCCCGGGCGTACCAGTTCGCGGCGGACCCGGAGTCGGCCGTGACGATGGCGTCCTCGGGCAGCCGGGACGACAGCTCCCAGAACAGCAGCATCGGGTTGATCGGGTCGGCCTCCACGCGGGCCTGCCGCTCGACGGTGTCCCACCACTCGGCCACGTTGCCCTCGATGGTCTCCCGCCACGACCGGTCGTCCTTGCGGCGGAGGCGGGGGATGAGGGAGCGCAGCGTGCTCGCGGCGTCCCCGACAAGGTTGACCTCGGTCGGGTAGCGCATGCCGACGAGGCGCCCGTCGATGTCGATCTGGACGGCCCGCGCCGACCCGAACTCCGGCAGGAACTGCGTGTACGGGAAGTTCGACCCGACGATCAGCAGCGTGTCGCAGTCGCGCATCAGCTCGTAGGACGGCCGGGTGCCGAGCAGCCCGATCGCCCCGGTCACGTACGGCAGGTCGTCGGGCAGGACGTCCTTGCCGAGCAGCGCCTTCGCGATCCCGGCCCCGGTGATGTCGGCGACCTCGCGGACCTCGGCGGCGGCGGACCGGGCGCCCTGCCCGATCAGCATCGCGACCCTGGACCCGGCGTTGATCACCTCGGCGGCGCGGGCGATCTGGTCCTCCGGCGCGATCGTGACGGGCGGCGCGTACCCCGGCACCGACGACGGGACGTGCTTGAACGCGTGCCCGGGGGGCGAGTACGGCAGCTCCTGCAGGTCGGCCGGCACGATGACGGCGGTCGGGCAGCGCTCGGCCTGCGCGATCCGCAGGGCGCGGTCGATCAGGTTGGGGAACTGCTCGGGGACGGTCGCCATGTGGACGTACTCGCTGGCCACGTCCTTGAACAGGGACAGCAGGTCGATCTCCTGCTGGTAGTGGCCGCCCATCGCGGTGCGGGCCGTCTGCCCGACGATCGCGACGACGGGGACGTGGTCCAGCTTGGCGTCGTACAGGCCGTTCAGCAGGTGGACGGCACCGGGCCCGCTCGTCGCCATGCAGACGCCGGGCAGGCCGCTGAACTTGGCGTAGCCCACGGCCTGGAAGGCCGACATCTCCTCGTGCCGGGACTGGATGAAGCGGGGCCGGTCGTCCGCCCGGCCGAACGCCGCGAGCAGCCCGTTGATCCCGTCGCCCGGATATCCGAACACCTGCTCGACGCCCCAGTCGCGGAGCCGTTCGAGGATGTGGTCGGCGACCAGCTTCGCCATGTGGCACTCCCTCATCGGTTCCCGGGCGGCCTCCGCCCGTCAAGGGGTGCGCTTCCCGGGGCACGGGATCGAAACCCCGGACCCTCGGGATCACCGCCGGACGACCCTGGGCGAACCGGGCGGCGGCGCGGTCCGTACCGCTGTACGGATCCCCGCAGTGAGAGGAGCGCCCATGCGCCCGTTCCGAGCGCCCCCCGTCGCCGCCGCCGTCCTCGGGGCGGCCATCGCCGCCGCCGCGTGCGACCCGATGGTGCGCGAAGGCGACATCGGAGAGGTGCCCGGCGCGCGGCCCGCCGCCGACACGGCGCAGGTCGTCGACTCCCCGTGGGGGCCGGTCGGCCCCGCCGACCGCGACCTCATCGTGAAGGTGCGGCTCGCGGGCCTCTGGGAGATCCCGGTCGGCCGGGAGGCCGCGCGGCGCGCCGTGCGGCCCGCGACCCGCCGCAACCTCGCGGAGATCGCCCGCCAGCACGAGCGGCTGGACGCCCTGGACCGGCGGATCGCGGCGCGGCTGCGGGTCGAGCTGCCGAACGAGCCGACCGCCGAGCAGCAGGGCTGGATCACCGAGATCTCCGGCAAGAGGGGCCTCGACTACGACCGGACCGCCGTCCTGCGGCTCCGCCTCGCGCACGGCCGGATCTACCCGGCGGTCGCCGCCGTTCGGGGCAGCACCCGCAACACGCTGGTGCGGACGTTCGCGCAGCAGTGCGAGACGTTCGTCGCCACCCACATGCGGCTGCTGGAGGGCACCGGCCTCGTCGGCGGGGAGGCGCTGCCGCCCATGCCGGACGCGTCCGGCGCGCCCGCCCCCCACCCGCCCGGGATGCCGATGCCGTCGGCGCCACCCGCCGGGAGCTGACCGCGGCGCCGCAGGTCGGGCGGGCGCGGTGTCATGGGTGTGACAAAAAGCCGCCTCCCGAATGTGCGGGGACGGGCAAGTGCGGGCGGACGGCTCCGCGCTAGCTTCCGAGACCTTGCCCCCCTTCCCCCACTGCCGCGAGGTGACGGATGAGCCCTGCACGCCGTGCCGATGGAACGCCCCGGGTCGTCGTCACCGGATTCGGGGTGAAGAGCCCGGCCGGCGGGACGCCCCGCGACGTCCTCGCGGCCGTCCTCGCGGGCAAGTCCCAGGCCGTCCACGTGCCCGAGCTGCTGGAGGCGGGGACCGCGGTGTCCTACGGCTGCCCGGCGCAGCCGTTCGAGGAGGAGCGCTACTTCAGCCGTCCCGAGCGGCGCCGCCTCGACCGGATGACGCGGCTCGGCGTCGCCGCCGCCGACGACGCCCTCGCCGACGCCTTCGGCGCGGACGGCCCAGGCGGCGATCCCGGCCGGCGCGGAGTCTACGTCGGGACGGCCGCCGCGAACCTCGCCTCCGTCGTCGCGCTCGGCGGCCACGAGCACGCCGGGACGCTGCACCGGGTGCCCGTCCCCACCGTCCCGATGATCATGCCGAACGCGACGGCCGCGCGGATCTCCATCCGGCACGGGTACGAGGGGCCCTGCCTGACGTTCTCGACCGCGTGCGCGTCCGGCGCCACCGCGATCGGCGAGGCGGCCCTCGCGATCCGCGCGGGCCGCGTCGACACGGCCGTCGCGGGCGGCGTCGACGCCGTCCTCACGCCGTTCACGATCGCGGCGATGGCCAGGATCGGGACGCTCGCCCGCCGCGCCGACGCGCCGCACGACGCGAGCCGCCCGTTCGACGCGGCCAGGGACGGGTTCGTCATCGGCGAGGCGGCCGCGTTCCTGGTCCTGGAGCGCGCCGACCGCGCCGCGGCGCGCGGCGCGGTCGGGTACGGCGAGGTGGCCGGGTACGCCGCCGCCACCGACGCGGCCGACGTGCTGCTGCCCCGCGCGGACGGCACCGTCGCCGCCCGCTGCATGGCGGCCGCCCTCCGCGACGCGGACGTGGCCCCTGACGAGATCGGCCACGTCAACGCGCACGCGACCGGCACGCCGTCCAGCGACCGCGCCGAGGCCCTCGCGATCGAGCGGTGCTTCGGCGCGGTGCGCCCGCCGGTCAGCGCCACCAAGGGTGTGACCGGGCACATCCTCGGGGCGGGCGGCGCGCTCGAGGCCATGGTGGCGCTGCTCGGCGCCGCCGAGGGCCTCGCGCCGCCCACCGCGAACTTCACCGGGCCCGACGAGGACACCGCCCGCATCGACGTCGTCCACGGCACCGTCCGGAGGATCCCGGCGGCGCCCGTCCTGTCGAACTCGTTCGGCTTCGGCGGCCACGACGCGGCGCTGGTGCTGGTGCCCGCCTGAGCACCGGCCCGCCGCGGGTCAGCGGGCGGGGGTCCCGGAGGCGCGGCGCCGCCCGCGCCCGCTGGTGGTGATGGCCACGCCCAGGCTGAGCGTGATGAGGCCGACGCCGGTGGCGGCGAGCGGCACGACGTCCTCCACCACGCGGACCTTCTTGGCGCCGTCCTCGGCCTTCTTGGTGAGCGCCGCGCGGGACTCGGGCGTCATCCGCAGGTCGAACTGCGCCACGACGAGCCGGCCCGGCCCGCCCGAGCGGGGCTGCAGGGTCGACAGCGCCCGGCGGCGCTGGTCGATCGACACACCGGTACGGGGGTCCACCCAGTAGGTGTTGTCGAGCTGGACGTAGCGGTCGACCGGCACCGAGGCGCCGCCCTTGGGCTGCCCGAGGAGCTCCGGCGGCAGGTCGGGGAACTTCCCGGCCACCTTCGTCGCCGGGACGTGCAGCTGGTACCGGTGGGTCAGCACCCCGTTGACGCGCTCCTTGCCGTCGAATTTCGCCGGCCAGGCGCGCCGCGTCGAGATGTCGAAGACCTGGTACTCCTTCTTCTCGAGGCCGATCGGCCAGTACTGGGCCAGCCCGGACTGCTTGACGGCCGGGTCGTCCTGCACCGCGGCCTTGCAGCAGTTGGTGAGCTCGCCGGTCCGGCGGTCGAACGCGGCCCGGAGCTTCTGGAAGTCGACGACGTTCTTGGTCGCGAGGTCCTCGATGATCGTGACCGAGTCCCACACGACGCGGCCGTCGCCGGAGGCCTTGACGTCACCACGCGTGGTGTTGGTCGCGACGATCTCAACGCCGGTCCTGGCCCGCATGTTCTTGGCGTCGAACAAGGTTCCGTCGCCCGTGTGGAACCGCGTGACCTGGTGGGTGTCGACCGGTGCGCCGACCAGCGCCGGGGCCACCTGGAACCGGACCAGGGCGCCTCCGACGAGCAGGAACGCTCCTGCGCCGGTGAGGGCGTGACCGATGAACTTACGCAATGCCTGCCTCCTGTGGGGTGGGGACCCTTCTATGCCATATCGGGGCAAAAGGGAATGGGCGGGTGCACAGCCCCTGGGAAGACTGTGCAGCCGCCCAAGTGCGAGGCGCCGGCGTTGTGACCTACGTCGTCACAGCCGGCACGGCAGGTCGACGCCGTCCGGCGGCGCCGGCGGCAGCAGCCGCTCGGCGAGCCCGCCCGCGAGCAGCACCCGCCGGAGCGGAGCGGACGGATGGACGAAGCAGAGCCGCCCGCCGAACGACCGGGCCCGCTCGTCCGCGGCGAGGAGCGTCCGCAGCCCCTGCGAGTCGCAGAACGCGACCTCGGCCGCGTCGATCGCGAGGTAGGGGGTGCCGGGGCCCGCCAGCCCGGCGAGGAGGTCGTCGAGGGCGCCGCAGGTGGCGAGGTCGAGCTCCCCCCGCAGAGTGACCAGCGTGATCCCCGCCATGAGCGGCTCCACCGCCGCGCTGATCGAGGCGGACTCCTGCCGCGGGACGGCCGCGAGGTCGTTCATCGCCCGGTCGTCTCCTTCCGCTCGTCCGGGTACGCTCCGGTGCTTCGCACCATCGTGCGGGAACCCGCGGCGGCCCTGTAGGGACGAAGGTCCCGTCCCGTCCGGCCCGCATCGCGCCCACCGCAGCCGTGAGGGCCCGTTAACGGACCGGTCACATCCGGACGATCTCGTTAACGGCCGGGTGACACGCGGGACGCCGCCGGGAAACGTGCCTCGCCGAGGATCGGGGCCATGGGAGCAGGTAACAAGCCGGACAAGTCTCTGGTCGTGATCGGCCACGGCCCCGCCGCGCACCGCCTGGTCGAGGCGCTGCGCGCCCGCGACACCGCCGGCGCGTGGACGGTCACCGTCATCGGGGAGGAGACCCGAACCGCCTACGACCGGGTCGCGCTGACGACGTACCTGGAGGGCGCCGACCTCGCCTACCCCCCGCACGGCCCCGAGGTGACCGTGCACAACGGCGAGCGCGCGGCGGCGATCGACCGCGCCGCCCGGACCGTCACGACGTCGTCCGGGCGGGTCGTCCGGTACGACGCCCTCGTCCTCGCGACCGGCTCGGCGCCGTTCGTCCCGCCGGTCGAGGGCCGCGATCTGCCCGGCGTGTTCGTCTACCGGACGATCGACGACCTCGACGCGATCCGCGACTACGCGGACGGCCGGGAGACCGGCGCCGTCGTCGGCGGCGGACTGCTCGGCCTGGAGGCGGCCCGCGCGCTGCAGGGCCTCGGGCTGCGCAGCGGTGTCGTCGAGGTCGCGCCCTGGCTGATGCCCCGGCAGCTGGACGAGGGCGGCGGCGCGATGCTGCGCCGCCACATCGAGGACCTCGGCATGGCCGTCCACGCCGGCACCCCCATGAGCCGCCTGGAGGCGGGGGAGGACGGAGCGGTCGCCCGGGTCGTCATGGCGGACGGCACGGACATCGGCGCCGAGGTGGTCGTGTTCTCCGCCGGCATCCGCCCCCGCGACGAGCTGGCCCGCGACTGCGGGCTGCCGGTCGGGGAGCGCGGCGGCATCGTCGTGGACGAGGCGTGCCGCACCGCCGACCCCGCGATCTGGGCGATCGGCGAGTGCGCCCTCATCGGCGGCGCCGTGTACGGCCTGGTGGGGCCGTGCTTCTCGATGGCGGAGGTCGTCGCGGACCGGCTGCTCGCCGAGGCCGCCGGAGGGTCGAGCACCGCCGTGTTCGAGGGCGCCGACCTGTCGACCAAGCTGAAGCTCATGGGCGTGGACGTCGCCAGCTTCGGCGACCCGTTCGCCGGCCCGGAGCAGGGCGCGCTCGGCGTCACCTACACCGACCCCGTCGCGGGGATCTACAAGAGGCTGCTGGTCAGCGATGACGCGAAGACGCTGCTCGGCGGCGTGCTCGTCGGCGACGCCGAGTCGTACGGGACGCTGCGCGCCTACGTCGGCGGCTCCCTGCCGGGACCGCCCGAGCAGATGCTGTTCGGTGGCACCGAGGCCGCCGGGGGAGACCTCCCCGGCGCGACCGTCATCTGCTCCTGCAACAACGTCTCGGCCGAGTCGATCCGCTGCTCGATCGCCGATCACTCCCTGACCGACGTGCCCGCCGTGAAGGACTGCACGCGGGCCGGGACGAGCTGCGGCAGCTGCGTCCCGCTCGTGAAGAAGCTCCTGGACGCGGAGCTGACCGCGGCCGGGATCGAGGTCAGCAAGGCGATCTGCGAGCACTTCGCCTACAGCCGCGCCGAGCTGTTCGACATCGTCCGGGTGCGGGGCATCACGAGCTTCACCCAGCTCGTCGAGCAGCACGGGACCGGACGCGGCTGCGACATCTGCAAGCCCGTCGTCGCGTCGATCCTGGCGAGCCTCGGCAACGGGCACATCCTCGAGGGCGAGCAGGCGGCCCTGCAGGACACCAACGACCACTTCCTCGCCAACCTGCAGAAGAACGGCACCTACTCCGTCGTGCCGCGCATCCCCGGCGGCGAGATAACCCCGGACCGGCTCATCGTGATCGGTGAGGTCGCCCGCGACTTCGGGCTCTACACCAAGATCACCGGCGGGCAGCGGATCGACCTGTTCGGCGCCCGCGTCGAACAGCTCCCCGAGATCTGGAAGCGCCTCGTCGACGCCGGCTTCGAGTCCGGGCACGCCTACGGCAAGTCGCTGCGGACGGTGAAGTCGTGCGTCGGGTCGACCTGGTGCCGCTTCGGCGTCCAGGACTCGGTCGGCATGGCCATCAGGCTGGAGCTGCGGTACCGGGGGCTGCGCGCCCCGCACAAGCTGAAGTCGGCCGTGTCCGGCTGCGCCCGCGAGTGCGCGGAGGCGCAGAGCAAGGACTTCGGGATCATCGCCACGGAGAAGGGCTGGAACCTGTACCTCGCCGGGAACGGCGGGATGCGGCCCCGGCACGCCGACCTGTTCGCCACCGACCTCACCGACGACGAGCTGATCCGCTACATCGACCGGTTCCTCATGTTCTACATCCGCACCGCCGACCGGCTCCAGCGCACCGCGAGCTGGCTGGAGTCCCTGGAGGGCGGGCTGGACTACCTCCGCGAGGTCATCGTCGACGACAGCCTCGGCATCTGCGCCGAACTCGACGCCGCCATGGAGCGGCACGTCGCCGCCTACTCCGACGAGTGGGGCGACACCCTCGCCGACCCCGACCGGCTCAGCCGGTTCGTGTCGTTCGTCAACGCCCCCCAGGAGCCCGACCCGAGCATCGGCTTCGCGATCGAGCGGGAGCAGATCAAGCCGCTCCCGCTGGAGGTGATCAAGTGACCGGCATCGTCGTCGTCGGCAACGGCATGGCCGGCGCGCGGTTCGTCACCGAGCTGCGCGCCCGCGACCGCGACGTCCCCATCACGGTGTTCGGCGCCGAGACCGAGCGTCCCTACAACCGCGTCCTGCTGTCGAACGTCCTCGCCGGGATCACCCGCGCCGAGCACATCGATCTCGTCGACGCCGCCTGGTACGCCGCCCACGGGGTCGACGCCCGGCTCGGCGTCGAGGTCACCCGCATCGACCGCGAGGCCCGCGTCGTGCACGCCGCCGACGGGACGGCCACGCCCTACGGCACCCTCGTCCTCGCGACCGGCAGCACCGCGTTCATCCCGCCGATGCCCGGCCTCACCGACGGGCTGCCCGAGGGCGCGGAGGTCTTCCGCACTCTGGACGACTGCCGCCGCATCTCCGGGCTCGCCGACAGGGCACGGCACGCCGTCGTCGTCGGCGGCGGCCTGCTCGGCATCGAGGCGGCCCGCGGGCTCGCCGGCCGCGGCCTGGACGTGACCGTCCTGCACCTGGCCGGGCACCTCATGGAGCGCCAGCTCGACCCGGCCGCCGGGAAGGTCCTCGCCCGCACCCTCGACCGCCTCGGCATCGGCACCCGCCTGGAGGCGAACGTCCAGGGCCTGCGCACGGCCGGCGGCGCCGTCACCGGCGTGGAACTGGCCACGCCGGACGGGGGGACCGAGGTCGTCGACGCCGACCTCGTCATCCTGTCCTGCGGCGTCCGCCCCGAGGTGTCCCTCGCCCGCGACGCCGGGCTCGCGATCGGCCGCGCCGTGATCGTGGACGACGAGCTCCGCTCCGTCACCGATCCGTCCGTCCGCGCCATCGGGGAGTGCTCCGAGCACCGCGACGAGGTGTACGGCCTCGTCGCGCCCGCCTGGGAGCAGGCGGGCGTCCTCGCCGGCCTGCTCGCCGGCACCGACCCGGCGGCCCGCTTCACCGGCGCCCGCCAGATCACCCGCCTGAAGGCCGCCGGGATCGAGCTCGCCTCGATGGGCGAGACCCACTTCGGCGACGACGACGACGGCGTCGAGGTCGTCCGGTTCACCGACGCGGCGCGCGGCACCTACAAGAAGGCCGTGATCCGCGACGGGCGCCTGATCGGCGCGATCCTGCTGGGCGAGACCTCCACGGCGGGGACGCTCAGCCAGCTCTACGACCGCTCCGCGCCTGTGCCGTCCGAGCGGCTGGACCTGCTGTTCCCCGGCTTCGCCGGCGCCGCCGAGGCCGCCTCGCCCGTCCGCATGCCGGACGCGGCGACCGTCTGCCACTGCAACAACGTCAGCAAGGGCCGCATCCGCGCGTGCTGGCAGCAGGGCTCCCGCACACCCGAGGCGATCGCCCGCGACACGAAGGCGGGCACCGGCTGCGGAAGTTGCCGGTCCGCCGTGGAGGGCATCCTCGGCTGGCTCGACGAGCAGGAGTCGGTGGACGCCTGAGCACCCGCCGGAAAGGCCCGCGGCCCCGTGCCGCGGGCCTTCCGCATGGGCGGAGTCCCGACGCGGAGACGGCGGGGGCGGACGGCGAAGGGGCCCGCCGCGAGCGCGGCGGGCCCCTTGCGGGCGCGGGTCAGCCCGCGGGCGCGACGCTGACGGCGCAGACCTTGAACTCCGGCATGCGGGACGTCGGGTCCAGCGCCGCGTTGGTGAGGGTGTTCGCGCGGCCGGCGCCCGGCCAGTGGAACGGCATGAAGACCGTGTCCGCGCGGATCGTGTCGGTCAGGCGGGCCTTCGCGACCGCGATTCCGCGGCGGCTGGCCACCCGCACCGGCGCCCCGTCCTCGATGCCGGCGCGCTCGGCCAGGTCGGGGTGCATCTCCACGAACGGCTCCGGCGCCGCCGCCGTCAGTTCCCGGACGCGCCGCGTCTGGGCCCCCGACTGGTACTGCGCGAGGACGCGCCCGGTCGTCAGGTAGAGCGGGTAGTCGGCGTCCACGTCCTCGGCCGGCCCCCGCTGCTCGACCGGGAGGAGGCGGGCGCGGCCGTCCGGCGTCGGGAAGCGGTCCAGGTAGGGGCGCGGCGTGCCCGGGTGGTCCTCGGCGGGGCAGGGCCAGAAGACCCCGCCCTCCGCCTCGATCCGCTCGTAGGTGATCCCGGAGTAGTCGGCGACGCCGCCCGCGCTGGCGGCCCGCAGCTCGCCGAACACGGCCCGGGGGTCGGTGCTCCAGTCGCCGGGGGCGGCCAGCCGGTTCGCGAGCGCGGAGATGATCTCCAGGTCGGTGCGGACGCCGTCCGGCGGCGGGACGGCGCGGCGGCGGCGCAGCACCCGGCCCTCCAGGTTCGTCATCGTCCCGGACTCCTCGGCCCACTGCGCGGTCGGCAGCACGACGTCGGCGCGCCGCGCGGTCTCCGACGGCACGAAGTCGGCCACCACCAGGAGGTCCAGGGCGTCCAGGCGGTCCTGGACGGACGCGGCGTTCGGTGCCGACACCACCGGGTTCGACCCGAACAGCAGCATCGCCTTCGGGCCGCCGTCGGTGCCGAGTGCGTCGAGGAGCTCGTACGCGGAGCGGCCGGGGCCGGGCAGCGCGTCCGGATCGACGCCCCAAACCTTCGCGACATGCGTCCGCGCCGCCGGGTCGTCGATGCGGCGGTAGCCGGGGAGCTGGTCGGCCTTCTGGCCGTGCTCCCGCCCGCCCTGCCCGTTGCCCTGCCCGGTGATGCACCCGTACCCGGAGCCGGGCCTGCCGGGCAGGCCCAGCGCGAGCGCCAGGTTGATGAAGGCGGTCACGGTGTCGACGCCCTGGGCGTGCTGCTCGGCGCCCCGCGCGGTGAGGACCAGCGCCCTGCGCGCCGTGCCCAGCATCCGGACGGCCTCGCGCATGTGCGCCACCGGCACCCCGGTGACGCGCTCGACCCGCTCCGGCCAGTACCCGTTCACGACCGTGCGGACCTCCGCGAACCCGGACGTGCGGGACGCGATGTACGGCTCGTCCAGGTACCCCTCGGTCATGGCGAGGTGCAGGAGGCCGTTGGCGAGCGCCAGGTCGGTGCCCGGCGTCGGCTGCAGGTGCAGGTCGGCCTGGCGGGCGGTCGCCGTGCGGCGCGGGTCGATGACGATGAGCGCCCCGCCCGCCTCCTTCTGCCTCGCGATGTGCCGCATGAACGGCGGCATGGTCTCGGCGACGTTGCCGCCCGCCATGAGGATCACGTCGGCCTCCGCGACGTCCGTGATCGGGCCGGGCAGGCCGCGGTCCATCCCGAACGCGCGGCCCGACGCGGCCGCGGCCGACGACATGCAGAACCGGCCGTTGTAGTCGATCTGCGAGGTGCGCAGGGCGATCCGCGCGAACTTGCCGAGCTGGTACGCCTTCTCGTTCGTCAGCCCGCCGCCGCCGAACACGGCGACGGCGTCCGGCCCGTGCGCGCCCTGGAGCGCGCGGATCCGCGCGGTGATCAGGTCGAGGGCCTCGTCCCAGGTGCAGGGTTCCTGCGGGCCGCCGGGCGCGCGCCGGACGAGCGGCGTGGTCAGCCGGTCCGGGACGGTCAGCAGTGACGCCGCCGACCAGCCCTTCTGGCACAGACCGCCCTGGTTGGCGGGCACGTCGTCGCGCGGCGCGACCACCCCGTCCCCCGTGAGCGTCATCCCGCACTGCAGCGCGCAGTAGGGGCAGTGCGTGGGCGTGCTGCCCGCCATCCGCCGTCCTCCGTCCGTACCGTCACCTGTCGGTCCGGACGCTAGTCAGGCCCCGTTACGCGGCCGGGTGCGCACTGTGTCGCCTGCGCAACGTCGCCCTCACATCCGACACACGGGCGATGTCAGACCGATAACCCGAACAGTGATGTTCAATTCACCTCGATCTCCGGCTAGTCTAACTTGAACATGTCTGTTCGAGTTAGGAGATCTCGGTGCATTCCCCTCCCGCCGCGCGGTGGCGCGCCCTCGTCCTGCTGTGCCTCGCCCAGTTCATGCTCGTCGTCGACATCACCGTCGTGAACGTCGCGCTGCCCACCATCGGCGCCGACCTCGGCCTCGACGGCACCGAGGCGACCTGGGTCGTCACCGCCTACGCCCTCTGCTTCGGCGGACTGCTGCTGCTCGGCGGGCGGCTCGCCGACGCCCTCGGCCGCCGCCGCGCCGTCCTGCTCGGCCTCGCCCTGTTCAGCGCCGCCTCCCTCGCCTGCGGGCTCGCGCCGGACGGCACCGTCCTGATCGCCGGGCGCGCCGTCCAGGGCGCCGGCGCCGCGCTGCTGTCCCCGGCCGCCCTCGCGATCATCACGACGGCCTTCCACGGCCCCGAACGGCACCGCGCCCTCGGCGTCTGGGCCGCGATCGGCGGCACCGGCGCCGCCGCCGGCGTCCTGCTGGGCGGGCTGCTCGCCGGCGGTCCCGGCTGGGAATGGGTGTTCTTCGTGAACGTCCCCGTCGGCCTCGCCGTGCTGGCGCTGCTGCCGTCCGCCGTCGCCGCCGTGCCCCCCGTCCGCCGCCCCCTCGACCCGGCCGGCGCGCTCACCGGCACGCTCGCCGCGGGCGCGCTCATTTTCGGCCTCGTCCGGGCCGGGGAGGACGGCTGGGGTAGCGCCCCGGCTCTCGGCGCCCTCGCCGCGTCCGCCGTCCTCGCGATCGCGTTCGTGCTGGTGGAACGGGGCGTCCGGAGCCCGCTCGTGCCGCTGCCCTTCCTCGCCCGCCGGACGATCGCGACCGGCGGGCTGATCATGGTGGCCGCGTCGGTCATGATGCTGTCGGCGTTCTTCCTCTGCTCGCTGTACCTGCAGCACGTCCTCGGGCTCTCCGCGGTGCGGACCGGCCTGGCGTTCCTGCCCGCCGCCCTCGCCACCATCGCCGGCGCCCACCTGGCGTCGGGCCTGGTGGGACGGATCGGGCCGCGCCCCGTCGCCGCGACGGGATTCGCCCTCGCCGCCGCGGGCGCGCTGCTGCTCGCGCGCGTCCCGGCCGGCGGCCACGTCCTCACCGACGTCCTGCCCGGCTTCGTGCTGCTCGCCGCCGGGACGGGCGCCGGATTCGTGTGCGCCACCACCACCGCCATGAGCGGGATCGGGCACGACGAGGCCGGCGTCGCGTCCGGCATCGTCAGCACCGGCCACGAGATCGGCGGCGCCCTCGGCGTCGCGCTCGCCGCCGCCTTCGCCGGCGCGAGCCTCGGCGGCGCGTCCGTGGACGGCTTCCAGGACGCGTTCACCGTGTTCGCGGGCGTGGCGGCGGCCGTCGCCGCGTTCGCGGTGCTGCTCGTCCCCGCCGGCCGCCCCGAACCCGGAGACGGCCCCGTCTTCGCCCACTGACGGCCCTCTACGCTGAACGCATGCCCAGCCCCACTCCGGATCCCGTACGGCGCCGTGCGCCGGATCCCCCGCGGCGCCGCGCGGACGCCGAGCGCAACATCGAGGCCATCCTCGACGCCGCCCTGCGCCGCCTGTCCCGCAACCCGTCGGCGGGCATGACCGAGATCGCGAAGGCCGCCGGGGTGGGCCGGGTCACCCTCTACGGGCACTTCCCGTCCCGGGAGGCGCTGGTCGAGACGCTGTTCCAGCGGTCCCTGGACGCCGCCGACGACGTCCTGGACGTCGTCGACATCGACACCGGCGCGGCGGACGAGGCGCTCGAGCGCCTCGTCCGCTCGTCCTGGCGGGTGCTGGACCGGCACCGGACGCTGCTGTCCGTCGCGCTGGAGGTCCTCGGGCCGGGCGGCGTCCGCGACCGGCACGGCGCGGTCCTCGCCCGCGTCGAGGGCCTCGTCCGCCGCGGCCAGGACGAGGGCGTCTTCACTGCGGACGCCCCGCCGGCATGGCTCGCCACGACCGTCTACACGCTGATGCACGCCGCCGCCCAGGAGGCCGACGAGGGCCGGCTGTCCGCCGACCGCGCCGCCGGCGTCCTGACCGGCACGATCCTGGGCGCCCTGCGCGGCCCCGAACCGGAGGAACCGTGACCGCCTTCACCGAGGACGTCGTCCAGCAGATCGCGCGGCACATGAACGACGACCACGCCGCCGACTGCCTCACGATCTGCCGCGCGCTCGGCGGCCGCCCCGCCGCCACCGCCGCCCGCATGACCGGCCTCGACGCCGACGGCATCGATTTCGCCGTCACGGAGAAGGGCGGCGAGACGGCGATCCGAATTCCGTGGGGTGAGAGGCCGACCGAACGCGACCAGGTCCGCCGCGAAGTCGTCCGAATGACGCGCGAATCGCGCGCCGCGCTCGCCAATCGATCTTGACCGAATTGAGGTCCCGGGCACGTCCGTAATTGACCCGCCGTTTGACGTGCGGGGGTGCGGACATCTGCGGGGTGACCCGGGGGCCGAAAGCGGCCCCCGTTCCCTTGACCGGAGGCCGACATGCTCGCGATCGTCGCGGCGATCGTTTTCGCCATCGCCCTGCTCTTCGACCTGGCGGACGTCTACTCGGACGCCTTCAACAACGGCACCATGACCGTTCTCGGCCTGCTCCTGCTCGCCCTTCACCTGGCCGGCGTCGGCACGAGCACGAACTGGCGCCCCCGCTCCCACGCCCGGCGCCGCCGCTGACCGGTACAGATCTACAACGTAAAGGCCCCCGGCCCGGCGAGCGCGTCGCCCCATCGCAAGGTGCGGCGAGGCGCGAGCCGGGCCGCCGCCCGAGCCGTCCAGGACGCGTCCGCCGGCGGGCGGTGGTCATCACCACAGCCGCGCGGCGGCCGGGACCGATGAACGGGGCGGCGCGGGAAGGCGGCGTGACCGGCCGGGGTCAGCGGGACAGGGCGTTGAGGAGGCGGTTCACGGGGCTGCCGAGGTTCCACTCGTCGGCCAGCGCGACCAGGGTCTCCGGGTCGCGCGGTGCGGTGGGGAGGCGGTCGTCCAGGGAGCCGAGCTCGGGGGCGCCGATGTCGGTGACGACCCGCACCACCGTCTCCGCGGACGCCAGGTAGTCGCGGGCCGCCTCCATGCGGCGGCGGGCGCCCGCGGGGAAGCCCTCCTCGGTGCCGGCGTCGAGGGCCGCGAGGATGCCCGCCACGGAGCCGAACCGGGTGACCAGGGCGGCGGCGGTCTTGTCGCCCACGCCGGGCACGCCCGGCAGGCCGTCGCTCGGGTCGCCGCGCAGGGTCGCGTAGTCGGCGTAGCCGCGGCCGGGGATGCGGTACTTCTCCCCGACCTCCTTCTCGCCCATGACCTGGAGGTTCCGGATGCCCCGCGCGGTGTAGAGGATGTTCACGGGGCCGTCGTCCGCGACCAGCTGGAAGAGGTCGCGGTCACCGGTCACGATGTCGACCGGCCCGGCGGCGGCGCCCCGCGTGGCGAGCGTGCCGATCACGTCGTCGGCCTCGTAGCCGGGGACGCCCACCCGCGCCAGCCCCACCGCGTCCAGGACGGCGTCGATGATCGGCAGCTGCGCCTCGAGCGCGTCGGGCGTCTGGTCGCCGCCGTCCGCCGCCACCCGGTGCGCCTTGTAGGAGGGCAGCGCCTCGACACGGAACGACGGCCGCCAGTCGGCGTCCATGCAGCACACGAGGCGGTCGGGGGAGCGGTCCTGCACCAGCCGCGCGATCATGTCGATGAGCCCGCGCACGGCGTTGACGGGCGTGCCGTCCGGCGCCGTCACCGACTCGGGCACCCCGAAGAACGCGCGGAAGTACAGCGACGGCGTGTCCAGCAGCATCAGCCCGCTCATGGTGCTCATGCTGCCATGCCGGTCCGTCAGAATTGACGCGTCGTGATCGAGTGCAGGGTGTGGCCGGGGGAGGAGCCGGGATGGATGTGACGACGGAGTTGTATCCGCGCGAGCGGGTGGGGCGGGTGCGCGAGGCGACCGCGAAGGCCGGGCTGGGGGCGGTGCTGCTGACGCCCGGTCCGGACCTGCGGTACGTCACCGGGTACGACGCGCACCAGCTGGAGCGGCTGACCTGCCTGGTGGTTCCCGCGTCCGGGGAGCCGTTCATGGTCGTGCCGCGGCTGGAGCTGCCCGCCGCCGAGGCGTCCCCGGCGGGGCGGCTCGGCATCGAGTTCGTGCCGTGGGACGAGACCGACGACCCGTACGCGCTCACGGCGCGCAGGCTCCCGCAGGGCCTGGACCGGGTGGGGCTCGCCGACCGGATGTGGGCCGTCATGGCGCTGCGGTTCCGGGCCGCGATGCCCGGCGCCGAGCAGGTCGCGGCGGGCGGGGTGCTGCGGGAGCTGCGGATGCGCAAGAGCGCCGCGGAGGTCGAGGCGCTCCGCGAGGCGGGCGCGGCCATCGACCGGGTGCACCGGCGGGTGCCGGAGTTCCTCAGGGCGGGCCGGACGGAGCGGGAGGTCGGCCGCGACATCGCCGACGCGATCATCGCCGAGGGCCACGCGACCGTCGACTTCGTCATCGTGGGCTCCGGCCCGAACGGCGCGAACCCGCACGCGGAGCTGTCGGACCGCGTGATCGGGCCGGGCGAGCCCGTGGTGGTGGACATCGGCGGGACCATGCCGTCCGGGTACTGCTCCGACTCCACCCGCAACTACTGCGTGGGGGAGCCGCCCGCCGACTACCGCGCCTACCACGCGGTGCTGGAGGAGGCGCAGCGCGTGTCGTGCGAGGCGGTCCGTCCGGGAGTCACGCCCGAGGCGGTGGACGCGGCGGCCCGCGACGTCATCGCGGCGGCCGGGCTCGGCGAGCACTTCTTCCACCGGACCGGCCACGGCATCGGCCTGGAGTCGCACGAGGAGCCCTACATCGTCGCGGGCAACACCGAGCCGCTGGAGGCGGGCATGGCGTTCTCCGTGGAACCGGGCATCTACCCGGGGCCGCACGGCGCCCGCATCGAGGACATCGTCGTGTGCACACGGGACGGATTCGAGCCGATGAACGTCGTCGACCACGGCCTCTTCGTCGTCGATTGACAAACAGCGGGGCCTCGCACGGGCGGGCGCGGACGGTTTCCGTCCGCGCCCGCACCTTTTCCCGGCCGTGAACTCCCGGGGCAGGTGTGAGACAGCGGAAACATGTGCATAACGATCTCTGCACCAAATGTGCCGCCGATGGCTGACGACATTGCGGGCGGGGTACCGGTGCGTGTACTTCCTAGTCTCATTGTCACGCGGGGCAGTGCCCGTGCGGTTCGTTGCCGGAAGAGGAGGAGACGCCGTGGCCGAGGTCGATCTGACCGGTGTCGGGAAGGTCTATCCCGACGGCACGCGCGCCGTGACGGACCTGAACCTGCACGTCGCGGACGGGGAGTTCCTCGTTCTGGTCGGGCCGTCGGGATGCGGGAAGACCACCGCGCTGCGGATGGTCGCCGGGCTGGAGGACATCTCCGAGGGCAGCGTCACCATCGGCGGCCGGGTCGTGAACCGGGTCCCGGCGCGCGACCGGGACGTCGCGATGGTGTTCCAGAGCTACGCGCTCTACCCGCACCTGTCCGTCCGCGACAACATCGGGTTCGGGCTGTCGCTGCGGAAGGTGCCGAAGGCGGAGATCCGGGAGAAGGTCGACCGGGCCGCGGACATCCTCGGCCTCACCGACCACCTGGCCCGCAAGCCCCGCAACCTGTCGGGCGGGCAGCGGCAGCGCGTGGCGATGGGCCGCGCGATCGTCCGGGAGCCGCAGGCGTTCCTCATGGACGAGCCGCTGTCGAACCTGGACGCCAAGCTGCGCGTCCAGATGCGCGCCGAGATCGCCCGCATCCAGCGCGACCTCGGCGTGACCACGATCTACGTCACCCACGACCAGACCGAGGCGATGACGCTCGGCGACCGGGTCGCGGTGATGAAGAAGGGCGAGCTGCAGCAGGTCGCGCCGCCGCAGGAGCTGTACGACCGGCCGGCGAACCTGTTCGTCGCCGGGTTCATCGGCTCACCCGCCATGAACCTGCTGAAGGGCACGCTGTCCGGGGACGCGGCGAACCCGCGCCTGGAGATCGGCGGCCAGACGCTGGCGCTCGCCGGCGAGGTGCTGACCGGGCACCCCGCGCTTGCGTCCTACTTCGGGCGGGACGTCGTCGTCGGCATCCGCCCGGAGGACATGGAGGACGCCGAGCTCGTCGACGCGCCGGACGGCACGACGCTGACGTCGTCGGCCGACCTGGTCGAGGCGATGGGCTCGGACGTGCTCGTCCATTTCGCGGTGGAGGCCGGGCAGGTCGTCACCGAGGACACCAAGGAGCTCGCCCGCGACGCGGGGACCGACGTGCTGGGCGGCCTGGAGGCGCCCCACACGGTCCTGGTGGCGCGGTTCAGCCCCCGAACGCGTGTGAAGGTGGGCGATCCGGTGACCGTGCGAGTCGACACCGGCCGCCTGCACTTCTTCGATATCGAGTCCGGTGCGTCGATCTGGGGATCGGACGCCGGGCCGACCAGGGAGGATGAGGGATGAGGGGCAACAGGCGTTTCACGGCGGCCGCGGTCGCGGCCGGGATGGTGCTGGCGTCGGCCGCCGCGTGCGGCGGCGACGACGACGGCGGCGGTTCGGGCGACGAGACGTCCGCCGGCGGGACCGCGCTCAAGGGCGTCAAGATCGAGGTGGCCGCCAAGTGGACCGGCACCGAGGAGACCAACTTCCGCAAGGTGCTGCAGGCGTTCGAGAAGAAGACGGGCGCGACCGTCACCTACGCCTCGACCGGTGAGAACACCGACGCCTACCTCGGCCCGCGCATCGGGGCGAAGACCCCGCCGGACGTGGCGATCCTGCCGCAGCCGGGCCTGATGCAGCAGTACGCGAAGGAGGGCTCCCTGAAGCCCCTGTCCGCGGACGTCGTGTCGGCGGTGGGCTCCAACTACGCGCCCTACTGGAAGGAGCTGGGCTCCGCCGACGGCAAGACCTACGGCGTGATGGTCAAGGCCGCCTACAAGTCGATCCTGTGGTACCGGCCGAAGGCGTTCGAGGACGCGGGCGTCCAGCCCCCGGCGACCACCGACGACCTGGTGAAGGCCGCCGCCACGATCCGGGACGCGGGCACCACCCCGTTCGCCCTGGCCGCCGGGCCGCAGGACTCCTGGACGCTGACCGACTGGTTCGAGAACGTGTACCTGTCGCAGGCGGGGCCGGAGAACTACGACAAGCTCGCCAAGCACGAGATCAAGTGGACCGACCCGACGGTCGCGAAGGCGCTCACCACGCTCGCCGCGATCTGGAAGCCGGAGTACCTGAACGGCGGGGTCGCGTCCGCGACCAAGACGAAGTTCGACGAGTCGGTCACCCAGGTGTTCGGCCAGGAGAAGGCCGCGATGGTGTACGGCGGCGACTTCGCCGCCGCGCTCATCGGGACGACGAAGGCGAAGGTCGGCACGGACGCGAAGGTGTTCGCGTTCCCGAAGGCCGGCGCCACCGCCCCGGCGATCCTCGGCGGCGACGTCGCCGTCGCGCTCAAGGACGGCAAGGGCGCGCAGGAGCTGATGAAGTACCTCGCGTCCCCGGAGGCCGGGAAGATCTGGGCCGGGCTCGGCGGGTACCTGACGCCCAACAAGAGCGTCCCGCCGGACGCGTACGCCGACCCGGTGGCCAAGGAGCTCGTCGCGCAGCTCCAGCAGGCCGGCGAGGCCGCCCGGTACGACATGTCCGACCTGACGCCCGCCGCGTTCGGCGCGACGCCCGGCAAGGGCATGTGGGAGGCGCTGCGCGGGCTCGTGCAGAAGCCGTCGGACGTGAAGGGGACGCAGGCGAAGCTCGAGGCCGCCGCCGCGAGCGCCTACAAGTGATCCGGTAGGGGTTTCCCTGATGAAGGCTCCGAAGGACGGGGTGCCGCCGGCCGCTACGGCCGGCGGCGCCGCCGCCGTCGCCACGGCGGACGGGACGGACGGGCCGGGCGGCCGCCGCGCCCGGGCACGGGAACGGCTGGCGCCGCCGTCGTGGCTGGCGATGCTGTTCCTGCTCCCGTCGCTGGTGGTGCTCGGCTTCCTGGTCGTCTACCCGATCGTCTACTCGGTGATCCGCAGCCTGTTCGACGCGTCGGGGGACTCCTTCGTCGGCATCGACAACTACACCGGCGTCTTCCAGGGGGAGAACAACCTCATCGCGGTGCGCAACACCGCGATCTGGGTGGTCGTCGCCCCCACCGTGACGACGATCCTCGGGCTGCTGTTCGCCGTCCTCACCGAGCGGATCCGGTGGGCGACGGTGTTCAAGCTCGTGGTCTTCATGCCGATGGCGATCTCGCTGCTGGCCTCCGGCATCATCTTCCGGCTCGTGTACGAGCAGGATCCGGACAAGGGCGTCGGCAACGCGGTCCTCGTCGGCGTGCACGACATGTTCGCGGGCGCCACCCGCTATCCGGGCGCCGCGCCGCGCGGAGGCGGCGACCAGCCGGTGCGCGCGGAGGGCGGCGGCGTGGTGACGGCGGCGCCCGTGCAGGGCGGGCGGAGCGCGCTGCTGCCGCTGGTGCGGGTCCGGCCCGAGAATCTGCCGAAGGACGCGAAGCCGGCGGCGCAGGCCCCGGCGGCCCGTCCCGGGCAGATCACCGGGACGGTCTGGTTCGACTTCACCCGGGGCGGCGGCGGAACGCCGAACGTCCCGAACGCGGGCGAGACCGGCCTGCCCGGCGTCACGGTCGAGGCGGTCCGGGACGGCAAGGTCGTGGCTAAGGCGACCACCCGCGCCGACGGCACGTTCACGCTGCGGGACGTGCCGTCGGCGACGGTGTCCGTCCGGCTGCCGGCGGACAACTTCACCGCCGCCTACCGCGGCGCGGAGTGGCTCGGCGACACCCTCATCACGCCCGCGATCATCGCGTCGTACCTGTGGGTGTGGTCGGGGTTCGCGATGGTGCTGATCGCCGCGGGGCTGGCCGCGATCCCCCGGGACGCGCTGGAGGCCGCCCGCGTCGACGGCGCCACCGAGTGGCAGGTGTTCCGGCGGGTGACGATCCCGCTGCTGATGCCCGTCCTGACGGTGGTGCTGGTGACGCTGGTGATCAACGTGCTGAAGGTGTTCGACCTGGTGTTCATCATCGGCGGCGGCGATCCCAACGCGAACGTGCTGGCGCTGCAGATGTGGACCGTGTCGTTCGGCGGCGGCAACGACCAGGGCGCGGGCAGCGCCATCGCGGTGCTGCTGTTCGTGCTGGTGCTGCCCGCCATGCTGTTCAACATCCGGCGACTGCAGCAGGAGCGCAGATGACGAACGGGAAGGCGGCCGGGACCCGCACCGAGCCCGGCGGCGCCACGGCGAGCGGCGCGGCGGGCGCGCCCCGGCGCGGAGTCGCGTCCCGGATCGTGGGGCGGCTCGGCGGCGGCTTCGTGCAGGCGATGCTGGTGCTGATCGCGCTGTTCTGGCTGGTGCCCACGATCGGCCTGCTGGTGGCGTCGCTGCGCTCCACCCAGGACAACGCCGCCAGCGGCTGGTGGACGGTGTTCACGCGGCCGACCGAGCTGACGTTCGGCGCCTACTCCGCGCTGCTGGAGAAGGACGACTTCGTCGACTCGTTCTGGAACACCATCATGATCACCGTGCCGTCGACGGTGCTCGTCGTCGTGATCGCCTCGCTGGCCGCGTACGCGTTCGCGTGGATGGAGTTCCCCGGCCGGGACTGGCTGTTCCTCGCGGTGGTCGCGCTGCTGGTCGTGCCGGTGCAGGTCGCGCTGATCCCGGTCGCGAAGCTCTACGGGAGGGTCGACGTCGGCGGGTTCACGATGTTCGGGTCCGTCACCGGCGTCGTGCTGTTCCACGTCGCGTTCGGGCTGCCGTTCGCGATCTTCCTGCTGCGCAACTTCTTCGCCGCGATCCCGCGCGACCTGCTGGAGGCGGCGCGGATGGACGGCGGCTCCGAGTGGACGATCTTCCGGCGGGTGATCTTCCCGCTGGGCGGGCCGGCGATCGCGTCGCTGGGGATCTTCCAGTTCCTGTGGGTGTGGAACGACCTCCTCGTCGCGCTGGTGTTCGCCGACACGGGCTCGCAGCCGATGACGAAGTGGCTGCAGTCGCAGATGCGGCAGTTCACGGGGAACATCGACATCCTCGCGCCGGGCGCGTTCCTGTCGCTGATCGTCCCGCTCGCCGTGTTCTTCGCCTTCCAGCGGTACTTCGTGCAGGGGGTCCTGGCCGGCTCCGTCAAGTAGCGCGGTCCCGTGACGGGTGAGGCCCGCGCCCCCGACGTGGGGGCGCGGGCCTCGCGCTCGCGGGGGCTCAGCCCGCGGGGACGGTGTCCTGAGCGGTGTCCACGGCGGTGTCGGCGGCCCGTGCCGCGCGGTGGCCGATCGCCAGGCCGCTGGCAGGGTCGAAGAAGTGCAGCCGCTTGGTGTCGACGGCCAGGTCGATCTCCTGACCGGGGCGGACGTGCGAGCGGGAGTTCACGCGGGCCGTCCACAGCGCCCGGTTCTCGGTGAGCGGCAGCGCCAGCTCGGCCTCGCCGTCGGCGCCGTCCTCGGCGAGGTCGGCGGTGTCCTTGTGCTCGACGGGCGGCGCGTCGATCGCGAAGATGACGTTGATCTCGCTGCCGAGCTCCTCGGTGACGCTGCTGCGGGCGTGCAGGGTGGCCCAGTCGGCGTCGGCGTGCGCGGCGTCCTCGAAGTCGGACGGCCGCACGCCGAGGATCACCTTCCGGCCGAGGTAGCCGTCCAGGCCGGGCCTGTCCTCGAACAGGGCGTCCGGGACCGGCAGGGAGTACCCGGCGAACGCGACCCGCGCGCCGCCGTCGCCGCGCGTCAGCTCGGCGGTCGCGAAGTTCATCGCGGGGGAGCCGATGAACCCGGCGACGAACAGGTTCACCGGGTCGTCGAACAGCCGCTGGGGCGTGTCGACCTGCTGGAGGACGCCCTCGCGCAGCACGCAGACCCGCGTGCCGAGCGTCATCGCCTCGATCTGGTCGTGGGTGACGTACACGGTGGTGACGCCGAGGCGCTCGTGGAGCTGGCTGAGCGAGGCGCGCATCGACACGCGGAGCTTGGCGTCCAGGTTCGACAGCGGCTCGTCCATGAGGAAGGCCTGCGGCTGGCGGACGATCGCGCGGCCCATCGCGACGCGCTGGCGCTGGCCGCCCGACAGGGCGGCGGGCTTGCGGCTCAGGTACTGCTCCAGGCCGAGCATCTGCGCGGCCTCGGCGACCTTCTTCTTGATCTCGGCCTTGGGGGTGCCGCGCAGCTTGAGGCCGAAGGCGAGGTTCTGCTCGACGGTCATGTGCGGGTAGAGCGCGTAGTTCTGGAACACCATCGCGATGTCGCGGTCCTTGGGGGCGAGGTCGTTGACGACCCGGTCGCCGATGGAGACGGTGCCGCCGCTGATCTCCTCCAGGCCGGCGATCATGCGCAGCGCGGTCGACTTGCCGCAGCCGGACGGGCCGACCAGCACCATGAACTCGCCGTCGCGGATCTCCAGGTCCAGGGAGTCCACGGCCTTCACCCCGCCCGCGTACACCTTGTCCACGCCGTCCAGCACGATCTTCGCCATCGGATCCCCTTTCGATGGAAACGTTTCCATCTTGCCGTCGCTCACCAGGTCTTTCGTCTATTGAGTGGAGCTAACATGATGGAAACGTTTCCAGGAAAGCGGCGGCCGACCGGGCTGGACGCCGGCGGGAGGATCGGGATGGCGGAGCGGGCGGCGACGATCAAGGACGTGGCGGCGGCGGCCGGGGTCGGCATCGCCACCGTCTCCCGGGTGTTCTCCGGGACCGGCGCGGTCGCCGCCGGCACCCGCGAGCGCGTGCTCGCCGCCGCGGCCGACCTCGGCTACCGGCCGAGCGCCCTCGGCCGCGGCCTGAGGACCGCCCGCAGCGGCGGCATCGGCCTCATCGTGCCGGACGTCACCGACCCGTTCTGCGCCGAGCTCACCGCGGGCGTCCTCGCGTGCGCCCGCACCCTGGGCGGCCACGTCGTCGTGGACGCCGCGCACGGCGACCCCGCCCGCGAGGCCGAGATCCTCGACCGGCTCGTCGAGCAGCGCGTCGACGGGATCATCGCGGTCCCGGCGGGGGACGAGTCCGGCTGGCGGGGCGCCGCGCGGGTCTGCCCCCGCCTCGTGTTCGCCGACCGCGCCCTGCCCGGCCTGCCGGAGGTCCCGGCCGTCCTCGCCGACGACGCCGGCGGCGTCCGCGCCCTGGTCGAGTACCTGGCGGGGCTCGGCCACCGCCGCATCGCCTACCTCGGCGCCGCCGCCCCGGGCGCGACGCCCGGCGTCCGGGAGCGGGCGTTCCGCGACGCCCACGCGCCCGCCGGGCTCGTCCTGGACGAGGACCTCGTCGTGCCCGCCCGGCCCGCCCGCGACGCCGCGTACGCGGCCGCCGCGGGGCTGCTGCAGCGCCGCGACGACGTCACCGCCGTGCTCGCCGCCGGGCACCTGCTCGGCGAGGCGGCCGTGCTCGTCGCCCGCGAGCTGGACCTGCGCGTCCCCGCCGACGTGTCGATCGCGATGGTCGACGACGTCGCGTGGGCGGAGCTGTGCGACCCGCCGCTGACCGCCGTCGCGCGGCCCGCCCGCGACATGGGGTACCGCGCCTGCGAGCTGCTGCTGCGCGACCGCGCCCGCCGGGGCCCGGCCGGCCCGGTGCTGCTGCCGACCGAGCTGGTCGTGCGCGGCAGCTGCGGCGCGCTGCGCTCCGCGCGCCCGGGGGGACGGCCCTCCGGCCGCTCCCGTCCACATGCCGAGACGATCCGGTGAGCGGAGTCCGATCTGTGATCTGTGCCGCCGCGGGCGGGCCCCGCGGCGCGCTAGATTTCGCATCGTGGAGGAGATCGATCGTCAGATCATGCGGCTGCTGGCCGGCGACGGGCGAATGAGCTTCACCGACCTGGCCCGGGAGACCGGGCTGTCGGTGTCGGCCGTGCACCAGCGCGTGCGGCGGCTGCAGAAGCGCGGGACCATCCGGGGGTTCGCCGCCCAGCTCGACAGCCGGGAGATCGGGCTTCCGCTGACCGCGTTCGTCTCGATCAAGCCGATCGACCCGGCCGCGCCGGACGACGCCCCCGACCGGCTGGCGCACCTGGAGGCGATCGAGGCGTGCCACTCGGTCGCGGGGGAGGAGAGCTACATCCTCAAGGTCCGCGTCGCGTCCCCGAACGAGCTGGAGGACCTCCTGCAGCGGATCCGGGCCGCCGCGAACGTAGCGACCCGCACCACGGTCGTGCTGAGCACCCCCTGGGAAAGCCGCCCGCCCGCATTGTGAGACGGGCGCGGTCGGGCACGACGACCGCGCCGGGCCCGACCTTACAACGTCAAGGGCGCGGCCCGTCAGGACGCGGCGACGATGAAGGCCGCCTCGCCGAACCCGATCTCATCGCCGGCGCGGACCCGCGCCGGGCCGGTCAGCCGCCACCCGTTGACCCGGGTGCCGTTCATCGACCCGAGGTCGGTGACCATCCATCCCTCCTCGGCGCGGTACAGCTCGGCGTGGAACCGGGACACGGTCAGGTCGGTGAGGAGGAACTGGCAGCCGGGGGCGCGGCCGACGACGATGCGGGCGCCGTCGGCGGGCAGGGTGAAGCGGGGCAGCCGCGGTGCCCGCCACGCCGCCTCGAGCCGGGCGGTCACCTGCGAGACCGTGGCGACCAGGCCGGTCAGCCGGCCGACGACGCGGCCGGCGGGCGGCAGGTCGTGCACGATGTCGTCCAGTTCGGCCCGGCTGCGCGCGCGCAGCACCTGGTCGACGCGGCGCTCGAACGTCTCGTGGGACATCCGGCCCTCGGCCACGCGGTCGCCGAGGACGCGCAGGACGCGGTCCCGCTCCCCGTCGGACGCCCGTACCGGGAAAGAGGGCTGACCGTCCATGCCGTGAGTATCCAGTTCCCGTCGTCGCCTGTCCAGAAAGCTCCGGACGAGGGCGGGCGGTCGATTCCGCCCGCCCTCCACCTGTTCGATGCCCGGAACGCGGCTCGGGTTCGCGGTCAGCGGGAGAGAAGATCCCGCGCGATGTGGGTGATCTGGATCTCGTCGGTGCCGGCGTAGATCTGGAACGACTTGGCGTCCCGGGCGAGCTGCTCGACGCGGTACTCGCTCATGTAGCCGTTGCCGCCGAACAGCTGCACGGCCTCCTGCGCGACCTCGCTGGCGGCCTGGGCCGCGTACAGCTTCATGGCGGACGCCTCGGCGAGCGTCATCGGGCGCCCGGCCCGCTGCATCTCGATGTGCCGGAACACCAGGTTCTGGACGTTGAGGCGCGCGACCTCCATCTTCGCCAGCTTCAGCTGGATGAGCTGGAAGTCCCCGATCCGCTGGCCCCACAGCTCGCGGGTCTTGGCGTACTCGACCGACAGCTTCAGGCACTCCTCGATGACGCCGAGCGCCATCGCGGCGACCCCGGCGCGCTCGGTGACGAAGTTCTGCCTGGCCGACTCCTTGCCGCCGCCCTCGCCGGAGGCGAGGAGCCGGTCGGCGCCCGCGCGGACGTCGCTCAGGAACAGCTCGCCGGTGGGGGAGGAGTGCAGCCCCATCTTGCGCAGCGGCCTGGTCTGCTCCAGGCCGTCCATGCCCCGGTCGAGGACGAACGTGAGGATCTCGCGGTCGCGGGGGTCGCGTCCGTCGTCGAGCTTGCAGTAGAAGACGATCGTGTCGGCGTAGGGGCCGTTGGTGATGAACGTCTTGCCGCCGTTGATGACGTACTCGTCGCCGTCCTTGCGGGCGGTGGCCTGCATGCCCCCGAACGCGTCCGAGCCGGAGTTCGGCTCGGTGATCGCCCACGCGCCGACCTTCTCCATGGTGAGCAGCGGCAGCGCCCAGCGCTCCTTCTGCTCCGGGGTGCCGCGCTTCATGATCGTGCCGGCGGCGAGGCCGAGGCCGACGCCCATCGCCGAGACGAGGCCGGGCGCGACCTTGCACAGCTCGATGACCGGCAGCATCGTCATGGCCGCGCCGCCCCCGCCGGAGCGCTCGCCCTTCTCGCCCTTCTCGCCCGACTTCTCCTTGGCCAGCGCGGCGTGGAAGGACGAGCGCGCCATCTCGTCCATGCCGAACGTCTTGTAGAGGCTCCGGAGCAGGTCGTAGGGCGGCAGCTCACCGGACTCCAGGGCGTCCAGGTTCGGCCGGACCTCCGCGTCGATCCAGCCCCGCACCGCGTCCCGGATCATCAGGTCTTCGTCGGACCACTCGATCATGCTCGTTTCGCCTCTCTCCCACGTGAAAGGGCTCCATCCAAGCAGAAGGCAAAACCAAGCACTTACTCGGACGTCCCGCTCAGCGGCCCAGCCGCACCACGTCGGCGAGGACGTCCCCGCCGGGGGAGAGCCGCTCGGGGGAGGGGCTGTCGTAGACGACGAGGAGCCGCGTGCCGTCCGCCTCGTCCAGGACGGCGATGCCCTCGGCGTGGTCGTCGCCGTCCCCGTAGGGCAGGTCGCCGAGGACCTCCAGCTCGCCGGCGGGCACCACGTCGGCGGCGTCGACCGTCACGGCGCCGGGCCACCGGACGAGCCGCACCGGGCCGTCGAGGTCCATGCTGGGGCCGGTGAGGATCAGCAGGTCGTCGCCGTGCGGGCACAGGTCGCGGATGCCGAGGCCGCCGAGGTCGAGGAAGTGCGTCCGGTAGACCTCCCCCTTCTCGCCGAGCGGCTCGAGCCGGAGCCGGCGGGGATCGCGGGGGTCGGTGCCGGGCCGGATCTCGACCAGCACCGCCCAGCCGCGCAGCACCGGCCCGCGCAGCCCGATGTAGAGGCGGTCGCCGTGCGCGGCGATCCCCTCGATGTCGATGCCGTTGTCCTTGCTGGGGATCGCCAGGAACGGCGCCAGGTGCGGGTCGTCGGCGAGCAGGTCGGTCAGGGAGTCGCCGCGCCCGCCGAGCACGGCGGCGGTCCGGTCGCCGTCGGCGGCGACGGCCTCGGGCAGCCCGTCCGCGCGGGTGACGAGCGGCAGCCGCGCGAGGATGAACCGGTTCTCCTCGCGGACGATCGTCGCCAGGCGCTTGCGGGACTTGCGGTCCGGCTGCCCCGGCTTGATCTTCTTGCGCTTGAGGCTGTGCGACCCCACCGCCCACAGCCATCCGTCGCTGCGGGCGATGCCCTCGATGTCGGCCTCCTCGTCGGCCGCGGCGGGCAGCGGGACGAGGTCGCCGAGCGCCACCGACACCTGCCCGCCGTACCCGGTGACCCGGCCCTCGCCATCGGTCTCGGCGGTGAGGCGCTCGATGGTGGCGGTCTCGTCGCCGGCCACCCACAGGCAGCGGCCGTCGCGACGGACGGCGGACAGGTTGGTGTGCGTCTCGGCTTCCCGGCTGGCGTGCTCGAAGCGCAGCGCGACGCGGCGTTCCACGATCATCGCCCGATCGTCCCACATCCGGGACCCGCCACCACTGATGATCTACAATGTAAAGACGCTAGGCGGTGGCGCGCTCGCGCCACCAGCGCTGTCCCTCCTCCGGCAGGGTGTGAATCGGGTCGTGGTACTCGTACTCGCGGGTCAGCGCATCGGGGTCGCTGAGCTCCAGCCCGGTGCGGTAGTTCTTCGTCCAGTACGAGATGCCGCGGACGCGGTCGTAGCCGGAGAGCTGGTGCACCCACCGCTTGCCGACGTAGGGGACGTCGCACACGATGCGCGGCGTCGCGAACCCCGGCAGGTAACCCATGATCGCGTGCTGGAGGTCCTGGGCCTCGTGCACGGCGAGCCGCCAGTGCTCGCTGTAGGGGATCATGTCGCACATGTACAGGTAGTACGGCATGATCCCGGCCTCGTCGAGCAGCGCGAACGACAGGTCGAGCAGCGCGGCGGGGGAGTCGTTGACGCCGCGCAGCAGCACGCCCTGGTTGCGGACGTCCCGGATGCCGGTGTCGAGCATGGCGCGGGCGGCCTTCGCCACGAGCGGCGTCACCGAGCGGACGCTGTTGACGTGGGTGTGGATGGCCAGGTGGACGCAGCGCACGGTGGCCTTCGCGGCGAGCCGCTCCATGCCGGCGCGCACGTCGTCGCGCAGCCAGTGCTGCGGCATCCCCATCAGCGCCTTGCTGGCCAGGCGGATGTCGCGGACGTTCTCGATGTCGAGGAGCGCGTCGACGAACGCCTCCAGGCGCGGCCACGGCATGTTCGCGACGTCGCCGCCGGAGACGACGACGTCCCGGACGCCGGGGGTGCGGCGCAGGTAGTCGAGCATGGCGCCGAGCCGGTCCGGCGGCTTGACGGTGAACCTGTGCTTGTCGACGGCCGGTGTGGAGTTGCCGACCAGGTCCATGCGGGTGCAGTGGCCGCAGTACTGGGGGCAGGTAGGCAGGAGCTCGGCGAGGACCTTGGTGGGGTAGCGGTGGGTGAGGCCCTCCACCGCCCACATCTCGGCCTCGTGCAGGGAGTCGCGGGACGCGTGCGGGTGCGACGGCCAGTCGGTGCGCCGGTCGGAGAACACCGGGATCATGTAGCGCCGCACGGGGTCGGCGTAGAAGGCGTCCGTGGACGAGGCGTCCATCGTGTTGAGCATCTGCGGCGGGACGAGCATCGACATCGTGGCCCGCTCGGCCTGGTCGCGCTCGAGGTCGGCGTAGAAGCGGTCGTCCAGGAGGTCGCCCATGACCTCGCGGAGCTGCCGCACGTTCTTGACGCAGTGGGCGCGCTGCCACTGCGCCGACTCCCAGTCGGCCTGCGTGACGCTCCGCCAGCCGGGCAGGCGGCGCCAGTCGGGCTCCTCCAGGGGGCGGCGCCGGTACGCGTAGGGCTGGTGCGCGCGCAGGTCGGCGGACCCGGAAGCGGACGCGGTCTCGCCGGACCGGACGGCGTCCGGTTCGGGATGCAGGGCGGTGGTCATCGTCGACCCCTTCCTCGCCTCACGATCGTTCATGGAAAAGTCTTGTATCAGGGCGACGGTACGGGAAGACTTTCGCTGAAACCAGTGGTACTCGGAATATCTTTCGCGAAGACCGGGGTAGAGGAGAGGGCAGGGAATGATCGACATGACCGCGGCGGGGCTGCACCGCGTCCTGGCGCCCGCGGGGGTGCTCCCGCAGGCCGCGCGGCGGCTCGACACCGACCCGGCGATCCGGCCGGACGAGGTCCGCGTGCGGGTCGAGCGCCTCAACCTGGACGCCGCGTCCTACCGGCAGCTGCACACCGCGCACGAGGGCGACCCGGACGCGATCCGCGCCGAGGTGCTGCGGATCGTCGCCGAGCGCGGCAAGATGCACAACCCGGTCACCGGGTCGGGCGGCATGCTCGTCGGCGTCGTCGAGGAGGCCGGGCCGGACTCCCCGCTCGGGCTGAAGCCCGGCGACCGCATCGCCACGCTGGTGTCGCTCACCCTCACCCCCCTGGCGATCACCGACGGCCTGGAGCGCTGGGACGGCCGCTCCGAGCAGGTCCCCGCCGCGGGGCACGCCATCCTGTTCGCCCGCTCCATCGCCGCCGTCCTGCCGCCCGACCTGCCCGTCCCGCTGGCCCTCGCGGTCATGGACGTGTGCGGCGCGCCCGCCCTCACCCACCGCGTCGTCGCCGCCCACCGCGAGCGGCACCACCGGGCACCGGTCGTCGCGGTGCTCGGCGCCGCCGGGAAGAGTGGGTCGCTGTCGCTGGCCGCCGCCCGCCGCGCGGGCGCCGCCACGGTGGTCGGCCTCGTCCCGACCGAGGCGGAGGAGACCCTGCTGTCGGCCACCGGCCTCGCCGACGCCGTCGTCCGCGCCGACGCGCGCGATCCGGTCGCGGTCGCGGCGGCGATCGGGGAGCCCGCCGACGTCGTGATCGTGTGCGTGGACGTCCCGGGCTGCGAGCACGGCGCGATCCTCGCCGCCGCGCCCGGCGGGACCGTCGTGTTCTTCTCGATGGCGACGTCGTTCTCCGCCGCCGCGCTCGGCGCGGAGGGGCTCGCCGCGGACGTGACCATGCTGATCGGGAACGGGTACGTTCCGGGGCACGCCGCCGCGGCGCTGGACCTGCTGCGCTCGGAACCGGCGGTCCGTGCCCTGTTCACCGCCCGGACGGGGGCGGATTCGGCAGAATGACCGGGTAACGGCATGACGTGAGCGGGTCTCGGCGAAGGAGTACGGATGGCGGGAATCATCGGGGAACTGCGGACGCGCGACCCGAAGGAGAGGCAGGGGCAGATCGTCGACGTCCTGGTGGACGCGTTCTCGGACCTCATGGAGCGCAGCCCGGCCGAGTTCCGCCGCCGGTTCCGGAAGATGGCGTCCGACCCGTTCGCGTTCTACCGGGGCAGCGCCTGCCTGTTCTACGCCGACATCGTCCACGACGACGACCCGTGGGCCGACGAGCGCACCGGCCGCGTCTGGATCCAGGGCGATCTGCACGCGCAGAACTTCGGCACCTACATGAACGACGACGGCGTGTTCGTGTTCGACGTCAACGACTTCGACGAGGCGTACGTCGGCCACTTCACCTGGGACGTCAAGCGGCTCGTGGCGTCCCTGGCGCTGCTGGCGTGGCAGAAGGCGCTCTCCGACGACGACATCCGCCGGCTCATCGAGACCTACGTCCGCGCCTACGTCGACCAGGTCCGCGGTTTCGCGCGCCATGAGGGCGACGAGCGTTTCGCGCTGACCCTGGACAACGCCGAGGGGCACGTCCGGGAGGTGCTGATCGCCGCGATGTCGGGCACCCGCATCGGGCTGCTCGCCGGCAAGACCGTGGTGGAGGGCCACGAGCGCCGGTTCAAGGCGGGCCCCGGCGTCCGGCGGCTGGACGACGCCGAGCGCTCGAAGGTCGAGGCCGCCTACCTGGAGTACCTGACGACGATCCCGGCGGACAAGCGGTTCGGCGGCCTCACCTACCAGGTGAAGGACGTCATCGGCTCGTCCGGGTTCGGGATCGGCTCCGCCGGCCTGTCCGCGTACAACATCCTGGTGGAGGGCAACACGCAGGCGCTGGAGAACGACGTCATCCTGTCGATGAAGCAGGGCAACGTCGCCGCGCCGAGCCGGGTCGTCGGCGACGCCCGCATCCGCGAGTACTTCCGCGACCACGGGCACCGCACGGCCGTGTCGCGGCGCGCGCTGCAGGCCAACACCGACCCCTGGCTCGGGTACACCCGCATCGACGGTGTCGGCTATGTCGTCCAGGAGCTGTCCCCCTACGAGGAGGACCTCGACTGGAGCGGCCTGACCGAGCCGGAGGACATGCTCTCGCTGCTGGCCGACCTGGGCCGCGCGACCGCGAAGATCCATTGCGTGTCGGACAGCGACTCCGACCACGCGCTCGTCGGCTTCCAGGTCGAGGACGCGATCAGCGCGGCGATCGGTGACGACGAGGCCGCGTTCGTGGAGGCGATGGTCGCCTTCGGCATGGGTTACGCGGAGGTCGTCCGCGACGACCACCGGCTCTTCGTCGACGCGTTCCGCAACCACGCCATCCCGGGGCTGTAGGGAGGGCGTCGGCCAGGGGCGGCGTCAGATCAGGGAGAGCGTGTCCAGATCGCGGATCTGGGCGCAGGACCGGCGCGCCATGGCCAGGAACATGGCGTCGCCCCGGTCGGTGCGGTGGCTGCTGTAGGCGCAGCCGAGGACGGTGGTCAGCGGGCCCTGGAGGGCGGCGAAGCGGTAGTCGTCGAAGCACTCCTCCAGGGTGTAGCCCTGGACGCCGTGGCCGGTGAGGGCGGCGTGGTAGCGGGCGACGAGGCCGTGTTCGGCCGCGGCGCGGGCGGCTGGGTCCAGGCCGGTGCCGAGGAGGTAGGACAGGTCCCGGACGGGGTGCCCGACGGTCACCGTCTGCCAGTCCACGGCGAGCACGCCGGGCGCGCCGCCGGGCGGGAACAGCAGGTTGTCGAGGCGGTAGTCGCCGTGGACGAGCCCGAACCGCTCCGGCCGCGCGACCGCCCACGCCTCGACGGCGGCGGCGGTGTCGCGGAGGGTGCGGGCGTCCTCGGGCGGGATCGCGTCGCCGAACCGGTCGATGAAGGTCTCGGTGGCGGGCGCGAACACCTCGCCGAGCGTCCGGGCGTCCTCCTCGGTGAGGGCGGACAGCCACGGGACGTCCAACAGCGCCGGGTCGCACCAGCGGGGGCCGTGCAGCCCGGCGAGGTTGTCCACGGCGGCCGCGGCCTGGCCGGGGGTGCAGCCGGTGAGCTGGTCGCCCTGGACGGCGGGCGCGGCGTCCTCCAGCAGCAGCACGAAGGTCGTCGCGTCGCCGCCGATCGCGCCGTGGTGGCAGCGGGGCGTGCGGACCGCGACGGTGTGCGCGATGTCGCGGTAGAACAGCACCTCGGTGCGGTAGACGCCGCCGAGGAACGCGCGGGCGGCGGGGTCCTCGGCGGCGAGCTTGGCGACCAGCGCGCGGGGCGCCTCGCCCGCGTCGACGCCGGGGCCCTCGAGGCCGAGGCGGTGGCAGGTGCCGATCTGGCCGGACCCGACCCGCGTGCTGGTCACACCGGTGACGGGGGCGCCGAGCGCGGCGCTCAGCCAGCCGGGGGTGATGTCGTGGGCGCTCTCGGGGACGGGGAGGCTCTGCTCGGGGGCGGTCACGCGTGGCTCCGGGCGGGGTTGAGGTCGGTGCGCGTTCCCAGGCGGGCGGGCCGGATCGTTCTGTAGGCGGCCAGGACCGGCTCGAGCTCGGCGGGGGTGGCGCCGTGCAGGACGACGCCGTCGGCCCCGGCGTCGAACTGGTCGACGATCCGGGCGGCGCAGGCGTCGGCGGAGCCGGTCGCGGACGCGGCGAGCCACTCGTCGGGGATGAGGCCGGTGAGGTGCTCGAGCTGCGCGGTCGTGGCGATCGCGTCGAACGCGCCGGGGAACCCGGCGACGAGGTCGTCGGCGCGGAACCGGGCGAGGGCGGCGGGGTCCCAGCCGTTCACGCGGACCATCAGGTCGCCGTAGCCCTGCAGGTAGGTGGCGAGGCGGCCGGTGAGCTTGCGGAGCCGAAGCTCCGGGTCGAGGTGGTCGCCGACGGTCGCGAGCACCGACCACACCCGCACCGACGCGGGGTCGCGGCCGGCCCGCTCGGCGCCCTCGCGCACCGCCCGCACCGAGCGGGCGAGGGTCTCGTCGGTGAAGAACGTGTGCAGGACGACGCCGTCCACGAGGCCGCCGGCGAATCGGAGGCTCCGCTCGCCGAGCGCCGCCATCATGACCGGGATGTCCTCGGCGAACGACGGGTCCTGCATCAGGTAGGGGTAGTCGCCGGCGGGGCCGTGGTGGTCGACGACCGGCTCGCCGCGCCACAGTGTCCGCAGGATCCCGACCGCGTCGGCGATCTGCGCGTTCGTGATCCGCGGCACGCCCATGACGTCGAAGAGCAGGTCGAAGCCGCGGCCGAGGCCGAGAGCGAACCGGCCGCCGGTGAGCCGGTGCGCGGTCACCGCGAACGTCGCCGTGACGAGCGGGTGGCGCGTGTTGTGGTTGGTGGCGGCGGTCGCGATCCCGATCCGCTCGCTGACGGCGCCGGCCGCGCCGCACAGCGTCGCCGCCTCCTTGGCGTTGAACCGCTCGGACAGGAACACCGCGCCGAGGCCCGCGTCCTCCGCGGACCGCACCTCGCCGAGCAGGTCGCGCGGGGTGGCGGAATGCCCCGCGAGGCCGTAGCAGCCCAGCTCCCACAGATCGTCCAGCCCCGTGTCGCCCATGCGCGCATCCCATCGAAGATCGGCTCTCGCCGAGGATGGCACGTGCGGGCCGGACAGGGAAGACATGGACCGGACAGTTGTCCGAACGGCCGTCCAGGTCGGGTCAGGACGCCGCCCGCAGGAGCAGCAGCGCGATGTCGTCCCCGCCCCGCTGGTCGGCGAGCAGGTCGAGGATCCCGTCGGCGGTGTCGTCCAGCGACGGCGCGTGCGCGGCGGCGAGCGCGGCGCCCAGCCGGGCGATCCCGGCGTCCAGATGGCGGGTGCGGCTCTCCACCAGCCCGTCGGTGTAGAGGGCGAGGACCCCGCCGGGCGGCAGCGTGAACGACGCCTGCGCGTGGTCGGCGGGATGCTCGTGGTCGGCGACGCCGAGCGGCAGGCCGTGCACCACCGGGACCGGCCGGGCCGGGCCGCCCGTCCCCTCCAGCAGCAGCGGCGGCGGATGCCCGGCGACCGCGATCTCGCAGTGCCGCGACGCCGGATCGACCGTCAGGCACAGGCACGTCGCGAACTGGGCGGCGTCCAGGTCCTGCGCGATGCCGTCCAGCCGCTCCAGCACCCGTCGCGGCGGGAACGCGCACGTGACGAGGGTGTGCGCGGCGACCCGCAGCTGCCCCATCGCCGCCGCCGCGGTGACCCCGTGCCCCACCGAGTCTCCGATGACGACCGCGACCCGCTCGACGCTCCCCGCGCCGGCCGGCGCGCGCAGCGGGACGACGTCGTACCAGTCGCCGCCGACGCCCGCCCGCGCCGGCAGGTACCGGTGGGCGATCTCCAGGCCGGGCGGCGCGGGCACCGCCGCCGGGGCCAGGGCCGCCTGCAGCGCCATCGCCGTGCGGTGCTCGCGCCGGTACGCGCACGCGTTGTCGACGCACGTCGCGGCGCGGCCGGCGAGGTCCTCGGCGAGGGCCGCGTCGGCGGCGGAGAACGGCAGCCGGCCGCGCTTGCGGCTGAACACCGCGAACCCCAGGGCCCGCCCCCGGGCGGTCAGCGGCACCGCCAGCAGCGACACGTGGTCGAGCAGGCCGGGAACGGGCCGTCCCCGCACGTGCGCGACCGTGTCCGCGACGGCGTCGCCGCCGAACTCGACCCGGCGGCCCGTCGCGAGGCACCGCGCGTACGGGGTGCCCGCGGGGTACACCATCACCTCGTTGACGGGGAACCGCTCGGCCCACTCGCGGGGGTCGTCCTCGGCGAACGCGATCGCGAGGCGCCGCACCACCGCCGACCCGTCGGCCTCCGCCGCGCCCGGAGCGCCGCCGGGCGGCGCGGGGTCCTCGTCGGCGAGGAGCCGCTCCAGGATGTAGATGGCGCCGGCGTCGGCGAACCTGGGCGTCACCACCGAGAGGATCTCGCGGGCGGTGCGGCCCAGGTCGAGGGTCGAGCCGATACGGCGGCCCGCCTCGTTCAGCAGTTCCAGCCCGCCCTCCCACGGCGGCGGGACCGACAGCAGGACCGCGGTGCGGCCGGGTCCGGTCACGAGCGGCGTGCACGACACCACCGGTGCCGCGCCGGGGCCGACGGGCAGCGCGCCAGTCCAGGCGCGGCCCGCCGCGGCGGCCTTCAGCGCGACCGCGAGCGGCTCCGCCGCGGCCGGGCCGAGCAGCCCGCTGAGCGCCCTGCCCAGCACGGACTCGGCCGGGCGCCCGAACAGCCGCGCGGCGCCCGCGCCCCATCCGGTGACGACGCCGCCGGGGGTCAGCAGGACGGTGACCGGGCCCTCGGGGGCCGGCTCCGGTGTCGGTCCGCTGGACATCGATCCTTTTCCGCGTGGGCCTCCGCCGCCCCGCCCGATCCGGCGTACGCTGGCCCGCGGACGGCGCCCCGGTCGCGAGGGAGACGATGCATGGACTCCGAGTGGATCCCACCCGACGTCGACGGTCAAAGGCCCAGCGTCGCACGGGTCTATGACTTCCTGCTCGGTGGTCGGCACAATTTCGCCTCGGATCGTGACCTGGCGACCGGTCTGCTCCGGATCGAGCCGCAGGCCCGGGAGCTCGCGTTCGCGAACCGGGCGTTCCTGGGCCGCGCGGTCGCCGCGATCGCCGCCGCGGGCGTCGACCAGTTCGTCGACCTGGGCTCGGGCATCCCGACGCAGGGCAACGTGCACGAGGTCGCGCAGCGGGTGAACCCGGGGGCCCGCGTGGTCTACGTCGACAACGACGACGTCGCCGTCGCGCACAGCCGCTCGATCCTCGTCGGCAACGACCGCGCCACCGTGATCCAGGCCGACATGCGGCGGCCCGCCGAGATCCTCGCGCACCCCGAGCTGACGCGCCTCGTCGACCTGTCCCGCCCGGTCGCGTTCCTGCTCGTCGCGGCGCTGCACCTGGTGAAGGAGGAGGAGGACCCGGCCGGCATCGTCGCGACGCTGCGGTCCGCCGCGGCGCCCGGCTCCCACCTGGTCATCTCCCACCTCACGCACGAGACCGCGCCCGGCAAGACGGCCGCGATCGCGAAGCTGTACGACCGCGCGACGTCCCCGGCCGTCCCCCGCTCCCACGCGGAGATCCTCGCCCTCTTCGACGGCTGGGACATGCTCGAGCCCGGCCTGGTGTACGTCCCGGAGTGGCGGCCCCACGAGGGCGAGACCGACCCGGAACCCGAGCGGTTCCTCGTCCTGGGCGGCGTGGCCCGCACCGGCTGACGGCCCCCGGCGCTCCCGCCTCCCGGGCGTTCCCCCGCACCGGCACGGGCCGGCGCCCATGAGTCGCGCCGATCCACCATGCCGTGAGTTCTTGCGTCCAATGGTGCCCATGCCGGAAGATCTCCCGTAGAGAGTTCCAGATGACGGATGATTGACAGGCCCGGCCGTGAGGCGGGTGAGGGGAGCCGGCAATGACGCCGCAGGGGAAACTCGACCTGGATCCGGAGGCGGTGCGGACCGCCCGGCGGCTCGCCGCGCGCGCCGCCGAACCCGTCATCCGGATGGCCCGCACCCACACCACCGTCTCCGTCGAGCGCGCGCTGCTGCGGCTCGCCGGGCTGTCCGGTGCCGACGACGGCGGCCGCCCCTGGGCCAACCACCTCGCCGACGCCGTCCGCGACCAGGTCGGCCTCGAGCACGGCGTCGCCCTCCCCGTCTGGGACGCGCTGAACACCGGCCCGCACGGCTCGCTCGCCGGCCTCGCCCGCGCCGCCGCCGCCGGGCGCGTCCGGTTCCGCCTCCCCACCGGGACGGACGCCGCGCACGCCACCGCCGCCGCGACCGCCGCCGCCCGCGCCGGGATCACCCGCATCGACCGCCGACGCGCCGAGCGCGACGCCCTGCTGCGCCGCCTCCCGACCGGCGACGCCGCCGACCCGCCCCGCCCCCTCGTCTACCTGATCGTCGCGACCGGCGACATCTACGAGGACATCCCCCAGGCGCAGGCCGCCGCGCGGGAGGGCGCCGACGTCGTCGCCGTCATCCGCTCCACCGGCCAGTCGCTGCTGGACTTCGTCCCCGAAGGCGCCACCCGCGAGGGCTACGCCGGCACCTACGCCACCCAGGAGAACTTCCGGCTCATGCGGGCCGCCCTGGACGAGGTGTCGCACGAGCTGGGCCGCTACGTCCGGCTCACCAACTACGCCTCCGGGCTGTGCATGCCCGAGATCGCGACGCTCGCCGGGCTGGAACGCCTCGACATGATGCTGAACGACTGCATGTACGGCATCATCTTCCGCGACATCAACCCCCGCCGGACGTTCATCGACCAGCGGTTCTCCCGGCAGATCCACGCCCGCGCCGGCATCGTCATCAACACCGGCGAGGACAACTACCTCACCACCGCCGACGCCGTCGACGCCGCCCACACCGTGGTCGTCAGCCAGTTGCTGAACGAGCGGTTCGGGCACGAGGCCGGCCTCACCGACGCCCAGCTCGGCCTCGGCCACGCCTTCGAGATCGACCCGTCCGTCCCCGAGTCGTTCCGGCTCGAGCTCGCGCACGCCCAGCTCGTCCGGGAGCTGTTCCCCGGCGCGCCGCTGAAGTACATGCCGCCGACCAAGCACATGACCGGCAACATCTTCGCCGGGTACCTCCTCGACGCGTTCTTCAACCTCGCCGGCGTCCTCACCGGCCAGTCGATCATCCTGATCGGGATGATGACCGAGGGCATCCACACCCCGTGGCTGTCGGACCGCGACCTCGCGCTGGAGAACGTCCGCTACGTCCGGGACGCCTGCGGCCGCCTCGCCGAGGACTTCGTGCCCCGCCCCGGCGGGTTCATCGCCGAGCGCGCCCGGCGCGTGCTGGCGGAGTCCGTCGACCTGCTCGCCCGGATCGGCGACGAGGGGCTCCTCACCGCCATCGCCGACGGCACGTTCGGCGTCACCCGCCGCCCGCCCGACGGCGGCAAGGGCCTGGACGGCGTCGTCGCCCGCGCCGACGGGTACGTCAACCCCGCCATCGAGATCCTCGACACCGAGGACCCGCACGCCGCCCGCGCCCACGAAGAGGAGGTGCCCGCATGAGCGGCCCCGGAACGAGCGGCGCGGCCGCGACCGGCACGGTGCCCGGCGCGCCCGCCCAGCCCGCCGACACCCGCCAGGTGATCCGCCCCTACGGCGACACGACCGGCGACGGGATGGTCCAGATGTCGTTCACCCTGCCCGTCCCCGCAGGGCCGCGCGCGGACGCCGCCGCCCTGCAGCTCGCCGGGAAGATGGGCCTGGACCCGGCCAGCGTCGTCCACAGCAAGCCGATGGGGCCCGACTTCACCTTCTTCATCGTGTACGGCAAGGTCGGCCACCTCATCGACTACGCGTCGATCCCGGCCCCGGAGGGCCGCGCGTACCCGCTGCTGTCGGCGCAGGAGGTCAACCGGGCGATCCGCCGGGCCCTGAACCGGCGCCTCGTCGTCGTCGGCGCCTGCATCGGCACCGACGCCCACACCGTCGGGATCGACGCGATCCTCAACGTCAAGGGCTTCGCGGGGGAGAAGGGCCTGGAGTACTACCGCGAGATCCATGTGGTGAACATGGGCGCGCAGGTCACCGTCGAGGAGCTCGTCGAACGCGCCAAGGCCGAGGACGCCGACGCCGTCCTGGTCTCCCAGGTGGTCACCCAGCGCAACGCCCACCTGCACAACACCAAGCAGATGGCCGCCGCGTTCCACGCCGAGTACCCCACCGCCGTCGCCGCCGGGATCGGCCGTCCGCTCCTCATCGCGGGCGGCCCCCGCTTCGACACCGTCACCCCCGAGGACCTCGGAGTCGACCGGATCTTCGGGAAGGGCACCACGCCCGCCGAGGTCGCCGGCTACCTCGTCCACGCGCTCCTGCCGGGAGAAGACGCATGAACCGCGATCCCCGCGAGGGACTCACCGTCACCCACCGCCGGTACGTCCCCTACTCGCACGCCCACTACGCCGGGAACCTCGTCGACGGCGCCTACGCCCTCGGCCTGTTCGGGGACGTCGCCACCGAGGTGTGCATCCGCTCCGACGGTGACGAGGGCCTGTTCGCCGGGTACGCCGACGTCCGCTTCCTCGCCCCCCTCAGGGCCGGGGACGTCGTGGAGGCCACCGCCGTGGTCACCCGCGTCGGCACCCGCAGCCGCACCCTCGCCCTCGAGGCCCGCGTCGTGTGCCGGGGCCGCCCCGACAAGGGCGCCTCCGCCGCCGAGGTCCTCCCCGAGCCGATCGTCGCGGTCACCGCGACCGGCACCGTCGTGGTCCCCGGAGACTGATCGCGGCAATCGCCGAAGCCGCCGCGATCATGTCGCTGACCTGGGAGAACAAGGGTCTCCGCAGCACACCCGGCGGTTGACAAGGCCGTGGATCCGGGTAGTTTTGCTCCAGTCCAGCACGGGACTCACCGATCGGCCGCCGAGGCGCCGCCGGGCACCGCGCCGCGGCGGGGGGAGCCGACCACGCCCCGCCCGTCCACGCCAGCGCGGCGACCGCGGAGCCGCGCCCCGGCGGAGCCGCCCGATCGAGCGGGGGTTGGACCCGGGAAGGGCCCGGACATCCGGGAGAAAACGGAGCGCCGCTCCCACCGCCTGTGGGACGGCCCCGGCCCGACGGATGCCACGGGCCCTTTCGCGTGCCCGCACGGCGCCGCCGGGGGCTCGGTCGCGGCGGCCGCCGCGGGCCGGTACCGTTCCGGCACAGGACCATGCGGACGAGCGAACGGGGTGAGCGGATGGCCCAGGAGACCATCCCGGAGCGGCGGCCCGGCGGGCCGTCCGCCGCCGAGCGCGCGCCCGGCGCCGCCCCGGACCGGCCCCCGCCGCTCTACCGGATCGCCCACGGCGGCCGCGCGGGCCGCCTCCGCATCGCCATGGCCGTGCTGGGCGGCGTCCTGCTGTGGTCGGCCTACCCGCCCACCGACCTCACCTTCCTCGCACCCGCCGGCATCGCGCTGCTCACCCTCGCCCTGCGGGGCCTGCCCGCCCGCACCGCGGCGTGGGTCGCGTTCGTCGGCGGCGCCGCGTTCTTCCTGCCCGTGCTGGAGGGCATCGGCGCCGTCGGCCCGGACGGCTGGATCCTGCTGTCCCTCGTCCAGGCCGCCTACCTCGCGCCCATGGGCGCCGGGATCGCGCTCGTCACCCGCCTGCCCGCCTGGCCCCTCTGGACGGCCGCACTGTGGGTCGCGCAGGAGTACGTCCGGGGCCGCCTCCCGTTCGGCGGGTTCCCGTGGGCGCGGCTCGCGTTCGGCCAGACCGCGACGCCCCTCACCCCCTACGCCTCCCTGGGCGGCGCGCCGCTCGTCACGTTCGCCACGGCCCTGATCGGCGGCCTCCTCGCCTACGCCGGCACGGTCGCGTACCGCACCCTGCGCTCCGTCCGCCGGGACGCCGAACCCGGCACCGGCCCGGACACCGCCACCGGCGCCACCGACGCCGCCGACGACGCGGCGGGCGCAGCGCCGCGCGGGGCACGGCCCTCCGCGCGGGCGCTCCTGCCCGCGGGGCTCGCCCTCGCGGGCATCGGCGCGATCGCCGGCGGCGGCGCCCTCATCCCCGTCCCGACGGCCGGGCGCCCCGTCACCGTCGCGGTGGTCCAGGGGAACGTGCCGCGCCTCGGCCTGGACTTCCTCGGCCAGCGCAGGGCCGTCCTGAACAACCACGTCGCCGCCACCCGCGACCTCGCCGCCAAGGTCCGCGCCGGCACCCTGCCCAAGCCGGAACTGGTCGTGTGGCCAGAGAACGCCAGCGACCTCGACCCCTACACCGAGCCCGAGGCGCGCGCGGCCATCGACGGCGCCGTGCGCGACATCGGCGTGCCCGTCCTCGTCGGCGCCCTGACCGACACCCCCGACGGCGACAAGGTCGAGAACCGGGGGATCGTCTGGGACCCGGTCACCGGCCCCGGCGACCACTACGTCAAGCGGCACCCCGTCCCGTTCGGGGAGTACCTGCCGTTCCGCGGCGTCCTCACCAAGCTGATCACCCGGTTCGAGCGGATCCCCCGCGACTTCGCCAAGGGCGACCGGTCCGGGGTCATGCGGCTCGGCCCCGTCACCGTCGGCGACGTCATCTGCTTCGAGGTCGCCTACGACAAGGAGGTCCGCGACGTCGCGCGCGGGCAGCTCCTCGTCGTCCAGACCAACAACGCCACCTACGGCCGGACCAGCCTCCCGCCGCAGCAGATCGCGATGTCGCGGCTGCGCGCGGTCGAGCACGGCCGCACGGTGCTGGTCGCGGCCACCAGCGGGATCAGCGCGATCGTCGCGCCCGACGGCCGGCTGATCGACCGGTCCCGCGAGTTCGTCCCGGACGTCCAGGTCGCGCGTGTCCCGGCCCGGACGTCCCGTACGCTGTCCGACCGCCTCGGGGCCGCCCCCGAGGCGGCGCTCGCCGCGCTGGGGGCGGCCGCGGCCGCCTGGGCCGCCTGGGCCACCGGGCGGGCGGCGAGATCCACCAGGAAGAACGAGGGGAATTGACACCGATGGAAATCCCAGCCGACCTCGGCCGGGTGCTCGTGATCATCCCGACCTACAACGAGCGGGACAACATCGAGCGCATCACCGGCCGGGTGCGCGAGGCCGTGCCGTCGGTGGACGTGCTGGTCGTGGACGACAACAGCCCCGACGGCACCGGCGCGGTCGCCGACGCGATGGCCGCCGCCGACGAGCGGATCAGCGTCCTGCACCGGAAGGGCAAGGACGGCCTCGGCCCCGCCTACATCGCCGGGTTCCGGTGGGCCGCCGAGCACGGCTACGACGTCATGGTCGAGATGGACGCCGACGGCTCCCACCAGCCCGAGGAGCTGCCGAAGCTGCTCGCGGCGCTCGCCGACGCCGACCTGGTCATCGGCGCCCGCTGGGTGCCCGGCGGCAAGGTCGAGAACTGGCCGCGGCACCGCGAGGCGCTGTCGCGGGGGGCCAACACCTACGCGCGCCTCATGCTCGGCATCCCGCTGCACGACGCCACCGGCGGCTACCGGGCGTTCCGCGCCGCGACCCTCGACAAGATCGGGCTGGACGACGTCGACTCGCGCGGCTACTGCTTCCAGATCGATCTCGCGCTGCGCGCCCTCCGCGAGGGCCTCCGCGTCGTCGAGGTCCCGATCACGTTCGTCGAGCGGGTCCACGGCACCAGCAAGATGAGCCGGGACGTGATGGCCGAGGCGGCGCTGCGGATCACCCAGTGGGGGATCGGGGAGCGCGCCGGGCGGCTCCGCTCGCGCTGACGGGCCGGTTCGGGGGAAACGTTCGGGGGCGCCGCGGCGTTGGACACCGTGAGGAGTTCCCGCGACCCGAAGATGGAGTCATGCTGCCGCTCGTACTGGTCCTGGCGATCCTGCTGACCCCCGTCGTGGAGATCTACACGATCATCCAGGTGGGGCACGCGCTCGGCGGCTGGCCGACCCTCGCGCTGCTGGCGGCGGAGACCGCCGTCGGCGCGCTGATCGTCCGCCGGGAGGGCCGGCGCGCGTGGCGGGCGCTCAACGACACCCTGCAGCGCGGCGTGCTGCCGGACCGGGAGCTCGCCGACGCCGCGCTGATCATGGCGGGCGGGGTGCTGCTGCTGATCCCGGGGTTCGTCACGGACGCGGTGGGCTTTCTGCTGGTGCTGCCGTTCACGCGGCCGCTCGTCAGGTCGGCCCTGGCCCGGTACGCGGGGCGGCGGGCGCGGGCGGCCGGCGCGGCGGACGGGCCGCGGGTGATGTTCGCGCCGGGGCCGGTGTTCCCGCCCGCGGACGGCGGGGGCGCGTCCCGGGACGGGGTGCCGTCGGGTCCGGTCGTCCGGGGCGAGATCGTCGACGACGACACCCCCTGACCCACCGGGACCGTGCCGGGGTGGGGCCGCGTGCCGGTGCGGCATGGACGGTGACGAGGCCGGGGCCCGCACCGCGAATCGCGGTGCGGGCCCCGGTGTGTCAGGTCCGCTCGGCCGGTCAGGCGGACTTCCTGCGCCCGGAGCGCAGGATCTCCAGCCGTTCGGCCAGCACCTCCTCAAGGTCCTCGAGCGTCCGGCGCTCCAAGAGCATGTCCCAGTGGGTGCGGGGCGGCTTCCCCTTCTTGGCCTGCGGAAGCTCGCCGTCGACCCGCAGGGCCGTGGCGCCGCAGCTGCGGCATTCCCAGGTCATCGGCACCTCGGCCTCGGCTGCGAGCGTCACGGTGAACCGGTGGCCCTTGGTGCAGGTGTAGTCGACCTCCTGCCGAGGGGCCAGATCGGTGTTGCGATCGTTCTCGTAGCTCGTGGCTCCGAGTCGGGTGCCGCGAAGTGCGCGCTCGGCCATCGTCACGTGCCTCCCAGACGGCTTGCGGTGTTGCCCTCTCCAACGCTGAATACGGGTGCAAGATTCCCGCACCGGCCCGGGTCCAACCCTGCTCGGGCCGACCGCGGCGGGCCGTCCGGAAATCCCGGGGGCGGGTCAGCCGGTCTGGGGCAGCGGCCGGGGCCACAGGCCCCGGGACGCCATGACGTGGCGGAGGCCGACGAGGTCGTCGGTCATGATCCCGTCGATGCCGATGTCGAGGAGCCGTCCCATCGCGGCGGGGTCGTTGACCGTCCAAGCGTGCACCTGCAGGCCGAGGCGGTGCGCCTCGGCGATGAACGACTCGGTGACGAAGGGCAGCGGGCCGAGGCCGTAGGGGACCTGGGCGCAGGCGACGCCGGTCGCGGCGAGCCGGACGAGCTTGGCGGTCGGGCCGCCGTAGGAGCGGGCGCGCAGCGCCATCACGCCGCGCGGGCCGAGGGACGTGCAGACGTCCTCGTCGGTGTAGAGGGGGAGGCGGGCGCGCATCTGGGCGAGGCGGCGGGTGGAGAACGAGGTGAGGCAGACCCGCTTCCAGGCGTTGGTGCGGCGCAGGACGTCGGCGAGGGGGCCGATGACGGGGGCGTCCTTGAGGTCGATGTTGACGCGCGCGTCGGGGAACGAGCCGAGGACGTCCTCCAGGCGGGGGATGGGCTCGGTGCCGGCGATCCTGGCCTTGGCGACCTCGGCGTAGGGGAGGCGGGCGAGGGTGCCGCCGGCGTCGGTGACGCGGTCGAGGGTGCGGTCGTGGAACGCGACGACGACCCCGTCGGCGGTGGCGTGGGCGTCGGTCTCCAGGTAGCGGTAGCCGAGGTCGATGGCCCGCTGGAACGCGGCCATGGAGTTCTCGGGGCGGCCGCCCGCGCCGCCGCGGTGGGCGAACGGGATGGGCCCGGGGTGGTCGAGGAAGTCGTACGAGCGTGCCACCCGTCCGATTATGGGGGACCGCGGATTCCGCCTCGACCTTACTTCGTAAAGGCAGCGGGCGGGTGCTACGGTCGGCGACCGGCCGCCATCCGGGCGGCCGGTGGAGAAAGGGGCCAGGGATGGCGGCCGACTACCGGGCCACGTTCGATCTCGTCGACACCGACGGCGACGGATACATCTCGACGGCGGAGCTGAAGAACCTGATGAGGGCGCTCGGCCAGGATATCGGCGAGACGCGGGCCGTGGAGGTGGTGGTGCAGGCGGACGCCGACCGCGACGGGAAGATCTCCTACGAGGAGTTCAGCGCGCTGATGGCGTCCGCCGGCTGACCGCCGGTCACGTCCGGCGGAGCTTCAGGGCGTTGTCGATCCGGGTGTGCGGTTCGCCGTCGGGGCCCTTCTGGACGCGCTCGTGCTCCTCGCTGAGCAGGAGTTCCCATTCCCCGTCCGGGAGCTCGAGGGCGTCCAGGACCTCCTGCGGGGTGGGCAGGTGCACATCGGTGCCCGGTTCCCAGGGCGGCGGCCCGGCGTGGCCGACGATGAGGAGGGTCCCGCCGGGCGCGACGGCCGCCGCGGCGGACCGCAGCACCCGGCCGCGGGGGAGCAGTTCGCCGGGGGAGTGCAGGAAGAACGCGCAGACGAGGTCGTAGGAGCCGCCGGGGAAGGTCTCGGCGAGGTCGTGCCGCTGGAGGTCGATCCGGTCGGCGACGCCGGCGTCCCGCGCGTGCCGGGCGGCACGGTCGAGGGCGACCTGGGAGATGTCGGCCGCCGTGACGCGCCAGCCGCGCCGGGCGAGCCAGATCGCGTCCGCGCCCTCGCCGGCGCCGAGGTCCAGGGCGGTGCCGGGCGGCAGGTCGCCGACCTCGCGGACGAGGGCGGCGTTGGGCTCGCCGCTCCACAGGTGCTCGTGCTGCGCGTAGCGGTCGTCCCAGAACCGTGCGCCGGTGTCCTCGCTCATCGTTCCTCCCGATGTCGATCGTGGTGGGTCGATGGTGCGGGCGGCGGCCAGGTTCCGGCGAATTTCGTTGCCGTTCCGGCAAAAAGCCGGTGTTGGATCAGGGGGCGGGACGGGCCCATTCGCGGCGGCGGGCCTCGGCGAGCGCGATGGCGGCGGCGACGGCGACGTTGAGGGAGCCGACCCGGCCGATCTGCGGGATGTAGGCGACGGCGTCGGCGGCGGCGAGCAGGGCGGGGGAGCAGCCGTGGTCCTCGCCGCCGACGGCGAGGCAGACATCGCCGTCCAGGGGAGCCTCGTGCAGGGGGACGGCGTCGGTGGTGAGCTCGATGGCGACGAGCCGCAGGCCCCGCGCGCGGACGGCGGCGGCGGCCTCGGCGGGGGTGCCGGCGTGGTCCCAGGGGACGAGCCGCTCGGTGCCGAGGGCGGTCTTGCTGACGTTGCGGTGGGTGGGGGGCGTGGCGTTCCCGGCGAGCCACAGGTGGTCGACGCCGAACACGGCGGCGCTGCGGATGATGGAGCCCATGTTGAACGGCTGGGTGACCGATTCGACGAGCAGGCCGAGTCGTCCGCCGGTGCGGCGCCGCCAGTCGCGGTTGAGGCGCTTGACGTCGGTGGGGCGCAGCTGCCGCCGCCCCTGGTCCGGGGTGCTCATCGGGTACGGCCTTCCGGGGTGTGGTCGGACGGGACGGTGCCGGGGGAGACGCGCAGGACGCGGTAGGCCGAGCGGGACGCGATCCGCTCGGTGGGCAGGCCCTGGGTCTCCAGCCAGCGCTGCAGGGAGTCGGAGCCGAGGTGCTTCTGGACGACGAGGTGGGCGGCGCCGGTGGGGGTGAGGCGGGGCAGCCAGGCGAGGAGGAGGTCGTGGAGGGCGGCCTTGCCGATGCGGATCGGGGGGTTGGACCAGATCGCGGCGAATCTCAGCCCGGGGGCGATCCCGTCCGCCGGACTGAACCTTACATTGTCAAGGCCGGCGGTGGTGGCATTCTCTCTCGCAAGGGTGAGCGCGCGCTCGTTCACGTCCACGCCCCATACGCTCGCCTGCGGCGAGCGTCGCGCGAGGGTGAGGGCGATCGGGCCGTATCCGCAGCCGAGGTCGAGGAGGTCGCCGGTCTCGGGCGGGGGCGGGACGGTCTCCAGCAGGATGCGGGTGCCGGGGTCGACGCGGTCGGGTGAGAACACGCCGCTGTCGGTCTGGAGCCGCAGGTGCAGGTCGGGCAGGACGAGGTCGACGGTCCGGCGGCGGCTCGCGGTGCCGGGCGTCCCGGCGAAGTAGTGTTCCCCCACGTCGGCCGACCGTATCAGCGTCCGGGGGCCGGTACGGCCGCGCGGGCTCGGGCCGGGTTCAGGGCATGCGGGAGAACCAGGCGAGGGACGCGCCGGCGGCGGCGAGGGCGAACAGCAGCGCGATGCCGGTGAAGCGGGCGGTGATGTCGCGGTGCTCGGTGGTGAAGCCGAGGGAGGAGCCGATGTTGGCGTACACGTCGCGGAGCTCGCCGGCGTCGGCGGCCTCGTAGGGCTTGCCCTCGGTGCTGTCGGCGAGGAGCCGGAGGGTCTCCTTGTTCACCGAGACGCTGGTGGTCTCGCCCTCGATGTCTACGGTGCCGTAGGGGGTGCCGAACGCGATGGTGGAGACGGGGACGCGGGCGGCGCGGGCGGCGTCGACGGCCTCCTCGACGGAACGTCCGGTGGTGTTGTCCCCGTCGGACAGCAGGACGATGTGGGCGGGCGGGGGGTCCTTGGACGCGTCGGCGTCGAAGGACCGGACGGCCTGCAGGGAGGTGAAGACGGCCTCGCCGATGGCGGTGCGTTTGGTGAGCAGGAGCTGGTCGATGGCGGCGAGGGCGGGGGCGCGGTCGGTGGAGGGTGCGGCGACGAGGTTGGCGCTGCCGGCGAACGCGACGACGCCGACGTTGAAGCGGGCGGGGAGGTCGCCGATGAAGTTCTTGGCGGCGCTCTTGGCGGCCTCGAAGCGGGTGGGGGCGACGTCGCGGGCCATCATCGAGAGGGACACGTCGATGGCGACGAGGATCGTGGCGCGGTCGCGGGGGACTTTCACGGACGCGGCGGGCCGGGCGAATCCGACGGTCATGAGGGCGATCATGACGAGGAAGAGGGCGGCGGCGACGTGCCGGCGCCAGCCGGGGCGGCGGGGCGCGACCTGGGAGAGCAGGGCGAGGTTGGTGAACCGGACGGTGTAGGTGCGGCGGCGGAACTGGAGCAGCAGGTAGACGCCGGCAAGGACGGGCAGGAGCGCGAGCAGCCAGAGCCGTTCGGGTGACAGGAGGGTCATCGGCGTGCTCCCGTTCCCGCGGCGGGGGTGACGGAGCGGCCGGCGGCGCGGCGCTGGCGGAGCGCGAAGCGGGCGATGTCGGAGATCCAGTCGCGGTCGGTGCGCAGGACGAGGTGGTGGGCGCCGGCGCGGCGGAGGGCGGTGCGGGTGCGGTCGCGTTGGGCGGCGGCCGCGGCGGCGTAGCGTTCGCGGACGCGGCGGTTGAGGACGATCTCGTGGGTGGTGCCGGTCTCGGGGTCGGTCATTTCGAGGAGGCCGATGTCGGGGAGGTCGAGTTCGCGGGGGTCGATGATCTCGATGGCGAGGACCTGGTGGCGGGCGGCGAGGCGGCGGAGGGGTCGTTCCCAGGGGGGCGGGGTGTCGGGGCCGTTCTGGGCGGGGGTGGTTTCGGCGGGGTCGAGGAAGTCGGAGATGACGACGCGGAGGCCGCGGCGGGTCTGGCCGCGGTCGAGGGAGGTGATGGCGCCGGCGAGGTCGGGTGCGGACCGGGTGGCGGGGCGGTGGCCGGTGCGGTCGTCGGGGGCGGGGGTGAGGACGGCGCGCAGGAGGGTGTGCATGGCGGTGCGTCCGGTGCGGGCGGGGTGGCGGTGCAGGCCGGTGGGGCGCAGGAGGTAGGCGCCGGCGCGGTCGCCGAGGCGGATGGTGAGGAAGCCGACGGCGGCGAGGGCGGCGGCGGCGAGGTCGCGTTTGGTGCGGTCGTGGGTGCCAAAGTCCATGCTGGCGGTGAGGTCGACGAGGGACCAGGCTTCGAGTTCGTGGTCGGCGATGAGGTCGCGGACGTGGGGGGTGGTGGTGCGGGCGGTGACGGCCCAGTCCATGTGGCGGACGTCGTCCTCGCCGGGCTGGTAGAGGCGGGCTTCGGCGAGTTCGGTGCCGGGGCCGGGGATGAGGCCGAGGTGTTCGCCGTTGAGGAGCCCGTCGAGGCGGCGGGTGACCTGGAGGTGGAGGCGGCGGAGGGTGCGTTCGGGCGCGAGGTGGGGGGCCGTGCCGGTGGGGGGTGCCGTGTCGGCGGGTGGGGT